>JAGDZT010000004.1:0-483278 GCA_049115635.1 Flavobacteriaceae bacterium
ACATTGCTAATCACTGGCAATGCATGTATTATTAAATCGAAAGTAGTAAATGCAGCACAACTCACATCATCGTTATGTTCTACTCTTATATATATCGTTTGTTGATTTGCAGTGATGTTGGTATATGGAATATTTTTATCAATTACATCAGTTGTGCTATCAGTTTGTGATCCAATAAGCGTTGTATGGTAAGACACAGAATATACTGTAGGATCTACAAATGCAACATTGTTTAAAACTTCAACATCTTTCGATGAAAGTGTTATAAAGTCATTAATAATACCATCAGTATCTGTTCCACCACCCACTGCATTGTCACAATCACTAACATCTACAGGTGTTTGAATCAGTCCATTAGGATCTTGTGATACAAAAATCTGAAAATCAGTAATTGCTTGATTGGCATCTATACATGTAGTTGGATTAGCAGTATGAAATACTCTTGACCATAGATTATATATGCCATAAGCAGTAGTATTAAATGTATTTGCTGGCAATCTATTTGTATCTGCTTGTGCGTCTGCAAGATTTGTATAATAGTTTACATTGAATATAGTTGGATCTTGAGTTCCTAAAACTTCAGCATCTTTTAATGTATTTAAGTTAAAACTTTGATTAGGACTTGCTACACATTCCATAATATTCGTTGCAGGATCCGTTTTTGGTTGTGGAACAACAACTAAACTTAATGTATTTGTGGCGTTATTACATGCAGCATTCAAATTGTTTTCTACCCTTACATACAGTATCGTTTGATCAAATGCTAATGAATTGGTATAAGGCATTGATTTATCTACAACATCTGTTGTATTATCAGTTTGAGCACCCGTTAGCGTTGTATGGTAGGTTACTGTATATAATGTTGGATCTAAAGTTCCAAGAATTTCTGCATCTTTAGTAGTTAAATCAAACATTTGATAGAATCCATCAACATCTGTACTTGGTCCATTAACCACATCACAAACAATGTATGGTGTTGGAGCTGTAGGTGTTGGTTCACTAGTAACTTGAATTGTAAATGACTCATCGCTATAACAGGCATTAGGTGCTGCTACATTTCGGACTCTTACATATAAAAGATCAGTACTAAAAGCTGATGCGTTTTGATATGCAGAAGCATTAATTAACGAAGCAAAGTCTGGTACCGTAGAATACACAACTTCAAATCTCGTGGGATCTTGACCATCTAAGATAGTACTATCATTAGCACTAAGATCAAAAATATTTAAACCATCACCATCTGTATCACAAAATTGAATATCTGGGACAAAAGTTGGATCTATTGCTAGAGGTGGTTCGAACACACCAATTTCAAAGACTCCATTTAACTCGGTTAAGTTTCCACAATTATCTGTTAATTCAATGGTAAGTGAATAATCACCCGCATTGGCAGTTGTTATACCCGTTAACGTTAAGCTTGGGTCTGTAGATACAACTACAGGTCCAGTACCATCATCAAAATTCCATTCGTAGGTAATACCAGTACCAGTTACAGCATCTGGTGTTAGTGTTTTATTTTCTCCAATACAATATTGTAAGGTTTGATTTGTAATAGTTTCACCAGTAGTAGAATCTGTGATATCTATAGGTAATAAAAGAGAAGATAAAAATGGAGGTAATCCTTGACTTGCCTGTGGGCCTCCTAAATTTACAGAAAGATGCGAATAGTCACATCTTGAGCCTAGCTCTTCAGGCTCATTTACAACACTAATATTTGCTGAGTCATTACTTGTCCAATAAATTTTATTATCTGGTCCTAACTGAACCGCTCCTCTGGTATTATTATAAGAATGAACTTCATATCTAGAAGCATTAATATCTGCCAATGTAGATTGAGTTAAATCAAATTGGTATAAAAATTCAGTTGTAGGTGTAAAACTTCCTGTGGATACATATAGAACTCTACTTGTTGGAGAAAATTCAACTCCATACCCGTCTCTACCTTGAAGGTCTATTTGACTTGCTGTACCACCTTCGAAATGAGATACTTGCCCTGTTACATCATCAAAATTGAAAATATACGTTCCGCCTCCCATATTAGCTGCCACTAAGGTGTTACCATCAGGAGATACTTTTAAATACCCTCTAGGGTCATTAGCATTAAAACCAGGTAAAGTTGATACTACTGGAGTTGCAGCAACCCCCGCTGAAGTTATCTCATAAGCTAAAAAGGAATTACCAATTAAAGAAATTACCCAAAATGTATTACAGGCATCTGCTCTTACTGCGGTTACTTTTTCAGTCCAAGATGAAGCATTGAATGTATGATTAAGTGCTATAGGTCCAGCAGAAATATCGCCCAATCCTCCGTCTGCTCTCATATTGATAGTATAATACCAAAAACCAGCGTTACCACTTGATTGTGCTCCTACTGTGAATAAAAAATATTCATCTGGGTTACCAGGAATAGGTACTGTTAAAGCAGATTGCGAACTAGAAGCATCTCCATTTAATCTAGTTGCACCACTTGTAAAAGGCATAGAAACATTATTTCTATTCCATATAGTTAGGTTTGTCGCTGTTGTAGTAGGCGCTCCTACATAGAATAATAAATTCCCATCAACATCAGAAAAAGAAGAACATCCTTCTCTTGTACTCAATGAGCTTCCGGTAACAGAAACAGGTGTTCCAGAATTAAAATCTAGTGCTGCATTCTGTCCGAAATACCAAAAATTAGCTTCTTTTTGTGCAAATGTATGTAAGGAGATAAATAAAATGAAAAGGAGTATTACTTTCTTCATGTCTGATTGTTTGATGCTATAAACGTCAAATATATCTAAAAAGTATGATAATTCCTTGTTTTTTAACAAGGAATAGAATGTATGAGGTTGGAAGAACCTTTATAAAAAAACACCCACAAAGTGAGTGTTTTTTTAAGCATTATATTTTTTAAAATTATAAATCTCTTTTCTTTAACAAGGCGTAAGACCAATAAATAAAAAGAAAAGTCCATATAGACACTATTACGACACTTAAAAACTCTACATCGTAACTTTTATCAAACGATTCTCCAACTTGATTGGCAACAGTTTTTACAGCTCCCAGTCTACTAAAGGGCTCTTTTATTAAATTAGACATAGACTCAAAAGGAAGAAACTGCATAATGTTATTTACATTATCGTGCATACTATCAGCCTCTCGGAAACTCCAATATAATAACCCCCTAATAATATTTTCTATAAAAAGCCAAACCACCATAGCTCCAACAGCAAAAGCAGATCTTTTAATCAACATGCCAAAAAATAGTCCAAAAGAAAAGAAGCCGACAAGTTTTAAGAAGAAAGCAAAAAGATAATCTAAATCAGAAAAAATAATAGTAAACTCATTATAATCAGAATAGATTAAACCTAAAATCAGTGAAACAATAAAAATAAATATAGTAGAAACAGCTGCAAACACAATCACTGTATAGAATTTGGAAAGGATAAATTCTTTTTTACTTAACCCATCTATAAGATTTTGTTTTAGTGTTTTATAACTATATTCATTAGCCATCATAGATACAATAACTAGTAGTAAGAAAAACTTAAAAATAGCGGCCATGTAGGTGTTGAAATGCCATATATATGGAAAATTAAAAATCCCTAATTCAGCTAAATGAAATTTAACAACACCAATATCAAACTTTATGGCAGCAATTAGTGCAATTGAGGTTAAAAGACCAAAATATATAATGGATAGTACTTTACTAGCCTTATTATGTCTTAATTTATGAAATTCTATGGTAAGTAGTCTTAGCATGACTTTATATGGTTTGTTGGTTAATTGTTGTTGGTTAGGTCTAAAAATTGTTGTTCTAAACTTGGCTTACGTTTTACTAAATGCGAAACAACAATACCGTTTTTAAATAAGTAGGTGTTTATTTCAGTAGCAGTAATAGCTTTGTTTAACGTAGCAATAACGTAGCTATTTTCTTTTTTAACACTCCCAATACTATCATGTTGCTCTAGTAGTGTTATTAATTTAGTGTCATCACCTTCTATGTTTAACTCAAATAAACCATTTGAAGCCGTCATTTCATCAACTCTTCCGCTATATAATTTTACCCCTTTTCGGATTACAACTACATGACTACACACTTTTTCTACTTCATCTAGTAGGTGTGATGCTAATAAAATAGTAGTACCTGTACTTGCAATGTTTTTTATGATTGATCTAATTTCATGTATCCCCTGTGGGTCTAAACCATTAGTTGGCTCATCTAAAATTAAGATTTCAGGATCGTTTAGTAGAGCAGATGCAATGGCTAAGCGCTGTTTCATCCCTAAAGAAAATGTTCTAAACTTACTATACCTTCTTTCATAAAGATTAACAGCCTTTAATTTTTCGTTAATTTTTTCAGTAGAGATTCCTTTTATTGTACAAATTAAAGACAGGTTTTGTATTGCAGTCATGTAAGGGTAAAAATTCGGTCTCTCTATAATAGCACCTACTTTTTTAAGTGCTTCATGAGTAGAAATTTTACCGTCAAACCAACTGAAATCACCAGAGGTTCTATTAACTACATTTAAAATAATCCCTAATGTAGTAGATTTACCACTACCATTTGGGCCTAAAATCCCATATACATTTCCTTTTTCTATGTCAAAAGATAAGTTGTTCACAGCATGAACAGGGCCATATTTTTTATCGAGATTTTTTAAAGATAAGATTGTTTCCAATATTGTAAGAATTGTTGGTTAATTTGTATGTATGACGAACAAGATACGAAAATGTTACAGGGAGGAAACGAATTATATAGAATAGATTTTTTAATAATTATCGAAATCGAAATCATCTAAACTTTCGAACTCACTATTAAATTCATCATTAGGGTTTTCTCCAAAATCTTCGGCTACAAATTCTTTTTCTGGAGCTTCTTCTGGAACCTCTCCTACAGAGAGAATTGTTTTAGGTAAGTTAGAATGTGGCTCAGAAGTAATCTCTATAATTTCTACATAGAAAGCCCACATTTTTAAGAAGTCGTAGATATAAATTAATTTATCTGAGATGTTTGGAAGCACTTCATTTAAAATACATGAGTTCATCGATAATGCAGCAGGATCATCAGACATATTAAACAAAGGAATTTCTTCTCCTTGATTCCATTCTTCATCTGTTAAGTAAAAAGAAGCCATTTCTTTACCCTCGAATCCATATGCTTTGGCAATACTTATGTGAAGGTCTTCTAGAGTGATAATGTCATTTACTAGGATAGTTCTAATAACATCTTCTTGCGTATCTAAAATAATTCGGATCTTATACATATTTAGAGTCTCTTTCTTGATGCAAAATTACGATTTTTTATGTGTATTTTTACATTTCTAAATTTTATTGTAATGCATAAAAAAGAAATACTCGAAGCTTTTAATAAAAGATGTGAAAATACTTTAATGGAAACTTTGAGTATAGAATTTATTGATGTTGGAGATGATTATTTAACTGCTAGAATGCCCGTAAATTCAAAAGTGCATCAACCTTACGGTCAGCTGCATGGTGGAGCCACTGCGGCATTAGCTGAAAGTGTTGGTAGTGCAGCGTCAAACTTTTTTATTGCTTCAGATACTCAATTTGTAAATGGAATTGAATTAACCATTAACCATATAAAATCTAAAAGAGAGGGTACTGTTTTTGCTACTGCTAGGAATATTCATAAAGGGAGATTAACTCATTTATGGGAAGTTCGTATTGTTGATGAAAACGATGCTTTAATATCGGTTTGTAAAATGACTAATATCGTTTTAGAAAAGAAATCATAGATGCGGATATTAAAGAAAATTTTAAAAATAATTTTCAGTATTGTTCTGTTAGGTTTTATAGTCCTGTACATTATTTTTTATCAATTTACTAAGCCCAAATCTGATACCGTAGTTTTAGAAGCATTAACTACTCATTTAGTTACACCAAAAATTTCAAAAGAAAAATTTAAAGAATTTGAGTATCGAAAAGTAAGTATTCAAAAAGACACTTCTTTTCCAACATTAATTTTTGTTCATGGTACAATAGGCTCTGCTTTAGATTTTAAAGGTTATTTAACAGACAGTCTTTTGCTAAGTAAAGCGAATATGATTTCGTATGATAGAATTGGATATAATTATGAAGATATAAACAACGTACAAGAATCAATTGCTTTTGAAACTGATATGTTAAGTGATATTATTGGGGATAAAAAGAATGTGATTTTAGTGGGGTATTCTTACGGAGGGCCTATTGCTTTAGCTACTAAAAAAGAAGTAAAACATATTGTTTTATTAGCGCCAGCGGTATATAGTAAAGTAGAACCAATGCCTGCTATGATAAATTTATATAAATGGAAACTCACCAGATGGATAGTTCCCCCAATATGGAAACAAGCTTCTAGAGAAAAGATGTCTCATATCAAAGATTTGGAAAATTTTGAAAATAGATGGAATCAAACCTCAAATAAAGTACTAAGTATTCATGGAGATATCGATTGGATTGTACCATACGAGAATTCCTTATATCTTAAAGAGCAATTCCCAGAAAATCAGTTTACATTAAAGACTATAAACAATGTAAGTCATGAGTTGGTTTGGACACACGAAGGATATATAAAAGAAGAACTTTTAAAATTACTAGATTGAAGATCGTAAATCACATCCGTTCGGCATTTGAAAAGGAACGTCCATTTGTAGTATATAGAAAGCCTTTATCTGAAAAGGTTACTGGCTTTTTTCAGAACTCTGATGAATTATTTTTTTCTCTAGATTATGAAGAGACTGGGTTTGTTTTTGCGCCTTTTGATAATCGTCTTTCAACGATACTCATTCCAGAAAAACATTCTGAATTAATTTCTGAAGAGTATAATTTGAATGCGGTAAAGAAAGAATCTTATTTTAGTATTGTTCATGACTCTCGTGATGAGCATATAGATTTAGTAGAAAAAACAATTCAAAAAATTAGACATAGTGGTATTCAAAAAATTGTTGTTTCAAGAAAAGAAGAGTTAAAAATAAATCACATTAATTATATTGATGTTTTTCTGAAGCTACTTCATCAATATAAGTCTGCAATGGTTTATTTATTTTATCATCCTAAAGTAGGTTTATGGTTAGGAGCTACACCTGAAACGTTATTGAATATTAGTGATAATAAATTCTCTACAATGTCATTAGCTGCAACAAAACCTTATGAAAATACATTAGATGTTTCGTGGAGTGCAAAAGAATTGGAAGAGCAAGCTTTGGTTACTAAGTTTATCTCTTCTCAGTTAGCATCTGTTTCTACTTCTTTAACTATAGAAGATAGAGAAACAGTAAGGGCAGGAAGCATGGTGCATTTAAGAACATTACTTTCAGGAAATTTAAACAAAGTACAATTTGGATTGAAAAACTTGATTACTATTTTGCATCCTACACCAGCAGTTTGTGGTTTTCCACGAGAAGCAGCTAGGGCATATATTCTTTCACATGAAGGGTATGAGAGAAAATTTTATACAGGTTTTTTAGGAGAAATCAATTTAAATGATTCTTCAGAATTATTTGTAAATTTAAGATGCATGGAAGTAGAGAATTCTAAGGTGTTTTTATATGTTGGTGGTGGGATTACAAAGGATAGTGATGCCGTTAAAGAATGGGATGAAACTGTATTAAAGACTAATACGTTAAAAAAAGTACTATAAAAAACCCATCACAATTGCGATGGGTTTTCGTGTAAATTAAATTTGAATTAAGATGTTAAATATCTTCGAAACTAACATCAGTAAAGCTTTCAGTAGATTTCTCTTCTAGAGTTTCTTCCTTTTTAAAATCTTTTTGGTGACGTTCACTAATGACCTCAGAACCTTTTTCATTAATAATGAAATCTGTTGCTTTGCCTAGCATTTCTTGAAAATCAGAAAAATCTTCTTTATATAAATAAATTTTGTGTTTTTGATAATGGAAAGACCCATCATCATGAGTAAATTTTTTACTTTCAGTAACTGTTAAATAATAATCGTCTGCTTTTGTTGATCTAACATCAAAAAAATAAGTCCTTCTTCCTGCTCTTAAAACCTGTGAAAAGATTTCTTCTTGTTCAACTCTCTCTGCCATAATTTTTACTAATAAATTGTTAAATTTTCTTAAAATTTTAAACAAATCTAACAAATTATTTCACTTAGCAAAAAGTAAGACTACATTTCTTTTTCTAAAAGTTGTTGACTATAAAGCTCTTTGTAGTAACCTTCTGTTGTTATTAATTGATTATGAGTACCTTGTTGAACAATTTTTCCGTCATCTAAAACTAAAATTTTATCAGCGTTTTTTGCAGAAGAAACACGGTGGCTGATGATAAATGTTGTTTTGTTTTTGGAAACTTTACCTAAATTATTAAGTATTTGCTCTTCCGTTTCTGTATCTACTGCCGAAAGACAATCATCAAAAATTAAAATTTTAGGGTCTTTAATAATAGCTCTAGCTATAGAAACGCGCTGTTTTTGACCCCCAGACAATGTGACACCACGCTCTCCTAAAATGGTTTGATATTGGTCTTTAAAGTCGATAATGTTTTGATGGACCACTGCATTTTTTGCGGCCTCTTTTATTTCTTCTAATGAAGCATTTTCTTTTCCGAACTTTATATTGTTTTCAATAGTGTCAGAAAACAAAAAAGGATCTTGCGGAACAAAACCGGTTTGATTTCTTATTTCATCTAGATTACATACTTTAAGATCTTTTCCGTCGATTAAGATCTTTCCTTGTGTTGGATCATACAACCTAGAGACTAAATTGATAATGCTAGACTTACCAGAACCTGTTTTTCCAAGAATTGCAATTGTTTCGCCGTTTTTAACTGAGAAACTAATATCTTTTAACGCGGTAATATTAGTATCGTCATAAGTTAATGAAACATGTTTAAATTCAATATCTCCTTCAACCTCAAATGGAGTATTAGTTTCATTCATAATTTCAGGTTCTTGTTGTAGAAACTCATTAATACGTTGCTGAGACACTTCTGCTTGTTGCACCATTGAAGTTACCCAACCTACAATAGCTACAGGCCATGTAAGCATATTTACATAAATAATGAATTCTGCAATAACTCCTATTTGAATTTCACCTGCAATGTACTGCTTACCACCAATGTATATAACCAATAAGTTGCTGAAACCAATTAGTAAAACCATTAACGGAAAGAATAGAGCATTTACTTTATAAAGATTAATATTTTTCTCTTTACTTTCATTGGCAAGTTTTTCAAAACTAGAAATTACAGTATTCTTAATTCCATAAGATTTTACCACATTAATACCCGAAAAGAACTCTTGATTAAAAGTAGTTAGCTTTGATAAATACAATTGTACTATACTACTTCTTTGATTAATTACTTTACTTAATATAAAAATTGAAACTGATAAAACAGGGAAAGGAATTAAAGTATATAAGGTAAGTTTTGCATCGATTCTAAACATATTGGTAAAACCAACTGCAAACAAAACAATCATATTCATTGAATACATTAAAGCTGGACCAACATACATTCTAACTTTAGAAACATCTTCACTGATACGATTCATCAAATCTCCAGTTCTATTCTTTTTATAGAAGTTGAGTGATAATCGCTGATATTGCTGATAAATTTCATTCTTTAAATCAAACTCAATAAGTCTAGAAGTAACAATTATAGTTTGACGCATTAAAAAAGTGAAAACCCCAGATAAAATTGCAACACCAATGATTATGAGTATATTGATAAGAAGTTCCTTTTCTACGATAGCTTTATCGGTAATAATTCCATTTTGAGAATCTTCTACTGCATTTAATGAGTTTCTAATTATTTGTGGAATCTCTAAAGCTAAAAATTTTGATAAAATGGTAATAAGGATACCAATAAGTAAGCGAAATTTATATTTTAAAAAGTATTTATTTAAATGCTGTAATGCCTTCATTTATTAAAACTGTTAATATCTTTTTGTTAAAATATGTGTAATTTGATAATGTTTTTTTTGATGTTATTTGTCAAAATCTTATTTTTGCACGTTGATTTTTGAGAAATATTAAATTTCTCAATGATAATAAAATATACTACAGATGACATCAGAAATCATAAATACTAGTGACTTAAAAAATGATCCGGTCTTTGGACAAATCTCTTTTGACGGGCATGAACAAATCGTTTTTTGTAACGACGAAGATACAGGTTTAAAAGCAATTATTGGAATTCATAATACAGTTTTAGGGCCTGCACTAGGAGGGACTAGGATGTGGTCATATAAAACAGAATGGGAAGCGCTAAATGATGTATTACGTCTATCTAGAGGTATGACTTATAAATCAGCAATCACTGGTCTAAACTTAGGTGGAGGAAAAGCAGTAATAATTGGAGATGCCAAAACCCAAAAGAATGATGATTTAATGCGCAAATTTGGAGAGTTTGTAGATTCTCTTGGAGGAAAGTACATTACAGCTGAAGATGTAGGTATGGCTACAAGAGATATGGATGTCATTCGCGAAGTAACTCCATATGTAACAGGTATTTCTGAAAGTAAAGGAGGTTCAGGAAATCCTTCTCCGGTTACTGCTTATGGAGTATATATGGGTATGAAAGCTGCTTCTAAATATAAATTTGGAACGGATAATCTAGCTGGGAAAAGAGTGCTTGTTCAAGGAATTGGAAATGTAGGAGAAACTTTAGTAAAGCATATTACTGATGAAGGAGCTCAAGTAATTATTAATGATATTCATGAGCAAAGACTAGAAGAGTTAAGTAAAAAATACAATGCAAATGTTGTTTTAGGAAATGATATTTACGGCTTAGATATAGATATTTATGCTCCTTGTGCATTAGGCGCAACTATAAACGATCAAACAATTCATCAATTAAGAGCAAAAGTTATAGCTGGAGCTGCCAACAATCAGTTAGCAGATGAAATTAAACACGGGAAGCTATTAAAAGAAAAAGGAATTGCCTATGCACCAGATTTCTTAATTAATGCAGGAGGTATTATTAATGTATATGCAGAATTAGAAGGATATAATAAAGAAGAAAGTATTCGAAAAACAGAAAATATTTATAATACCACTCTAGAGATTTTCCAATTATCCGAAAAAGAAAACATCACTACACATAGAGCAGCATTCGATATCGCACAAAATAGATTGGATACTCGTAAAAGAGAAAAGAATTCATAGAAAAAACAATTAATAATTATATTTTTGCAGAGCGTTAGATTTTTCTTTCGCTCTTTTTTTTAAATACGTTCTTTATAATGATTAATAGAAGACATATTAGAGTAAAAGTTATGCAGTCGCTATATGCAATGATGCATTCTGAAAATACTGATTTAGTAAAAGAAGAAAAATTCTTGAGACATAGTATTAAAAAAATGTTTGACTTATATGTTCTCTCACTACAGTTATTAGTTGAAGTTCAATTACTAGCCAAGCATAAACTAGAAATCTCTAAAAAGAAATTTTTAGCAACGAAAGAAGATTTAGTTCCTAATACCAAGTTTGTTGAAAACAAGGTTATTAAAGTCTTGACCGAAAGCAATTCCTTAAAAGATTATATTAAAAAACATAAACTCGATCATTGGAAATTAGATGATGAGTATGTTAAAATTATATGGGATCATCTACAAAAAAGTGAATTTTATACTGCGTATTTGAATGCAAGTGAAAACTCTTTTTCTAATGATAAAAACTTTGTGTTAGAGTTTTTTAAGGAAATAGTTGCACCTAATGAAAAGTTATTAGAATATTTTGAAGATACTACTATTAGTTGGGTAGATGATGTCCCTTTTGTTAATACTTGGATTGTTAGAACGATAAATAAAATCAGTTCAAAAGCTCCATTTGTATTAGGAAGTTTATACAAAGATGAAGATGATGAGGCTTATGTTTCAGAGCTTTTTAGAAAAACTATTCTAAATCATAAAGAGTTTGAGAAAGATATAGAAAATAAAACCCCAAATTGGGAAAGCGATAGGATTGCAGATTTAGATATGATTCTAATTAAAATGGGAATCTGTGAGTTTTTAAATTTCCCCTCTATACCAACAAGAGTTACTATCAATGAATATATAGAGATTTCTAAAGATTACTCTACTAAAAAGAGCAGTTATTTTATTAATGGAGTCTTAGATAAACTGTCTAAAGAATTTACAGAAAGTAAAAGATTAGTTAAAGTAGGCAGAGGCTTATTATAATTTATTATTTTTACAAAAATTTTATTATCATGAAAAAAATATCAATAGTATTAGTGGTTGTTTTGTCAACTATTGTATTTGTCTCTTGTAAAGATGCAAATGCTGCAGAAAAAGTGAAAGATAAAAATGTAGAATTAGCAAAGAAACGTGACAACGGAATCAGAAAAGGTGCTGCTGTTGTTTCTTTTGATAAATCTGAATATGATTTTGGTACCGTTGCTGAAGGAACTATTGTAGAAACAACTTTTCTTGTAAAAAATACTGGAAAAATTGACTTAGTAATTACTGATGCTAAAGCGTCTTGCGGATGTACTGTACCAGCTTGGCCAAGAAAACCAATTAAAGTAGGAGAAACAGGAGAGGTTAAAGTAAAATTTAATACTGCAGGAAAGCCTAACAGACAAAGTAAAGATGTTACATTATACACTAACACTGCGACTGGAACAGAAAAAGTTAGAATTTTTGGAAATGTAACACCTAAAGCAAAAAAATAAATGAATTTATCAATATTCTTACAAGCTAGCGGAGGATCTGGATTAGCAAGTATGCTTCCTTTTTTAGCAATGATTTTGGTCTTATACTTCTTTATGATTAGACCACAAATGAATAAGCAAAAAAAGGAGAAGAAGTTCCAAGCTGAAATTAAAGTAGGTGCAAGAGTAATAACTACGAGTGGAATTCACGGAAAAATAACTGAAGTGAATGACAAAGATGGAACCATTACTGTTGAAACAGGAGCTGGAAGAATTAAGTTTGAAAGAGCAGCGATTTCCTTAGAATTGAGTAAAAAGTACGCTCCTAAAGAAAAAAAATAAGTGTATAAAAACTATAAATAAAAAAGTGAGCTATCAGCTCACTTTTTTTGTTTAATTTAGAGGGTATAATACATAAAGAATGACTACTAAAAGTTCGTTACCTAAAAACTTTTTTTTATTTGTATTACTGGCATTTATCCTATGGATGTTAGCTAAATTTTCTAAAGAATATGAAGCTACGGTAATGTTTCAAGTCAGCTACACAAGCTTGCCTAGCAACAAAGTTCTACAGAATAATCCAGAAAAAGAAATCCCAATTCATATAAGAGGTTCAGGATTTAAGCTCTTATCGGCAAAGTTGTTTAGTAAAGAAATTCAATTAAATACAAGTAACCTAATTAATTTAAAAGATACCAAGTATTATATCTTATTAAACCAACAAGAATTAAGTATAGAAAAGCAGATGGCTTCTGGCTTGAGTATTGACTATTTTATAAAAGATTCTATCTTTTTTGATTTAGGTTATTTGGCAACTAAAAAGGTGCCAGTTTTAACCAATGTAGAGATTAACTTTCTACCAGGGTATGATTTTATAAATAAAATGATTTCTAAACCAGACTCTGTTGTTATTTCTGGTCCCGACGGAATACTAGATACTATTTTTCATGTTAAAACTTCTAAAATAGTTTTAAATGAAGTGAATACTACTATTAATGAGACAGCAACATTAAAATTACCAAACCCAGTGGTTAAGCTTGTTAACACCGATAATAGAGTAGTACTAAATGCAGAAGTTGATAAGTTTACGGAAGGTGTAATAGAAGTTCCTTTTATTATAGATAACCTTCCTGCAAACCTAAGTATTAATACCTTTCCAAAAACAATTAAAGTTTCTTATAAAGTAGGCTTATCTAATTTTAATAAAGTAGCTGGAAATGCATTTATAGTAAGATGCGATTATGCTTTTTCTCAAAAAAACAACTTATCCTATTTAATTCCTAAAATTGATAAACAATCCGATTTGGTAAAAAACATTAAAATTATCCCTAATAAAATAGACTTTTTAATTCAAAAATAATGGTTGTAGGTATAACAGGCGGAATAGGAAGTGGAAAATCTACAGTTACTAATTATTTTAAAGAGTTAGAAAATGTAGTGACTTACATTGCAGATGAAGAAGCAAAAAAATTAATGAATACTTCAATTACTCTAATAAATGCTATAAAAAAAGAGTTTGGAGATCAAGCATATAAAAATAATATACTAGACAGCGCTTATATAGCCAATTTGGTTTTTAAAAATAAAGAACAACTAAAAAGATTAAATGCGATTGTACATCCCGAAGTACATCGTCATTTTTCTAAATTTATAGAAGCAAATAAGGGTGCAATTATCTTATATGAGAATGCCATTCTTTTCGAAATAGGAAGTGATCGATTTTGTGATATAATCATTACGGTCTATACCAATAAAAAAGAAAGAATATCACGCGTTATGAATAGAGATAAATCTTCAGAAAAAGAAGTATTAAACAGAATGGCTAATCAATGGGAAGATGAAAAAAAAATATGGCTTTCTAACTATATAATTACGAACAATTCATTAAAACTTCTAGTTCCTCAAATTATGAATATTCATAATATTTTAACAGAAAAGCTTAAATATTTTTAAAAGTATTCAACATAGTTGTTAAAATATACTTAAAAATAGGGTATTTTTGTTAATCTAAGTTAAAATAATACACTACCAATTAATATCTTCTATTTTTGATTTATGGGGAAAAAAATGTTTATCCTTATTGTCGTTTTAATGAGTATTTCTTTAATCGGAATTATCTCTGTTCAACTCTATTGGATAGGTAATGCTGTAGAGAGTAAAGACAGACAATTTGATAACGATGTTACTGTTGCACTTGCAAGAACAACAGAAAGAATTAATGAAAAAGAAGTTGATAAATTTCAGAAAGAAGTTGATCGAATTATTGCAGTTAAAGGGATGGCCGATAATGCCGAAATTAAGAATTATCTTTTCCAACAATTAGACACCACAGGAAAGCAGAAATTCACTTTTGGGGCAACTATTTTAGAAGAAAATTTCAAAATACCACTAGACTTTTTAGACAACGATACTATTATCTATAAAAGAATTACAGGTAAAAAAGATATTTTTCAGTCACAGTTTTTTAAACAGAGTGGAGATCTTTTAGGAGTAAATACAGAAAAGAGATTTTCGTTTACTAATAGAATGACCTCAACTGAGAGAAGAGGTTTTGAAGATGTATATAAAAATATACAAAGAATGAAGCCTATTCATCAAAGAGTAGGAAATAGAGAAATTAATTCGACCTTAAAAGAAGAGTTTAAAAAAAGAAATATTGATATTGATTTTAAATATGGAGTTTATAATAGTGAAGGTTTTGCCACAAAGTTAAAATCTGGTTATTACACTATTAATACTAAAGAAAGCTATAGTTATCCGTTATTTAAAAATATACAAGAGAATGATGAGTACATATTATTTGTAACATTCCCCACAAAAAATAAACATATCCTTTCGGGTATTTCTTACATTCTTTTATTATCTCTATTCTTTATTTTTATCATTATTGTTGCCTTTTCAAGCTCATTATATCAATTAGTAAAGCAGAAAAAAATATCTGAAATAAAGACAGATTTTATTAATAATATGACGCATGAGTTTAAAACTCCAATTGCGACAATTAACTTGGCCTTAGATTCTATTAAGAACCCAAAAATTATTGATGATAGTCAAAAGGTACTGCGCTATATTAAAATGATTAGAGATGAAAATAAAAGAATGCATAGTCAGGTAGAAAATGTATTAAGAATCTCTAGATTAGAAAAAAATCAAATTGAAATAGCGAAAGAGCAGATAGATATTCATGATCTTATAGAAGATGCTATTACACATGTAAGCTTGTTAGTATTAGATAAAAAAGGAACTATATCTACCCATTTCCAGGGAATTCAATCAGAAGTTTTTGCCAATCAGTTTCATCTAACAAATGTGATTGTAAATATTTTAGAAAATGCATTAAAATATTCTGTAAACCCACCAAAAATTGATGTGTTTACAGAAAGTACCAATAAATTTTTTATCATTAAAATTAAAGATGAAGGTATTGGTATGACTAAGAACGCTCAAAAATATGTGTTCGATAAATTTTATAGAGAACAAAAAGGAAACATTCATGATGTAAAAGGACATGGTCTTGGACTTGCCTATGTAAAAGAAATTATTACAAATCATCACGGAACAGTTTTTGTAGAAAGTGAAAAAGGTGTTGGTAGTACGTTCACCATTAAACTACCGTTAATTTAAATACAATAGTATGGGAAGTAAAAAAATTTTATTAGTAGAAGATGATCCAAATTTTGGAACCGTCTTAAAAGATTATTTAGCGTTAAACGATTATAATGTTACTCACGCTAAAGATGGAATTGAAGGATTAATCATGTTTAAGAACAGCGATTACGATTTGTGTATCTTAGATGTAATGATGCCCCGTAAAGATGGTTTCTCTTTAGCTCAAGATATACGGTCGACCAATAAGGAAGTACCAATTATCTTTTTAACAGCAAAGACCTTAAAAGAAGATGTTTTAAAAGGATATCAGGTGGGCGCCGACGATTACTTAAATAAACCTTTTGATTCTGAAGTACTATTGTTTAAAATAAAAGCAATCTTACAACGTAAAGAGTCTGATAAATCAGCAGAAAATGAGCAGTTTGAATTTGTTATAGGAAAATTCTTTTTCAATTCTAAACTACGTCATTTATCAGTAGGAAAGGAAGGAGAGCCTCAAAAACTGTCTCCTAAAGAAAGTAAGTTATTAAGAATGCTAGCAATTCATAAAAACGATTTAATGCCAAGAGAATTAGCATTGACAAAAATATGGAGAGACGATAATTACTTTACCTCTCGAAGTATGGACGTTTACATAGCTAAATTGCGTAAATATTTAAAGCAAGATGAAAATGTTGAAATTTTAAATATTCACGGAGAAGGTTTTAGAATGGTAGATAAGTCCTAAAAAGTACTCTTCCCAAATAAAATAAGCTTAGGTTGATATTTTCAGCCTAAGCTTTTGTATTTTTATGTCATGGCTCAATTTATAAAACTATATGATGAGAATCCTAATGAAAAGGAGATAGAAAAGGCAGTAAAAGTCTTACAAAATGGTGGACTTATTATTTACCCTACAGATACCGTTTACGGTTTAGGCTGCGACATTACAAATACAAAAGCCCTAGAGAGAATTGCAAAAATTAAAGGAGTTAAATTAGAGAAGGCAAACTTCTCATTTGTTTGTAATGATCTAAGCCATTTATCAGATTACGTTAAGCAAATAGATACACCCACTTATAAAATACTAAGAAAAGCCCTGCCAGGGCCTTATACTTTTATTCTACCAGGAAGTAATTCGCTTCCTAAAATATTTAAAAAAAGAAAAACTGTTGGAATTCGTGTTCCAGATAATAATATTGCAAGAGCTATTGTAGCCCATCTAGGCAATCCAATTGTATCTACCTCTATTCATGATGAAGATGATGTACTAGAATATACTACGGACCCTGAATTAATTTTTGAGAAATGGTCTTCTCTAGTAGATCTTGTAATAGATGGTGGATATGGAGATAATCATGCTTCTACAGTAATTGACTTAACTGACACCTATCCTGAAGTGATTAGAGAAGGAAAAGGAAGTTTAGATATTTTGTAATGCCAAAAATTCAATTAGAAACTACAATTAACACTTCAAATATTGAGCGAGTCTTTGATTTATGTAGAAGTATAGATTTGCATAAAATATCTACTTCTAAAACAAGTGAAGAAGCGATATCAGGAAAAACTTCTGGACTCATTTCTTTAGATGAGACTGTAACATGGCGAGCAAAACATTTAGGATTTTATCAAGAATTGACATCTGTGATTACCGATTTTAATCGCCCTACATTTTTTGCTGATGAAATGGTAAAAGGGATTTTTAAAAGTTTTCGACATGAGCATTATTTTAATAAACATCAGGATAAAATAGTGATAAAAGATGTATTCGAATATAAATCACCTTTAGGAGTATTAGGAAAACTAGCAGATGTTATTTTCTTAAAGAGTTATATGAAAAGGTTTTTAGAAGAAAGAAATAAAGTAATTAAAGAATTCGCAGAGACAGATAAATGGAGAGAAGTTTTAGAAGAATAATATTACTTCAATTTTTCAAACTTACGCCTTCCCAAAGCGAAATATTGCCAAACAATACTGGTATGTAGATTATACGTATATTTTCTTTGAAGCTTTCGTCGTTTTTTTAAGAACCTATAAAAGTTTTTATAAAAACTAAAATGTGCCTTTATAATTGACCAAGTATGAATCGGCCTTAGCTCGACTAAAAATTTAATTCCGGCAATTCCATCCAAAATCAAACGTGAAAACACTACAAATAAGAACCATTCTTTAGGAACATTTTTAACCACATTTAATAAGCTGTTTCTAAAATTTAAAAATGTTTTTCTAGGATTAGACTCTTGCAGTGTGGCACCACCAACATGATATACCGTTGAAGTACCAACATATTTTACCATATATCCTTCATTCTTAATACGCCAACACAGATCCACTTCCTCTTGATGTGCAAAATAATCCTCGTCAAAGCCTTGCAGTTTAAAGAATACTTCAGATCGAATAAAGAAGCAAGCCCCAGAGGCCCAGAAAATCTCTGCAACATCATTAAATTGACCCGTGTCTTTTTCTAAGGAATTAAAAAGACGCCCTCTGCAATAGGGATAACCAAATAAATCTATAAACCCACCACCAGCACCTGCATATTCAAAGGCTACTTTATTTTTAAAATCTAGAATTTTAGGCTGAACTATTGCTGTACGTGCATCTGTTTCAAAAACTTCTAAAACTGGAGATAACCAATGCTCAGTAACTTCTACATCCGAATTAATTAAACAAAAAACATCAGCTTTAACATGTTTTAAAGCATCATTATATCCTTTTGCATATCCACCATTCTCAGAATTCTGAATAATATGTACAGTGGGGTAGTTAGCTCTAATAAAATCAATAGAACTATCAGTAGAGGCATTGTCAGCAACATAAACTTCAGCTAGTTCAGTGCTAAAGTTTACGATAGAAGGTAAAAATTGCTCCAACAATTTTTCTCCATTCCAATTTAATATGACGACTGCAGTTTTCAAGAGTGCAAACTTACATTTTAAAAGTTATTAAAAAAGGTAAAGAATTGCTAAAATTAGTATTCTGGAATATCTTTTAAAAAAAGATAAGAGGCATTTTTATGATCCATCTTACAGAAATAATGTTCTAAACCATTTGTAACAATTAAATAGTTCGCATTTAGTTTTAAATTATAGCGTGCAATTTGATCAAAGGTGTCCTGTCCAATAGCTACATTTGGAGCCTTACATTCCACAATAATTTCTGGAAGACCTTGCGTATTATAGACTACAATATCTGTTCTTTTTTTTAACCCATTTATAGAGAGTTGCTTCTCTAGTGCAATTAATGAAGCAGGGTATTTTTTTTGAATCACAAGAAATTGTACAAAATGTTGCCGAACCCATTCTTCTGGAGTTAAGACCACATATTTTTTTCTAAAATTATCAAAAATTAGCGTCTTATTTTCGTTACTTTTGAGTTTGAAAGGATACGATGGGAGATTCAGTGCTTGCATTGCTCAAATGTACTAATTCTGTTAAGTTTCACATAGATTATAGTTGTAAAATAATGAATCAAATTAACGAAATAGTTGGAGATATAAAGAAAGGAAACCTGAAGCCTATTTATTTTTTAATGGGAGAGGAGCCTTATTATATTGATAAAATTTCCGATTTTATTGAAGATACTGTCTTAGATGAAGCAGAAAAAGGATTCAATCAACAAGTAATGTACGGAAGGGATGTATCTATAGAAGATATTGTTTCCTCTGCAAAGCGTTTTCCAATGATGGCAGAGCGGCAAGTTTTAATTGTAAAAGAAGCGCAAGACTTAAGTAGAAATATTGAGAAATTGGTGAGTTATGCAGAGCAGCCTCAGCCCACAACGGTTTTGGTTTTAAACTACAAATACAAGAAACTAGATAAACGGAAAAAATTACATAAAGCGATTACCAAATCTGGGTTGATTTTTGAAAGCAAGAAACTGTATGAAAATCAGGTTTCAGATTGGATTAGAAGAGTGCTTAGTGGAAAGAAATACCAGATAGAACCCAAAGCTTCACAAATGCTGGTAGCGTTCTTAGGAACCGATTTAAGTAAAATTAGTAATGAATTAGATAAGCTTACATTGATTCTTACTGAAGGAACAATTATAACTCCAGAGCATATAGAAGAAAATATCGGAATTTCTAAAGACTTTAATAATTTTGAATTACGTAAGGCAGTAGGAGAGAAGAATATTGTAAAAGCCAATAGAATTATCAACTACTTTGGAGAAAATCCTAGAAACAATCCATTGGTAATGACAATTTCTTTATTGAATGGATTTTTCACACAGCTTTTGTTGTTTCATGGATTAAAAGATAGATCAAAAAATGCTGTTGCTAAGGCGTTAGCTGTAAGCCCTTATTTTGTAGACGAATACTTTGCAGCTGCCAGAAATTATCCGATGCGAAAAGTAGCACAAAATATTGCTTTTTTACGCGAAGCAGATTTGAAAAGTAAAGGAGTAGGCGCAACTAACTTTAATCAAGGAGATATCTTAAAAGAGTTGTTATTTAAGTTAATGCACTAGTCCACCATAGCTTTATCTAGTTAACGGAGCATTTAATAATAGTTTTAGAACCTGAGTTTTTTCTCCAGTCATTTCTTCTCCAGTAAAACCTATTGTCATCCACAACAAATAGATCCCATTCAACCGGCTCTCCATTTATATCGAGCCCCTTTTCACCTATTATTTTACCTCTAAAACCATTTTTCCAAGCCCATCTAATGTTATAAACAAATGTATCCTTGTTTTCATTTCTGACTTTAGTTAAGTTTTTTAGGATTAGCGTCATTGTCTTTTTATCAATGTCAATGGCTATAGTTTGAGGATTTTCTTTACAGTAATTATTATCCCATGCCCAATAGCCATTTTCTAAAATAGTTTTTAATCGTAAAAAATCTTTAGAAGTTAAATCAATTCTCTCTGGTTCACTTTCGCAACTGATATTAATAAAAAAGATAGACAAGATGAGCAAAATATTTACTCTAAAAAAACGAGTGGTTGGCGTACTTATCATGATCAAATTAAAGGATTAAAAATAAAACATAAATAATAGCACTCAACAGCATAATTGAAAATAAAAAATGAATATTTCTTTGCCTTTTGTACTTCCTCCGAATCTCTTTTTTGATTCTTTTCATTTCCAACTCAGAAACTTCTGGGAATTCAAATTCATCTTTACTATCATATACATCATGTAGGTAGCTTTCTTTTCTATTCTTAAGCTCAGTTCTTAAAGCTGCTTTACGAAACTTGGCAGCTTCTTGTCTTTTAATTAGCATAGTAAGAGATCCCCAGCCGTCCATAGTAACTTTTTGTTTTTAAGATACAACATTTATTAAAAACAAAAAAACCGAGCCATTTAGCTCGGTTTTAAGAATCATTTCTAAGATGATTAGAAATTTAAATTATCTTGTTGTTTTAGGCACTGCCTTATCTGCTACAATTCTTGCATCTCTATTTGCTACTTCCCAAGCTGTATGAAAAACCAAACGGGTTCTGTTTTGCAACATTTCATAATTTATTTTATCAGGAGTATCTGTAGGTTGATGATAATCTACATGTGTACCGTTGAAATAAAAGATAATTGGCACATTGTGTTTTGCAAAATTATAATGATCAGATCTATAGTAAAAACGATTAGGATCATTTTCATCATTGTATTTATAATCTAACTGAATATTCGTGTACTTTTTGTTAATCGCCTCTGAAAGAGTATGCAATTCAGTACTCAACTTGTCAGAACCAATTAAATATACATAGTTAGGGTTTCCTTTATGTCTAGGATCTACTCTACCTATCATATCAATATTTAAATCGGTAACCGTATTTGCCAATGGAAAAATAGGGTTTTCTGTATAATATTTAGAACCTAGCAATCCTTTTTCTTCTCCAGTAACGTGTAAGAATAAGATAGAACGCTTAGGGCCTTTTCCTGCTTTTACTGCATCATTAAATGCCTGCGCTATTTCCAAAATAGCAACGGTACCAGAACCATCATCATCAGCACCATTATAAATTTTACCGTTTTTAATCCCTTCGTGATCTAAATGTGCAGAGATTACAACAATTTCATCTGGTTTTTCAGAACCTTTGATAAATGCCACTACATTCTCAGAACCTTTTAGATTTCCTCTTCTAGAATTCTTATTCAGCCAAGTAGCTGGGACTTCTTGAAAATAATCATCATCACCTAGAGGAGAAACAATTCCTTGACTTTTATAAAAATCTTTTAAATAAGCTACAGCTTTTTTCTGACCAGGTTCTCCAGTATTTCTACCTTCAAACTCATCAGAAGCATACACAAATAAGTGTGTGCCTAAATCTTTAGCGGTAATAGTCTTAGCAAATTTTACTGCATAATCTACATTTGGATCTTCTTTTTTAATGGTAGACGTTTCTTTACTAGTACCACAAGCTACAAGCGATATAATTCCGACTGCGAATAGTATTTTTTTCATTGATAAATTGATTAATTTTTTATTTGATATATGTAGCGCAACAACATCATTTGTTGCCACAATTCAAATATAAGGCTAATTCTTTTTTTGAATGACAAATTGCTGTAATCTTCTATCAAATTTAATAAGTTCAGAACTAAATAAAACATCGAAAGCTTTCTTTTCTATCATCTTTTCTAAATTTCCAGAATGGCAATCTTTTTCATCCATTAAAATAAAGTGATTGGCAAATTGGATGGCAAGATTTATTTCATGAGTAGAAATCAATATTGTTTTATTAGTAGTCATCACTAATTTTTGTAAAAGTGTAAATATTTTTATGGTATGATGAATATCTAAATGTGCAGTGGGTTCGTCTAAAATAATTACATCAGTATCTTGTGCTAAAGCTCTAGCTATTAAAACACGCTGTAATTGCCCGTCGCTTAATTCATAAAAAGGACGTTCTTTTAAGTGCTCTGTTTCGGTAAGCTCCATCGCCCATGCAATCTTTTCACTATCAACTTCAGATAGTTTATCTACCCAATTAGTATAAGGTTGCCTTCCTAGTGCAACTAATTCTAATACGGTTAATTGGCTTTCTGGAAGCCGCTCCGTTAGTACTAAGCTTAAAGTGGTTGCTAGCTCAGAATGAGTATAGCTTTTTAATGAGTTTTCCTTTAAACTAATAGTGCCAGATAACACTTCTTGTACGCCGCTTAGCGTTCTTAAAAGTGTAGATTTTCCAATACCATTTTTCCCTAATAAGGCAACAAATTTCCCAGAAGATACAGAAAGGTTTATTTCAGATGCAACAATGCTTCGCTTCTTTTTTTGATGATAACCTATAGATAAGTTCTCTGTAGAAAGAATAATATGTGATTTTTTAGCTGTCATAATTACACATATATTTTCTTTTTTCGAACCAATAACCATATAACAATAGGTGCTCCAAATAATGAAGTAATTGCATTGATTGGTAAAGTGAATTCACTAGTAGGCAATTGAGCAATCAAATCACAAATTAACAGAATGATTGCGCCAATAATTGCCACTGCTGGGATTAATATTTTATGATTTGAGGTGCTAAAAACTAATTTAGTAATATGAGGAATCGCAAGTCCAATAAAAGCAATTGGCCCAGCGAAAGCTGTAATAACACCTGTTAAAATACTCGTAACTATTAAAATGATATTTCTACTTTTTTTGACTTTAACACCAATACTCTTCGCGTAATTTTCACCTAGTAAAAGTCCGTTTAAGGGTTTTATAATCCAAAAAATTCCAGTAATTCCAATACAAAAAATAATGATAAATACAGAAAGTTCATTCCAAGAAAGGTTCCCTAAACTTCCAAATCCCCAAAAGATATATTGTTGAATTTTTGATGCTTCACTAAAATAGGAAAGAACACTTATAAAGGCTGCAGATAGACTACCAAACATTAAACCAATAATAAGAATTGACATGGTATTCCGAATTCTATTTGCAGTAAGCATTACGGCAAAAAGAACCACAGCTGCACCTGTACTAGCTGCAATAGCCAAGCCCCAATTAGACATAGCAAATCCGCCAAGAGCCGTTCCAAATAAACCAGCGCCTAAAATCACAATAGCTACACCTAAACTTGCACCAGACGATATTCCTAATACAAACGGACCTGCAAGAGGGTTTCTAAATAATGTTTGCATTAACAATCCAGAAATTGATAATCCAGCTCCGACTAAAATTGCAGTAATAGCTTTTGGTACTCTAAAATCTAAAATGATAATCTTCCAGCTTTCTTTTATAGATTCGTCTCCAAAGAAGATTGAGAAAACATCATTAAAAGGAATAGAGACAGAGCCAAAACTAATATTGATAAAAGTGACTACTATCAATACTATTGTCAGTAAAAAAAACTTTTTCTTATATGATTTATTAGCAATCAATTCTTATAGTGTGTTAAAAAGCTAACTAACTTTTGAATAGCTAGTCCTCGATGACTTATTCTGTTTTTTTCTTCAGAACTCATTTCAGCAAATGTAACTGAATATCCTTCAGGTTTAAAAATAGGATCATATCCAAACCCTTCATTCCCTATTTTGTTTTTTAGTATTTCGCCTTTACAGATTCCTTCAAAAAGATGTTGCTCTCCGTATAAATTTAACGCGATTACCGTTCTAAATTGTGCTTTCCTGTTCCTTTCTTCCTTTAGCTCAAATAATAGCTTCTCCATATTCTTTTCTGTACTTCTAGGTTCTCCGCCATAACGTGCGGAATAAACGCCAGGTCTTCCATCTAAGGCTGCTACTTCTAAACCAGTATCATCAGCAAAACAATCATATTGATAGTTTTCAGTAATATAATTTGCTTTTAATTGAGCATTTCCTTCTAAAGTAGTTTCTGTTTCCTCAATTTCTTCGTTACACTCAATATCTTTTAGGGTAAGTAATTGAATACTATCTGGTAGCATTTTTTGAACTTCCTTAAGTTTATTGATATTATTTGTAACAAAAACAAGCTTCATAAAAGTGAGTTGACCACAAATGTAAACAATTCTTATGTTCTCTTTAAAACTTATATTAGCATTTTCTATGTAAAAAAATGAAACTATTTACAAAACGCTATTTTTTTAAAACCCTTATAAATAAAGGGATGTCGTGGAAATGTCGGGTAAAATCTAATCAAAATAATTTGACAACTTAATTCGCTAAACTAACATTGTATGGAAAATAAAAATCTATATATCATGAAACAACCAGAATTAGGAAATAAGATTTCTGAGTTAAGAAAACAGAAAGGACTTACTCAAGAAGAATTAGTAGAACAATGTAATATTAATGTAAGAACTATACAGCGAATTGAAGCTGGAGATGTAACTCCAAGAAGTTATACCATAAAAGCAATTTTAGAAGTTTTAGGGGTAGACACTAGAATATTCTTTAAACAGTTTATAGATGAAGAAGACATAGTACTTAACGAGAAACAAAAAAGAACGCTAAGCATTGCTTGGATTTCTGGGATATTCTTTGCGATTTTTGCCATTTTAGGAACGATTGTCGAGTTTTATTTAATATCTTATTATGAGGGCTTTAATGATGTTTTTTTTCCTCGTATAGCATGGAACATTCCTTATTTAATCTCTCTGTTCTTTTTTCTTAAAGGATATAAAGAATTAGGGTCAGCTTCAAAAAATAATACCTTGATAACAGCAACGTATGTATATTTTATCATTGAGGTTGTCATGTTTATCATAGCAATATTATTGTCGGTATTTCTTTTTGAAGAAAGCATTATAGAAATACTTTCAGGTATTGTTATTGCAATGTTATTTGGTGTATCTGAGATTGTCTTAGGAGTTGGTATTTATAAACTGAAAGATTATCTAGGCACTTTTGCTCAAGTTATTGGTGTCTCAAAATTAGTTATTGGAGTTATGCTTATTACAGTTTTCTTGGCACCAGTAGCTCTTTTTCTAGTGATTCCAATTATAGTTTTGGAGATTGCTTTTATGTACAATGCTTTACAAAAATTAAGTAAAAAGTAAATTGTTGCTAGATTTATTCGTGATGGTACGGTTCGTTTTTTAAAATAGAAAAGCCTCTATAAAGCTGCTCAACAATAAACAAACGAATCATTTGATGGGAAAATGTCATTTTAGACAATGATATTTTTCCATTTGCTTTTTTATATATAGCTTCAGAAAAACCATAAGGACCACCAATTACTAAAACCAATTGTTTGATACCAGAGTTCATCTTTTTTTGTAAAAATTTTGCAAACTCAACAGATCGAAATTCTTTCCCTTTTTCATCTAGTAATACCAATTGATCGGTATTTTGAAGCTTAGAAAGAATCAACTCACCTTCTTTTTCTTTCTGTTGTAGCTGACTTAAATTCTTTACGTTTTTAATATCAGGAATCACCTCAAGTTGAAACTTAATATAATGCTGCAAACGATTCTGATAATTCTCAATGAGCATATTCAGATTTTTATCATCTGTTTTGCCAATCACCAATAACTTAATCTTCATGTGGTAAAATTACGAATTCCTAATTAGTCATTCATAATTTGATAATTGATTAGTACTTTAGCTTTAATTAATACATAAAATGATTTCAGAAGCAAAGTTTCAACAAGAATTAGTAGGAATAATTAAAAATGCAATTAGAGAGGATATAGGTGATGGTGATCATACCTCACTATCTTGTATTCCAATTGAAGCGACAGGAAAAGCAAAATTATTAGTCAAAGACCAAGGCATTATTGCAGGTGTAGAATTTGCAAAAAAGATATTTCACTATGTAGATTCTCAATTAGAAGTTCAAACAATTATTGATGACGGCTCCCCTGTAAAGTTTGGAGATATTGTCTTTTATGTTTCAGGAAGTTCCCAGTCTATTTTAAAAGCGGAACGATTAGTATTAAACGCAATGCAGCGGATGAGTGCTATTGCAACTAAAACAAGATTCTTTGCTGATTTATTAGTAGGCACTAATACAAAGGTTCTTGATACTAGAAAAACGACCCCAGGAATTCGAGCTATCGAAAAATGGGCAGTTAAAATTGGAGGAGGAGAAAACCATCGTTTTGCTTTATATGATATGATGATGATTAAAGACAATCATATCGATTTTGCTGGTGGAATTACAAAAGCAATTGCCAAAGCGAAAGCATATATAGCTGAAAAAGGATTAGATATTCAAATTATTGTAGAAGCAAGAAGCTTACACGAAATAAGAGAAATACTTCAATCTGAAGGAGTGTATCGAATATTAATAGATAATTTTTCTTTTGAGGATACCCGAAAAGCAGTAGCAATTATCAATGGAAAATGTTTAACTGAATCATCAGGTGGAATTAATGAAGACACAATTAGAAAGTATGCTGAATGTGGTGTAGATTATATTTCTTCTGGAGCATTAACCCATTCTGTGTATAATATGGATTTAAGTTTAAAAGCGGTTTGAGTATGACAGAAACGTATTTTGATGAAGAAACTTTTAAAGGAGTAGATTTTACGCAAAAAAAGCTGGTGAAAGGTGAATATGATAATTGCACCTTTATCAATTGTAACTTTAGTAAAATACATGCCTCAAATATTCAGTTTATTGAGTGTGAATTTGTTGGTTGTAATTTTAGTAATACCATTGTAAAAAATTCAGCTTTTAAAACAGTCAACTTCGTAAACTGTAAACTGGTAGGAGTCAATTTTTCTGAAGTAGACCCTTTTTTGTTTAAAGTCTCATATAAGAATTGTCAATTAAACTTTGCTTCTTTCTATCAATTAAAATTATCAGGCACTATCTTTAGAAAGTGTAACTTAGAAGCTGCAGATTTTACAGAAGCTTTTGTAAACAAAACAATTTTTGAAGAGAGTACTTTAAAAAATGCCATATTTGATCAAACACATCTCGAGCAATCAGATTTTAGAACGGCAACAGACTTTTCTATTGATGCTGATAAGAATTATTTAAAAGGAGCTAAATTCTCAAAAGAAAACATCATAGGATTATTACATAAATATCAAATTATAGTAGCATAACAAATGTCTAAAGAAATAGAAGACAAACTTGATAAAATACCATTGTTAAATGTGTTAGTACGACTGGGAAAGAAAATTAAAATTCCAGGATTAGAAGGGATGTCTTTATATGATGTGATAGAGATGTATATTATAGGTATAGTAGAAGGGGCATTAACTACCAGAGCTAGTGGAATTGCATATAGTTTTTTTATGGCAATTTTTCCTTTTATGCTATTTGTTCTAACATTGATTCCATATATCCCAATAGAAGGATTTCAAGAAAGTTTATTAACACTCATTTCAGAAATTTTACCTCCTAAAACCTACGATGCTGTAGATACCGTTTTATTAGATATTATTAAAAATAAGCAGGCAGGATTATTATCCTTCGGATTTTTGGTCTCTATTTTTTTAATGACAAACGGTGTCAATGCTATTTTTGGAGGTTTTGAATTCTCTTATCATGTCAAAGAAGCTCGTAATTTTTTAAGAGCATACTTTCTTTCTATGTTGGTTTCTTTAATCATGGCACTTTTCTTAGTTATTACAGTTACATTGACAGGTTTTTATCAATTATTATTGGATGCGCTTATAAAGAAACAATGGATAAAAGACGAAACACTTTTCTTGTCTTTAGGAAGAGGTTTCTTATTCTTGATTATGATTTTTACTATTGTTTCTATATTATATCGTTATGGTACAAAAAGCGGAAAAAGCTCACGTTTTTTTTCACCAGGATCTGTGTTTACAACCATCTTATCTATTTTAACATTTTATCTTTTTAGCTATTATGTAACAGAGTTTGCAAAGTATAATGAATTGTATGGCTCTATTGGGACACTCTTAATTTTAATGTTGTTTATTTGGTTAAATGCAATTATCTTGCTCTTAGGATTTGAATTAAATGCGAGTATCTATAGTTTAAGAACACAAAATAAAATAAAAGAAGTAGTAGAGAAGTAAGTCCATTTTTCGGATATTTGTCCGCGCAGCGGATTTAAGTATTTTTCATTGCCAACTGATAATCGTTTATTGATAACTGAATATTGAATATGAAACCAAGTATTCCAAAAGGAACCAGAGATTTTTCATCAACAGAAGTAGCTAATCGTAGGTATATCATCAATACGATGAAGACTGCTTTTGAAATATTTGGGTTTCAACCGATAGAAACACCAAGCTTTGAGAATTCATCTACATTAATGGGTAAATACGGAGAAGAAGGCGATCGATTGATATTTAAAATTTTGAATTCTGGTGATTATTTATCTAAAGTTGATGAACAGTTATTATCCTCTAAAGAGAGTAATAAAATTACAACTAAAATTTCCGAAAAAGCATTGCGCTATGATCTTACAGTGCCTTTCGCAAGATATGTAGCTCAACACCAAAACGAGATTACTTTTCCTTTTAAAAGATATCAGATACAACCTGTTTGGAGAGCAGATAGGCCGCAAAAAGGACGTTTTAGAGAGTTTTATCAATGTGATGCAGATGTAGTGGGTAGTCAATCTTTATTACAGGAAGTCGATTTTGTGCAATTATACGATACGGTTTTTACCGATTTAGGATTAGTAGGAACAACGATTAAAATGAATAATCGTAAGATACTCTCTGGAATAGCTGAGGTTATTGGAGCAAAAGAAAAACTAATTGATTTTACCGTTGCATTAGATAAGCTAGACAAAATAGGAAAAGAGGGGGTTGTAAATGAAATGTTATCTAAAGGAATTACTAAAGAGGCAATAGACAAAGTAGCTCCTTTATTTGATTTTTCTGGTACCAATCAAGAGAATTTAGACGCTTTAGAAAGTATGCTAGCTACATCAGAAGAAGGGTTACAAGGAGTAGAGGAATTACGATTTGTTATTAATGCTGTAGATACGTTAGGGTTGCAGTCTGCCTTACTAGAATTAGATGTAACCTTGGCTAGAGGATTAAACTATTATACAGGAGCTATCTTTGAAGTAGCTGCTCCAGAAGGTGTGCAAATGGGTTCAATTGGAGGAGGAGGAAGATACGATGATCTTACTGGCATTTTTGGATTGAAAGAGGTGAGTGGTGTTGGAATTTCATTTGGGCTGGATAGAATTTATTTAGTATTAGAAGAATTAGGCTTATTCAATGCTGTTGAACTTCCTAAACCTAAAGTATTGTTTTTGAATTTTGACCAATCAAATACTGAAAAACAATTGAAAGCTTTAAAATCACTAAGAAACAAAGGCGTAAAGGCAGAAGTATATCCAGATACCGCTTCAAGTAATAAACAGCAAAAGAAGCAGTGGAAGTATGCTACTACTAGAGAAATTGAATTTGTAATTTCTGGAATAGAAAACGACAAATTTGTTGTTAAGGATATGATAAAAGGAGAACAATCTAATTGTTCATTAGAAGAATTGATTGCTAAAACCAATTCATAATCAGACATAAAGTCGTAAATTTGCACCCTAATTTTTAATACATAGAATTTAAGTGAAGATGAATATACATGAAGATAGGACAGAGGAAATAGGAGAGAACCATGTTGGGACTTCTGCTAAGACACCTTTGAGAGATGATGCTTTTGATATTACTGATGCAGAAAAAATTGAACGAATTCAAGAAAGCGTAAAAGATATTTTAATTACGCTAGGAATGGATTTGGAAGATGATAGTTTAAAAGGAACACCTAAAAGGGTAGCCAAATCATTTGTAAACGAATTGTTTATGGGCTTAAACCCTGCAAACAAACCAAGCGCTTCTACATTTGATAATAATTATAATTACGGAGAAATGTTAGTCGAGAAGAATATCGTAGTGTATTCTACTTGCGAACATCATTTATTGCCAATTGTTGGTAGAGCTCATGTAGCCTATATTTCTGATGGAAAAGTAATTGGACTTTCTAAAATGAATAGGATTGTTGAGTATTTTTCTAAAAGACCTCAAGTACAAGAACGTTTAACAATGCAAGTAGTTCAAGCTATGCAAGAAGCCCTAGGCACAGAAGATGTTGCTTGTGTTATAGATGCAAAGCATCTTTGTGTTAATTCTCGAGGAATTAAAGATATTGAAAGCAGTACCGTAACTTCTGAATTTGGAGGGAAATTCAAGAATAAAGAAACAAAACAAGAATTTTTAGATTATTTGAAGATCAATACCGATTTTCAGAATTTGTAAACACATTCTTAAAGATTAAAACCGCTACAGTACTGAAATATGCTCAGAATTGTAGCGGTTTTTTTATAAACTATATTCTATTAAAAAACTTTTTATTACTTTTTGAGACACAATTGAAACTCTTACGTTATATAAATGTAAGGTTAACCAACAACACCGTTTTTTGAATCAGAAAGAACTCATACAAAAGTGCAAAGAGAACAATTATAAAGCTCAACTAGAGGTCTATAAAAAGTACAAGAATATGCTTTTTAGTAGTTGTGTAAGAATTCTTAAAAGTAGAGAGAATGCAGAGGACATTGTACAAGATTCTTTTATAAAAGGATTTCAAAAGATAGATCAAATAAAAGATGGCGTTTGCTTGGGAGCTTGGTTAAGAAGAATTGCAGTAAATGCCTCTTTAGATATGATTCGAAAACAGAAAAGGACAATTTGGACTGAAGAATCGAATATTATAGAGACTTCGTATGAGGAGGTAGCAATAGAAGAAGATTCGGGAGTTAAGATTGAACTTGTGAAGGAATGCATTCAGGAGTTGAAAGAAAAATATAGAATCATCCTAGTGTTGTATTTAATTGAAGATTATAACCATCGAGAGATAGGAGAGCAATTAAACATTAAAGAAAGTACGGTTAGGAATCAATATAAAAGAGGAAAAAGTCAATTATTAGAATTGATACAAAATAAAACAAAACATGAATTTAAAAGAATATTTTCAGCAACATAGAGAAGCATTTGATGACGATCGAATGTCTGATAATGCAGATTTATCTTTTCAGGCTAAGCTCCAAACATCATTGCATACCCCAAAGAAATCGAAAGTAATAACTCTTAGGCATCTATCTATAGCTGCTTCTATAGCGATTGTTTTTTTCATTGGATTTTGGTTACAAAAACAAAGCTTTGATTCAGAAAAACAACTGTTATTAGCGAGTTTGACAAACGATTCTGTAGGAGTACGCTTAGAAGGGGTTTATAAATTTGATGAAACATATTCCAAAGAAGATAAAAAAATAATAGACACATTAATTAAAATCTTATACGATGATAAAAATGCAAATGTAAAAATTGCTACAATAGATGCTTTGCTAAAGTTTCCTTCTAATGAGAAAATTAGAAAAAGCTTGATTCTAGCTATAGAAAAAGAAAAAACACCCTTAGTTCAAATTAAATTAATAAAGTCATTAAGTTTTTTAAGAGAACATCGTGCACAAAAGCCTCTTGAAAATATTATAAATGACGAACAAACATTCCCTATAGTAAAGAGCAATGCAGCTCTTGCTATGGAAACTTTAAAACAATAAAAATGAAAAAAGTAAATATAATTTCAGGAATTTTATTATTCCTAGTAGTATTAGTAAATGCACAAGAGAAAAAAATAAAATTTAATAAAGGAACTTTAAAAATATGCTCTTCTAAACTTTTTCAAATAGAAGGTTATGATGGAGATGAGGTAATTATTAAAAGCCTTCATGAAAAAAGAGAGAGTAATATGCCTTGGGTTGTTAGAGGTACAGCAGACTTTAAAAGAAGAAAGTCTCAAAAGAGAACAACTACGGGTTATGCAAGAACACTTTCTAAAAGAGCTGACTCCGTTGTAAAAGGACAGTATGTATTCTTTAATACAGATAGTAATAGAAAAAAAGGATTAAAAAAGTTAGGAAAGAAAAGTCAAAATGCAGATTTGGGAATCTATTTTACTATAGAGCAGAAAGATGGTGAATTACTTTTTAAAGATCAAAATAGAGTAAGCTTTATAATGGCAAGTAATGAAAAGTATTTGATTAAAATTCCGAATAGCATAAAACTAAAATGGCAAACAAATAATTGTAATAAAGAGTCGTCAAATAATCAAGTTCGCTTTTTTAACTCTAGAGGGTCAAGTTTGTCAAATTTTGAAGGCGAAGTAGAAATTGCATCTACCCTAAATAATATGAGATTAAAAGATGTTACAGGCCCAGTAGTTGTAAATACAGTTGGAGGGAATGTAACTATCGAATTTGAAAAGAAATATCCTAAAGGATTATATTCAGTGTATTCTAATAATGGTTTTATTGATGTACAAATACCTCAAAAATCAAGTTTGTTAATTGATGCAATTGGAAAATCTGTGTATAGTGATGTTGATTTTGAAGTTTTAGATGAAGATGAAAGAGATGATTTTGGGAATATCAATACTAGAATGAAATTAAAGTATGGTGGTGGGAAATTCAAAATGAAATTGAATAGTGGTTATGGTACAGTGTATCTGCGTAAAAAAGAGTCTGAAAAAAAATAAAGATACATACATAAAAAAAGCCGCTGATTTCTCAGCGGCTTTTTTATGTATGTAAAACTTCTTAGTTATTTACCAAGACCCATTCTCCTTTTTCTATTAAAGGAATCGCTTGTTTAAACTTCACAACTTTTTCTTCTCCGCTCATCACATTCTTAATAGTTACGCGCTCGTTTCTACCAATTTTTGGTTGCTCTCTAACAATAGTTTCAACTGGTTCTTGTTGTTGGCGTGAATTCTGAATGGCTCTTTCAGTTGAGTTCTGCACTTCTTCTTTGCTCAAATTAAGTTTCTCTCTCTTTTGTTGTCGTGCTTCAGAAATTTGATTATCAGCTTGTATTGGTAACTCACCTTTAAATAAGAAAGATAGTACTTCTCTATTTACCTTATCTATAGTTACTTTAAATAATTCAAAAGCTTCAAATTTGTAAATTAATAAAGGATCTTTTTGCTCATAAGAAGCATTCTGTACAGATTGTTTTAACTCATCCATTTTACGAAGATGATCTTTCCAGTTTTCATCAATAATCGCTAGAGTAATGTTCTTTTCGAAATCAGTAACTAATGATTTACCTTCAGATTCGTAGGCTTCTTGTAAGTTGGTAACTACTTGTAATGTTTTTGTTCCATCTGTAAAAGGAACAACAATTCTTTCGTATTTATCGCCTTCATTTTCAAATACGTTCTTAATCACGGGAAATGCAAGGATGGCATTTCTTCCGATACGCTCTTTATAATGAGCAACAATAATTTCGTATAATTCATCAATTAATTCTTGCTCGGATTTACCATTAAACTCTTCTTCAGAGAAAGGAGAGGTCATTGATGAAAAGCGAATCAATTCAAATTCAAAATTTTGAAAATCTTTTTCTGGTTTATTTTGATTTACAATTGCCTCACAGGTATCGTAAATCATATTAGCGATATCTATTTGTAGTTTTGTACCATCTAAAGCATGTCTTCTTCTTTTGTAGACGAATTCACGCTGGGCATTCATAATATCATCATACTCCAATAATCGTTTACGAATTCCAAAGTTGTTCTCTTCTACTTTTTTCTGTGCTCTTTCAATAGATTTGGTAATCATAGAGTGCTGAATTACTTCGCCTTCTTTTAATCCCATTCTATCCATCATTTTTGCAATTCTATCTGAACCAAATAGACGCATTAAATTATCATCTAAAGCAACATAAAATTGAGAAGACCCAACATCTCCTTGACGACCAGCTCTACCACGTAATTGTCTGTCTACTCGTCTAGAATCGTGTCTTTCGGTACCTACAATAGCCAAACCACCAGAAGCTTTTACTTCGTTAGAAAGTTTGATGTCTGTACCACGACCTGCCATGTTTGTAGCAATCGTTACAACTCCTGGATTTCCAGCCTCTGCAACTACATCTGCTTCCCGTTTGTGTAATTTTGCATTTAAGATATTATGTGGAATCTTACGCATTTGCAACATTCTACCTAATAATTCAGAAATTTCTACAGAGGTGGTACCTACTAAAACAGGTCTTCCTTGTTTTACTAACTCAACCACATCTTCAATAACAGCATTATACTTTTCTCTAGTGGTTTTATAAACTAAATCTTGTTTATCATCTCTTTGTATTGGTTTGTTGGTTGGGATTTCTACTACATCTAGTTTATAGATTTCCCAAAACTCACCAGCTTCAGTAATCGCAGTACCTGTCATTCCAGATAATTTACGATACATTCTAAAGTAATTCTGTAATGTAACTGTCGCAAATGTTTGTGTAGCATCCTCAATTTTTACATTCTCTTTCGCTTCAATTGCTTGATGTAGTCCATCAGAATATCGACGACCATCCATAATACGTCCTGTTTGTTCATCAACAATCATTACTTTATTATCTACCACAACATATTCAACATCTTTTTCAAAAACAGTATATGCTTTTAATAATTGATTCATTGTGTGAATACGTTCGCTCTTGATGCTAAATTCTTGATAGAGGTCATCCTTCTTTTGTGCTTTTTCTTCTGGCTTTTCATCACTTTCGTCAATTTCACCAATTTTCACACCAATATCTGGTAATATAAAGAAGTTTTCATCACTAGTTTTTGTAGATAAATGAGCAATCCCTTTATCACTAAGATCAATAGAATTGTTTTTCTCTTCTACAACAAACCATAATTCTGCATCTACTTCTGGCATTAACTTATTGTTATCTGCCATATATGTGTTTTCAGTTTTTTGAAGAATTTGTTTAACTCCTTCTTGCGATAAAAACTTAATTAAGGCTTTGTTTTTTGGTAAACCTCTATATACTCTTAACAACAGAAAACCTCCTTCTTTTGTATCACCTGCTGCTATTAGTTTTTTAGCTTCTGCTAAAACACCAACTAAATATTTGCTTTGCAATGCAACAATATCTGATACTAAGGGTTTCAATTCATTAAACTCGTGTCTGTCTCCTTGCGGCACAGCACCAGAAATAATTAAAGGAGTTCTTGCATCATCAATTAACACAGAATCTACCTCATCAATAATTGCATAATTAGGAGCTCTCTGAACTAAATCTTCTTTAGCATTTGCCATATTATCACGCAAATAATCGAACCCAAATTCATTATTAGTACCGTAGGTAATATCTGCATTATATGCTTTTCTTCTTTCTTCTGAGTTTGGCTGATAGAAATCTATACAATCTGTACTTAGGCCATGAAATTCAAACATAGGTGCCATCCAAGCTCTATCACGTTTTGCTAAGTAATCATTTACTGTTACAACATGTACTCCTTTACCTGATAATGCATTTAAATATACAGGTAAGGTAGATACTAATGTTTTACCTTCACCTGTCATCATTTCAGCAATTTTACCTTGATGCAATACTGATCCTCCGATTAACTGTACGTCGTAATGAATCATATCCCAAGTAACTGGTTTCCCAGCTGCATCCCATGAGTTTTGCCAGTAGGCTTTATCTCCGTCTAAAACAATATGCTCTCTTGAGGCAGACAACTCCCTGTCAAATGGGGTTGCACTCACTTCAATTTCTTCGTTATTTACAAAACGAGTTGCAGTTTCTTTTACAACGGCAAAAGCTTCTGGCATTAATTTTTCTAGAGTAGCTTCAGATACTTTATAAGATTCATCTTTTAGAGTGTCAATTTCGCTATAAATTTTCTCTTGTCTTTCAATATCAGTACTAGCAGCTTCTTCTTGAAGTTTTAAAATTTGATCGTCAAAAGGCTTCGTAGCTTCTTTTATTTTCTCTTTAAATTCAGATGTTTTTGCTCTAAGCTCATCATTAGATAGACTAGCCATAATACTTTCAAAAGCTCTTACTTCATCTACAATGGGTTGTAGAATTTTTAAATCTTTCTTTTGCTTGTCTCCAACAAAAACTTTAATGACAGAGTTTAATATACTCATGGTGTTATAATATTTTATCTTCTTGATTTACTTAGTATCAAAAAGGATTTAAAAGTAAACAAAAAAAAAGCCTCTATAGAGACTTTTTAATTGTATTTTTTGTGTTTTAATATTCATCTTCATTCCAGAGATAATCCTCTTCAGTAGGATAGTCTGGCCAGATTTCTATAATTGAATCATAAGCGTCTCCCTCATCTTCAATCTCTTGTAAATTTTCTGCAACTTCTAAAGGTGCACCTGTTCTAATAGCGTAATCTATTAATTCGTCTTTAGTAGCTGGCCAAGGCGCATCTGCTAAATATGAGGCTAATTCTAGAGTCCAATACATTTCTATAGGTTTTATTTTCTGCAAAAATAAATTTTTTACTGAAATAGCCAAGCTTTTTTGCGAAAATATAAATTAATAAAAAAAGAACGTTTTAATATTTCTCAGGAATCCATTTAACTTCCTTTGCTGATAAGTCTTTAGACAACTTTCGTGCCAGTACAAAAAGGTAGTCAGAAAGTCGGTTTAAGTACATGATTATGTCAGGATTTATAGCCTCTTGTTCATTTAAAGTTACAGCTAACCTTTCAGAACGTCTACAAACACATCTTGCTATATGACAGAATGACACCGTTTGATGCCCTCCTGGTAAAATAAAATGTGTCATTTGAGGAAGTTCATTATCCATACGATCAATTTCTTTTTCTAAAAAAGAAATGGCAACGACATCAATTTTAAAAATATTTAAGCGCTCTTTTCCACTTTTTAAAGTTTCTTTTTCTGGAGGTGTAGCAAGCATCGCTCCCAGAGTGAATAAATCGTGTTGAATTTTTATAAGTGCTTGTTCTGTATGGATATCAATTTCTTGATCTTTAATAAGTCCTATATATGAGTTTAACTCGTCAATAGTTCCATAAGACTCAATTCTTAGATGATCTTTCGGTACCCTAGTGCCACCAAATAAGGCTGTAGTTCCTTTATCTCCAGTTTTCGTATATATTTTCATTGCTTTACTAAATTAGGAAGAACAAATTTACACCTTTAAACTCTTATGGTAAAATGTTCTTTAGCTTGTTCTTTCCTAAAAAATATTAGGCCCCACTTATAAGTATCTATAGTAACTGTAACTTTAGGGTGTTTTTTTATTTCTTCCCAGCAATCGCGCATTTCATTTGACCAATAGATATCATCAAAAATAAAAATAGATTCATTATGTATTGAGTTTAAGCAAGTATGGAAGTAGTTAAGAGTTGCTTCTTTTGTATGATTTCCATCAAAGAAAATAAGATCAAATACATTCTCAGTTACAATTTTCTCCAAACAATGTTCAATAGGTTCCGTGTATAATTGAATATGATCGAGATTTAATTGTTTGAATTGACGTTGAGCAATTTTCGCTGTATTTTTACATCCTTCGATGGTAATAATATTACTTTTTTTATCAGCCAAAGCTAAAGCTACAGTGGATATTCCTAAAGAGCTGCCAATTTCTAAAATATGATGAGCATTGAAATAAGAGGCTGTTTTAATTAAAAGCTCACCTCTTTTGTTAGATATACCAGCAATTTTAGCAATATCTCGAATCCGTCTTTGATTACTTTTAAAGACCTTCGACCCTGCTCCAAAATCTTGAACTTCAATTATTTCTAGATTGTTCAAGAGTTGTTTTTTGTTTTTAACAAATACTGAATATTTTTTTCTCTCTTGTTTCTTATACAAACATTTGGTTACAAAATTGAATACAAAAGGAGAATGTACCCCATGTTGATTTGTAGATTTGAGCAAAAATTGTAGATAAGTCTGTATCTTTCTAATCATTGATTAAGAATCTAAAACGAAATTAATAGAAAATTTGCTAGAATAGACTTAGAAAATTTATATTTGTGAGTATAATTAATTTTCTGAATGAAAAAATTAACCCTTCTTTTTTATGCAATTTTGTTTTTAAGCTCCTGTGTACCTAATAAAGATTTAGTCTATTTGCAAGGGGAACCTATACCAGTTAAAGAAATTCATAAAATGAATATCACACCTTATAAATTACAAGTTGATGATATTATTATCATTGATATGAAATCTTCTGATAGTAAATTGGTAGCTTTATTTAGTAAAGGTCAAGGTGAAGGAACAAATACTCAAGCCCAATTAGGAGCTAGTTATTTTAACGGATATACAGTTGATCTACATGGAAATATTAGAGTTCCTTATATTGGCGAGATTAATGTGTTGGGATATACTACTAAAGAGGTTAGGAAAAAGATTGAAGAAGAGTTATCCAAATTTTTTAAAAAAGAGAAAGATTACTTTGTCTCTGTGAAGCTAGACGGAATAAGATATACTGTTTTTGGCGAAGTTGTAAACCCTGGTCCTAAAGTGATTTATCAAAATAAAGTTAGTATCATAGATGCTGTCTCTAATGCTGGGGATATTACAGTTACAGGAAATAAAAAGAAAGTTGAAATCATAAGATTTAGCCCTTCAGGTAAGAAAAAATACATAATAGATTTGACTAAAATTGATGCTATTGACTCTGAGGTTTTTTATATTAAACCAAATGATTATATCAACGTTGTTCCGCTTAAGCAGAAATCTTGGGGTACAGGAACAACAGGATTACAGTCAATAACAACCATTATATCTGTTTTTACATTGGTAACATCGACTATTTTATTAGTAAGAGGATTATAGGATTATGGCAGGAGGTAAGAATTTACTAGATACAAATTCAGTTCAAAATACGATAGATGTAAAATCCTATTTTTTTAGGATTTTAAGTTATTGGCAATTATTTTTTGTAACGATAACGATTGCTCTTATCATTGCAAAATTTATGAATGGATATAAACAGAAAAGGTATAGTCTTTCTACCATGATTTCTGTTAAGGAAGAAACTAATCCATTATTTTCTACAGGGACAACTCTTACTTTTAATTGGGGTGGTGCTAGTGACCTATTAGAAACGGTAAAAATTGTATTAAACTCTAGGACACATAATGAAAAGGTAGTCTCAAAGCTTAAGTTTTATGTTAATTATTTAAAGGATGGAAAGTATTTTCTTGAGGATGTCTATGGGAAAACTCCTTTTAAAATAGATATTGATACGAGTAAATATTTCATAGGCAACACTTTAGTTAAATTAAAAGTTATAGATAATAAAACAATTGCTGCTTCAATTGACTTTAATGAAAATGGAAGTCATGTACTTTATAATTACAGCCATAAAAACAATATTAGCTACCAAACTGATAAAGTAAATTTTTATAAAGAATATTCTATAGATTCAATTGTTTCTTCGCCTTTTTTTACGTTTAAAGTAGTTCCGCTAAACATATTAAAAAAAGGACAAGAGTTTTATGTTCAATTTGGAAATTTTAATTCCGTTGTTAGAGGTTATAGAGGCATTCGTGTTGCCAATGTTACTGCTGGATCTTCTTTACTAAGTCTTTCATTACAAGGTGCAAACAAAAATAGAATTGTTGATTATTTAAATGAATCTGTACAAATATTAGCAGAAACAAAAAAGCAACAGAAAATTTTATATGCTAAAAACACTAAAGAATATATAGATAAACTTCTTAAGAAAGAGTCAGATAGCCTTAAAAATTTGGCTGTTGAATTAAGAAATTATAAAAAGAATAATAATATTTATGATCTTTCTTTAGAAGGAGAAGAGGTGTTTGCTATGACAGTAAGCATTGCTAAAGAGATTAGAGGTATAAATAATACATTAGACGATTTAACTGCCTTAGAATCCTATTTAAGATCTAACAATGTATATGGAAGTGATATTCCTGTTCCTGCATCAATTAGAGTTTCTGATAGTAAGATTTCTGCTGGAATTAATGAGCTAATCGTAAAATCTAAGTTACGAGAAACACTTAAAGAAACAACGACTCCTAGTCATCCAGAATATAAAAGAATAGAAAACCAAATACGTCTAACTAAAGGAATTTTATTTGAAAACATAACAAGTAATAAAATCTTGTATAATAAAACAAAAGCTAAGTTAGAATTGCAGTTAACTGGCTATAATTCTAAACTCTACTCATTACCCCAAAAAGAACAAGATTTATTAAAAATTCAAAGAAACTACGATATTTTTGAGGCTAATTATACACTACTAAAGCAAAAAAGTTACGAAGCAGGAACTGCTATCGCAGCTAACGTGTCAGATGTTAAGGTAATTGATAGTGCCATTGATTTAGGAGAAGGACCTATTTATCCTAAGCCTAAATTTAATTATATGGTGGCGTTAATGTTGAGCATTGTATTTCCTCTTTTTTATATCATAATAAGAGAATTGCTCGACAACAAAATACATTTGGTAGAAGATGTTGAAAAAAGATATAGTATTCCAGTTTTAGGAGTTGTTGGAAGAAATAGAAACTCCAATAATTTAGCTGTTTTTGATAGACCTAAATCTTCTGTTGCAGAATCATTCAGAGCCATAAGATCAAATATTCAATTTTTATTTAAGAATAATAAAAATTCAAATGCTAAGACGCTATTATTAACTTCTTCAGTTAGTGGCGAAGGTAAAACAATGGTTTCTATAAATATGGCTACTGTATTTGCTCTCAGTGGGAAAAAAACGATATTGGTGGGCTTAGATTTAAGAAAGCCAAAAATATATGATGATTTTGATTTGAAAAATGATGTTGGAATAGTTAATTATTTAATTAATCAGAAATCTATTGAAGATATTATTGTTAAAACAAAAATCCCTGATTTAGATTTAATTTTATCTGGTCCAATACCTCCAAACCCATCAGAACTTTTATTGGGAGATAACTGTGATAACCTTTTCTCATATTTACAAAAAGAATATGATTATGTGGTAGTAGATACACCTCCTGTTGGCTTAGTATCTGATGCTTTAGAATTATTTAAGTATGCAGATGCTATTGCTTATGTGATTAGACAAAATTATTCTGAAAAGGGAATGATGAGAATGATTGATGACAAATACAGGAACAAAGAAGTGACAAATATTAGCTATATTTTTAATGACTTTACGGTTAAAAATAAATATGGTTACGGTTATGGATACGGCTACGGATATGGTTATGGCTATGGTTACGGCTATGGTAAGTATGGAAATGGATATCACGAAAATGAAAAGCCTAAAACGGTTATGAGTAGAATTGTAAATTTCTTTAAACCTAAAAACTAACAATCATTAAGTTTTCCATTTAAATACACCGCAGCTATTTGATGATTTCCAAAGCTGTAAGGAATAACATTATAACTAGGTATTTTTTTAGTTACAATAAAATTTGCTTTTTTTCCTCGTGTAATACTTCCTACTTCATGACTTATACCCATTGCATAAGCACCATTTATCGTAGCGGCATTAATGGCTTCTTCTGGAGTCATTTTCATTTTAATTGATGCAGAAGCTACTACAAAATTCATATTTCCTGAAGGGGAAGAACCAGGATTATAATCACTAGCAAGTGCCAATGCTAATCCATTGTCAATTATTTTTCTAGCCGGTGTATAAGGTATTGTTAAAAAATAAGAGCAACTAGGTAATGCTACAGAGATAGTCTCTGGATTCTTTTGTAGCGCCTCTATATCTGAATCATCTAGAACTTCCAAATGATCTACAGATAAAGCATTATATTTTGTACTTACAGCTATTCCTCCAATAATATTGAATTGATTTACATGAACTTTTGGAATTAAGTTGTACTTTTTTCCAGCGGATAAAATTGTATCTAAATCTTCAGTTGAGAAGTATCCTTTTTCACAAAAACAATCAATAAAGTCTGCTAGTTCTTCCTTGGCAATTAAAGGAAGCATTTCATTAATAATGACATCTATATAACCATTTTTATTATTCTTATATTTAGCAGGAACAGCATGAGCTCCTAGGAAAGTTGCTTTAATTGGAAGATCATAATTTTCCTTAAGTTTTTTAATAACTCTAAGCATTTTTATTTCAGCATCAACAGTCAATCCATATCCCGATTTAATTTCTATAGCTCCAGTACCTAATTTTATTAACTCTTCTAACCTTATTTTGGATTGATTATATAGAGATTCTTCTGAAGTATTTTGTAACTCTTTAGCAGAGTTTAGGATTCCACCTCCTTTATTTGCGATTTCTTCATAGGTTAAACCATTAATTCTATCTACAAACTCCTGTTCTCTATTACCTGCAAAAACTAAATGTGTATGGCTATCACACCAGGTAGGTAATATCATTTGATCTTTTACATCTACTGTTTTATCAGCATCTACATCTGTTAATTCATCCATAGATCCGTAGGCTTCTATAATATTATTTTTAATGAAAAGAAACGCATTCTTTATAGTGGGAAGTAAACTCATTTCTTTTCCCGAAACCTTCTTAATTGATGGCTCTCTAACTTGAATTAATTCTTTGATATTGATAAATAATGTTGTCATCTAAAATGCCTATTTTTACTACGCAAACATACATAAACTTCTATAATGATTCCAACAAATGAGTACGCAGATTATTTTTCTAGATATATAAACCCAACGATAGCAAACGGAAAGTCTATCGTAGAAAATTTAGAAGAAAGTCAACAACATTTTGAAAATGTGTTAAAAAATGTTTCTAAAGAAAAACAAAACTATGCATATGCAGAAGGAAAATGGACGCTAAAAGAATTGATTCAACATATCATAGATACAGAGCGTATCTTCTGTTATAGGGCTTTATGTTTCTCTAGAAACGATACAACTTCTTTGCCTGGTTTTGATCAAGATCTTTTTATTGATCATGGAAATGCAAATGAAAGACTGTACAATGATATCATTGAAGAAATGAGTATTGTGCGACAAGGAACCATTCTCTTATTTAAAAGCTTTTCAGAAGAAGTATTGAAAAGAGTAGGAGTGGGGTCAGGTAATAATATGTCTGTAAGAGCAGCAGGTTATATTATTTCGGGCCATCAAAATCATCATGTAAAAATAGCTCAGGAAAGATATTTATAAAAAAACGAGGTTAATACCTCGCTTTTTTTATTTCAAACTTCCAGTCATATCTTCTGGTTTTACCCATTCGTCATATTGTTCTGGTGTCACATATCCTAGTCGAACAGCTTCTTCTTTCAAGGTTGTTCCGTTAGCATGCGCTGTGTTGGCTATCTCTGCGGCTTTATAATATCCTATTTTGGTGTTTAATGCAGTAACTAACATTAATGAGTTATTTACCAATTCAGTAATTCTTGTTTGATTAGGTTCAATGCCAGCAGCACAATTTTCATCAAAAGACACACAGGCATCTCCAATTAACTGTGCAGATTGTAACACATTAGCCGCCATCATAGGTTTGAATACATTCAATTCGTAATGTCCTTGTGTACCACCAACAGTCACAGCAACATCATTACCCATTACTTGCGCACAAACCATAGTCATGGCTTCTGCTTGCGTTGGATTTACTTTCCCTGGCATAATTGATGAACCTGGTTCGTTGGCAGGAATGATCAATTCCCCAATTCCAGATCTTGGCCCTGAAGCCATTAAACGAATATCGTTGGCAATTTTATTTAAAGAAACGGCTAGTTGTTTTAAAGCTCCGTGCGTTTCAACTAATGCATCATGAGCCGCTAAGGCTTCAAATTTATTTTCAGCAGTTATAAAAGGAAGCCCAGTAAACTCAGCAATATATTTTGCTACTAAAACATCATAACCAGCAGGAGTATTTAATCCAGTTCCTACAGCTGTTCCACCTAAAGCTAATTGAGATAAATGTTCTAACGTATTGTTCAACGCTTTTAATCCGAAGTTTAATTGTGCCACATATCCAGAAAATTCCTGACCTAAGGTAAGTGGAGTAGCATCCATTAAATGGGTACGTCCAATTTTTACTACTTCTTTAAAAGCTTCTGATTTGACTTGTAACGTATCTCTTAATTGTTCAACTCCTGGAATGGTGATTTCTACAATTTTTTTATAAGCAGCAATGTGCATTCCTGTTGGGAAAGTATCATTAGAAGATTGAGATTTATTAACGTCATCATTTGGCTGAATCGTTTTTTCACCTTCACCAATCACTTTACCTGCCATTTCATGTGCTCGATTAGCAATTACCTCATTCACATTCATATTAGATTGAGTGCCAGAACCCGTTTGCCAGATCACTAAAGGAAACTGATCATCGTGTTTACCTGCTAAAATTTCATCACAAACTTGTGCGATTAAATCTCTTTTTTCATTTGCCAAAACACCAAGCTCAGCATTAGTATATGCGGCAGCTTTTTTTAAATAAGAAAAGCCATATACAACCTCTAAAGGCATAGATGCCGCTGGACCAATTTTAAAATTATTTCTTGAACGTTCTGTTTGAGCTCCCCAATATTTATCAGCAGGAACTTCTACGTTACCCATAGTATCTTTCTCGATTCTGTACTTCATAATTTTGCTACTATTTTTGATCCTACAAAATTACAAAATCTAAGCCGATTCGTTATTAACAATTCTCGCTATTTCTTTGTTGAAATAATTTTTCAAATACTAGTTAGTATTCAAAATATGTTTTACTTTTGTAGAATAATTATAAGAAATAAAATAAGATGTTAGATTTATCTCAATTTTCAGGTTTCGTTTTATTCATGTTTATCTTTACGGCTGGTTTTTGGTTGTTGATATTCTTACTAACTTTTGTAGTTCCTTATTGGATTGGTGGAACTATTTGGGAAAACATCAAATTAAAAAGAGAAGCAAAGAGAGCTGCTGAAGGGAAGTAGTTTTGTTTTACTATATAAAAAAAGGCTTGCATGTACATGCAAGCCTTTTTTTGTGGATATTTTTATCCGCCAAATTCTTCTCCACCTTCATCTCCACCACCTCTACGAGATCTTTGTTTCTTTTTCTTTTGATTAAATCTATAGATAAAACTCAACCTAATTTGACGTTCACGCCATTGAAACTCACTACTCTGTTGTAGTACATCTGGAATGAATGTTTCTGATACTCTTTTTCTACTGTTAAAAGCATCACTTACATTTAAGCTCAAAGTTGCTTTTTGATCAAAAAAGTCTTTACTAGCAGCGATATTGAGGGCAAAAATCCCTTCTCTAGTCGATTGTACATTCCGATTAGGTCCTCTGTAGTTTGCATTTAATTGGACATCTAGCTCTTTAAAGAAGGTGATTTTTTGATTCAATCTAAGAAAGAAAGCTGTGTTTTCAAAAGAGAAGTCTATTGGATTTTGCATAATCGCAGCATCAAAATATTCACCATCAGTAGTAACTTTAAACAAGTTAAAATCGGCATTAATAGTCCAAGTTTTTAGAGGTCTGTATGTTGCTGTGAATTCAAACCCCATTCTTTCTTGTGTAGATAGGTTTATTGGAAATCTACGAATTATTGGATCTCCATTGTCTGTTAATTGCCCAGTACTTTGTTGAATAAATTCCCAATTGTCATTACTTATATTGTAATAAACGGAAGTAGATAAAGTAAACTTTTTCCATCGTTTTAAATAACCTAATTCATAAGAATCCGTTAATACAGGATCTAAATCTACATTACCGCTAAAGATATTACTCTCACTCGATCGGCTAGGAAATGGATTTAAAAAACGCCCTCTAGGTCTTCTAATTCTTCTGTTATAGCCCAAAGACATGCTTTCTTGTTCATTAAATTCAATTCCAATATTTATCGTTGGGAATATATATCCGTAAGACTTTTCATCTCTTGTGGCAGATGTTTCTTGTTCTATTTCAATAGCAGTATGCTCATATCTAAGACCTGCCAAAAGTGAAACTTTATTAAACTCTTGTCCGTATTGAAAATAAGTTGCATTTACTAATTCTTTATAGTTAAAAGAGTTGTTGAGATTAGGGTCTGGAATTAATGGGCCATTATTAATAAAATCTTGTCTTTCGGCTAAAAAGAAACTATTGAATATATCTCTGTAATTCCCTCTATAACCAGCTTCAAATTGAATTTTTTCACCTACTGGATGAACATAATCAACTTGTAGTAATCCTCTATTTTCATCTTGATTTTCAATTACTTCTTCTAAATCATTTAGAAAGTTAATTTGGGTATCAACCTCAGTAATATTATTTAAGATATTTTCAGCTTCTGTAGAATATTGGGCATTAATGGTTAATTTTCTTCCCTTTCTGTCAAAATTATTGATGTAGTCGAGTGTAAACTGAACTCTTTCTTCGTCTTCACTTTCGTTTTCGGTTCTTAGCGTAGATTCATTAATGTTTCCAAGGATATCAAATCGATTGATATCATTTGTGTTTTGATCATCATCGTTGCCACTATTAAAAACTAAGTTTCCAATAATACTTGAGTTTTCATTAACGTAGTATTCAGCTCCAAAGCTTGTAAATAAATTTCTTCCTAATCTACCAAATTTTCTATCTTCAATTACTCTAGCATTTAATGCATCAACAGAAAAGAATTGAGAATCACTAAAAGCATTTCCAGGGACAGCTCTGTATCTAAAACCTGTATTGGTAAAGAAATTCCATTTTTTGTTTCTAAAATTTGCATTAAAAGCCGATCCATAAGTTTCTGGTTGTCCTATATCAAATTGTAGAGATCCATTAAACCCTATTATTTTATTTTTTCTAAGGATGATATTTATAATTCCTCCAGTTCCTTCTGCATCATATCTAGCTGATGGAGAAGTAATAACTTCAACTCTTTCAATTGCTTCAGCTGGAATCTGTCTTAGTGCTTCTGCGCCATTGATACCTACTAGAGCACTGGGCCTTCCGTCTATAAATATTGTAACATTATCATTTCCTCGTAAACTTACATTTCCTTCTACATCTACTTGTACCGACGGTACATTTCCTAAAACATCACTAGCATTTCCACCTCGAACAGATAAATCTTTACCAATATTGTATATCTTTTTATCTAAACGAATATCGACTGTTGTTTTTTCTGCAATAATTACTACTTCGTCTAGTCTTTTGGAATCTTCACTCAATTCTATAATTCCAAAATTTATATTTTTATCAATATTTACATTGGATCTTTTGATTGTTTTGAATGAAATATATTCAAAGCTTACTTCATAATTACCTGTAGGAGTTTTAAAAGAAAAAAGACCCTTTTCATTGGTAATGCCTCCACTAATTTTTTTTGTTTTTAGATCTTTTAAAACAACCGTTGCATATTCAAGAGGTTCTTTAGTTTTTGCATCTATAATTTTACCAGAAATAGTGGCTTGGCGTTGGGTTGGTTTCTGTGCTTTAACAACGAAGTTTCCTAGTATAGAAATTGCTAAAAGCAATAAAGTTTTTTTCATTATAATGAGTCGTTTTTTCTTCGACTGCAAATGTCCTACTAAGTTTAATGTTGTATTGTTAATTATTTGTTAAACAATTTTAACGAATAATTAAACAAAAAAAACTAGAGAATTTGTTTGATATTTATTGGAGGTCTACCAACAACGGCTTTATTTTTATCTACCACTATTGGTCTCTCAATTAGTTTAGGGTTTTCAATCATTGCAGTTATCAAATTAGTATCTGAAAGCTCTTTTCCTCTGTAGTTTTCTTTCCAAATTGCTTCGCTTTTTCTAACCAAATCTATCGGTTTTATCTTTAATAAATTAATGATTTCTGAGAGTTCATTAAAAGTAGGAGTCTCTTTCAAGTACTCAATAATTTCAAATTCTTTTCCAGAGTCTTGAAGAATGGCTAAGCCTTCTCTAGACTTTCTACAACGAGGGTTATGGTATATTTTAATCATTTTCTTCTCTAAATAAATCATAAATCTCACCAACACTATACATAGAATCGATTGTTTTTTGGAAAAAATAATAGGTTTCTACATCATAAAAATCGGAAACCTTTTGTTTTTCTCTATTATAATCATATTTAGAAGGGCTTCCTCCTTCAAATATATAATTGCTAAAACTTAAAAAAACAGTATCATTTCTTACTTTCTCTACTTTCCCAAAAGAGTATGTGTCATCATCATTTTTAAAAACTAGAACATCTTTAGATTCTAAATTAGCTATATTTTTGGCAACTTCTTCATCGTGTTTATTACTACTATATATCCCATAAAAAATAAGCATGGTAATAATAATTAATCCAGAGAATAGATATATGGGAGTTTTAAATCCACTTTTCTCAAGCTTAATTCTATCCATTGTTTTTTTAGGGATGTATTTTTTTGGCAGCTCTTCTTCACAATTTTCGCAGATTGTAAAAATCTTTTTTGATGTAGGGAAAAGGGGTATCCAAAAAATATGCGCATACTGACAGTAACCAGTTATATACATTTTAGAGGATTCACAATTTTCGCATTTTACACCTTTGAGTTTTTTAGCTCCAAAATTTTTAGCTCCGGTTCCATAAATAATCATATTCTTTGTTTTAGTTAGTTGATTATTAAAATTAGTCTATTTCTAGGATAGTTTTGTCTGTTCTATAAAAAGATTTTTTAGATAATGTGTCAAATTGTATAGAGCCAAAACTTTTTCTAAGATTTTCTGTTGGGTACCCTATATTAGACAAATCTAAAAGAGTATGAAACGTATGCACTGTTTCTATACCTTTAGCTATGTTATTTGATAAATTTCTAACTTTATCGGGATACTGATTTTGGTATAGTTTAGAATTCCAAATAAGTAAAGGAATCTCAATTTCATATTTCGTAGGATTGATGTAAGCGTGCATTAATTTATTTGAATCATCATCATACAAATTTTCTCCATGATCAGAGATGTAGTAAAGATACGAGACTGCATCTTCTTTTTTTAGTAAAGAAATAAATTTGCTCAAAATGTAATCTGTATATAGGATGGAGTTGTCGTAACTATTTATAATTTTTGATTTGTTTTCTATGCTTATTGAATTTTCTATAGACAATCCTTTTTCTAAGTTAGGTTTAAATTTCTCGAATTCTTTCGGATATCTATAGTTATATCTAAAATGACTTCCTAATGTATGAATTATAATAAATTTCTTTCTAGTTGTACGATCATTTAAAACATTTTCTAGCTCAGGAATCAGTCTTTCATCAAAATTTAAAGCATCTAAAGAAACAGAAGTATTTTTATAATTATTTGCTAAGCCCGAGTAAAAACCAAAAACACTACCAATACCACTTGGGACATTTGTTAACCAATACGTTTTAAAACCAGCTTCCTTGTAAGGGGTTATAATTGCAGGTTCATCAAATTTAATCTCAGCATTTTTTGGAGTAGCTCTGGTGAGCATGAATGGAATGCTTAAAGAAGTTAAATTAGCATTGCTTGTAACGTTTGTAAAGTGAGTAATATTGGAAATTGTATCTAAATTTGGGGTAGTGTTCCTATTATAACCATACAAGCTAAAATTATGTTTTCTAGCTGTCTCCCCTATAACTAAAACATAAATTTCTTGAGCTTTTAGTGTATCTTTTTTTACAGCATTAAAAGTAAAGCCTTCTATACTTTTTAGATAGGATTTTCTTTTTTGAACTCCCCAATAAGCATCTTTAGTTTTTATTAAAACATCTACAGGGTATATTTTACTTAATTGAATTTTTAATGAATAATTTGCTAAACCAAAAGTCTCTGAAGCATTGTCATTCAGTTTAGTTGCCATTAAATAATTTCTTCCATATAAAGCAATAAATGTTAGTATAGTAAAAATAAAAATCCTTTGTTTTATTCTTTTGGAAAGGGTATATGTTTTACTAGTAAAGAAGGCAAGTAAAAAAATAGTAATAAAAGCGATTACTGAAAAGACAACCATTAAAATACGACCATCCAGTAATTCAGAAGCCTCGCCATAGTTTGTAAAAAAAACGGAAGCTATGGCTTCTTCAGAAGAGGGTGCTTTAAAGGTATAGATATTATAGATTTCAAATAATAAAAATGGAGATAATAAGAATATAAACCATCCATACCATTTTGGTTTTAAGAAACTTAATGGGAATAAAATGATAGCTAAGCCTAAAATTAGATAGACTATCTTCTTTACCATGGTTCCAACAACAGAATCTTCACCAATAAGTACTAAAAGCATATTAGGAAGCATACAGATAGTAACTAAACAAATTAGAAAAATAAAGTTCTTTTTACTTTTCATTCTTTTGACCATTTAGCATTAGGTAGGCTTTTAAAAATGAATTGATATTCCCATCCATAACAGCATCTACATTTCCGGTTTCATGTGAGGTTCTTACATCTTTGACTAATTTATAGGGATGCATCACGTAATTTCTAATCTGACTTCCCCATTCATTCTTCATTTTATTAGCCTCAATGTCTGCTCTTGCAGCTTGTCGTTTTTGTAATTCTATTTCATACAATTGAGATTTTAGCATTTGTAACGCGGTAGCTCTATTGTCATGTTGAGATCTAGAATTTGAACATGAAATCTGAATACCAGTAGGCTTATGGGTTAGTTGTACTTTGGTCTCTACTTTATTTACATTTTGACCTCCAGCTCCACTAGATCGGGCAGTAGTTATTTCTATATCAGCAGGATTAATCTCTATTTCAATAGAATCGTCTGCAACTGGATATACATATACAGAAGCAAATGAAGTATGCCTTTTAGCATTGCTATCAAAAGGAGAAATTCGTACTAATCTATGAACTCCATTCTCACCTTTTAACCATCCAAAGGCATAGTCACCATCAAACTCAATAGTAACAGTCTTTATACCGGCACTATCTCCTTCTTGGTAATTTAATGTTTTAGCCTTAAAGCCTTGTTTGTCAGCCCACATGCTATACATTCGTAGTAACATTTCTGCCCAATCGCAACTTTCTGTTCCACCAGCACCAGCAGTTATTTGAAGTACAGCACTTAAGTTATCACCTTCCTCAGATAGCATATTTTTAAACTCAATATCTTCTAAAAAACTGTGTGTTTTATCAAAATGATCGGTAATCTCTTGCTCTTCAATTTCACCTTCTTTATAAAAATCATACAAGACTGTTAAATCTTCATGTGAAGAAACGATTTGATTATAGTCTTCTACCCATTTTTTTTTCAAACGTAAAGACTTCATTAATATCTCAGCTTCTTTTGGGTTATTCCAAAAGTCAGGATTTGCAGTTTTCTCTTCTTCATTACTAATTTCTATAAGCTTTTTTTCTATATCCAAATAAGACTTAAGTTTAGAAATGCGCTCAGAAATATCTTTTAATTGATCTTGTGTTACCATATTTTGAACAAAAATAAATTAAATATTTACAATTCTACTTTCTTATTAATAATTGTATTTTTATAATCTCTTTTACTAAAGATTTACAGCATGAAGAAATTTATAATAATGCTATTTTTTATGGCATTTAGTTTTCAAGGATTTACACAATTCTTTCCAGACAATAAAAAAGTAATTAAGTATAAAGGTTACTTTGATTTTTATTATGATAATAGTTCAGATAAAATTTATCTACAAATTAAAAAGTTAGATCAAGAGTTTTTATATGTGTATTCGCTATCTGAAGGAATAGGTTCAAATGATATTGGGCTAGATAGAGGTCAGTTAGGTGATGGGGTAGTTGTTTATTTTAAAAAGGCAGGCAATAAGCTATTGCTAATACAACCAAATCAAACTTATAGAGCTATTACTAATAATAAAGAAGAGAAGCAATCAGTTAAAGAAGCTTTTGCTAAATCTGTTTTACATGGGTTTAAAATAAAAGAATATAAAAAGGGAATTTACTTAGTAGATGCTACATCTTTTTTTATGAGAGATGCTCATGGTGTCTCTACAAGATTGGGAAGAAGTAAACAAGGTAATTATTCTTTAGATAAAACAAAAAGCGCTTTCAATTTAGACAGAACAAAAGCATTTCCCAAGAATAGTGAAATTGATGTGATGCTTACATTCAAGGGAAAACCTAAAGGATATAATATTAGGAGTGTGTCACCAGATGCATCCTTAGTAACAGTGCATCAACATCATTCTTTTGTAGAGTTGCCAGATGATAAATACAAACCAAGAGAGTTTGATACAAGATCGGGTTCTTATGGAATGACGTATTTAGATTACGCGACTCCTGTGAATCAATCTATCAAAAAAAGATTTATTTATAGACATCGATTGAAAAAGAAAAATCCAAATGCTTCAATTAGTGAAGCCATTGAGCCTATTATTTATTATTTGGATAGAGGAACACCAGAACCAGTTCGTTCTGCATTATTAGATGGAGGAAGATGGTGGAATCAAGCTTTTGAAGCTATTGGATATAAAGATGCTTTTCAAGTAAAAATGTTGCCAAAAGAAGCAGATCCTTTAGATGTAAGATACAATGTGATACAATGGGTACATAGATCCACTAGAGGCTGGAGCTACGGAGGTTCTGTATCTGACCCTAGGACAGGTGAAATTATTAAAGGACATGTAAGTTTAGGGTCTTTAAGAATTCGTCAAGATTTTTTGATAGCACAAGCTTTACAAGCTCCATATAAAAAGAACAATGTAAATGATGCCCATGCATTAGAAATGGCAATTACTAGGATTAGACAGCTGTCTGCTCATGAGATTGGTCATACCTTAGGCTTTTCCCACAATTTTGCAGCAAGTACAAACGGAAGGGCATCAGTAATGGATTATCCGCATCCTATGTTGTCACTTAAAAATGGTGAGATTGATTTTTCGAATGCCTATGATAATAAAATAGGAGAATGGGATAAAGTAACGGTCGCTTATTCATATCAAAATTTTAAGGGAGATGAAGGACCTCAACTAAGGAAAATATTAGAAACTGCTTTTGCTAAAGGTCTAAGGTATATTTCTGATTCGGATGCACGTCCAAAAGGTAGTGCACATGCTTCTGCTCATCTCTGGGATAATGGAAGCGATATTTCTGATGAACTAGATAATATACTTGCTATCAGAAAGAAAGCTATTAGTAAATTTTCAACAGATAATATTAAATCTTCTGAACCATACTCTGTTTTAGAAGATGTTTTTGTGCCTTTGTATTTCTTTCACAGATACCAAACAGAAGCAGTTGCTAAGCTTATAGGAGGTTTAGATTATAATTATGCTGTAAAAGGAGGAAATCAAATCATTCTAAAAAGAGTAGAAGGAATGAAAGAGCGAAAAGCATTACAATCTCTTTTAAAGACTTTAGATGTAAAAGAAATAGGTATTCCTAAAAACATTTTATCATTATTCCCACCAAGAGCAATGGGATATAATAGAAGTAGAGAGTCTTTTAAAAGCAAAACAGGCGTTACTTTTGATCCGTTTGGAGCAGTTGAAACGTCTTCTAAAATGACATTAGAATTATTATTGCATCCAGAAAGAGTTACTAGGTTAGTACAACATAAAAGTTTAGACAATAGCCAACTAGGATTGATAGAAGTTCTAGATATTTTAATTAACTCCAGCTTCAAAAAGTCTTATAAGGATACTTATTATAATGAACTACAGAATGTAGTTAATGTGCAAATTCTAAATCAGTTATTCTATTTGTCCTCAAATAATAATACTTATAAGCAAGTGAATGCTATTGTAAACAATAAGATTGAAAAAATAAACAATCTATTGAAAGTTGTTTCGACATCTGAAAATCAAAATATATATAATAAAGAAATGATAAAAATGATTTCAGATTTTAAAAAGAATCCTAAAAATTATAAAAAACCCAGTTCACCTAAAATACCTGATGGATCTCCCATAGGAATGAAATAGGTTTTGATGAATAAGAAAATTAATAAAAGAAGAGAAAGATTAATATCCTTAGTATGATTATAGATTTAATTTCAGATACAGTAACTAAACCAACAAAAAAAATGTTGGATGTAATGATGAATGCTCAAGTAGGAGATGATGTTTTTAAAAGCGACCCTACTGTAAATGAATTACAACAAAAAGCCGCTAATATGTTTGGAATGGAAGATGCGTTGTTTTTCCCTTCTGGAACGATGGCAAATCAAGCAGCTATAAAATTACATACGCAGCCAGGAGACAAACTATTTTGTGACAAATGGGCACATGTTTATAATTATGAAGGGGGTGGAGCTGCTTTTAATTCTGGAGTTACCTGTAGTTTAATAGATGGACATAGAGGAATGTTTACAGCTCAGCAATTAGAGAATGCTGTTGCTGGAAGGGCAGATATTCACGTCCCATATTCTAGGTTAGTATGTATTGAGAATACCACGAATAAAGGAGGTGGAGGTTGTTGGGATTTTGAAGAATTGGAAAAGATCAAAGAGGTTTGCATAACTAATAATTTAGCGTACCATTTAGATGGGGCTAGGTTATTTAATGCATTAGTGGCTAAAAATGAATCACCTAAGCAGTATGGTGCTTTATTCGATACAATTTCTATTTGTTTATCTAAAGGACTAGGAGCACCTGTAGGTTCTATATTGTTGGGAACCAAAGTGCATATTGCCAATGCATTGAGAGTACGTAAATTATTTGGTGGGGCGATGAGGCAAGCAGGATTTTTAGCAGCAGCTGGTATATATGCTTTAGATAATCATGTAAAGAGATTAGTAGAAGATCATGATAAAGCTAGTCAAATAGAAGCTGTTTTAAATACACTTCCTTATATTAAAAAAGTTGAACCAGTAGAAACGAATATCGTAATATTTTATGTGAAAGATGAGATTGGAGACATGAATTTTATTGAGAAAATGAAATCAAAAGGAATTTTATTAACGCCAATGGGGCATGGTAAAATTAGAATAGTTACCCATTTAGATTTTACCAATAATATGTTAGATAAACTCCTAAAAGAGTTACAATCATTTTCATAACAAAGTAGCTTATTTGATGTTTAGTTTAACTCACTTCTTCTAATTTATTTAACTCTTTATAATTTTTATTTAGCTTTTTTAATAAGATACCATAAAGCAAATAATAAAAGAGCCAAAGTATTAATACCATTAACGAAATACTTATTAATTGAGTAACTATCATAATTGTTATTAATTTGTCTTCACTAATATTTGTATTTTCTATACCCGCTATTATTGCAATACCATTAGGTTGGTTAATTATTAGTATTGTAAATATGATAGACAATACAACAACACTTATAATATTATAATATACATACCATTTAACAGTTTTACGTGTCTTTAATATTTTTTTCATTAACAATTTTGTATTGTCAATGATGCTAATGGATGAGTAATTTCTGTAAAATAATAGTAAAAACAAAACGATTACGATGTAATGTAAGTAAGTAGTATAGTTTAAGAAATTCATTAAGTGAAGCTTTTCATAAGGCTCAAAACCTCCAGCTTTTGTAACAATAAAGTTAATACCAAGCCAAAAAGCAAACTCAAGTATCCCAATAATAAAAATCCATTTAACAATAGATGATGATTTCGATTGCGTTAATTTATAAATCTCTAAGGCAGAAAGTTTTTCTGCAGCTTCAGGTTGATTATCCCAAGCCTTTTTGTATTGATCTAAATCCATAGTACTCATAGTTTATGGGTTTAATATGTTTTTTAATTTATCTTTTGCTCTATTCATTTTTACTCTAGCATTTACTTCAGTAATACCAAGTGTTTGTGAAATTTCTTTATATGGCTTACTTTCCAAATACAAGAAAATTAATGCCTTATCAATGTCGTTTAAATGATGTATTGCTTTATATAATGACTCTAATTGTCTTTCTTGAGTATCGTCATAATCATTCGATTTAATTTTAAATGCTACATCACTAATATCTTGCGTTTTTATTGTACGAGTAGATTTTCTATATAAGGAAATTGCAGTATTTAATGCAACTCTATACATCCAAGTGCTAAATTTAGAGTCACCTCTAAATTTCTCATAATTTTTCCAAAGTTGAATAGTAATTTCTTGAAACAAATCTTTATGAGCATCTTGGTTTGTAGTATATATTCTACAAACTTTATGCACAATGTTTTGATTCTTTTCAAAATCTAGTAAAAAGCTCTCCTCAGTTTTCTTATTCAATCTAGGTCAATTAGTTTTATGATAAGTAGTTATAAAGTTAAAAAAGTTACAAAAATTTAAAAATATATTATATGAATGAATAAAATGGTATATTTGTTTAATTAAAACTAAAATAGGTTGAACAATATAAAGAAGGATTTTACGATAAAGGACCTTGAAAATATTTCTGGAGTAAAGGCACATACTATTCGTATTTGGGAAAAGAGATATGGTTTACTAAAACCTCAGAGAACTGATACAAATATTAGATATTATTCAAACCAAAATTTAATGAAATTATTAAATATAGTTTTATTAAATAATAATAATTACAAGATTTCTAAAATAGCAGAAATGCCTGAAGAAGCAATAGCGTTAAACGCTAGAGAACTTGCATTTAAGGTGGCTGTTAATGACGAAGCTATTAATTCATTCAAAATAGCAATGTTTCAATTTGATAAAGCATTGTTTAATAAAACCTATACTAAATTATTACATCAGAAAACCTTTAGAGCTATTTTTAAAGATGTTTTCATTCCTTTTTTGAAACATATTGGTTTGCTTTGGCAAACTGAAACTTTATTGCCTGCGCATGAGCATTTTATATCAAATTTGATAGCGCAAAAAATTCAAATTAATATTGAAAAACTACAATATAGCGTTTCAAATTCTAGTACTACTTATGTATTATTTCTTCCAGAAAATGAAATTCATGAGCTCGGATTATTATACTTAAATTATGAATTGGTGCTAAGAGGTAGCCACACTATTTATTTAGGGCAAAGTTTACCTCTAGACAATTTAAATTACTTCTTTCAAGGAAATCGAGAAATATGCTTTGTTACGTCGTTAACTGTGCAGCCTTATGACGATAAAGTTGCTGACTATTTTTACCAGATAGATGATATTCTAAAAGATACAAATCATAAACTAATTGCTATAGGTAAAAAGGCAATGGATATGAAAAGTATGGATTTTATGTCAGATATAGAGTTGCACCCTACAGTTTCTGATTTGTTAAATGTATTATAAAACTTACCCTATTTTTTTTGATTGTTTAACAAAATTATATATTTGTTAAACAAATGAAAAAAAGCATTCATATTATTGGTTCAGGTTTCTCTGCGTTAGCAGCATCTTGCTACTTGGCAAAATCTGGTTATGAAGTTACTGTTTTAGAAAAAAACAGTACGGTAGGAGGAAGAGCTAGGCAGTTAAAAAAAGAGGGTTTTACCTTTGATATTGGACCATCTTGGTATTGGATGCCTGACGTTTTTGAGCGTTACTTTGCAGATTTTGGCAAAAAACCATCAGACTACTATGATTTAGAAAAGTTAGATCCTGGCTATAGGGTTTATTTTAATGATGGAACATACGTAGAAATAAGTGCCGACCTACATAAAATTTATGAGCTTTTTGAAACTGAAGAGAAGGGGAGTGCAAAGCATTTAAAAAAGTTCTTAGATTCTGCTAAATTTAACTATGCAACAGCTATAGAAGATTTAGTTTATAAACCCGGTGTTTCTCCTTTAGAACTAATTACACCGACTACAATGACTAGGGTAACTCAGTTTTTTTCAACTATATCTAAAACTGTTAGAAAAAACATAAAAAGTAAAAAACTAATACAAATATTAGAATTCCCGGTGTTATTTCTTGGAGCTAAGCCAAGTAACACCCCAGCTTTTTATAATTTCATGAACTACGCAGATTTTGGTTTAGGAACATGGCATCCTAAGGGAGGAATGTATAAAGTAATTGAAGGAATGGTTGGTCTTGCAAAAGAATTGGGAGTTCATTTTCTGACCAATGCAAATGTTGAAAAGATCAATGTAGACACAAGTAATAACGTAAAGAGTATTGTTGTAAATTCTGAAGAGATTCCTGTTGACTTATTATTAAGTGGCGCAGATTATCACCATACTGAAACCTTGCTAGACCCTAAGTATAGACAATATTCTGAGCAGTACTGGGATAAGAAAGTGTTTGCACCATCATCTTTATTGTTTTATGTTGGTTTTGACAAGAAAATCAAAAATGTAAACCATCATACTTTATTTTTTGATGCAGATTTTGATGCACATGCGATTGAAATTTATGACACTCCATCTTGGCCTAAAGACCCGTTGTTTTATGCTAGTTTTCCTAGTATAACAGATTCAAGCTGTGCTCCAGAAGGAAAAGAATCAGCAGTTTTCTTAATTCCACTAGCTCCTGGTATTGAAGATACAGAAGAATTGAGAGAAAAATATTTTAATATTATTTTAAAAAGATTAGAACTTCTAACTAAACAAGAAGTAAAAAATAATATTATCTTTAAAGAGTCTTTTTGTGTTAATGATTTTATAAAAGACTATAATTCTTATAAGGGAAATGCTTATGGGATGGCTAATACTTTGTTGCAGACTGCATTTTTGAGACCTAAAATAAAGAGTAAAAAAGTGCAAAATTTATATTTCACGGGTCAATTGACGGTTCCAGGCCCTGGTGTTCCCCCATCATTAATTTCTGGAAAAATTGCCTCTGAATTAATCCTTAAAAAACATTCGTAACATGAAACAATTATTTGATGAAGTTTCCTTTGATTGCAGCAGAATAGTAACTAAGAAGTATAGTACTTCATTTTCTATGGCTGTAAAAATGTTATCACCTAAGATAAGGAGTGCCATTTATAATATTTATGGATTTGTCAGATTTGCAGATGAGATCGTTGATACTTTCCACGAGTACAATAAAGAGGAATTATTGGATGATTTTGAACAACAATACTATCGTGCTAAAGAAAGTGGTATTAGTTTGAATCCTATTTTAAATGCTTTCCAGCATACAGTCAATCAATATGAGATTTCGGATGATATGGTAGATGCTTTTTTAAAAAGCATGAGAGCTGATCTTTCGAAAACTACATACGCTACAAAAGAAGAGTATGACCAATATATATATGGGTCTGCAGATGTTGTAGGTCTTATGTGCTTAAAAGTATTTGTTGATGGTAATGAAGAGAAATACAATGAGTTAAAAGATGCAGCTATGCGATTAGGTTCAGCGTTTCAAAAAGTAAATTTCTTAAGAGATCTTAAAGACGATTTTGAATTACTAAATAGATCTTACTTTCCTAATGTTAATTTAGCTTCTCTAGATGCAGACTCTAAGCAACAAATTATTGATGAAATAGAAGCTGACTTTGATTATGCCTTTAATAACGGGATACTCAAATTACCCGTCGAAGCAAAATTTGGAGTGTATATGGCTTATAGATATTATAGGAGATTATTAAAGAAATTAAAAAGAGTACCATCTTCTAAAATTATAGAAACTAGAGTCCGTATTTCTGATCCAATGAAAGTAAATTTATTGGCTCGAAGTTATGTGAAGTATAAACTTAATATGATTTAATACATGATATTTGCAGGTATAACAGTTGCTACTTTTTTAACTATGGAAGCCATTACTTGGTGTACTCATAAATTTGTTATGCATGGTTTTATGTGGTATTTTCATGAAGACCACCATCAGCCTAAGTATCAAAATCCATTGGAGAGAAATGATATTTTCTTTGTTATTTTTGCCGCGCCTAGTATTGCTCTTTTTTACTTTGGAATTAACCCTACATTAAATTATTTGTTCTTTATTGGTCTAGGTATTCTATGTTATGGTATTGCCTATTTTTTAGTACATGATGTGCTTATTCATCAACGATTTAAATGGTTTAAAAATACGAATAATCGTTACCTTAAAGGGTTGAGGAAAGCACATAAAATTCATCATAAAAAATTGTACAAGCATGATGGTGAGTGTTTTGGAATGTTATTTGTACCTTTCAAATACTTTCAAAAACCAAAAGTATAGTGTACTTATATTTACTTTTAAACTTGGCATCTTTAAGTATTCCTTTGGGATATTCTTTTAATAAAAAAATGCGCTTCATTAATCATTGGAAAGCTGTTTTAGCTTCTCTTATCTTAGTGTCTGCAATTTTTTTAATTTGGGATGCTATATTTACTAAAAACGGAGTTTGGGGTTTTAATCCAGATTATCATTTAAATTTTTTACTATTTGGAATGCCAATAGAGGAGTGGTTATTCTTTTTTTGCATTCCTTATGCAAGTATGTTTATTCATTATTCTTTTGAATATTTTAAACCAAACTTATTGTTGTCAAAGAAAATGACTCAAGGAATAACAATAGGTCTTTTATTAATTTTGGTACCTGTAGTACTATTACATTCTGATAAAGACTATACTTTTGTAAATTATAGCTTATTAATATTCACATTAGCAGTTGGTTTCCGCTTCGGAATTCAATACTTACAACGTTTTTATATTGCCTTTTTGGTAATACTAATCCCTTTTTTTATAGTAAATGGAATTCTTACAGGTACAGGTTTAGACGAACCAGTGGTTTGGTATAATAATGATGAAAATTTAGGAATTAGATTACTAACAATACCAATTGAAGATATAGGGTATGCTTTTACTATGATCTTTGGAAATGTATTTTTAGTTGAAAAACTTAAAAATAAATTATGAATACCCCTTTTTAGTGGGATTATTCCTTTCTTGATCTCTTTCTTTTAAATACCAAAGTTCAGTGCCGTCTTTAGACTGAGACTTTAAAGCACCTACTTCAATTAAAAGAATTCTTAAATCATCATCAGAATATGCACCAACTCTTTTTCTAATTGTTACATACTTTCTCTCAGGATATTTTTTATGATTTAAGAGTTCAATTAGATATTCTTTTACCTTTTCTCTACTCATATTCTGAAGGTAGTACATTTCTTTATTATGCTTGAACTGAGATTTTTGAAGTAGGTAATTAATGAATTCAGTTAAAAGTCCGCCTACCAACACACCAATTAAAGCCCAAGTTTCAGGACCAATAGTAGTTGCAAAAAATAGTAGAGAAGCGATCATTAACCTCTATAAATTTTTTCGTATAAATCATTATAAATGTCTTTGATGATTTTTCGCTTCATTTTCATTGTGGGCGTTAAATGTCCACCATCAATAGACCATTCTTCAGAGGTTAATTCAAACTTTTTTATTTGTTCCCATTTTCCAAAGTTCTTATTACATTTATCAACTTCTCTCTGAATTCTATCAATCACTATCTGAGATTTAGAAATTTCTTCACAAGATGTACCTATACTGTGCCCTTTTCTGTTAATCCAATCTTCAATGAAAACAAAATTAGGCTGTATTAATGCTGCTGGCATTTTTTCTCCTTCACCTATCACCATAACCTGTTCTATAAAACGAGACTGTTTTAATTCACCTTCTAATAGAGGGGGGACAACATATTTACCTCCAGAAGTTTTAAACATTTCTTTAGTACGTCCGGTGATTTTTAAAAAGCCATCATTATCTACTTCTCCTTTGTCTCCAGTATGAAAATAGCCATCTTTAATAACTTCAGCTGTTTTTTCTGGATCTTTATAATAACCCTGCATTATATTTGGGCCTTTGGCTAAGATCTCTCCATTTTCACCTATCTTAACTTCTACACTATCAATAATTCGTCCTACAGTTCCAATCTTAAACCCTCTATTATGTTGGTCGTTTACAGAAACTACTGGAGAGGTTTCTGTCAGTCCATAACCTTCCATAATTGGCATCTCAGCAGCAGCAAAAAAACGTGTTAATCTAGGCTGTAAGGCAGCGCTACCAGATACCATTAAATCTAAACGACCTCCTAAACCATCTTTTATTTTTGAGAAAATTAATTTTCTAGCAATTTTCAATTTGCGCTCATACCACCATCCATTTGCTCCATAAGGTTCAAACTTAAGCGCTAAGTCAATAGCCCAATAGAATAGTTTTTGTTTGAATCCAGAAAGTTCTTCTCCTCTGCCATAAATTTTATCAAATACTTTTTCATACAATCTTGGTACAGCAGTCATTACATGAGGTTTTACTTCTTTTAAGTTCTCACTCATTTTTTCGATAGATTCTGCAAAATGTATTTCTACACCACAATATTGATACAAATACAAAATCATTCTTTCAAAAATATGGCATACTGGCAGGAAACTTAATGCAATTGAATTCCCTTGGTTTAATGGTACTCGTTTTTCACTTGCCAATACATTTGAAACTATATTACTATGAGAAAGCATAACTCCTTTAGGTCTTCCGGTTGTTCCAGATGTATATATCAAAGTTGCCAAGTCACCACCAGAAACAGCATTCATTCTTTCTTTTACCTCTTCCTGATTACTATTGTCTTTACCAAGTTCTAAAACATCACTCCAAGATTTTTCTCCTTTAATATCATCAAAAGTATATACTCCTTTTAATTTCGTTTTTCCTTTAATCTTATTTAATTTTTCTATAATAGTTACATCAGAAGCAAAACAATAAATGGCTTCTGAATGATTTAATACATACTCATAATCTTCTTTTGAAATTGTTGGATATATAGGAACACTTTGTGCTCCAACCTGTAGAATTCCAATATCCATAATATTCCATTCTGTTCTATTGTTACTGGAAATTACAGCAATTTTATCATTTGGCTGGACTCCTAGTCGAAGCAACCCTCTACTAATAGTATTGGCTTTATCTATGTATTCTTTGTTAGATGTAGAAATCCAATCTTGTCCGTACTTTGTAACAAAAGCTTTATCTAAATTGAATTTTTTTTGAGCATAGTAAGGAAAATCGAATAATCGAGTAATTTCTGTTGACATGTTTTGACTTGTTTGTAGCTATGCAAAATACAAAAAACGGAATAACCTCGCAACAAGCCTTGAAACTATGTGCTATAAATCTTATCAAATAGATACTGATACTTTTCTTTAATGATTTTTCTTTTCATTTTTAAAGTAGGAGTGAGGTGGCCAGATTCGATAGACCATATATCAGGTGTGATTTCAAACTTCTTTATTTGTTCCCACTTACCAAAGCTTTTGTTGTAAAAATCAACTTCTTTTTGAACTCTATCCAAAAGATGTACGTTATCAGTAAGATTGTTAATAACGATGCCTTTTCTTTTAGACCATTCTTCTATAAACTCAAAATTCACTTGAATCAAAGCCGCTGGCATTTTCTGACTCTCTCCAATGACCATTACTTGTTCTATAAATCTAGACTTCTTTAATTCGCTTTCTAAAACTGCTGGAGCAATATATTTTCCTCCAGAAGTCTTAAAAATTTCCTTTTTACGATCAGTAATTTTTAAGAAACCATCTTTATCTAGTTCACCAATATCACCAGAATGCAAGTATTCATCTATAATGATTTCTTTGGTTAATGCTTCGTTCTTATAATACCCCATCATTACATTATGCCCTTTGATAAGGATTTCTCCATCTTCTGCAATTTTAATTTCTATTCCTTTTAAAGGCTTTCCTACTGTTCCTATTTTTAATCCGTTATTTCTAAGATCGTTTAAAGTTGCACCAGGCGAAGATTCTGTCATTCCATAGCCTTCAAAAATTGGGATACCAGAAGCTGTAAATACTCTAATTAATCTATCTTGTAATGGGGCACTACCAGACAACATAAATTCGAGCTCACCTCCCAGAGCTTCTTGCCATTTAGAGAAAATCAATTTTCTAGCAATGCCTAGTTTAAAATGATACCAAGCACCATTTTTTTGATAGGGCTTGTAGCGTTCTCCTAATTTTAAAGCCCAAAAGAATAAGGATTTTTTTAAGCCCGTTAATTGACTTCCTTTATCGACTATTTTATCAAAAATCTTTTCTAATAATCTAGGGACAACAGCTAAAAAGTGTGGTTTTATTTCTTTAATATTTTCACCTAATTTATCGATGCTTTCTGCAAAATAGACCTCAAATCCCATATACTGATAATAATATGAGGCAGCTCTTTCAAAGACATGGCTTATTGGGAGGTAGCTAATTACACGCTTATTTTTACCATTTAAATCTAATCTATCAGCTGTAGCGAAAATATTATCTACTAAATTTTTATGAGATAGCATAACCCCTTTTGGAGTGCCTGTTGTACCAGAAGTGTAAATAATAGTAGCTAAATCTTTTGGAGTCACTTGCTTTTTTAGTTCCTCAACTTGGGGCTGGTTTTCTTCTGAAGTACCAATTTCTAAAAAACTGCCCCAACTGTAATCCGTATCAATATCTTCAAAAGTGTAAATGTTTTTTAGCTGTGTTTTATCTTTAATTCGATTCACTTTTTCATAGAGATCATTATCAGACACAAAACAATAAGTAGCGTCTGAATGATTTAGTATGTATGCATAGTCTTTCTCCGATAATGTAGCATATAAGGGTACGTTTTGTGCGCCAATTTGCAATATGCCAATATCTAGAATATGCCACTTTGGTTGATTGTTAGTCGTTATAACAGCTATTTTATCTCCAGGCTTGACATCTAACTTTAAAAGAGATCGACTTACAGTATTTGCAAGATTTACATACTCGTTAGTAGATATCCCTTTCCAATTATTATTTGATTTAGATACAAAACAATTTTCGAGAGCATAATTTTCTAATTGATAATAAGGAAAATCAAAAAGAACAGATATTGGAGAATCCATAAAATTTAGTTAGTGTTTACTAAGGTATTAAAAAAGAAAAACACCTACAATATGCAGGTGTTTATAAATATATTTTAAAAAGAAAGTATCTTATCTATTTTCTATAAGGTATTTATTAAATCCTTTACCATTTATTTTTGTGTACTTTGAGTTGATGTCATAAGCAACTTTCATTCCTTTAATATCAAACTCCCCAGTTACTTTAGTATACTTAATATTCAAATCTTCTTGAAAATCTGTACTATTAAATGATACTCCATCTTTAAACTTAGTATATTTAAATGTAGCAGTTTCTTTAAATGTAGCTTTTGCGAAACTTACATTATTATCAAACTCGGAATATTTAAAAGTAGAATCATCTTCAAACTTTGTTCCTTCAAAAGAGGCATCCTCATTAAATTTTGAATACTTAAACATTGCTTTTCTTTCAAATGTACAGTTCTTAAAAATAGCATCATCATCAAAATTAGCAATAAATGTATAACCACTATTCTCAGAATCAGGAATATAAGCTAGAACATCATCTTCAAAAGTACAGTTTACAAAAGATACTTTAGACTTAATTAAATTTTTAATAGTATTGCTTCCTCCATTTCTCCACCATCTATTTTTCTTTCTTTTAGGTAAGTCTAGTAATTTTTCTTCCATATAGGTAAAATCTAAATCACCAACAATGGTAGCATTAGTATAAGAAACATTTTTACCTTTTTTAATATCTTTAATAATGTCAGATGCTTTGATTGTTTTTTGAGCAAATCCTACTGATGTCATTAAAAAAGCCATTATGACTACTAGAGTAATTTTATTTTTCATGGTTTATAAGTTTATATTCTCTCTAAAGACAAACTCTTTTTTTATTTGTTACAGTTTTTACTGATTTTTTGAATCAATCCAGTTTTTTGCATTTACAAAGGCTTCTAACCAAGGCGAAACTTCATCTTTCCTTCCATTTGGGTAATTCGCCCAGTTCCATTGAAATGTTGAACGTTCTATATGTGGCATGGTAACTAAATGTCTACCAGTAGCGTCACATAGCATAGCTGTATTAAAGTCGGATCCATTTGGGTTATGTGGATACCCTTCGTAAGAATATTTTGCAACAATATCATAAGTATCTTCAGTGTAAGGAAGTTTAAATTTTCCTTCTCCATGAGAAATCCATACCCCTAATGTTGTTCCTGCAAGACTAGACAGCATTATAGAGTTGTTTTCTTGAATTTTTACAGAAGTAAAGGCACTTTCATGTTTTCCAGAATCGTTATAGGTCATTTTTCCATGAATATCATGATCTGGATTGATTAAATCTAGCTCCATCCACAGCTGACAACCATTACAAATCCCAACACTCAACGTATCTTCTCTTCTAAAGAAGTTTTTTAATGCTGTGTTTGCTTTTTCATTGTATTTAAATGCACCAGCCCAACCTTTGGCAGAACCTAGGACATCTGAATTTGAGAACCCACCTACAGCTCCAATGAACTGAATATCTTCTAAAGTTTCACGACCAGAGATTAAATCGGTCATGTGTACATCTTTTACATCAAAGCCCGCCAAGTACATAGCATTTGCCATTTCACGTTCAGAATTACTTCCTTTTTCTCGAAGAATAGCAGCTTTTGGTTTTGCTTTTGAATTATCTATAACCGGTAGTTTTCCGGTAAACTGATTTGGAAATATATATTGTAATGGCTGATTTTTGTAGTTTTCATATCTATCTTTAGCTAAATCATTAGCTGTTTGTTTTTGATCGAGTAAGAATGAAGTTTTATACCAAGTATCTCTCATTTCAGAGACTGATAAAGAGTAATTACTTGAATGATTTTTTATATTTAAACGATCACTATCAACAACACTTCCAATTTTTATAGCGTCAACACCATTATTATTAAATATGCTTTCAAGATTATCGCCCTTAGATTGAATTACGATACCAGTATTTTCAGCAAATAATAACTTGATAGAATCCGTTTCGTTTAGAGAGCTCAGGTCTAGGTTAGCTCCAGTATTTATATCTGCAAAACAAAGCTCTAGAAGTGTTGTAATTAAACCACCAGAAGCAACATCATGTCCCGCAATAATTTGTTCATCCTTGATTAAATCTTGAATCGTGTTGAAGACAGTTTTTACATAATTTGCACTTTGCACTGTTGGTGCATCATTTCCAATCTTATTAACGACTTGAGCGAATGAACTTCCTCCTAATTTGAAATCGTCTTGAGAAATATTAATATAGTAAATAGCCCCTCCATCCTTTTTAAATACAGGCTCAACTACTTTCATAATATCGTTACAATTTGCCGCTGCAGAAATAATAACTGTACCTGGAGAAATCACTTCTTCATTTGGGTACTTCTGCTTCATTGATAAAGAATCTTTACCAGTAGGAACATTGATGCCTAAATCAATTGAAAACTCTGAAATTCCTTTTACAGCTTCATATAAGCGAGCATCTTCACCTTCATTTTTACAAGGCCACATCCAGTTAGCTGATAAAGAAACTGATTGTAAACCATCTTTTAGAGGCGCCCAAATGATGTTAGTTAAAGATTCGGTAATGGCATTTCTACTTCCTGCGGTAGGATCAATCAATCCAGAAATAGGAGCGTGGCCAATAGAAGTAGCGATTCCTTCTTTTCCTTTGTAATCTAATGCCATAACACCAACATTATTCAATGGAATTTGCAATGCTCCAACACATTGTTGTTTGGCAACTTTTCCTCCTACAGATCTATCTACTTTGTTTGTAAGCCAATCTTTACAAGCGACAGCTTCTAATTGCAAAACTTCCGATAAATAACTAGCAAACTTTTGAGAATCATAAGAAACTTCTTCATAGATTCTACTGACAGTTATATCGTTCATAATAGTTTTTGGCGAAGATCCAAACATATCTTCTAAAGCTAAATCCATTGGTTTATTTCCATTAGTAGCGGATTCAAAAGTGAAACGATGATCTCCCGTTACATCTCCTACCTCATACATTGGTGATCGTTCTCTTTCTGCAATTTTTTGCAAAGTTTCAATATGTTTTTCTGCAATTACCAATCCCATTCTTTCTTGAGATTCATTCCCGATAATTTCTTTATTTGACAAGGTTGGATCTCCAACAGGAAGTTGATCTAAATCGATTTTACCACCAGTATCTTCTACCAATTCAGATAAACAGTTTAAATGTCCACCTGCACCATGATCGTGAATAGAAACAATAAAGTTCTCGTCACTTTCTACCATGCCTCTAACAGCATTAGCAGCTCGCTTTTGCATTTCTGGATTAGAGCGTTGTACAGCATTCAGCTCAATTCCTGAAGAAAATTCTCCTGTATCTGCCGATGAAACAGCAGCTCCTCCCATGCCAATTCTATAATTATCTCCACCTAAGATGACAATTTTATCACCTTCTTTAGGGATGTCCTTTAATGCCTGATTTTCCTTTCCATATCCAATACCACCTGCTTGCATGATGACTTTATCAAAGCCAAGTTTTCTAGCATCTTCTTCATGTTCAAAAGTTAATACAGAGCCTACAATTAAAGGCTGTCCGAATTTATTTCCAAAATCTGAAGCTCCATTAGAAGCTTTAATTAAAATATCCATTGGGGTTTGATACAACCACTTTCGTTCTTCTAAATTCTCCCAAGGTCTATTTTCTTCCAAACGAGAGTAAGATGTCATATAAACTGCTGTTCCTGCTAGTGGAAGTGAGCCTTTTCCTCCAGCTAAACGATCTCTAATCTCTCCTCCAGAACCAGTAGCAGCACCATTGAAAGGTTCAACAGTAGTAGGGAAATTATGTGTCTCTGCTTTTAAAGATATTACTGAATCAAAATCTTCTGTTTGATAGTAATCAGGAATATCGGCTCTTTTAGGAGCGAATTGTTCTACTCTTGGACCTTTGATAAAAGCTACATTATCTTTATAAGCTGAAACAATATTATTTGGATTTTGTTTTGAAGTTTCTTTAATCATTTTGAAAAGAGAAGTAGGTTTCTCTTCTCCATCGATAATAAAAGTTCCGTTAAAAATTTTATGACGACAGTGTTCTGAATTTACCTGAGAGAATCCGAATACTTCAGAATCCGTTAATTTTCTACCAATTTTAGCAGCTAGATTTTTTAAATAATCAACTTCATCATCATTCAAGGCGAGTCCTTCTTGTTGATTATAGGCAGCAATATCATCAATTTCTAAAATAGCTTCGGGTAGAATATCTATCGTAAAAGTGTTTTGATTTAATCCGTTAAACTTCTGAAGTATCATTGGATCAAAATCAGAAAAAGTCTCTGAAATGGTTTTAAATTCTTCAATTCTTATGATTCCAGAGATACCCATATTTTGAGTAATCTCAACAGCATTAGTACTCCAAGGGGTAATCATAGCTGCTCTAGGGCCAATAAAAAAGGCGTCAAGAGACGCCGAGTTTATTTTATGTTGGTTGCCAAAAAGCCATGTTAATTTTGATATGTTTTCTGGACTTAATTCTTCTGATGTTTGAACAGCAAATACTTTACTGTTTTGGTTTCCAAAGAAATTGATCATTCTAGATTAATTTGTAAGGTTAAGTATAAATAACAAATTTAAAATTTTACGATGAAATGAGGATGAAAAAGAATGTATAATTTTGTGTTTTTTGAACGAGGTTATTAACATAAAAAAAGATTACATTTAGCACAAGTTTTATATTGTTTTAACATCTAAAGCTCAGAACTAAACTATAATTCAACTTTTTATGCAAAAAAAAATACCTAACCTAATTGCTATATTTGGGATTGCATTTATTTTTATTAGTGGAACAATTGATCTAGATAATCTCTTCGATTATGCGGGTCAAACGCATCCTAATTATATTAATAAAGATAATACGCCGAGCGGAAATGCCATTGATAATAAAATAGCAACTCTTGGTAGAGTTCTTTTTTATGATAAAAACTTATCTAATAATAATACCATAGCTTGTGCAAGTTGTCATCAGCAGGCATTTGCTTTTGGAGATCCAGATGTTACTAGTACTGGTTTAAATGGTGGTCAAACTGGCAGGCATTCGATGCGTTTGATAAACAGTCGTTTTTCTAACGAAGCAAAATTCTTTTGGGATGAAAGGGCTACTTCTTTAGAAGATCAAACAACAAAACCAATTCAGGATCATATAGAAATGGGGTTTAGCGGAACTAATGGCGACCCAGATTTTGATGCTTTAATAACGAAATTATCTCTTATTGATTATTATGAAACACTTTTTGAATTTGCTTATGGTGATATAACAATTAATGAAGATAGAATACAAAGAGCTCTTGCACAATTTATTAGAAGCATTCAATCTTTTGATTCTAAATTTGATATTGGAAGAGCTATGGTAGCAAATAATGGACAAAATTTCCCGAATTTCACGACTCAAGAGAATGATGGTAAACAATTATTCTTGAATCCACCTAATATAGGAGGTGCTGGTTGTGCTGGATGTCATGGACCGCCAGAATTTGATATAGACCCTAATTCTTTAAACAATGGAATTATTGCAGTAGTAGGAAGTACTGATATAGATTTAACTAATACTAGAGCGCCGTCATTAAGAGATATTGTAAATCCTAATGGTAGTTTAAATGGACCTTTGATGCATGATGGTAGTCTAACAACTTTATTAGAGGTGATTAATCATTATGATGCTATCCCAGATGACCCAGCAAATACAAATTTAGATAATAGATTAAATCCTCCTGGACCAGGAGCTCAAGTGTTGAATCTAACAAACGATGAAAAAGATGCTTTGGAAGCTTTCTTAAAAACTCTAACAGGAACAGATGTGTATACAAATGAAATTTGGTCAGATCCTTTTGATGCTTCTGGAAATATTACTTTAGTAGGTAGTGTATTAGCAACTCCCGAAGAAGTATTTGGAAATAACGTTTCTGTATATCCAAACCCAGTTGAGACTAATTTGAATGTTAGATTAACTTCTGGAAGTTATGAAATACTTATTTATGATTTAAATGGAAGACTATCATTTCAAAAACTGATTTCATCTGATAGTCAAATGGATGTTTCTACCCTATCTAAAGGAATTTATATTCTAAGAATTAAGGATCAAAATTCGAAAAAAGTATATCAAAAGAAATTCATTAAAAAGTAATAACTAAAAAGGCATCCATTAGGATGCCTTTTTTATTGTATGATTATTTTCTTAGAAATACTTTGTTTATCACTTGTAATACGCAATAAATAGATTCCGTTTTTTAAATTATTAATTTTCAGTTTGTTGTTTGAAAAAGGACTGTCAGATGCAGTATACATTTCTTTACCTAACACAGAATAAAGAGCTACTTTGCTTATAGTTAAATCATTAGGAATGCTAATTGTAATACTATTAGTGGTTGATGGATTTGGAAAAATTTGCGTCTTTTCTAATTTAGAAATAGTATCAATTGAAAGAACTGAACTCCATATCATATTCACATATTCTGGATGATCTATAAAGGGATTTCTATTGCCTTGAAAACTATAAGCTTCATCATTTCTAGTAATTTCTCTGGCACTCACAGGGTCATCTGTATGCCATTTGTATAATAGCTTGATATACCAATCTTCATAAACTTGATCATTTGTTCCATTAAGAGGATTGCTTACAGAAGCATTATGATTATCCCAGCTATTATCTGTTACGTCATCTTCATATCGAGTAGCAAAATAGAATAACATTCTAGCAATATCTCCTTTAAATTCATCAATAGGTTCAAAGACTTCGCCAGTAAATGTTCCATAAGTGTTTGGTCCTCGCTTTGAACCATTACTAGTGGTGTGATTTGGCGAAGATACTTCGCCAAAAGGGAAACTACCTCTAATACCATTTACATAACCATCAGCGGGAACTACATGATGTATGTCAGTTCTCATTGGTGTTTGAGAATTAAAAAAGCCCTGAGGAAAAATATGCTCACGATTATAGCAATCATTTTCTGAGTCATAGCTTCCACAGTTTCTTACATTATGATTATAGTTATATGGATCTGGCCCTGTAGGGTTTTCTGAATACATATCTAATACGGTATTATCATTCTCGTAAAAAGAATCATTATCACTGGTTATATATGCATTATATAAAGCACCATAGCCTTGGTCTATATGCCCACTAGTAATAATAGCTTTCAACTGTGTTTTAAGTGTGTAACCAGAACCAGTAGCTGTATTGTAGTATCCCGCAGGAATTTGCGAAAAACCAATTAAAAAAGAGAATAAGCTAAATAGAAAAAGTATTTTTTTCATCATTCTTTAGAGGTATAATTATATTAACAAAAGTAATAAATCTACATCTTTTGTGTTATGAATGGCTCTTTTAATTTAAATAAAAAAGAGCGCCAATAGTAACGCTCTTTTTTTTAAGGTTAGAAGAACCTTATAATTTAATGAATTTCTTCGCTACTGAAGTCGAACTATTTTTTACATTTAAAATATATACTCCATTTGTAAGACTTGAAATATCTAGTGTGTTGTTGATTTCAGATATTGAATCCTCAAGTAACTTGATACCAACTAAATTATAAACTGTAATTTTTAGTAGTTCTTTGGAAGATATATAAAGTGTATTTCCAGTAACAGGATTTGGGTACATTTTAAATGAATTAAATAGATTGTCTCCTACACTAGCTGTAGTGGTATGACTTCCTAAATCATCTACTGTATTTATCGGATATTCATCCCATTCATTAGCAAAGTCATATGTTGTATTTGGCCCGCTAACTGAGCTTTTTCTTCTTAAGGTTTTGTCTTTAGCAAAATTACCGCCTCCACTATTAAATACGCCTACAATATCAATAAGTGCATCATCTTTAAATAACCCAACCGGGTCATCTCCATTAAAGTTGAGTGGCTCTCCAAACGGAGGTGTACCGTTATTTGCAACTGTTATATCTGCTTCAGCAAGAATAGTAGCATCTGTGGCTGCTCCATTAATAACCACTACAACATCTCCAGATACTAAAGTACCCGAAAGATCATATCTTGTAGACCAAGCACCAGAACCTCCAGATTGTCTTCTTAAATTGTACATGGAAAGATCTATTGAATTTCCAGTAATATTAGCTATTTCAATTGCTTTATTAAACCCTGACCCTTCAATGTATTCTGATATAAACAGTTCATTTCCACTACTACTAACATTAGTTGTTCCATTAACAGGTGTACTAGCTGTTGATTGATTATTTACGGCATCTTTAGCTTTTATTGTAATTACATAAGTTGTTGAGGCTGTTAAACCAGAGACATCATAAGTAGTAGCAGTAGTTGTAGATCCATTTAAATTACCATCTAAATAAATATCGTAACCTGTTACAGCTGTATTATCTGTTGACGCTGTCCAAGTAATCATAAAGGTCGTATCCGTTTCATTACTTACCGTAACATTAGTTGGAGCTGTAGGAGGTTGTGTATCTTCTAAAGTAGTACCATTTACAGAAGTACTTTGAGCTGAAGCATTATTTGCAACATCTTTTGCTGAGACTCTGATAGCATATGTTGTATTTGAATCTAACCCAGTAAGAGTTGTAGAAGTAGAAGAGACTGCTGTATAAATATTTCCGTCTACATATATATCATAACTAGTAACTGCAACGTTGTCAGTCGATGCAGTCCAAGAAACATCTAAAGAAAAAGTAGTTTCGTTACTAACAGATACATTCGTAGGCACTGTTGGAGCTTCTGTATCTGTAGTAGTATAAATACCCCATAGATCTTCTGCTTCTGGCCCTCCCCAGATTCTCGTTGCTAGCCTTGGATTATCAATAAAAGGGTTTCTATTTCCTTGTGCATAAGTATTTGAGGTATTTTCATGATATGTATTACGGCCTTTTTCAAAATCTGATACAGGGTCTTCTACATTCCATTGTAAAAATAAATCGATCATATCATCTGGTGTTGCAGAACTATCACCTAAACCAACAAAAGTTGGTTTACATTGGTCTCCATAACGTAAATACATATACATCATCATTCTTGCAACATCTCCCTTCCATTCATCTCCTGGATACCAACCAACGGCATTATTGCCATTAAAATCTGTATAAGACTCAGTTGTAGCACCAGAGTTTCCTGTGTCATCAGAAAATTTTCTATTTCCTCTAGAAGAATTTGTTTGCGTATCGCAAGGTCTTAAGTTGTGGGCATCTGCATAAGGAGGGCCGTCATCTCCACTATTATCTAAATCAGGAACCGCTAGAGAATTAGAAAAAACATGTTCTCGGTTCCAATCTCCTACAGAACCCCCATTCATATTAATGCCTCGCGTTCTAGCAGTCTGACCCGTAGCACTATATCCATAAATAAGTAGTACTTCACCACTATTTGCTGGATTTACGTCTGTTACCATAGAGGCATCCCATATATTCGAATAGGATAAACTATTGGTATGCGTATTTATAATCCTAGTTGCTAAAATATTCTTCAAAGCAATACCAGTAAGATTTAAATCTAATCCATTGTAATATGTTTCCTGAGAGAAAGCATAAGACGAAAGCACTATGAGCATAGCGCTTAAAATTCTTTTCAACATGTAAGTTTTTATTTTGGGGCGTTAATTTTTATGTACGGGGTGTTAATTCCTTTTTAGCAATGCCATATAAAATCCATCAAATCCAGATGTATGTGCAAATACTTTGTTATCTTTTACAAAAGTAAAGTTTTTTCCGTATTCGGATGTTAAGAATTTATCAACTTGATTTTGATTCTCTGAAGGTAAGATAGAGCAGGTAGCATATACCAGTTTTCCTCCTGGCTTTACCATTTTAGAATATTCCTGTAAAATTTCTTGTTGAGTTGCTCTAATTGAATCTAAAAACTCTGGTTGTAATTTCCATTTAGAATCTGGATTACGCCTTAACACACCTAAACCCGAACAAGGAGCGTCTATTAAAACTCTATCAGCTTTTTCGTGGAGTTTTTTCAAAGGTTTAGTTGAATCTATAACACGATTTGTGATATTATGTGCACCGTTACGTTTAGCTCTAATTTTTAATTTTTTCAATTTACTTTCGTAAATATCCATGGCTATAATTTGACCTTTATTTTTCATTAGAGAAGCTAGATGTAATGTTTTCCCTCCAGCGCCAGCACAGGTATCTACTACTTTCATACCAGGAGCTACCTCTAAATAGGCTGCAACTAACTGAGAAGAGGCATCTTGTACTTCAAATAAACCATCTTTGAATGCTTGTGTTTTAAAAACATTTGCACGTTCTACTAACTTTAAGGCATCATCATGACCAGGAATAAACTCAGTAATAATGTTTTCTGTTCGTAACTGCTTCTGTAAATTTTCTTTGGTAGTATTTAAAGTATTTGTTCTTAAAATAACATCCGCTTTTTTGTTTAGCGCTGTAATTTCTTTTGACCATAACTCCTCACCAATTTCAGATACAGCAACTTCATCTATCCAATCAGGGATAGACTCTTTAAATTTTCTAGTTTTTAGTAACTCATCAAACCTTCCTTTAATTCTTCTAGATGGTGTCGGTTCTATTTGATTCCAATCTGGCAAAGGAATTCCTTTTAAAACACACCAAACAGAAAATAAACGCCATAAATTTGGTCTATCAAAAGGTTCTTTTACTTCTGCAATTTCTGCGTATAATCGCTTCCATCTAACAATGTCATAAATAGTTTCTGCAACAAATTTTCTATCTCTGCTTCCCCAACGTTTATCTCTTTTTAAAGCTTTTTCTACTGCTTTATCTGCATAAACACCTTCATTAAAGACATCTCTTATTGAGTCTATGACTGCATACACTAAATTTCTATGTAACCTCACCTGATTTATCGTTAAAAATAATAGGCCACAAAGGTATGAATCTCAGTCAATTTTTTGATTCTTTATTTATGTTATTATTGTTAGTTTCTAGTAAGAATCAGTATTTTCGTTTTATATCTTAATAAATTATTTGCAGATTGAATTTATTGCAGCAACCCATATCTTATATAAAAGGCATTACTAGTGCTAAGGCTAATTTGCTCTTTTCTGAACTTGGAATCAGAAATGGAAACGATTTGCTTCATTTTTTTCCCTTTAGATATATTGATAAAACTAAGTTTTATAAAATTAATGAACTCCTAAATACAAATACAGAAGTACAGCTTATAGGAAAGATTACCAGTATTAAAACGGTTACCCAAAAAAGAGGGAGTAGATTGGTGGCAAAATTTTCTGATAATACAGGTACTATAGAACTTATTTGGTTTAAAGGGCAAAAATGGATTAAAGATTCTTTAAAAATTAATGAGCCTTATGTTGTATATGGTAAATTAAACTTTTACAATGACAATTTTAGTATACCACATCCAGAAATGGAATTAGAAAAAGAAGCAAAGAAAAAAATTCAATCAAAATTACAGCCTGTATATCCATCTACTGAGAAGCTGCAAAATAAAAATGTTACAAATCGATCTATAAGGACTTATGTGCAGAACTTGTTACAGGATGTTTTTGAAAGACTTGAAGAAAGTCTGTCTAAGAATTTTATAGCAGAACAAGATTTGTTAAGTAAAAGGGAAGCTTTATTGAATATTCATTTTCCAAAGAATAATGAGTTACTCGCAAAAGCTCAATATCGCTTAAAGTTTGAAGAGTTATTTTTTATACAATTACAATTATTAAGAAAAAAACTGATCAGTAAGCAGAAAATAAAGGGATATGTTTTTGAGAATATTGGAACCTATTTTACTACTTTTTATAATAATTATTTACCATTTGAACTTACAAATGCTCAGAAAAGAGTACTAAAAGAGATTAGAAAAGATGTAGCTTCTAATGCGCATATGAATCGATTATTACAAGGTGATGTCGGATCTGGAAAAACAATTGTTGCCTTACTTTCTATGCTTATTGCTATAGATAATGGATTTCAGGCTGCAATTATGGCTCCTACAGAAATTTTAGCAATTCAACATTATAATGCGATAGAAGAGCTATTAAAGAATATGAATATAGAAGTAGCATTACTTACAGGTTCTACGAAAATGAAAAAGAGAAGAGAACTTCATGAGAAATTAGAAAATGGTACTTTGAAAATTTTAATTGGTACACACGCTTTAATTGAAGATAAGGTACAATTTAAAAACCTTGGAATAGCAATTATAGACGAACAACATCGATTTGGAGTTGCACAGCGTTCTAAGTTGTGGCAAAAAAATGATCTCCCACCTCATATTCTAGTCATGACAGCCACCCCTATTCCAAGAACATTGGCGATGAGTGTTTATGGAGATTTAGATATTTCTGTTATTGATGAATTGCCTCCTGGTCGGAAAGAGGTAAAAACAGTGCATAGATACGATAGCAATCGTTTATCGGTATTTAAGTTTATGAAAGATGAAATAGCAAAAGGGAGACAAGTATATGTTGTATATCCTTTAATTCAAGAATCTGAAGCTATGGATTATAAAGACCTGATGGACGGATATGAGAGTATTTCACGAGAATTCCCATCTCCTGAATATCAAATTAGTATTGTCCATGGTAAAATGAAACCAGTAGATAAGGACTATGAGATGAGTCGTTTTGTAAAAGGCGAAACACAAATTATGGTAGCAACTACTGTTATCGAAGTGGGTGTTAATGTTCCAAATGCTAGTGTTATGATTGTTGAAAGTGCAGAGCGTTTTGGGCTAAGTCAATTACATCAATTAAGAGGTAGAGTAGGTAGAGGCGCCGATCAAAGCTATTGTATTTTATTAACAAGTTTTAAGCTTTCTTCTGATGCAAAAGTAAGATTGAAAACGATGGTAGAAACTTCAGATGGATTTAAAATATCGGAAGTAGATTTAAAGTTAAGAGGTCCAGGTAATATGATGGGAACACAACAAAGCGGTATTTTAAATTTAAAAATTGCCGATGTTGTAAAAGATACTTTGATTTTACAAAAAGCTAGAAGTGCTGCTATAACGCTATTAAATGAGGACCCTAATTTATCAAATCCAGAACATAGAGAGATTCTAACTACCTATAGTTTATTAAGTAAAACTTCAGGCATTTGGTCTAATATTAGCTAATATTTACGGTCCAGCATATATTTTTACAATTCGTCCTAAAAAACACACAACTCGGTAGTTTTTAGTTTTATAAAGCTACTATTCTTTCCACATTTGTATCATAATTAATCAAAACAACAACAATTATGAAAATTTTAGCAACCGTATTAACAGCAGTGATTATGATTACTTCAAGTATCGTATCAAAAGAGAGCAAAAGTGTAACAGCAACTGTAGTGAATGTAACCAGTAACAAAGGAAAAGTAAGTTTTGCTTTATATAACAAAGCAACTTTTATGAGACAGCCTTTACAATCAAAAAACGCAAAAATTGTGGATGGAAAAAGTACAGTAACTTTTGAAAATTTAGCACCTGGAGAGTATGCAATTATTTGTTTCCATGACAAAAATGATAATGATAAAATGGATTTTCAAGAAAATGGAATGCCAATGGAAGATTATGGAGCTACTAATAATGTTATGACATTTGGTCCACCAACGTATGATAATTCAAAATTTACATTATCTAATGAGAACTTGGTTTTTGAAATTAAGTTTTAAGAAAAGAAGTAGAAGGTTTAAGAACTTTAATTAAATTTATAACATTAAACTAAGTACAAAAATAAATGAAGACACAAGAGATATTTACAATAAGGAGTCTAAAAAAAGGATTTATAACATGCTTAAAAATAACAATAGCATTTACCTTACTCTTTGGGATACTATACAGGCAAACGACTTTAGAGGGTATTGCTAATACATTCCTTATCTCTGCAATGTTCTCTTTTGGACTTGGTTTTGGAAATGGTTTCATTAATAATTATCTAAGTTCTAAATGGGATTGGATTACCCAAACCAACCAACGGGTTACTGCAGGTATAGTAGCTACAATCTTATATACAATACCAGTAGTTTTAGTTATAGATTATGTAACAATGATTATCATAAACGGAAATGATGCCTCGCAATTTTTTGAGGGAAATAATTTTTGGATACATCTTTTCTATATTATACTTTCTTTAGGAGTTTCTACTTTTTTGCATGCTCGAGGGTTTATGAAAAACTGGAAAGCAGCAATGTCTCAAGAGAATACAAGACAAGAGATTGTTGCAAAGACGGAAACAGCGAAGTTTGAATCGTTGAAAAATCAGCTAGATCCTCACTTTTTATTTAACAGTTTAAATGTGTTAACCTCTCTAATTGGAGAAAATCCAAAGCAAGCAGAGAAATTTACAACGAAACTATCTAAGGTATATAGATATGTTTTAGAACAGAGAAATAAAGACCTGATTCCATTATCTGAAGAATTAAAATTTGCTAGGACTTATATGGAGTTATTGGGAATGCGATTTGAAGATGCAGTAAAATTTAATATCCCAGAAAGCGTGAGTAATGATGAGTTAAAGATTGTGCCACTTTCATTACAACTACTCCTAGAGAATGCAGTAAAGCATAATGTAGTTTCTTCTTTAAAACCTCTAGAGATTACAATTTACGAAGAAGATAATTATTTAATTATAGAGAATAATATAAACCCAAAAGAAGCAATAGGAAAAAGCACTAAGGTAGGGTTACAGAATATTGCTGATAGATATGGATTAATAACATCTAAAGGTGTTAAAATAGAAAACGATAATAAAAAATTTAAGGTGTGTTTACCACTCTTAACAAAAATAAATAATATAATGTATTCAGACGATTTAGAAAACAGTAAATATGTGCGCGCAGTTGAGCGTGTAGAAAAACTTAAGGAATTCTATCAAAATTTAGTTTCCTATGTAATTATTATCCCTTTTTTAATTTTTATAAACCTTAATTTTTCACCACATTTCCATTGGTTTTGGTTTCCAATGATTGGGTGGGGAATTGGAATTATTTTCCATTGGTTAGAGGCAAATAATTACAATATCTTTTTAGGTAGAAATTGGGAAGAACGAAAGATTAAAGAAATTATGGATAATAATAAGCCTAAATTTTAAAAGATGGATCATATAAATACTTATGAACAAAGCTATATAGAAGCAGAGAAAAGAGTAAAAGAACTTAAAGGATTTTATACTCATCTAGCAGCAACACTATTTCTAGTTCCTTTTATAATTTTTATTAATTTAAAAACGTATCCTGAGTTTGAATGGTTTTGGTTTTTTATAGCTGCTTGGTTTTTAGGCCTTTTTGTTCATTGGATTATTGTTTTTACTTCTTCAAAATTTAATTTTAGAAAGGAATGGGAACAAAATAAACTTAAAGAAATAATGAATGAAGAAGGAGCAAGTTTTGATGATTCAGATCATATTCAAGAATTACTCTATGTAAGCTCAAAGAAAAAAGTAAAAGAGATTAAAGGCTTTTACGCTTTCTTACTCGTAACTATAATTACAATTCCTTTGATAATTTTCATCAATTTAAAGTTTGCGCCAGAGTTTCACTTTTTTTGGTTTATAGTTATAGGTATGTGTTTTGCTCTTTTTATGATGTGGTTAGGGATTTTTGGATTTGACAAACTTGGAATGGGGAAAAATTGGGAAGCACGAAAAATTAAAGAATTTATAGAAGAACATAAAAAAAGATAAACAATATAAAATGGAAAAAAATTACTCAAAAGAGCAGCTATATATTAAAGCACAAAAAAAAGTACAAGACATCAAAGGGTTTTATACACATTTAATTGTAATGATTATAATAATTCCTTTAATTGTATATATTAACTTTGAGTTCACACCAGAATATCATTGGTTTTGGTATGCAGTTATAGGGAATTTAATTGGACTTTTATTTCACTGGTTTGGAGTTTTTGGATTTGACAAACTTGGACTAGGGAAGAATTGGGAAACACGAAAAATTAAAGAAATCATGGAACAGGATAACGGACCTAAATATTAATAGATATGGATCAGAACTATATAAAAGAACAACAGTATATAAAAGCAAAAAAAAGAGTAAAAGATATCAAAGGCTTTTATTCTCATCTATCGGTTTATATAATAATAAACATTTTCATTAGTGGAATCATTTTATATGGTTTAACTTATGATGGTAATGATGATTTTTCGGAGGCAATTTCAAATTTCGGAGTGTATTCAACTTGGGTTTTCTGGGGAATTGGATTGTTTTTTCATTGGCTAGGTGTTTTTGGGTTTAAAAATGTATTAGGAAAATCTTGGGAAGAAAAAAAGATTAAAGAATTAATGGATGAAGATGAAAAAAGAAGTAATACAATTTTAAAAAAATAACCAATGTCAGCAGTAGATAACAATAAAGAAGATAGAAAATACATTCGTGCCAGAAAGCGAGTAGATGAGTTAAAGAAATATTATAAACATTTAACAGCATACATTTTAGTAAATATTTTAATCACTAGTTTTCAGATTGTAAATGATGTTAGAGATGGAGATTCAATTAATGAAGCAATATTCGAATCAAATAGCTACTCTTTATGGCTATGGTGGGGTATCGGTTTAGCGTTTCATACATATAAAGTTTTTGGAGCAAATTTGTTATTTATGAACAAAGATTGGGAAGATAGAAAGATTAAAAAGTATATGGATGAGAAATAATAATGAAAGTTCAAGTATCTCAATAAAAAAATAGAAAAATACATGAATGATAAAAATATATACCAATGAATGTAATCATTATAGAAGATGAAAAACCAGCAGCAAGAAGGTTAAGTAGAATGCTTAGTGAACTTGGAATAGAAGCCAAAATAATGTTACACTCTGTAGAAGAATCTTTGAATTGGTTTCAAGATAATGAGCATCCAGATTTAATCTTTCTAGATATTCAATTATCTGATGGTTTATCTTTTGAGATTTTTGAGGAGATTCCAGTGAAGAGTGCCATTATTTTTACAACAGCTTATGACGAGTATGCACTAAAGGCATTTAAATTAAATAGTATTGATTATTTGTTAAAGCCAATTGATGAAGATGAGCTAAAGAAAGCAGTTGATAAATACAAAAACCAACAGCCAAAAGAAACTGAATTACAAGTAAATATTGACGATATTAGAAGGTTGCTAATTAATCCTGTTGATAGAAAATTTAAAAAACGCTTTACCATAAAGATTGGACAGCATATTAAAATTATTCATGTTGATGAAATTGAATGTTTTTACAGCGAAAATAAAGCGACGTACATTCACACAAATGCAAGAAGAAATTATTTAATAGACGGTTCTTTAGAACATTGGCAAGAACAGTTAAATCCGGAACATTTTTTTAGAGTTAATAGAACATTTATAGTACATATAAATGCGATTAAAGATATTGTAGCTTATACCAATAGTAGGCTGAAATTAATATTACATTCTTATGATGAATCTGAAATTATTGTAAGTAGAGAGCGTGTTAAAGATTTTAAAAACTGGATAGAGTAATATCAATACTATTTTAAATAGTAAGGTCTAATTGTTTTATTATATTTACCAAGTAATTTTAATGTTAAATAACATTTCAAAAAAAATTGCGTTAAAGATATATCTTGTAAGAAAAAAGAATGAAAAAACTAATACACTCTGTTTTAATATTTTCACTAACTATCGTTTTTTTTAGTTGTAGCAGTAACGATAAATATCAAATTGCTAAAGGGAAAGTAGGACATTTAACTCAAAAAACTACCATTAAAGATTTAGACCAAATTTTTAAAAATGATTCCATAGTAAAAAATTTGAGCGAGGGGTCTTTAGGGTCAAGTTATTTTCAAGATGATGATGAATATAAAATCTATGAAAAAGGAGGAAAGCACTTATTAACGATAGTACCAAAAGATCAACTAGATTCTATATCAACGATTAAAAGTATTCAAATTTTTGATGAAAGATTTAAAACAGAATCAGGTATTAATCTCACTTCTAATTTTTCTCAAATTAACTTAAACAACGAGATTACTAAAATAGAAACCTCTTTAAATTCTGCTACCTTATTTATTGACGACCTTAATGCTACAATAGCAATAGATAAAGAAGAATTAGGTTTAAGAAAGTTTACAACTCAAAAAGTAAACCTAGATCAAATTCCAGATTTAGCAAAAATAAAGTCATTCATTATTTGGTTTAATTAAGTGTCTAAAAATTACACGATACAAGATGCACCTTTTGTTGTACCAACAACAGATGGTAAACTCATAGAAGAACATTTCGGGGCTGCTAGCGATAGGAATTCAGAAATTAGTATTGCACATATGATCGCACCACCTGGCTGGAGCGAACCTTTCCAAACACCAGAATTTGATGAATACACCTATATTATAAAGGGTAAAAAACAATTTGTTATAGAGGGAGATATCATCGTTTTAGAGGCAGGGCAATCTATTAAAATTAAAAAACATACCCGCATTCAATATTCAAATCCATTCGAAGTTGAATGCGAATACTTAGCCATTTGTTTACCCGCTTTTTCAATGGATTTAGTACACAGAGAAGGAGATACTGTTTAGTTAAACTTTTCCTAAACAACGTTAAAAGCATTCTCTAAACTGTTGATTTTATGTAATTTTCTTATTAAAATCAACTAATTATGAAAACAATTGTCATTTTTATACTCATGCTAACAATTGCAGTTAGCAATGCATTTTCACAAGAAACTACGATGAAATATACTCCTACAAAGAAACATCCTTTTGGGCAGTATAATCCTAAAGCTCCAAAACAGTTATTAGATTATAAAGATCTAATTGGATCCTCTAAATGTGAGTCAATTAGTAGAAATCCCGATCAATCTTGGGCAAAACCCGTTAAAATGATATGGAAATGGAAGTACATTTTGAATGGGCATGCAATACAAGATGAAACCTTAAAAGAGGATGGTACACATTCTGGAAGTATCCGTCAATATGATAAGGATAGCTTACAATGGAATGTACATTATTATACCACTAGAAAAGCTTCTTTAAAGCTACCCGTTTGGAATGGTAATAAAAATAAGGAAGGCAATATTGTTTTGTATAAGAAACAAAAAGCACCAAATGGTACAGACGGTTTTTATAGATTGACCTTCTATGAGATTTCTAAAAAAGGATATAAGTGGGTAGGAGAGTGGGTAGATACTACAGAGAAAATAGTATTTCTTACTTGGAAAATTTCTTGTACTAAAGAAGATTAACTTCTTCTTTTTCTAGCTAACAAGGTGTTTTTTAACAGCATAGCAATAGTCATTGGGCCTACACCACCTGGCACAGGTGTAATAAAATCGGACTTTTTAGAAACCTCATCAAAAGCAACATCACCTAATAAACGATAGCCGCTTTTTCTGGTAGCATCTTCAACTCTAGTAATTCCAACATCTATTACGGTAACATGATCTTTGACCATATCAGCTTTTAAAAATTCAGGAATTCCTAGTGCAGCAATAATAATATCAGCTTGTAATGTGATCTCCTTTAAATTTTGGGTTCTGCTATGAGTAATGGTTACCGTCGCATTTCCAACTTTTCGTTTTTGAGACAGTAAAATACTCATTGGGCTCCCTACAATATGACTTCTACCAATAACCACTACATGCTTACCGGAAGTTTCTACATTATAACGGTCTAATAATTCTAATATTCCAAAGGGAGTGGCAGAGATAAAAGTGGGTAAATTTAATGCCATCTTACCAACATTGGTAGGATGGAAGCCGTCTACATCTTTATCTGGATGCACAGCCATAATAATTTTTTGTTCGTCAATATGCTTTGGTAACGGCAATTGTACAATAAACCCGTCAATATCATCATTTATATTTAAAGCTTCGATTTGTGCCAATAACTCTTCTTCAGAAATGTCTTCGGATAGACGAATTAAGGTAGATTCGAAACCAACCCTTTCACAGGCTTTTACTTTAGCATTTACATAAGTTAAACTAGCACCATCATTTCCAACAATTACAGCAACTAAGTGAGGAGTTTTTCCGCCTTGTTTTTTAATCTCTGCAACCTCTATTGCTATTTCATCTTTGATGTCTGACGACGTTTTTTTACCATCTAGTAAAACCATATCTCTATTATTAATATATAAAAAAAGGCTACAAATTTTCGTTTGTAGCCATTATGTTATTGCATTCCTTTCATCATTTGCATCATTTTTTTACCGCCTCCGCCTTGCATCATTTTCATCATTTTACTCATCTGATTGAATTGCTTCATGAGTTGATTTACCTCTTGAACTGAAGTTCCAGACCCTTTAGCAATTCTCTTTTTTCTACTAGCATTGATACTTGTGGGAGTGCTTCTTTCTGATGGTGTCATCGAATGTATAATAGCTTCTATACCTTTAAAAGCATCATCATCAATATCAACATCTTTTAAAGCTTTTCCTGCACCAGGAATCATCCCCATTAAATCTTTCATACTCCCCATCTTCTTAATTTGCTGAATCTGACTTAAAAAATCATCAAAACCAAATTGATTTTTAGCAATCTTCTTTTGTAATTTCCTTGCTTCTTCTTCATCATATTGTTCTTGAGCTCTCTCTACTAATGAAACAACATCTCCCATCCCTAAGATACGATCTGCCATTCTATCTGGATAGAAAACATCAATAGCATCCATTTTCTCTCCAGTACCAATAAATTTAATAGGTTTATCTACAACAGATTTAATAGATAATGCAGCACCACCTCTAGTATCTCCATCTAGTTTAGTAAGAACTACTCCTTCGAAGTTTAAAATATCATTGAAGGCTTTTGCTGTATTTACAGCATCTTGACCTGTCATGGAATCTACAACGAACAGTGTTTCTTGAGGATTTACAGCTTTGTGAATGTTAGAAATTTCAGTCATCATTTCCTCATCAACAGCTAGACGACCAGCAGTATCTATAATAACTACATTCTTTCCATTTGATTTAGCATGCTTAATAGCATTTTGAGAAATTTCTACAGGATTTTGATTTCCAACTTCTGCATATACTTCAACTCCAATTTGTTCTCCTACTACTTGCAACTGATTAATTGCAGCTGGACGATACACATCGCAACCTACTAGAAGAACTTCTTTAGTCTTTTTAGTTTTTAAATAATTGGCTAGTTTACCAGAAAAAGTAGTTTTACCAGATCCTTGTAAACCTGACATTAAGATAACAGTAAAATTACCTCCTAAATTAATCCCCACAGAATCACCCCCCATTAAATCAGTTAATTCATCTTTAACCAATTTTACCATTAATTGACCAGGATTTAATGTAGTCAATACATTTTGCCCAAGAGCTTTTTGCTGTACTCTTTTGGTAAACTCTTTAGCAATTTTAAAATTTACATCGGCATCTAATAAAGCTCTACGAACTTCTTTGAGTGTTTCTGCAACATTCACTTCAGTAATCCTTCCGTGTCCCTTTAGCGTATGTAAGGCTTTATCTAACTTTTCACTTAAATTATTAAACATCGTGTGTGTACTTTTTTTGAAGCACAAATATAAAAATTCCTCTTCGCTTAAAAAAGATTAAAAGTGTTATTCTCGTTTTGAAAGTAGGCTAGTTATAAAGTTTATGAAATGAATAAAGGATGCAAAAGCAAAAATTAAGAAGCCTACAAATAATACAAAATTTGGATTTAAAGATTTCTCTAAAGGTTCCAACTCTCGTTTAGACTCATATATAAATAAAAAGAATAACAAAATTGCAATTATTTGAAAAGCTAGATGTGCTATAGTTAACCATTTTTTAGGTTTTTTATGCATCCAGTTAAGTGCTAAATAATTAACCCCTATAAGTCCAAAGAACACACAAGAAATATAAGAGAAATCATCTGCACCAATAATAAAATAAGCATCATTTAAATTAATAAGTACTTCTTTTTCTAACCATCCAATAATTAAAAAAATTGGAATTAAACTAAAAAAAAAGAGATGTGGTTTATGTATAATTTTACTCATTTGTATTTTTCTTTTAGGATATCTTTATGATGATCGGTGTGATATGCTGTCCACATAATAATCTCTCTTACAGTCATTCTCCCCATTAGAGGATGAGGAAGAAGTAACGTATCAAGATGTTTATCTGACCATTTATTTGTTTTGTATTGTAATTTCTTATTTTGAATTTGTAATGTAGCAACTAACCTTTCTTTCTCTTTTTTTAAAGGTACTTTAAGGTTTATGTTAAAAGCTTTTGCTTTCTCTTTATTTTGATTTAATCGCTCTATATACCTATTGGCAACTTCATCATAAGACCTAGCAGCTCTGTTACAAACTCCAAACTTACGTTTTAGTAAAAATTTAGGAACCCTTAAAGCTTTATTTAATAGTTTGATGCTATTTACTAGGTGTAAAATATGCTGTCCACTTGTCCATTTATCTTTTGGTCCAATAATCCACTTATCTATGGGTTGTTTTTCAATCCAGTCAAAGAGTTCTTGATGCTTATTCTCTAATGTTGTAATAATTTCTATTTTCTGCATATCGAGCAGTAAGATACAAAATTCAAAGAATTGACAATTCACTACAAAAAAAATACGGTTGAATACATCTTGTTTTTTTTAAGTAAAGTTCTGAGATACATTTGAACCATCAAATAGAAAAACAAAAATCATGCAAACAACAGCAACAATTCTAAAAAAACTTTTCTGGGGATTTACCTTACTCGTTACTTTTTTAATGAATCCATCAGAATTATTAGCTCAAAAGAATAATTATACATCATATACAAATACAGAAAGTGGTGTGCATACTATTCGTGTAAAAAATAGTAAGCAAAACTTTAGCATCGAGTATGAAGGGGATATTACAATCTCTGATGATGATAAAGATATTATAGCGATATCTAGAGGAGGGTTTATTGAGATAAAGAAATCAAGATTTGGGAAAAGAAGAAGACTGGTTATAGAATCTGAAGGAGGTAAGTTAACTCGTAAATTCTTTATTGGATGGTCTGAGAAACCATATGACCCAGATGGAAAAAATTGGTTAGCAGATATCTTACCTGATATTGTAAGAACTACCATTGTCGCTGCTCAAAGTAGAGTAAACCGTTTTTATAAAAAAGGAGGAGTAAAGGCTGTCTTAGCTGAAATAAGAATCATTGAAAGTGACTATGTGAAATCGAAATACTTTACATTATTACTTGAGAAAGATTTGAATACCAAGGAACTTGTTAATGTTATCAACGCTGCAGGTAAAGAAATTGATTCCGATTATTATTTAACTCAAATTTTAAAGAGTAATCAAAAAGCATTTTTAGCAAATGAGAGAACAGTTAGCGCATATATCAATGCAACTTCAAATATTAATTCAGACCATTACTTAACTCAGTTAGTAAAAACAGTAATTAGAGATAAAAATATTTCAGATAATCAATTAGGAAGCTTATTAAGTATATCAGAAAAAGTAGACTCTGATCATTATATGGCTCAAATTTTAAAGACTATTATGGATAATAGAGATTTGAATGCGTCAAATATGAATAAGATTATGTCTCTTTCTAAACAAGTAAATTCAGATCATTATAAGACAACAATTTTAAAGAAGGCATTACGCTCTAATAAAGTTTCTGGTCAAGTAAGAGAGACGTTCTTAACTTCTTTGAATGATATACGTTCAGACCATTATGCTACTGAAGTTGTGAAAGAATTATTGGACGAAAAACTAGATGATACATCTTTAAATAAATTACTTGGGATTGTAAATAAAAATGTAAGTTCAGATCATTATGCAACAATTATCTACAAAAAGATTGGAAAAAATAATAACTTAACTGAAGCACAAATGATAAATGTTATTTCTTCTGCTTCTAAAAATATACAATCTAGTCATTATTTATCTCAAGTATTAATCTCTTTATCTGGAAGGGTAAAAAGAGGTTCAGAAAAATTAAAATCTGCTTATATGACTGCCGCTAAGAGTATCAAGTCTGATACGTATTTAGGTAGAGCAATGAAAGCTATTTATTAAAAATTTAAAGTAATCAATCTTTTTCTGTAAGATTGATTACTTTAGATACATGCTAAGATTAATTCAACTAACCAAAACCGTTTTGTTTAAAAAACACCTTTCCATTATTTTATTTGGATCCGTACTTGGATTTCTAATTAGCTTTTATTTAGTTGAAAGTGAGGCAGTAAAACCTGTTTCATTTTCAACTTTACAAGTAATATTATCTGCTACAATAGGAGTTGTTATAGGCTATCTTATTTACAATTGTTCATTACTGTTAGATAAGCTTTTACCTTGGAGAAAGTATATAGAAGCTCGACTCTTAGTTGGAATTTTAATACTGTTTTCTCTCAGTTTTTTACTAATATCATTTGTAATTTATGTGTTTGATTACACCACTAGCGATACATTAAATTTTATGGCTGTTTTTCAACCTATGTTGATAAAACTGGGAATTGTACTTTTTATATTGATTTTAATTTTTCAAATTGTTTACTTTCTTCTTTACTCTTACTATACATATACAACGCTACAAATTGAATCTATAAGGCTAGAAAGAAAACAAATTGAATTGCAATTATCTGCACTTAAATCTCAATTAAGTCCACATTTCTTATTCAATAGTTTAAATACAATATCGTCATTAGTTTATAAAGAAAAGGAGCGAGCCCAAATTTTTATTCGAAAGCTTGCAAAAATGTATCAATACACATTAAATAGTTATCTAGAGAAACTGATAACTGTAGAAGACGAGTTAGCGTTTGTAGATTCTTATTTATACCTACTTAAAACAAGGTTTGAAGATACTTTTACTTGTGACATTTCTGTTTCAGAAAATATTAAACACCTAAAAGTGCCTCCATTAGCAATTCAAATGTTAGTAGAAAATGCAGTGAAGCATAATCAAAAGGATAAGAAGAAACCGCTGCATATTACCATAAAATCTATAAATGCATACATTGTTGTAGAAAATAATATTACCGAAAAACCAATAGGGGTTACTTCTTTTAATATAGGATTAAAAAATATAAATGCTAGGTATTTATTGCTGCATAACGAGGGTATTTCAACCTCAAATGGTAAAATTTTCTCTGTTAAAATCCCTGTCATTTAAAAAATGAAAAAATTATTTATACATCGTACACTTTTTAGGTTACTAAGCCCAATTTTTAGTGGGGTAGTAGTTTACTTATTAATTATTCTTTTTAGTAATAATGTAGGGCAATTACAAGAACAATTTTTAGGTGAAGATTTATATGTATGTATAGGGTTGTCTTATTTAATACAAGAGTTTTCTAGATTTCTAATCGTAGTTTTTAAAAGATTACCAAAGTTTAAAAACACATTATTAGGCATACTTTTACAAGTTGTTTTTTCAATGGGATTAACAGTATTATTAGTTACTGTTTCTATGAAATTGTACTATCAATACATTGTAGGTTTTTCAGCAACTCTAGATGATCTTTTGATATTTAATAGCGTTTTTAGTGTATTGACTTTAATTTATATAATGCTTCATATCAGTTACTTGTACCTATATAAGATGAATACAGATAAGCTAAAGCAAGAAGAACTCATTAAAGAGCACATAGAGGCTGATTTCAATGAGTTTAAAAGAGGTATTAATCCTGATTTGCTTTTTGAAAGTTTTGAAGCATTATTAGTCCTTGTTAAAAATAATCAAGATAAAGCTGATGACTTTATAGATTACTTAGCAAGCATATATAGATATTTATTATCTAATAGAGAAAAACAACTTCTTCCATATAAAGAAGAATTAATGATATTAATGGAATTTGAAAAGCTTATTAACTCACTACCATACCGTAGTTTACAGATAAAAAATGAAATAGTATCAGATTTTTTGGTAGTGCCAGGATCACTTTTATTCATAATTGAAAAAATTATAAAGCAAACTATCGTCTCTAAGGATATAGCATTAGTTATTACTATTTCTGAAACGAAATCTGATATGATACTTAATTATGAATATGAAGATAAAATACAAACAAAATTTAGTTTGTTAGATGTAGAAGAAATAATAAACACCTATAAGATATACAGTTTAGAAGAAATAAAAATAAATGAAATGAATACTTATAGAACTTTGAGCATACCTAAATTACTAATTAAAGATTAATCTATGAAGATAGTAATTATAGAAGATGAAAAATTAGCAGCTGAAAAGCTAGAAAGATATCTTTTAAAGTTTGATGCCACTATTAGAATAACAGCTCTATTGTCGAGTATCAAAGATGCTGTCGAATGGTTTAATTCTAAAGAGCAAGTAGATATAGTATTTATGGATATTCAATTAACTGATGGGTTAAGTTTTGAAATCTTTCATCAAACAGACATTAATGCTCCTGTAATTTTTACAACTGCTTTTGATGAATATGCTATTGATGCATTTAAAGTTAATAGCGTAGATTATATTCTAAAGCCAATTACGTTTACAGACATTTCTAACGCTTTAAAAAAATACACTTCTTTAAAGAACATTTACTCTTCTGGGAGTACTATGAAAAATGTAGAGAAAATGATTGCTAAGAAGAAAAGTAAAGACCGTTTTTTAGTTAAACTAGGGAATCATATTCATTCAATTAAAACAGAAGAAATCGCATTGTTTTTTGCTGAAGGAAGAACGGTTTATTTAGTGACAAAAGAAAACAAAAAATACATATTAGATTTTAAACTTGAAGATCTTTCTAATGTACTAGATAGCGCTATATTTTTTAGGGTAAATAGAACGTTTATACTCAATATACATGCTATTAATGATGTGATTGTATTTTCGAATAGTAGATTAAAAATATCAACCAATTTTAAATCCGAAAAAGAGATTATAGTAAGTAGAGAAAAGGTAGTTACTTTTAAAGCTTGGTTTGAAGGAAGTTAAGTTTTAATCTCATAGAGAACACAATACTTTAAATCTTTGTGCTCTAATAATAAAGGATGTTCAAACTCCTTCACTTTAGTCATTCCCACTTTTTTCATAACAGCTATGGATGCCAGATTACCTTTACTAGCTACAGAAACTATTTTTTTTAGTCCTATAGTTTTAAAAGCAAAAGTTAAACAAGCACGAGCTCCTTCTGTTGCATACCCGTTAAACCAGAATTTTTTATGAAGTCTCCATCCAATATCTACTGCTGGATTAAAGTCAGTTTTATAATGCTGTTCACAAATTCCAATAAAACCAATAAACTCCTTTGTTTTTAATAACTCTACAGCAAAATAACAAAATCCATTTTTATCAAATTGAGATTGCATTCGATTTATAAATTCTTGAGTATGTTTTTTGTCTTGAGTAGAAGGGAAGTAATTCATAACCTCTGGGTCGGCACTAATTACAGACATAGCATCTAGATCAGTCTTTTGCCAATTTCTAAAACCCAATCGCTCTGAGGTAAATAAATAGTTATTTTTCATAAATACCTTAAAAAGTAGTTTCGATTTAGAAAAATTAAATCATTTTTTTGGAACAAATTTTAAAGCAACTCCATTAATACAATGTCTTTTTCCAGTAGTTTTTTTCGGACCATCATCAAAAGAATGACCTAAATGACCACCACAAGTATTACATTTTAACTCTGTTCTTGCATAGCCAATCTTATAATCTACGTCTAACTCTACTGCATTGCCTATTGCTCTATCAAAAGATGGCCAGCCAGTACCAGAATCAAATTTATGCTCAGATTTATATAAAGGTGTTTTACAGCCAGTACAGACATATGTACCTACTTTGTAATTCTTATTCAGTGAACTAGTAAAAGGGCTCTCTGTACCTGCTTCTCTTAAAACATAGTACTCCATTTTAGTAAGTACTTTTTTCCACTCAGCATCTGTTCGTGTTACTTTGTAAACTTTCTTTTCTTTTTTGCTAGTTTCTTTTTTTTGTGCAAATCCATTGCAACTACTAAAGATTACAATTATAAACAATAAGGTTATTTTTTTCATGTGTTTTGTATAATAAAATTAACAGTTCTGTTTACAATACCCTTGTCTCTCAAAATTTTGGTATGCCCTAATCCATGAGTGATTAAAATATTGCCACTCTGTGAGTTTTGACGTATTTCATGCGCATACCTTACGGGCACATCTCCATCATCTGTGTCGTGAATAATCATCGTTGGAATTGTAATTTTTTTGACCATTTGACTACTGTCAAAGTCTACAACTTTTACTTGCCATTTTTTTTCTAAATAGCTTTGTAATTTTGGATGTAATTCTTCTTTATGGCCTAAGTTTTTTACAAATAACTTTAAAATATTTGTTACTTTATCTCCCGAACCAATGGTAACAAGAGCATTGATAGATAAAAATTTAGCAACAGCATTATACAAACACATACCACCAAAGGAATGCCCAATTGCAGCTTCAAAAGGACCGTATTCTTGATCTATTTTTTTAATAGTAGTAAGAAACTCAACCATATTAGTAGTCTTTCCAGAAGACTTGCTATGTGCAGGTCCATCAAAAGAAATAACCATAAAACCTTTTTCTAACAATTTATCGGCAAAAGAAAAAAGTTGTGTACTTCTACCTGCCCAACCATGAACCAATAAGACTTTTCTTTTTGAGTAGCCATACGATAGTACATGAATCTCTTTTCTTATTTCTTTAACTGTGAGTTTCTTTTTTTGAGCACTAGACTCCATTACCAGTTCTCTTTGCGGGGTTTTAAAACGAATAGGAGTAGTAAATATTTTTGCGGCTAACCGTATTGCTAAGCTAGGAGATATAGCTCCTAAAACTTTAGAAAATACAACTACAGGTTTTGGAATTACTAAACTAGGAGTTAATTTTTTTTGCTGAGACAATAAATCCATTCACAAAATTGTTTTTAATAAAATAGAATATGTAATTTTAAACAATTAAAATAACAAACTAATTATGTGACTAAATTAATGATTTGTGTCCTAATAGTTAGATAATATAAGATGAAATAAATAATGAAAAAAATACTGATACTGGTGCTTGTTAGTTTCTTGTTAGTAGAATGTAGTACTGTGCCTATTACTGGAAGAAAGCGAATAAATTTTGTTAAAGATGCCCAGGTATTACCAGCAAGCTTTGCTCAATACAAAGGATTTTTAGAGAAAAATAAGTTATCTACGGATAAAACACAAACGGCTCAGATAAAAGAAATTGGAGCTAAGGTCTCTGCAGCAGTAGATCGTTTTATGAGAGCCAATAATATGCAAAAGGAAGCTGATTCTTATAAGTGGGAGTTTAATTTAATAGAGGATAAAACTGTAAATGCTTGGTGTTTGCCTGGAGGAAAAGTTGTTTTCTATACAGGTATTTTACCTATTTGTGCTAATGAAGATGGAATCGCAGCTGTTATGGGACATGAAGTTGCACATGCTTTTGCAAAACACGGACAAGAAAGAATGTCCTCAGGTCAGTTACAACAATTAGGAGGTATAGCTGTGGCTTTAGGAACTTCTAGTAAAAGCGATAATGCACAAAAAATATGGAATACCGCATACGGGCTTGGTAGTGGAGTAGGGATGCTCGCTTTTAGTAGAACACATGAAACAGAAGCTGATAAATTAGGACTCGTTTTTATGATTATGGCAGGATATAATGGAGCTGAGGCAGCAGAAGTTTGGGTTAGAATGAGTGCAGGTTCTAAAGGGAAAAAAGCGCCACCTCAAATCTTAAGTACCCACCCTTCAAATGACTCTAGAATAAAAACTTTGAGAGCGTATTTACCAGAAGCAACGAGATTAGCAAAATTATATAATGAGCAAAGTAAAACTACGGGGAAATAATGCCATAAATATTTATATCTTGTAAACCGTTCTAAATAATTAGAGCGGTTTTTTAATTTCTATACTATGTTAAAAATTGGCGATAAAAAATTAATCAATGCTTGGGCTTTTTACGATTGGGCAAATTCTGTGTATTCATTAGTAATTAGTACTGCGGTATTTCCTATTTATTATGCAGGATTAACTGAAGCTGAAGGCTTTGCCAATGCTGATGGTAAGATTGAGTTTTTAAATACACTATGGACACCAACCACATTATATAATTATGCACTAGCTTTTTCATTCTTAGTCGTCGCTTTTATTTCACCCATGTTATCAGGAATTGCAGATTATTCAGGAAGCAAGAAAAAATTTCTAAAAGGATTCTGCTTATTAGGTTCTGTTTCTGTAATGGCTCTATTTTTCTTTACAGGAAAAGAAACATTATGGGTTGGTATTGTGTTTACAATTTTGGCAAGTATAGGATTCTGGGGTAGTATAGTTTTTTATAACGCATATTTACCTGAAATAGCACACCCAGAGCAACAAGATAATGTAAGCGCTAAAGGTTTTATGTTAGGATATACAGGTTCTATTTTGTTGCTTCTATTATGTTTAGTTCTGATTGAAACTTCAGTTTTTGGAATGTATGATAAAGCAGTGGGTTCAAGAATTTCTTTTTTATTAGTTGGACTTTGGTGGATTGGTTTTGCGCAAATTACTTATAAAAGATTGCCAGATACAGAGAAGGTGTCATTGCCAAAAGACAACTATTTTAAGAAAGGACTTCGTGAGATATCAATAGTAGCTAAAGAGCTGTTTTCTTACCCTGAATTAAAAGTTTTTTTAGTTGCTTTTTTCTTGTTAAGTATTGGCGTACAAACAATTATTCTAATGGCAGGAATTTTTGGAACAGTTCTAGGGTTACCAGTATTAAATCTTATAGGAACTATTTTATTAGTTCAGATAGTAGGAATTCTAGGAGCATTTTTATTTTCTAGAGTTTCAAATAAAATTGGAAATATTAAAACGCTTAAAATTATTATTGCTATATGGACGTTGGTTTGTTTTATAGGATTTAATCTAACAAAAGACACACCCAATGTGGATATGTATTTTTATGTCTTAGGGGCTTTAATTGGTTTAGTAATGGGAGCAATTCAATCGTTAGCACGATCTACTTATTCTAAGCTATTACCGGAAACCGAAGACCATGCATCTTACTTTAGCTTTTTTGATGTGACTGAAAAAGTAGCTATTGTAATTGGTATGGTTACCTATGGAATTCTAATATCTATTACAGGATCTATGCAATGGTCTGTATTAGCTCTCGCTATTTTCTTTTTAGCATCTTTTATTGTTTTAAGTATGCTAAAGAAAACGAAACATGTAAGATAATTTCACAACAAATAGTTTATAAAATATAAAAGCGCTACATATGTAGCGCTTTTTATATTTGGAAATTTTCTTTATTGCACAGTAATAGTAAATGTAGCTTCTACATCAATCTCTCCACCAGCGTTGGTAATATCTCCACCACTAACTCCAGCTGCAGTTTTTACAGGCTCATGAACTAATGTAATAGTCAAGTTTCCAGTTCCTGCTGCTCCTGTAGTTAAAGTAAAATTAATTCCAACAGGATTTCCATCTCCATCCATATCTGCATATGCTACGGTTACAATATTATTTGCAGGTGTAAAAAAGAATTGATGCTCATCGTCTTCTGCTGCTACTTCGTCAGTTATTTCCTCTGCAGGAGTTTCTGTTTCATTTAACACTCTCATCACCCCAGTATAGGTTGTATTCGCTGTTAAATTTCCAGATACTGTAATTACAGGAGCATTTGGTCCATCACCATCTAAATCGGTACTTCTAAGTTCAATACTAGTAGTACTTCCTTGAGGAGTTAGTGTAGCAATTAATGTAGTAATTACTTCTTCTTCATTTACTGGTTCAGGATCATTATCATTACAAGAGGTAAACATGGTCACTGTTAATAATGTTAATATTAATAATTTGAAATTTTTCATTTTTTTGTTTTTATGTGTTAATAATTAAATTTTAGTTGGATCATAAAATTCCTTCCAAGTTCATCAGCAAAATATCTTAGTCGGTTTAAATATTCTCTATAATTAGTGTTTAGTAAGTTATTGATGCTAAAAGCAACACTTACGTGGTTTTGTTTTGAAATCTTTATATCAAAATCACTTCTGAAATTTAAGATGTGATATGCAGGAGGAGGTGTACTAATGTCAACTAAAACAAAAGTATCAATTCTTGGAATATAAGCCTCAAAATTATTATTTGGGAAGTTATTTTGTCTAAAAACCCATTCACTTTGCAGTTCAGCGCTAAAGTTTGACCATTTTTCATTTTCATATCGAATGATATTGACTGTTTTAAATGCAGGAATATCAATTAATGGTCTATCAGTTGTTAAATCCTTCCCTTTAATAAAAGATGATTTATTCTGCACAGTAAACATATTAGATATATAATGAGTAACATCAAAATCGATACCAAATAAAGTGGCATCAATTTGTTTTTGTTCCCAAACAGGAAAAGCACCTCTAATAGTAGTTTCTACTCCTGAAGGTTCTAAATAGATAAAATCTTGTATATGGTTAAAAAAACCTTCTATATGTAACGAAGCTTTTTCTCCAAAGTATGTATAAGTTCCAGAAATCCTGTTAGACGTTTCCTTTTTAATGCGCAAATCTCCAAGCTCAATACGCGCTGCAGAATGGTGCAACCCATCACTAAATAATTCTGAAGGATTGGGAGCTCTATTCGATAAGCCATAATTGAAAATCGTTCTACTCTTGTCATTAATCTCATATTCAATCCCTGCCGAAACAGAGATATTATGAAAATTAAAAACAGGGTTAGTAAGCAATTGTGTTCCAAGATCATCAATAACTAGTTGTCCAAAGTCTACATCGTATCCACGTTCAATCCAACGAGAGGTTTGATAAAACTTCTTTGCATCAATTCGATTAAAGTCATAACGGATTCCTGCTTCGAGTTTTAACATGTCATTTAGTTTAAAACTACCAATGGTAAAAACACCAAGATCATATTTTTGATAGTCTGGAATCAAACGACGTACTCCAGTATCTGGATTAGCAAAGTTTTCTTGAAATCCAGCGAGAATTCCCAATTTATAAACCTTGTCAAAATCAGCATCTAATTTTAATGTAGATTTTATGGCATGACTTTGTAATTGTAAATCAATAGCAGGTGTATCGCGATCATCTCCTACTCGAATATCAAATTCAAATCGATGGTTGTTTTGATAATCGTATTGAATATCTAACTTTCCATAGCCCTCAAATCGTTGATAAAAATTTGCTTTAAAGATTTGATGTGTTACTTTTTGCTTTGGAGCATTGATATCATAACTAAATGCATCAATAATTGCGGGTTGCTGAGAATTGATAGCATTTACCAAGTTCTCAACATTACCAATATGTGACGAACGTAAAATAGCAATCTCATTTTTTAAATAACTATAATATATTTCATACCCATATTCCAATTTTTTCCGACCTGCAAATAGCGAAAAAGAAGTAGCTTCATTTCCTGTATTTGTTAATGAATAATCTGGAGCGTTAAAATCACCAGAACGTCTGTAAGAAGCTTGCCCGTTTGCATACCACCCATTTTCATAGGTTTTGGTTAAAGAACTATTGAATCCATAACCGCGACCATTACTTTGGGTATTTAATTGTGTTTTTCCAAAAATAGAATCTATAGCAAAGGTTCTACTCGGATTTACCACAATAACACCACCAATGGCATCACCACCATATTCTAAAGCATTGGGACCTTTAATTACAGATACGCTACCAGCAGAATTAATATCAATATTAGGAGCATGTTCTATACCCCATTCTTGGTCTTGTAATCGAACATTGTTGGTAATTACCAACACTCTACTACTATGCAAACCATTAATAACAGGTTTTACAATAGAATTACCAGTATTGATGGAAGAAATACCAGGTATTTCTTTAATTGCATCTCCTAAGCTCATAGAACTATATCGCTCTAATGCATCTTCTTTAATTATGGTCTCTTGAGCCGTCGTTGTTTTTTTATTTCCTTTTGCTTTTAACGTTACTTCGCTTAATTCTTCAATATGATGCTCTAGGCGAATCTCTTTAAAAAGTTCTTTTCTTACATTGATTTTCAATTTTTTAGGAACACAAGATATATGTGAAACTACTACAACAAAGGAAGTATTGCAGAGATTTTTGAACACAAAATTCCCTTTACTATCCGTTGTAGTGTATTTTTTTGAGTTTTCAATTTGTAAGGTGGCTCCAATTATAGGAGTCCCATCATGGAAATCTTTAACTACACCTTTAAAAGTGTAATTACAACTTTGACCCATAGCTAATGTAGATAAACTTACAAAAGCCAAGATCAAATACGTTTTTTTTGACATTGATATTGGTTTTTAACTTATACAAAAAATTTTGTAATCAGATAAAAACTGGAGGTCCTCTTAATGAGAAAGATAATTGCTGATAATTTGAAAGAAAATTATATGGTTTATTGTTAAATACTAACAGCTCATTTTTAAGGGCTACAAAATCGATTTCATTCGAAACCCAATAGGTTTCACCCTGTAAATGGCAAAGTACACAATCTAAGTCTTTTTGATGAAAATGAGCGTCATTTTTAGAAACACAAACGGTATGCTCGTGATCATTAAAAATGTGCAATAACTGAACAGCTGCAGGTAAAAAAACGACAGCTGATAAAAGAATAATGCTATATTTTATTATAGTTTTTCTCAAGTTATTTTTTTCTAATCTTCATATTTAACATTTCTACTCCTAATGAAAATGCGATGGCAAAATACAAATAACCTTTTGGAATAGCCCCTACAGTTTTGTTAAAAATTTCTGCATGAGATAAATGTGCCGCTTCTGTTACTAACATAAATCCAATTAATATAAGAAACGATAATGCTAGCATTTGTATTGTTGGATTCTTATTTACAAAATTACTTACTGGGTTTGCAAATACCATCATTATAATCATCGATATAATAACCGCTATAACCATGATAATTAGTGCACCATCTACACCATTAGTCATACCCACTGCAGTTAGAATTGAATCAAAAGAAAAAACGATATCAATTAAAATAATTTGAATAATAACATTTGTAAAGGAAACTAACTTTTTAGGTTTTTCTTCATTTTTGGTAGATTCAACTTTATCCATTTTATGTCGAATCTCTTTGGTGCTCTTATAAAGTAAAAACAACCCTCCAACAAACAAGATTAAACTCTGACCAGTTACCCCAACTTTTAACCAAGAAAAATCTATCGTCCAAAATGGATCTTTCATAGCAATCAAATAAGAAATACTAAACAACAATCCAATTCTTGTAATCATTGCTAATGCCAGTCCTATAAAAGTTGCTTTCTTTCGCTGATGTTCAGGCAATTTATTTGCAGAAATTGAAATAAAAATAATATTATCAATCCCTAAAATAATTTCCAAAAATGTTAATGTTAGTAGAGCTATCCAAGCATCTGCGCTTAAAAATATTTCCATACTATTTTATTTTATATACGGTACCGTTTTGTTTGAATTTTGAAAACCCAATCTTAGCAGTAAAATTATAAGAACTGTCTGTAACTTTTGTAATCTGTATAAAAAAAGGATCTTTATCTAGTTCCTTTTTAGGCGATTTCATTCTTAGCGTGTAGAAAAAATTATTCTTCCATGTTATGTATAAGGTGTCAATTTTCTTTACTTCTTTTTTGCTAGCAACCCCATCTTTAGTAACATCTATATATTTTGTATATTCTTCTATTTGAAGACTATCTTTTCTAATAATAGTTGTTTTACTATAGCCTTTGCCAGCAGGAATTTCAAAAACACCTTGTTTAAATCGACTTGCATCTCCTTTAGGTTTAGTTTCACAGGCTGCAACTAATATTACTAAACAGAAAAGTAAAAAAAGCTTTCTCATTAAATTCCAGTGTAGTTTGAGGGAGTAATTTTTTTTAACTCTTCTTTAATAGCATTAGAAACCTCTAAAGTGTCAATAAAATTAGCGATAGAATTCTGATTTATTTTTTCATTGGTTCTTGTCAACCCCTTAAGTGCTTCATATGGGTTTGGATATGCTTCTCTTCTTAGTATAGTTTGAATTGCTTCAGCAACTACTGCCCAATTATCTTCTAAATCTTCTTCAAATTTCTCTATATTTAAGAGTAATTTATTTAATCCTTTTAGTGTAGAGGCAAATCCAATAAGTGTGTGGCCGAATGGAACACCGATATTTCTTAATACTGTACTATCTGTTAAATCTCTTTGTAAACGAGATAAAGGAAGTTTAGCTGATAAATGTTCAAAAATAGCATTAGCAATACCTAAGTTTCCTTCAGAATTTTCAAAATCAATTGGGTTTACTTTGTGAGGCATTGCAGAAGAACCGACTTCTCCAGCTTTTATTTTTTGTTTGAAATACTCCATAGACACGTAGGTCCAAATATCTCTATCTAAATCGATAATAACAGTATTAATACGCTTTAAACAATCAAATAAAGCAGCCATATGATCGTAGTGCTCTATCTGTGTTGTAGGAAAAGAATGATGTAATTTTAGTTGATTGTTTACGAAATGATTCCCAAATGATTTCCAATCGATTGTTGGGTAAGCTACTTTATGAGCATTATAATTTCCTGTAGCTCCTCCAAATTTCGCAGCATCAGGGATTGTATTTAAATACTTAAGTTGCTCTTCTAATCGTACTACAAAAACTTCAATTTCTTTACCTAATCTTGTTGGCGAAGCAGGCTGTCCATGAGTTCTTGCCAACATAGAAATATCTTTCCATTCAATAGCTAATTCTTTTAGCCTGTCAACAAGTGTATTTATAGTGCCGAGATATACTTCAGCAATCGCATCTTTTATAGATAATGGAATAGCAGTATTGTTAATGTCTTGAGAGGTCAATCCAAAATGAATAAACTCTTTATATGATTGTATACCAAGGACATCAAATTTTTCTTTGATAAAATATTCAACAGCTTTTACATCATGATTTGTTATCTTTTCAATATCTTTTATTTTTTGAGCATCTTCAGAAGAGAAATTTGTATAAATTTTTCTTAACTCTTTAAATAAAGAAACATCAAAGTTAGAAAGTTGAGGCAAAGGAATTTCGCATAGAGCAATAAAATATTCAATTTCAATAAGAACTCTATATTTTATTAAAGCTTCTTCAGAAAAGTAGTTAGCTAAATCAGAAACTTTATTACGGTATCTACCGTCAATTGGTGAAATAGCATTAAGCTGAGAAATATTCATTTTTTGTTGTTGTGTTGAAAAATGCAAAAATACTGAATTACAAGAGATGATTTAGCATTAAATTGATTCATTTTTTGCTTTGGTGTAATATTACTTTATACCGTACATTTAACTTTTTAAATTTTATTAGATCTATTAATCACTATGAATAGAAAAGATATTACAAATAGAGAGGATGTTTATGTGTTAGTATCTACATTTTATAGTAAGATTAAACAAGACGATTTTATAGGTCCTATATTTTTAAAAGTGATTCCAAATGAAAAATGGGAGTTGCATCTTCAAAAACTAACAGATTTCTGGCAATCTAATTTATTTTTTAATAGAAAGTATAAAGGTGATCCAATGAAAGCTCATAAAGACGTTGATAATAGCTTCAATCACACCATTAGTAAAGCTCATTTCGAAAGATGGCTGTCAATTTGGGTTGACACAGTAGATGCTCTTTTTCTTGGAATAAAAGCATCTGAAGCCAAAGAGCGAGCTAGGAATATTGCTAATTTATTATTGATTAAAATTTATGAGGCAAGGTAATTTTATGAAAGATTAAAATATACTTTATACTAAGTGATTTTTCTATGCTTTTCTATCTGCTCTAGAATAAACCTTCCCCTAGCTTTACATCCTTTACTTTCATGAATAATCTTGGTTCTAATCAAATGCTCTAATTCTGGATGAATCCAATTTTGCTCTTTTCCAAATAGAAATAAAGTATTCATAGTATAAGCTCTAACAGCAATTTTTTGTTCGGTAATAAGCCAATCAAATCCTGTTTCAATAATAAACTGTATATGTTTCTCTGTGAGATGTTTTTGAAATAACTCATCATTTTTAAAATAAGCAGTAGCAATATGCTCACAAATTTTTGCACATGGGCGAATAGCACTGTCATACGTTAGATTTTTTAAATGAGCGGTAAAGAAATCAAGATGCGGAATTATTAAAGACAAGTCATTATGCGTACAAATCCATTCCAATATCCAAGCAGCTTTAATGGATACTTTTTTTGTTACTTGAAAAGTGATTTTCACCAAAGGGCTAAATAATTCTTTTTGCTCACAAACAATATTTGCCACTCTTTGTCTGTTTTCTCTTTTAGCGTTTTCTATGTTATTAAGTTCGGATGTTAAATAATCTAAAGACATAGGAATTCAGTGAAATATGTATATTTACTTTAAAATGTAATGAATGCTAAAGATAAAAAGTCTTGTTTTTGTTTTATGCTTTACTGCTAGTTTTTTTTCTAGTAGTAATATAATTGCGCAAAAAATTAACCAATTTGATCAAAATAAAAAGAGAACTGGTGTTTGGAAAAAGTACTATAAAAATAAGCGAATTCGATATGTTGGAAAATTTAAGGATGGTAAAGAAATAGGTACATTTAAATACTATGATGTACGAACCTCTAAATATCCAACGGCAGTAAAAACATTTAAACCTCAGACAGATTCTGCTTATGTTAAGTTCTATACATTAAATGGTAAATTAAGGAGTAAAGGATGGATGGTCCTTAGAAATAGAGTTGGACCTTGGACCTACTACTTTTCGAACGGAAAACTATTTTCTGAGGAATTTTATACAGACGGAAAGTTAGACGGTATTGTTAAAAATTATTATAGTAATGGGAAATTGTTAGAAGAGACTCAATATAAAAATGGAATGAAAAATGGTCTTTCTAAAAAATACTCAGACGATGGAATTCTCATAGAGGAGGTTACCTTTAAAGATAATGTATTAAACGGAGCAGCTAAATATTTTGAACTCAATGGAAACTTAAGAGAAAGAGGTATATATAGAAATGGAAAACGTTATGGTAAATGGGAATTTTTTATGGACGGTGAGATTGTGGATGAAAAGAAAAAAAGAGAATTAAAAAAATTTAAGCCTATAAAGAAAAATAACAAGAACTAATGAAGAAAAGATGATGATGAAAAGGCTTACTTTTTTATGTGAGTGCATCTTATTAAACTACAAGTTCAAATCCATAGAAATCTTATAACACGTTAAAAGACACTTAAGAAAACGTTAAATTAGTCATATTCCTGTAACACTTTTCCATTCTTGGCGTATTTATTGATGTTATATAACATCAACTAACCGTGTTCACATGAAAAAGCTATTTACAATCTTCGCCTTTATTACAATCCTTTTATTGTCTTGTCAGAAAGCAAATACAATTGCTTCTATAGAGGGTTTGTGGCTTGTGGAGAAAGTTGAAATGGGCTCTAATCAAATGACTCCAGTAGCAAGGTGGATGCGTTTTAATACAGATGGAACTCAAACGTCGGGTAATGGTTGGTTGCAGCATTCTGTGGGCTCATGGGAATTAAAAAAAGATAAATTAAGCATTGTGAACAGTAATGGTATTTCTGATGCTTATGACCCTTTTCAATACTCTCTAGAAGAAAAAAAAATGACATGGAAACGAAATGAAGAAGGAGATACAGTTATTGTTTTTCTTAAGAAAATAGAAAAGTTGCCAATATCTGAAGGAAATCAATTGATGGGTTTATGGGAACTAAAAGAGTTTATAGAAAATGATGTTGATAAAACTAACACTATTAATGCCCCAGAAAAAGCAATGATTCATTTTAGATGGGACAATACTTATGTTCAGTATAATATGCCAATAGATAAAAAATATGGAGTCTATAAAGTGCATGGGCATAAGCCTGAAATTCAAATGATTAATTATGGAAAAGGGAACTCTTTTGACTTTTGGAAGTTTAAAATATCCGAGGCTTTTTTAACAATGACTTCTACAGATAATACGACTAAAATTGTTTTTAAAAGAAGCCATCAATTCCCTCAATAACTCAATCAATTCTTTAAATAAAAATATCTAAATCTTATTCGTAATTTTGTAGCCAATTTAAATGCAAAATGCAAAGAGTAATCGTAGGTCTTTCTGGTGGAGTAGATAGTAGTGTAACCGCATACCTGTTAAAAGAACAAGGGTATGAGGTAATTGGCTTATTTATGAAAAATTGGCACGACGATTCTGTGACCATATCAAATGAATGCCCCTGGCTAGAAGATAGTAATGATGCCATGATTGTTGCAGAGAAACTTGGGATTCCTTTTCAAGTGGTAGATTTAAGCGAACAATATAAAGAGCGTATTGTAGATTACATGTTTAATGAATATGAAAAGGGAAGAACACCTAATCCTGATGTTTTATGTAATCGAGAAATAAAGTTTGATGTTTTTATGGATATTGCTATGAATCTGGGAGCCGATTATGTTGCTACAGGTCATTATTGCCGTAAAGAGGAAGAAGAAATAGATGGCAAAATGGTATATAAGTTACTTGGAGGAAAAGATAAAAATAAAGATCAATCTTATTTTTTATGTCAACTGTCTCAACAGCAACTTGCAAAAGCATTGTTTCCAATTGGAAATTTAACCAAGCCGGAAGTGAGAGAAATTGCAAAGAAAGCTGATTTGATTACAGCAGAGAAGAAAGATTCTCAAGGTTTATGTTTTATTGGTAAAGTAAGACTGCCAGAATTTTTGCAACAAAAATTAGAACCTAAAGAAGGAGTGATAATTCAAATACCAGATACTGCGATGCAATTTCAAAAAACTATTCCTCATTTTGAAAATAAGCAAGAAGAATTAGACTTTTATGCTACAAAGTACCAATATTCAAAAAGTGACGGGAAAGTAGTTGGAAAGCATCAAGGAGCTCATTATTTTACAAAAGGACAGCGTAAAGGTCTAGCTGTTGGAGGCACAAAAGAACCATTGTTTGTTATTGAAACAGATGTGAATGAAAATGTGATTTATACTGGAGAGGGTAAAAACCATAAGGGTCTTTACAGAAGTGTATTATTTGTCTCAGATAAAGAATTACACTGGATTCGTGAAGATTTAGCTTTGAAAACTGATGAAACTATGGTGGTAGAAGCCAGAATACGTTATCGTCAGGTATTGGAAAAAGCAACTTTACACAAAGTGGAAAATGGATTGTTTGTCGAATTTGAGAATCCTCAATCTGCAATTCAAGAAGGTCAATTTGTAGCATGGTATCAGAGCGAAGAATTACTAGGCTCTGGAGTTATCTCTTAATTTTTTTTAGATTGAAGCAAAAAGCAGTATTTTAGACCTATGCAAAAAGTACTTCTTTTTCTTTGTTTTATTTATAGTTCAATACTGTTTGCGCAAGAAGATGCTTGGGTCTATTTTGTAGATAAACCTAATGCGAGTACTTTTTTAAATAATCCAACTTCAATGCTCTCTCAAAGGGCATTAGATAGAAGAAGTAAACAAAATATTTCAGTTGATTTCACAGACGTACCCATAGACATTACTTATTACAATGCCATTAAAAATGTTACCGGAATTACTGTGCTAGCAAAATCTAAATGGCTAAATGCGATTCATGTAAGAGGAAATCAATCTGATATAGATGGACTAGAAACCTTGTTTTCATTTGTTTTAAAAATTGATTTTGCAAATAAATTATTAAATAATAGAGGTGTTTCTCAGCAACAAACAGCTCATCATTTAGAGAAATTAAATACGAATGAAAATTTTAATTATGGCAATGCTACAAATCAAATAGAAATGCTCAAAGGAGATTACTTACACGAAGAGGGGTATACTGGAGATGGAATGATTATAGCTATTTTAGACGCTGGATTTCCAAATGTAAATACGCTTAGTGGTTTTCAAAGATTAAGAGATCATAATAAGATTCTTGGCGGGTATAATTTTGTAGAAAGAACGAATAATTTTTATAGTAGAGACTCTCATGGAACTCATGTTTTATCAGATATTGGAGGCTATCTAGAAAATCAATTCGTAGGTACTGCACCAGATGCATCTTTCTATTTGTTTATTACTGAAGATTATCAAAGAGAAACCCCTTTAGAAGAAAGTCTTTGGGTAGAAGCTGCAGAAAAAGCAGATAGTTTGGGGGTTGATGTTATTAATACTTCTTTAGGATATTCTACTTTTGATAATAGTAATTATAATTATACCTATGCTGATATGGATGGAAAAACCACTTTTATTAGTAGAGGAGCAGAACTAGCAGCTAGTAGAGGAATGTTATTAGTAAATTCTGCAGGGAATTCTGGAAGTAGTGCTTGGTTTTATGTTACCGCCCCAGCAGATGCTCCATCTATATTAACAGTAGGAGCAGTAGATGCTTCTAGAAATTTAGCTTCTTTTAGCTCTAGAGGACCTACTTTTGATAATAGAATTAAGCCAGATGTTATGGCTCAGGGACGTAGTTCTGGAATCATCAATTATATATCAGGAAATCCAACGAGTGCTAGTGGTACATCTTTTTCATCACCAATTATGGCGGGGTCTGTAGCCTGTTTATGGCAAGCATTTCCTAATAAAACAAGTGAGGAAATTATTCAAACCATAAAAAATAGTGCAGATAGAGCTACTGTACCCGACAATAATTTTGGATATGGAATACCTGATTTTCAATTGGCATATACAGTATTAAGTGAACAGAATGATATTGGGTTGAAGGATGTAAATATATACCCTAATCCAGTTAGTAACCAATTGTCATTTACATTTACAAATAATCAATCCGAGTATCAAATAGACGTTTATAATGTAATAGGAAAAAAAGTAATTTCATATATAGATTTAACCTCAAACTCAATCGATGTTTCTAGTCTTTCTCGAGGAATTTATATTCTAAAAATGATACATCAATCAGAATACAAAACATTTAAGCTTATTAAAAGATAAATGACAAATAAAATAACAGAACTTTTTGGTATTAAATATCCCATTGTTCAAGGTGGAATGATATGGGTAAGTGGATGGAAGTTAGCTTCGGCAGTTAGTAATGCAGGCGGTTTAGGCTTAATTGGATCAGGCTCAATGTACCCTGAAGTACTCAGAGAACATATTCAAAAATGTAAAAAAGCGACCGATAAACCTTTTGGGGTAAATGTTCCGATGCTATATCCACAGATTAAAGAGATTATGGATATTATTGTAGAGGAAGGAGTAAAAATTGTATTTACATCAGCAGGAAACCCTAAAACTTGGACTTCATTTTTAAAAGAGAATGGAATTATTGTGGTTCATGTAGTAAGTTCTGTAAAGTTTGCTTTAAAGTCAGAGTTAGCTGGAGTAGATGCGGTAGTTTGTGAAGGTTTTGAAGCTGGCGGACATAACGGTAGGGAAGAAACAACAACGTTTACATTAATACCCATGGTAAAAGAAGCGCTTAGTGTACCTGTAATTGCAGCTGGAGGTATTGGATCGGGTAGAGGAATGTTAGCAGCGTTGGTTTTAGGAGCAGATGGAGTACAAATTGGCAGTCGTTTTGCAGCAACTATAGAATCATCTGCTCATGATAATTTTAAGCAAACTATTATCAATGTTAAAGATGGAGATACACATTTGACCCTAAAAGAATTAGCCCCAGTTAGATTGGTTAAAAATAATTTTTACAATCAAGTTCAAGAATTGTATCAACAGAACCCTACTATTGATGAAATTAAGGAATTGTTAGGAAGGGCAAGAGCAAAGAAAGGGATGTTTGAGGGTGATTTGGATAATGGAGAACTAGAAATTGGTCAAGTAGCTGGATTAATCCATGAGATTAAATCTGCTAAACAAGTATTAGAAGAAATTGTCGTAGAATTTGAAAAAGTAAAAAGTGAGTTTTAATGGAAGGTACTCAAAGAAAAAATATTAAAATTGGAAGTGAAGTCGCAGTTGTACAAAAGCACCATCAAAGGACAGGTGAATTGACTCAAGGGACTGTAAAACGCATTTTAACAAACGCTTCTAATCACCCACATGGAATTAAAGTGCAGTTGACTTCAGGCATAGTCGGTAGAGTAAAGCAAATGGTGAGTTGATTTTAAATGATTTAGCTTTTTTAAGTATAAATAAAAGAAAATCAATATTTTAAGGATTAATAAATAAATTTAATGTAGCTTTGCCGCTCAATAAATAAGTTGCCTATAATTAAGTATGCAACAATTAAAACAATATTATGAGTAAAGGTACCGTAAAATTTTTCAACGAATCTAAAGGATTTGGATTTATCGTAGAAGAAGGAAACAACACAGAACATTTTGTACATGTATCAGGATTGATCGATGAAATTCGTGAAAATGATGAAGTAGAATTTGACTTACAAGATGGAAGAAAAGGATTAAACGCAGTAAATGTAAAAGTAATTTAATATATACTTAGTTAATTTTTTAAAGAAAAGCCTATCAATTTTGATAGGCTTTTTTTATATCCCTACTTAATTGGAATCTTAATTTCATATAATCTTCTTGATTTATTATTTAATCTATTCTGACGTAACCAAGGATTGTGAAGTTTCAATTCTTTATAGTTAGTACCAAATTGCTTGGCAAAAGAAGCAATATTTCGAATGACTGTATCTACTTTTACTATTCTTGTTTTAGGTAAAATGTATAAATCTTCTTTTTCAAACTCGAAACCATATTTTTTAGGATTAGACATTACTTCTTTTAAAGCAATAATTCTAAAAATATATCTAGAAGTTTCGGCGTTTAATAAAACATCATAATAATCTGTTACTTGTTGTGTTTTTAGCCTTCTAGCGATTCGTGCATTTCCTGCATTATATGCAGCAGCAGCTAATGTCCAACTACCAAAGCGATCTTTAGATTTTTTTAAATAATCGGCAGCAACTTTTGTCGCTTTTTCTAAATGATAACGTTCATCTACATTTTTATTGACTTCTAGTCCATATTCTCTAGCAGAATGCTTTAAAAAATGCCAAAAGCCAGAAGCGCCTGCTGAAGATGAATTATTTTGCAACCCACTTTCCGCTACAGCTAGGTATTTAAAGTCATCAGGGAGCCCGTATTTCTTTAATAAAGGTTCTATAATAGGAAAGAATTTATGTGCTCTCTTTATCATCAGTAGTCCATTAGATTGCCAATAGGTATTTACTAAAAGCTCACGATCCATACGCTCTCTAATATCTTGCCTCTCTATGGGTACTCTCTCTCCTGCGAGATGCAAATCTTTTGGAAGTTCTAAGGCTTTAATAGTATAAGTTTCAGCAGTACTCTTAGGACCAATATCTGAAACATACATTGCATTGATAAAAAGTAACGCAGTTATAGTTACTGAATAGAATGATAAAGAACGTGTAAATTTAGACATAAACTACTTCATTTTAGTGAGAACTAAAATTAAGCAATTGTTAAGTACTTATCAAGTTAAAGTATTGCAAATTATTTGTGAAATTGTTTTTGCTTTCATCAAAATCATTACATGGGTACCTTTTTCTACTGGAATAAAGTTTTTGATATGTTTTACAGGAAAAACATTGTCATCTAAACCATGAATATGTGTTAGGTTTTTTATGGGTTCTTCTTGTTGCCAATGTAGTACATTGTATATGGCCCATTGCATGTACAGCTTATTTCTTACAGATAAGTACATTTTGTAGAGCTCAGCACGTTTTTTTAAATAGTCACCAAAAAAGTACTTTGTAAATTCTTCAATATTTTCTACAAACCAAGTAGGAAATAATTTATAAACTTTAGTGGCCTTGGCAAATTTCAACCTATTGGGTAATTCGTGATGTGTTTTTACGCTCGAAATAATAATAGTATGTTTTACATCGATTAACTTACTTATTTCCTGCGCTAGCATCCCTCCAAAAGAAACACCAATAATAACAGGGTTTGGATGAATGATGTCTTCACACATTCGTTTTGCATAATCCTCTATGCTTTCTTTTATAGATAGTGGAATTTTCCATGATAAAAGATGTATTTCAAAAAGATTTTCAGGCAATGCAAGGTGCTCAAAAATTTTTGGACTAGCTCCTAAACCTGGCATACAATAAACATGGACTTTTGACATTACTTTAAATACTTGTTACTGTATAATATATCTTCTATAAATACATAAATATCGGTAAGCCTATCAGGAGCATCTTTCCAAAGACGAACAGTCACTTTTTTTCCTTGATAACGAATAACAGTTTCCGGAAAATCTTTAGTGCCGCTAGTAGCATACCTATCTTTAAGCTTGGCAAATTTAGATTTGTCTAAGATTTTTGAAAGCTTATAATATTGTTCTTCAGAAAGTTTTAGGGTATGCGCTCCCTTTATATTTGTATACTGTATTCCTTTGTATGTGAGTGTGCTATCTTTAGTAATTGTCACTTCAAAAACGGGACAATCTCCAGAGCAAGGATTTCTTTGTAAGCGAACTAATGTGTTGTCTATTTTTTCGACCTTTTTCTCTACTACTATTTCTTTAGGAGCTTCTTTAATAACGGTAGTTTTTCTTTCTTCTTTCTTTACAGACGTTTCACAGCTTAATAAAGTTAAAGAGAGAAAGACAAATAGTAGTTTTTTCATAGCTTTTTTGATTTCTATAAAGCTACAACTTCTTTTACAAAATCAAAACGAACCATTCCACCTTCATCTATCTTAGTTAGAGTCACTTTATGTAAAGTATTTACTAAAGCTGGATTCCAAGGAGTCTTTACTTTTACATAATTTTCAGTAAACCCATGGATATACCCTTCTTTGTTTTCACTTTCAAACAAAACCGTTAGCGTATTACCAATTTGAGTTTCATAAAAAGCTCTCCGTTTTTTTACAGATAAACCACGGAGCATTTTACTACGTTTTGAACGAACGTTCTTAGGAACAATTCCATCTAATAAAACCGCTTCTGTATTTGGTCTTTCAGAATAGGTAAACACGTGAAGATAAGAGATGTTCATCTCATTTAAGTAATTGTAGGTTTCTAAGAAAAGTTCTTCTGTTTCACCAGGGAAACCAACAATTACATCTACACCTATACAAGCGTTGGGCATCACTTCTTTAATTTTGTTGACTCTATTAGTATATACATTTCGTAAATAACGACGCTTCATTTTTTTTAACAAAACATCGCTCCCGCTTTGTAATGGAATATGAAAGTGTGGAACAAACGTATCTGAGTTTCCTACAAATTCGATAGTTTCATCTTTTAATAAATTTGGCTCAATGGAAGAGATTCGTAAACGATGAATTCCTTCAACTTTATCCAGTTCCTTAACCAATTCTAGAAAAGTATGCTCATGTTTTTTATTGCCAAACTCGCCTTTCCCATAATCGCCAATGTTTACACCAGTCAATACAATTTCTTTAATACCTTTTTCAGAAATCTCTTTAGCATTTTGTAACACATTTTCCAACGTATCACTTCTAGAGATACCACGTGCTAAGGGAATTGTACAATACGTACATTTATAATCGCAACCATCTTGTACTTTTAAGAATGCACGAGTTCTATCACCAATAGAGTAGGACCCTACATAAAAATCGGCATCAGAAATCTCGCAAGAATGTACTTCTCCAATATCGTTTTTAGTTAAATCATTGATATAACTTGTTACATTGAATTTTTCAGTAGCTCCTAAAACTAAATCAACTCCATCAACAGCAGCTAATTCTTCTGGTTTTAATTGAGCATAACAACCTACAGCAATTAAAAATGCATCTTCATTTTTCTTTAATGCATTTTTTACAATTGTTTTAAATCGTTTATCGGCATTATCTGTAACAGAACATGTATTAATAACATATACATCTGCTGCTGTTTCAAATTCTACTCGCTTAAAACCCTCACTTACAAAATTCCTAGCAATGGTAGAAGTTTCTGAAAAATTAAGTTTACAACCTAAAGTGTAAAAAGCGACTTTTTTATCTGCATTCATTCCTGTACATTTGAACGAGGCAAATTTACAATAATTATTAGGATAGAAATGGGAAAGAAAATGATTTTTGAAACAAATCAATTTTTGGTTAGAGAGCTTTTAATGAGTGATTTACATCCATTTCATAAAATGCAAAGTAATCCATTAGTAATGCAATATGTAACTGGGGTTATAAAGCCTTTATCTGAAAATAAAAAGGAACTAGCAGACTTAATTGCCAAGTACAAAAAGTCAGACAATGATTTTTTTATTTATGCTATAGAAAGTAAAGAGGATAATACTTTTGTGGGAAGTGTGGCTTTGGTAAAAGATGATAAAGGAGATGATGAAATAGGGTATCGGTTTCTAGAAGAATATTGGGGACTAGGCTATGGCTACGAAATATGTGATGGTTTAATTGAATATTGCCGATCTATTAATTTTCCTAAATTAGTAGGGTATGTTGTTGATGTGAATATTGCTTCGGCTAAGATTTTAGAAAAATGTAATTTTAAAATTGTATCAAAAGGTATAGAGCCTAATTTAAAACTACCAGAAACTAAATACGAATTGTACTTATGATTGTTACTGATTTAAGACCTCCATATTATGCTGTTATTTTTACAACATTGACAACTGATAATTTAGTTGCTTATGAAGAGACTGCGCATAGAATGGAAGCACTGGCGAGAGAACAACCAGGTTATTTAGGTATTGAATCCGCTAGAAGTGATGTGGGGATTACCATTTCTTACTGGGAGAGCATGGATGCCATTTCACAATGGAAAAATAATATTGAGCATACAGAGGCTAGAGAAAGAGGAAGAGCACAATGGTACCAGCAATATCAACTGAGGATTTGTAAAGTAGAACGTGAATACGGTTTTGTAAAAAAGTAACATGTACGCATTAATATCTAAATACTTACTTAAGGTTTTTAATAAGAAAACAATCTTTAAACATGGGTTTAATTTATCGCCTATGTATAGAAGATCTACAGGAAAGTTAACTTATGTTTCTGATGACCTTCATGAAGTAAAAATTAGAATTAGACTTAGCTATAAAAACAGTAACTATGTAGGTTCTATTTTTGGGGGTAGCCTTTTTTCTGCAACAGATCCAGTATTGATGGTACAATTAATTAATATTTTAGGAGATGATTATGTAGTTTGGGATAAAGAATCTACTATTAAATTTAAGCAACCCGCTAAAGAAACTGTATTTGCAAATTTTTTGTTTACAGAAGAAGAAGTAACAGCGATAAAGAATAGTATTAAAAAAGATAATGAGTTAGATATTCATAAAGTAATTCATATTACAGATAAAGATAGACAGTCAGTGTATGCTGAAGTCTCTAAAATTATTTATGTTGCCGATAAATCATATTATAAAAATAAGCGTAAAAAGAAGTAAGCAGTTTTTACTTTTTGTATTGTTTTGTTGTTCTATTCTTTCTTGTAGCAACAGCAATAATAATTTTGATGATACTGAAGTATTTCGTTATAATGAGCATTCAAATATTACCTCATTAGATCCAGCTTTTGCAAGAGATCAACGGAATATATGGGCAGTAAATCAGTTATATAATGGACTGGTTCAGTTAGATGATTCATTACACATACAGCCAGATATTGCTAAGCATTGGACAATTTCTGAGGATGGAAAAACATATACATTCACAATAAGAAATGATGTTTATTTTCATAAACATGTGTTGTTTGGAAATGATTCTACTAGGTTAGTTAAAGCTTCTGATTTTGAATATAGTTTTCAAAGATTGATAGATAAAAATGTGGCATCGCCTGGGGGTTGGGTATTGCAAAACGTAGCTAGCTTTAAAGCTGTAAATGATTCTATTTTTATAATAAATCTTAAGCAAACCTTTCCGCCTTTTTTAGGCTTATTAGCAATGAAGTATTGCTCAGTAGTTTCTAAAGAAGCTATTGCGTATTTTGGAAGCGAGTATCGAGCAAACCCCATTGGTACAGGCCCTTTTCGTTTTAAATTATGGGTAGAAAACACCAAATTAGTTTTAAGAAAGAATCCTATATATTTCGAAAAAGATAACTTCGGAAACTCATTGCCATATTTAGAAGCGGTAGCGGTTACTTTTCTACCAGATAAGCAAAGTGAATTTTTACAGTTTATTCAAGGGAATTTAGATTTTATGAAAAGTTTAGATGCTTCCTATAAAGATGATATTTTATCAGTAGATGGTCAGTTGCAAGAAAAATATAGAAATCAAATTTCAATGCAAACGGGAGCATATTTAAATACAGAATACTTAGGTTTTTATTTAGATGGAGTAGAAAAAGACAATGTAAAGAACAAACATTTACGTTTAGCAATTAATCATGGTTTTGATCGCAAAAAAATGATTCGTTTTTTGAGGAATAATATAGGCATCCCAGCGATGAGTGGTTTTATCCCTAAAGGATTGCCTTCGTTTAACAATCAGAGAGGCTACTCTTACAACCCAGAAAAGGCTAAAGAACTCATAAAATTATATATTTCAGAGACAGGAGATACCTCGCCTCAAATCACCATTACTACAAATAGTAATTATTTAGATTTATGTGAATTTATACAGCGTGAATTAGAGAAGATTGGACTGGATGTTCAGATAGATGTCATTCCTCCCTCTACTTTACGACAAGGAAAAGCAAGCGGTAAACTACCCATATTTAGAGCTAGTTGGATAGCAGATTATCCGGATGCAGAAAATTATTTGTCACTATTTTATAGTAAGAATTTCATTCCCAACGGACCAAATTATACACATTTTGCAAACCCTACTTTTGATAGATTATATGAGTTGTCTATTTCTGAGGTAGATGAAAAAGTTAGATATACATTATATCAGCAAATGGATAGTATTTTAATTGCTGAAGCACCTGTAGTTCCTTTGTATTATGACGAAGTTATAAGATTTAGTCAAAAAAATGTGAAAGGCTTGGGTATAAACCCTATAGACATGTTGCATTTGAAAAAGGTAAAAAAAATTAAGTAAGTACTTAAATTTATATACCTATACTTTCTTTAATTTTTTGCTTCATCCTTTTTTTGATATCGGTAGGGTAAGAACGTTCTCCCATAAATACATCTGCCATAGACTCGCTAAAACGTTGTCCGTATTTTTTTAATAAAATATTTCTTATCGTTTTTTGTTCGTAGAAAAATTTCGCTAGCCATTCACCAGTTTTTAATTCAGGTAATAATTTTTCATTTAGTTTCTCCATATATATCTTTTCAGCTTCAGTGCGATCTAGTTTAGATTCGCCAATAGCTTGAGCAGCTAGCATACCACTATAAATCGCATTAGAAATCCCTTCTGCGGTAACAGGATCTGCAAAACCGGCTGCATCTCCAGTTAAAAAGACACCTTCTTTTACAAAACCATCTGTTCTGGCAGCAACTGGAATTTGAAACCCGTGTTGCGTTTCACTAATGATATTTTTTAATCCAATATATTCTACATACTCTTGATAGTATTTTTTTAAATTTATTTTAGTTCTACGTGCAGAGGCAATTCCAACAGAGAGGTGATTTTTCTTAGGGAAATTCCACGCATAGCCAAAAGGAATAGCGTCCATATCAAAACGAGCTTCAGAAACATGCTTTTTGAACTCTTCGTCGGTTACTTTTACTTCGTATTCTAGAGCTGGAATTAAAAAACGTGTATCTGTTTTCCAGCCAGCCATTTTTGCTGTAGGACTTAAAGCACCATCTGCTGCAATTATAAATTTGGTAGTAATGGTTTGCTCAGATGTAGTTAACACTATAGAATCGTTTTGATGAGCTATAGTTTTTAACTTGTTGTTTTGTAGTAAGGTAACACCCAATTCTTTGGCTTTATTTACGATTAGGTTATCAAACTCATCGCGCATAATCATAGTAATGATTGGTTGTTCTCTTTCTGTTTTAAAATGTAGTTTTTTACCTAAATAAATATCTACAACATTAAATTCTCTTTCTACTACAGAAGAAATATCAAAAGGAAGCTCTTTACGTCCTCTATATACAAATCCACCACCACAAGTTTTATAACGTGGCAATGTTTCTTTTTCTATAATAACTGTAGAGATTCCCATTTTTGCTAAATGAAAAGCTGCACTAGCACCAGATGGACCACTACCAATAACTGCAACATCAAAATATTTCATAACTGATCAATTTGAGACGAATATACTAATTACTTCCAATTTAAATGTGTCATTATAGGAAAGTGATCTGAGTTTTTAATATCGAATATTTTAAAATGATTAACGGTTGCTTTTTCATCAGTGAAAATAAAGTCGATACGCAAAGGAAAAGGATAGTCATATGTTTTTCCAAAACCTTTACCAGCTTCTAAAAAAGCATCTTTCATATCATTAGACAATTCATTGTAAACCCAAGAATAAGCAGTATTATTTAAATCACTACAAACAATTGTTTTTCCTTTCCATTGTTTTTTATGGTTCACAACAGTTTCAGTTTGATATGCTTGTTTAGAAAAAGTATTCTTAATCCTTTGATATAATTTTTCTGAGTTTTCTTCGCCAAAATTTTCTTTACTTGGATTCACTTTTAAAGATTCTAAATGAATATTATATATTCTTACAGTATCTAATTCTACAATAAGATCTACATAAATTCCATTGTTGTTACTTTCTTTAAAATCTAATGACCCAGATGCTATAATTGGGTGATTTGAAAAAATTGCTTGCCCAAATCTATTCTTTGGATTTTTAGTTTTTACAAATTGATATTCAAAACCAAAATCGTTATTAGTAGCAATAAGATACTCTTGGATTACTAAAACATCAATGTTTTTTGTTTTTATAAAGTCTATAATGAACTTTTTTGTTCTTTCACGTTTTTTCCAACCTAAATGGTTAAAACCTTTTACGTTGTAGCTCATGACCTTTAAATCATTATTAGTAGCAATATCTTTTCCAGATATTAAAAACAAAGAAGTCATATAGTTAAACCCTAGAAGTAATATAATTAAAGAAATAAAAAGTGCTTTCTTTAACTGAACTAACCAATAAATAACAAACAATAAGTTAAGCATAATTAAGATAGGGACTCCCAAACTAATGACGGCTAAAGAAGGAAATGACTTTGGAGAAACGTATGGTAATAAATACGATATCGCTAAAAATAATGCAATAATTATATTTACAATGTATAGAAACTTATTTATAGCACTGAGCTTCTTCATACTATTTTTTTCCCTGCTTGAATAAAAAAGTCTTTTCTTCAGGAGTAAGTGTGTCATATCCTGATTTACTAATCTTTTCTAAAATTGCATCTACCTTTTTTTGATAGTCAGCCTTTGTACTTTTAGAAGTAGGTTGTGTTTTCTTTTTTGATTTATAAACTGTTTTTAAAGGCTTCCTTTTAATTTTGAACAGATTTGATAGCAGCTGGAATAGATCGATTTTCTTATTACTAGCTTGGTGTACATATAAGAAACCAAAAATGGCACCTCCTAAGTGTGCAAAATGCCCACCTGCATTGTTGCCAGATAACTGTATAACATCAAAGAATACCCAGATAGCAGCTAAATACCATAATTTAACAAAACCAATAAATCGTACTTTGAATTGGAAGTTAGGCATATACGTAGCAATGCCTACAAAAATAGCAGAAATGCCTGCTGATGCACCTACTAAAGGAACGATTTGATTTTTAAATAATGGAAAATAGTTATAGCCTAAAAGAAATAAAACCCCGCCAAAGAAAGTTCCTAAGAGATAAAAAGTAAGCAATTGTCTTTGTGTAAAATACTGAATAAAAAGATTTCCGATAAAGTATAACGCAATGAGATTTAATAAGATATGTGGAAAGTTAGCATGTAAAAAACCATAGGATACTATACTCCATGGTGCAACAAACAAATGTTCGTAATCTGAGTGTAAAGAAAACCACTGAATAATAAAATTATGATTTCCTTGATGTAGTTTACTTGTCGTTTGAAATAGTAGCGTAAGTATAAAAAGGAAAATATTGATATAGATAAGCTTTTCTACAATTGTACCTTTATTAAAACGCTGTTGTATGTCTGATATAAAACTCATCGTATCTTATCTCCAGCGTTTAAATTGACTGTTTTTCCAATAATAGGCAATTATAAAGCCTACTAAGGCCCCGCCTATGTGTGCAAAGTGGGCAACATTACCTACCGAGTATTTTGTCATTCCAAAAAATAAATCCATGAGTATAAGACCAGGGATAAAGTATTTGGCAGCAATAGGTACAGGAAAAAATATTAATGCCAGTTTTGCATCTTTAAAGTACATGCCAAAGGCTACTAAAACGCCATAAACTGCTCCTGAAGCTCCTACGGCTGGAGTATGAAAAAGCCCATAAAACTCTGTTAATTCAGCTTTATTTAATGTAATAACATCTACATACCTTGTATAATTTCCAGTAGATAAAATTGAACTAATATCAGAACTATTAAGTCCATTATTAATTAGTGTTTCATAAAAACCGTTAAATTGATAATAATTCACCAAAGTATATATCAATGCAGCACCTAAGCCTGCAGAGAAATAGAAAAAGAGGAACTTATTACGTCCCCATATTTGTTCTAAGGGTGTTCCAAATGCCCAAAGACCATACATGTTAAATAATATATGTGGAATACTAGCATGCATAAACATATGTGTAACATACTGCCAAAATCCAAAATGCTCATTCTGTGGAAAATGTAAACCAAGGATATTTGTTAAATCAAGGTCAAAGAATATCTGAGGGATAAATAAGATAACATTGATTATAATTAAATGCTTTATGGCTTCTGTAAGTCTATCCATTCTAACTAGTAAATAACGAATCTAATTCGTGTAAGGTTAATGTTTTAAAAGTGGCTTTTCCTGTTGGGGAGATGTTTGGTTCTTTGCAAGAAAATAAATCGTGCACAAGTGTTTCTTGTTCTTTTTCTGATAAATAATTCCCTGTTTTAATCGCTAATGTTTTTGAAAAAGATTTCGCCATAATATCAAAATGACTAAAACTTGCATCCGGGACTTCTAAATTTATATCTTCTAGGAGTTGTTCCATTACTTGAGAAATTTGACTTTCTGTAATAGAAGTTGGTATTCCAGCTACTGTAATGCTCTCTTTTGTGAACTCGTCAAAAACAAACCCTGCGTTTTCTAAATCTGATTTAATAGTATATATCATTTCTATTTCAGCTGAAGAAAAATTAATCTTTACCGGAAATAGTAATTGCTGACTATTGGCTTCCTTTACAGTAATTGCTTCTAAAAAAGTTTCATATAAAATGCGCTGATGTGCTAATGATTGATGAATTAAAACAATTCCAGATTTAATAGAACTGAGTACATATTTTTTTTGAATTTGAAATGTTTTGCCAGTTTCTTTTTTAGGTTCACTCTTAAAAAGTTCTTCGTTTTGTTGAGAACTAGAAGGTTCTAAATTAGAGTATAGAACTTCCCAGTTTTGCTCTCTCTTTACAGGAATCTGTACTTTTTTTTGTGCTTGTTGTGTAAAAGGATTAAAATTAGGATCTACCGTAATTTTTGGTGTTGTTGCAATTTTATTTTTAGTATAATTATATGGAGTATCTAAATTTGAATCCCTATTAAAATCTAGCACAGGAGCAATATTATACTGACCCAAACTATGCTTTATAGTAGCTCTTATGATGGCATATAAATCCTTTTCATTGTCAAACTTTATTTCTGTTTTTGTAGGATGAATATTAATATCAATGCTATTCGCAGGTACTGTTAAATACAAGAAATAGGAGGGATGAGATCCTTGTTCTAATAGACCATCAAAGGCAGCCATTACCGCATGGTTTAGATATGCACTTTTAATAAATCGATCGTTAACAAAAAAGAATTGCTCTCCTCTTTTTTTCTTTGCATACTCATGTTTAGTGACAAAGCCAGTCATAGAAAGAATTTCTGTTTGTTCTTCTATAGGGACTAACTTTTCATTCATCTTATTGCCAAAAATGGAAACAATTCGTTTTCTAAGGTTGTCGGATTTTAAATTATAAACCTCGTTCGAGTTATGGTGTAAAAGAAAAGCAATTTCTGGATGTGCTAAAGCGACTCTTTGAAACTCATCAATAATATGACGAGTTTCTACCGTATCTGATTTTAAAAAGTTTCTTCGTGCAGGGATATTATAGAACAAATTTTTAACAGCAATACTAGTTCCAGTTGGCGTAGAAATAAAATCTTGTTGTATGACTTTACTTCCTTCTATCCTAATATGATTTCCTAATTCTTCCGCATCTTGCTTTGTTTTTAATTCAACATGAGCAATGGCAGCAATAGAAGCTAAAGCTTCACCTCGAAAGCCTTTCGTATGTAGGTTAAAAAGATCTTGAGCGTTTTTTATTTTAGAAGTAGCATGCCTTTCAAAACAAAGTCGAGCATCAGTGGTTGTCATCCCTTTACCATTATCAATTACCTGAATAAGGGTTTTACCAGCGTCTTTTAATACCAATTTAATATTGCTAGCGCCAGCATCAATAGCATTTTCTAATAATTCTTTTACTACAGAAGCAGGTCTTTGTACGACTTCCCCTGCAGCAATTTGATTGGCTACATGATCTGGTAAAAGTTGAATGATATCTGACATTAAATCAATTTATGCAGTTCAAAAAAATAAGCTACAATACCAACTAATATCGCAATTATTAATGCAAGCCTTCTTGTAGATTTAACATCAACACTAGTACTTTTATTTTTTCTCCAAGCATTTTTTAATTGAGATTTAGAAAAGGTTATCTCAGGAACATCTTCAGAATTAGCATCTTCTTTAGAGTTAGGATTATACTTTTGTTTTAACTTCTCTATACGTTCTTTACGCTCGTCATAATAACGAGGTTTATAATCAAAAACATAATATTTTCTAGGTTTAAAAGCGTTTCCTAATCCAAACATGATAAAATTATTAGATATAACCCTACTAAGTGTACAAAAACTGCACCAATCTTAGTTGTCTGTCAAATTTAAAGAAATAAAGGGTAGCGGTCAAGATAAGTAGAAAGTATCTTTCTTAAAGATGTCTTAAAGCTGCCATTTTTACAGCTGCAACAGCACATTCGATACCTTTGTTCCCGTATTTTCCCCCAGAACGATCTATAGATTGTTGCTTTGTGTTATCTGTTAACACACAAAAAATGACAGGAATATCATAGGCAATATTCAAATCAACAATACCTTGAGTGACACCATCGCAAACAAAGTCGAAATGTTTTGTTTCGCCTTGAATTACATTTCCTATGGCAATAATTGCATCTATTTTTTGAGATTCAATCATTTTTTTACAACCATAAACTAACTCAAAACTACCTGGAACATCCCAAGAAATAATGTTTTCTTTTAAAGCACCACAATCAACTAAGGTATTTATTGCTCCTTTTTGAAGGTTTCTGGTAATCTCTGGATTCCATTCAGAAACAACAATCCCAAATCGAAAAGATTTCGCATTTGGGATTGTAGCTTTATCGTAATATGATAAGTTAGTTGTAGCCATTATTGCACATACTTTACCATACTGATGTATTTGTCTATATCTTTACCTTGAGTAGATGTAGGATATTTTTCTTTGATTTGTGTAAACAATGACAATGCCTTATCAAACTTCTTTAAATTCATTGCTACAGTTCCAGCTTTAAATAAATACATTGGAGTTGTAAATTCGTTCGCTGCTTTATTGGCTGCTTTCTCATAATACTCCAAGGCTTTATCTTCCTGATCTAAGTCAGAAAAAGCATCTCCTATATTTCCAGTAGCAATAGGCCCTAAAGCTTCATCATCTGAAGAGAATTCATCTAAATACTTGATAGCATTCTTATAATCTTTTAATTGTAAATAGGTTAATCCTGCATAATAATTTGCTAGATTTCCGGCTTTAGTTCCACTATGTACTGTAGCTATATCTACGAATCCATATTTTCCATTAGCTCCTTCTAAAGCTAAATTTAAAAGAGAATCTACATCTTTACCAGCTAAAGAAGCTGCTTCATAATATTTTCTTGGAAACGCTAAGTCGTCAGAAGCTTTAATTTCTGCAGGCTCTGCTATGTATTTATTGTATCCTAAAAAGCCTAAAATAACAACAGCAACTAACGTGAGTCCATAAAACAACGGCTTGCTGTTTTTCTCTATCCATTGCTCTGATTTTGAAGCCGTTTCATCTAGAGTATTAAAAACCTCAGCAGTTGTACTCTGCATATCTTGCGCCTCTTGCTCTCTTTTGTCTTTTGGTTTATATCCTCTCTTCTTGTATGTTGCCATATTTCCTTTAAAATTTGTAGGCGCAAAAATAGTTTTTTTAATTGGATTTTAAAAACTGTTAATTCGCAAAATTTTCAATAATTTGCACTCCCTTACCAAGAATAATTTCAAAAAATGTATTTAAAGAAAATTTCGATACTAAATTTTAAAAATATTACCACGAAAACATTTGATTTTCATGAGAAAATAAATTGTTTTGTAGGCGATAATGGTATTGGTAAGACAAATGTTTTAGATGCGATTTATTACTTGTCTTTTGCTAAAAGTTACTTTAACCCTGTTGCGGTTCAGAATATAAAGCATGGAGAAAGTTTTTTTGTGTTGGATGGCGATTATGTGATTGATGATCGTTCTGAAAAAATAATATGTAGTTTAAAGAAAGGACAAAAAAAGATTTTAAAAAGAAATGGCAAAGCTTATGAGAAGTTTTCGGATCATATAGGGCAATTTCCATTAGTTATTATTTCACCAGCAGATAGAGATTTAGTTACTGAAGGCAGTGATACAAGAAGAAAGTTTATAGACGGAGCTATTTCTATGCAGGATAAAGCATATTTGAAAGATCTTGTTGTATATCATAAGGTGGTTTCCCAAAGAAACGCATTATTAAAGTATTTTGCAGCGAATAGAACATTCGATGCATTAAACCTCAAAGTATATGACGAACAAATGGCAGATTTATGTGAGAAGATTTTTATTAAAAGGAAGGAGTTTCTTTTAAAATTTACGCCTATTTTTAATCGTAAATATAAAATGATTTCTGGAAATAGAGAGCAAGTTAATTTACATTATAAAAGTCAATTACATGATTCTAATATAGAAGAGCTTTTGTCAAATGCAGTAGAGAAAGATAGAATGCTACAATATACTACGGTTGGGATTCATAAGGATGATCTTAGTTTTAATATCGGAAATTATCCTATTAAAAAGTTTGGATCTCAGGGGCAACAAAAATCATATTTGATAGCATTAAAGCTTGCTCAGTTTGAGTTTTTAAAACAACAATCAAATCTTGTCCCTATTTTGTTATTAGATGATATCTTTGATAAGTTAGACGAAAGCAGGGTTGGACAGATAATTGATTTGGTAAATGATGATGAATTTGGTCAAATATTCATTACTGATACTCATAGAGAAAGAACAGAAAGGGTCATTCAAAATACAAATGAATCGTATGAAATTTTTAATTTATAGAAATGGCTAAAAGAGAAAATGAGTCTTTTTCTGTCAAAGATTTAATGAATTCATTTATTAAAGAGAATAATCTTTCTAAAGGGATGCAAAAATTAAAGATTGAAGAAGCATGGGCTAAATTAATGGGGCAGGGTGTTGCTTCTTATACAGATAGTGTACTATTACAAAATAAAACATTGATAATTAAACTGTCTTCTTCTGTTCTCCGTGAAGAATTGAGTTACGGAAAGGATAAAATAATAAAAATGCTAAATGATGAGATGGGGGAGCAGGTTGTTAGCAAATTAATGCTTGTATAAAAAAAGACTCGCTAAATAGCGAGTCTTTTTATATTATAAAGAAATATTTTTTAAAACATTTCTCTTCCAGAAAAATGAAAAGCACTTTCAATAGCTGCATTTTCATCTGAATCAGAACCATGTACTGCATTTTCTCCCATTGAGGTAGCATATAGTTGTCTAATAGTTCCTTCAGCTGCTTCAGCAGGATTTGTAGCTCCTATTAAAGTTCTAAAATCTTCTACTGCATTATCTTTTTCTAAAACTGCAGCGATAATTGGTCCTCTTGTCATGAACTCAACTAACTCACCAAAGAATGGTCTTTCTTTATGCACTGCATAAAAAGTTTCTGCATCATCTTTAGTCATTTGTGTTTTTTTCATTGCCACGATTCTAAAACCTGCCGCATTAATCTTTTCTAAAATTGCACCAGTGTGTCCGTTTTCTACACCGTCTGGTTTAATCATGGTAAATGTTCTATTTGTTGCCATTGTATTTTTATTTTCTTAAAATCGGCGCAAAAATACGCTTTTTAATGTTAAAAACAAGTTAAGGATACACCTGAATATATTGTTGTTGTAATTTGTTTTTTACTCCTCTCATTTCCATAATTATTGTATTGTTTTTAAAATCAAATTTTAATAACCCAAAACTAATTTGAGAAATCACATTTTTAACCCTGTATTTGTTTGGTTCAGAAGTAAAACTCTCATAAGAATGTGTAAGTCCACTAGAAGTAAAATCGATTAGAGGATAATTATTAGGCAACAGTGTTTTAGAGAACTCAGAAATATGTCTATCTCCAGAGAGAAGCATTACTTTCTTGGCATTAGAATCTACAATCAATTTCTTTAAGGCCTCTACTTCATGTGTAAAATTACCCCAACTTTCAAAACCATGCTCGGAAGATAAAAACTGAATACTACTTACAATAATATTAAAATCAGCTTTAGAGTTAAAAAGTTCTTCTTTTAACCATTCCCATTGAGTAGCTCCTAGAATAGTTCCTTTTCCGTATGGATTTGGATCGTAGCGTTTGTTTTTTGTGTTAGATTTAGTAAGTGAGGTTCTAAAAAATCGCGTATCTAATACAATTACTTTAATACTTCCATTCTTAGTTTCAAATAATTGAGCATGATAAATGCCTTCTTGTTTTCTTCTTGGGCTATCTTTAGAAACTTTAAAAAAATCTAAAAAAAGATGTTGTGCATTTTTCTTCTTTACAAATTCTTTACCACCATCATTCAATCCATAATCATGATCATCCCATGTAGCTAATACAGGAATATTTTTAACCAAATTTAAATATCCTTCTTGCTGATTTAACTCTTCATAATCTTTCCACATTTTAACCATATCATCTGTATCAGAGTAAATGTTATCTCCACCCCATATCCATAAGTCAGGCTTGTTTTTTTTGATTTCTTTCCAAAGCACATTTTTTTGATACTGCTTATTACAAGAACCAAAGGCTATAATAAAATCGGTATTTGTATTGCTTTTTTGACCTAAGTCTTTTTTAACACTACAAGAAATACAAAAAAGTACAATGACTAAACTAGCTAACTTTTGGAGATTCATTTGAACATAATTTAAACACAAATGTAAACTAAAAAAGTAGTCTCAAATATTATTAAATTGTATCTTCGCACCTTATGATTAAAAAAGAATTAGACAAATTACACACGTTTTTATCTGAGCCTAAAAACATAGTTATTGTTGGTCATAGAAATCCAGATGGTGATGCTATGGGCGCTACCTTAGCGTTGTATCATTATTTTAAAAAAAAGGGGCATATACCTACAGTAGTAGTGCCTAATGAATATCCTAGTTTTTTACATTGGTTGCCAGGTTCAGATACTACTTATAGATTTGATTGGCAAAACAGTCAATCTCAAAGAGCTATTAAAAACTCTGACATTATATTTCTGTTAGATTTTAATGCGTTGCATAGGCTTGGAAGTGACATGCAGCATACATTAGAAAAATATCCAAATGATTTTGCAATGATAGATCATCATCAACAACCCGATGATATTGCAAAATATATGTATTCAGATACCCGTATTTCTTCTACATGTCAAATGGTATACCATTTTATAGAAATGATGAATGATCTCGAGATAATTGATGCAGATATAGCTACTTGTTTATATACAGGGATTATGACAGATACAGGGTCTTTTAGATTTCGATCTACTACTAGCACAACACATAGAGTTATTGCTGATTTGATTGATAAGGGTGCTGAAAACGATAAAATACATCATCATGTGTATGATGCAAATTCTTATGGGAGGCTATTACTTTTAGGGCAGTCGCTTAGTAATTTGAAAATTTATCCTGAATATAAAACGGCATTCATTACCTTAACTGATGAAGAAAAAAAACGATTCAATTTTGAAAAAGGAGATACAGAAGGCGTTGTTAATTATGCATTGTCGTTAAAAGGGATTGTTTTTGGAGCAATTTTTATAGAAGATAAGGAGCAAGGTATTATAAAGATGTCTTTGCGCTCTAAAGGAAGCTTTTCTGTAAATCAATTTGCAAGAGCACATTTTAATGGAGGGGGTCATGATAATGCTGCCGGAGGAAAATCGGAAAGCTCTTTAGACGAAACTATAAAAAAATTCGTTGAATTATTACCAAATTATAAAGAACAATTAGAACATTCTTATGAGGTATAGTCTATTTTTAATAATAAGTTGCCTTTTTTTTTATTCATGTGCTGAGCCAGAAGCCAGAAGACCTATATCTGTAAAGACAAGTAGTACATTATCTACTACAATAGCTCAAACGAAAAAGATTAATAACCTAGAAGAGCAAAAAATCTTGTATTATATCAAACAAGATTCTCTACATAATTATATAACTTCTGAAAATGGCTTTTGGTATCGCTATGACCAAAAAGAAGAAGCCAATTCGTATCAACCTAAAAAAAATGATGAAGTTATTATCTCCTATGAAATTAGAGATTTAAATAATCAGATTATTTATGATAAAGAATTTTTAGGAAATAAAAAGTACATAGTAGACAAAGAAGACTTTATAACCGCATTACAAGTAGGTATTAAAATGATGAAAGAAGGGGAAACCATTACCTTTGTAATTCCTTCATATAATGCCTATGGTATTGTTGGTGATGGTAATAAAATTGGAATAAATCAATCCATTATAAGCACAGTAACATTATTAAAGATAAATCAAAACAATAAAAATGAAAACTAAATTATTAAAACTACTTTTTTTAAGTGTTGTTTTAGCAGCATGTAATTCTAAATACGATACACTAGAAGATGGAGTATATGCAGATATAGAAACCGCTAAAGGTTCTATAATCTTAGAATTGTATGCAAAAGATGCTCCTATGACGGTAGCGAATTTTATCACGTTAGCAGAAGGAACTAATCCAAAAGTTTCAGATTCATTAAAAGGGAAAAAATACTACAATGGAATAAAATTTCATAGAGTAGTTAAGAATTTTGTAATACAAGGAGGAGACCCTGCTGGTTCAGGTCTTGGTGGACCAGGATATAAATTTCAAGATGAGTTTCCTAAAGATTCTACAGGAAATTTATTATATAAACATGATAGTCCAGGAGTTTTATCTATGGCTAACCCTGGACCTCCATCTACAAATGGAAGTCAGTTTTTTATTACACATAGAGCTATTCCACATTTAGATGGTAAGCATTCCGTTTTTGGAAAAGTAGTTATAGGTCAGAATGTAGTAGATAGTATTGCTCAGAATGATGTAATTACTTCTGTGAAAATTATAAGAAAGGGAACCGAAGCAAAGAATTTTGACGCAGTAAAAGCCTTTAACGAAGGAATGGCAAATTTTCCTAAACTTGAAAAAGAAAGAATTGCTAAAATGGCTGAAGTCGAAAAAGCGAGATATGAAACCTATCTAAAAAATAAAGAGGTTTTTTATAAAAAAATGGATGTTTCTAAAGCTAAGAAAACGAATTCTGGTTTACAGTTTTTAAAATTGAAAAAAACATCAGGGAAAAAAGTTGTTGAAAATAAGCCTACAACCGTAAATTATACATTGTATTTTGCTGACGGCAGAAAATTTCAATCTACTTTAGACAAAGGAGGAAAACCTTTTACGTTTCAGTTAGACGACAAACAAAGACCTGTTGTCCCTGGGTTTAAAGAAGGAATGTTGCAATTAAGACAAGGAGAGAAAGCAAGAATATTTATTCCATATTATCTTGGCTGGGGAGAAAGAGGTAGTGGACCCATTCCTCCTAAAATGGATGTAATATTTGATATTGAGGTGCTAAAAGTAGGAAAATAGTTTGTTAGAAAGCCTACTACAAAAAGATAGAGAACTATTAGTGTTCTTAAATAATCTCGGAAGCGAACAATGGGATGCCTTTTGGTTGTTTATTACCAACCAATTTAACTGGATTCCATTGTTTCTTTTCGTTTTTTTTCTAATCATAAAAAAATATGGCTGGAAAAAAGGAGGCATTATTATCCTAACAATGGCAGTACTGGTTGCTTTTTCTGACCAGTTTACGAACTTAATCAAAGATACTACAGAAAGATTAAGACCCAATAACGACCTTAGAATTAGCAATCTTTTAAGACCACAGTTAATTCATCCAAGGAGTTTTAGCTTTATCTCTGGTCATGCTACCACATCTACTTTTTTTGTAATGTATGCAATTTTGCTTTTTAGAAAAACACATAAATTTATTTGGCTACTATTCCTATTCCCATTATTATTTGCTTATAGTAGAGTATATCTTGGTGTGCATTTTCCAATTGATATTACATGTGGAATTATTACAGGAATTATATTCGGAAACTTATATTATTTCCTGGTTAGAAAAACCATTCCTAAATTATTTGTTTGATTTCTTATTGTTATAGTACAAGTACTTTGTACTATGATAATACGAAGTAATTAAGCTATCCATTTTAATAGCTATTTTAGGGTATTGTTGACTAATATCTATGGTTTCTTTATCCGATAATTTATAAAGATTCGTTGTATTACTTATGTTAGTTTTAGAATAATAAAACCCATTTTGTATTAAGCCAACAGCAGGTTCTCCTTTAATTTTTAGATGTACAAAACCAAAAGAATCTTTGTTTAAAGTATCCAAAGCATTTGATCCTAAAGTATAGTTTATGTAATTAGCTTTTGCTAGGTTAGCAACAGTAGGGAATAGGTCTGCAAGTTTTGCTTCGTTTTGGATTCTTTTCGGTTGTATAAACTTAGGAGCATGAATAAAAAAGGGTACATGATGTACTTGAATGGCTAAATCAAATTCTTTTTTAAATTCCTTAGTAGGATTCATAGAGGTGTTATGATCTCCAAAAAAGGCAAAAATTGTATTATCATAATAACCAGCTTCTTTAGCTCTACGCATAAAAACTTTTACATTGAAATCTAAATACCGTAAAGCATTTAATTGAGCTAATGAAATAAAACCAGCTTTATTTAAGGTTTCATTACTGATATCTCTTTCTTTTAACGGTTTAAAGGATTCTTTGCTATCAGGAACAGTAAATGGTCTATGGTTTGTTGCAGTTTGAATATATGCGACAAAAGGCTTTTGCTCTTTGTGTAATTCACTTAGTACTTTATCAGATTCTTTAAACAAATCGTAATCATCAATTCCCCAAACATCAGCTCTAGGTACGTGGCTTCCATAAGTACTTTCCTCATATATTTTTAATCTTTCAATATTAGATTGAAAAACACCTCTAATATTTGCCCAATTAGCATTTCCTCCAATAAAGTATAATTTTTCATACCCTTTAAACTGATCAAAAATAATTCTTTGATCGATAACTCTGGGGTTTCTAGATGCCGTTTTTACATCATCAACGTCCGCCAATCCTGTAATACTAGCAAAAACACTGCCTGCTGTATTTGGTTTATGTACGTAGAAATTATCAAAATAGACACTATTGTTAATCAAGCTATCTATATTAGGAGTTCCTTTAGCTGGATTATCATTAAATCCAAGAGGAACAGCTCCTAGAGATTCTAGCATTATAATCGCAATATTAGGTTTTTTAGTATATCCAGAATCAAAAACAACTTCTCTCTTAAAATAGATACTATCTTTTGATAAATTTAAGTAATCTGCAATAACAGGATAATAGGCTCTTGTTTTGTCTTCATCTACACCTTCGTTTCTAAAAGCAAAACTGTCAAAGAAATTTAAAACAGGATTTAACGCAAATTGATTTACGGTATTATTTTTTGAAAAATAAGCTTGACTCCAACGTAAAGGATAATGATTTAAACTTCCGTATATAGATAAAGAGAGTAATAAGAACACACTAATAAAGTATAAAGCCTTAATTTTTTTTGAAACAATTAGTTGCTCTGTACTGGCAATTTTTTTATAAAATTTAACACTCAAAAAACGAATTAATATGATTAGAATAACAAGACTAAATAAACCTTTAAAGACTGGGTATTCTTCAAACATAAATTGTGATGAAATTTTCAAATTTGATAAAAATCGAAGAGAGGAAGCATCTAATCTGGTAGATAGATAACCATAGTATCCCAAATCAGTTAGGTAGAAAAGTGTTAATGTAAAATATGCTAAGACAAGATAAGTTGTAGCAATTTTTCTGTAAATTTTCTTGACAAAGAATTTTTGATTTACAATAAGTACTAATATTGCTAACGGAAAAAAGGTAAGAGAGGCAAGTTTTAAATCAAATCGGATGCCGTACAAAAATGCATTAATTAGTTCTTTATTAGTGACGTCTTCAAAATTTGCAAAAAAGAAAAAGAAAATAAGCCTAAAAATAAAAGAAAAAAGAAACAATGCTATTACATTCATAAGAATGTATTTAATATAATTAGGAAATTTTCTTTTCATAAATAGTACCTTTTACATTGCAAATGTAAAAAACGATTCTTATTAATAATTTTTTATGGAAGTATTTTATACTTGTTTTGTGGACTTACTTTTACCAATTCCATTTTTTTTGAAGTTCTAATGCCTATACCCATGATAGGAAATTCTTCTATAGACTTAATTTTAGATCCATCAAAAGAAATTAACGTCTTGATTGTCTCATTAGAGGTTAGCACATCAAAGCTTTTATTACATAGAATACTGTAGATTTCATTAGCTTTCTTGTTTTGAAAAACAATTTCTATATCCAGTTCATGAATATCATAATGATAAGGATTGCTAATTATAACTGCAAGATTATTCTCTCTTGTAGTATTAAAAACTAAATTTTCAGAATCGTTAATATTCACTTCAATAGCAGAAATAGGCTTATAGTTTTTAATAAAAGAAACAAAAATAGAATCTTTTCCCGAGGACTTAATACCTACCTTAGAGAATTCATCTCTTACCCTTGTAATATGTGCAATAGAATCATACTTAAAGGATTCATTATCCTTAATTAATCCATATTGATTTTTTCTTCCTAAATAATTTTTTTGATAATGTGCCTTTTCGTTAGCATAAAACCAATAAATAGATGCATTCTGATAACTGTTGATGAATAGTTTGTCAGTCTCTTTAGTTTTGTACTTAATAGTTTCTGCCCATTGCTTGTTGCCATGAAATTGTAATCTTACTGGGCTTAAGTTTTCATTAGCAACAATAATCCTACAGAACAGAATAAGACAAATATTAGCTATGGCTAAATAGTAAAATGATTTTCTTTTTTTTTTATTTTCTAATAAATAATTAAATGTTATTAAAATTAGAGGTAATAAAATAGGAGCTAACCATTGTGCCTGTACATGTCCTCTAAAAGATGAAAATAAAAAGAATACAAAGAAACCACCAATAATAAAATTTAAACCTTTATGGAATGACGCTCTTTCTTTAATACCCTTAAAAAAAGCTCTATAAAAAATAATAAATGTAAAACCTATAATAGCAATGGCGTTGACAAAATGTAATAAAGTATCATCTATTCTGTAAGAAGCAACAGAAGCTCTTTCATATAAATGATATCTTATAGAAGGAAAATCATTTATAAACTGCCAATATAAATGAGGAGAAAATAAAAGTACTGTCCCTAGTCCTGAAAGCAATATCTTAGGATCTCTTAGCAGTTTGAGATTAGAAATTAACACAAAAAATATGACTAAAATTCCTTGATATTTACTATATAACATCCCTGCCATAGCTAAAGATAGTAGTAGATAACTTAAGAAGGATTTCTTCTTTAGATATGACTTATAAGCGTATAAAAATAATGCTATAAAAAGTAATAAAGGTGTGTCTGGAACAGTGATAAAACCATAAACATTTAGTAAAGCAGTAGAAAAGAATAGTACGAAAAATAAAGGTGTGTACTGTTTTTTTAAAGGATGATCGATCGTTTTCCAGGTAACTATTAGCATGCAGATATATCCTATGTTAGATATAAATCGAACGCCTAATTCGCCAATAAAAAAATGGTTGCTAATCCAAATATACAAAGCAACTAAAGGTGGGTGATCAAAATAACCAAAAGCTAAATCTTGGCTATATACCCAGTAGTAGGCTTCATCAACTAACAACTCAGTAGTTAAAGATTGTATCATGTTTAGGAGAAAGATGATTCCAATAACTACATAAAAAAAGTATGGAGTCGTTTTTAACTTATTCATCTTTTAAATTCATCAATTTTTTAGCAGATAAAAATGGAGTAGTGGTCCCATTTTTTAATGCTTGGATCTCTTTTTCTAAAGAAACTTTTATTTTCTTATTTTGATAAAAGGTATCTTTTAATTGTTGGTTAATAGTAGATAATAGCCAATGTTTATTCTGATTATTTCTTTTAGTATTAAAAAATGAAGTGTTTTTTGTCAACTCGATATAAGATTCAATCAATTTGTAAATAGCTTCTATACCTTTATTTTCAAGTGCACTTGCAACCAATACTTTGGGTTGCCATCCACTTTCTTTTGGAGGATATAAATGTAAAGCTCTGTTAAAAGCAGTTTTGGCAATCTGTGCTTTCTTAACATTATCTCCATCCGCTTTATTAATAACAATGGCATCGGCCATTTCTATAATACCTCTTTTTATTCCTTGTAATTCGTCTCCAGCTCCAAATAGTTTTAATAATAGGAAAAAATCTACCATAGAATGTACTGCAGTTTCACTTTGTCCAACACCTACTGTTTCGACAATAATGGTATTAAAGCCAGCAGCTTCACAAAGAATAATACTTTCTTTTGTTTTTTGAGCAACTCCTCCTAGAGAGGTTCCAGAGGGAGAAGGACGGATAAAAGCATTTTTATCTGTGACCAATTCTTCCATTCTTGTTTTATCACCTAAAACACTACCCTTGTAAACAGAGCTACTAGGATCTACTGCTAAGACAGCAACTTTTTTTCCTATACTCGTTAAATATGTACCAAAAACTTCAATAAAAGTACTCTTTCCAACACCAGGAACTCCAGTAATTCCAATCCTAACAGAATTGTTTGCATACGGTAGGCACTGCTCTAAAATATGATTTGCTTTTTCTTGATGTTTTGAGTTGGTGCTTTCTACCAACGTAATGGCTCTACTTAAATATGTGATATCACCTTTTAAAATATGATTTACAAATTCTTCTACAGAAGGTACTTTACTTCTTTTAAGTTTAATTTTTTTTGCAGCTTGTTTACTAGTAGTTTCTGGTTGAGAAACTCCACTTTTTTCATGTAATGCAGAAGTTTTTTTTGTAGCCAAAAGTGTAAATTATAAAGTAAAAATAAGATATTTTAAACGACTATAGGTAAAATTTTTGGACCGATAAGTTTAAACCATAGATAAAAACTAACATAAAAACCTAAGACACCAAATGTAATGGTTTGTACTTGCTGCTTAAAAGAGAATATTTTGAAGAAAATATAACAACCTGTCGCCAGAAATATAATTGCTAAAGGTAATATTCTAGTAATTTGTTCATTAGAATAACTATCATACCTTAACATATACAAAGAGTTTTCAATTGCCTCTAATACACTAAAACAAGAAATAATGACTAGAAACCAATCGATTATCCTAAAGTTCAGTTTTTTCCTTTTTCTTTTTAGTAAGATAAAAAAAGCTAGTAATGACGGTAAGAATTGAAGATAGTATATGCCATGTCTCTGAAACCAGTTAATGTTTGGTAATGCCTTTCTCATTTCTACTACTTGCTCACAACCTAAAAATAAACCTAAATAATTATAACTAAAAATTTCTGAGCTAATCCCATCTCTAAAAGACATGTCAAAAAGAAACATTATAAGGTTCTGCAATTGAGTCTTTAAAGGAAAGAATAGTATGAACACGCAAAAAATATAAATATTTTGTTTGTCTTTTAAAATACTTGAAACTTTATCTATCATATAGGCAGCCTATTTTTAGTAAATTTAGAAATAAAAAATAAACAAAATGCAACACTAGATAAAATGCGTCGTCTATAAGGTAACAAATCAATCATGAGTAACATTAAATTACTACACCAACCAATCATAGAGAAGTGTAAAAGGAACGATCCTAAAGCACAAATGGAGCTCTATAAATTATATGCAGATTCGATGTTTATTATTGCACATCGATATATGAAAGATAGGTTTGTGGCTGAAGATGTGATGCAAGATGCTTTTATTAAAGCATTTAAAAAGATAGATAGTTATAAAGGTGAAGTTACTTTTGGAGCATGGTTAAAAAGGATTGTTATCAATCAAAGTATTGATGAATTAAAAAGAAGAAAACTAGAACTGGTTTCTATTAACAATGAGATTCATGAATCAGTAGAGGAAGATAGTTGGCAGGTAGAAGATAGAACTACCGTAGATGAAGTGGTCAATTGTATTCATAAATTAAAAGAAAAGTATAGAGTAGTATTATCTCTGTATTTATTAGAAGGATATGATCATAAAGAGATTTCAGAAATACTTGGAATTACAGAAGTCACCTCAAGAACAAATCTTTTAAGAGGAAAAAAATTAGTCAAAGAGAATTTAAAATCAATACGTTATGCCGAAGGATATTAGAAAAATGTTAGAAAATTATTCAGATAAATCATCTGAGTTATCACGAAATCATAATCAAAAATTTGAGAATAAATTATTCAAAGAATTGCATGAAGAGAAAAAATCTAAAAGACCTATCATTCAATGGTTATCTATAGCTGCTTCAATAGCATTATTAGTTACTATCGGAATTAAGTTTATAGATATTGAACCAATAGACCCTCCAATAGAAAAGGTAGAAAAAAAACTAAGCTTAGGGAATATTTCACCAGAATTGAATACCATAGAAAGTTATTATATAAATAGTATCAATTCAGAGTTGAGTCAACTCGAAGTTACAGAAGAGAATAAAGAATTACTAAACGGTTATTTATCTAAAATAGGAGAATTAACCAAAGAATATAAGTCATTAACCGTAGAGCTCAATACAAAAGGAGTTAATGATGAAACTATCGATGCATTAATCAGCAATCTTAGATTGCGGTTACAGTTGTTACAACGCTTAAAAAAACAATTAAATGATTTTAAAAAATTAAATCTAAAACAAAATGAAAATTCACAAGCATAAAATAGTATGTACTTTGCTAGCGGTAGGGTTTATTGTAGGTTCTTTTGCGCAAAAGCAAGATAAAAAGTATAAAGAAAGCTTTAAGGTAAATAAAGATGTTGTTGTAGAAATTAATGCTACAAATACAGATATAGAGGTTACCACTTGGAATAAAAATGAGGTATTAGTTGAAGCCATTATAGAGATAGAAGGTTTGACAAAAGAAGAAGCTCAAAAGTATTTAAAGAATTATAAGTTCGAAGCTTTAGGAAATAGTAATAAAGTAAGGATTTTATCTAAGGGTAGTGGCTTCTATGGCTTTAATGATAATTTCGTTTTCTTTAATGAAAAGAATTTTAGCTTCCCAGAAGTGGTTATACCAGATTTAGAGTTTGATTTCAAGTTAGCTGAAATGGAAAACATTGTGATTCCACATCTAGATTTTGAAGAAATGTTTAAAGGATTAGAGAAATTAGAATTCGATTTTGATAAATACAATAAAGATGGAGATAACTATTTCTTCCAGTGGAAAGATAGTGTAAAGAACATCTCTATTAAGTCAAAAAAAGAATGGGAAAAATTTAAAAAGACAAAGGAATACAAGAAGTGGAAAAAGGAGATGAAAGCCAATAACGAAAAGTTAAAAAAAGAAATGGCAAAGCTTAAAATTGAAATGAAAAACGTCAATAGTGATGTTATTAATAAAGCTCTTGAAAAAGCAAAAGTTGCCGTTGCTAATATTGATATGAAAAAAATCAATAAAGAATTAGCAGAAGTAAAGAAAAGGATGAGTAAAGTAAAGACCAATTATTTCTTTGAGAGTAGTGGAGACTTGATAGTGAATGATAAAAAAATAAAAATTAAAAAGAAGATTACAATTAAGGTGCCTAAAGGAGCGACCTTTGATTTAAATACGAGGCATTGTAAGGTAAAATTGCCAAATACAACAGCTTCAGGAAAGGTTTCTTATGGTGCTTTTTATGCAAACAACTTACAAGGAGGAAATTTGAAAATTTATTATGCACCTGTTACTATTAACAGAATTACTGCTGGTAACTTGTCTTTAAATAATGTAACCGATGCTAAGATAGCATCGGTTGCAAATACAACATTAAATTCTAACTCAGGGAAATTAACAATTCAAGAGGTTTTTAAAGATGTAAATTTAGAATCTTCTTTTGGAGAGCTTACAATAAATAAATTGAATCCTGCACTTAAAAATTTTAATTTAGAGTTAAAGCAGTCTGATGCTGTAATTGATGCAGCTTTTTTTGTCAATAATTTAAAAGTACATTTAAAAAATCAGCATGCAGGAATGAAAGAGAAAAACAAAAAATTAAACTTTAGTGGAAATTTCAGTATTAATACTAAGGATGGCTATGTAACTGTGAATGGAAAATATAGCTCTTTAAAATTAGTTAAATAAGTTAGTCTATTGAGATAAAACTACTTTAAAACTTAGTAAACTTCTAACAAAATTCCATTTCTCTATTCTTCATAAAGTGCCTATCTTTAGCAAATCTAAAATGACACTTTTTTTATGGAATTATATAAAGAGAACCAATTAAAAATATACAATTCACTTACCAAAAATAAAGAGGTTTTTACTCCAGTTACAGAAGGTTATGTTGGAATGTATGTTTGTGGTCCTACTGTTTATAGTAATGCACATTTAGGAAACCTAAGAACATTTATGTTTTTTGATGTAGTCTTTAGATATTTTTTACACTTAGGCTATAAAGTAAGATATGTTCGTAATATTACGGATGCGGGTCACTTAGAAAATGATGCAGATGAAGGAGAAGATAGAATTGCAAAGAAAGCACGTTTAGAAAAAATTGAACCCATGGAAGTCGTACAACGTTATACGGTCGATTTTCATAATGTATTAAATGATTATAACTTCTTACCGCCTAGTATAGAACCTACAGCTACTGGTCATATTGTTGAGCAAATCGAAATGATTAAAGAAATCATCGATAAAGGTTTTGCATACGAAGTAAATGGTTCTGTTTATTTTGATGTTCATGCTTACAATCAGGATAATCATTATGGGATTTTATCAGGTAGAAAGGTAGAAGATCTTATACATAATACAAGGGCTTTAGATGGTCAATCCGATAAAAAAAATCCTCAAGATTTTGCGCTTTGGAAAAAAGCTGATGAAAAGCATATCATGCGATGGCCTTCACCTTGGTCAGATGGATTTCCAGGATGGCATTTAGAGTGTTCTGTAATGAGCTCTAAATATTTAGGAGATCAATTTGATATTCATGGGGGAGGAATGGATTTAAAATTTCCACATCACGAATGTGAGATAGCACAATCTAAAACATGCAGCGGACAAGACCCTGTTAATTATTGGATGCATACCAATATGTTACTATTAAATAGTCAAAAAATGGCAAAATCAACAGGTAATTTTATATTGCCTGGAGAAATTTTATCAGGAGGAAATAAAGTACTAAGTAAAGCATTTTCTGCAAGTGTTGTACGCTTTTTTAATATGCAAGCAAATTATAGAAGTATTTTAGACTTTTCTAGCGATGCTTTAGAAGCTTCAGAAAAAGGCTATCATAAGTTAATGGATGCAGTAAATGTATTGAAGAACCTTGAAGCGTCTTCTAGATCAACATTAAATATTCAAGTATGGATATCTAAATGTTATGAAGCTATGAACGACGATTTTAATACACCTATTTTAATTTCTCATTTATTTGAAGGCGTTAAGTATATTAACCAATTAAAGGATGATAAAGCTACCTTAACTAAAGATGACATAGCACTGTTTAAAAATAAAATGGATGCATTTGTTTTTGATGTTTTAGGTCTGAAAGATGAGGCGAAAGAGGAAAGCTCTTCTAAAGTTGATGGAGTAGTGGAATTATTGATAAAACTAAGAAAAGAAGCAAGAGACAATAAAGATTGGGCATTGTCTGATCAAATAAGAGATGAATTACTCGCTTTAGGCATTCAACTAAAAGACGGAAGAGAAGGCACTACTTTTTCTATAAATTAAATTGAAACAAATTTTGACATATCCGTTTATAGCAATTGTACGTTTTTATCAAGTAGCCATATCTCCCTATACACCATCTACTTGTAGATATACACCTACCTGTTCTCATTATACTATTGAAGCTTTACAAAAAAGAGGACTATTTACCGGAGGATGGTTAGCTATAAAAAGAATATGTAGTTGTCACCCTTGGGGTGGTAGTGGTTATGATCCAGTGCCAGAAAAGAAAGAATAATTAAGAATATTATAGCAAGGAGTTTTTTAACGACCAGGTTATTTCAACATAAAATAAATAATAGAGTATGAGTTTTTTAGCAATTAAATGGGACCCTTCAATAGGTATAGATCTTGGTTTTTTTACTATACGCTGGTATAGTATAATGTTTGTTGCAGCATTTCTTCTAGGGTTAAGACTGATGAAGAAAATATATGTAAAGGATAATATACCTACTGATAAAATGGATCCTTTATTCATGTACACATTTGTGTCTATGTTAGTAGGAATGCGTTTAGGAGAAGTCTTTTTTTATAATTGGGGATATTATAAAAATCACCTCTTAGAAATTATATTACCTTTTAAAGAAAAAGCGGGATCTACTGCATTCTTTGGGTTATTAGAGGGGTGGGAATTTACTGGCTATACAGGATTTGCTAGCCATGGTGCAGCCATTGCTATTATCATAGCTATGTATTTTTACTCTAAAAAGCATTTACAAAAACCTCTGCTGTTTATTTTAGATAGAATGGCTATCGTATCTGCTTTAGGTGCCTTTTTTGTGCGTTTTGGAAATTTCTTTAACTCTGAGATTTACGGAAAAGTAACGGGTTCCACTTTTGGAGTAATTTTCGTATCCAGTGATAAAGAATTACTGCCTAGACATCCTACGCAATTATATGAAGCATTTAGCTATTTAATTTTGTTTTTTATTCTTTGGAGATTGTATTGGAAAACAAATAAAAAAGAACAACTTGGCTATTTATTCGGAGTCTTTATGGTAGGGTTATGGTCATTGAGATTCTTTATAGAATTCTTAAAAGAAGCACAAATTGATGCAAGGGAAGACTGGGTATTTAATTCATTAAATACAGGACAAGTACTAAGTATTCCATTAGTTCTTATAGGATTTTGGTTGATGTTTAGGAAACGAAAGCAAACTATTTCATAATACTAAAAAAGCCTCGATTTAATCGAGGCTTTTTTATATAAAAGGTTTAAGTTTTATCCTTTTATTTTGTTTTTAAACTTACTAAATTTAGAGTCCTTCTTCTTAGGCCAACTATTGTTTGATGTATCTACATCTGCAGTTTCTAAATCTGGATCAATCACAATATTTGTAATCTCTTTATCAGAAGAAATTGCTTTAGTAATTTCTTTGTCATTATATCTCCAAATTTCAGCTGGATAGGTCTTTCTAGTTTTAGTACCATCTTTATAAGTAAATTCAACAATGATTGGCATTACCAAGCCACCTGGTTTGTCAAAAGTCATTTCGTAAAAGAATTTTGAGTTTGCTTTTTTAGCATTGGCATCGCTAAAGCCTAATCCTTCGGTTGTGTCTTCAATAAAGTTAACGCTTTCATTATCGGTACTCTCTGCATAGAATTTTTTTACATTCTTAATACCTATATCAGTTACATCTGTGGTGTAAAACCAGCCTCTCCAAAACCAATCTAAGTCCATAGCAGAAGCATCTTCCATTGATCTAAAAAAGTCAGCAGGAGTAGGGTGTTTGAATTTCCATCTTCTTGCATAGGTTTTAAAAGCATGGTCAAATAGCTCCCTGCCCATAATAGTTTCACGTAGTATCCATAAAGCAGTAGCTGGTTTCCCGTATGCGTTATTACCAAAACTATAAACATGGTCGCCTTTTGACATTATTGGTGCTAATGTAGATTGGTCTCCACTCATATAGCGAACAATATTTTTGGGCAAGCCTCTACTTAAAGGGAAGTTCTTATCGTAATCTAATTCAGCTAACATTTCAACAAAAGAATTTAATCCTTCGTCCATCCATGTCCACTGACGCTCGTCTGAGTTTACAATCATTGGAAAGAAGTTATGGCCTACTTCATGAATAGTAACCTTAATCATCCTCCATTTTGTTCTGTCAGAATAAGTTCCGTCAGGATTAGGCCTACCTGGATTGAAAGCAACTTGTGGATATTCCATTCCCATTTGTCCATCAACAGAAATTGCTTTATGGTATGGGTAATCAAACGTATATCTAGAATATGTTTTTAATGTCTGAGCTGTCGCTCTTGTTGAATGCTCTCCATATAATGGATTTGCTTCTTTAGAATATAAAGAATAAGCCATCACAGTTCTACCATTAATATCTACAGCCATACCATCCCAAATAAATTTTCTAGAAGTAGCAAAAGCATAGTCTCTTACATTTTCTGCATAAAATTTCCAAGTTTTTGTTTTTTTAGACCTTACTTTTTCAATTTTTTCTGCTTCTTTTTGGGAGTGAATTATAACAGGATTGTCAAAAGTTTTTTTAGCAAGTGCTAATCTTCTTAACTGCTTTTTAGTTAACACTTCTTTTTCATTCATTAAAACACCAGTAGCTCCTAGCATATGGTCAGCTGGAGTGGTAATATTAACTGTAAAATCGCCAAATTCTAAAGCAAATTCACTTCTTCCCCAAAACTGGTCGTTTTGCCAGCCTTCTACATTATCATACACACAAAGTCTAGGATAAAATTGAGCAATTACATAGTTATTGTTCCCATCAGCGGGGAAATGCTCATAGCCAGACCTTCCTCTGTCTTTTCTATGGTTATTAATATTATACCACCAAGAAATTTTGAACTTGAATGTTTCTCCAGATGCTAAAGGCTTTGGTAAGTTAATACGCATCATAGTCTGATTGATGGTATGCGATAATTTACTTCCATCTGTATTGGTTACACTTGTAATATTAAAGCCACCATCGAAGGGATCGTTTACGTAGCTTTTATCAAATCTTTTTTTAGAAGTTCTTTCCGGAATTCTACTTGGTTGAATGTCTGGGCTTTTAGAATTAGCCGAACGCATATTCTGATCTAACTGAAGCCATAAGTAAGAAAGTTCATCTACCGAGTTATTGTGATATGTGATGGTTTCATTTCCTGTAATTCTTTGTTTGTCATCGTCTAAAACAATGTCCATTACATAGTCAACTTTTTGTTGTGTGTACTTAACACCTGGTGCACCAGACGCCGTATGCTGGCTATTTGGTGTAGCTAATACATCTTTAAGCTGTCTAAATTTATTTTGATTTGTGTGTCCTTTCTGAGTTTTCTTTGGAGTATTTTGTGCGAAAACTGTTACTGAGATAAACAGTACAGAAAGAACGAGTGGAGCTAATTTCTTCATATTTTGAAATTTGATTTTTAAATGCGTGTTAAATTAACAATAATGATTAAGAATGCTAAGGAAATAATAAAAATTAACATCCTTTCTTTATGTTAAAAAAAGAAAGCATCTATTAGTATATACTAACAGATGCTTTCATATTTTATATAAAAGGAATGTTTATCCTTTTACCTTCTCCTTAAACTTATCGAACTTTGCTTTTTCTTTCTTTGGCCAAGAGTTGTTCTTAGTGTCTACATCTGCAGTCTCAAGATCTGGGTCAACGACAATCTTAGTAATCTCTTTATTCGATGCAAATACACGTTTTACTTGCTTGTCATTCTTCATCCAAATTTGTGCTGGGAATGTTTGCTTTTCAGTAGTACCATCAGCATAGGTTAATTCAACAATGATTGGCATAACTAACCCACCTGGTTTCTCAAAAGTTACTTCGTACATATAACTAGGAGCTTCTTTTAGACTTTTTCTATCTGCTTCAGATAAAGCACTTAAATAGTCTGTTAAGTTTTTTGGATTTACAGCATCTTCTTTCTTATCTGTCATAAATACCATAGGCCCTTGTCTTTTAAAATAAGCAGGATACTGTTCCATTAACTTTTTAGTTCTCTCATTTGGTTTATCTGTAAGATATAAAGACTTTACTTCTTTAATTCCAATATCGTTATAATCTGTTGTATAAAACCAACCTCTCCAGAACCAATCGAGGTCCATTGCAGAAGCATCTTCCATAGATCTAAAGAAATCTGCAGGGGTTGGGTGCTTAAACATCCATCTTTGAGAATAGGTTCTAAACGCATAATCAAACAATTCTGGTCCCATAATAGTTTGACGCAACATATATAACCCAGCTGCTGGTTTTGTATATGCATTAGGGCCAAATTGTTTTACATAATCTCCTTGAGACATAATCGGAGAAATATTACTTTGATTCCCGCCCATATATCTTACAATATCTTTAGGTAAATTTCCAGTGTAGAAGTTTGGATCGTAGTCTAGCTCAGCTAATATTTCTACAAATGAGTTTAAACCTTCATCCATCCAAGTCCACTGACGTTCATCTGAGTTTACGATCATTGGGAAAAAGTTATGTCCAACCTCATGCGTAATTACACCAATCATTCCTCTTTTTGTTCTTGCAGAATAGGTTCCGTCTGGATTTGGACGACCATAGTTGAAACAGATCATTGGATACTCCATTCCTTGATTTTTAGCATGCACAGAAATCGCTTTGCTATATGGGTAATCGAAAGTTAATTTAGAATACTCTTCTAAAGTGTTAGCAACTACTCTTGTAGAGTGCTCTTCCCATAATGGGTTTCCTTCTTTTGGATATAATGAAACGGCCATAACAGTTCTTCCATTAATATTTACGCCCATTGCATCCCAAATATATTTTCTAGATGATGCCCATGCAAAATCTCTTACATTCTTTGCATTAAAATGCCAAGTCTTCGTTTTAGTAGAACGTCCTTTTTCAGCTTTCTCAGCTTCTTCTTGCGTTACAATAAATACAGGGTCTTTATAAGATTTTGCCGCTTGTTGGTAACGTTTCATTTGCTTTCTAGTCAATACCTTTTTTGCATTTTGTAGTTCTCCAGTAGCGTCTAGGATATGATCTGCAGGAACTGTAATTTTTACATCATAATCACCAAACTCTAAAGCCCACTCACTACGACCCCAGAATTGCATATTTTGCCATCCTTCTACATTGTCATAAACAGCTAATCTTGGGAAGAACTGAGCAATTGTATAGTTGTTATTTCCATCAGGAAAAGATTCAAACCCTGAACGTCCACCATCTTCAACAGAGTTGTTTACTAGATAGTTCCATTTGATACTGAATTTAAAAACCTTACCTGGTGCTAATGGTTTTGGTAAGTTAATTCTCATCATCGTTCTGTTAATTAAATGTGATAAAGGGCTTCCATTTTCACTCTTTACAGCTTCAATTTTAAAACCGAAATCAGGTTTGTCTTGCATGTATCTTCCAGTAAAGTTTTTGGTTGATACAAAAGCACTAGCTCCTTGTGAACGTGCTAAAGGAGTTTTAGAATCTGGAGCTCTCATATTTTGATCTAATTGAACCCATAAGTATTCTAAATGATCCTTAGAATTGTTATGATAAGTAATGTCTTCATTTCCGTAAATACGATTGGTTGCTTCGTCTAAACGAATATCCATTACATAATCCACCTTTTGTTGTGTATACTGGCTACCTGGAGCACCAGAAGCAGTTCTTTGACTGTTAGGTGTTGGCAAAACATCTTTCATTTGCCTAAATTTGTTAGTGTCTGTGTGACCACCCTCACGTTTTTTTGGAGCTTCCTGTCCAAAGACAGAAACACTCACAAACAAAACAGAGAGCATAAAAGAAGCTATTTTCTTCATATGATAATTGTTTGGATTTTTTAAAATGTGCGTTAAATTATGAATAAGTCTTAATATACTTTATGAAATGTTAAAATTTTAACAAAGCTTTACCATTTTTTTTTGATAGGAGTTTACTTCTATTTACATTATTAATCCTGGCTTTGATAAGATTCTGTTGTTTTGGAAAATGTTGTACTAAAATAGAGTTTTCAATTTCTAAGTTTTTAATAGACTTTATTCCTTCAATTTCTAAATAGAAAAATACATTATCTCCTTCATATTCTTTTCCGATATAGATTATTTCTTTTAAACCATCATCTATTTTTATTGAAAGGTTATTCTGAAGATATTTTTTAAAATAAGTATCATTGTTTTTCAATTCTTTTTCTGTACTTAGTTGTAAATCAATGCTATGTATTTCATTAAGAGCGGTTTCTATATCATCTATAAAAACATTTAGTATGATTTGGACTGATTGTTTTTCTTTTTGATATTCTATTTGTGTAAGACTCAAATAATATTTGTGAGTAGTAAAAGAAAGGAGTAAGGGTAGTAATAAAAGAAGTAAGTACCTTTTCTTATTCATCATTTTCTGTATTTTTTGCATTCTCTTTTAAAATTTTCAGATATCCAATGCTCTCATTTTTTAATATTTTAATGACTTCGAGCTTTTGTTTCTGCAAGTATAAGTTTTCTATACCTAAAGGGTTACAATATGCTAAAAAATGATGATACTTATTCTTAGGAATTTTTAAATCTTGAAAAAAGAATTTCTCTCCAAACTCTTGAAGAAGTAATTTAGGAAACTGTTTCTGATAGGCTATTTTTCTTCTTAAGGCCCATAACCTTTCTGAGTACTTAAAAGCAAACCCTATTTTAGCACCAGCGCCTACAAAAGATTGATTAGGATCTGTACTGTTTTCAGGTGGCCTTACTCTTTTATCGATATAATCATCTGCCACCTTAGCTTTCATATCCATTTTAGAAAAATCCATCGTATTTTTAAGGGCTTCTGCTTTTTTATCTTTAGGCGTTTGTTTTCTATCAGAGGTTAAAGAACCTATTAAATTATTATCTTTTAAAAAGATTTCATCCAACAAGTAGGTTTTTTTAACTAACTGAATTGTAAACTTTTTATCTTCTAATATTTGTTTTGTAATTACTTTGTGAATCATTGTATGCTGAATAGATGAAATCCTGAGAGAATCTCCTAAAGAAACCAGCATTCTAAATTCACCATCATCATTAGAAAAAGTTCCTGTATTTGTTTTAATATTTACAATGTTTGCGTTTTTAATTACCGAAGCAGAATCTATCACTTTACCATATATAAAGATTTGTTTGTTTTGTGAAAACACCAAAAAGGAACTCATAAATAAAAATAAAAGTAGTAAGTATTGTTTAGTTTTCATTTTTGATATCATTCTTTTTTAGGAGTTTCATCTTTATAATCGGCTTGCAAAGCTTTAAACTCTTTACTTTCAATTAAAAAAATAGCAATAAGATCTAATTTATTTTTAAGCCTAAAACTATTAAGGTCATGATTGTTTTTACAAAAAATTAAAAAAGGGTATATCTGTTCTTTCTTTAGTTTCAAATCAAAGATAAAGAAATCTTCTAGAAACCTACTTCGGATCTCCTTAAGAATTGCATCTTCTTGTAAAAGGGTTTTTAATTTTTTCATTCTTTTCCTTTTACCATTAATTGTATTAATAATACCAATTAAATTAAAGGATACTCCAGAATTAGCTCTTATAATAGCCTTGTTTTTCTTTTTTTTAGTAGCAGCAAAAGGTAATCTTAATGTTTCTGCATTTATTTCTGGACCTTTATCAACGAATATCTCTTTATCCAATGAAAAAATACTTGTCTTATTTAATATAATTTCATCTAATTTATGTGTGTTGTTTTCTGCCTTTAATAGTATTTTCTTACGTTGTATATCTTCTTTTGATATAATAGTATTTAGAATGATGTAATTTAGATGAGAGTAGGTGAGTGTGTCTCCTATTTTAACAGGAATTTCAAATGAACCATTTTCTAAAGTTATTGTCCCTTTATTACTGCTGATATTAATAATATGAACATTCTTAACAAAAACGCTATCTGATGTAATGGTACCTTGAATCATAATTCTCTTTTGTAGCCCAAAAAGATTAGAGGAAAAGCCTAATAATAAAAAAGAGAGGAGTAGTTTTCTAATCACTAAATTATGAAGATTGGTTCTAGAATTAAAATTAGTAAACCACTATTTAAAAAATCTTAGTTATATGTGAATACTAATCTAATCTTATGTTAAAATTATTATCTCATGATTAATTAGATCTCAGTTTTAGTTTAGTATTTTAGCTAGACTTTTAGCTACTATTATGAAAAATATTATTATTGCGAGTACTTCTACTGTTCATGGAACGAGTAACTTAGAGTACTTACTACCTAGACTTTCTACTTTTTATAAAAATGTAAAAACTGTTCTATTTATTCCGTATGCACGACCAGGCGGAATTTCTTATGATGATTATACTGAGGTGGCAAGAAAGGCTTTTAAAACAATTGGAATAGCGGTTCAAGGGATTCATGAAGGTAAAGATATAAAAGCAGCCTTACTGCAAGCAGAAGGCATTTTTACGGGAGGTGGTAATACCTTTGAATTGGTAAATCAACTGTATAAAAAAGATGTTTTAGAACCGTTAAAAAAAGCAGTTTTGAATGGGACTCCATATTTAGGAACGAGTGCAGGAAGTAATATTTGTGGACAGACTATGATGAACACAAATGACATGCCTATAGTATATCCTCCAAGCTTTGATACCTTAGGTTTTATTCCTTTTAATATTAATGCACATTATTTAGATCCAGATCCTACTTCTAAACATATGGGAGAAACAAGGGAAACTCGAATTAAAGAGTACCATGTGTTTAATGATATTCCTGTATTAGGATTAAGAGAAGGAAGTTGGCTAGAAGTACTAGGAGATACCATTATTTTGAAAGGTAATTATACTGCAAGACTATTTCAGCAAAACCAAAAACCAATTGAGCTAGAGACGAATACTAAGGTTGTAATTTAATAATTAATATAATCAACAATCTCTAATCCGTATCCTATCATACCTACACGTTTGGTTTGTTGAGTATTGGTTACTAATTTTAGTTTACTGATATGAAGATCATGTAAAATTTGTGCCCCAATTCCAAAATCTTTATTATCCATTGATATTTTTGGAGCTTTCATAATTCCTTTTTCTTGATTTTCTTTTAAAAGAGATAATCTTTTTAAAAGATTTAAAGATTCATTTTGTTGATTGATAAATAAAATAGCGCCTTTTCCTTCATCACTAATTACCTGAAACATTTGATCCAGTTTTTTATCTGCATCATTTGTTAATGTTCCTAATATATCATTATTTACTAGAGTAGAATTTACTCTTGTTAATATGGGTTCATCTTTAGACCACTGACCTTTTGTAAGTGCTAGATGTATTTGGTTATTAGTGGTTTGTTGATAAGCACGTAGTCTAAAATCTCCAAACCTTGTTTTAATTGTAAAATCTTCTTTCTTTTCGATTAAAGAATCGTGCTCCATTCTATAAGCTACCAAATCTTCAATTGAAACTATTTTAATATCAAATTTCTTTGAAACTTCTAAGAGTTGTGGTAAGCGAGCCATGGAGCCATCTTCATTCATAATCTCTACAATCACACCTGCAGGCTGTAATCCTGCTAATCGTGCAAAATCTATAGCCGCTTCAGTATGTCCAGTTCTTCTTAATACGCCACCTTCTTTAGCCTTTAAAGGGAATATATGCCCGGGTCTTGCTAAGTCAAAAGGCTTTGTCTCTGAATCAATCAATGCCTTTATGGTTTTTGCTCTATCTGAAGCAGAAATACCAGTGGTTACCCCTTTGCCTTTTAAATCTACAGAAACAGTAAATGCAGTTTCCATCGGGTCGGTATTATTACTAACCATCATTCCTAATTGTAATTCCTTACATCTTCTTTCTGTTAAAGGAGTACAAATAAGGCCTCTTCCATGAGTTGCCATAAAATTAACCATCTCTGGGGTTACTTTATCAGCAGCAGCGATAAAATCTCCTTCATTTTCTCTATTTTCATCATCAACAACAATGATTACTTTTCCATTTTTAATATCTTCAATAGCTTCTGAGATCGTATTCAAATGGATTTCTTTTTCTAAAGTTTGCTTTGTACTCATATATTAAGTTGTCTTCTTAGACGAAAATCTTTTAAATAATTTAGTAATAGGTTGCAAAAATACATCAATATTAAATAATCCCATATCTTTTGTTGCTCTTCTCATTAATAAAAATCCAAGAGGAGCCATTAATATGGCAGAAATCCAAGATCCTAGTAAAGCAGTAATAGTACTTTCTTCAGCTAAATTCCTCGCAAAAGTATTAGAAAAGAAATATATCACATATATGCTTATTGCTAAAACCATGGGTAATCCAAAGCCTCCTTTTCTAATAATTGAACCTAAAGGAGCTCCAATAAAGAATAAAATTAAACAAGAAAAAGAGAATGCAATTCTATTATAAAATTCTACATCATAAAGGTTTAAATATTTCCGTTGCCTTTTTAAAGCAGGTTTATTAAGTCTAAGACTATTGGCTGTCCTTCCTGCTTTAGAAATAGCAGTATTTAATACGCTAATTTTTTGTTGCAAATAGAAGTTATCAAGAACTTCTGGTGATAATGTTTTTTTTGAGAGTGTATCTTTTGCTAAAACTAACTTTTCTCCTTCTACAATTTGAAAAATATTACGAGCTCTAATTTCAATAAACTCATCAAAATCTTTCTTCATAATTGGAATTGTATCCTTTAGTTGGCTAAGACTAAGCATGTTGTAGCTTCCTTTTAATTTTTCAATTTCTAAATCATCTTCAGAAAAAGCAGAAATATCTATATTAATGGTGTACTCTTTAAAAGTTGCACTTGAAGCAGGCATTTTATCTACGCCAACACCATACCTCTTTTTTTTATCTATATGATTTTCATAATAACGACCATTGTAGAGCTCCATGGTCATATATTTACTACCTTCTTCAGAGATAATTTTGCCTTTTTCTGCAGTGATGACTTTCTGATTCCCTTTTCTTGAAGTTAAATCATAAATAAGGACATTTTTTAATAGATCATCATTTTCTCCATATTTTTCATCAAACTTAATTTGATAGTTAGGAATCTCACTATTAAAACTACCTGGCACTAAGGCTAAGGCAGGCTTTTTCTTTCGGATATTGATGAGCAAGTTCTTTTGTTTTAAAACAGCGTAGGGAAATACATTGTTTAGAAATACGAAATTAAGTGCACTCAACATAAATGTTAGAATAATGAGGGGTCTTAAAAGCCTTGATAAAGAAATTGAAGCAGATTTAGCTGCAGCAAATTCATATCTTTCAGATAAGTTCCCTAATGCCATTATTGAGGATAGTAATATGGCAATAGGCAAGGTCTGAGGAGATACAATTAGGCAGGTATAGTAAAGAAATTTAAATATAAAATAAATACTGATACCTTTTCCAGCAATGTCATCAAAAGCTAACCATAGCGCTTGCATCACTAAAACAAAGAGTACAATCAGAAAAGTTGCAAAGAAAGGTACTAAAAAGGATTTCAGTAAATACTTATCTAATATTTTCATTATGGTTACCTAAATTTTATATCAATCAATAAGATAATCTAACTTTAAGTATTTCTCTTTATCAAAAGTAAATAGCTTGTCAGATAATTTTTGATTACTTTTAAAGGTATTTATTTTTAATGTTGTTTTAGTACCGTTAGCGCCAATCTGAATCAATTTATATATATGATTCGTTTTATGATCTATACCTAACTGTACTTCATTAATCTCTGATTTACTATCTATAGGGATTAATTTTATATACTGAATTTTTCTACCTTTTTCAGTAGCTAAGGTACCCCAAGTAAAATTATAACCTTCTTTATAAAATGTTAATAATTTTGAAGGGTAAATAAAACCATCATCTTCATCTAAATCTTCATCATTGATTGTAATTTCTTTGTCATCATGATTAATAACATAGAGTTTTTTTCCATTAAAAATGAAGGTGTTACCTAGATAGTCTAAGTTATATTTTTCTTTTTGAAGTGTAATTCTTCCAAGAGTAGGCGGTTCATCATTTTCTTTAATTCCAGCTTCATCATTTACTAATGTTGTACTGAATTCAAGGTACATGTTCTCATAATCTCCCATTTTTTTAGAAACAGTATCTAATAAAGCTTTTGCTTTTTTCTCGTTCTGAGAAAAAGCATGCATGTTTGATAGAAGTATGCATATAACTACTAAAGTCTTTCCTATTTTAACCATTTTTTTCATTTTCTAATAATTGTTCTAGGGCTAATATATCAGTTACTAATACTTGTCTGGCTTTACTTCCTTCAAAAGGACCAACAATACCTGCAGCTTCTAATTGATCGATTAATCTCCCAGCTCTATTATATCCTAATTTTAATTTTCTTTGTAATAAAGAAGCAGAGCCTTGCTGTGCAATAACAATTACTTCTGCTGCTTCTTTAAAGAGTTTATCTCTGTCTGATATGTCTATATCAAGGTTTGTGCCACCTTCTTCACCTACGTATTCTGGTAATTGATATGCTTCAGAATATGCTCTTTGTGAGCCTATAAAATCTGTAATTTTTTCTACTTCAGGTGTATCAACAAACGCACATTGTATTCTAGTAATCGCATTTCCACCAGAATATAACATATCTCCTTTACCAATTAACTGATCTGCTCCAGGAGCATCTAATATAGTCCTTGAATCTATTTTAGAAGTCACTCTAAACGCGATTCTTGATGGGAAATTTGCTTTAATAATTCCAGTAATCACATTTACAGAAGGTCTTTGAGTGGCTACTATTAAATGAATCCCTATGGCTCTGGCTAATTGCGCTAAACGTGCGATTGGAGTCTCTACTTCTTTACCTGCGGTCATAATCAAATCGGCAAACTCATCAATAACCAATACTATGTAGGGCAAAAACTTATGACCATTTTCAGGATTTAGTTTTCTTGCTTTAAACTTATTGTTGTATTCTTTAATGTTCCTTACCATCGCTGTTTTTAGCAAATCATAACGATTATCCATTTCAATACATAATGAATTTAAGGTATGAACTACTTTAGTGGTGTCAGTAATAATGGCTTCTTCAGTATCGGGTAATTTTGCTAAATAGTGACGCTCTATTTTATTAAATAAAGTGAGCTCCACCTTTTTGGGATCTACTAAAACAAATTTTACCTCTGCAGGATGTTTTTTATAAAGCAAAGACGTTAACACAGCGTTTAAACCAACCGATTTACCTTGCCCGGTAGCTCCTGCCATTAATAAGTGAGGCATTTTTGCTAAATCTACTGCAAAGGTTTCATTAGAAATAGTTTTTCCAAGAGCGATTGGTAATTCCATTGTAGATTCTTGAAACTTCTTAGAAGAAATGACAGAATGCATAGATACAATGGTAGATTTTTTATTTGGCACTTCGATTCCAATAGTTCCTTTTCCAGGAATAGGGGCAATAATTCTGATTCCTAATGCGGCTAAAGACAGCGCAATATCGTCTTCTAAATTTTTAATTTTTGAAATTCTAATACCTGCATCTGGAACAATCTCATATAAAGTAATTGTTGGACCGACAGTAGCTTTAATTTGAGCAATTCCTATTTTATAATTTTTTAGGGTCTCTACAATCTTATTTTTATTCTGCTCTAATTCTTCTGGATCTACAGAGATACTTTCGTTATACTGTTTTAATAAATTAAATGTTGGGAACTTATAATTCCCTAATTCTAATTTTGGGTCAAATTCACCAAAATCTTTTACTAGTTTATCAGATAAGTTTTCTGTGACATGTTTTTCTTCTGCAATCTCTTCTACATCAATTTCTACCTCTTTTTCATTTTCAGCAACACTAACCTTCGGTTCTTTGTCAATATGATGCTCTTTTTCTTCAGTACTGGCAACATTAGAATGATTTTGAATGGTTGGCTTTAAATTTTCAAGAGACAACTCAAATTCAGATTTTTCTTCTGCTGATTCTTTTTTACTTTCTTCTTCAGATGCATCAAATTCTACAGTAATTGTTTCTTCATCTTTACCTGATAGGTCATTTTCAACAATAGGAGCTATAGCTTCTTCTGGTTCTTTTTTACGAACTCTAAACTTATTAATAATGGCTTCTGGAGTTACTTTAAAGCGTATTACTAAATAGGCAACAAAAAAGAATAACAATATAATTGCTAAACCAACAGATCCCGTAAAGGTTTGTAAAAACTCATTCAGTTCATATCCAATAACACCAGATAGAATAGTATAACTTTTATTAACAAAACCAAAAGTAATTGCCAACCATAACATGCTTATCAATCCCCAGTTCCAAGAAATAATAACTTTAGAGAGCTTGGTTCTAAACATCCAAAATAAACCAGAAATAAATAGGAGGTAAGGCAATAAAAATGCACCAATACCAAAACCTTCATATATAGCGTAATGACTTAATGTTGCTCCAATTTTACCTAACCAATTTTTACTATGGATATTTTTATCAGTAAACTGACTGATAATACTTTGGTCATCTTGCCAACTAAAAAAGAACGAGATAAAAGCTACAAACAAAAAAAATGCAAAAAGAATAAAAAAGACACCAATGATAGTTTGTGTTTGCCTACTCTTGAAGAAACCTCCAATTGTTCGAAAAGCGTTATTGTTTTTTTTATTTGAAGCTTTGGTTTTCTTAGCCATTCAGAAATATATTATAGAAAGTAAATATAGTTATTTACTTAGAAAAGTAAAGCAATCTTTGGGAAGTATATAAAACCAGCGACTATTAATGAAATGATCGCTGCAAAACTAGCCGCGCCCGCAGAAATATCTTTAATAAAACCAATTTTCTTATGATAATCTGGATGTATAAAGTCAGAGACTTTTTCTACTGCTGTATTTAAAGATTCTGCAACTAAAACTAAACCAATAACGGTAGTTTGAAACATCCATTCTATATTAGAAATATCAAAGTAAAACCCTACACCTGTTATTAATACAGCGACAAATAATTGTACTTTTATGCTATCTTCAGTTTTAATCAATAAGAACATCCCTTTTAAAGCAAAGCGAAGACTTCGGATTCGACCTTTTATAAAACCATCGTTTGGGTTCTTCATGCTATCGCAAACTATTTAATGCAGCTTCATAGTTAGGCTCATCAACTATTTCTGGAACTTGTTCTGTGTACATTACCTTGCCATTTTCATCTAAAATAATAACGACTCTAGAATGTAATTTTGCTAATGGGCCCTCCATAATTTCTAATTGATAATCCTTTCCGAAACTTCCCTCTCCAAAATCGGAAAGCATCACAACATTATCTATTCCTTCAGCACCGCAAAAACGAGCTTGTGCAAAAGGTAAATCTTTTGATATACATAACACTTTTGTATTCTCTAAATTCGCTGCAGATTTATTAAAAGTTCTCACAGAAGTAGCACAAGTACCAGTATCTATACTTGGAAAAATGTTTAAAACTAGTTTAAACCCTTTGAAATCGGCTAGTGTCTTAGCAGATAAATCTGTACCAATCATTTTAAAATTAGGAGCAGAGCTACCAATTGAAGGTAGATCTCCTAGTGTTGTAAATGCATTTCCTTTTAGAGTAATGTGAGCCATGATGTAAATTTTGTGGTATCAAAAATACATTATTTTGATGAATTATAATTGTTACAATTTGTTTATCTCAACTCCGTTCAATATGATAAATTTTATGAATATCTTCGCGTAATTATTACTACATACAAAAGTGAACTTAGCACAATATACATCAGAATTTAAATACAATTGGAAACTAGCGGCCCCAGTAATGCTTGGAATGTTAGGGCATACCTTTGTTAGTTTTGTAGATAATATTATGGTAGGGCAATTAGGGACCGCTGAGTTAGCGGCTGTTTCTTTAGGGAATAGCTTTATGTTTATTGCGATGTCTTTAGGGATCGGTTTTTCTACAGCCATTACACCACTGATAGCTGAAGCAGATTCTTCTAATAACTTTATGCAAGCGAAATCTACTTTTAAACATGGGTTATTTCTATGTACAGCATTAGGGATCTCCTTATTTTTAATGGTTTTTTTTGCAAAACCATTAATGTATCTAATGGAGCAACCAAAGGAAGTAGTACAACTAGCGATTCCTTATTTAGATTTAGTAGCCTTTTCGTTGATTCCTCTCATAGTTTTTCAGGCTTTAAAGCAATTTAGTGATGGAATGTCTATGACAAAATACCCTATGTATGCAACCATTCTTGCCAACGTGATTAATGTTGGATTGAATTATCTATTAATTTTTGGACATTTTGGATTCCCAGAATTAGGAATTGTTGGAGCTGCTTATGGAACTCTGGTATCACGATTTATTATGGTAGCCTATTTATGGTGGTTGTTGGCAAAAAAGGAGCGCTCTAAAAAATTGGTTACGAACATCAAATTCTTTGTATTAGATAGACTTATGCTAAAAAGAATTATTGGTTTAGGAGCACCGAGTGCCATGCAAATGTTCTTTGAAGTAGGGATTTTTACTGCAGCAATTTGGTTAAGTGGATTATTAGGGAAAAATCCCCAGGCTGCGAATCAGATAGCTTTGAATCTTTCTTCTATGACTTTTATGATTGCTATGGGATTAAGTGTAGCTGCCATGGTAAGAGTAGGGAATCAAAAAGGATTAATGAATTTTAAAGAATTACGAAGAATTGCTTTTTCTATCTTTTTACTAGGAACGATCTTAGCCATGTTCTTCGGAATTATTTTCTTATTGTTTCATCAGCAGTTGCCAAAAATTTATGTGGATTTAAATGATACCGCAAATTATGCTGATAATATGGAAGTAATCAAAATTGCTGCACAGCTTTTATTTGCCGCCGCAATTTTTCAAATCAGTGATAGTATCCAAGTAATTGTATTGGGTGCTTTACGAGGGCTTCAGGATGTTGTTATCCCAACTATAATTACATTAATTGCTTATTGGGGCATAGGTTTCCCTATCAGTTATTTCCTTGGAAAAGAAGATGCGTATGGGAGCTTTGGAATTTGGCTAGGCTTGTTAGGCGGGTTAACTTCAGCTGCCATCTTATTATATATTCGATTTAATTATTTAACTTTAAAACTCATCAGAACCAAACATTATGGAACTACCTAAATATTTATTAGCAGATAATAGTAATCACCCAGAAGACATTTTTATTTTACATACTGAGTTTCCTCGTTTTTTAATCAATTTAAAAGATGACGAAATAGAATGGTTTGAAGATTTATCTGGTGAAAAAGAAGATGATATCGCAGGAGAAGTTTCTAACTTGATTGAAGAAGCCAGTAAATTTTACGATGATGAAATGGCGAAGTATGAGTAACTATTTCCCTTTCTCTACAAACTCTAGTTTGTCTAGAGAAGCTTCTGTGGTAAACATTCCGTAATTGATAAAGGCTTTTTTCTTTTCAATTTTTTCGATTGTACCCACAGCATTTCCATCTAATAAACGCACTCTGTCATTTACTTTAAAGACATAGTCTGCCTTTGCTTTAGCAATCTTTTGCGCCACTATCTTCTTTTCTTTTCGTACTTCAACAACCTTTTGTAAAACCTCTTTTTCTACTTTTTTAATGGTTTCTTTTCTCTTTGCTACTTTTTCTTTTTCTTCTTTCTTCTGAGTTTTTGTCTTGGGTTTTTCTGGGTTCCTCTTTAAGTGCTTTGTTTTTTCTGTAACCACCCACTTATTAAAGTTAGTCGTCAGTTCTTTTTTATTATTTGTTTGAAAGTATTTGTTTAATAACTCATTAATTTTTCTTCCTAAAGATAGCATCCGTTGATTACTGTCATACAACTCTTGAAAACCCATTAATTTTTCCTGTATCTTTTGTTCTTTTTCTAATAAACTATCTATATGCTCTTGTCCTTTGGACTTTTGTTTTTCTAGACCTTCAGAGGTTCTTTGCAGTTTATTTCGCTCTTTTTGTAGTTTAGAAATGGTTTTATCTAAACGAATTTTTTCGCTTTCTACTCGCTTTTTTGCTTGATTGATAAGACTAAAAGGAATTCCGTTTTTCTGTGCAACCTCAAAAGTAAAAGAACTTCCAGCTTGCCCTATATCTAATTTGTATAAAGGTTCCAATGTACGTTCGTTAAACTGCATATTGGCATTTACGACGTGCTCTAGTTCGTTTGCTAATACTTTTAGATTCGAATAATGGGTAGTAATAATTCCAAAAGCATTTTTGTGATAAAATTCTTCTAGGAAAATTTCTGCCAATGCACCTCCAAGTTCAGGATCAGAACCCGTACCAAATTCGTCAATTAAAAATAAAGTATTTTCATTGCACTTGCGTAAAAAATAGCGCATGTTTTTTAAACGATAACTGTATGTGCTTAGTTGATTTTCAATAGATTGATTATCTCCAATGTCGGTTAAAATGGTGTCAAAAATATATGTTTCGCTACGCTCATCTACAGGGATTAATAGACCACTTTGTAGCATTAATTGTAACAATCCAACAGTTTTTAATGTGATACTTTTTCCTCCAGCATTAGGGCCAGAAACAACAATAATTTGTTGCCTATCATTTAGCTCTAAGGTTTGAGAGATTGTTTTGATTTCTTGCGCTTTATTTTTTACCCATAAAATGGGATGAAAAGCATTTTTAAAGTAAATTTTTTTTTGATTAACAATGGTAGGGAGTAAAGCATTAATTGAATGTCCATATTTTGCTTTGGAACCAATAACATCTAAATGTGTTAAAAAGCTTAGATACTCTTTTAAAAGCTCTTTAAAAGGACGTATTTCATTAGATAATGCCTTTAAAATCCGTATGATTTCTTGCTTTTCTTCATACTCTAAATTTTGTAACTCTCTACTAAAATTTAAGGTAGATTGTGGTGCTATATATACAATACTTCCAGATTTAGAAGAGCCTAGCAAACTTCCATTCACTTTTCTACGATGCATAGCTTGTACTGCTAAAACCCGCTGATTGTCAACAATAGTTTCTTTAATATCTGCTAAGTAACCTGATGCTATTGCACTACTTAATGCTTTAGTAAAGCTAGCACTCACTTTGCTGCGAATGCCATTCATTTCTTTTCTGATTTGCTTTAAAGCTGTAGAAGCCGAATTTGCTACTTCTGCATAAGGAGTTATTGTTTTTCTTACCGAATCTATGATATGATTGGTAAACTCTACAGATTCACTTAAATCAAACAAAGTAGGGTAGTAGTCTTGGAATTTTTTTAGAAACTTTTTTTGTTCATTAACTGTTTCAGAAATAGCAGCTAACTTTAGATAACTTTTAGGTTCTAAAAAACTATTTTCCATCCCTAGTTTATGAATCTCATTTTGAATATTTTCAAAGTAATGATTTGGAATTCGATTTTCGTTTTCAAAAGAAGCCAAATATTCGTTAACCATAGCAAGTTCTGTAAGCAAGCTATGTTTTTTAGAAATTGGAATAATCTTTTTAATTTCTTCTTTACCTAAATCAGAAATAGCAAAGTCTGCAACCTGTTGTAAAACAGTCGTAAATTCTAAATCTAATAATACTTTTTCTGAGATGGTTTGTTTCAAATCTTTATCTTTGATTTCCCACAAAAATAATAAAGAATGCAGGTTAATATTGATGAAAGTTGGAAAAAAATTCTTAAAAATGAATTTGATAATCCATATTTTAAAGAATTAGTGTTCTTTGTAAAAGATCAATATAAGAATCACCGTTGTTATCCAAAAGGAGTAGATATCTTTTCAGCGTTTAATCACTGTTCTTTTAATGATGTTAAAGTTGTAATTATTGGGCAAGATCCATATCATGGTCCGCACCAAGCAAATGGACTTTGTTTTTCTGTGCATGAAGGGATAAAACATCCCCCGTCACTCATCAATATTTTTAAAGAATTAGAGACTGATGTAAATAAGCAGTATCCTATTTCTGGTGATTTATCTGTATGGGCAAGACAAGGAGTCTTGCTATTAAATGCTACCTTAACGGTTAGAGCACATGAAGCAGGGAGTCATCAAAAGAAAGGTTGGGAAACGTTTACCGATGCTGTTATTGAAGCAATTTCTGAGCAGCGTAAGAATGTCGTTTTTTTGTTATGGGGTGGATTCGCCAAAAAGAAAGGTAGAAAAATTGATACTTCAAAACATCATATTCTAAATTCAGGACATCCATCACCATTAAGTGCAAATAGAGGTTATTGGTTTGGTAATCAGCACTTTTCTAAAACTAATGAATATTTAAAGAGTATTGGAGAAACTGAAATAGATTGGTAATAAAAAAAGTCCACTAAACAAGTGGACTTATCGAATTTGAAAAAAGAACAGTAACTAAACTAATATAGCTTCGATGGCTACATTAGCAGGTTGCTGTATGATGTCAGTTTGAATAGTTGAATTCTTAGCTAAACCACATCTTTTAGAGGTACTTCTACAAGAGGATAAGCTTATAAGTCCAATGACACAAATAGCAATATATACGATTCTTTTCATGGTTTTTATTTTAAAGGCTTAAATGTACATATTTTTTATAATATGGTCTACATTTTTCTTCTGTTGAATAACGTTAAAGTTTGCCATTTTATTTTGTATGTCTTTAATTAATTTTTGATCTATAGATTTTCCGCTATTCCACTTTGTAATAGATAGCCATTGTTGAATATCTTCTAACTGTTGCTCATAACGAATAGATAAAATGGTATCTATATTTTGTAGAAGCTTAAATTTTTTTGTTTGATGATTTATAATATCTAAGATATGTTTCACCTCATTTGGGTGCTCTTCTAAGATGCTATCTCTAACAGCAATCACAAAGCATGGCCATGGAGTAGGGCAATCTCCCAACCTTCTAAAAGTGCCATTATCTACTAATGGTTTCGTGGTAAAATGCTCCCACATAAAATAATCAGCTTCTCCAGAGTTTAATGCTTTTATACCTCCTTCTAAATCTTTAACAACTTTAAATTGCAACTCGTTAATATTCCATCCTTTATTATAGGCATTTACAATAGCCATTAAATGTGAACCAGAACCATACCTGCTTATAGCAATAGTAGCCTGTTCTAACTCATCTATACTTTGAAAATCAGATTTTGAAGCGACATGAATGCCCCATATCAATGGACTATCTACATACGTTTGGACTATTTTACTAGGGTTACCTTCTTGTATGTCTTTAATAATCCCTTCGGTTAATACAATAGCTATATCTACAGTTCCTTCTCGTAAAGCCTTGGTCATCTGACCCGTTCCACCAGGGTAATCTTTCCAACGTAAATTGATACCGTACTTTGTATATTCTTTGTTTTTTAGTGTTAGATACCAAGGATAGTTAAAATGCTCTGGAACACCACCAATTTTTAGGTTTAACATCTACTGAGTGAGTTTGTTTAATGTATACTCAATAAGCTCAGCAACTACTTTTCCTGGATCTTTACTAAAAGTCCCATTGGCTCTATTGGCTATAATGGCATTCATAGAACAAGCCTGATGTCCTAATAGTTTTGATAAACCATAAATAGCAGAAGTTTCCATTTCTAGGTTGGTTATGCGAATCCCTTTATAATTAAAACTATCAATTTTAGTGTTTAAATCGTGATCTTGTAAAGGCAAACGTAGAATTCTCCCTTGGGGTCCATAAAAACCACCAGCGGTAGCGGTCATTCCTTTAAATATGATATCAGAAGAAATTTTGTTTTCTAAGGCTTCTCCGTTAGAAATGATTAAAGGATGTGATTTTTTTGTACTCCAATTTGTATGTTTTACAAATGCTTCTTCTATTTCAGGATGTGCAATGGCATCTACCTGATAAAAGTGCATCATCCCATTAATATCTAATGCATGAGAACTCATTAAAAAGCTATCTACTGGAATATCTTCTTGTAAAGAACCAGAAGTTCCAATTCGAACAATATTAAAAGAGGCATGTTCTTCTTTTGGAGTTCTAGTGTTCAAGTCAATATTCACTAAAGCATCTAACTCATTTAAAACAATATCTATATTATCTGGACCTATTCCGGTAGAAATTACACTAAGTCTTTTCCCATTATAACTTCCTGTAGTTGTTTTGAACTCTCTTTTTTGAGTAGTAAATTCTATAGAATCAAAATGCTTTGTTACTTTATCTACTCGATATTGATCTCCTACAAAAATAATATCTGTGGCAATATGTTCTGGTAATAAGTTTAAATGATATACACTCCCATCTGGGTTTAATATAAGCTCTGAGCTTTTAATAGACATTTAATACTGTTTTAAAAAGTTTATTTTTTTCTGAATTAAATTGAAAATCCAATCTTTGTATCCCTCCATAGATCATATTGTTTTTAATTTTAGCAGCAACATTCTGTTGTCCTAATAAAGCTTCATGACCTTCTCTATTGAGTTCTACCATGTCTTTAGAAATAGTAAAAAACATAGAAAGTTTTTCTATAATCCTTTGTAGTTGTATATCGCCAAATCCATAATAACCTTGATAATTAAGGATATAACCTAATAAATGATGTTTAGACTTGACTTCTCTTTCTTTAACAATTTTTAAAATATTTTCCTCTAAAACACTTAAGCCTGTCTTTTGATTTGGAAAACGCTCTAAATGAGCTTTTAAGCAATTACTTAAATATTTAAAAGAAGAATTACTAACGATGTAAGGTTTAAAAAGATTATGGTCTTTACCACAATAGGTTCTCCATAAATTAATCGCTAACTTTTTATCTTCTTGTGTTAATTTTATTCTATCCTCATAATGAGTTTTGAGTTGCATAGGATTTAACTCTCCCAAACCTTTTAAAGATTTTTCGCCTTCTATAAAGCCACTAGTGACTACATATAAAGGCTTATCTATTAACTTTTGATGTAAAAGATTAATTACGCCAATCATATTTATATGACAAAATAAATCGTATTCAAACCATAAAATGATCGCAGTATATTTTTCTGTATGCCTTAGTTTTACAAGTTCTCTTTTGAATGAAAACTCATTTACCTCTATATTATAATAATCTTTTAAAAACTTAGATCGTATGTCAAAAAACTCTTTCGAGTCAATAGCTGGTGTTAAAGGTCCTTCACAAAGCATCTCTTGCCATGTTAAAAACTCACCTTTATAATCTAACTCTTTTAGATACCCAGTTAGACTATCTCCATTTGTAATGTGTAATACATGCTCCATTCTTAACCGCCAACTCTTTTCACTGAAAATCCTTTTTCTTTAAGCATTTCCATTATTTTATCTCTATAATCTCCTTGGATGATAATTTTATCATCTTTAAAACTTCCCCCAACACTGAGCTTGGTTTTAATTTCTTTTGCTAGTTTTTTAAAGTCTGAAGTCGCTCCATTGTATCCATCTAGAATTGTTATGGGCTTGCCTTTACGCTTTTCGTATTTGCAAAGAATGGGTTCGTCTTGTAACCAAATATCACTTTTCTCTTCTTTTTTTTCAGGAATTTCAGAAACGTGATCTGGGAATAAATTTTTTAACTGATCTTGTAAATCCATTATTTGGTCAATCCTAATTCTCTTAGTCTTTCATCTAAAAACTCACCTGCAGTAATGTTATCAAAGCCTTTAGGATTATTCTCGTCAATACATCCTTCTAAAACATCTAATTTCATACTGCTTATTGGATGCATGAAAAATGGAATTGAGTAGCGAGAAGTTCCCCATAGTTCTTTTGGAGGATTGGTAACTCTGTGGATGGTTGATTTTAATTTATTATTACTATGTCTGGATAACATATCACCTACATTAATCATGAGTTCGTCTGGTGCTGCAACAGCATCAATCCATTCTCCTTTATGGTTTTGAACTTGCAAGCCTTTTCCTTGAGCCCCCATTAATAATGTAATTAAATTAATATCGCCATGAGCGGCTGCTCTTACAGCATTTTTGGGTTCTGAAGTTATAGGTGGGTAATGAATTGGTCTTAAAATACTATTTCCATTTTTAATAAATTCATCAAAATAAGTTTCTTCTAAATTTAAATGAATCGCTAATGAACGTAAAACGTATTTAGCTGTTTTTTCTAACATCCTGTAAGTTTCTTTACCTACTTTATTAAATTCTGGAAGCTCATCTACAGTTACATTACTGGGATATTCAGCTTCTAAAATTGGGTCATTTTCAACATACTGTCCAAAATGCCAGAACTCTTTTAAATCTCCTTCTTTTTTTCCTTTAGCACTCTCTTTGCCAAATGATACATAACCACGTTGTCCTCCAATGCCTGGAATTTCATATTTTCTTTTAACTTCTGTAGAGAGCTCGAAAAACTTTCTAATTTCTTCGTACAATTTTGTTACAAGTTCATCATCTAAGAAATGACCTTTTAAGGCTACAAATCCGATGTTTTCATATGCATGACCAATTTCATTTACAAATTTCTGTTTACGTTGCTTATCATCAGATAAAAAATCTGATAAGTTTACGCTTGGAATTTTATTCATTTTAGTAAGATTAAAATAAGTTTAGTATAAAGTTAATAAAATATTCATGCAATTAACAAAGAATTACTTCTTATTGAACGGTATAGTGTAGGAAATAGTGTAATTAAAACCAAAACCAGTTTGACTCAAAAAGACTCTATTGAAACCAGGAGCAAACAAAGTCTTAAAATTATCGGGTTCTTTTAAACTAATCATAATCTTATAAGACATACTAGCAGAGAGATATACATTTTTAAAGGTTTCAACTTTTATTCCTAACATTAATTCTGTCCAATGAGCATTTAATCCAGTTTCTGTTCTAGAGCTTATCAAAGCATTATCAAAGTACTGGTTTCCTGTGTTGATTGAATAGCTGTTTAAAGTTTGATCAAAAATGCTAAGTCCATATCGAAATCCAAAAAACAGTTCATTAGTCATATCCAACCAATTTTTATAAAGATTTATATTTGCTCCAATTCTTAAATAGTTTCCTTTAGAAAAAGAACTAGTAAAATCTTCTAGTGTTGTTTCTTCTTCAAAACCAATTTCTGCAGCTAAATAGAAGTTTTTTGTCAATCTATAATCTCCAACAATCTCGAAACCTGTATAACGATCATCTAACATTCCTTTGATAGGTTTGCTAATATCTACACCAAGCCTTAAACCATAATTTGTTTTATAAACAATGCTGTCTTTTACTTTCTCTTTGACTTTATCATTTATAGAAGCTTGAGCATAAAGGCTGTAAGAAGCAAGAAATATTAAAAAATTAATGAAATATTTGTACATGTGCAGAAGATTCACTGTTAATAGTAATATCATTAGTAGGTGTTAAAGAAATCACCCAGCCATTATTTGAAGTAATACTTACATTATTAAATATGACTTTAAAACCACAAGACCTAGAGACATAAACTTCTTCAATATCATACGTAATTGTTAATTGATCTGTTATGTTATTCGCTAAGTTACCATCAATATTATTCATCTTAAAATTATAGATGGTTTGATTGTTTATTGGATCTAAAGGAATGGCTATAGAATCTGCAGTAACAGAGGTGTAATCGGTTAATGTATCTTTAGCTTGTGCCCAAACAGATAATCGTTCAACACTTTTAACATCAGTTTGACTTGTATTATCGTAAAAACGAATAATTAAATTTGGAGTAACTGGATCTACACAAAAATCATCTTTCTCACAAGAAGTTAATGCTAAGTTGACTATGATTAGTAAGAGAATATATTTTTTCATTTTTTTAAATCAATTCCAAAAGTACAACATTTTCTACATGATGTGTTTGCGGAAACATATCTACAGCTTGAGTTTTAACAATTTTATAAGCATCTTTCATCAAGGATAAATCTCTTGCTTGTGTTGCAGAATTACAACTTACATAGACTACTCGTTTAGGAGCAATATTCAAAATTTGATTAACCACATCTTTATGCATACCATCTCTTGGGGGATCAGTAATAATAACATCTGGTTTCCCATGTTGATTGACAAACTCTGAAGTAAATACTTTTTTCATATCACCTACAAAAAAATCAACATTATCAATTTTATTGAGTTCTGCATTCTTTTTTGCATCTTCAATGGCTTCTGGAACAGATTCTACACCAATTACCTTTTTTGCTTTTTTTGCAACAAATTGTGCAATAGTACCAGTTCCAGTGTATAAATCATAAACCAACTCATTCCCAGAAAGGTTCGCAAATTCACGAGTAATTTTGTACAATTCATAGGCTTGGTCAGAATTAGTTTGATAAAAAGATTTTGCATTTATTTTAAATTGTAAACCTTCCATTTGCTCAAAAATATGATCACGCCCTTTAAATAATACAACCTCTTGATCATAAATAGTATCATTTGCCTTTCCATTAATCACATATTGTAGAGAGGTAATTTGAGGAAAAGTTTCTGAAATATAGCTTAGTAATAATTCTCTTTTTTTAATATGCTCTTTGTAGAATTGAATTACTAACATAATTTCTCCAGTAGAGACAATACGCAACATCATGGTTCTAAGTAATCCATCTTGATTTCTTGGATTAAAGAACTCAATTTTGTTATCTATTGCAAACTTTTTAATAGCATTTCTAATCTCATTTGAAGGATCTTCTTGTAAATGACATTGATTAATGTCTAGAATTTTATCCCACATACCAGCTATATGAAAACCTAAGGCATTCTTATTATCAATCTCTTTGTCAGATTTAATTTCTTCTAGTGTTAGCCAACGATTGGAAGAGAATGAGAATTCCATTTTATTGCGGTAGAAATAAGTCTTCTCGCAACCAAGAATAGGTGTAACTTTTGGAAGGTCTAAATGTCCAATACGCTGTAAATTATTAGTCACTTCTTTTTCTTTATAAAATAGTTGGTCTTCGTACTTCATATGCTGCCATTTGCAACCTCCACAATGTTCAAAGTGCTGACAAACTGGTGTAGCTCTTTTTTCTGAATAGACATGAAATTTAATAGCCTTTCCTTCGTAATAAGCTTTTCTTTTTCTTCCAGTTTCTATATCAACGATATCACCAGGGACGGTATTTGTCATAAAAACAACTCTTCCGTCTGGTGCTTTTGCAACCGTTTTTCCTCTTGCTCCAGCATCAATGACTTCAATTTTTTCAAAGATTAGATTTTTCTTTTTTCTACCCATGCAGCAAAAATAAGAATAGCGTCACAATCTTAAGGAATTATTTCAATTATCTTTAGTGTATTCATTACTCAAAATGAACCTTTTAATTTTTGATACGTCTATGTGATGAATGTTTAGATGAAAAAAGCAAAGAATATAGCGGATGCTACTTTAGTTGTAGCTTATCAGTCTGGAGATAAAAGAGCATTGTCTATTTTAGTAAAACGATGGCATGTTTCATTTTGTAAGTTCGCGTATTGGTATGTGAAAGACGCTAATATAGCAAAAGATATTGCTCAAGAAAGCTGGACAATTATCATAAAAAAAATTAAATGGTTAAAGGAACCAGAGAAGTTTAAAAGTTGGGCTATAAGTATTGTTAATAGAAAAGCAATTGATTGGATTAGAGTGCAGAGCGCCGAAAATAAAAAACTGCAAAGTTTTTATAATCAGTCTTCAAGAGTTATATCTGAAGAAGATGAAACTGATGACAATAATAAGAGAGCTATTTTATTACAATCTATTTATAAACTTTCCGAAGATCAACAAATGGTAATAAAATTATTTTATGCCCAGAATTATACGCTAAAAGAAATTAGTGAAATATTACAGATTTCTGTAGGTACTACAAAGTCTAGATTATTTCATGCAAGAGAAAAATTAAAAACAATTTTAAAAAATAAAAATTATGGATAATATAGAAGAAATAGATCAATTAATTAAAGAAACATTAACTAAAGAAGAAGCAAAATTTTATGAAGAATTAAATGAAGAAGGATTATTTGGAATGGTACGAAGTCTATTTAAAGGTAAACTAAAATGGATTATTGTATTAATGATTACAGTAAATTTTATCATATTAGGATTTCTTATTTATGCCATCATACAGTTCTTCAACGCTACAGAAATAGTTGAACTTATAAAATGGGCATGCGCAAGCTTTGTAGGTTTAATGATGATTTCGATGCTTAAGCTATTTTCTTGGATGCAAATGAATAAAAATGCAATGATGAGAGAAATTAAAAGATTAGAATTGTTGGTTTCATCGCTGTCGCATAAATAGTACTATAAAGATTGTAAATCAATTATATTATTTACTAAATTGCGAGTCCTAGGGATGATTTCTTTCCCACGCTGAATTTTCGAACTCTTCGAAAGGATAAAGGTAGATAAGGAATGGTTATTTTATAAATTTAAAAATTATTAAAAATGGCTGTTTTAGACCAATTAACTTCGCAAAAAGCGATCGATTTAGAGAACAAGTACGGAGCACATAACTATCATCCACTGCCTGTGGTATTGAGTAGAGGAGAAGGAGTGTATGTGTGGGACGTAGAAGGAAAAAAGTATTACGATTTTTTATCTGCTTATTCAGCAGTAAACCAAGGCCACTGTCATCCTAAGATTGTAAATGCAATGACTCAACAGGCACAAACATTAAGTTTAACATCAAGAGCATTTTACAATGACATGTTAGGTAAGTATGAACAATTTGCAACAACCTACTTTGGTTTTGACAAATTATTACCTATGAATACTGGAGCAGAAGCTGTAGAAACCGCATTAAAACTCTGTAGGAAATGGGCATATGAAGTAAAAGGTATTCCAGAAAATGAAGCACAAATTATTGTTTGTGAAAATAATTTTCATGGAAGAACAACGACCATTATTTCTTTTTCAAATGATCCTGTAGCGCGTAAAAATTTTGGCCCCTATACAGATGGGTTTATTAAAATTGAATACGACAATTTAAAAGCTTTAGAAGAAGCTTTAAATAGCACAAAAAATGTTGCTGGTTTTCTAGTAGAGCCTATCCAAGGAGAAGCTGGAGTATATGTTCCATCAGAAGGGTATTTAGCAGCGGCAAAAGCCTTATGCGAAAAGTATAATGTATTATTTATTGCTGATGAAGTTCAGACGGGTATCGCAAGAACAGGTAGATTATTAGCAACTTGTGGTAATTGTTCTTGTGAAAATAAAAACTGTTCTGGAATTCCAGAGGTAAAACCGGATGTTTTAATTTTAGGAAAAGCATTGAGTGGTGGCGCATATCCAGTATCGGCAGTTTTGGCAAATGATTCTATAATGAATGTTATTAAGCCAGGTAATCATGGTTCAACATTTGGAGGAAACCCAATTGCTGCAGCTGTTGCAATTGCAGCATTAGAAGTGGTAAGAGATGAAGATTTAGCAGAGAATGCAGATCGTATGGGTGAAATTTTTAGAACAGAATTATCTGTGTTTGCTAAAACTAATGATCTTGTAAAATTAGTAAGAGGAAAGGGTTTACTTAATGCAATAGTGATTAACGATACTGAAGATAGTTCTACCGCTTGGGATATTTGCATGAAATTAAGAGATAATGGATTATTAGCAAAACCTACTCATGGTAATATTATCCGTTTTGCACCTCCATTAGTTATGACAGAAACTGAATTAATGGATTGTATTTCAATCATTAAAAAAACAATTACAGAATTTGGGAATTAAAAACTTGAATAAATTATGAAAAAGGAGCCTATGGCTCCTTTTTTTTATGGAGCTAGATAATGAAAAGGTGCAAAATCTAGATTTCTTAAGATCCAATACAGCCCAATAATTCCAAAAATGATATAGGGCGATTTTGGATGATACATAATATCATTAAACTTTTTTCTTGAGAAAAAATATAATATTAGACCAGTCGGTAATAGCAAAACCATTAAAAAGTTATGACTAAGGGCATCTAAAATTCGAAGATGCACAAGATCATGAATAGCTCTTTGTGATCCACAACCAGGGCAATATGCACCAGTAGATGAATAAAAAGGGCATTTGGGAAATAAATCACCTAGTGAAGGATTAAACAAAAAATATAGGGAAAGCAATATTAAAACTGCTATCCCTATTATGATTTTCTTTTTTTGAGTCATTTAGTTTAAAAATCTCCAGATCCAGCTAGAGCAAACATAGAAAGACCAAAAATGAATTGAATGATCCAAGATAAAGCTCCTAAAACAATGGCTACAATTCCCCAAGTTTTTGCATTTTTTGATGCTGATGCTGCTTCTTGGTGTTTTCCATCAGCATATAAGCCATTTACTTTTGCAGCATAAACAATACTTACAATTCCTGGTATACAACATAATAATGTTCCAATGATTGCCACAGCTAAATAATTTTGTGGTCTCGGTTGATTTTGTTCCATGATTTTTTTTGATTAATTAATTAGAATAGCAATTTAATAAAAAAAAACATTATTTAGAGTCCCATACCAGGAATATTCGGCATTCCATCTTTAGCAGCAGCAGCAAGCTCTTGTTCATTAATTGTGTTAGCTCTTTGAATAGCTTTATTTAAAGTAACAATTAAATAATCTTCTAATTCTTCCGAATCATGTAATAGAGATTCATCAATGGTTATAGATTTTACTTCTCTATTTGCAGTAACAGTAACTTTTAACTTTCCATCAAGTTCTTCATCAATGAGAACAGTATTTAGGCGTAGCTTTGTTTCTTCTACCTTTTGTTGTGCTTTTTTAAGCTTATCCATCATTCCAGATAAATCTCCAAACATAGTTTTATAGTATTATAATGTGCTTCAAAATTACTATTTATTCTTCTTTTTCTTAAATAAATCTAGCAGCTTATTTTTTCCTTTATCAATCAATTTATTTTTTTGCTGTTTAGCAATTTTATTGACAAAATTTGCTGTTGCATTCTTGAGGTCAGTTTCTAATTTTGGATTTGAAAAACTTCCTGTAAGTTTAGCTTTTACTGGGACTGGACCCATTTTTTCTTGATCTTTCTTAGAAAGTTTAGAAAGTAAACTCGTTACCTCTTTCCCGAGATACTTAGCTGGGACATCAAAAATTAAATCATAGTTCATAGATTGATCAAAACCATGCGTACCTCCAACTTGAATATTAATATCATTATATTTTATTTGAAATGGTTTTACAACCACATTTCCATCTTTAAAAGTAACTTGAGTTTTTACTTTTTCTAAATCTAACTTATTTACATCAATAAACTTCATTTCACTTCCTAAGTAAGAAAGTAACTTTGAATTACTTGCTTTTAATTTGGTATTATAAAGTAATCCTAATAAGTCTCCTGAGATTGTTTTTATATCTGGAGTTAAATTCCCTAGCAGACTTCCAGTAATATTAATAGTTGAGTTCATCTTTCCTCCAATTATATTTGCTATTGGGGCTATAGATTGCAAAGTATTTAATTGACTAAAAGATTCCTGAATATTTACTTTTTCTAAACTTAGATTCATACTAAAGTCCGCAAGTTCTCTTTTAGTAGATACTTTTCCATTTAGTTTAATAAGTCCGCCGAAAGCATTCATATTTAGATGTTGTAAATCCACAGTTTCATTTTTGATAGTCAAATTACCAGAAACATGGTTAAGATTCAGGTCATCATATATCACACTTTTTGCTTTAGCCCTAAACGTACAATCTAGAAAAGCGGGAATTTTAAAAACTTCTTTAGGTGTTTCTTCTTGAGTATTTTTGTCTGAAACTACCATGAAATCTGAAACTTTTAATAGCTTAGAGTTTAGCGTAAAATCACCTTTTAAAGTCTCGTTCTTAAAAATAAATCCATAAAAATTATTCAGGTTGCCTATGATGTCTAGGTCAGAATCTCCTGTCTTTGCTTTAAATTCATTGAGTTTTATGCTATTTGTATTAAAGGAAATAGAAGTTTTATCAATAACAAAAGGTTTAGCGATGTCTTTCCCATCATATTTAAATCCACTTAAGCTAAAGCTTCCCGTATTCTTTATATTATGATATTCTTTTTTATCAATAGAATTTATATCAAAATTGCTACTGATATCTGCTTTTATGATTCCAGTAAACGTTTGTTTTAAAGTAATTGGATAAGCTTTAGCAACATTATTTAAGTTTACAACACCTTTTGCATTTATATTAATTTTAGGATTCTTTACAATGTTAGAAATTCTTCCATGAGAATTAAATGTATCTTGATCTATAGTAAAATCAAAATGATTGATATTAATCTCTGTATCATCTAATTTTCCTGTAGTATTAATAATTCTAGAATTAATATTGATATTTTGAACAGATTTTGTGAGGTTAGGATATTGAAACATTGCATCTCTTGATTGAAACGAAATATCAAAATTTGGAACAGTACTTTCAGATAAACTCCCTTTTATAATGCCTCTAGTTTCAAAATCACCTTTTGTTTGTACATTTTCTAAGTTTCCAGAATATTGAGAAGGAATTAATGCTAAAAGATTTTTAAATGAAGAAGTGGGGGTATTAAATGAGATATCATAGAGTTGAGTATCGTCAATCATTTGTATAGAACCGTAAAACTCTAAAGGCAATTGATTTATGAAACCCTTATTTTCTTTGAAAGTAAATTTAAAGTTTTGAACATCAATTCCTATGATGGCATCAAGAGAAACAAAAACATCATTTATATAGTTTACTTTACCCATCTCTAAAGACATAAGCGCTTTAGTTTTAGTATCTAAATCAAGAATACTCTTTTCGAAATTCCCCTTACCACTATGATAAACACTATCAATTTTCATTTTTACTTCTGATGAAGCATCATTATATGTGAAGTTTAAATTGTTGATATTATAATCTTGAATTCCTAAAGAAAAAGAAGAAGTTTCTGATGAGCTAACTGTCGATTCTTGTTCAATAGCAATATCATAATTACTAACACCTTCTTTATTTATTAAAATATTAAGCTGACTATTAGCAATAGAAATACTGTTTATTTGAATGATTTCATCATCACTTTTAAATATTTCTGTAAGCTTTATTTTTAAATGTAATTCATCAGCATAAAATAATGTATCTCCCATAAAAGGAACTTTGTTTAAAATACGTGTATTTTTAATAACAATATCAGCCTTTGGAAAACTTCTAAAGAAACTTAAGTCTATATCTTCAAACAGCACAGTCGCATTTATATTTTCATTAATACTCCCTTCTACCATTTTCTTTATTTTATCCTTAAATATATATGGAGCAGTAGCCAAAAGAATAATAAGAGCAAATACAATTCCAATAAGCCATTTTACAACTTTTTTTAAGATACTTTTTTTTTGTTTTTTCTGATTCATATTTTAAGATATGGTATTACTTTTTAACCAATTTAATGGTTTTGTATTTTACAAAGGTACTATCTAAATAATAGGAAATTTCCTAAAATATTGTTTAATAAAAGCTAAAATATTTTTAATAAATCAATTAATGTTACTTTTGCATCCGCATGTAAAAATGAACCCATGAAGAATACGGATGCTAAAGCACCAATTGCAGAAAAACAACCTAAAGAATTAATAATCCACGGAGATACTAGAATAGATAATTATTTCTGGATGCGTTTATCAGATGATCAAAAGACAGCAAAAGAGAAAGATAAACAAACAAAGAAAGTAGAAGCATATTTAGAAGCAGAAAATGAATATTTTGAGACCGTAATGGCCTCTACAAATGATTTTCAAGAAGACTTATTTCGAGAAATGAAAGAACGCATTAAAGAAGATGACGAATCTGTACCTTATTTTAGAAAAGGGTACTACTATATTACACGTTATGAAAAAGGAAAACAGTATCCTATCTATGCTCGTAAAAAAGATAACTTAGAGAACGAAGAAGAAATTATGTTTAATGTTAACGACGAGGCAGAAGGACATGAATATTTTCAGTTAGGAGGTTTAAGCGTTAGCCCAGATAATAATTTAGTAGCATTTGCAGTAGATACAGTTAGTAGAAGACAATATGTAATTAGAATAAAAAACTTACAAACAGGAGAAGTATATAAAGACGAAATAAAAAACACGACAGGTGGTTCAGTTTGGGCTAACGATAATAAAACATTGTATTATACAAAGAAAGACCCAATTACATTGCGCAACTCAAAAATTTACAAACATATTTTAGGAACTGATTCGTCTAAGGATGTAGAGGTATTCCATGAACAAGATGAGACTTTTGGAACTTATGTATATAAAACCAAATCTCACAAATACATTATTATTGGAAGCTATAGTACAGTTTCTTCTGAATTTAGAGTGCTATCAGCAGATGACCCTTTAGGTGAGTTTAAAATTATTCAAAAAAGAGAAAGAGATTTAGAATATAGTTTGGCCCATTTTGGAGACTATTTTTATTTACAAACAAATAAAGATGGAGCAACCAATTTTAAGCTTATGAAGACTCCTGTAAATAAAACGGATAAAGAACATTGGGTAGATGTAATTCCTCATCGAGAAGACACACTTTTAGAAGATGTATCTATCTTTAAAGAATATTTGGTTGTTGAGGAGCGTATAAATGGTTTGAATAAGATTCGAATCATAAGATGGGACGGAAAAGAAGATTATTATTTACCTTTTGAAGAAGAAACATATTCAGTGGGGGTATATGCAAATCCAGAATTTGACACCCATATTATTAGATATTCATACAACTCTTTTACAACACCAAATTCGGTCATTGATTTCAATATGAAGGATCAATCTAAAGACGTAAAAAAGGAGCAGGAGATTCTAGGTGATAAATTCAACAAAAACAACTACAAGAGTAAACGTATTTGGGCTACAGCAAGAGATGGAAAAAAGGTAGCTATTTCATTAGTGTACCATAAAGACACTAAATTAAACGAAAGAACACCTTTACTACAATATGCATATGGATCATACGGATATACAATACCAGATGGTTTCTCTACAACTCGATTAAGCTTACTCGACAGAGGTTTTATTTATGCTTTGGCACATATAAGAGGAAGCCAGTATCTAGGTAGAGAATGGTATGAAGATGGTAAAATGCTTTATAAAAAAAATACTTTTAACGATTTTATCGATTGTTCTAAGTATCTAATTGAAAATAAGTATACTTCATCAGATCATTTATATGCTATGGGAGGTTCTGCTGGAGGTTTATTAATGGGCACTATTATAAATATGAACCCAGAGTTATATAATGGAATTGTAGCGGCAGTGCCATTTGTAGATGTGGTTTCAACGATGTTAGACGAATCTATACCTTTAACAACAGGTGAGTTTGATGAATGGGGAAACCCAAAGGATAAAGAATACTATGACTATATTTTATCCTATTCTCCATATGATCAAGTTGCGACTAAAGTATATCCTCATATGTTAGTAACTACAGGTTATTTTGATAGTCAGGTTCAGTATTGGGAGCCAGCAAAGTGGGTTGCTAAGCTTAGAGACCTTAAAAAAGGAGAAAATATATTATTATTACACACCAACATGGATACAGGTCATGGTGGAGCCTCAGGAAGGTTTGACGCCTTAAAAGAAACCGCGAGAGATTATACATTTTTCTTGGCTTTAGAAGATAAGTTGGAAAAATAATATAGTTTTGCAGTCGATAAAGATAAAAATGATAAGGAATCAAGGAATTACTAAAAACTTACTAGACTTAATTGGACAGACTCCTTTGGTGCAGTTACATAATATTACTAAAGATTTCCCCGGAAAATATTATGCAAAGATTGAAGCGTTTAATCCAGGACAATCTGCTAAAGATAGAATTGCTTTACATATTGTTGAAAATGCAGAAAAGAAAGGTATTTTAAAATCTGGCAGTACGATTGTAGAGACTACATCTGGAAATACAGGATTTAGTTTGGCTATGATTGCAATGGTAAAAGGCTATAAATGTAAACTGGCAGTTAGTAATAAATCATCAAAAGATAAGATAGATGGATTAAGAGCTATGGGAGCAGAAGTTTATGTCTGTCCAGCTGATGTTGCTGCAGATGACCCAAGATCTTATTATGAAGTTGCCAAGAGAATTCATAAAGAAACTCCAAACTCAGTATATATTAATCAATATTTTAATGCCCTAAATATTGAAGCTCATTATGCTACGACTGGACCAGAAATTTGGAAGCAAACTAATGGCGAAGTTACTCATGTCGTTATTGCTAGTGGTACTGGAGGGACGATTTCTGGAACAGGAAAATATTTAAAAGAACAAAACTCAACTATTAAAGTTTTAGGAGTAGATGCTTTTGGTTCTGTGCTTAAAAAATATCATGAAACTGGTCAATTTGATGAGAAAGAAATTTTTTCTTATAAAATTGAAGGCTTAGGAAAGAATCTAATACCATCTGCTACAGATTTCTCAGTAATTGATGTTTATGAGAAAGTTACGGATAAGGATGCCGCTTATAAAGCAAGAGAGATTGTAACAAAAGAAGGTTTTTTCCCTGGTTATACCTGTGGAGCAGTAATGCAAGCAACTCAACAATACGCAAAAAAAGGAGCTTTTGATCATAAAAGCGTTGTTGTATTAATCTTTCCAGACCATGGGTCACGTTATATGAATAAAATTTATAGTGATGATTGGATGAAAGAACAAGGCTTCTATGATACTAACAAACCTCAAAATTCTCCAGCTACTTACATAGAATAATGTAACATTTATTTCTTAGTAACGTTTTAGAAGTATACTATTATGTATGTTTTTGCTGATAAAATTTCAAATTGTTAAAATCTTGTTAAACAACTAGTTTTTAAAATTTGATTAACTGGTAAAAAATAGGTTAATTTGCAAATTGAAAATATGAATGATTATAGCATGACGAAAGATTTATTTGAAAGGATTAAAGAAGATAAAGGGCCTTTAGGAAATTGGGCAGAAAAAGCAGAAGGGTATTATGTATTTCCAAAATTAGAAGGACCTATTTCTAATCGAATGATTTTCAATGGGAAAAAAGTAGTAACCTGGAGTATTAATGATTATTTAGGTTTGGCTAATCACCCTGAGGTATTAAAAGTAGATGGTGAAGCTGCTTCAGAGCATGGGATGGCATATCCTATGGGTGCTAGAATGATGTCTGGACACACTGTATTTCATGAGCAATTAGAAAAAGAATGTGCTGAGTTTGTAGGGAAAGAAGCTTCTTACTTAGTAAATTTCGGATATCAAGGAATGGTCTCGGCTATTGATGCATTGGTAAGTAAGAATGATATTATTGTATATGATGTAGATACACATGCATGTATTATAGACGGCGTTCGCTTGCACCCTGGAAAGCGTTTTGTTTATAAACATAACGATATGGAGAGTTTTGAAAAAAACATGAAGCGTGCTGTTAAGATGGCTGAAAAAACGGGAGGCGGAATTTTAGCAATTTCTGAAGGTGTTTTTGGAATGAGAGGAGAGCAAGGCCGTTTAAAAGAGATTGCTGCATTAAAGAAAAAATATAAATTCCGTTTATTGGTTGATGATGCTCATGGTTTTGGAACACTAGGAGAGAATGGAAGAGGTACTGGATATGAACAAGGAGTACAAGATGATATTGACGTATATTTTGCAACATTTGCAAAATCTATGGCTGGCATAGGTGCTTTCTTTGCAGGAGATAAAGACATTGTCCAATACTTACAGTACAATATGAGATCTCAAATGTTTGCCAAGTCTTTACCAATGCCAATGGTAAAAGGTGCGTTAAAACGTTTAGATATGATTCGTACTATGCCAGAATTGAAAGATAAATTGTGGGAAAATACTAGAGCCTTGCAGTCTGGACTAAGAGAAGCAGGGTTTGATTTAGGTACTACAAAAACATGTATAACACCAGTCTATCTAAAAGGAGATGTGCCAGAAGCAATGGCATTAGTACATGACTTGCGTGAAAATTATGGTGTATTTTGTTCAATTGTAGTGTATCCTGTAATTCCAAAAGGCTTAATCATTTTAAGATTAATTCCTACAACGACTCACACACAAGAAGATATAGATATTACCATCAAAGCATTTTCTGGTATCCGAAGTAAATTAGAAGGAGGCGTATATAAACAAATAGCTGAAGCTAATATGTAGTTTTAGAAACTAACAACAAAAAACCCAAGCTATATTGCTTGGGTTTTTTGTTGTTATATTAAGGATTTGACCAACATTTATTCCCAGATTGATCATACCAAGTTTCAGTTACTCCATTGCTATCAAATGTAAGAATGGCAAAACCATTTTTTACACGTAGTTTATTGTTTTCAGTACCATCATTTAGAGGGGTATTTGTAAAATAAGATACATTACTATTATTTTGTAACCATGGACCCGTTCCAATTGGAATCGCTCCATTTCCTAAACAGCGAGCCAAAACATTCCCTGTCACTGCTTTATCGCTATAAACAATTCCATTATGAATATGGCCCCAATACCACATAAAAGGAGGCTTATTATTTAAAGCACTTTTATTCATAACTACATCTGCCCATAACGGATTGGTAGCACTGCCAAATGTTTCCATAGGGTTGTGATGAGTCATTAAAATTATTTTTTTCCCTTTTTTAACGGCAGCATTGATAAAGTTTAATTGACCGCTATCTGTAATTCTTCCTTGCATATACATCCCAGTAGCGTTATATGCAGAATCTAAACCAAGAATTAAATATTCTCCATATTCTATAGAAAAATAACTTGAAGGTTTTTTATTTTTTATACCAGTTTGATAAGGTGCAATTAAACTAGAAGTAAGGGCAATATTAAAATAACTTTGACCACCATCGTACATTTCATGATTTGAGTTTAAAGTGAAATTTCCTTGCGGAGCATCATATGACCATGAATTTAGAAGATTTTCTTGCTCTTCAGTATTCGTACCAGCATAATACACATCTCCTAGATGAATAACCATATCAGGAGCTTTTGCTTTAATCGCTGTCATAACTTGAATAGCAGGACTCTCTGGAGATGGACCATCATTATAATTTCCAGCTCCCCAATCTCCCATTACTGCAATACTTAGGCTCTGTTGTGCATTTTTATCTATAGCTATATAATTTGGGTTGTCATTAAAATCGGCTTTGGTTTCCCATCCAATTTGTAATTTTATAAAGTCGATGACCGCTAAAGCCCAGCCTAAATCCATCACAGCATATTTTTGTGTAGCTACTAATGAGCCATCTCCCATGACAACACCAGAAGTAGACCATACTTTATACCAATCGCTCCAGTCTTTAGCAGTAATAGTAGTAGCGGGCATATCTAAATCGTTTGTTAGCTTCTCTTGAAGCCATTTTCCAAAGGTTCCGCTTTCAGGTAATTTTACATTTAAAAAATATAAAGCCCATCCATACTCTACATTCCCAGGATCATTTGGAGAAGGATAAACCCCATTGCTAGGAGGAAAGGCATTCATTAATTTAATTAAAAGAGCTTCATCATTTTGAAAGCCCTGCCAAAGAGACGAAAAAATACCTTTCTGTTTAACTGATGCTTTTTCAAGTAACTCACCAAGCTCTTTACTCTTATGTTCTAAAATTTCTATTTGTTGAGGGTTCATAGGATTATAATTTAGGTTAAATAATTAATAGACTGAATTTGACAAGAACTTACTCCTAGTATTATGAGAAAAACTAGGAGCTAGCTCTTGAACTTTATTATAGGGTAGGTATTTACTTTGCATAAGAGAGCCGTTAATATGCAACGCTCTACTTTTATAAGTACTTAGCACTTATAAAGTTAGAAAATATACAGAATACATATTGCGGTTTTCTGCATTATAGAATTCGTTATTATGCAAAAAAAAACCTGCACATTTGTACAGGTTTTTAATGATAAAATTTTAATCTATCTAGCTCTTCTTCTTCTCCCGAAGCCACCAGTGTTTTTATCTCTAGAACCACGATCTGGCCTTTCATTACTACGAGAGCTTCTGTTTTTATCTCCGCTATTTCTTCGACTTGAGCTTTCTGAGTTTCTTCTTCTTCCAAAACCACCACCATCTTTATTTCCAAATGGTTTTTTACCGCGTCTTCTCCCACCAGAACCACCACCTCCGCGTTCTTTTTTGGTAATTTCAATATTCACACCACGACCTTCAAACTCAGGTTGATTAGTGGCAAATGCTTCTAAGGTTTTCTCTTCGTAGCTTTTATCAATTTCAAAGAAAGAGAAAGTATCTAAGATATCAATAGAACCAATGTCTATTTTATCTCCAATATTTTGATCGTTGATAAGACCAATTAATTTTGCTGGATTTAAGCGATCTTTTCTACCAATATTGATAAAGAATCGAGTCATGTTCTCATTACTGCTGCGCCCGCCTCTAGAATTTTCTCTTGAGCCTAAATCATTTAAATCAGTAGCATTTTCGTAATATGATAAAAATGAATTGAATTCTAAGGAAACAAATTTTTGAATTAACTCTTCACGAGTCAACCCTTCTAATTTTTCATAAATACTAGGTAAAAACCCTGTAATCTCACTTTCATTCACTTTAGTGTTTTGTACTTTATCAATTAAGTGCATTAACTGATTTTGACAAATCTCTTTTCCAGATGGTACTTGGGTATGTACAAATTTCTTTTTAATGATACGTTCTATAGCACCAATTCTTCCTTTTTCTTTATTGCTTACTAAAACTAAAGAAATCCCAACGTTATTGGCTCTACCTGTTCTACCACTTCTATGGGTATAGTTTTCTATTTGGTCCGGTAATTTATGGTTGATAACATGGGTAAGATTATTCACATCTAATCCACGAGCTGCTACATCTGTAGCTACTAGCATTTGTATACTCTTTTTACGAAATTTTTCCATTACAGAATCACGTTGTCCTTGTGATAAATCGCCATGTAATGCATCCGCACTATATCCGTCTCTTATTAAATTGTCAGCGACTTCTTGTGTTTCTCTACGTGTTCTACAGAATACTATTGCATAGATGTTTGGGTTTACATCTGCAATTCTTTTTAAAGCTGGGTAGCGTGTCCTTTCAGTTACTAAATAATATTCATGACTTACATTATCAGACCCTTGATTTTTTTGACCTGAAGTGACTTCAACAGGTTTGGTCATGTAATTTCTTGCTATCGATTCAACTTCTCTTGGAAAAGTAGCAGAAAATAATAGTGTTTGTTTTGTTTCTGGAGTGGCCTCTAAAACTTTATCCAACTCATCTTTGAAACCCATATTTAGCATTTCATCTGCTTCATCTAGTACTAACCATTGTACGTTGCCTAATTTTAAAGCACGTCTTTTAATTAAATCGACTGTTCTTCCTGGAGTTCCAACCACGATTTGAACGCCTCTTTTTAACTTTCTAATTTGTTCATCTATATTAGCGCCTCCATAAACTGTGGCTACTTTCATATTAGGTATATACTTAGCAAACTCTTCAATATTTTTACCAATTTGTACTGCTAATTCGCGAGTAGGTGATAAAATAATCGCTTGAGTATTTTGATTGTTTTCATCTGCTAACTCTAAAATTGGTAAACTAAAGGCAGCAGTTTTACCTGTACCTGTTTGTGCAAATGCCTTTAAATCGTCTGTTGAAGATATGATTTGAGGAATTGCTTTTTCTTGTATAACGGTAGGCTTTTCATATCCTAAATCCGTCAATGCTTTGTTGATAGGTTCCTTTAAACCTAACTCTAAAAATGTTGACATACTGTGTTTTTGTAGATCCACAGATGCCCACCTGCAAACCTTATTTATATTCGACTTTGATTTGTTTATTGAAAGAAATTCTCTCAATTAAAATCGTGCAAATGTACTGTAAATAAAATAGATAGGAATACTAAAAATAAATTAGTTTTTTGCCAAAGTCTCTACTTGGTTATAGATGTTTTGAGAAGATAGCGATGCAAATGAGTTTACTACAATACCTTTTTTATTCACTAGTATTGTTCTTGGAAGTTTACTTGTTAAAAATTTATTTGCTTCGCTTGTGCCATCTATATAAAATTGAGTTTTTATATCTAATTTTTTTATATAATCTTTTTGATTGCCATCAATCTTAACACCAATAAATTGAACATTAGGGTACTTTTTTGATAAATAATTTACTTTAGAAAATAAGTATTCTTTAGATATAAACTTTGGGTTCCAAAAGTATACAGCGACATCTTTCCCTTTAATAACATCAATGATAGAATGATTAGTTTTGTTTAGATCTGTAATTTCAAAATTTTCAATTTTTTTACCCCTTACAACTTTTTTAGTATCGTTTAATAGCCTTTTAACAAGCTTTACATCATCATTATTTGAAGTCAATTTTAAGAAAGTATCAAAGGCATCATTATTAACATCACAACTAGATTTTCTATAAAAATGAGAGATTACAGTTTGCCTTAAAAGCATATTTCGGGTATCTTCTAAATGAAAATGCTTATCTATTGTATGCAATAACTCTGTAGTAAATTTATCAGAATACATTTCTCTACCTGTATTGTTAACAATATTATATAAGTAGCTAAACATATAGTCTCTATAGGGGCTATAGAACATAATAGAATCTTTGTTGTAATCGATAAGTTTCCTGTGAGCATAGAAATCATCATCTATTTTTTCGTTCATAGCTTCATATTTAGTTTCTCTATGAGCTAATGGGTAGTTTTCTAATTTTCTATATACAGGATAAGTTAAAGCAATTTCTAATAGGTTTTTATACTCGTCAGACTCTTCTTCAAATCTAGACAATAATTCTTTTAGACGTTTGTTTTTTTCTTTCTCTAAATGGCGAACTTTCTTTTTGAATTGACTAGGAGAGAGGTTGTATAAATTTCTGAAAAATTTATCGTCTTTTTCAGCATCTAAAAAACAATCTATCAATACATTGTTTCTTTTAGCGCCTATACCACTAAAAACCAACGATTCGTCAAAGTCCCAAGTATTTAAACGAATTAAAATACTGTCTTTAGGTTGTAAGTATAAGTATTGATATTCTGGGCCATGTTTGAAAAGAAACAATCCTGGTTCTAAATTTTGAATTTTTCCTAAAAATTTGTGTTGCTTATCTAAATAAAAAGTGTCAACAACTATTTCTTTTTCTAGTAAGACTACAAAGTTACCACGAGGATTAATAATCTTTCCTCCAAAATAAGTATTAGTATCTTTATTTTCAGGCTTACAGCCAAATAAAGACACTAAAATAAGTATGTATGTAAATAATTTAAGTCTCGCTAACATTATCATTAAATATAATACATCACAAAAGTAAACATGAATCTATAGCTTGCTTGTTAATACGGTGTTAAAAGAATCTGTTTTAACAATATCTTTCATTTTTTTTGACCTAAATTTTAATTTTTAGCCGAGCTAAAATATAGAACAAATCTGATTTCTCAAAATCTAACTTTGATCTATAAAACCATGTTTATATTTTAGTGAAAAAATAAATGATTTTCATACTTTTGCACCAAATTTAAAAGCATAAAGAATGTTATCAGTTTCTAATTTATCAGTACAATTTGGGAAGAGAGTATTGTTTGATGAAGTTAATACTAAATTTGTACAAGGTAATTGTTATGGTATCATTGGAGCCAATGGTGCTGGGAAATCTACTTTTTTAAAGATTATTTCAGGAAAACAAGAACCAACTTCGGGTCATGTGCACCTAGAGCCTGGCAAGCGCATGTCTGTTTTATCTCAAGATCATTATGCTTTTGATGAATTTCCTGTACTAGAAACTGTAGTAATGGGTAACAAAGACTTGTTTAAAATTAAAAAAGAAATTGACGAGTTGTATGCTGATTATACAGATGAAAATGCAGAGAAAATAGGTGAACTTCAAGTTAAGTTTGAAGAAATGAATGGTTGGAATGCAGATTCTGATGCGGCAGCAATGTTATCAAATTTAGGGATTAAAGAAGATTTACATTATACTTTAATGAAAGATTTGGACGGTAAGCAAAAAGTACGTGTGCTTATTGCCCAAGCATTATTTGGAAGTCCAGATGTATTAATTATGGATGAGCCTACCAATGATTTAGATTTTGAAACCATTGCTTGGTTAGAGAATTTCTTAGCAAACTTTGATAATACAGTTATTGTAGTATCGCATGATAGGCACTTTTTAGATGCAGTTTGTACACATATTTCCGATATAGATTTTGGTAAAATAAATCACTATTCTGGTAATTATACTTTTTGGTACGAGTCTAGTCAGTTAGCAGCAAAACAAAGAGCGCAACAGAATAAAAAAGCTGAAGATAAAAAGAAAGAATTAGAAGAATTTATCAGAAGATTCTCTGCAAATGTTGCAAAATCTAAACAAGCAACTAGTAGAAAAAAGATGATTGAGAAGTTGAATGTAGATGAGATTAAACCTTCAAGCAGACGATATCCTGCTATTATTTTTAAAAGTGAAAGAGAAGCTGGAGATCAAATATTAAATGTAGAAAACCTTAGTAAAACTTTTGAAGAAGAAACTTTATTTAGCGATGTACATATCAATTTAAATAGGGGTGATAAAGTAGCAGTCATTTCTAAAAATTCAAGAGCCATTACAGCATTTTATCAGGTAATCATGAATCAAGAAAAATCAGAATCTGGTAGCTTTGATTGGGGGGTTACAACAACACAATCTTATCTGCCATTAGACAACTCTGAATTTTTTCAAGATGGAGAATTAAATTTAGTAGATTGGTTGCGCCAATATGCACAAACAGAAGAAGAGCGTGAAGAAGTATTTTTACGTGGATTTTTAGGAAAAATGATTTTTTCTGGAGAAGAAGCATTAAAAAAGAGTAATGTATTATCTGGAGGAGAAAAGGTACGTTGTATGTTATCTAGAATGATGATGAAAAGAGCTAATATTTTAGTTTTAGATGAGCCTACAAATCACTTAGATTTAGAGTCTATTCAAGCATTAAATAATTCATTAATTAATTTTAAAGGAACGGTGCTATTCTCTACACACGATCATGAGTTTGCTCAGACTGTTGCGAATAGAATTATAGAATTGACACCCACAGGAGTTATTGATAGGTATTCTACTTTTGATGAGTATCTAACAAACCCTAAGATTAAGGAGTTAAGAGAAAAAATGTATGCATAAAAAAAAGGAGCTTTTAAGCTCCTTTTTTGTTTTTAATTCTTCTGTAAAGGACTAATAATTTTAACATCACTAAAAGATATCGCGCCTCTGACTACACCATCAATAGTCATCTTTAAAGCTTCTATCAATTGCATCTTTAATTGTGACTTATGATAAATTAAACTTACTTCTCTTGCTGGAGGCGGAGATAAGAATTCTCTTAAATGTTTCTTATCCTTATCATTTAAATCTAGCGTATGCAAATAGGGGAGAAGCGTCATCCCTAAACCTTCTTTAGAAAGTTTGATTAAAGTATCAAAACTTCCACTTTCTAATTGAAAACCTTTAGTGGTGTCATTTTTATAGGTTCTACATAAGTTGATGACACTATCTTTAAAACAATGCCCATCTTCTAATAGTAAAATATCATCCATTTCTAATTCATCAATATCTATTCGTTTATTGTTAAAAAGACGATGTCCTTCTGGTATTAAACCTACAAAAGGCTCATAATAAAGGGGTCTTTCTTTGATTGCTTCATTCTCTAAAGGCGTTGCAGCTAATCCAGCATCTATATGACCATCCATTAATTTTCTAATGATCTCTTCGGTAGTCAACTCTTCTATGATGAGTTTTACTTTGGGATATTTATGAGTAAAATTATTTAAGAACATAGGAAGCAGTGTAGGCATTATGGTTGGTATTATTCCTAATTTAAATTCGCCACCTATAAAACCCTTATGCTGGTGTACGATATCTGTAATTCTATTACTCTCTCCTACAATTATTTTAGCTTGCTCTACAACTTTTACACCTATGTCTGTCAATTCAATAGGTTTTTTAGAACGATTAAATATTTGTACATCTAATTCATCTTCTAATTTTTGAATTTGCATACTTAATGTTGGTTGTGTCACAAAACTATGATCAGCTGCTACAGTAAAATTTCTATATTCCGCTACTGAAAGGACATATTTTAATTGTGTAATTGTCATATATAAGAATTTTCGATAAAGATATTAAAACTATCAATTATAATTATAGTTAATCATAAAAAAGTTTAAATAATTTTGATAAAAATTTAAAAGATGAATATAAATACTATCGGTTTAGATAAAAAACAAACAGAAAATTTAGTGGAAGAGCTAAATGTATTATTAGCTAACTTTCAAACATACTATCAGAGTTTAAGAGGTTTGCATTGGAATATTAAAGGAAAGAACTTCTTTGAATTGCACTTGAAATTTGAAGAATTTTATACAGACGCTCAAGAGAAAGTTGACTTAATTGCTGAACGAATATTAACTTTACAAGGAAACCCTTTACATACCTTTGAAGCCTATACTAAATTAGCTAAGGTACCTGTTGCTAATGATATTTCTAATGATGTAAAGGCAGTTCAGCTTATTGTAACATCTTTATCTGAATTGCTAAAAATTGAAAGAAATATTCTTGACACTTCAGATGAAGCTAATGATGAAGGGACAAATTCGATGATGAGTGATTTTATTTCCGAGCAAGAAAAAACATTATGGATGATGAATGCTTGGTTAGGATAAACGAGAAACTAGTTACGCATTACTAAAAAGAGGATTTAGAATCTATAGATTCCAAAATTCTCTTTTCTTATTTAATTCTGCTTCTTGCTTTGCATAATCTTCAGGAGAAATAACTTTTAGAAACGAAGGATGTTGTTCTATGGCATATTCAATTTTAGTAACAATATCTGCTACTGACTCATTTTCATAATCAATATCTAAAGGTTCTTTAATCACCATAGATTGTAGTACATTACGTTTTTTAATACGCAATCCTTTTTTATCAAAAGAACGTCTAAAACCATCGATTACAATTGGAATAACAATGGGATTATATGACTTAATAATATGGGCAGTTCCTCTTCTAATTGGCTTAAATGGTGTTGTGGTTCCTTGTGGAAAAGTAATGACCCATCCATCATCTAAAGCTTTACTAATATTGGAAATATCAGACATTTTTACTTGCCTCTTTACATCTTGTCCAGCACTACGCCATGTTCTTTCAATAGAGATAGAGCCTGTATAAGCAAATATTTTTGGAAGTAATCCAGATCTCATGGTTTCGCCAGCAGCCACATAATAAATATTGAGTTTTGGATTCCAGATATATCCCACATTTTTGATATTATCATCTCTCCCTTTTAATGCAGCATTAAATACATGTAACATCGCAGCAACATCTGCAAAATAGGTTTGATGATTAGAGATAAATAAAACATTATTATCTGGAAGGTTACGTAAAATCTCTGAACCTTCTATTTGAAGATTATTAAAACTTCTATACCTACCATGAGAAATGATGCCTAAGATTCTAATAAGCCACTTCTTAATAAATAAAATATGTCCGAAAGGATTCCTTTTAAATAAAGGCATTACCTATAAATTTAATACTTGGTTAGCTGCTAAAATACAAAAGTATTAGAGACTAGCATTATTTTAATAACTCTTTGATTTCGCTTAGCATCATTGCTGTAGCTCCCCAGACAATATAATTGTTTAATTTAAAGCATGGTACCTCAACTTTATCCATATAAGTGGTATGCATTATCGTAGATGTAATGCTAGACTCATCTATTAAATCTTCTACTAAAACTTCTATTAAATCTGCTACTTCATAGTTTTTTTTAAAATTAGGTCTAGAAGATGTATAGGCTAAAAAAGGAGTTGCTAAAAAATTGCTTGGAGGTATAAAGACATCTGTTGTTTCTCTTATGATATGAATTTGATTTTTTAATACTCCAACTTCTTCTGAGGCTTCCCTTAAAGCAGTTTCTTTTAAACTTGTATCAGCTTCTTCAATCTTACCCCCTGGAAAACTAATCTGACTAGAATGCTTTCCTTTATAACTAGCTCTAAGCGTTAATAAAAAACAAGTTTTATTTTCATCATTTGGATAAAACAAAGATAGTACTGCCGCTTTTTTAGGATTGCTAGCTTCTATTTTTTGTTGATCATATTTCATTCGAAGTTTAGGAGCTAATTTAAATTGAGCTCCCAGTCCTCCTAATTTTTGAGTCTTAATATGATCTATTTTAGAAAGAAACTCTTCGAAGTACATCTTATTTTGAATTTTTAAATAAAAACCCAAAACCGATTCTACTCAAGAATTTTTTTTCAAAATTCCAAAAGAATGTAAATTGCCCAAACACAAAGCCTACTATGGGCAATGTCAATTGATAAATTGGAAAGATAAGTAAAATGCGTAACGGCCAATATATTAATCCATGAGTTGTGTCTCTATCTAAACCTATAAACTCAGTAACAGGACTTGCTACCCAAGCGGCAAAAGACCCATTAATAGCAAAAACAATAAGTATTAAGATGATTTGAATGTTTGAGGTAATTCCCCAACGCTCTTTAAGTTTTTCCATTGTAAAAATTGATTTACAAAATTACAATTAGAAATGCTTATTTAAAAATTAATTAACAACAACCTTTTTGGTAACTACACCTTTGTCAGTTTTTACTTTTACAATATATACTCCAGTCTTAAAGCTTTTCGTTAATATACGAATATCAGAAAGCATTTCCTTATTTTTATATTGATGAATTTGTTGCCCTAAAATACTATATATCGCGACATCATTAATTTGTAAGGAGTTGCTTTTAATAGTAAGATAATCATCTAGATTAAATATAGAAAGTTGATTGTTTAACCAATTATCTTCCGTCCCTAAGGTATTATCAAAAGTGATAAAAAAGCGATCATCATAAACACCTGCAGGCATCGTAATCTCCTGGCTATTAGTGGTAATATTGTAATAAAAGTTAGTTACAGCATCTTTAAGATAAATATTATTTGAAAAATTTTCAATTTCATCAACCATAAAAGTTACCGCTCTCTCTTGATCTAATTGTAATTTTAAAGGAATTTCTAAATCAGTGCTAAAATCTTCAATTCCAGCAATTACATAGGGTGCAGTTTCATTATTTAATTTTAATGCTAAATCTGTAGATTTAAAATCCCACATTTCTGCATCATACCCATTTTCATAATCATTGGTAAGTCCTCTAAAACCAACTGCAACAGTTCTATGATATTGATTACCATCATTTTGAAACTCAAAACCAATTCTCAAAATAGGAAAGGTACTACTTGTACTATTTTGTCCGCTATTTCTACTAAAGAAATTTGCAGATGTGTTAAACACTCTTTGCGCATTATCAAATGTTATGGTACCACCATTGGTAGATTCAACAAAAAAACCTTGACCGATTCCCATAAATTGTCCTGGGACATCACCACCGCCAAACCCAGCTTCACCCATTCCAACTACTCTAGTGGCATATCCGCCTGTGTATTCTGATGTGGCATGAGAAGTATCATTACCAGCATCATAAAAATATAGAGTACCTAATATAACATCAGCACCTAATGGACCGTTGTCGGTAATAAACTGATCAGTATCTAATGCAGAAGGATATGGGTTTCCCAACATACTCCAAGGGCCATCATCGTTAGGAGGGCTCAAAGATGCTGTTATAGATATTTGATAAGTCCCATCATTGGGTCTTCCAACAAAAGTGTAATTTTGCCCAGTTGGGTTTCCTGTACTTTTCTTAGAAAAAGCTTGTCCTGGAACCATATTTTCAGAAGTTTCACTTATCTGTTCATTCCAAGCATAAGAATCAAAAAAATTAGACAACCATCTAGCGCTTAAAGTTATAGGAGTAGGAGTATAACTACCATTAAAACCTGTAGAAAAAGTAATCTCTGCTGGTGTATTAGATGCATCTAGAGCTGTGCTACCATCTTTTAGAACTCCAGCAATATTATATGTAGATCCATTAGTTGTTACTGGTGATGACCAAAAGCCAATTTGATAGATATTGGTTAATGATCCCATTCGATCTTTATAAAGGTTGCCAGGCCCAGAAGCATTTTTTGTGCTTGTATGTGTTTGTATGAGTTGAGAAGTTCCTAATAATCGTAAATCTCCATCCAGCTCTAAAGCATCCGTTACAGTAGCTTCTACACCTGTAGCTGTTGCAAGTGTTACTCCAGCATTTACATGCAAACAGGCACAGTCAAAATTAGCTGTTATGGTTACATCATTTTCAATACGAATACCTAAAAGGTCATCCGTATCATTTGGAGCGCCGCCTGGTCCACTCCCTCCAGACCACGAACCATTATAGACAATCTCATCACTTGGACATTCTATAAAATCAAAGCCCATGACATTGGTATGTGCTACAGCATAGCCAACATCTGCAGCATTAGAACTTGTAAATGCCGCATCTGTAAAGGTAAACGACATATTAGCAGCTGCTTCATCACTATCTATATGACTGTCTGCGGTTCCTGTAAAAGTTAAGGTAGCTACTGTATCTCCACCGGTTAATGTGAATATAGGAGTTAGTCCAGAAGGCAAATTTGCAATCGTAAATTCAGTGGTAAGATCTAATAAATTATCCGCATCTGCATCTGCAAACGTATCACCTGTTAAAGTAATCACTAAAGGTGTAGAGACATCGATTGTTCCATTATTAGCAGATGTTTCTGGTAAACTACCCCTAGTTATATATTGGTTCATTTCATCATTGTTCGTTCCTACAATAAAAAAACGAGAGCCATCTGCATTAAATGCAACATCTGTAATGTTTGGCTCTTCTGAGTTTATATTATAGGTTGCGGTATTGGTAATCGTACCTGTACTTAAATCATAAGCAACAGATAGGCTAATTTCATTAATGTCGTTTCCAGAATTTCCTGCGATATATAATTTGGTACCATCATTATTAAAAATACCTCCTAAGGGAGCAGTATCTATGTTAAGTCCGCTTCCGCCTGTAAGATCAAAGGCGATATCTAAATTAGCAGCAGTGGCATCGGCAATATCATACGCAGGAGATAAAGAGTACTGATTGATATCATTTCCAGTATTTCCTATCATATATAATTTGGTGCCATCATTATTAAAAAATAGATCAGTTGGATTATCATCTTCTAAAGTTAAACTCCAAGGGCTTCCGGTGGTAGTCGTAATCGTTGAGGTTAAATCATACGCAACTGACAAATCATAACCATTAATTTCGTCGTTCTGATTACCAATGGTATATAATGTAGTTCCAGTATTGTTAAATGCTAGACCCCTTACTTGTGTTTGTTCACTATTAATATACAAACCTGCTGTTAACCTTGCTGTCGTAAGATCATAAGGAGTAGAAAGAGCAATTTCTGAAACAACATTCAATTGGTCTCCAGCCACAAATAATTTGCTGCCATCATTATTGAATACCATTCCATGAGGTGCAATTTCAGCTGCAGGAAAAGCATTTGTTGAGATTAGATTAACCGTAGAACTAAAGTCGTAGGCAGTACCTAAGGTATATTCTTTTATTTCATCATCAGTAGCTCCGCCTATATAGAATGTAGTACCAGTATTATTTAATAATAATGCTCGTGGTGAATTTTCTGTGGTTGAAAATGTAGAAACTGCATTCGTAGCTCCCGAACTTAAATCATAGGCTCCTGCTGTTAATGTATAGGTATTGATGTCATCTCCTTGATTCCCTATGACGTATAATAATGTTCCAGTATTATTGAATTCAATACTTCTAGGGTTACCTTCTCCAGTTGTATTAATAGCTGCATCCACAACACCAGATGTAGTAATATCATAATTTGTATCTAAACTAAACTCAAAAACCTGATCAGCACTTCTGTCAACTATAAACAATTTGGAGCCGTCATTATTAAAACGGATTCCAGTAAGCTCATCTCCATGTCCTGAACCTCCTCCTAAAAAAGTATCTATAGCGGTTCCAGCTGCAAAAGTGACAGGAGATCCAGCTGTAGAAACATCCCAAGCAGAAGACAAGGTATATTGAGTAACATCATCACCAGTTCCTCCTAAGATATACATTCTTGTCCCTGTATCATTAAAAGTAACGTCAAAAGGATTGTTTTCTTCTCCATTCACTCTGTAATACGACTGAATAGTACCTCTCGTGGAAACATCATAAGCCGTACTCAAAGTATATTGAGTCACCATATCACTAGCAGCTCCGACAACATAAAATTTAGTACCGCTATCTCCATAGGCCATACCAGTAGGAGTACGTTCTAATGTAGGAACATTCACAGCATCTAAATGTGTTGGTGTAGTAATATTAAAAGAGTTGGTGCCAGAATAGCTTAAACTTTGGGCGTTTAATCCTATGCTTAGCAATATTGCTAAGCTATACAATAAACACTGTGCCTTGCTCTTTTCTAGCATAATTCAAGGGAATTATACCCTAAATATAGGGACTAATCTTAATAATAAAAAGTTAAATACATAAAGAATAGTACAATCTTATGAAGATGGTGTTGATATTACATTTTTTTTTTACCTTTCAAACATTAAAACTTAAACACACTTAATGAAGAAATTAGCACTACACTGGAAGATATTATTGGGAATGGCACTAGGAGTCGTTTTTGCTCTTATAATGACCAATTTTGATTTTGGTAAAGATTTTATTAAAGATTGGATTAAACCCTTTGGAACCATATTTATCAACTCACTTAAATTAATTGCGATCCCTCTTATTTTGGCAGCATTGATTAAAGGAGTTTCTGATTTAAAGGACATTTCTAAGCTTTCTAAAATGGGTGGAAGAACAATAGGTATTTATATAATCACTACTGTTATTGCTGTTTCTATTGGTTTAGTGCTTGTAAATATTATTAACCCTGGGAAATCAATTTCTGATAAAACTAGGACAGAATTAGTAGATGGATATAGTAATAATACAACAAAATATAAAAAAGAAGCGGCTTTACAAAAACAAAAAGGCCCGTTACAAGCACTAGAAGATTTGGTGCCAGAAAACATTTTTTCAGCAGCAACAAGTAATAGGAATATGTTACAGGTTATTTTCTTTGCTGTCTTTTTTGGAATCGCATTGATTTTGATTCCTGAAGAAAAAGGAAAAACAGTTAAAAACTTTTTTGATGGTCTAAATGAAGTCATCTTAAAAATGGTAGACTTAATAATGCTGGCAGCTCCATATGGAGTCTTTGCTTTATTAGCAGCACTGATTGTTGAATCTCCAAGTGTTGATTTATTTAAAGCACTAGGATGGTATGCATTAACTGTTGTTGGTGGATTATTATTAATGATTGTTTTTTATATCGCCATTGTTTATTTATTCACAAAAAAAACACCAAGCTTTTTTTTGAAAGGAATTTCTCCAGCTCAATTACTCGCATTTTCTACCAGTTCTAGTGCTGCTACTTTACCAGTAACTATGGAAAGAGTTACAGAACATCTAGGTGCAGAAGAAGAGGTTGCTAGTTTTGTGCTACCCATAGGCGCTACCATTAACATGGACGGAACCAGTTTATACCAAGCTGTCGCTGCGGTATTTATAGCACAAGCATTTGGAATGGATTTAACTTTAGGAACACAATTAGGAATTATTGCTACAGCAACACTAGCATCTATTGGTTCAGCTGCTGTACCTGGGGCAGGGATGGTAATGCTGGTTGGAGTTTTAGGTTATGCAGGAATACCAGAAGCTGGATTGGCATTAATTTTTGCAGTTGATAGACCTTTAGATATGTGCAGAACTACTGTAAATGTCACTGGAGATGCTGCAGTTTCTATGCTAGTAGCAAAATCTGTAGGAAAGCTAAATGACCCTAAACCCAAAGAATGGGATGACCATTATGATCAAGTAAAATAAAATAGTATTTATATGAAAATGAATGTCTGCTTTTTAATGTACCCATGGGAGAATATAAAGTCTCCCGAAAATGATACCTCTTTAACTCTAATTCATGAATGTGTAAAAAGAGGGCATGGAGTTGCGATTTGTACTCCATCTAACTTAACAATCCGAAATAGTGTTACAAGTGCTTTTTGTACTATTCTAAATAGACATGAAAAAGTGCCTGCGAGTATAAAATCTTTTTACAAAAGAACAACCACTAGAGAGGAAATGCTTCCTTTAGCTGGTTTTGATGTTATTTTTATGCGAGCTGAACCACCCTTAGATCCTTTGATGCTAAATTTTTTAGATTCAGTTAAAGATGATGTCTTTATTATGAATTCTGTAAGAGGTATGCGTGAAGCAAATAATAAATTATACACTGCGGCATTTGAGGATCCAAATAACGAAATCATTCCTGTAACACACGTGTCTAAAAATAAGAATTACTTAATTCAGATGATTGAAGAATCTGAGTCAGATAAAATGATTCTAAAGCCTTTAGATGGATTTGGTGGTTCAGGTGTTATATTGATTGAAAAATCTGCAATGGGTAATATTAATTCGTTGTTAGATTTTTATATTCATAAAAAGGATGGTAGTTCTGAATATGTAATACTTCAAGAATATATTGAAGGGGCCGATCAAGGAGATGTTAGGATCCTTTTATTAAATGGTTCACCTATTGGAGCTATGCGAAGAATACCTGGAGATAAAGATCATCGTTCTAATGTTTCTGCTGGAGGAACAGTAGCAAAACATAAACTCAATGCTCAAGAAAAGAAACTTTGTCAGACTATTGGACCTAAATTGGTAAAAGACGGTCTCTTTTTTGTTGGATTAGATGTTATAGGAGGGAAGTTGGTAGAAGTAAATGTAATGAGCCCTGGAGGTATTACGTATATGAACAAAGTATATAAAACTAGAATTCAAGAAAAGGTAGTTGATTTTATGGAAAGTAAATTTTTAGAACGAAATGCAGCTTTCTTAAGAAAAACTGATTTAAAAAGAAAAGTGAGAGAAGCTTAATAAAACAGATATTGACTGATGCTTTAAAAATAATAAGCCCATTGGTTTCTGTAAATTGGTTGCAACAACATATAGATGCAACCAATTTAGTGATTTTAGATGCTACATTACCTAAAGTTACTTCAACTGAAATAGAAGACAATTTTGAGAAATTACAAATTCCCAATGCAATATTTTTAGATATAAAAGAGATCTTTTCAGACAATGGTGCAGAATTTCCTAATACAATGTTATCGCGAGAAGATTTTGAAAACGAAGCTCAGAAACTAGGGATTAATAATGATAGTTGTATTGTCGTATATGATCAGCACGGGATCTATTCTTCACCTAGAGTTTGGTGGATGTTCAAGACAATGGGATTTGATAATATTGCAGTATTAGATGGTGGGCTTCCTGCTTGGAATAAGGCTGGATTTGACTTAGTTGAACCAATACATAAGGATATAAAGAAAGGAGATTTTACGGCTTCTTATAATGAAAACATGATTTTAGAGTTCACAGATGTATTAAAAAGCTTGCAAGAAAACAATACCCAAATTTTTGATGCACGCTCTTCTGGAAGGTTTAAAGGTATTGACCCAGAACCTAGGGATAAAGTAAGAAGCGGACATATCCCTAAATCGAAAAGTCTTCCATATTCTAGTTTGCTAAATGGTGTTCAAATGAAATCAAAAAAAGAATTAAAAGAGCTATTTAATAAACAAAACGCAGATAATAAGCCCATGATTTTTTCCTGTGGTACAGGAATAACAGCATGTGTTTTAGCATTAGGAGCAACAGTATCTGGAGCTACTAGCATATCAATCTATGACGGGTCTTGGACAGAATGGGGAAGCTTACATAATTTACCAATAGAAATTTAATGGCATGTTAAAATTATCAATTCAAGAAATTATTAAAAGAATAAATAATGAAGAAACTTTTCATGCAGTTTCTGAAGATTATTCTTTTACAATAAAAATAGAAAACTATGTCCCTTATGCATGTGGAGCGGTACACGATGGACATCAATTTAGAAAAGAACTTTGGGAAAACTGCAAGCATACTGAATATGAACGCTGGTTTGAAGAAGATCCAGCAACCAAAGAAATGGTGAATTCTCATCCTATCGTTATTGCAGGAATGGACTCTAGATTTGAGTATGATTTAAATCGTGCTCCAGATAATGCGATATATGAAGATGCTTGGGGAAAACAGTTATGGCATCAACCATTATCTAAAGAAATGATTGAAAAAAGTTTACGCAAGCATACTAACTTTTACAAAGTAACGCACGCTTTAATTAGTAAGCTTGAGAGTAAATTTGGAGTTTGTATAGTATATGATATGCATAGTTATAATTGGAAACGTTGGGATAGGGAAGTACCTACATGGAATCTTGGTACTTCTAATGTAGATGAAATACGATTTGAACTAGCTATTAAATCTTGGAGTGATGTTTTAGGGAAAATGAAATTGCCAAATGACATTGAATCTACGTCAAAGATCAATGATACATTTAAGGGTAATGGCTATTTCTTGAAGTATATTACTCAAAACTTCAATAATACACTTGTTTTAGCTACAGAAATAGCAAAAGTTTATTGTGATGAGTTAACTCAAATAATGTATCCAGAAGTAGTAATAGCTGTAGAAAAATATTTGAGGACAGAATTAAAAAAACATGCAGAAACTTTTTATGCTAACTATAAAGTGTAAATTTGTATTTCCTTAGATTTTTGTAGTATGATGAATGACACTTCAGTTGCAACCAAAGCACTTCTTGAAATTGATAATTATATTGATAAATTAGTTGAAAAGATTGAACTTTTAAGCTATGTCAATCCTGTTAATATTGAAGAGCAAAAGCAAAAATTCTTTGCATCGAAGTATCTTTCTGACCCTATTTTTAAGTATCCATCCATAGACTTTGATAAATTCAAATTACATCGAAAGTTTTTTTCACAATCCATAGAATTTATAGAAGATGAGAAACTTAGAGATTTATATGAAGAAATTATTTATAGCTACTCTGGATTAATTCAATGTATAGAAACAATTGGAGAGGGTAAGAAGTTTTATTATAATAGCTTACACTCTTTTGGAACTCCTACAGAGCAGGATGTAGAGAATGCAAAATTTATTTTGCATTTTGATTCTGAAGATGAAACTTCTGAGCTTTTTGCCCCTAAACATTCACCAGAGCAAGCAGAAAATATATTTAGGGAATATGCAAAAGAGTATGATTTTACTTTCGACATTAAACATTCTTCTACCATGGGAGCAATTGCGATGGTGTTAAATAATATCAGAGCTTTAGTGATTAATAAGAATCATACCTTTTCAGAAAATGAAATGAATGTTTTAACGAACCATGAAATTGGGGTACACATGGTTACTACTATGAATGGTTTATTACAACCTTTAAAAATATTTTCACACGGTTTTCCTAATAATGAGGAAACTCAAGAAGGGCTAGCTGTTTTTAGCGAATATATGTCTGGAAATCTAACCATTAAAAGACTAAAAGAGCTTGCTTATAGAGTAATTGCAGTAGATAGCTTGGCTAAAGGATATCCGTTTTCCAAAACATTTAGACTATTACATAACACCTATGACTTAGAGCGAGAAGAAGCTTTTTATATCAGTGTAAGAGCACATAGAGGAGGAGGTTTTACAAAAGACTACTTATATCTAACTGGACTTAAGAAAATATATGATTTTTATAAAAATGGAAATAATCTTGATCTATTGCTTACAGGAAAGGTGTCCTTAGAATACTATAAACATATCGAGTATTTAATAGAAAAAGGATTAGCTATAAAACCTAAACACTATACATCTTCCTTTTATAGGAACAACAATAGTAATGAAACGGTTGACTTTATTTTAGATAATTTAAAATAAGGGTTCTAGCTCACTAAATTTTTTTATTACCATATCTGCATTTTTTAATGTTTGATCAGCAGCCATTGGATTTTGATATCCAACGACAAAAATTCCTGCATCATTAGCAGCTTTTATACCATTGTCAGAATCTTCAATAACAATACAGTTTTGTTTGGGAGTATTTCCTAAAATAGCCGCTTTTTCAAAAATTTCAGGATGAGGTTTTGATTCAGACAAATCAGCGCCACTAATTTTTGCTGTAAAATAGAAATCCAATTCAAAACGTTTAAAAACCCTATTAATGTTTACCATAGCAGAGGAAGAAGCTAATACCAAATGTAAATGCTTAGTGTGAAGATGTTTAATAAGACGTTCGACGCCATCAACTAAATGTAAATTTGTATCATTCTCAAAGAAATCTATGTAGCGCTTTCTTTTATTTAATACTAAGGCTTCAGGGTCTTCATTAAGATTAAAATGAGTCACTAATTTTTGAAAAGCATTAATCGTTGATGAACCCGTAAGTGTTTTATACAGTTCATCAGAAACATGCACATCAATAGCATTAAATGTTTCGTAATAAGCTTTTTTGTGTAACTCTTCAGAATCTATAATGACTCCATCCATGTCAAAAATTACACATTTAACGTCTTTTGGCAGATTCATCTAATCTAAAAATTTTGATTTTAATTCGGGAGTTGGAATCATACAATACTCTTTTTTACCAAACCATTTATATCTGTTTCTGGCAATAATATCATAGAAAAAGTCATTAAACGCAGTAGGCAAAAGAGTGAAAATTTGCAATAGTTTCCATATTCCATTAAACTTTTTTAAGATTTTTAAAGCTGCCTCAGATTTTACATAATAAGCAACATCTTGTTGATATAAAATAATTGAATCTATTTTAGAGATATCTATTCCTAAGCTTGTTATAATTTGAACACCAATTTCTGATTGAAGTGATGCAAACCTAAAAACATCATTTTTATCATTCTTTATAATTTTTTGAACACTATCATTACATAGGTTGCAAACACCGTCAAATAAGACAATCATTTTATTTTTTGGTAAATCAATTTCCATGGAAAATCATTATACCACAAAAATAATGCTTAAATATTTAAAAATGATGTAACATTTATTTTCTTTAGGCGTCTTAATAAGAGAAATCAAAAGAAACAATTTAAAGTTGTTTAACAAAAAATTATAATTGTAATCTTTTAGTTTCAATAATTTAGCAAAAAAATTAACCAACACAGATGATTCGAATAGAAAAGCTTCACAAATCCTATCCAATAGGAAAAGATTCACTACATGTTTTAAAAGGAATTGACTTGCACATTAAAGAAGGTGAGTTTGTTTCTATTATGGGATCCTCAGGGTCTGGTAAATCTACATTGCTAAATATTGTAGGACTACTAGATGTCCACGATGAAGGAAACTATTTTTTAAATGGTGAGTTGATTGAAAAACTAAATGAAAAGAAAGCAGCAATTTTGAGAAATAAATTTTTAGGCTTTGTTTTCCAATCATTTAATTTGATATCTTATAAAACCGCTTTAGAAAATGTAGCTTTACCTTTATACTACAAAGGAATTAAAAGAAAAGAAAGGTTAAAAATTGCATTAGATTATTTAGATAAAGTAGGAATTAAAGATTGGGCAAATCATTTGCCAAATGAACTATCGGGTGGACAAAAACAACGTGTGGCTATTGCAAGAGCTTTGGTTACTAAACCTAAAGTTGTTTTAGCAGATGAGCCTACTGGAGCACTAGACTCTACTACTACAGATTCAGTAATGGATTTGTTGAAAGAGATTAATGACGAAGGAATGACTGTTTTTGTAATTACTCACGAAGAAGAAGTTGCAGAACAAACAAAAAGAATCGTTAGATTAAAGGATGGAGTTATTATTAGTGACTCATTAACGAATGCACCTAAAGCTGTTTAATTATGTTTGATTTAGACCGTTGGAGAGAAATTTTTCAAAGTATTAACAAGAATAAACTGCGTTCTGTTCTTTCAGGATTTACAGTAGCATTTGCTATTTTATTATTTACACTATTATTTGGAATTGTTAGCGGTTTAAGTAATTCATTTAAAGGAGCATTTGTTGACGATGCTCAAAATTCAATGTTTGTTAGAGTTTGGAAAACGTCTAAGCCATATAAAGGTTTACAAACAGGAAGAAGAATACAATTGAGAAACAGAGATTTCGATTTTGTTAAGAAAGAGTATGATGATAAAATTGAACACCTTACTGCACGTATTTATAAGAGTGTAAGCATTTCATACAAAAACAAAACAGATAATTATCGTTTAAGAGCTGTACATCCAGATCATCAGTTTTTAGAAAAAACGATTATGGATGAAGGTAGATATATAAATGATAGAGATTTAAAACAAAAAGCAAAAGTAATTGTGATTGGGCGATTGGTAAAGCAAGATTTATTTGGAGAAAAGCCTGCATTACATAAAAGAGTAAATGTAAATGGAATTTCGTATCAAATCATTGGAATTTTTTCCGATGATGGGGGAGACAATGAAGAGCGTCAAACTTATATGCCTGTTTCTACTGCTCAAATGATTTATGGTAATAATGATTATATCAGCCAGATAAATGTTGGATATGACCCAAAATTAAGTTTAGATCAAGCGATAGCTTTCGGAAATAAAATGGAAAGAGATCTTAGAAAGAAACTAGGAATTCATCCAGATGACCAAAGCGCTTTGTCTGTTAGAAATATGGCCGAAGCTAATAAAGGTATTGGTGTTTTTATGTTGGCTTTGTACTTTATAGTCATTTTTGTTGGATCAGGGACTTTAATTGCAGGAATTATTGGTATTAGTAATATTATGATTTTTGTAATCAAAGAAAGAACAAAAGAATTTGGTATTAGAAAAGCATTGGGTGCAAAACCTTCTTCTATAGTAGGTATGGTTGTTCAAGAATCAGTTCTAATAACAACATTGGCGGGTTATTTAGGTCTTACATTAGGCTCTTACATATTAACTTCCATAGGAGATGGTTTAGAGAAATATTTTATAAAAGACCCTAGTGTTAGTCCAGGTATAGTTATCGGAGCGACAATTACATTAATATTAGCAGGGTTAATAGCTGGATTCGTGCCCGCAAGAAGAGCCTCCAGAATTAAACCAATAGAAGCATTAAGAGCCGATTAATTATGAGATTTTTATTTGATTCAGATACATGGCAAGAAATTTACGGTAGTATCCGTAAAAATAAAGTAAGGACTGGTATTACTATTATTGGTGTTTTATGGGGTATTTTCTTGTTAGTGGTTTTATTAGGTGCAGCTAGAGGAATGGAAAATAATTTTAAAAAGATTTTTGGAAATTTTGCAACCAATAGCGTTTTTGTATGGACACAATCTACCGACACTCCATTTAAAGGGTTTCAAAAAGGGAGAAGATTTAAATTAACTTTAACGGATGTAGAGATTCTTACCAAAGAATACAAAGAAATACGCTTATTAGCTCCAAGAAATCAAACAAATAATCAAATTATTAAAGGTTTTAAATCTGGTAGTTTTCAAATAAGTGGAGATTATCCAGTATTAGATCAAGTTCAAAAAAAGGAGTTAATCTATGGGCGATTTTTAAATCAAAATGATATTTTAAGTAAGGCTAAAGTTACTGTCATCGCTGAAGATATTTATAAACAGTTATTTGATAAAAATGAGCTTCCTATTGGTCAATACATCAAGATTAATAGTATTAATTATAAAGTGATTGGTGTATATAAACAATCGAATGGTATTAGTTTTGATGGAGATACGGCTTATATTCCATTCACTACTTTTCAGCAAGTATATAATACAGGCGATAAGATTGATTGGATGATGATTACAGCTAATAATGGTGTGGACATTAAACAAATGGAAAAAGATATCTTATTGACATTGAAAAGTCTACATAAAGTTCATCCCGAAGATAAAAGAGCTTTTGGTAGCGTAAATTTAGGAGTAGAAATTGCAAAATTCACAGGATTTTTAACAGGAATGCAGTTTTTAACTTGGTTTGTAGGAATCGCCACATTAATAGCAGGTGTTTTTGCCATTGGTAATATTCTATTAATAACAGTAAAAGAGCGTACCAAAGAAATTGGCATCAGAAGAGCCATAGGAGCAGTTCCTGCAAGTATTAGACAACAGGTAATTTTAGAATCTGTTTTTCTAACAACTATAGCAGGCATGTTAGGAATTATATTTGGAGCCTTAGTACTGTTTGGCATTGATGCTGCTTTTGGTCAAGGTCCAGACCCAACATTAGTAAACCCAACCGTAAACATTCCAATTATTTTAATTGCGTTTACAACATTAATTATATTAGGAACATTAATCGGTTTAATACCAGCCCATATGGCAACAATAGTTAAACCAATAGAAGCTTTAAGAGAAGAATAAACAATCAACAAATCATGAGCAAAACAGCAAAAATTATTTTAATAATTGTAGTAATAGCATTCGCAGGTGCATTAATTTGGTTCGCAAAGAAGAACAAAAAAAGCATTGTAGAATATGAAACAGAAAAACCATTTAAAACAACCATAATAAAAAAGACAGTTGCTACTGGTAAAGTAACTCCATTAGAAGAAATTGAAATCAAACCTCAAATTACTGGGATCATTGATAAAATTATGTTACTTGAAGGGGCAAAAGTTAAAAAAGGTGATTTAATAGCTACTGTTAGAGTTGTGCCTAATGAACAGGCATTAATTAGCGCTAAAGGTAGAGTAGATAATATAAAGATTAGATTAAAAAATGCCGAAATATCTTATAATAGAAATAAGAAGTTATTTGATAAAGGGGTAATAGCAGCATCAGCTTTTGAAGCTGTAGAATTAACATTTAATCAAGCAAAGCAAGATCTTAAGAATGCTGAGAATGATTATCAAATTATAAAAAGCGGATCTTCTGGAAAAGGAGGGATGGCAAATACAAACATTTTTGCACAGATGACAGGTACTATTTTAGAGATTCCTGTAAAAGAAGGAGATCAAGTTATTCAAAGTAATAACTTTAATGCTGGAACTACTATCGCTTCTATTGCTGATATGAGTAAAATGATTTTTGAAGGAAAAGTAGATGAATCTGAAGTAGGTAAGTTAATAAGTGGTTCGGATATTGAGATTTCTTTAGGAGCTATTGAGAATAAAAAGTTTCCTGCTAGATTGAATTTTATTGCTCCAAAAGGGACTGAAGAAGGAGGAGCTGTACAATTTACGATTAAAGCTGATGTAACTTTAGATGATCAGTACTTTATTAGAGCTGGTTATAGTGCTAATGCTGATATTGTTCTAGAGAAAAAAGATAGTGTACTTTCTATTAAAGAAGCATTGTTGAGATTTAATAAAAGAACAGAGAAACCATATGTAGAAGTAAAAATGGCTGATGGTAAATTTGAAAAAAAGGAATTAAAGTTAGGAGTTTCTGATGGAGTAAATGTTGAAGTTCTTTCAGGTGTAATTGCTACTGATGAGATAAAAATTTGGAATAAAGCTTCTAAGGATAAGAAAAATGACAACTAGTAGTAGTTGATATTTATATAAATAGTTAATAACAAAAACTGCAATCAATAAATTTGATTGTAGTTTTTTAGTTTATATGATATCTAAACCCAATTTCATACCCCAATACATTATAACCATCATTGGGTTGCTGAAATTCAAAATTAGAGACATGACCTATATTTCCTCCTATGTAAATAGAGGTTTTATCAGATGTTTGATAAGATATACCTAAAGAACCATTCTCAATAAAAGTAAATCCTTTAGCTAATCGTTCTGTTCTTGTATCAATATAGGCAAAACCTAAACCGACAGTGATTTCAGTATGTAGCTTCTTATAGATTCTCTGACTAAAAGATAGCCCAAACTCAATAGCGTATAAATTTATATTCTTTAGTTTGGTATATTCTTCTATCACAGCTGCTAAATTTGCGGTAGAAGGGTTAACGAAAGAAGGATTCAATAGCTGATGCTTTATATGTTGATACTGAGGCTGTAGAATTAATAAGACCTCAGATTTTTTCCAATCAAATACTGTATAAAACAACTGGGATTTAATTATAGTTGACTTGTAAAAATAATCTTCATCATCAAACCAAAAGTTTTTTTCATTTGCTTTGTTGAATAGTATTCCTATTTTTTTAGGACTTAACCATGATTTACTAGTATTCTGTCCGTAAGATGAACATACAACACAGAAAATTGTCAGTAAAAATATATGTTTTTTTCCGGGGGGAAACAACAAAGTTATAAGGTGTTTTTAATTAGTGTTTATATCATTAAGAAAACTGTTTAGAAACGTTTTCTGCTCTTCTGTTTTCTGAATAATCGTAAAAACCTTCGCCAGACTTAACGCCTAGTTTACCAGCCATTACCATGTTTACTAATAACGGACATGGAGCATATTTCGGGTTCTTAAATCCATCATGCATTACATTTAAGATAGATAAACATACATCTAATCCTATGAAATCCGCTAACTGTAATGGACCCATAGGATGTGCCATTCCTAGTTTCATTACGGTATCTATTTCTTTTACACCAGCAACTCCATTATACAATGTCTCTATAGATTCGTTAATCATTGGCATCAAAATTCTGTTAGCAACAAAACCAGGATAATCGTTTACCTCTACAGGTATTTTATCAATCTGTTTTGATAGATTAACAGTAAAATCCATTACTTCATCAGAAGTATTATACCCTCTAATAATCTCTACCAATTTCATAATTGGTACTGGATTCATAAAATGCATTCCTATTACCATTTCTGGCCTTTTTGTTACTGCTGCAATTTGTGTTATAGAAATTGAAGAAGTGTTAGTTGCTAAGATGGTATCATCTGGGCAAACTTCGTCTAACTCTCTAAAAATATTCAGTTTTAATTCAAGATTCTCAGTGGCAGCTTCAACTACTAAACTTGCATATTTTACTCCTTCTTTAATAGAGGTATAGGTAGTTATATTTTTTAATGTTCTTATTTTGTCAGCTTCAGAAATTTTTTCTTTGCTTACCATTCTATCTAAGTTTTTAGTAATAGTAGCAACACCTCTGTCTAAAGAAGCTTGTGAAATATCTATGAGTTGTACATTATAATTAAATTGTGCAAATGTGTGTGCAATACCATTACCCATTGTACCAGCACCAATAACAGCTATGTTTTTCATGTATGTCTTAATTAGTTTTATTACTTATCGAAACAATCGATAATTTGTTGAGCTACTCTTAAAGCGTTAGTTCCTTGACGTAGAGTAACTACAGGACTTGTATTATTCTCTATGGCATCTGCAAAACTCTCTAATTCATCTAAGATAGCGTTGTTCTCAGCTATTTCTGGATTATCAAAATAGATTTGTTTTTTAACACCTTCAGCGTTTTGTAAAATCATTGCAAACTCATCTGGTTTTTCTGGAACATCTTTCATTCGTACGATTTCAGATTTTTTTTCTAAAAAGTCAACTGAGATGTAAGCATCTTTCTGGAAAAATCTAGATTTACGCATATTCTTCATAGAAATTCTACTAGCAGTTAAATTTGCAACACATCCATTTTCAAATTCAATTCTAGCATTGGCAATATCAGGTGTGTCGGAGATTACTGAAACACCACTAGCATGTACATTCTTAACTTCAGAATTAACAACACTTAAAATAATATCTATATCATGAATCATTAAGTCTAATACAACAGGAACGTCTGTGCCTCTTGGGTTGAACTCAGCTAAGCGATGTGTTTCAATAAACATTGGAGTGTCAATAGATTCTTTTACAGCCGTAAAAGCTGGATTGAAACGCTCTACATGGCCAACTTGACCTTGAATATGTTTTTGACTTGCTAAAGTTCTAATTGCTTCAGCTTCAAGAACTGTATTGGTAATTGGCTTCTCAATAAAAATATGGCAACCTTTGTCTATCGCCATTTTTGCACACTCAAAATGTGACAATGTGGGAGTAACAATATCAACCACATCAACACTATCTATTAACTCTTCTATAGAATCGAATGATCTATATCCAAACTCAGTAGCAACCTTGGCTGCATTCTCTTTTGAAGGATCATAAAAACCTACCAATTCGTACCTTTCAGAAAGTTGTAATAATTTTAAGTGAATTTTCCCAAGATGCCCTGCACCTAATACTCCTGCTTTAAGCATAGTTTTGATTTGTTTTGAGGTTGAAATTTCAACGCCAACAAAGATACAATTTTATAGGAATTTATTCAGATTTATTCTACTTTTAGCTCACTCTAATTCGATATTTTTGAAAGATACTGCCAAACATCAAGGACTTAGAAATCAATTGGCTACAGTGTTAGCTGCTAAAGGGATTACAGATAGAAATGTTCTGAAAGCCATTAGAGAAATTCCTCGGCATTTGTTTATAGACAGTAGTTTTGAAGATCATGCTTATCAGGATAAGGCTTTTCCTATAGCTGCTGAGCAAACGATTTCCCAACCTTATACAGTAGCATTTCAATCTCAGACATTAAATATTAAGCCAGAAGATAAAATATTAGAGATCGGAACAGGTTCGGGATATCAAACTGCGATGTTATTAGAATTGAATGCTGAAGTATATACCATTGAACGACAACATGAACTTTTTAAAAAAACTTCGATGTTTTTGCCTAAGCTAGGCTATATACCCAAAAAGTTTATTTTTGGTGATGGTTATCTAGGATTAAAAGAGCAAGCCCCTTTCGATAAAATTATTGTAACTGCTGGAGCTCCTTTTGTTCCAAAGGCTTTATTGGGGCAATTAAAAGTAGGAGGGATGTTGTTAATTCCTATTGGAGATAAAAGTCAAGTAATGACATTATTTATTCGTAAATCTCCAAAAGAATTTGAAAAACATGAGTTAGGAGATTTTGCCTTTGTACCTATGTTGGAAAAGAAGAATTAATTCATTTTACTCGTTTCCAAATAGCTGTTCTACCAAACAAAGAGAAGCCAATATAACCACGTAGTTTTAATGTGTTTTCATCTAGTAATTTTATATAGCACTTGTATTCTTTACCATTTTTTGGATCTAATATTTTCCCTCCAGACCATTCATCCCCATTCTTTTTTAATCCCGTTAAAATATTCATGCCAAGTATAGGCTGATTCTTTCTTTTTCCTTTACAATTTAAACAGGTAGCAGATTGCTTTTCTTTGTCAGTTATCTTAATAATTTTTGCATATGCCTTATCATCTTTTTGATAAATTTCAATAACAGATTCAATTTTATTAGTTTCTTCATCAAAAGAATGCCACTTACCAAATATAGTTTGTGAATTCACAGATACGTTAAAAAAAAGGAACGTCAAAAAAACAATATTCTTTACCATCTTAATCGTACTTAGCATCAAAGTTTGACTCCCATTTTCCTTGTACACGCATTACTTGTTCTATTACATCACGTACACAACCTTCGCCGCCTTTTTTATTTGAAATATATTTAGAAACTCCCTGAATCTCAGGGACTGCATCATTGGGGGCACAAGGCATTCCTACTAATTTCATAACTGGGTAGTCTGGTATATCATCACCCATGTATAAAACATTTTCGGTTTTTAAATGATACATATCTACTAATTCATGAAACTGTTCAATCTTATTATGAGCACCTAAATAAATATCCATAATTCCAAGATTTCTCAATCGTGTTCTTACACCTTCGTTGGTTCCACCAGAAATAATACAAACTCTATAGCCTTTATTTACCGCAGCTTTTAAAGCGTATCCATCTTTAATATTCATTTGTCTTACCAATTCACCATTAGGCATTATGGTAACAACTCCGTTGGTTAGTACTCCATCTACATCAAAAATAAAAGTATCTATTTTAGGTAAGTATTGCTTATAACTTTTTTCCATAGTTCTGAATTGATTGTGTCAGTTTGGTATATATTTCTTGTTGCTGTTGATTCAGCAAAGTTAGATGATTTTGAATAGTTTGCATATCATTTCTCTTCGCTGGACCTGTTTGTGCTTCACTTGGCGATAAACTCTGAATTTTATTAGCAGTTTCAGTAATTAATGGCTGTAAAATTTCAAAAGGTAAATGATGCTCTTTACAAATATCATAAGCCATTGTATACATGTGATTCACAAAATTATTGACAAATACAGCAGCGACATGAATGTTTTTGCGTTGTTCAGAATCGATGTGATATACTTGCGAGCTAATCATTCTGGCTAGCCTTTCTAACAGCATTAAATCTTTTTTGTTTTCTGCTTCTAAGCAAATAGGAATAGTCGTAAAATCAACTATACTATCTTTAGAAAAAGTTTGCAATGGGTAAAACACCCCTTTATTACTTGAGTTCTTTAGTACTTGTATATTTACTGCACCAGAAGTGTGGACTACTAAAGTATTTTCTATGTTAGCTGAAACTTTTCCAATGGCATCATCAGAAACAGCAATGACTGTAACATCAACTTTTTTTAATGTAGTTAAGTCTCTAGAATTTATTTGAACAACTTCTACATCTTTAACAATGTGTAAAGCATTATATAAATGTGTTCCTACATTTCCATGACCAATAATTGCAACGGATATCATAAAACGAAGATATTGAAATTATTGTTCTACTGATACAGGTTAAAATATTTTTTGCATATTTGTAGCTGATGATTGTTTAAGCCCACACATTCGACCTGTCGTTTTCTTTCGACCACAATGATTCATTGAAGTATTATTTCAATGAAGTTTCTATTATATAAAAATTTCACAATGTCAACAAACAATCAAAATATTATTATAAAATCTTTCTTTCTTTTTATTGAAGCAATAACGGGTAAGCAAAAAGACTTTACTACAGGAAGTATACGTAGAGCTGTTTTCATGCTTTCCATTCCTATGATCTTAGAAATGATGATGGAGTCTATCTTTGCTATCGTAGATATATGGTATGTTTCTCAAGTAAGCGAGAATGCGGTTGCCACTATTGGCTTAACAGAATCTATATTAACCTTAGTGTATGCTGTTGCTATTGGTTTAAGTATGGCTGCTACAGCAATTGTATCTAGAAGAACGGGAGAAAAAGATTCGGTTGGTGCTAATCAAGCGGCATCTCAAGTTATTTTTCTTGGGATGTTTATTTCTTTAATTATTAGTGCCATTGGAATTTTATTTCCAAAGGAAATTCTTTCTTTAATGGGAGGAGAAAAAGAACTAATTGAAGAAGGATATGGATATACTCAAGTATTACTTGGAGGAAATATGACAGTTATGCTGTTATTCTTAATAAATGCTATTTTTAGAGGAGCAGGGAATGCCTCTATAGCCATGTGGACACTCATATTGTCAAACGGATTAAATATCATTTTAGACCCCATATTTATTTTTGGATTTGGCCCTATTCCTGCATACGGAGTAGAAGGAGCTGCTATTGCTACTACTATAGGTAGAGGAACTGCAGTTGTAGCCCAATTAATTATCCTATTTTTTGGTGCTGGGAAAATTAAATTAGCGTTTAAAGATTTAACCATTCGTGTTTCTGTAATGTTAAACTTGATTAAAGTTTCTATAGGAGGTATTTTTCAATTTTTTATTGCAACAGCAAGCTGGGTATTTTTAATGCGAATTATGGCTGTATTTGGGAGTGAAGTATTAGCAGGATATACTATAGCCATTCGTATAATGTTGTTTACCTTAATGCCTGCTTGGGGAATGAGTAATGCTGCAGCTACTTTAGTAGGTCAAAATTTGGGGGCAGGAAAACCAGAAAGGGCAGAACTATCTGTTTGGAAGACAGGTAAATATTGTGCTATTTTTATGGGGTTGGTTTCTTTAATTTATATCTTTTTTGCTACTACTTTCTTAAGCTGGTTTAGCAATAATCCAATTGTAATAGAAAATGGTGCTTTATGTTTACAAGTAATGGCTGCAGGATATATATTTTATGCATATGGTATGGTAGTCATCCAATCTTTTAATGGCTCTGGGGATACGAAAACACCTACGTACATTAATTTTGTATGTTTTTTCTTATTTCAATTGCCTTTTGCTTATTTAATGTCTATGTATTTAGATTTTGGACCTGTAGGAGTTTTTTGGGCCATTACTTTGGCAGAAGTGATGATTGCTATTATTGGGATTTGGTACTTTAAAAAAGGGAAATGGAAATCGGTACAAGTTTAATGTCTATTTTGTAAATTAGCTTTAAAATACTTATTGAATGGATACTAATAGAAAACTAGGGATTAACACCATTTGCACTCATGTAGGTGAAGTAAAAGATGAGCAGTTTAAAGGAGCTATCTCTCCAATATACATGTCCTCTTCTTATGCTTTTGATGGAGTAGATGTTAAGAGATATCCGCGTTATTTTAACACCCCTAATCAAGAAGCATTATGCCGAAAGATTGCGGCCTTAGAAAAAACAGAGAATGCATTGATTTTTGGATCAGGAATGGCAGCTGTCAGTACAACATTATTAGCTTTTTTACATAAAGGAGACCATATTGTTTTGCAAAAAACCTTATATGGTGGTACTTATAATTTTATGGTTGAAGAATGTAATAAGTTTGGTATTGAATATTCTTTTACTGAAGGATTGTCTACCGAGAATTTTGCTTCATTGATAAGGCCTAATACGAAGATTTTATATATTGAAACACCATCTAATCCGCTATTGACAATTACGGATATGCAAGCAATTTCTAATTTAGCTAAATCAAAAGGAATTATATCTATTATTGATAACACATTTGCATCGCCTATCAATCAAAACCCAATTGATTTCGGAATTGATATTATGATTCATTCTGCAACTAAATATATGGGCGGGCATTCTGATATTTTAGCAGGTGCAGTGGCTGCTTCAAATGAACATATTGATAAGATCTGGAATATAGCAAAGAATCTAGGAGGAAGCCTAAGTGATTTTACAGTTTGGATGCTAGAACGAAGCCTAAAGACAATGAACCTACGCGTTAAAGAGCAAAGTAAGAATGCTCTTGTTATGGCTCAGTATTTAGATAAAAATGAAAACATTGCTCAGGTATATTACCCTGGATTGAAATCGCATCCAGATTATGAGTTAGCAAAAAAACAAATGAGTTCTTTTGGAGGGATGTTATCTTTTGAATTGGTAGAGGATATCGATGCGATGGAATTTCAAAATAGTCTAGAATTAATAAAACCATCAATGAGTTTAGCTGGAGTAGAGAGTACGATGTTGAACCCATCAAAAACATCTCATGCATTATTATCCGAAGAAGAAAGAGAAAATCAAGGAATTAAAGACGGGCTGATTCGTTTTTCTGTAGGTATAGAAGAACCAGAAGATATTATTGCCGATATAGAGCAGGCGATTACAAAAACAATTAAAACATACGTATGAAGTTAGACATTTTAGCTTTTGGAGCACACCCAGATGATGTTGAATTAGGTTGTGCTGCAACTATAGCCAAAGAGGTATCTAAAGGCAAGAAAGTAGGAATTATAGACCTTACACAAGGTGAATTAGGAACTAGAGGATCTGTAAAATTGCGTAAAATTGAAGCAACAAAGGCTGCAGAAATATTAAACATAGAAATACGTGAGAATTTAGGTTTTGCTGATGGTTTTTTTACAAATGATAGAAAACACCAACTAGCAATTATTAAAATGATACGAAAATATCAACCAGAGATTGTGATATGTAACGCAATTGATGATAGGCATATTGATCATGGTAAAGGGAGTAAATTAGTTTCTGATGCATGTTTCTTAAGTGGATTGCAAAAGATTGAAACTGAATTGGGAGGACAGCCACAAGAAAAATGGAGACCAAACTTAGTCTATCATTATATTCAATGGAAAAATATTGAACCAGATTTTGTAGTAGATGTCTCTGGGTTTATGGATAAAAAGTTAGCAGCTGTAATGGCATATAGCTCTCAATTCTTTGACCCAAATAGTACCGAACCTCAAACACCTATATCTAGTAAAAACTTTACTGATAGTATAGAATATAGAGCTCGAGATCTAGGAAGACTTATTAATGTTGATTACGGAGAAGGATTTACAGTAGAAAGGCATATTGCAGTTGACTCTTTAAGTAAATTGATGTAAATGAGTGCCTTTTGGTAGTTGTTATTTGCCCTGTGTTTGTTTAGACTGTTATTAAAATTAAATAATTTTTTCTTTTACTAAGTTTAAAAATAAATTATATTTGCACCCGCTTTAGTAGTAAAATACTTTCGTATTTATAAGAGCTAAAGTTAAATGGTAGTTGTAGCTCAGTTGGTTAGAGCATCGGTTTGTGGTACCGAGGGTCGTGGGTTCGAGCCCCATCTTCTACCCAAAAAGACAAAGCCTTCTCTTATTAGAGAGGGCTTTTTTTGTATATTAAAAATGAGGCTTTATAGCCTTTTTAAGGCTTCAAAAACTTCATGTCTTTTTCTTACAGATACAGGGATGTTAGTATGATCTTTAAGAATTAAATAGCCTCCATCTGATTTAATATATTCCTTGATATATTGAGTGTTGATCAAATGACTTTGATGAACTCTTAAAAAATGAAACTCTTTCAGAATATCGGCATAGTATTTTAAGGTTTTAGTTACCAGTAATTTACTGCCATTTTCAAAATGAAACTCAGTATAGTTATTATCAGATTTACAACGAATAATTTCAGTTAAGGCAACAACAATAATTTTATCTAAAGTATGTAGCGATATTTTCTTTGGGACTCCAGCAGGATTATTAACAGCTTCTTTTAATACTTCTAACTGTTCTTTATCTGGGGTTATTTGACTTTTTGCTTTTGCGATGGCAATTGCTAAATCATTTTTAGAATAAGGTTTTAAAACATAATCTATCGCAGCAAATTTGAATGCTTTAATTGCATATTCATCACTGGCAGTTACAAAGATAATTTTTGCATTTAAATCTGAAATAATCTCTAGTATATCAAAGCCAGTTCCATCACCTAACATGATGTCTAAAAATAGAACATGTGGTTTTAGAACTCTTAATAATTTCGCCCCTTCTACAACGCTCTTTGCTGTTCCAATAATTTCAACTTCAGGAAAATGTGTTTCAAGGTCGTTTTGTAACATTTCTAAAGCAGAAGCCATATCATCTATTAAAACGGCTGTAAGTTTTGTCATATTAAAATTCTGTTTTTAAAGGAACTCTAAACCAAACCATAGTTCCTTTTATTAGTTTATCTTCTATAATTTCTGAAATATAAAACGATTGTATCCCAGAAATACTTTTGATTCTTTCTTTAGTTACTTCTAATGCTACTGATTGATGACTTGTTTTTGTCGATTTTTTTTGAGATTGTTTATAACCAATACCATTATCGGTTATAGTACAATGTAAAAAAGTGTCCTTTATATTAAAAGATAATGATATAAGTCCTTTTCTATTTACATTACTAATCCCGTGTTTAATAGCATTCTCTATAAAAGGTTGAATTAACATTGGTGAAATTATAATTTCATCTAAATCTATATTAATTTTATCAATATCTAGAGTAAAAACAAAAGGATTAGAAGACATTTGTTGTTCTAGAATAATATACTTTTTTAAGGTATCTATTTCTTGCTGTAAAGAAACTTCTTCTTTTCTAGAATTATGTAATATACCTCTTAATAAACCTGCAAAATTATTAATGGTGTCATTCATTTCTTCGAACTTTTGTTGAATTCCAAGTGCTTTAATTCCATTTAAAATATTAAAAATGAAATGTGGATTCATCTGTAATTGCAAGGCTTTCTGTTCTAAAGAGAGTAAATTATTTTCTAGCTTAAGCTGTTTCAACCTTTTAGCATTCTTTTTACGAATATTGTTAAAAATTATACTAATGATTAGTATAAGAATAAGTGCACTACTACTTATAGTCGAATATATAAACCAGTCTTTCTTATAGAAAGGTGTATTTATAAAAAAACGAAACGTTTTATAGGAAGTTTCTTGCAGATTTTTAGTACGCGATTTAACTTGAAACGAATAATTACCTGGACTTAAATTTGCAAAGGCTATGTCATTCTTAATAGACCATGGACTCTCATTATTATTAAGCTTCCAACGATATTCTAATTTTGACGTACTATTAATATCGACAGTTTTATATGAAAAAGAGATATTATTCTGAGTAGGTTCTAAGTATAGTTGATTTTCATAATGATTGATTGAAATACTGTCCAGAGATTGATAATCTATTTCTATATTTTCAAAATGAATTGTAGGAGTTACACTTATTTTTTCTCTAACCTCTGACGAATACTTATACAACCCATTACCAATAGTAGCGAGCCAGCTATTATTAACTCTGTCTGCATATACTTCAGAGATATGGTTAACTTTTAAGCCATTGTATTTGCTTATTTTTTTTTCAAAACTGAAATCATCAGCATACACATAAACTCCATTATCATCTGTAGCAACCCAGTATTGTCCATTTATATAATTAATTGAAGTAATATTTTTAATATTCTTGAAACGAATTTGGTTTTTATTTGCCTCAAAAATTTGCACTCCCTTCTTTTTTGAGGTCGCAAATAATTGATTATTTAATATTCTTAACGAGGTAAATGAGCCTTCGTTTATTCGAACAATTTTTGAAGGAGTGTCTAAACTATTAACAAACCATAATGTTTTTAAGGTGGCTATATAAAAACCGTTATTAAAATATTGAATATCTTTTACAGGACTTAAATCTATTTGATAATTTATTTTTATTGGGAAGATTTTTCCGTCTTTATATTCTGAAACTCCTTGCTTGGTAGCTAAAAGGATTCTGTTTTTAAGATTTCTAATTTTTAAAATTTCATCACCAATAATATTTACTAATTTATTATTAATTTTAATAGACATTCCTTTATCTGTTGCAATAAAAAGTGAATCATTTTTGCATAAAATATGGTGTGCTCTATTGGAAATTAACCCTTCATTTTTTGTAAAACTTAAAAACTCATTACCATCAAAGCGAATAATACCTTTATCAAGACTAGCAAACCACAGGTATCCAATGGTGCTATCTTGGATAATATAACTAATGTTTTCTGACATGAGTCCATTTGAAGGATTGTAGTTTTTAGGTATGCTATTCTGTGATGTTACAGTAACAGTCAATAAAAGAAAAAAGAATAATAGATATCTCATTAAAACAAACTTACATAAAAAAAGTAACTGCTTTGAAAAGCAGTTACTTTAGATAACAATTTCTATTCCATATTATTTTAGAGCATATAACCTAAGATTATCTGTATCTGGAGTAATGTGTTGTAAATCTCCATAAGGCTTAATTAAAGGCTTAAGAATACACACAACAACTGTCTTGCCTTTGATAGTTAAAGAATTTCCTTTTTTAATAACTCTCCATCTAAATTTTTCTAAAGGAATGTTATATGCTTTCATCTCTTTTGATAAAATTTTATCTTGATCTACCCAGTCCATGATTTCTTCTTGAGATTTAAAAGATGGCATCGTGTCATCTGAATTCGTATAATCAAAATTCCATTTTACTGCTACATTAAAACGAGTGTTATAAGCATCTCCTATATATCTTTCTGTTGTATTGTTTAGTGCTTCAAACCAATCTATTTCTTTTTCTTCTGGATATGCTCTAGCAAATTCTTTTGATAAATCTACTTTCCCTGGTGAGTTAGCAGTAGGGTAGAAGCCATAGTAAGGCTTTGCCAAATAGTGTTCTGAAAACTCTCCACCAAAAACATTATAGTAAGGAGAAGCAATTACATTTGGAACAACATCGGTTACAAAGCTATCTTTTAATGCTTTCATTAATTCAATATCATTTCCTAAGCCATTTGAATGAAAAACGATTTTAGTTTTTGTGCTTACAACATTATCTAATTTTGGTAATGTTCCTTGGGTAATTACTTTTCTTAAAGATTCCTTAGTTACTCTATCTCCATTAATTATCGACTCAAGAGATAATCCTTTCCAAGGGTTGCCTTCAGTAATAATATGGATATCTCCATAAGCGGTACCGTCATAATTTTTATTCAGCCAGATAATGATTTCTTCCATAGAAAAAGCATTATCTACTACTTCATATTCTTTTCCTAAATAATATGACCTTGCGCTTTTATAAAATGATTTTTGATAATCGTCAATACCAGTAATAAAAGCTATAGGGGCTCTTAAAGTTTCGTTTTTCTCAATTACTACTTCAGTTTCTTTTTCATTTTGAGGCAATACTTCTGAAACTATTGGTTTCTTGTCACAGCTACTTAGTTGTCCGATTAGCAGAATAACACCTAGAATTATTCCCGCTTTTTTAATTGTACTTTTCATGTTTTTTATTGTTTAAGGTTATTACTATTTTTTCCTGTTTATGTTGTGGAAGTAACTTTTCAAAAACCTCATTTAGATTACAATCAACTAACCAAAACCCGTTTTTTTCTTTTTCAACTTTTACAATCTCTCCTTCAACATTTAGATGTATTTTAAGATGATGATATATCTCTAGATACATTTTTACTGTTTTTGAAAAATTACTTTTTAACCACATTTTATGTACTATTTTTGCTTGTACACTTCAAATGTAATCTGTTAATTCTCTAAAATTTTGGGACAATTAGAATTCGTTAGCAGTCAATTAGAATTCGTTTATTCTTTAGCTTTTATTTGATTATAAACAACTAATTTGGTTAGGTCTTCTTTCGTAGGATCGTCCGCAAAAGATTTTAAATATTCGTTTGCGTAATTAATAATTCTGTCTTCTGGGTAAAACAAAACTTTATTTACATCGCCAGCCCATTCGTTCATTTGAATATAAGTTTCTCCATTTTGAATACGATAGTATTGTTGAATATGCTTGGGAAGTTTATCTTCTAGCTCTTCGGAGATAAATACGTTATAATACTTGAGGTCTGCTGTAAAAAAATGAAAAGACAGGAGCTTGTCATAGATTCCAAAAAGATTATTACCTAGAGGTAAAAGGCATGTAATAAATAAAACGAAAGCTTTTTGTTTGTTAAAGAAAGTAATAAAAAAGTCGTAAAAATGTATAGTTTTTAACCCCCAAAATAGAATGATGACACTAATTATATTTTGAATATTCCATGGAACAACATTATATCCATATCCTAAATAAAACAACAGAAAGGTAATAATGGCATGCATCCCAATAATAAAACCAATAGAAAATTTACGAGTCTTATTAAATAACAACATTACACCCATTGAAGCTTCTAACCAGGGAACAGCATAGGTGAAACCAACCAAAAACCATTGTGGTAAAAAATTAAAATGCTTTTCTAAAGCACTTAACCATTGTATATAGAATGAATCATTTAGCTTTTGAATTCCACTCCAAAAGTAAGTAGCAAAAAATATGAGAATAACTGTATATAAAACTTTTTTAGCTTTGGTTTTTTTTGGAAAAATAATAATTGCCAAAATGGTTAAGAAACTCTGATAAAAATATGGTTGTAGCCTATTCTGATCTACGAAAGCTAAATAAAGATACAGTAAGAATACAATCGACCCTAACCAGCGCTTGTTGTAAAAAATATAAATACATTGACTAATAAAAAAAAACCACCAAAAGAAATAATCTAAAAAACCTGTTGGAATAGGTATCCAATCAAATAATGGAATTACTGGGATATCTTTGGATGATATCCAAAGATTGGGAGCGTACATCATTAATACTAAAACAGAAAGGATTGCAATAATTCTTACCCAATTAATTTTTTGTGTATCTGTAAGCTGCATCCTCATAGTTCTAAAATACTAACTTCTCTTTTAAATATTTTGCAGTCAATGACTTTTTACTTTTTACTAGTTCTTCGGGTGTTCCCTGAAAAATTAGTTGCCCACCATTTTTACCACCCTCGAGGCCAAGATCTATAATATAATCGGCACATTTAATCAATTCAATATTATGCTCTATAACAATAATAGAATGCCCTTTTTCTATCAAAGCATTAAAAGAGTCGATTAATTTTTTGATATCATGAAAATGTAAGCCAGTCGTTGGTTCATCAAAAATAAACAAGGCTTTATCTTTTGTATTTCCTTTGATTAAAAAGGAAGCTAGTTTAATTCTTTGCGCTTCTCCTCCAGATAGTGTTGACGATGATTGACCTAATTGTACATATCCTAAACCAACATCTTGCAAGGGTTTTAGTTTCTGTGATATCTTTGTTTCTAATTGTTTGGAAAAGAAAGCTACAGCATCATCAATAGTTAAATTTAGAATGTCATCTATTGTTTTACCATGAAAAGTAATTTCTAAGACTTCTTTTTTAAAGCGCTTCCCATTACATGTTTCACACTCTAAATGTACATCAGCCATAAATTGCATTTCTATAGTAACTTCGCCTTCACCTTTACATACTTCACATCTTCCGCCTTCTACATTAAACGAGAAATGTTTAGGCTTGTAATTTCTGATTTTAGATAGTTTTTGATTCGAGAAAAGTGCTCTAATATCATCATAAGCTTTGATATAAGTCACAGGATTGGAACGAGATGATCTTCCTATAGGGTTTTGATCGATAAATTCTATATGCTTTAAGTTTTCAAAACTTCCATTAATAGCTGTATGCTGACCTATTTTATCTCCATATCCAATCAATTTCTTTTGCATCGCTGGATATAAAATCTTCTTAACAAGAGTACTTTTTCCACTGCCAGAAACCCCAGTAATAACACTAAGAGAATTTAACGGAAATGTAACATCAATATTTTTAAGGTTGTGTTCTCTAGCGCCAATTACTTGAATACTATTTTTTGAAACTCTTCTTTTTCTTGGAATCTCAATCTTTAAGGTTTCAGATAGATATTTAGCAGTTAAAGATTCAGAAGCAAGAATCTCGCTGTAAGCACCTTCAGCTACAATTTTACCACCAAAAGTCCCAGCTTCTGGCCCAATATCTATAATATAATCTGCCTCTCTCATAATGTCTTCATCATGTTCTACTACAATTACAGTATTCCCTAAATCTCTTAAATCTTTGAGAACCTGTATAAGTTGCTCAGTATCTTTAGGATGAAGACCTATACTAGGTTCATCTAAAATATACATAGAACCGACTAAGCTACTTCCCAAAGAGGTAGCTAAATTAATGCGTTGACTTTCGCCTCCAGATAAAGTATTAGAAGTTCTATTTAATGTTAGATAATTTAAACCAACATTACTTAAAAAAGCTAAGCGGGTATTAATTTCTTTTAATAAGCGTTTTCCAATTTTTTGCTCATAACTATTTAATGCAATATCTTTAAAAAACAATGCCAGCTCGTCTAATGGTAATGTCACTAGGTCAGAAATTGTCTTGTTGTCAATTTTTACATAATTAGTTTCTTTGCGTAATCTTTTTCCATTACAATCAGTACATAAAGTTTTTCCTCTATAACGAGATAACATAACTCTATTCTGAATCTTATAACTTTTCTCTTCTAAAGTCTCAAAAAAGTGATGGATTCCCAAAAAACTATGATTACCTGACCATACTAGATTTTGTTGCGTTTTTGTTAGTTCAAACCATGGTTTATGAATAGGTATATCAAATTTATAGGCTACTTCAATTAATGTTTCTTTATAATGTTTGTATGAGTCTGATTTAAAAGGGAAAATTGCATCTTCAAAAATTGAAAGTCCTGTGTTAGGGATGACTAAATCTTCATCAACTCCTATTACATTACCATATCCTTCACAAGTTGGGCAAGCTCCATAAGGATTATTAAAGCTAAATAAGTGAGTATTGGGTTCTAAAAAGGTAATTCCATCTAACTCAAACTTATTAGAAAACTCAGTGGTTTCTTTTGAATCTAGTGATTCTACAAAGCAAATACCTTTGCCTTCAAAAAATGTAGTTTGAACAGCATCCGCTAATCGATTCATAAAATCTTCATTATATTTTACTATAATTCTATCTACTACAAGGTAAAGAGTACTATGCTTTTTGTAGTTTTCTATAGGAAATTCATCTATTCTATATATGGTCTCATTATACTTCAAACGTGCATAACCTTGTTGAGCTAATACCTTCAATACTGTTTCTATTGCTCTATTTTCATCAATTTTTATAGGAGCTAATAATAATAATTTTGAGCCTTCGTTATATGATGCTACAAATTTAACAACATCAGAAACTGTATTTTTTTTAACCTGCAAACCTGAGGTAGGAGAGTAGGTTTTCCCAATCCTTGCATATAGTAATTTTATGTAGTCATATATTTCAGTAGAAGTGCCAACAGTAGATCTAGGGTTTGTAGAATTTACTTTTTGTTCAATAGCTATGGCAGGAGCAATTCCTTTTATATAATCTACTTTAGGTTTATGTAATTTACCTAGAAACTGACGCGCATAAGATGATAAACTTTCTACGTAGCGCCTTTGTCCCTCTGCATATAAAGTGTCAAAGGCCAATGAAGACTTCCCTGATCCAGATAAGCCTGTAATAACAATTAACTTATTTCTAGGAATAACAACATCAATATTTTTTAAGTTGTGCAACTTTGCTCCTTTAATAAGTATGTTTTTTTTTGGATCGGCTAGGGCAATGTTTTGAGGCATAGTTTCATTAAAATCAAGCTATAAAAATACCATTTTTTCAATTATTTTTATAACATATGTTAATGAAAATTGTTAAAATATTTGTGATTATAAAAATTATTACTCATATTTGAAGTTCTATAAATCAACAAATTAAACACATATAGTAAAAAACTACTTTTAAATTATTGAATTAATAACCGAAAAGCTCCTAAAACTTTTCATTAAAGTAGTACATGATGTGTAAGAATTTGAATCCAGACAGTGCTTTAGTAAGTGATTATATTAATGGTAATGAATTCTCTTTAGAGATTCTTATCAAAAGACACCAACAACGTTTATATAGCTTTATTTATAGTAAAGTACAAGATAGAGATATTACTGAAGATGTCTTTCAGGATACCTTCATAAAGGTAATTAGAACTTTAAAAAAGGGAAACTATAATGAGGAAGGTAAGTTTTTACCTTGGGTTATGCGTATTTCTCAAAATTTAATTATTGACCATTTTAGAAAATCCAATAGGATGCCTTCTTTTAAAAATACAGACGAGTTTGATATTTTTTCAGTATTAAGTGATGGGAATTTAAATGCAGAAAAAAAGATTATTAAAGAACAGATTTATTCTGATGTAAAATTACTTGTAGAAGAATTACCTGAGGATCAAAAAGAAGTATTGATTATGAGGATGTATAAGGATATGAGTTTTAAAGAAATAAGTGAAAATACTGGTGTAAGTATTAACACCGCTCTAGGTAGAATGAGGTATGCGCTTATTAATTTAAGAAAAATTATAGAGAAGAATAAAATTATTTTAGTGAATTAACAATAAATAAGTATTTGCTGCGTTACATTATTGAAAGACAATAACTAAAACAAGTATATGGGGCAAATTTACTTTAAAAAGTCTTCCGATTTTAGGAAGCAACCTAAAAAAGAAACAGTTCAATTTTTGATTAATTTTTCCAAATCGCTAACAATTGTAAAAACCAAATCAAATAATCTCATTGAATTGAATTTGAATTAAGAGTGGAAAAAGTCTTGACAGGAGTCAAGGCTTTTTTTAATAGAAATACTTTTACTTTTTATAATAGCTTTCTAAAACAGATTTTCTGCCAATAGTTTTTGTAATAATATCTTTTTCTAAATCCCATCCTCTTGCTTGTGAATATTCTCTACCATAAAATATAATTTGCAAATGTAGTTTGTTCCAAATTTCTTTTGGGAATAATCGTTTGGCATCTTTTTCTGTCTGAACTACATTCTTTCCATTTGTTAAATTCCAACGATACAACAATCTATGAATGTGTGTGTCCACAGGAAAAGCAGGAACTCCGAAAGCCTGACTCATAACAACACTAGCTGTTTTATGGCCAACAGCTGGAAGTTTCTCTAAATCTTCAAAACTTTGAGGTACTTTTCCATCATGCTTGTCAATCAAAATATGAGAAAGTCCGTGAATCCCCTTAGACTTCATCGGAGATAAGCCTACGGGTTTTATAATTTCTCTAATTTCTTCAATAGATAATAGAATCATATCATAGGGATTATCAGCTTTAGCAAATAGGAGTGGAGTGATTGTATTTACTCGTGCATCAGTGCTCTGAGCTGACATTAAAACTGCTATTAAGAGTGTATAAGGATCTTTATGGTCTAATGGAATTGGAGTTTCTGGGTACAATTTTTCAAGTGTGTTAATTACAAATTGGACCTTTTCAGCTTTTGTCATTTTCTGTATCTTTGTATTACAAAAATACGAAATATGACCACATTAAAAGCTGGAGATGCAGCCCCAAATTTTGAAGCCAAAGATCACCTAGGAAACACGATTAAATTGAGTGATTATAAAGGAAAGAAATTAGTTGTTTTCTTTTATCCTAAAGCAAGTACGCCTGGATGTACAGTAGAAGCATGTAATTTAAGAGATAACTATCACACTTTTTTAGCCAAAGGTTATGACGTTTTAGGTGTTAGTGCAGATTCTGCAAAAAGACAACAAAATTTTATTAACAAATATGAATTACCTTTTCCTTTATTGGCAGACGAAGATAAATCTGTGATTAATGCTTTTGGTGTTTGGGGGCCTAAAAAATTTATGGGAAGAGAGTATGATGGAATTCATAGAACAACCTTTGTAATTGATGAAAAAGGGATGATAGAAGATGTAATTCTTAAAGTAAAAACTAAAGAACACGCCGCACAGATATTATAGGTTTTTTGTTTTTTAATCGAAAAGAATTTCTAAAGGATAGTTGGTCTCAAGAAATTCTTTATCAGCATTTGTCATAGTGATTCGTTGTTTCTTGAGCAGCTTGCCATTTACACTGTTTAGAAAATAATTACTAGCAATTAATTTTATACGATGTTTTGAATTGTTTTTTTTCTAAATTTTGGATTATAATTTTCATATTTCAAATCAAAATTAGAAATTAAAAAATTAGTTGTTAATTCGATGTTTTCTTTCTTTTTTAGATCTAATATTGGTTTACGCTTGGTATGACTATCATTTAAAATGTTAATTTCAAAACTGTTGTATTCAACTGCAAGGTCAGGTTTGGCATCACTAAACCAAGCCAATTTTCGAGATTTTCTAAATTTTAATACTGCAATTTTAGGTGTTTTAGAAATGTCTATTTGTGTTTTAAAAAATAATATTCCTAAAAAAAAGGAACCCTTATATAGATAAGAATTCATTTTTAATAACCCTCTTTTCAAAAATGCTATTGAGATTAGAAAAGCATAGCAAATAAAACAAAGTGAAAGAATTATATAATCTGTCGCATTTTGACTATTTCTCAATAACAAGAAAATTATAATTAAAAAAGGAGCTCCTAAATAAATAAGAAATGTAATTTTTTGATGATTCGTAAACCTATATTCTAAAATAATTTTTTTCATTCAAAGCATTTTTCTGGATTGATGGTAGTATTTTCTTCTATAGCTTCGTTGGTTCTAAAAGCACTAAATTTAATAAACCAAATCTACAGACATTAGTTATGTATGAGTTGTGATCTTTTAATTAGTTCAATTATAATAGTTTATTTTTCTGAAAAAGTTCTTTCACTTCGGGCTTATTTATTTCGATAAGTGTAAAAACACCCAAAAGAATTCCCAAAATACCTGTTAGGCAATTTAGAATAGCCACAACAAAAATGAAATTATAATTTTTAAGCTCTTTTAAATATTTAGAAGCATATAGTGTGAGAATGCCAAAAGCAATTGTAATTACAAAACCAATTCCACCAATAATTGCAAAAATAATACTTGGATTGAAAGGAATATTTTCTGAATTTTCTGAAAATTCAGAAAAATCATTTATAAAATAACCAATAAATGCATAGCCTAAAAAAAGTAAAGAAGCTAATAATGTTAAGATGCCTTTTACTAGAAATAGAATTCTAAATGTACCAAGGTTATTTTGTGTATGCATATGAATTTATTTTTTAACTAAAACTGCATCCCAACTTTAAGATTCAACACTCTTCCAGTCATAAAATTAGGAATTCCATATTGTCGCTTAGAATATACGTCACGCACCCATGTATTAGTAATAGAGTTTTGTACATCAAAAATATTGAAAAGCTCTATACCTGCTGTAAACTCTTTAAATTTTGATAACCATCCAGAGGTATATTTGTTTTTCTTTGTAGCATCTACAAAAACATAAGAAATCCCTAAATCAGCTCTTTTATAATCTCGTAAACGTTGCTGAAAATTATATGGATCTGCATACGCTGGCGCACCTCCAGGGACACCTGTATTATACACTAAGTTCAAATACGCTTTTATATCTGGAATATTAGGGACATAATCTTGAAATAAAATTCCAAACTTTAAGCGTTGATCTGTTGGTCTAGCGATATAACCACGACCCGCTATATTTTCTTCCGTTTTTAAGTATCCAAAACTAACCCAGCTTTCATTACCAGGGATAAACTCTCCATTTAAACGAACATCTAAACCATAAGCATACGCTTTACTATCATTATTTGCTAAATAGCGAATTCTAACATTATCAATGATGTATGAGTTTACATCTGTCAGATTTTTATAGTAGAGCTCTGTGGTAAGCTTAAATGGGCGATCCCACATTTTAAAACTATAATCATTACCAAGAACGATGTGTATAGATTTTTGGGCTTTAACATTTTTGTTAATGTTTCCATCAAAACCTCTAAGTTCTTTATAAAAAGGAGGTTGAGAATACCATCCTCCAGAAATTCTAAATAACATATCTTTTTCCCAATCTGGCTTTATAGCAAACTGTGCTCTAGGACTAATAATAAGTTGATTTTTTGCACTACTTCCTACTGGTTTTACAGACCAAGATTGTGCTCTTATTCCAAAGTTATACCATACTTGATGATCTCCTAACTCGGTTTTTTTACTGTACTGAGCAAAACCAGAGATTCTATTTATTTTAATATCATTCTCTGCTCTTATATTTTGAAAAGGTGTGATAGGACCTTCATAGGGAGCATATGGTTGATCATTAGTGGTAATATGACCTACAGGGCGAACAGAAAAACCTAAAGAATCAATAATTTCCCATTCTCTAATACGGTCTCTAATATCTTCAGTTTGAAACTTTACACCAAAATCTATTTGATCTTCATCTTTTTTATATGTACCTCTTATTTCTGCATTAATAATCAATGCATCTAAGTCATTACGCGCATGATTTAATTGAGAACCAATGCCTTCAGAGAATTCAACATCACCAAAATTTTCAGAACCTAGGTTAGCATCAACTTCACCTAAACGATAAGAAGCAGCAATATCAAAATACTCTTCTTCTTGAGTATTATAAGCCGATATTGTTCCTGTAAATTTTAATTGATTATTCACTTTATAATCAGCACTAAAAGCTCCAAAAGAGGTTAAAAACTTATCGCGCTCTTGCCCTTGATAAAAAACAGTTAATTCTAAAGGTTCAGCTACAGTTCCAAAGCGAGTTGCTCTAGTTAATGGCTTGTAGTTATAATCATTTAAAGAGAAGTTTCCTAAAAAGTTAATTTTAAGTTGCTCGCTAATACGATACGATAAAAAGGTTTGTACATCTGTAAAACTAGGTCTAAAGTTAGTCTCTACCTGTTTACTATTTACAAATAAACTATTATCTCTATAACGTACTCCTAAAATAGCAGATAACTTATTGTCTAATAATCTTCCTTCAATTGTAACACTTCCACCTAACAAACTTGCATCTACTCTTGTAGCAAATTCTTTAGGAGTTCTATAAGTGATATCTAGCACTGAAGAAAGTTTATCTCCATATTTAGCTTGAAAACCACCTGCAGAAAACTTTATGTTTTGTATCATATGCGTGTTCAAAAAACTTAACCCTTCTTGCTGGCCAGAACGCACTAAAAAAGGACGATATATTTGAATGCCGTTTACATACACTAGGTTTTCATCAAAATTACCACCCCGAACATTGTATTGAGTACTAAGTTCATTGTTATTACTCACACCAGCAAAGGCTGTCATTAAAAATGTTTCTACTCCTGCGTTAGCCCCAGGTATTTTTCTTACCACATTTTTATCTATGGTTTCAATTCCTTGAGCATTATTTTTTCTATTTTCAATAACTACTTCTTTTAATTTTTCCGTTTTAAGGGTCATCTTAGGAGAGAAACGATAGGTGTTTATTCTTTTTGCAGTAATAATTTTTGTAATAGAATGATGAGAAACATGGCTAAAAACAATGGTAACTTCTTTCCCTACAGGGATTCTTATTTGATAACGACCATTTGCATCTGTAGTAGTTCCTACATTCCCATATCTTATTGATACATCTACTATAGGTATATTTTGTTTGTTCTTTACGACTCCTTTTAAAATAGCAGTTTTCTGAGCAATTAAAAAACTAGGAAACAAAAATAAAATGAGTATGATTTTCTTCACTTAGTGATATTACAATGTTAGTTTTACTTTTTATAAAACGTTGCAGAAAGTGTATTCGTATTTCCTACGTTGTCTGACACTACAATTTTAAAGGAATGTTTGCTACCAACCAACTTTTTATCACTAAAGTTGTAGATTAATTTTTTCTTCTTTAAGTTATACTCCATTAAAATCCATTCTCCATCTATTGTTGCTCTATATGATTTTATGCCAGACCCATAATCAGATATATTTACTCTTATTTGATCTTTATTAGTAATCCACTGCTGATCTTTAAAATTTAAATTATATATTTTAGGTTTTTGATTATCAAATATTAAGGTGTATTTACCTAAAGTTTTAGTTGTAGTGTAAAATTTATTTTTTTTCTTTTTAGTTAATTGATAGTTAGCATATTTTTTATGATTTACATTGGCAATAAATAAGCGTTCTTTTTCAGATTCACTATACTTTGAGACATCGAATGTTAGCGTAAATTTTTTATCTAATGGGATAGCGGGTTTATGTATTGTTACAATGCTATCATTCTCAACATCAAAATCCAAAAAAATATCATTATAGAATGTATTTTTTGGAAAAGCAATTGTTACAGTATTCTTTTGAAACTTATTAAATTCAGTTGCCTTTATCTTATAAGCAGTAGAATCTTTAAATTGGGTAAAAATAGTATTAGACTTTTTTCCAATGACTGGAATCTTTAGTGTTGATTTATTACCAGCAATATCAGTAGCTATAATATTCACAGTATAATTCATACCGTTCTTAATATCAATCTTACCCTTATTAATTAAGTCTTTATAAATTGTAAGCTTATTACCTTTTACAATATGAGTTTTTTGAATTCTTTTTTTATACTTATAATAGAAAGGGTAATCTACCAAAAGATTTATATACTTACTCTCTCTAAAAGAAAAAGTTTCTAAATCGTGATAGTAAACTCTTTTTCCATTTACAGTCATTTCTATACTATAAACTCCATTTCTATTCAATGCATTATTTAAACGATCATCAACCTGTAATCCAAAACCAATTTCTCCACTAGCAGAGATTCTATTAGAAATATAATTCCCAGGGCTTTCTTTTTTAAAATGAATTGTTTGATTTTTGTTAGACTGGTTAATTCTGGAATCATCATCCAAAGCATAAGCAATTACTTTTCGGATTCTTGGAGTAAGTGTATCCTTTATATTCAAACCAAAAAGTAAAGGGTTAATAATTTTTTCTGTTTGACTATCTCTTAATTCAAAATGTAAATGAGGTGCTACGTAACCTCCTGTACTTCCGCTATATCCAATAACTTGCCCTTTCTTAACTATTATGTCATCAGGTTTTAGATAGATATTACCTGTTTGATAATTTTCTTTCTTATACTGAACTTTCTTTACATACTCTTGAATTCCTTTACCAAATCTATTTAGATGTGCATAAACACTTGTATATCCATTATTATGAGTAATATAAATTACTTTACCATATCCCCATAGGGCTACTTTAATTCTAGAAACATAACCATCAGCTACAGCATATACTTTTAAACCTTCTCGTTGTTTAGTTTTAATATCTATGCCAGAATGAAAGTGGTTATTTCTGAGTTCGCCAAAAGTTCCAGATAGTACCAATGGAATATCTAATGGGCTTCTAAAATAATTTTGTGGATATGATTGTTGACTATATACTTGAAAACAAGTAAGTACCGTGATAAATAAGATTAATTTTCTCAAGAATTCAATTTTTAGCTAATTTAAAAAAGATTTTTGATTCACAATCATTTGACTTTTGCAATTAAGTATAGAAATACATTTATGTAAATTCTACATTTTATCAATATAAAAGTTTACAAATTTTATTGATTTATTAAAAAAACAGAAAACTATTGTTATATGTCAAACAGAATGCTAACTTTGTAGATATAGTTTATTCTTAAAAGAGTTAATGAGTAATACAATTAAAGCCATTCATTTACTGGAAGATAAGTTACAAAACTTGTTGTCTAATTATGAATTTTTAATAAAAGAAAATGAAGTTTTACTTCAGAATAATAACAAGTTACAACATCAGCTTCTCGAGAATCAGCAATTGTTAGAAGAGCAACAAAAACAATTTAAGCTTTTAAAGATTGCCAAAACTATAGAAGGCAGTAGTGATAGTACAAAAAATACAAAATTGAAAATTAATGCCCTAGTTCGGGAAATCGATAAGTGCATAATTCAATTAAACGAATAATAAAGTTCTTTAGGATTATTGGGAAAATTAAAAATTAATATAGTTATCGCAGGTAGAACATACCCATTGAGTGTTAATACTACTCAAGAAGAAGAGGGAATGAGAAAAGCTGCTGCTACTATTAATCAATTAATAGCTAAGTATGAGCAAAATTATGCTGTTAGCGATAAACAAGATGTTTTAGCTATGTGTGCATTACAATTTGCATCTAAATTAGAGATTTCTAATCTTAGTAAACAATCCGAGAACACAGATACGTTGCAAAAAATAAATGAGCTAACTAAATTAGTTAGCAGTCATTTAGAATAAGTTCATTAAAATATAATAATACACTGCCTACATTAGTTATTTGTTTGATAAACTCAACACGAATCTATTATGAAGGATGAGTCTTAGTTGCTAAAGCAAGCCATTTTAGATGGATCCTTGATCAATTAGTTAGTCCTATACATGTCATAATGGAGTTTATATAAACCAAACTATTGTAGGCTTTTTTTATACACTAAATCAAAATTATGGAAGATATGATGCTACCCATTATCATGGGAGTTATAGGAGGTTTGACAATTGGATTTGTCATTGCAAAATTTTTAGAAAAATCAAAATCAAAAAAACTAATTAGTAGCACAAAAAAAGAAGTAAATGCTTTACTTAAAGAAGCAAAAATAGATGCAGAATCAATAAAGAAAGATAAAATACTACAAGCCAAAGAGAAATTCATAGAACTAAAATCTGAGCATGAAAAGGTTATTTTATCTAGGGAAAAGAAAATTTCTGATGTAGAAAAAAGGGCCAGAGATAAAGAATCTCAAGTACATTCTGAACTTGAAAAAAACAAAAAACTGAATAAATCTCTAGAGCAAAAAGAAGCAGATTATAATTATAAGTTAGAGTTTTTAGAAAAGAAAGAGGACGATCTAGATAAGATGCACAAAAGACATGTAGATATGTTAGAACAAATATCTGGATTGTCTGTTGATGAAGCTAAAAAAGAATTGGTTACTTCTTTAAAAGAAGAAGCAAAAACGGATGCCATGAGTTTTATCCAAGATACTCTAGAAGAAGCAAAACTAACAGCACAACAGGAAGCAAGAAAAGTAGTTTTAAATACGATACAACGCGTTGGAGTAGAGCAGGCTGTTGAAAACTGTGTATCAGTTTTTAATCTAGAATCTGATGATGTTAAAGGTAGAATTATTGGTAGAGAAGGAAGGAATATTAGAGCTTTAGAATCTGCTACAGGTGTAGAAATTATTGTTGATGATACTCCAGAGGCAATTATTTTATCTTGCTTTGATCCTGTTAGAAGAGAGATTGCTCGTTTATCTATGCACAAATTAGTAACAGATGGAAGGATTCATCCAGCCCGTATAGAGGAAATTGTTAGAAAAACTGAAAAACAAATAGAGCAAGAAATAATTGAAGTAGGGAAGAGAACGGTGATAGATTTAGGGATACATGGGTTACACCCTGAGTTAATTAAAACAGTGGGAAGAATGAAGTACCGCTCATCTTACGGACAAAATTTGTTACAGCACTCACGTGAAGTTTCTAACCTTTGTGGTATTATGGCCTCAGAATTAGGTTTAAATCCAAAATTGGCAAAGAGAGCAGGATTGTTACACGATATAGGGAAAGTACCAGAAACAGAAAGTGAATTGCCGCATGCATTATTAGGAATGCAATGGGCAGAAAAGTATGGAGAAAAAGCAGATGTATGTAATGCTATTGGTGCCCACCATGATGAAATTGAAATGAAAAGCTTAATTGCTCCAATTGTACAAGTATGTGATGCCATATCTGGAGCAAGACCTGGTGCTAGAAGACAAGTTTTAGATTCCTATATCCAACGTCTTAAAGATTTAGAAGATATTGCTTTTGGTTTTACAGGTGTTCAGAAGGCTTATGCTATTCAGGCAGGTAGGGAATTAAGAGTAATGGTAGAAAGTGCTAAAGTAAATGATACTAAAGCAGCGGAACTTTCTTTTAGTATTTCACAAAAAATTCAAAATGACATGACCTATCCTGGTCAAGTAAAAGTAACGGTTATTAGAGAAACAAGAGCTGTTAATGTAGCTAAGTAATTTATTATATATAAAAGAAAAAACCTCAAAAATTATTTTTTGAGGTTTTTTCTTGGATGAAAAGTTTCAACAACGTCTTTTAAGTAACTTTTATCTAAATGGACATACACTTCTGTGGTAGTGATACTCTCGTGGCCTAACATTTGTTGTATAACTCTTAAATCAGCACCATTTTTCAATAAATGAGTAGCAAAGGAATGTCTTAGTGTATGTGGACTTATTTTTTTATTAAGATTGATAGAAATAGCTAAATCTTTTAAAATCATAAAAATCATTTGCCTACTCAAACTTGTTCCTCTACGACTTAGGAATACGGTATCTTCAAAATTTTTCTGTGCCACTATATGAGACCTAATGTCTTTGATATAAAAGGCTAAATATTTTTGAGCATTATAATGAATAGGAACATAGCGTTGTTTATTTCCTTTTCCAATAACCCTTATAAAACCTTCATCAAAAAAGAGATCTGATAATTTTAGCGTCACCAATTCTGATACTCTAAGTCCACAACTATAGATAATTTCAATGATAGTTCTATTGCGTTCCCCTTGTGAGTGACTCAAATCTATAGCCTGTATTAATTGATCAATTTCGCTTTCTGATAATGTATCTGGGAGTTTTCTCCCTATTTTCGGTATTTCTAATAAATCGGTAGGGTTGGTTTTTCGATAATCCTCAAAAATCAAATAATCAAAAAAACTTCTTAACCCAGAGATAACCCTAGCTTGACTTCTAGGACTTACTTCTTTTGCTATTGTATAAATAAAATTTTGGATTGTATTTTCATCTATGGAAACCGGGCCTAAGTTAATTTTATGCTCATCAATAAAACTAGTCAATTTTTTAAGGTCTCTGCCATAACTATCTATGGTGTTTTTAGACATGCCTCTTTCTATATTTAAAAATATAAGATATTCTTTAATTACAGATTGCCAATTCATCTTTAAGTATACATTAAAAATACATAAAATAAAGGAAGCAAAAGTACTTAATATTTTGCGCATTAGATTTTAACTATTGCTGGCATGCATCGCATTAAACCGAAATGTATTATGTGATATAATTTTATTATATTGGTACTTTAATCAAAATTATTTATTATGAAAAAATTAATTTTAGTATTTGCATTGGTATTGACTTCGTTTGGAGCTAATGCACAGTTTAGTGTTGGCGCTTCATTTGGTCTTCCAACAGGAGATGTCAGTGATGGTTATACTTTTGCATTAGGAATTGATGCTAATTACATGTTCGAATCTGAATCAGATTTTAGTTATGGAGTTGCAACAGGTTACCTAACGTATTTTGGAGACGAAATATTAGGTATAAGCATTGACAATGCTTCTTTTCTTCCTTTAGCAGGAGCTCTTAGATATACTGCTTCAGAAAAGTTTACTCTAGGTGCTGATCTTGGTTACGCTATTGGTTTAGCTCCAGATGGTAATGACGGAGGTTTTTATTACAGACCTATGGTTTCTTACGCACTTGGAGAGAATACTTCTTTAAATCTATCTTACTCAGGAGTAAGTGTAGATGGAGGTACATTTTCAAATGTAGGTTTAGGAGTTATGTTTGGTTTATAAAGAATAAAACATATTATATTGAAAAGGAGCTCTTATTTGAGCTCCTTTTTTTTATGAAATATATTGTATTTTCGTAATATGAAATTAATAATTATAAATGGACCAAACCTTAATTTATTAGGGAAAAGAGAACCCGAAATTTATGGCTCTGATTCATTTGAAGATTACTTTGCTAGATTACAATCTAAATATTCTATGATTGAATTAGAATATTATCAATCAAATGTAGAGGGTGAGCTAATAGACAAACTGCATGAAGTTGGATTTGAGTATGATGGAATTATTTTAAATGCTGCAGCTTACACACACACATCTGTGGGTATTGGAGATGCTGTTAAGTCAATTCAATCGCCTGTTATTGAAGTGCATATTTCTAATGTACATTCCAGAGAAAATTTTAGACATACTAGTTTTATTGCTGCTAATGCTAAAGGAGTAATTTTTGGTTTTGATCTTAAAAGTTATGAACTAGCAATTCAAAGTTTCCTTTAATTCTAAAATCATTTTTATATCAGCTCTTTCGTAATAAACATCTTTTTCTAATTCAACCTCTTTAAAACCAACCTTTTTGTAAAGGTTTATGGCTGGCGTTAGGACTCTATTAGAATATAAGAGAATTTTATCCCAACCTTGTGCCCTTGAAAAGTCAATGCATTTATCCATTAGCTGTTGTCCTATTTTCATTCCTCTATATTTAGGTGAAACTGCCATTTTACTTAATTCATAACCTTCTTTTTCATTAATCAAAGCTACGGTCCCAACAATTTCTCCGTTAAATCTTGCGAAAAAAATATAACCTTTATTATCTATAATATATGATTGAGGATTTTCTAATACTTCTCTGTCATGCTCTTCAACATAAAAATAAGTTTCTAACCACTCTAAGTTTAAATCTAAAAAAGCTTTTGCGTAATTTGAGTTGTACTCTATAAGTTCTATAGAGTCTTTAATGCGATCCATGATTCTCCTGTATAAAGATTTATTTCTTTGACTTTGCTCAGTCAGACGAATATGATTCATAAATGTAGTAGGTGAGTGGTTAATGAAAGAGGTTAGCTCTTCTTCCATAATCTTCCAAATAGGCTTTAACTTTAACACTAACTTTTTCCCTTTAATTGAAAGTGATATATCTTTTTTTCGTTTGTCTTTTTTATTTGGTTGAATTTCTATCAGCCCTTTTTTTAATAACGAATTTGTAAATTGAGTTACTGCAGGTTGAGTTAACTCTAAGTATTCTGATATTTTACCTGTACTGATGTTTCCTTCGTCACTTATAGTTTTAAAAACTGGAAACAAAGTTGGATCAAAATCTAAATATAAATCTTTATACACCTTCTTAACATCACGCATTAATGTTTCGCTAAGCCTTTTCATTCTTGATCCAAAAGCTAATTCTTTAAATTTTAAAAGTTTATCCATAATTATTTATATAAGTACTTATGCAAATATATTAAAATTAATACTTATTCAAATTATATTTGGTTAAATTTTAGCATCAATAAGTTGAATCATTTCTTTTTCTAAAGTTATTGTATTCTTATAAATAGTTTCAGCCTTAGCAATTATCATTTCAGCAAAATTTCTATCCTTTATATCTTTTGCATTAATTCGAACATTAAAATACGCTCCAATAACTGCTGTTCTAGCACATAATGCTCCAACTCCTGCATCAGATAAAGAGTTTTGCAAGCCATCTTTAGCCATGGCCATCATAACCTCCATGGATTTATAGGATGTTTCCATTACTTTTAATGGGATTTCAGTAGCATATTTTGTTGCAGTTTCAATGACAATCTTTCTAACTTCTTTTTCTTCATTAGTAGATTTAGGCATTCTAAAACCTTCTATAATTTTATTAAAAGCATTTGTATCTTCATCTACCAAAAAGAGCAATTCATTTTTATATTGTTGACCTTTTTCTGCCCAGGTAGAATAAAACTCCCATTTATCATCCCAACCAGGTTTATGAGCAGAGAGATTCGCAACCATTGTTCCTAAAGAAACACCTAAGGCCCCAACATAAGCAGAAATACTTCCTCCGCCCGGAGCCATAGACTCTGAAGCAGTTTCTTCAGCAAAACCTTTAACAGTAAAATCAATAAGTTTTTTATCAGCTTTGTTATTCATAACATACTCAATAACTCGTTCATTTGCATTAAAAGGCTTTAAGTCATCTAATCCCAATGACTTTATTGTGATTTTAATTTTTTCAGATTCACTAATACCTAATGAGCGTTCTTGTTTCTTTAAAAAATAGTCTGCGGCATCTAACATAGCTTGCAAAGGAACTAAACCAACCAATTCTGACCCTGTAACTCGTAGTCCTCTTTCGTTGGCAGCTTTGACAGTTTCGTCAAACGCTTCATGCATTGAAGTAATGCTAATATTTGTTAGGTTATATGATATTTGGGCAATTCCATATTCTTCAATATACCATCCAATACCTTTTACAGCTTTTAATTTACCAGGAACTCTTACCGGTTCACCATTATCATCTAACACTTTTTTTCCAGTAATTGGATTCCCTTCTCTTTTTACACGACCAGCTTCTCGAATATCAAAGGCGATAGCATTGGCACGTCTTGTAGAGGTAGTATTTAAATTGACATTATATGCTATTAAAAAATCTCTAGCAGAAATTGCTGTCACTCCATAAGAGTTAACAGTATTATTATATTTGATAGGCCCAAAATCTGGCTTCCAATTCGGATTAGAAAATTTTTCTTTTAAACCTTCATATTCTCCAGATCTAACAGTGGCTAAATTTTTTCTATCATCTTTTGTAGCTGCATTTTCATAAAAATAACCACTTATTCCAAGTTCATCACCAAGCCTTTTTCCTAACTTATGAGCAAAAGAAGCCGTTTCTTCCATACTAATATTTGCAATAGGAATTAAAGGACAAACATCTACAGCGCCAAACCTAGGGTGTTCTCCTGTATGCTTACTCATGTCAATTAACTCAGCGGCTTTTTTAATAAGTAAATAAGCAGCTTCTATAACCTTTTCTGGTTCACCTACAAAAGTAATCACAGTTCTATTAGTGGCTTTACCAGGGTCTATATCTAATAATTGAATTCCCTCTACAGAAGTAACGGTATTCGCAATTGTATTTATTTTATTCAAATCACGACCCTCACTAATATTAGGTACGCATTCTATAATTTGTCGATTCATTTTAATTGATAGTTTGGTGTAAATGTAATTGATATAAAACTCTATTCAAAATGTTATACTGCCGTAAATTCTTTTATATTTGAAAATAAACTTACAGGTAATACCTGTAAGAATTATTACATTGAAAATGAATGATGTTTTTTTGAAAAAGGAATTGCTTTGATGGAATTTATTAAGTCGATAGCTTTATTTTTGTTTGCAATTAATCAATGCGTTTTAGCATCACGACAGGAAAATTTTTATAAATGAAAAATGAGAAATGGCTTTATGAGATAACACCAAAGACAAGTCTTTTTGACCTAAATCTTAAAGAAGTTTGGAGATATCGTGATTTATTAATGCTTTTTGTAAAACGTGATGTTATTACCTTATATAAGCAAACTATATTAGGTCCATTATGGTATTTAATTCAGCCATTATTCACTTCAATCATATTTACAATCATATTCAATAATATTGCAGGAATAAAAACAGGCGAGATTCCGCCTTTTCTATTTAATCTAGCTGGAATTACTATTTGGAATTATTTTAGAGAATGTTTAACTGCTACATCAGATACATTTAAAAAGAATGAGCAAATATTTGGGAAAGTATATTTTCCTAGAATTATTATGCCTTTATCTATCGTAATTTCAAATTTATTAAAATTTGGAATTCAGTTTTTTATTTTTATAGCTTTCTACATATATTTTGTGCTGAAAGGATATTCAATCACTCCAAATATATATGCTTTTGCATATCCTCTTGTGATTGTTTTTATGGGGATGTTAGGTTTAGGTCTAGGAATGATTATATCTTCTTTAGTTACTAAATATAGAGATTTAACATTTTTGGTGTCATTTGGAGTGCAATTATTAATGTATTTATCTGCTGTAATGTACCCTTTATCATTGATAGAAGAGAAATTAGGAAATGCTTCTTGGATTGTAGAATATAATCCATTGGCATACATGATAGACTTGAGTAGATTCATGCTCATAAATAGCGGATCAGCAGATTTCACTTCAATTATTTACACCTTAATTGTTTCTTTTGCTGTTTTAATTATTGGCATCTTAATTTTTAATAAAACTGAAAAAACGTTTATTGACACTATATAAATTATGAAGAATATAAGTCAGTCAGATAAGATTTATTGGCATAAGTACATTAATTTTTATGAAAATCAACTCCCTGTTGAAGCAAATCAGATACTAGAGATAGGAGTATTTAAAGGAGAGTCTATTAAATATTGGAGAAATCGATATTCAGAGGCTAATATTACTGGTATTGATATCATAGATATACTGCCAGAATGGCCTAGAGATAATAAAATTTCTTACCTTAAAATGGATCAAAGCGATGTTTCTAGTTATTCTTCATACTTAAAAAGTTTAGATTATAAATACGATATTGTTATAGAAGATGGTAGCCATGATCCCCTACATCAAAAAATTTCCCTAATAGAAACCATTAATTATATTAACCCTAAGGGAATATATATTCTTGAAGACATTCACACATCACACGAATCACATAATTTATATCAAAATAGGTTAAAAGAATTTAATAAAAAGCTTTCTTACTTTAAGAGTCAAAAAAAAGTATTAATGCCTTTGCAAGCATTATTATTAATAGAACATACTAAGAAACAAGGTATTGCTATAGAAGATTTAAAAAATATTAATGAGAGTAATAGCTTATTCACAATTGAAGAATTAAAAATGCTAAGTGATAGAATAGATACCATGCATTTTTATAAGCGTACTACTTTACCAGAATACTGTTATTCTTGTAAGTCAAACGATTTTGATTATGTAAATTTAAAATGTTCATGTGGAGTGTCCATTTTTTTAGATGCAGATTCTATGACAACAGTAATTAAACTAAAGTAATAGATACTATTAGGAGGGTAATGAAAAAACTTCAAAAAAATAAAATAGCAATTTTATCTACTGTTATAAATTTTGAGCTGTATGAAAAATCGCTCAGAACACATCCAAAAGGAATCGACAGATATGTTATAGATGGTAGACAAGGAATGCATGGTATACATAGTATAACATATATGTTTTCTAAATTAAAAAAGATGAATTACGATTGGATTATCATGGCTGATGAAGATGTCTTTTTTATAAACCCAGAAGGAGTGTTTAATCTTATTAAAAAAATGGATGTTGAAGATATCTCTGTTGCTGGTTTAAGAGATGGAGGAGAGTTAAACCATAGATTGTATAATCCATTTGTAATGAATACATTTTTTTTAATACTTAATATTAAAAAAATACGACCTCTTTGGAATAAAAGTGAAATGTTAAAAACGAAGTTGGATAATAGCTTATTTGATGGTTCTACTTTAGAGAGATTAAATTATGATTACGATGTTAACTCATGGTATGAGCCTTATTATTGTTTTTTTTATTGGTTAGCTAAAAAAGATCTTAAGTTCTTATATTTGAGTAACTTAAATCCAATAAATGATAATGATAGTATTTCTAATTTAGTTTATGATGATGAAGGAAATGATTTACTAGTACATACTTGGTATGCAAGGGCTTATAAGAAGAATAAAGAACAAACAGATAGGATTAATGATATTGTAAAAACAGCTACTTTTTATAATGAGAATGACACATTTACTGTTTGGTTTAAAAAGTCATTTAAATATGATAAGATGTTAAAAAAAATTATAAGAAGGATTATTGGAAAAATGAAAGCTATTACAAAAAGCAATTCCTAATTAAAAAATAACAGGACAATATGTTAAAGGTCGAAAATGTTTCGAAGCAATATAGATTAGGGCAATTTGGTACAGGAACAATTAGCCACGATTTAAATAGGTGGTGGAACAAAATAAGAGGTAAAGAAGACCCTTTTTTAAAGATAGGAGAGGTTAATGATAGATCTACAAAAGCAGAATCTCAATTTGTTTGGGCATTAAAAGATATTAACTTCGAAGTACATCGTGGTGAAGTTTTAGGGATTATAGGAAAAAATGGAGCAGGGAAGTCCACTTTATTAAAAATATTATCTAAAGTAACTGGTCCTACAACAGGAAATATAAAGTCAAAAGGTAACATAGCTTCATTACTCGAAGTGGGAACTGGATTTCATCCTGAAATGACAGGGAGAGAGAACATTTTTTTAAATGGAGCAATTTTAGGAATGACTAAGAAGGAGATTTCTAATAAATTGGATGAGATTATAGATTTTTCTGGCTGCGAAAGATATGTAGATACCCCTGTAAAAAGGTATTCTAGTGGAATGAAAGTTAGATTAGCATTTGCTGTCGCTGCACATTTAGAGCCAGATATATTAGTCATTGATGAAGTATTGGCGGTAGGAGATGCAGAGTTTCAAAAAAAGGCCATAGGTAAGATGCAAAGTATTTCTAAGAATGACGGTAGAACCGTTTTATTTGTAAGTCATAATATGGCAGCAATACAAAGCTTATGCACAAGAGCTATATTACTTAATAACGGAACAATTTATCATGAAGGCTCGGTAGCTGATGTAATCAATAAATATCAAGAAATCAGTTATTCAAAAACAAATCAATTAAGTTCTAATGAAATTGGAAACGAATATGTAAGTATTTTATTTTTCGACTTAAAACCAAGCAAAGGGCAGTTTATTTCTAAATCTTCTGGATTAAAATTCAGTTTAAAGTTTTTAAATAAGGTAAAAGATATAAATTTAGCGGTGAGTTTAGTGCTAAAGAACTATGAAGAGGTAACTATTACTGAAATTGGTTGTTTAATTTCAAAAGACAATGATTCAAAAGAAGGAGTATATTGTGTAGAAGGAGAGATTCCTCCAAATACTATTAATGCTGGTAATTATTACTTCAATATCATTTTTGGGAAAAATCAAAAAACAGTATTATTATATCACGAAGAGTTATATAGTTTTGAAATGATAAATGAGGCAAGTGAATCTAGTTATTCAAAAACACAAGGAATTCTATCTTTACAAGTAGATCATAAAATTACATATACCGAAGGATGAAAACATGGTTAATTTCTTTTATAGCTAAGTATTATCAACGCTTTCGTGTTCGATTGTATAAACAATTAAGTAATAATAATCATATTAAAGGAAGCCCAAAACATAAATCACCAGTACTATATAAAGGAAAAGGAGAAATACAGTTTAGAGAAGGTGTTATTTTAGGATACAACCCTTCTCCTTTCTTTTACAATTCGGTTATATATTTAGAGGCAAGAAATGAAGATGCTGTTATTAATATTGGGAATAATACTATAGCAAATAATGCTTTAAGTATTATTGCAGACAAAGGACTCATAAGTATAGGAAATGATGTTTTAATAGGCTCTGAGGTATTTATAATAAATTCAAATTTTCATGGCATACACCCTTTAGAAAGGAATACAGGAACTCATGAATGTGAAGATGTGATTATTGAAAATAATGTTTTTATTGGCTCTAGAGTAACCATTCTAAAAGGAGTGAAAATTGGAGAAAATTCAATAGTAGCCTCAGGATCTGTAGTAACAAAAAAGTTTCCTAAGAATGTAATCATTGGAGGTAATCCTGCTCAAATAATAAAAGAAATAGATTTTGAATAAACCACATTTAATTAATTTTAATCAGATAGGAGAACCTTCGATTGGATATATATCTGTTGCTGAGGCTGAAAATAATATCCCTTTTAAAATTGAAAGGGTTTTTTGGACATACTTTACACCCCATAATATTGTAAGAGGGCATCACGCACATTATATTACAGAACAAGTTTTGATTGCCGTTTCGGGAATGATTTCTGTTTATATCGTGGAAAGAAGTGGAAAGAAATCAAAATTTATGTTAGATAATCCTAATATGGGTTTATACTTACCTCCTAATGTATGGCATACTATGGAGTACTCTCATGATGCGGTTCAAATGGTATTAGCATCTACAAAATACAATGAAAGCGATTATATAAGAAGTTTTGAAGACTTTATAAATACAAAAGATAGTTAAATGAAGAAAGTACTAATTGCTGGTTGTGGTGGAGCGCCATCTGAAGGGGTAGTAAATTCTTTAAACTTATGTACTAAAGGAGATGAAGTAATAGGTATGGGTAGCGAGCCTACAGATCTTATATTATCTAAAGCTAAACGGAAATATATTATTCCTTATGCAAATACTGATACTTATGAAGAAGAATTATTAAAAATAATAAATAAAGAGAAACCTAATTTAGTTCATTTTCAAAATGACCTAGAAATTTTTGAAGCTTCAAAAATTAGAAATAAAATTTTAGAAACAGGCACAAATTTATTTATGCCAAACCATCATGTCATTGATACTTGTGTCAACAAATACAAATCGTATGTAAAATGGAAAGATGCAGGTGTTAAAGTACCTCAGAATATATTTCTCAATACAATAGAAGATTTAGAAAAATCCTTTTCAGATTTAGCTAATGACAATGGTTTTATATGGTTGCGTGCTTCCTCAATTGGAGGAGGAGGAAAGGGAGCACTTCCTACAAATGATTTTGACTTTGCAAAAAAGTGGATAGATAATCATAAAGGATGGGGAGACTTTGTAGCTGCTGAAATGTTAACACCAGATACTGTTACCTGGTTATCTATTTGGTACCACGGTGAACTAATTGTTGCACAAACAAGAATTAGAAAAGGATGGACACATTCAAATAGAACACTTTCTGGAGTTACAGGAGTTACCAAAGTTGGACAAACATATTCTAATGATACTGTAAATAATGTTGCTTTAGAGGCTATTAAATCTATAGATAATAAGCCTCATGGTATTTATGGAGTAGATATGGCTTATGATATAAATGGTTATCCAAATCCTACAGAAATTAATATTTCAAGGTTTTTTACCACAGTCTTGTTTTTTACAAAAGCAGGACTTAATATGCCAAAAATATTTAAAGACATTATATTGCATAATGAGTTTCCTAAACTTAAACAAAAAATAAACCCTCTAGAAGATGGCTTACTTTGGTTAAGAGGTATGGATACAAAACCTTTATTAGCTCATGAGCATGATTTTGAAAATCAATTAATAAAATTATGATTTTAGTTACTGGAGCTAATGGCTTTATAGGTAAACATTTATTTAATAGGCTCATTAAAATATATGGGAATGAAAATGTTGTTGCTTTTACTTCAGAGCCTACAGAAGTGGGAAATTATTTATTACACTCTAACTATTCTTTTGATAATAATTATTTTTTAGAAAATGGTTTTAAGAATATACATACAATTATTCACGCAGGGGCATTCACCCCTAAAACATCTTCTGAGAAAGATGATAAAGTAAAGAGTGAAACTAATGTAACAAACACGGCTAAATTATTAGCAGCAAACCTCCCTAATTTAAAAAAAATCCTTTTTTTAAGTACTTTAGATATATATAATACAGATGACATCATTAGTGAAAATTCTGAAGTACAACCTAATTCTTTATACGCTCAATCTAAGTGGGATTGTGAGAATATGATTGCGCTTTGGGCAAAAAAAAGAGAAAAACTATATCAAATAGCAAGAATAGGTCATGTATATGGACCAGGAGAGGAGCGCTATAAAAAGGTAATACCCGAAACCATGAAGAATCTGTTGAGTGATAAACCCATAAAATTATATGGAGAAGGTAATGAAATACGAACTTTTATATATATTCATGATGTAATAAAGAGTATTTTGCATCTTCTAGATTTTAATTATTTTGTAGGGCCTGTTAATTTCGTAGGGAATGAAGGAATTAAAATCAAAGACTTGATTAATACTATTATTGAAATTTCGGGTAATAAAGCAGTTCTTGAGAAGGTTGATGTAAATTTTGATTCTAAAGATTTCTTATTTGATAATCAGAAATTGAAATCTATTATTAGTACTCCTTTTACGAATTTAAAAGATGGGCTAAGTAAAGAATGGAACTATATGAAAAGTAAGTATGATGCAGGTATTCTTTGATTTTGATGGGACTTTAATAGATTCTAGGAAACGACTGTATGAATTGTTTAAGCATTTAGTTCCAGAATCTCACTTTACATTTGATGAGTATTGGGAGTTAAAAAGAGCCGGTATTGGTCACTCTGAGATATTAAAAAAAAAATGGGGATACACACAGGGTCAAATTATTCAGTTTACAAATAACTGGATGCGCCTAATAGAGGAGGAAGATTGGATTAAATATGATGTTCCCATTGATGGAGTAACAGAATATTTAGAGTTTTTAAGCAATAAAAACATTGAACTTTATTTAATAACAAATAGGCAGAAAAAAGAAATTTTAATCGATCAAATTAAACACTTGGAATGGGAGCGGTTTTTTAAAAAGATCCTAGTGACAGAACAAAAAATAACAAAAAGTGACTGTATAAAGCCATATATTATAAATAACAATAACTGCTTTTTGATAGCAGATACAGGTCAAGATATAAAAGAAGGAAATAGTTTAGGAATTCATACAGTAGCTGTTAGTTCGGGTTTTTTAAGTAAAGAAAAACTAGAGCAATACAACCCGGAGTCTATTATTGATGATGTTACAAAATTTATAATCTAATATTTATGAGCAATCTTAAAAAGAAGGTAGAAGAATCTTCAGAATTTTATAAAAAATCATTTTTAGATTTTGATTTACAATTAACTCATTTTAATTATAAAACTTTTAAACCCTATTTTAAAGGTGATTTGGCACTAGAACTTGGACCCGCTAAGGGGTATATGACTCAATATCTTATTAATGATTTTAATAACTTAGAATTACTTGAAGGATCTGAAGAGTTATTAAATTGTATCCCTAACTATGATAATGTAACTAAGTATCATTCACTATTTGAAGATTTTAAAACTAAAAATAAATACGATACCATTATCATGGCTCATGTTTTAGAGCATATCTATGATCCTGTTACCGTATGTTCTAAAATTTATAATTGGCTCGACAATGAAGGTGTTTTTTTAGTTTCTGTCCCAAATGCCAAATCAATTCATAGAATGGCAGCTAAAGAGATGGGGATTTTAAAAAACGAATATGAATTAAATTCAAGAGATCATGAGTTAGGACACTATAGAGTGTATGATATGGATTTATTAAAAGAACATCTCACAAAAGCTGGATTTACAATTATTGAATCTGGAGGCATTTTTTTGAAACCTTTATCTAATAAGCAAATTCAAGATACTTGGACTCAAGAAATGATAGAAGGCTTTTATAAAATGGGCAGTCATTTTCCAGAAAATTGCGCAGAAATTTTTGTAGTTTGTACTAAATAATTGAATATTTAATATGATTAAGTTTTTAGATCTTCAAAAAATAAACCAGCAATATGCAGATAAGCTTAAAAAAGTGACTTCTAGTGTAATAGATTCTGGCTGGTATTTGTTTGGAAAACAGCTGGAGACTTTAGAAGAAAATTTTCAGTCATATCTTAACGTAGATCAAGTCATTGGTGTTTCAAATGGTTTAGATGCACTAAGATTAATCTTTAAAGCTTATATAGAACTAGGAATATTAAATGAAGGTGACGAAGTATTGGTTCCAGCAAATACATATATAGCATCTATTTTAGCCATAACAGATAATGGGTTAGTTCCTGTTCTTGTAGAGCCAGATTTAGAAACCTTTAATATAGATATTTCTCTTTTAGAAGAGAAGATTACTCATAAGACGAAAGCTATTATGGTTGTACATCTGTATGGTAGCATTTGTTGGTCTAATGATTTAGAAAAGATTGCTAAAAAGTATAGTTTAAAAGTAATAGAAGATAATGCGCAGTCTATCGGAGCAAGTTTTAACGACAAAAAAACGGGAACATTAGGCGATGCTTCTGCATTTAGTTTTTATCCAGGAAAAAACTTAGGAGCTTTAGGAGATGCCGGTATGGTTGCAACAAATGATTTAATCTTAGCAAATACAGTTAAGGCTATTGCAAATTATGGTTCGTTAGAAAAATATCATAATGTATATAAAGGACTTAATTGTAGATTGGATGAGATGCAAGCAGCTATAATTAATGTAAAACTTGAATACCTAGACAAGGAAAATGAAAGAAGAAGAGAAATTGCTCATGAGTACATAACTAAAATTAAGAATAAAGATATTTTATTACCTAGATTACCAGATAATAGAAAATCTCATGTTTGGCATTTATTTGTTATTCGTTGCTCAAAAAGAAATCAATTAAAAGAATACCTGTCTAAGAAAAATATAGAAACTTTAATTCATTACCCTATTCCTCCACATAAACAAAAAGCGTATTATGAGTGGAACGATTTAACATACCCTATAACAGAAAAAATACATAATGAAGTTCTAAGCTTACCTATAAGTCCTGTTTTAACAAATGATGAAGTAAGTACTATTATTAAAACTATAAATAACTTTCAACTTTGAGTGTGTTGCCACTAGTAAGTGTAGTCATGGTTTGCTATAATCATGAGAAGTTTTGTCTAGAAGCTTTAAATGCTTTAAAAGGACAATCATATAACAACATACAGTTGATTATTATGGATGATTGTTCATCAGATAATTCAGTACACCTAATTTCTAAGTGGATTAAAGATCATTTTGAAGAAGCTATTTTTATCGCCCATAAAAACAATATTGGACTAACGAAAACCCTTAACGAAGCTATATCTTATGTAAGTGGCGCATATGTTGCAATAATCTCGTGTGATGATAAAATGTTACCTACAAGAATAGAAGACTGTGTTTTTGCACTCGAAAACACTTCTGATAAAATTGGTGCTTGTGTTTCTGATATGATAGTTTTCAATGAAAAAAGTAAGACGATTAAGCAAACTTATGTAGATAAAGGCTTAATGCAGACATTTAGTAATTCAGATTTTTTGTTTGAAGAACTCATTTATAATTATAATTTGCCTTCTCCTGCTCTTTTTTATAAAAAAAACGTTTTTGATGTAGTAGGAAAATATGATGAAACTCTTGCTGTAGAAGACAATGATTTCTTGTTTAGATTTTCAAAAAAATTCAATATTGTATTCATAGATAAGCCATTAGTAGCCTACAGAATGCATCAAGAAAATTTTTCTAAAGATCTAAAAAACATAAAATTAGTTCATAGTCTATTTATGGCTATCTTAAAGCATGTAAACATAGATAATAAGAATCATAAAGCCATTGAGGGCATCAAAAAGATACTTTTATTATGCTTAAAAAGAGCTGATGATTATAAATTTATAGATAAACTCAAAATGTATAAATTATTATTGTTTGCGTCTAGAAGAAAACATTTTGCGCTAAATATTATTTTTAAAGATTTATTAAAGTACGTTAGAAAATAAGTTACCAATGGTCAAGATTTTATGCATTTCCATACCTTCTGTTCATTTTATAAGATGGATTTCTATGCTCGAGGGGCATTATGAATTGTATTATTATAATGACAGAGATATGCCTATAAAGTATGACCTTCCAGAAAACTGTAAACTGATTGAGGTTAAAGATTATAAGAGCATAAGACCTTTCAAAGGAGAAGTAATTATAAAGAGAAAAAATGCAAAAATCTATCAACTTATTGACAATTTAATTTCATTTTTTTATAAATCATCATTTGAAAAAATAATAAAAAAACTGAACCCAGATATTGTGCATGCTTTTGAGCTTAATACAAGTGCCTATCCTATACTTTCTGTTATGAATAGATATAAAAAACTTCCATTTGTTTACTCTATATGGGGCAGTGATATTTATTTTTTCAAGAACTTAAAAACACATGAGTTTAAAATTAGAGAGGTTTTAAAAAGAGTAAACTACTTGTTTGCTGATTGTGACAGAGATTACAAGTTAGCAAGAGATTATAACTTTTCAGGAATATATTTAGGAACAATACCTGGAGGAGGAGGGTTTAATATGAATGAATATAAAGACATCTCTTTTTCGAATAAAGAAAATTTAATATTGATTAAAGGTTATGAAAATCAATTTGGAAGAGGAATTAATATTTTAAAAGCATTGCTAGAAATTTCAGATGTATTAAAGGAGTACAAAATCATAGTCTTTTCTGCGAATGAGAAGTTAATAGCATATTTTAATTCTGAGGATAGATTTCAAAAGATGAATATTGACATTATCGCTAAAGATAAAAGTATAGAACATGCTAAAATGCTAAAATTGTATAGTAAAGCAAAGATTTATATAGGAAATAGTATTACTGATGGTTTACCAAACACATTGCTAGAAGCAATTTCATTCGGAGTCTTTCCAATACAGTCAAACCCAGGAGGGGTATCCTCTGAGGTTATTAATCATACTGAAAATGGATTCTTAATTGAAGACCCAAATGATATTAAAACAATAGCTACTCTAATTAAAGAAGCTATAGCTGATGAGTCATTATTAAAAAAAGCAACAGTTCAAAATTTACAATTAGGAAGAGATAAATTTGAATTTAATCATATAAAAAAGTTAGTTTTAGATGCTTATAAAAGTATTCATGTAAATGCTTAAAACTAGAGAAATATCTGTTATCATACCTGTCTTTAATGCAGAAGTATATGTTGCAAAAGCAATAGATTCTGCATTGATGCAAGATGAAGTAAAAGAAATTATCATAGTAGATGATGGCAGTACAGACAATTCATTAAAAATTTGCCTAAAAAAAAGTGAAGCCAATGATAGTGTAAAGGTTTTTTTTCATAAGGATAATTTGAATTTAGGAAGATCAGTTAGTCGTAATTTAGGCATAAAGAAAGCAACATCTCTTTATATAGCTTTTTTAGATGCAGATGATTATTATTTGCCTAATAGGTTTTTCAATGATCTACAACTTTTTAATAATGATAATTCTATCGATGGTGTTTATAATGCTATTGGCCCCCATTTTTATAGAGAAGCGAGTAATGTTGAAAAAGAAAAATTAAAGCTAACGACTACTTCAGTTAAAATTAAACCTGAAGAATTATTTGATAATATGGGACCTATAGGACATCTAGGATATTTTTCTGGCATTGGACTTACGATAAAGAGAAAATCATTGCTTAATGTAGATTTATTTAATGAAAGCTTAGAAGTTGCTGAGGATACAGAATTGTGGTTAAAAATGAGCTTGCTTTTAAGGTTAGTTCCTGGGATTATAGATACGCCTGTTGCTATGCGTGGTGTTCATGATACAAATGTTTCTTTTATAAATGAAAATATTTATAAAAAGAATAACCTTAAAATGTATTGTGATCTACTAAAATGGATGTATAAGCATAACCTATTATTTAAGAGAAGAAATAAAATATGGGAAAAAATCTGGATACAACATCAAATTAATAAAACAGGATTTTTTAGAAGAATGCTATTCTGGATAACCTACATTATAAAGTATCCAAGTTTGCTTAAAAGCCTTAATACCTATAAATTTTTCCCATTAATAAGAATATTTAAAAGAACGAAAGCATTAAACTTGTAATCCAATGCAAGAATTAGTTTCTATAATAATACCTACATTTAATAGAGAGCATGTTATTTCTGATACATTAGACTCTATTATTAATCAATCCTACAAGAATTGGGAATGTATTGTTGTAGATGATGGATCAATAGATAAGACAATAGATATTGTTAGCGCATATCAAGAAAAAGACAAAAGGATTAAATTACATACTAGACCCAAAGTAAGGAGAAAAGGAGGGAACTCTTGTAGAAACTACGGATATGAACTTTCTCAAGGTATGTATATCCAGTGGTTTGATAGTGATGACCTGATGCATCAAGATAAAATAATGCAGAAAGCTACGTTACTTGAAACTCAAAGAAACTATGATTTTGTTGTATGTGAAGGAGTTGAATTTATTGGGAATGATAAAAATAACACATCAACCAAGTGGAACAAAATTGAAGCTAAAAACCCTTTAATTGCCCATATAACAGGAGATATAAGTTTTCATACAAACGGTCCATTATTTAGAAAGTCTTTTATAAAAGATAAATTACTATTTAATGAGACATTACTTAGAAAACAAGAATGGGAGTTTTATTCTAGGCTCCTAATGCAATCTCAGAATTATTATCCATTGCATAAAGAATTATACTATTTCAGAGTTCATGATAACAGTATTAATAGTAATAACTCTAAAAAAACATTGAGCTCAAGAATTAGAGCAAATAACTTAGTGTTTAAAAATTTAAAAAAGCATAAAGAAACTTTAGATGAACATACTTATTTAAGAAAACACTTTTTAAATAAATATATTTATTTTTTTAAGTTAATGCTTAGTTTAAAGCAATACAAATCATTTATATATATTGTCAGAGGTTTACTTATTATAAGTAACAGAAAAATTATTTGGAGTAGTTTCAAAAACTTTATAAAGAATCCAAGAATATTACTTAATTTGTTTAATCTAGGTTCTAAAACAAAGAAGATTAACTAGACTATATGAGAGTAGGGAAAAATCCATCCAAAGAAAAAAAACTAACAGATAGCTTATATCAGCATCAAGTTGTCATACCTGTATATATTCCATATTTAAAAGACTATTACAAAGACTCGCTAGAAATATTAAAACTTTGTTTAGGATCATTATTAAAAACAAAGAATGACTATACATTTATAACTGTTGTCAATAATGGAAGTTGTAATGAAGTAGTTAACTATTTAAATAGCTTATTTAAAGAGAAGCGAGTTCAAGAAGTAATTCATATAGGCAATATAGGCAAGAACAGAGCGATTATAAAAGGAGTTTCTTCCCATAATTTTAGATTTGTTACTATATCAGATGCAGATGTCCTCTTTCTGAATAATTGGCAAGAGCAAACTATGCAAGTTTTTACGGAGTTTCCAAAAGCTGGAGTCGTAGGTTTAGTTCCGCAATTTAAAATGTATAAAACATTAAGTTATAATGTTTTGTTTGATAACTTTTTTTCAAAGTACCTTAGATTCAGAAAAGTAAGAAACCCCGAAGCACTAGTAGCTTTTTATAGAAGTTTAGGTTGGGATGATAATTATAATAAAGACTATCTTAATACACATCTTACATTAATGTCAAAAAATGGTAGTGAAGCTATTATTGGTTCAGGCCACTTTGTTGCTACATATAAGAGAGAATTAATTGGAGAAAATCCCTCAGGAATTATTAATCAGGGATTGAGTCCTAAATATGATAGAGAATTATTAGATATGCCAACCTTGAAAAAAGATGCATGGAGGTTAACAACTGCTGATAATTATGCATATCATATGGGAAATGAAATAGAAGTATGGATGAATGAAGAAGATAATAAACCCCTAGAGAAGAGTAAATTAAAGCATCCTTACCAAGGCCATAAAAACCACAAATCTAAGCCTATAAATAACTTTATTAAGAATTATATATTTAGAAAGCTATTACAGAATGAATCTTTTTTAAGACGATTTCTAATATCTAAAGGGTTGCCAAAAAATATTGCCAAAAAATATTAAGTAGATGCCTAAATTCTCTATTGTTATTACTACAAAAAATAGAAAAGATGATTTAAAGTTTACTTTACGATCATTAAGAACTATTATAGAAAGAGATGATGTAGAATTACTAATTTGCGATGATGCTTCTACTGATGGTACAAAAAGTTTCTTACAAAATAACTACAGTAAACACCAACTAATTTTTAATAATAAAAGTTTAGGCTTAATTCATAATAGAAGCGTATTAAATAATAAAGCATCTGGTCAATATATTATTTCTTTAGATGATGATGCAAACTTTCTTAGTAAAAACCCTCTAGAAGCAATAGAAAACCACTTTATAAATTATCCTAGTTGTGGACTTCTTTCGTTTAGGATTTTTTGGAGTAAACAATTACCAAAATCAATTATTACTAATGAAGTATCACATCGTACGAATTCATTTGTTGGATGTGGGCACGCTTGGACTAAAACATCGTGGAATGCAATTCCTAATTATCCCGCATGGTTTATCTTTTATGGAGAGGAAGATTTTGCTTCTTATCAGTTATTTAAGAAAGATATAGAAGTTCACTATCTGCCTAAAGTACTAGTTCACCATAGAGTAGATGTAAAAGCAAGGAAAAAAGAAAAAGATTATACATTACGATTACGTAGATCATTAAGATCAGGTTGGTATTTATATTTTCTTTTCTTTCCATTGAGCATAATACCTGGTAGGTTATTATATACAATTTGGATACAAGTAAAATTAAAAGTTTTTAAAGGTGACTTAAAGGCATTAGGTGCTATATTTCAAGGATTGTTTGATGTGCTTCTTAATTCACATAATTTAATTAAAAATTCAAATAGGTTTTCTAAGAAAGAGTTAGAAGCATATTACAAGTTAGAAGCGACAAAAATATATTGGATCCCAGAAAATGAATAATAAAACAGAAACACTATCTTAGAAAAACTAATGAATTCATATATAGAAATATCAAATAGAAAAATCGGAAAGGAGTATCCCCCTTTTGTAATTGCTGAAATCGGAATAAATCATGGAGGCTCTTTAGCTATTGCAAAAGAAATGGTTGACGCTGCTCATAGAGCAGGTGCTGAATGTGTAAAGCATCAAACTCATGTAGTAGAGGATGAAATGAGTGCTGCAGCTAAAAAAGTTATTCCTGGTAATGCAGATATCTCTATATATGAAATAATGGAAAGAAGCGCTTTAAGTGAAGAAGATGAAATTATTTTAAAAGAATATGTTGAAGACAAAGGAATGATTTTTATTTCTACACCATTTTCTAGAGCAGCAGCCGAACGATTAGAAAGAATGAATGTATCTGCATATAAAATTGGGTCTGGAGAATGTAACAACTATCCTTTATTAGAACATATTGCTACATTTGGTAAACCAGTAATTTTGAGTACTGGTATGAATACTATATTGAGTGTAAAAAAAGCTGTAGAAATATTTAAACAAGCCAATGTCCCTCTAGCTTTATTACATACTACTAATCTTTACCCTACACCTCCAGAACTGGTTAGATACGGAGCCATGGAAGAACTATCCAATGCTTTCCCAGATTACGTGTTTGGGCTCTCTGATCATACAACTTCTAATCATGCTTGTTTGGGAGCGGTAGCTTTAGGCGCGTCTATTTTAGAACGTCATTTTACAGATCATATGGATAGAATTGGTCCAGATATTATTTGTTCTATGGATGAAAATAATTGTAGAGAATTAATACACGGAAGTCGTTTGATATGGCAAATGAGAGGCGGTAGTAAAGAACCAGCAAAAGAGGAACAAGTTACTATAGATTTTGCTTTTGCAACTGTCGTAACTATAAAGGATGTGAAAAAAGGAACTATTTTTACAAAAGATAATTTATGGGTTAAAAGGCCAGGAACAGGAAAAATATTGGCAGAGCATTTCAATAATATTATTGGAAAAAGAGCAACAAAAAATCTTAATAAAGATATTCATTTAACTTGGAAAGATATTGAATAATAAACGTAAAATAGTATTCTTAACAGGAACTCGTGCAGATTTTGGAAAGCTAAAATCTTTAATAAAAATCACCCAAGAATCTGCTAATTTTGATGTGCAAATCTTTGTAACAGGGATGCACCTTGATGAAAAATATGGTTTGACTATAAACGAAGTTTATAAAAGTGGATTTAAAAATATTTTTACCTATCAAAATCATGTTGGTGCGGAGTATATGGACAGGACACTAGCAAAAACGATTGAAGGTTTTTCAAAATATATAGCAGATCAAGAACCGGACTTAATCGTAGTTCATGGTGATAGGGTTGAAGCTTTAGCTGGTGCCATTGTTGGCAGTTTAAATAATGTATTAGTTGCTCATATAGAAGGAGGAGAGATATCTGGTACTATAGATGAACTTATTAGACATTCAGTTAGTAAATTATCTCATTTGCACTTAGTTTCTAATATAAAAGCTAAAAAAAGATTGATTCAAATGGGAGAGTTAGAATCGTCTATATACATAATAGGTTCTCCAGATTTAGACTTAATGAATCCATCAAATTTACCAAGCTTAAATGCAGTGAAAAAATATTATAGTATTTCCTTTGATGAATACGCTATTGCTATGTATCATCCTGTAACAACTGAATATAAAAAGATAAAACATCAAAGTAAAGTTTTTGTGAATTCTCTAATAGAATCTGACAAAAATTATGTTTTAATATACCCAAACAATGATTTGGGAACCGATGAAATTCTTGAATCCTATAATGTATTAAAAGACAACCCTAAATTTAAAATATTCCCTTCTTTACGATTTGAATATTTTTTAAAACTATTGAGTAAAGCTAATTTCATTATTGGTAATTCTAGTGCAGGAGTTAGAGAAGCCCCGTTTTATAAAGTTCCAAGTGTAGATTTAGGGACTCGTCAAAATAGTCGATCTCAGGCGAAGTCAATACAAAATGTTTCATATTCTGAAAAAGAAATTTTAGCTGCTATAAAAAGATGTAGTAAATTTAGAACAAAAAGTATTGATATTTCTGAATTTGGAGAGGGTAATAGCAATACACTTTTCTTACATTTGTTGAATTCAGAAAATATTTGGAAAGTAAACTGTCAAAAACAGTTTCAAGATTTATAAACTTACTAAAATAATAGCCATTGTCTAAAAAAATATTAATTATTGGTTTAGGATCTATCGGACAAAGGCACCTGAAAAACTTATTTCACTTAGGATATTCAGATGTTTCTCTAGTGAGAACAAATGGTGCTATTTTAAATGATTATCCTAACTTAAATGTTTATGCATCTATTAGCGAAGCTTGCTCAGAAGAAAATTTTGATATGGCAATTATTAGCACGCCAACAGCAAATCATTTTAGTGATTTTAATTTTTTAGCAGATTATAATGTAAAAAATATCTATATAGAAAAACCGATTACACACTCGGTTACAGATGCTGAAAAAATTAAAAAAATCACCCTACATAAAAAACTAAATGTTGTTGTTGGGTATGATTTGCATTTTGATTTAGGATTACTTAAAGTAAAAGAATTATTGCTGAAAAAAACAGTAGGAAATATTTGTTCTTTTCAGGTTGAAGTTGGTCAATATCTACCAGACTGGAGACCTAACCAAGATTATAGAGAAGGAATGAGTGCTAAAAAAGTACTTGGAGGAGGCGTAATGCTAGATCTAATTCATGAGTTTGACTATGTTACTTGGATTTTTGGACCTATGTTAAAAGTATTTGGGAAGAATAAGCATATCAGTGATTTAGAAATAGAAACGGAAGACATTTCTTTAAATATTCTAGAAACAAAAAATGGAGTTTTAGGGACTATTTCTTTAGATTATTTGCAAAAAGAACTTGCTAGAACTTGTAAAATAGTTGGAGACAAAGGAACTATTTTATGGAATTACAAAGAAAGTAAGGTTAGTTGGTTAACACATGATAATACAACTTGGAATGAATTTGAGTATTCACACATTGAAAGAAATGATAGATTTAGAACTATTATAAAAACTTTTATAGAATCTGAAATAGAAAAATTAGATTTTAGGCTAACTAATGTAAATGATGCAATTGCTTCTTTAAAAATGGTAGAAGCTGCTAAGAAGTCAAACATAGAAAATAAATTCATTAACGTATGATACTTGGTACTATTTGTATGAGAGGAGGCTCAAAAGGTGTAGAGGGTAAGAACTATAAAAGTTTATTAGGAAAACCTTTGTTAAGTTATACCTTAGAATGTGCAAAAGCATCATCGCTTTTAGATGATATTGTTGTATCTTCTGATAGTAATTTAATTTTGAATTTATCGTCAGAATATATAGGAAAAGAAAAGCTTTTTAAGAGAAAAAGTGCTTTAGCTACATACCAAGCCTCTAAGTGGGAAGTTTTTAAAGATTTGGTTTTAGAGTATGAAAAAAAGAATCATATAAAGATTACTCATTTGGTAGATTTAGATGTTACAGTACCCAGAAGATTACCAGAACATATAGATAACTCTATAAAGCTATCTACTAAAACAAAAACGGATGTTGTAATTACGGGTTATGAGCCTGAAAGAAATCCTTACTTTAATATGATGGTTGAAAAAAATGATGGAACATCAGAAATAGTAAAGAAATCTCAAACGCCAATTGTAAATAGACAAGATGCTCCTAAAGTTTACAGCTTAAGTCCGGCTGTTTACGTAATTACTAGAGAGGCATTATTTAAATATAATCATTGGTCTAATGCTATTTGTAGAATCTATCCTATTTCAAGAGATTTGGCGGTAGATATAGATACAGAATTGGACTTTAAATTCGTAGAATTTTTAATGAATGAAAATGGAAAATAATTTATTCGATTTAACAGGTAAAATTGCTCTAATTACTGGTGGTGCTGGTTTATTAGGTTCTGAACATGCAATAGCTTTAGCCTCTCATGGCGCTAAAGTTTATTTAGCTGACATAAATATAGAAAAGTGTATAAAAAAAGTAGAGGAAATAAAAAATGATCATGTATCTGCGCTAAAGTTAGATGTTACAAATAAAGAAAATTGGCAAAAAGTAGTTTCAGAAATTGTTGCTAATGACGGTACAATAGATATTTTAGTCAATAACGCTGGTTATACTAATAATACTAAAACATCTGCTTTTGATAAAACTTTTGAAAATTTTTCTTTAGATGACTGGAACTCTATTATGGATGTAAATTTAACAGGAACTTTTTTAGGGTGCCAAGTAGTTGGAAATCAAATGATAAAGCAAGGTAAAGGTTCTGTCATAAATATTGCTTCTTTATATGGAGTTGTGAGTCCAAATCATAAAATGTATCCAGGAACAGGTATTGTACAGCCAGTAGCATATACCGTTAGCAAACATGGGGTGGTTGCATTAACAAAGTATGCAGCAACATGGTTAGCAGAGAAAGGAGTCCGCGTTAATTCTTTAACACCAGGTGGCATTTTTGATGGACATGATGGCTTATTTTTAGAAAGATTCAAAAATTTAAATCCAATTGGTAGAATGAGCGATAAAAACGAATTAAGAGGTGGTCTTGTTTACCTTGCATCAGACGCCAGTTCGCATGTGGTTGGTCATAATTTAGTTATTGACGGTGGTTGGACTGCTTGGTAGAATATCACTAGTTAAAGAATTATTGATGTCAAAATTAAAATGATATTTACATGAAGAAAAAAAGTAAAAAAGTTTTCATTCTATTGCCCGATGGAGTGGGCCTAAGAAATTTTGCCTTTACACATTTTTCTGAAATAGCTAAAGAAAATGAATTAGATCTTGTGTATTGGAATAATACTGAATTTCCATTACATAATGAGTTGGGGTTTAATGAAATTAAGATTTCTAATGCAAAATGTCATTTTGCTTCAGATTTATATAAAAGAGCAAAAACAAAAATAGAATTACTCACTTTTTTTAAAAGAACAAATGATAAAGCTTTTTTGAGCTATATATTTCCGGATTCTAAGTCTAATCTTAAGACTATTATAAAAAATAAGATTGTTAATGCAATTACAAGAACACACTCCTCTAAAAAAGGGCAAGAAAGAGTGCGTAAACAAATTTCAAAATTTGAATTAAAAACTGACTATTACAATAATTGTGTAGAGCAATTAAAAGAGCATCGTCCAGATTTTGTGTTTTGTACAAATCAGCGCCCCATATTAGCTGTTGCACCATTATTAGCAGCAAAAACATTAGATATACCTACAGCTACTTTTATTTTTTCTTGGGATAATTTACCAAAAGGGACTTTGATTGTAGAGGTAGATTACTATTTTGTGTGGAGTGATTTTATGAAACAAGAACTATTAGAATACTATCCTTATATAGAGGAAAAACAAGTTGTAGTTACTGGTACACCTCAATTCGAAATACATTATGATAAAGAAAATATAGTTTCAAAAGAAAGTTTTTTTAACGAATATAAATTAGATTTAAATAAAAAATATATTTGCTTTTCTGGAGACGATGTTACAACTTCACCTTTTGATCAATATTATCTTGAAGACCTTGCATTAACAGTTGAAAAGTTAAATGAAGAAGGGCATAACCTTGGTATTATTTTTAGAAAATGTCCGGTAGATTTTTCAGGAAGATTTGATAAAATTATTCAACAACATAAAGACATTATCACAAGCATAGATCCGAAATGGAAAAACTTGGGTAATAGTTGGAATAAAGTAATGCCATTTAAAGAAGATATTCCTTTATTAATTAATACAATTAGAAATTCAGAGCTTATTGTCAATATTGGTTCTACTATGGCGTTTGATGGACATGCTCATAATACTCCTTGTGTATATATTAATTATGACACTGAAAAAGGAGATATGAATGCATGGAAAATAGAGCGTATATACAAGTTTATTCACTTTAAATCTATGCCATCTAAGGAAGTTGTTTTTTGGGCAAATTCTAAAGATGATTTAAGAACATTTATTTTAAAGTCGTTAGATAATAATCAATTAGATCTAAAACACATGGACGCTTGGTATGATAAAATTGCAATGAAACCACAGCAAAATGCTTCTAGAAGAATTTTAAAATCTATTGAAACCATAATAGAAAGTACATGAATATAGGTTTCATCACTACAGAATATACTAGCTCACACTTTAAAGGAAGGGTAGGCGGAATAGGAGTGTTTACCAAAAGTATAGCAAATCAATTAGTTAATAAGGGGCATAAAGTTTGTGTTTTTGTTTATGGACAAGATAAAAATAAGATATACTCAGAGAGTTCAATAAAAATACATTTTGTTAAAAGCAGAAAAATAAAAGGATTTACAAGGATATTAACTAGAAAACATTTTAATACTTATGTAAATAAAGTTATCAAAGAAGAAAAAATAGAGATTATAGAAGCTCCTGAGTGGGGAGGTATAACTGCTTTTATGAGCTTTAAATGTCCATTGATTTTAAGATTACACGGCTCTGATACATTTTTTTGTCATCTAGAAAAAAGAAAACAAAAAAAGAAAAATTTTTATTTTGAAAAGAAAGCATTACAACAAGCAGATGGTATTATAGCAGTAAGTGAATTTGTAAAAACAAAAACAATAGAGCTATTTAAGCTAAGTAAACAAATTAGTGTAGTTCATAACACTGTAGATGTATCTATTTTTAAGCCAGATCATTCGAATATAAATCCAAAAACAATATTATATTTTGGAGCACTCATACGTAAAAAAGGAGTTTTAGAGCTGCCAAAAATATTTAATAAAGTAACTGCTTTAGATTCAGGTTTTAGGTTGATACTTATTGGCAAAAATGTACATGATATTGTCGAGAATAAAAGCACTAAAGATCTATTTATAGAACAACTTAGTCAAGAAAATAGAGAAAAAGTTTCTTTTATAAATCATTTACCACAAGAAGAATTATATTCTCAAATTCGTTCAGCAGAAATTGTTGTTTTACCAAGTTTTGCTGAAGCATTTCCTTTGACATGGTTAGAAGCTATGGCTATGGAGAAAAAACTTGTTACTTCTAACATAGGTTGGGCAAAAGAATTAATGATAGATGAGAAAACAGGATATATGGTTTCACCTACAAACCATGAAACTTATGCAAAGAAAATAATTAGTTTACAAAAAAACTCTAAATTGGGTGAGGAAATGGCTATGAATGCTAGAAATAGAATTGAAAAAGAGTTTAATTTGAACACTATTATGAATCGTAATGTAGCGCTTTACACCCAAATTTGTAAAGAAAATGATATATAGCCTTCATACAAAAATTAAAAACTATAAGCTTACAATTAGAACATGCTAGTATGTATTCATGAACATAATAAGGTTGTGGCTATTTTTGATCATGAAAGTCAAGCGTCTATTCCTATAGAATCTACAGACATTTTAAAGTCGTTGTTCTTAATTTCTAGAAATTTTTCAAATAGAATCATTATTTGGGCAGAAAAGAGTATTGAAGAGTATATTGCATACGACTACATAAAAGCTAGTTTTAATATAAAAAATAAGATGATTAGTTATGGAGAAGTTTTTTATGTTTCAGATAGAATAGGTTATGTAGAAGATTCTCCTTTTTTAAAAGTTAGTAAATCTGTTTGTTATCCAACCTGGTTAATGAGCGGTACTATTGGCGCTATTCATGCTTCAGAGTTGTTAAAGTATAAAGACATTATAAAGTCAAATGAATTTGACTATGCTTTAAATAGTATTGCCAAGTTAGGAATGCCTAAAGGACTATTTTGTTATTCTAATCCAAAGCTATTAAACAATGAAAAAATAAAATGCCCTCAAGAAAAAATATCAACACTATCTCTTTTTAAGTTTGTAAAACAGCACTATAAGTGGGTTTGGGTTTGGATACTCTTTTTAAACTTTATTCTTCATGAACGAAAAGTTAACTTAGTTGCCATATTGTATACCCTTTTTTTTAAGAAAATAAATACCAACTTTAAACATCATCTAAAAGCTGTAGAGACTTTTTCAATCGATAAGCTTCCATCAATAGATGTCATTTTACCAACTATTGGAAGAGAGGAATGCTTATATGATGTATTAAAAGACCTCGCTTTACAAACTCATTTGCCAGAAAAAGTTATTATTATTGAACAAAACCCAGAAATTAATAGTAGTTCTAAATTAGCATACTTAAAAACAGAAAAATGGCCTTTTAAAATTTGCCATAATTTTACGCATCAAACAGGTGCTTGTAACGCAAGAAATATGGCATTAAAATTGGTGACAAGTGAATTTGTTTTTTTAGGAGATGATGATAATAGGTTTGGGGAAACACTGATAGAGAATGCATTAAAATTTATGTTAGAATATAATGTTAATGTGTTTACTACAACTTACTTACAAGAACATGAAAAACAAGTTTCTAAAGATTTTATACAGTGGCCGACATTTGGAGCTGGAAACTCTTTTATGAAAACAAGTTTGATAAAAAAAGTGTCTTTTGATCTAGGTTTCGAATTTGGATATGGTGAAGATGCCGATTATGGTGCTCAACTAAGAAATATTGGTGAAGACATCATATATAATCCATTAATAAATATTTTACATTTGAAGGCACCTATAGGTGGTTTTAGAACAAAAATGAAACAAAAATGGGATGGAGAAAAGATATTGCCAAAACCATCACCTACTGTTCTATTAAATTATTTAAAAAACAGGACAGATTTTCAAGTATTGGGGTATAAAACAATTTTGTTTCTAAAATTTTACACAAAGCAACCTATTAAAAACCCTTTTAAATATAGGCAGATGATGCGTAAAAGATGGAATAAGAGTGTATATTATGCAAATCAATTATTATAATGAAGGTAAGCTTAATTATTTGTACGTATATGAGAGCAAAAGCATTGTCAATGCTTTTAGAATCTATTATGAAACAATCATTGATTCCAAACGAAATCCTAATCATTGATGGTTCTATAGATACAGAAACCTTCAATATGCTGAAAGCTTTTCAACAAAAAGAAATTAAATATTATAAAGTAGATAATAAAGATAGAGGGCTTACAAGACAACGTAATTTTGGAATTTCTAATGTCTCAAAGGATATAGACATCGTATGCTTTTTAGATGATGATATTGTTTTAAAAGAAACATATTTTGAGAACTTAATATCGACTTATATAAAAAGAGATGATGTGTCTGGAGTTGGTGGTTATATTATTAATGAAGTCCACTGGAGAAAATCAAAAGAAGTAGAAAAAGCTACAAATAAAGAATACAGTTATGAAGGCTATATAAGACCATTAGGAGCAAGAAATAAAATACGTAGAATAGTAGGTTTATTTTCAGATAAACCTCCTGGTATAATGCCAGAGTTTTCAAATGGACTTTCTATTAGTTTTTTACCACCATCTGGAAAAATATACTCCGTTGAATATTTTATGGGAGGGGTTTCTTCTTTTAGAAAAGAAGTGGTTGATGATGTAAAGTTTTCTACGTATTTTGAAGGATATGGCTTATATGAAGATTTAGATTATTGCTTAAGAGTATCTAAAAAATATAAGTTATTTGTAAATACATCAGCAGAATTATATCATTATCATGATGATAGCGGAAGGCCTAATAAATACTCATATGGAAAAATGGTTGTTAGAAATGGTTGGTATGTTTGGAGAGTGAAATACCCAAACCCTTCAATAAAAGCTAGGTTTAAATGGAATTGCATTATATTGTTACTTACCACAATTAAGCTATTAAATGTTGTATCAACGAATAAAAGGAAAGAAGCATTTACTGAGTTTGTCGGAAGAGTAGTGGGTTGGATCAGCCTTATTTTTAATAAACCTTTGCATAGATGAAACTAGGAATCATAACACATGCTAGTCATAAGACGTTTCAAAAGCAATTATATGCTTATGAACCTTATGTTCGTGAAATGAATCTTTGGATAAAAAATGCGGATAAGGTTAAGGTTTTAGCTCCTTTATCTAAAAATAGTATAACAGAGATAGATAGTGCATATGCCTCTGAAGCCGTTATATTAAAAAAAGTACCCGCTTTTAATCTATTAACAATTAAAAATAAGCTAGCAGCAATTGCTAAAATCCCTTATATCACCTTTTCTATTTTCAAAGTGTTTTTTTGGGCTGATCACATACATATAAGATGCCCAGGTAATTTTGGCTTATTAGCTTGTTGGGTACAAATATTATTCCCTACAAAGAAAAAAACGGTCAAGTATGCAGGTAATTGGGACCCAAATAGTAAACAACCTTTTAGCTATCGATTACAAAAAAAGATTCTCTCAAATACATTTTTAACCAGAAATGTCAAAGTTTTAGTTTATGGAGAATGGCAAAATCAAACAAAAAATATTATCCCTTTTTTCACGGCTTCTTATTCAAGTTCAGAATTAGTAAAAGTAAAATCAAAGTCATTAGAAAAACAAATTAAGATTTTATTTGTTGGTACTTTGTCAGAAAATAAGAGACCTATACTCACTGTAAGAGCAGTTCATCAACTGATAGATGAGGGAAACATCATAGTATTGAATATGTTTGGAGATGGGTCGCAACGCACTGAAATAGAGGAGTATATAAAAATAAATAAATTAGAAGAACATATTATTTTGCATGGAAATCAATCGAAAAATAGAGTAAAAGAAGCTTATCTCGAATCGCATTTTTTGATTTTTATTTCAAAGTCAGAAGGGTGGCCAAAAGTTGTAGCCGAAGCCATGTTCTGGGGATGTTTACCAATAGTAACAAAAGTATCATGTGTACCCTACATGATAGATGAAGATCAAAGAGGCTCCTTGGTAGATGATAATATTGATGATATTATAAAAGCTTTTAATATGTATTTAACCAATCATCAATTCTATAATGAATCTGCAAATAGAGCAATGGAATGGTCACAACAATATACTTTAGATAAATTAGCAATAGAAATATCTTATCTTTTCAAAAATTGAAAAAACTAAAAGTCATACAAATTATTGATAGCTTAGATGTAGGTGGTGCTGAAACATTGGCAGTTAATATTGCTAATAGCCTTAAAAAGAAAGGTGTTTATTCTAGTTTATGTGCTACTAGGAAAGAAGGAAAGTTAAAATCTGTTTTGAATAATGATGTAGCATATCTTTATTTAGAAAGAAAAAAAATAATAGACATAAAAGCTATAATAAAGCTTTTAAAATTTATTTCTAAACATAAAATAACTACAATTCATGCGCATTCAAGTTCATTATATGTCTCTACTATTGTAAAAATATGCCGCCCTAAATTAAAATTGATATGGCACAATCATTATGGGATGAATGTTAATAACAATAGTATCTCATTAAAAATCTGTTCTTTTTTTGTTTCAACAATCATAAATGTAAGTGAAGATTTGGAGAAATGGTCTCAAAAAAAACTGTATGCTAAAAGAACGATATATCTTCCTAATTTTGGGAAATTTAATTCAGAAGAAAAATCAACTATATTAAAAGGTGATAATGGAAAAAGGCTTGTGCATTTAGGAGGTTTTAGATATGAAAAGGATCATATAAATTTATTAGAATCCTTTATGTTGCTAAAAAGAAATCATCCAGATTGGACATTACACTTGATAGGAAAAGATTATGAAGATAATTATTCTGCTGCTGTATATCAATTTATAGAAGAACATCAACTAAGAGAATCGATTTTTATTTATGGATTACAAACTGATGTTAAAAATATATTAGACCAATCAACAATTGGAGTATTATCTTCATTATCTGAAGGATTGCCAATTTCTTTAATTGAATTTGGTATGATGAGAAAACCTGTTGTTTGTACAAATGTTGGTCAATGCTCTGAAATAGTTACAACTAAAGAATTGGTTGTGCCTCCTAAGAATTCAAAAGCACTTTGTAGCGCAATAGAGCTATTAATTAACAATGAAGAGTTTTTTAATGCTGAAAAAAACAAAATTTATTTGACTGTAATGAATAAATTTTCTGAAGATCAATTTACAGAGAAACTCATAAATTTATACAATGCATAGCATTTAGATTGAAAATTTGATACTTATTAACTGTATAATTTATATTTTTAAATTTTCATACCGAATTTAATTCTCACATATTGGTTAAATTATTTACTGATAACAAACTTTCATTAATCCTTATTCATGTTGCCATTGGTTTTGTGGCACAGTTTTCTTTTTTTCCAAAACTATTTGGAGCAGCTATTGTTGTTGTAGGAGTACTTACAATTATTTCTTCTAAGAATATGCGAGAAGAAGCATTAATGTTTGCTGGATACATGGTAGGGGCTGAAGTTTTTTTAAGAATGATACGTGGAAATATTTTATATGAAACTGGTAAATATTCTGTATTATTATTTTTAATTATAGGAATTGTTGTTGGGAAAAACACAAATAAGCCTAATGTATTGTTCGTATTTTATATTTTGCTACTTCTTTTAGGCATTACACTTACATCAGTTCCTGAAGGAGAATCTATAAGAAACCAAATAGCATTTAATTTAAGTGGTCCTATTGTCTTGGGGTTATGTTCTTTTTATTTTTATAAGAGGCAGATTACAAAAGAAATGCTTTTTGATATTCTCTTTTTTATGCTATTACCTATTATTGCAATGACTTCATATTTATATTTTAGAACCCCTAGTATAGAAGAAATTGTTTTTAATGCAACTGCAAACTTTGATACTTCAGGAGGTTTCGGACCTAATCAGGTTGCCACGATTCTAGGAGTTGGAATATTTATTGTTGCTGTTTTTCTAATATCTAAGAGGAAACTTACAGGGTACAATATTGTCGATGGAATCATTTTAGTATATCTTATTTATAGAGGCTTACTCACATTTTCTAGGGGAGGTATTTTATCAGGAGCAATCGCTGTTTTTTTCTTTCTAATTTTTTACTTATTGTCTCAAAAGCAAAGTTTCAAGTTATTATTAAAAATTACTGGAATCTCTATTTTTGTTTTAGTAGGGATATGGTTATATACTTCTAATATAACAGGAGGTATGTTAGATAATAGGTACACAGGTAAAAATTCAAGAGGAATACAAAAGAAAGATATTACTACTGGTAGACTAAATATTTTTAAAGAGCAATTAAATAGTTTTTATGAATCTCCAATCGTAGGTATAGGCGTAGGTAATGGTAAATACAAAAGACAATTAAGTGCGAAAAATGTGACTGCTGCTTCTCATAATGAGTTGGGAAGGCTTATTGAAGAGCATGGCTTTATAGGCTTATTAAGTCTATTTTTACTTATTGGAGCTCCTTCTTCGATTTTTTTTAAAGTGGACAATTATAGAAAAGCTTTTATCGTTTCATTCTTTTTATTATGGCTTTTAACCATTGGACATTCAGCCATGAGAATAGCTTTTCCTGGTTTTATTTACGGACTCAGTCTTATCAATATTATTGATGAAGAAGAATAACAAAATATTATATATCGGAAATAATTTGTCAAAAAAGACAAATTATAATTCAACTATGCTCACGTTAAGTATTTTGTTATCTCAAGAAGGGTATATAGTTAAAAAATCTTCAGATAAGAATAATAAAATATTAAGACTTTTAGATATGTGTATAACGCTACTAAAGAGTCGTAAAAAAACAGATTATGTCTTAATAGATACTTTTAGCACACTAAATTTTTACTATGCATTTATCATTTCTCAATTGTGTCGTATTCTAAAAAAAAAATATATTTCAATATTGCATGGTGGAAATCTGCCCATGAGATTGAAAAAAAATAAATTTCTATGTGGATTAATATTTAATAATTCCTATGTAAATGTTGCACCATCAATGTACTTAAAGACTCATTTTGATGATAAAGAATATAAAACAGTTTACATTCCTAATACTATTGAAGTTAAGAACTATCAATTTAAAGAAAGAAAAGAGATTGCTCCAAAAATTTTGTGGGTAAGAGCTTTTTATAGCATATATAATCCTAAACTAGCAATAGAAACACTAAAGGTTTTAAAAAATGAGTATCCTGAAGCAGCACTTTGCATGGTCGGCCCAGAAAAAGACAATTCTTATATCCAATGTAAAGAATTAGTAGAAAAATATTCATTAGAATCTTTTGTTACTTTTACAGGGGTATTAAAAAAAGAAGAATGGCATAAATTGTCGAAAGATTATGACATATTTATCAATACTACTAATATAGATAACACACCGGTTAGTGTTATCGAAGCGATGGCTCTAGGACTACCAGTTGTGAGTACTAATGTTGGAGGAATTCCTTTTTTAATAGAGCATGAAGTAAGTGGTATTTTAGTTGATAAAAACAACCCAGTGGAAATGTCTAATGCAATCTCTAACTTATTAAAGAAGAATAATTTGTTGATTGCTAAAAAAGCTAGATATAAGGCAGAAAGTTTTGATTGGGAACAAGTGAAACAAATATGGAATTCTATACTACAATAATTTTATGAATTGGTTGTATCATAAATCTCCGATTTTTATTCAGAACTTTCTTATAAGTCTATATGGTTATTATTGGAAAAAAAGAAGGTTTGGTAAAGAGTTCAAAGAAGATTTAGCTAAATGGAAAGAAAGGGAAACGTATTCAGAAAAAGACTGGCTTTTATATCAAACAAATGAATTAAGAAAACTATTAGTTCACTCATTTGATACTGTTCCCTATTACCATAGAGTTTATAAAGAACATGGATTTAAAAGAGAAGATTTTTTAAACTTTGAATTAGAAGATTTAAAATCATTACCATATTTAGAAAAAGAAGATCTTAGAAAGTATGGCAAAACAGAATTGCTATCAAAAAAAAGAAATAAAGGAAGGTTTTATGCTTCTAGTGGTAGTACAGGAACTCCAGTAAACATATATATATCTAAAGAGTTTCATAGAAAATGGAATGCTGCTTATGAGGTGAGAGTTAGAAATTGGGCAGGCGTAAATTACAAAATGGCTAGAGGAATGATTGGAGGTAGAAAGATTTTAAAAAATGATAAATCTAAAGGTCCTTTTTACAGATTTAATAGCGCAGAAAAACAAACATATTTCTCTGCATATCATATTTCAGAGAAAAATGTATCAGAATATTTAAAGGCTTTTGAAGAAAATAAAATAGAATACTTAGTTGGTTATGCGATGAGTAATTATTTTTTAGCCGATTTTATTGAGAAAAGTGGTTTAAAAGCACCTAAGTTAAAAGCAGTTATAACGAGTAGTGAAAAACTAACACCAGAAATGAGAGCTACATTTAAGCGTGTCTATGGTTGCAAAACATTTGATAGTTATAGTGGAGTTGAATCTTGCGGGCTAATTTCTGAGGATGATGTAGGTAATTTTTTATTTAGCCCAGATACTGGAATTATCGAAGTTCTAAATAAAAATTTAAAAGAAGTAAGCGATGGTGATCTAGGTGAAGTTGTTTCAACAGGGTTATTAAATTTCGATCAACCACTAATTCGCTATAGAATTGGAGATAGTGCTAGAAAATCAAAAGACCAGATTGTAAGATCTAATATAGCTATGCCTGTTTTTGATGAAATAATGGGTAGGGTAGAAGATGTTATTATTACATCTGATGGAAAAAAAATGGTCCGTTTCCATAGTATTTTCATCGATATTGTTGGACTAGTATTTGGACAAATTGTACAAAAGTCAATGAATGATTTTGCTTTAAACCTTGTGGTTGGTAAAAACTACGATAAGACTATTTCTGAGAGAATTTTAAAAAAAAGAATGAATACTCAATTAGGGGAAATAACTATTAAAATTAATTATTTAGATGAAGCTCCTAAAAATAATAATGGTAAATTTCGTGCTGTAATATCTGAAGTTGTTAACGAATAAAAAATAGTTAGCTAAGATTTGAATATATGATTAATAAGCTAGATTATGATTAAGCAAATTAACTTTATTATTAATACATAACTGAATTTACAAAAAATGTAATTTCAATAAATTAAAATACCTATATAGTGAATACCTTAAATTTAATTAAAAATCATAAAGGAAAATTAATTCCTCTTTTTTTTAGTTTTTTTAAACCTGCTAACACTGCAGTTCTTTTTAGAAATTTCTGGAGTATTAGCAATGGACCAAAATGGAATGACTATGTACATAAAAACAAATTAACCTATGATAGTTTAATTAAAAAAGCATTACAATGGATTAAAAACTCTCAAGATAAAGTTGGCTCAGGTGGAGTGGGTTGCTATGAATATTATAGATGGACAACTGGGTATCCAGAAGTAACCGGTTATATTATTCCAACAATGTTGGAAACAGCTCATTATTTTTCTGATGAAAACTTAAAGAAACGTGCTATAAGAATGGCAGATTGGGAATTAAAAATACAAAGAGAAGATGGTGGTTGGGAGGGACAATATGAAGGTGATAAAAAACCTTCAGTAGTATTTAATACTGGTCAGGTAATAAGAGGTATGATAAGCTCTTATAAAGAAACCAATAATGAAATATATCTAGATGCTGCTAAAAGTGCTGCAGATTGGATTGTAAACACACAAGATAAAGATGGTAGTTGGACTTCTACTAATTTTAAACAAATGAAACGTGTATATGATTCTTATGTAACTGCACCTCTTTCGGAGCTATATCTTATTACCAATGATAAAAAATATGAAGAATCTTGTCGTAAAAACTGTGAATTTGTACTAGCAAACCAGCATAAAAATGGTTGGTTTGAAAAAGCAGATAATACTCTGTTAAATAATGCCGCACCAATTCTACATACTATTGCTTATACTATTGATGGACTAATTGAAACTGGCCTAAATCTTAAGGAAGATAGATACATAAAGGCAGGAAAATTAGCAGCAGATCATTTATTACATAAAACAGAAATTACAAATATACTGCCAGCTAGGTTTTATAAGAGTTGGAAAAAAGGAGCTAATTACTCATGTCTAACAGGAAATGCACAATTAGGAATTATATTCTTTCGATTATATGAACTTACTAATGATAAGCGTTATGTGAATGCTGCACTTAAATTAGCGGATTTCTTAGCCTATACACAAGATTTGAACTCAATAGGTAAATATCGTAATGGAGCTATAACAGGTTCATATCCTATTTGGGGAATGTATTGCCCACTTAAATATCCTTCTTGGGCTACTAAGTACTATATAGATTTATTAATGCTAATTAAAAAATATACGAATCTTGACTAGCGAGGAATTAAAAGAGCTATCAGAAAAAATAGCATATATTACTATTAATCCGAGAGGTAATTTTATAAAATCAGCACAATTGGGTTTTAAAGATGTAGGAATGGAGCCTAAACACCTAATTTATGTAAAGCCAACAGATAGACTTAGAAAAGAGTTTAAAAAACATAAACTTTCTTTTTTTAAGGATTTTTTATTTCCTCAAGTCAAAAAACTTTTAGGCAATAAAAAGGCTTTTTCTAATGAAGAGGTTAATATACCCATCCCTAATACAGTTAAAGTTTCAAAATTAAATAATGATGAGACTTTGAATCTTATAAAGAAGCTTGGAATAAAATATCTTGTAAATTGTGGAGCAGGAATTTTTAGAAAAAAGATAATTGATATCCCAGGTTTGATTATTTTGAATGCTCATGCAGGTAAATTACCGAGTTATAAAAATATGAACGTAGTTGAGTGGGCAATTTGTAATGAAGATAAAGTAACAGGCACAATACATCAAATAGATGAGGGCATAGACTCAGGAGCAGTTTGGTTAGAAGAAGAAATTGACTTAGTAGGTAAGAATACCTTATTAGAGGCTCGTGAGCATGCATTTGATCAAGTAATAAAAATGATGGGTAAAGTAATTGTTATGAAAGAAGAAGGTAAAATTGTCCCACGACATCATGACTCAAATGAGGGTAAAAAATGGTATAGAATGCACTCCTATTATCAAAAGAAAGTGGAGATATTGCTTAAAAAATGATATTCCTAATTATTTGAAAATTGGAAAACTATAAATTATAGCATCAAAATTAAAAATGAAGAAAACGATATGGGTGATAAATATGACTGCAGGAAAACCCGACTCAGGCTGGGGTGAAAGGCATTTTTATTTTAGTAAATTCTGGAAAGAGTCATATGATGTTAAAATTATCTCAGGTTCATATAATCATTTGTTTCATAACCAACCATTGACTAATAATAGATGGTTTACATTAGAAGAAGTAGAAGAAGGTATTTCATTTTGCTGGGTAAAGATTCCAAAATATGATGGAGCAAGTGTGCTAAAGTTGTGGAGCATGATTGTTTTCGCATTTAAAGTTTTATTTCTAAAGAGTAAACTACTACAAAGACCAGATATCATAATTGTTTCTTCTATGCCTATTTTCCCGATTATTTCTGGGTGGTATCTAAAAAAGAAATATAAAGCAAGAAAATTATTTTTTGAAATAAGAGATTTATGGCCACTAACCCCCATGTATTTAAAAGGATATTCAAAATGGCACCCTATAGTTATACTAATGAAATGGGTGGAAAAATTTGGTTACAGGAAGGCTGATAAAATTATTTCATTGTTACCTAACGCTCATAGGTATATCAATAAAATTTCTAATGATGAAACCAAATTTCATTGGATTCCAAATGGTATAGATGAAAACTTATTAATACATGAAAAATTACCTCTAGAAGTCATAGAGCAAATACCTAAGAATAAGTTTATTATTGGTTATACGGGTACCATGGGTATGGCAAATGCATTAGAGTATCTAATAGAAGCTTCTATTGAATTAAAGGTAAATACCGAAATTCATTTCGTTTTAGTTGGTGATGGCTATTTAAAAAAAGAATTACAAAAAAGAGTTCATTCAAATACTAATATTACATTCATTAGTAAAATAAATAAAAATCAAGTACAGCAAATGTTAAGTTATTTTGATGTGTGTTTTGTTGGTAGAAATAATACGCCTCTTTTTGATTATGGAGTTTCATCTAACAAGTTTTTTGACTATATGCTTGCTAAAAAACCAATAATTTCTTCTTCTAACAAAATTAAAGATCCAGTTGAATTATCAAGTTGTGGATTAGTAGTTAAACCAGAAAGTGCAGTCGCCATTGTGAATGCAATACAGAAATTATATAAATTAGACTCAAAAGAAAGAGAGAGATTAGGTCTTAAAGGTTATACATATGTGAAGCAGAATCATAACTTTAAGCGTTTGAGTGATTTATACATAGAATTATTTAATGATTAGTTTATCTTTAGATATAAAAATTTATATTTTTGGTGTATATTCTAGGTTTTGAAAAATATTGCTAATAATGAAATTAGGCTATTTACATTTTGAAGTATCTGAAAGGAAAATTTTACTACGTTTTTTTGACGTGTTTATAAGTGTACTCTGTCTAGCTCTAAGCTCCTATATTTTTAAGTTTAGTTATTTAGATTATAATAGCCCAAGCATTACTATTTGGCTAATCACTTTTGCTTTTTATTTTATCCTTTTCGGCGAAATATTTCAACTTTATAGCCTTCAGGTTTCTAGTAACCGATTTTTGGTAGTAAAGAGTCTTTTTCTTACAACGTTTGTAACTACACTTTTTTACTTTTTTACACCTTATATCTCTCCTTCATTACCAGAGAATAGATTACAAATTATTTATTTCTTTTTGCTAATTACATTTCCAGTAATGGCATGGAGGTTTTTATATACGGTAGTTTTGTATACACCTAGGTATTTTAAGAATATATTATTAGTCTCTCATTCAACTAAAATTAATAGTATTATTCAGTTGATAGATAATCATGGTCATTATAATATATCATCATACATTTCTGACAATAAGATTGATAGCTTAACAAATTTTCATGATATTTATGATAATATTCTTGAAACGGTACTAAGAGAAAAAATTACAGAAATTGTTATTTCTCCTATTGGATTCTCAAAGGAAGAAGTAATTGCAATTAACAAACAGATGGTTTTATTATTTGAAGAAGGAATTACGATTAAAAGTTATGAATCTTTTTATGAAGAGATTACCGATAGACTGCCAAAAGAATATTTAAACTTTGATTTTTATAATAATATCAATCTTATAAAAGTGAATGATAATGGGCTGTATAAAATCTTTCATAGATTGTTAGACATTGTAATTTCATCTATTGGAATCATAATATTGATTTTACTTATTCCTATCATCTTTTTAATTAACCTTTTGTTAAATAGAGGTCCATTATTTTATATACAAGAAAGAGTAGGAGAAAAAGGTAAACCTTTTAAAATATATAAACTTAGAACCATGGTGGTAAATGCCGAGCAAAATGGAGCGGTTTGGGCAATTAAAAATGATAAAAGGATTACATTGTTTGGTAGATTTTTAAGGAACACCAGGCTAGATGAATCTCCACAATTTTTTAATATTTTAAAAGGAGACATGAGTATTATTGGTCCAAGACCTGAGAGACCTGAGTTTGTAAAAAAGTTAGAAGAAGAAATTCCTTATTATGGTTTACGTCATGTTATAAAGCCTGGTGTTACAGGCTGGGCTCAAGTAAAGTTCCCTTATGCTGGTAGTATTGAAGAGCAAGAAAAAAAATTGAGATATGATTTGTACTATATCAAAGAACAAGGCTTATTTATCGATTTTAAAATATTAATTAAAACGATAACAACCATTCTATTCTTTAAGGGTCAGTAAGTAATAATATCTATACGCTAGTAACAATAAAAAAGGAATCATTGCTGTTGCAAATAATTGAATTCCAGCTACCCAAAATACAAGCATTAAAATTAGTAGTACTAGAAGTAGCCATATATACTTTTTAATACGCTTGTGATACTTATTCTTTAAAAGAAAGAACCCAATAATTATATTTGGAGCAAATGCCCATAAAATATTAAAGTTATTAGGAGTAGTCATATGGTTGGTAAAAAACCAAAGGAAAACTATTCCTATTCCAATAATACCAGTAATAAAAAAAAGTAAAAAATCAAACCATTTAGAGCGGGTTCTTTTTTTAAAATCTCTATAGGTAATTAAAACTCCAATGAAGAAAAGTACTGAGAAAATAACAATAGGGCTAGAAAAAGAGAAAGAATAAGCCGGTTCTTCATAAATAAGAATATTTGTTTCTTTTTTAACAATTGGTTGAGATGTACCATTAATAATAATTTTCCCTTTATCGAAAGCAGAAAAAACAAAATCTGGTAAGTATAAGTATTGAGTTGGCGTGGCTTTCTTATCTAAGACAGTTCCTAAGGCAATATTAATCCCCAAGCTACCCCAAGAGTTCCAGTGAAGCTCATCATTCATTAACTCTCTTAAAGTTTTATTAGAAGCATAACTTTTATTAAATGTTATGCTATCATTTAAAATGATATTTGAAATATCTCTTAGTTTAGTAGAACAATTATTAAAATAGGGGTCGTACAAATACGAAGCATTTTCCTGTCTAGCATTATTTTCTAGATACTCAAAGAACTGTTGCTTTTGTTCTTTATTTAAATTCAAAATTTGCTCTTTTATCCAACGTTTATCAGATTTGTAGCTAGAAACAAACTGTTGAAAAGGATATCGAGCTAGTAAATACTGTAACTTCCCTTTCGCAAAGTTTAAATAAAAACCAGGAGCATTAAAATCAAAAATCCCATAGTTATAAACTAAATCAAAATTTAAAACAGGATCTTTAATTCTGATAGCACTATGCCCAAATACTTCATATAAATTTTCTCCAGGACCTACAGTAATAATACTAACTTCTGCATATACAGATAGTTTTAAGTAAGATTGAGCCGATACAGATGAAATTAAAAAAGAAAAAAGAAAAAATAGTAAAAGTTTTCTCATAATTAGCGTCTAAAAAAACTATAATCTAGTTTCACAGAAAAAATATTAGAAAATAAGGCATTTCCAATACTCCCAATATTGGTTAGTGCATAATCAATCTGGATACCATTGTATTTAAAACCAACACCAAAGTTTGGTTGCAACGACAGTGATTTACTTCCATTAAACTCAGTAGTGCGCTGTAAATTACCAATACCAGCCCTTAAGAAAACAAACTCTTCATAATCTAATTGAAATCCAATAGCTGGGTCTATACTTACAAAGCTTGTAGAAATAAGATCATTGGTTTGTGCAAATCGCATATTTAAATCCACTTCAGAAAGCAAGTTAAAAAAGCGACCGATTTGGAACTTTCTTGCCACTCCAAACTGAACTTTTGGTTTTGTTATTTCTGTAGTTTCTGGTAACTCTTGATTCTGACCCGGAATAGCATTCTGAATTTTAGCAAACTCATCTTCATCAATATTCCAAACATTATAAGTAGTTGTAATATCCCTTACCATTAAACCAACTCTCCAATCATTTCTTTCATATTGTATTCCTGCATCTAGTCCAACACCCCAAGACGAAGCAAATTTTCCAATGACTCTTCTTACAATTTTTGCATTTACTCCAAAATATACATCTTTAAAAATAAGGTTCCTAGCATAAGCAATATTAAAGGCATAATCTACCGCAGAGAATAGACTAATTCTATTATAATCGATATTTCCCTGACTATCAATTAACTCAGTTGTATTAAGAATGTCATCTACACCAAAACGAATAATAGAAAACCCTAAGGTACTTTCATTATCAACAGGCATGGCAAAGGCTGCAAAATTATAATTTGCAATGCCCGCAAAATAAGAAGCATGCATTAAAGATCCTTGGTAGTCCTTTACATTTACTAACCCTGCAGGGTTCCAATAAATTGCATTTACATCATTTGTGGTTGCTACTACAGATTTACTCATACCTAATGCAGAAGCATCTACACCGATATTTAGAAACTCGTTAGAATAGTTTCTAAACGCTTGAGAAAACACAAGCATTGGTGCTAAAATAAGAATGAATGTAATTTTATGTCTGCTCATACAATAAGAATGAAAACAAATATCTGAATATATATTTGAATAAACTTCGGATTCTTTTAGATATTGTATTTTTTATATATTCTCTTTAATAAAACGCAGCATTCGTTGCTCTAACCATCTATTTTCCTTTTGTTTAAAAGATGAAATATAACCAACATGTCCGCCATATCTTGTGGCCTCTAAAAAGAAGTTATCCGAAGCATCTGCCTCTTCATAAGGATAACATTCTTTTGATAAGAAAGGATCATCTAAAGAGCTAATTAAAATTGTAGGTTTTTTAATAGAAGATAGATAGGGCTTAGAACTTGCTTTTTCCCAATAATCTTCTGGACTACTAAAACCAAATACTGGCGCTGTATATAGAGTGTCAAAATCTCTAAAAATTTTTGCTTTAAATAACGCCGTTTTATCTAACTTATATTCAGGAAACTTATGCGCTTTTTCTAAAACTTTTAATCGAAGCGTTTTTAAAAACTCCTCCATATAAATTTTATTTTTCAAGGTACTCATCTCTCTACCAGAAGAGGCTAAATCGATAGGGACAGAAATAGCAATACCAGCTTTTACCTTACTTGGAATTTTATCGGCGTACTCTCCCATATATTTTAATGTTAGGTTTCCTCCTAAACTGTACCCAACAATAATTAATTTTTTATAGGTGTAATGATGCAATAAGTAGTTTACAATAAAATCTACATCTTCAGTCTTACCACTATGATAAGTAGACAAGAGTAGATTGTCTTCACCACTACAGCCTCTTAAATTAAAGCATACCGTATCAAAGCCATTTTCATTAAATTCATTAGATGCAGAAATCATATATTTTGATTCAGAACTTCCTTCTAAACCATGAATTAATAGCACTAAAGTATCCGAACCTACAAAAGAGAAGTCTAAATCTATAAAGTCATGATCCCAAGTAGTCACTCTTTTTCGTTCATATGTACTCGTTTCTTTCATAAAAAGAGGACGATAAACAGTATTAAAATGACCATTTCTAAAAGGAATGGAAGGGTGGAAGTCTGAAATTAATATTGGCATTTTTTTAATTTTTATAGCAATAACAACACAAATATGCTTAAAAAATAACAAATTTAAAAACGCACCAAAATGATTTATTACTTTAGCTATATCAAATCAATAAAATGAATCTTAAAAGACACATTCCAAATTTATTTACACTTGCAAATTTATTTTGTGGAACAGTAGCAACTATTTATGCAGTGGAAGGAGCGTTTGAAGAAGCTGCCTTTTTTGTTGTATTAGGTATTGTTTTTGACTTTTTTGATGGCTTTTTAGCTCGATTGTTAAAAGTATCAGGAGAGTTAGGTAAGCAATTAGATTCCTTAGCTGATGTTGTTACTAGTGGAGTAGCACCAGGTATTATAATGTTTATGTTAATGAATGAAAATGCTTACGATCACTACAGTAACTTCTCTAAGATAGATTTACAGCCTAGCATGAGTACTTATGAAATTGTAGCATATGTAGGATTACTATTAACATTGGCAGCGTGTTACCGTTTGGCAAAATTTAACCTAGACACTAGACAGTCAGAATCATTTATTGGATTACCTACGCCAGCTATGAGCTTATTTATAGTGTCATTACCTTTAATTCAGGCTAATACAGACATACAGATTGTTTCAAATTTAATTAGCAATAATTATTTTTTAACGGCGATTATAATTTTATTAAGTTTTTTAATGAATACAGAATTGCCTTTATTTTCTCTAAAATTTAAAAGTTATGCATTGAAAGAGAACTTCATAAAGTATTTGTTTTTGTTAACTTCTTTAATATGTATTGTGCTGTTACAATTCCTTTCAATTCCATTAATTGTAATACTCTATGTACTACTTTCTATCATTCAAAATGCTAGAGTAAAATCAAGGATATAAGATTAGTTTTACATGTATTCTGCGGTTTTCTGTAATCTACAATACAGTTTTCTGTAGTCTTTTATCAATTCAATGATATAAATTTATGTATTATAATTTGAATTGAAATGACTGGAAATGTTGCAGTAGATATAGCTTTAGGGTTGGTTTTTATTTTTTTGATATATAGCCTGCTTGCTTCAGTCATTCAGGAAATTGTAGCGACTTTATTAGGCTTAAGAGCTCGAAACTTAAGACATGCTATTCGTAGAATGTTAGAAGATGAAAATGCAAATAATAAGAGTACTGAAGAGAAAAAAATCTTTAAGCGTAAGTTCACTGAACTACGTAAGTGGAAAAAAAGAGTAATTTCAAAAGAAGATACAGATCTCGTAAAAGATTTTTATGATCAGCCTGTGATTAAATATTTAGCATCCAATGCTTATTTTTCTAGACCCTCTTATTTGAAAAAATCTGATTTTTCTCTGGCGATTTTAGAAATTCTTAAAAACAAAGCAGGTAGTAATGCATCTAATATTGATAAGATAAAAGAAGTTTTATCAGATGAAAATAAAACTATTAATGAGGATACAAAAAAACATTTAAAAGCTTTGTTAGATGATGCTCAAAATGATTTAGTAAAATTTAGAGCGAACATAGAAAATTGGTTTAGTAGTACCATGGAAAGAGCAGCTGGTTGGTATAAGAGAACCATTCAATTTAATCTGACTGTCATAGGTTTTGTTATGGCAGTTTTGTTTAATATAAATACTATAGAAATTGTAAGGTTGTTATCTACAGATAAAGATATTAGAGATAGCATGGTACAATTAGCTGTGGCTACTACAGAAAATAAAGATATAAAAGAAGTAGTTGAAAAGATTAAACTTAAAAACTCAACAGATTTATTACCAAAGACCGTAGAAAAGAAATTAGACAGTCTTTTTAATATTTATGAAAAGTTAGAAGCAGAAGCTATAAGAGTTAATAATCTTTTTGGTTTTCAAACAATAGATTCTTTGCATTTTAAAGGTGATTCAATTCACTCAGCAGAATTAGATACGATTAAAAAATCATTATCACCCAAGCAGAAAATTGTAGGAGAAAAATATATTATAGAATTTCCAAGTGTATACTTAGCTAATAAAACCGGAAAATTCTATTATATTGAAAGAAAAAAGGATAAAAATGGAAAGTTTATAGATACTCATGCTAAATTTAAAACTTGGGCATTTTTCTGGAATAACTTCTGGGGATATCTTATTACAGCATTGGCAATCTCTTTAGGTGCCCCGTTTTGGTTTGATTTACTTAACAAATTAGCTAGAATAAGGAGTTCTATTAAAAACGATTTGCAACAAGACAAAGAAATACAAAGTACAGTGTTAACTAAACAACGTGTTGGCTAATGAAAGTTACAGTTACTAAATATTTAAATGTAAGAGTAGGGTCACCAAGTGTAAATGCTCCTAATTATCAATATCTAGCTCCAGGAAGTATTTTAGAAATCGATGGAAATACTTATGAAGGAGACACCTATGATGGGAACAATAAATGGTATAAAGATGAGGCAAATAATTACTATTGGAGTGGAGGGGTTGACTATAATCAAGATGTAATTACTGAATCAATAAATGAAATAGAGATTACGAGCCCTTTTTCTAATTATGAAGGGAACGGACAATCTATAGGAGTTGCAATATTTGATTCTGGTGTATATGATGAGCACCTTTATTTGAAAAATAGAATAAAATATTATAAAAATTTCATTATCGATTCTGATTTAACTAACATCCATATCCATGGGCATAAAGTTGCTGGTATAATTGCTTCAGATGATCCTAAAGCTAGCAGAAACAAATCTAACTTATATTGCTTTAGAGTAAGTTCTATAGATAATTTGGTTGATGATGATGCTCTTTTAAAAGGAATGCATGAATTGAATAAGACTAATCGTCTTTTTGAGTCAATAGATATTGTAAATATGAGTTTAAATATTGGTGATGTGGATTATTATCTTCCAAAAATTCAGCTCATAGTAAATAGCTTATTAGAAAAAGGGATTATTACTGTTATTTCGGCTGGAAATAATTTTGAGGCTCTTGAAATCATGCGGCTTGAGAATGTTATAAAGGTGGGAACTTTTACTCAAGATAGCTTGTCTAAAGTATTGAATAATGAGATTACGAACCCTTATGATTATAGTTTTTTGAATAAAAATATTCCGTGCTATCCTAAAAATAAAATTAACCTGAATGCAAAATTTAAAGACACTAGTGCTTATACTGCATTTATGACTGCCATTTTAGCTAGATTTTTAAGTAATAATAGTCTCCCAAAAGACAATAAACGATTAAAGAATATCAAGACATATTTAAAATCAAACAGTATACCACTAAATAATAATATTCAACCTTTTAAAATATATATATCATGAAAAGAACTATTCTACCTCTAGCATTGATTTTATTCTCTACAATGATCTTTGCTCAAAATGCTTTCTATGATGCGATAACTATAAAAAATAATACGGGTAACAAACTCATTGGTTCTGGGAAATTTCAGATTAGGATTCCTCCAGGAGAAATTGATTCAAGAAAAGATTTATTTGTAAGATATGGGTTAAAAATAGATCCAACTGATGATGGAGATCAAATAAGAAAAAAAATAAAAAAATTATTTGAAAACAATCCCTTTATAAATGTTTCTGGTTCAGGACAATCATCAGATTTTTCATCTCAATCAATAACTGCCGTAAAAACGCTTCCCTCTAGCTCTGGAATCGGAGGACTAAATGTCACAAATCTTGCAGATGGGTTAGCTAAATTTTTAGTCGATAGAGCAAAGCAAGAATTAAGCATTACTTTTTTTCAAAAATTTATAGCTGTTTTAGAAGACCCAAAAAACAAGGACTTTACCACCTTATTTCCTAAAACACATGATGTTTTAATAGTTATTGATAAAGAAGTTTACCAATTTTCTAACTATATCAATACACTTAGAGAAGCTTTTGAAAAAGACCTGCAAATTGTTCTCACAACACTTGAATCTTTTTTAGAAGCTAAAAAAACATCACTATTCGCTAATAATTTAAACGATCCTATAGGGCAAAAGATAGAATACTTTGAATCTGCACTTTTGATAGTGAATAATCTCCGTCAAGGTGTCCATCCAGCCGAAGCTATTGGTAAATTAGAATATCAAACCTACCATCAAAATAATACTCCATTACTTAATATACAAGAAGCTGTAAAATTGTTTACTGTTTTTTCCAATTCATTAAAGTCAAAAGATTCAGATAGTTATTGGGTAGATTCAAAATCTTTAAAGTCATTAATGGACCCTATTACCTTTAAAATTTACTTAGGATTACTGTATCAATTACATGGGAACGATATGGTTTTTGGTAAAAAATTCAGTGATTATTTAGATCAAGTAGCAAAAGGTACAGTTAAAATTGAAAAATATAAAGAATATGTAGAGCATCTGATACTCGATTCAGAAAAAATAACACTAGCTATAAACAGTGCAAAGCAGAAAATAAAATCTGGAGAAAAAGTTACTTCTTATAAAGAGTTGTTTCAATCCACACTTAGCTTTCTAAAGAATCTTAAAGATACCAAGAACCTAAATATAGCTATTAATCTTGACAAGATAAATGAAGTTTGGAGTGTTTTGGATATGCTAAATAATGTATATCTAGATGTAAATGAGCGTAAATATAATGCCTTAATATTAGACCTCTCATCACTCTTAACAGAACTTCTAGGACCTGATAATTTTAAATGGAAGAATGAATTGATAAAATACGGGACTTTTATAGCCAATGTAGCGCAAGCCGAAAACAGTAATGAAGTTCAGTCAGCCATTGAGGCAATAGCGCTTCCAGTAGGAAGTGCTTCTATAAAGAAAAAAACAAAATCTAACATCGCTTTAAATGCTTATGTAGGTCTATCTCCAGGACTTGAACATAATGGAAAATTAGGTGAATATAAATTTAGTTTCGGAATCAATGCTCCTATAGGTATTGCATTAAGTAAGGGAGAATATAAGTTAAATGAAAAAACTAATAAGTATAAAGAAAAAGGATCTACAACTTGGTTTTTATCGCTGTTAGATCTTGGAGCTGTGACAACTTATCGATTTGGAGATAGCGAAACTGAGAAGCTTCCAGAAATTAAATTAGAAAATATTTTCGCTCCTGGTATTTATTATGTTCGTGGCTTTGCTAAAGCGCCAATATCTATTGGAGTAGGAGGGCAATTAGGGCCTCAACTTCGAACGATAACTGATAGCTCACTAAACTTAAATTCTAGCCTTTCTTTTTCATTTAAAATCTTTATTGCTGTTGACATTCCATTGCTTAATTTTCATACGAAATCTAGATAGGCTATGTAAAAATGTATCTTGTTAGTAGTGTGCTTTTTTAGCATTTGTGTGTATAAAAGATAATTGAAGGAAAAACTTATTTTATATAAAACCTTGTAAATCAGTAAAAAAAAGTAAATTGTAATCATTATAACAAGACTACACCATAAAATAATCAATATGAACAACCCTCACCAATCCTCCAAATTTATTTATTTCATTGCAATAGTTCTGTTTTCTTTCTCAGTCCAAATAAATGCGCAAAATTCACAGCAGCTATATAACAAAATACAAGGTATTTATGCCAATTACGCTACAACTTCCAAAAGTAATTGTAGTAAAGCCAAAAGATTAGTCAGGCAATTACAACCATATACTGGATCTAAATATGCAGTCCCTTCTGATAAAGCTTATAGCGTTAACTACCCAAGAAAAGTAAATAATCCAACCATAGGCGACCTAGCTAAAGATAGAATTGCTAGGCTGAAAAGTCAATTTAAATCTTGTTTTCAAAATAAACAAGAATCCAATCCAACATCAACACGACTTTATAATGAAGTCCAAAATATTTATATAGAATACCGTAATCTTTCGTCAAATAATTGTGATAAAGCCAAAAAATTAGTCGACAGGTTATTTGCATACTCATCATATACATATCTTGTACCTAGCAGTAAAGCATACAGTGTTAACTTTCCAAAAAAGGTAGTTAATCCTAAGATAGGCGATTTAGCAAAAGACAGAATAGCACGAATCAAAAATCATGTTAAAGCATGTTTTACAGGAGAAGAAGTCTCTAGGTATATTCACAAAAATATTACTGGAACTTGGAAGTATATCCATAATGGTCGTGAATTTCATCTTAGAATAGTAAAAGATGGCACTACTGTGAAGGCATCTTTCCCTAAACATGGTTATTCTTACCCTCCAATCTATAAAGGTGCTAAAATGATTACAAATAATGGAGTTGGCCTAAACTTTGCACTTGGGAATCTTTATCAGGTAACTTTCCAAGTATATCATAATGAAATGGGCGTTTCTGCATATATATCTGAATCATGGGAAAACAATGGCGTCTTAAAAAGTATTGGTGTTTTACAGCGCGTCCGTAGAACCCCAAAACCTAAACCAGCTTCATTGGTGAAAGTTGATATTACATTCTTAAATCAAACAAAAACGAATGCAGTTGTGTATTGGGTAAATAATGGAAAAGAAACAAAATATAAAACACTCAAACCAGGTGAAGCTTATGTACAAGGAACTTATAGTACTCACAATTGGAGAGTTCGTGTAAACAATCGTATGTTTTTAAATTATAAAACCACCAAAGATAAATCGCAATTGGTAAGGATTAAATAAGATTATTTAGCCGTTTATTTGATTTAAGAAAATAATATGGCGATTGAAACTTTAATCCATTAAGTACTGGATATCGTAAAATATAACACTCTTTTTACGAAGCAACGGTAGGAGAGTAGTGAAATGATATTTAATAATTATACGCTGGCAAATCTCTAGCTTAAAATCTTAATAAGGTTAGCTTTATATAATTTTCCAATGGGAATTATATGGTCTTGAATGTGTATTATGCCCAAGGAGGGTAAATACCTTTTCTTTAGTAGAAATGTAGGATCAGACAATTATGAAAATGTAGATATATTTTGGGTAGATGTATAGGTTACTGAAAAGTTAAGGTCTACTTCTAAATAATTCTCTATTTTATTCTGCTTCATGTTCAATCACATAATTTGCCCAATCAACAATAGATTGAATTACGGGTATTAATGTTTCGCCAAATTCTGTTAATGAGTATTCTACTTTTAGTGGCGGTTTTGACGTATATACTTTTCTTTTTATGATTCCATCATTTTCTAATGCTTTTAATTGCAAGCTTAATGTGCGCTCAGTTACTGTAGCCATCAGTTTTCTAAGTTCATTATAACGTAACTTACCATTCTTTAAATTGTGTAAGATAGCTGCTTTCCATTTTCCACCAATAATTCCCATGGCTAAACTAGTGCGACATGGATATTCTTTTGCATTAAATGTGTACATAATTCTAATTTATTTATACTATCATTTTTGACCGTTATTGCAAATATAATATAATATACTTAGTTTTGTAACTATACTTTTTATAGTTTTATAAATTTAAATTTACATACTTAAAATTCAAATGATTATACACCTATATTTTAGAAGAATAGTTAAACAAATAAAAGAATAATATGAATACAATTTTAATTGATAGTATTGGTTATGCAGCGTTAGTAATTAATCTATATTCTATGTCTACCAAAGGTGAATATAAACTGAGAATGATTTCATTAATTGCAAATATTGGCTATATTTTATATGGTATTTTAATTAGCGCTCTACCCATAATAATTGGATGTACAATTGCAGTGTTTCTACATGGATTTCATATTAGAAGATTACAATTAAAAAATAATAACAATGATTAAAATAAAACAAGCAACCATAATAGACACAGAAGTTCTAGCACTTTTAGGAAGACAAACATGGGCTGAATCACATGGCCATTATATAGACGATAAAAACAACCTATTAAAATACCTTAATGAAAATTTTTCAGTTTCTAAAATGAAACAAAACTTAAGTAATGCTAAGAATATTTTCTACATGATGTATGTTGATGATTTTCCTGTTGGATACGCTAAAATAATAGCAAATAAAAAACAAGAAAATGTCGTTTCTAAAAACAATTGTCAGTTAGAAAGAATTTTTATCCTAAAAGAGTTTATCCCTTTAAAAATTGGAAAGCAATTATTGACATATATTGAAGATCAAGCCAAAGCACTAAAGTTTGACACTATGTGGCTTTCCGTTTACATAAAAAACAAGAGAGCTATAAGATTCTATGAAAAAAATGAATTTAAAAATGTTGGAGATTTAAATTTTATGGTAAATGGAAAATCATATGAAAACATAGTATTCTCTAAAAAATTATCGTAAAACAAACCGACCATTGCTAAAAGCAATAGTTTCATTTGCTCATTTTTCTTTTCTAAAGCTTGTTCTACCACAAGCAAAAAAAATTCATCCATCATATAATACAGTTCGGTAATTCACAATTTATTATAATTTAGATATTAAAGATATTTGTATCATCAATAAAATTCAACAAGAATTATAATACTTTAGATGAATGAAAACTAATAGGAAAAAAGCTGCTAAAGGCAAACAAATTTTTAGAGTTATATTATTAGTAGCGACTTTTATATCCTTATGGTACGTCCCTTGGATTTTAGTAAAAGCTTGGATAGTACCATTGCCAGATAGCGTTCAGGAGCAAGTAGATCAGACCTTAAATTATGGATTCGATGGCGTTATTGTTTACGTAGATGAAGGAGGAAAGCCACCAGCATTCTATACGGCTGGTTATCATAACCGCGAGCAAAAAATTCCAGCTAAGCCAAACGCTTTATTCAAAATCGCAAGTATCAGTAAACTGTATGTCGCAGTAGCAATTACAAAATTAGCTTATGAGAACCGTATCTCTTTAGATAAAAAGCTTTCTGATTATTTTCCAGAACTAGTAGGAAGAATCGAAAATGCAGACAAAATTACCTTAAGAATGATGGTACAACACAGAAGTGGTATTCCTAATTTTACAGATAACCCTGATTTTTGGAAAAATCAACCAAATACAGATGTAGATGTACTTCAATATGCACTCGATTTACCAGCTAACTTTCAACCAAATAAAGATTATGGGTATTCTAATACCAATTATTTGTTGCTTTCAAGAGTGATTGAGAACACTGTAGGCTATAGCCGTCAGCAATATTTTAAAGAAGAAATTTTAATCCCTCTTGGCCTGAAAAATACTTTTGGTTCGCTAAGCGAAGTAAATTTAGACGATGTTATGAGTGGCTACTATGTTGGTCTTGAAGACGATTTTAAGACCGAAGAGCAAGGAATGTTAGCCACCGCAGAAGATGTTGGTACATTTTTAAGAGCTTTAAATGATGGCACATTACTTAATGAAAAAGAAATGGAAATCTATGCATCAATTTATGAATTTAATCATGGTGGATTAGTGCCTGGTTATCAATGCATGGCAGAATATCATAAAGATATTGATGCCGTTGTCATTCAATTTATGAGCACTACAGATTTTGAAGGCTACCAATGGAATTTACTACAGATAACACATAGTCGTGTTGTTAAAATCGTACGTAAAGCAAAGGGGTTGTAATAGTAAAGAAAATTTATAATCCGTAAGAATTAAATAGTTCAAAGTTTTATAACTTAAGTACTAAATATCGTTATTGACTTAAAAGAAATGCCATTAAATTTTTATCAAACTCCATTTTATGTTCTGAGTTGGTGAAAAATACATAACCAACGTTCTGTTTTTTATTAAACATATAGCGACATGTATGACTTAGATTTTCACCTCCATGTGAGTAATTTATACCATAAGGAGACTCTTCAATCACGATTCCTAATCCATAATTGTAACTGGGTTCATTATATTTTTTGTCATAGGGTGAAATAGACTGTATTTTCAAAAACTCTTGATAACTCTTTTCTGATAAAAGCTTATTACGCATAATTGCGATTAAAAAGTTAGCGTATGCTCTTGAATCTGATTGTAAACTACCTGCCGCTATGAAATCTGGACTTTTTGCATTGATTGCATAGCCAATATTTAATTTACCTTTATAATGTCCATTAGCTCTATGCTTTTGTAAGTAATCATTCCAAATATAACTGCTATGGTCCATATCTAGAGGATCAAAAATTTCTTTTTTTATCAAAGTTTGTAGTTCATTCTTTTTTATGCCTTTTAGATGTGCTATAACCAGTGCCAGATATTCATAGCCTTCTCCTGAATATTGAAATTTAGTTCCTGGTTGAAAGAATATTTTAAGTTTATTCTTTGGGTCGTAATATCCATCTTCATTAATAAATCTCCAGTTTGGAAATCCACTGGTATGTGATAACACCATTCTAGCAGTAATTAATTTATAACGCTCATCATAAGCAATATCTGGATACTTCATGTACTTATATAATGGAGTGTCCAAATCTATAAGTCCTTGATCTACCATTTTCAATGCAAAAAAGCTAAACACGGTTTTAGACATAGATCCCCCATCAAAAATTGTTAATTCATCTACTTTTTCTTCAGTTTTAATATTTTTAACCCCAAATACGTTGTGATATATTATTTTTTGATCATTAATAAATGCCATAGAAAGTCCAGGCATATTCAGCGAATCCATCTGATGTTTTATAAAAGCATCGATTTTAGCTTTAGATATAAGCTTCCCATTAAAAGATCGAATAGTATTTGGATTTAAAGTCTTGTCATTTTTTGATTGATTTGTTTTCCAATTTTCAAACTGTTGATTTAATAAAGTAACAGCAGGTTTACCACCTTTTTTAATTCCTTGAACAGAAAGTCTTAAAATGGCATCATCTTTCGGATTATATACAGAAATGAATGCAGATCTTGCATATTGTGTTCCACAACGCTTATCACCACCCGCAGTTTCGCCTGCTCTTAAGGCCAACATTAATCGTTCTGAGAATGATTTATCTCTAGCATTATTATAAGCTTTAAAGGCATCTTCAACAACCTTCTTATCTACTAAAATATTTCCTAAGACTGCAAAGTCGTGTCCTATTTTAGACCCGTTCCAATCATGTATCAGTTCACCTGAATAAATAAGTGGGGCTATATTGTCATTTAATAGAATTACTCCATATTGCTGGTGCTCAGGAGTAAACTTTTTATTACGCATTGCTGCAAGTATTGCTTCAGCAGAGGCATCAGATTCCATTAATTCTACACCTGTCATTCGTGCATAGTAACTACTGCGCGCTTGCACTATAATGGCTCCTTTTCCAGGTACGATTGAGGCAATACCTGACACATCAAATGTACAGGAGGCTCCTATAATACCTATCTCTCCTGTTCTTCTATCTACAGCAATAATAGACCAAGTTGCATAAGATTGCATCGAAATTAATAAGGCAAAAAAAGTAACACATAATTGACGCCTTAAGGTTGTTTTTTGAAGATAGAGCATTTTTCAATTTTTTTAATTTATAGAGACATATATCATATAAAAAGAACCATTATAAATAGATACACAAAATGAATTTCCATAGGCGTAATAAATCGTTGATAAGCGTGATAAAAAGCTATATTTTTAATGTGATAGTCTAGGAGTAAAGCATGATACATAAAGAATAGCGTATAATAAGCAACATTTACAGTCCATATACAACGTTCCTGTACTTTTCCTTTTCCTATTAAAAAGTATTTTGTTGCTTTGTTGAATAATGGCGAATACTAGAAAAGCAAATAAAAATAATAGTACAATCTCTTTCTATTGGAAATTTCAGTTAATAATTTGGAGTTTGGGCTCTGTTTATTGGGCTTATATAGTATATACAAGAGATAATTACGGTGTTTTTTACACACTATTAAGTTATGTGTTAGATGTTTTTATGGGAATATTTTTAACGCATACGTACCGAACAATTATTTTAAGATCTAATAAAAGCACAATAGGACTTAAGAAGTTGTTATTAAGAATTGTTCCTTCTATCATTATTTTGGGAGTTCTTTTTATGTTTTATGCAAATTTGAAATGGTATTATTATTGGGCGATCCTTAAGGGAAAAGATCTTGATTTATTAACTCAGCTTTTTTATTGGGATCCAGTGCTAATTACTGGGTTAAGATCAATGTCTATTTGGGTATTAGCGTATCATTTATATCATTACTATATCAATCAAATAGCAGTAACCAAAGCAAATGCACAACTTTCTATTATTGCTAAACAAGCACAGCTAGATAATTTATCCGCTCAATTAAATCCACATTTTTTATTCAATTCTTTAAATTCTATCAAATCTTTGGTTATAGAAAATCCAAATGTTGCAAGAAGAGCTATAGATTTATTATCGGACTTATTACGTTCATCACTCTATCAAAAAGACAATAATTTAATCACTATAGAACAAGAACTTTCTTTAGTGAATGACTATATAGAATTAGAAAAATTACGTTTTGAAGAACGCTTGCAATTAAAAATAACAATAAAAGAAGCTTTAAAAAGTGTTAAAATACCTTCCTTGAGTATTCAACTATTAATTGAAAACGCTATTAAACACGGTACAGATTTAAAAATTGCAGGAGGAGTCGTTATGTTAACGATTCTAGAAGTTAAAAACAATATTGTTATTAAAGTAGAGAACCCTGGTGTCATTCAAGGAAATAAAAAAGCTGGTTTAGGAATAAAAAACTTAGAGCAACGTTTAGAGATTCAATACAAAGGAAAAGCGAGCTTTAGTTTAAAAGAAATAGGTAAAGAACGTGTTTTAGCTGAAATAAAAATTCCAATAACAATAGATAATGAAACTGTTTAAAACGATTATAATTGATGATGAGCGTTTGGCAAGAGAGGAAGTGAAACGTGCCTTAAATAATTTCAAAGAGTTTGAAGTTATTGGAGAGGCAAGTTATGTAGATGAAGCTATTACACTCATTGAGGAGCTAGAACCTGATTTAATTTTTCTAGATATTCACATGCCAGAAAAATCTGGATTCGATTTGTTAGAGGAGTTAACAACAGTGCCAGGAGTTGTTTTTACTACGGCATACGATCAATATGCTGTAAAAGCTTTTGAATTAAATGCATTAGATTATTTGGTAAAACCTTTACGTGAAGAACGTTTTGTTAAAACTGTAGATAAAGTTAGGCAAGAACTTATAGCGCATAAGGAGATTACTTCAACTGTTTTACCAATGCATCAAAAAATATTTATAAAAGATGGTGAGAAATGTCATTTCATTCCACTAACCGAAATTCATTTTATTGAATCATTAGAAAACTATGCTCGCCTATATTTTGGGAATGAAAAAGCAATGATTAAGCGTTCTTTAAATACATTGGCAGAGAAATTAGATCCTAAATTCTTTTTTCGCGTTAATAGAAGTCAAATGATTAATTTACAATACATTAAAGAGATTCATCCATACTTCAATAATAAATTGCAAATTATATTAACTACTGGAAGAAAAGTAGAAGTATCTATAAGACAATCCGTAAAATTTAAGAATCGGAATAGTTTGTAAAATAGCTGTAACATAATTATTGTAGATATAATACACTTGCGTTTTATTATATCTACAATTATGCTAAATACGCTGTATTCGCTATTTTACTTATACGATATATTTGTACTATAATGTTCTTGCGTTATGTTACGTTGCTTTGGTAAAAGCAATGTGTAACGTATAGCTTCCCAAAAATTTCTTCTTAAAAGCTTAATTTACTACAGCTAATGGAACACTCTTTATGCGAAGCGACGATAGGAGAGTAGTGGAATGAAATAGTTATAATCAATTCAAGTTTATTTAAAAAGTTGATTGATATTTACTTTGTAAAGTTTTCCTATTGGCACAATATGATCTAAAATATGAATTCTATTTCCTTCTATGCTACTGATATGCTTTTTTGCAACTACAAACGATTTATGCACTTGAAGAAAATCATTATCTGAAATTAATTGTATAGTATCAGATATTTTTTTACGGATAGTTATGATATCTTTAGTAGTAAAAACTTTAGTATAATTTCCAGAAGCTTCAATAAACAAAATTGAATCTAAATCTACTTGAATATGACTATTGTTTTGTTTTAGAAAAATATACTTTTTTTCAGGTTTTAAGCTTTCTTTAGATTCCTTTTTTGTTGTACTTGTATCAGAAGATGTGACTTTATTTAAAGCGCTAAGAAAACGTTCAAAACTAAATGGTTTTAATAAATAATCGACAACATTTAATTCGTAGCCTTCAATGGCAAACTCGCTATATGCTGTTGTAACAATAACTTTTGGAGGAGATGATAAGGTTTTTAAAAATTCAAACCCTTTTAATTTTGGCATGTTTAAATCTAAAAAAATAAGATCAACCTTGTGTTTACTCAAATAATCAATGGCTTCTATAGCATCATAACAATTGGCTTTAAATTCTAAATTTGGTAGCATATCACAATAGCCTTTTATAATATCGTGTGCAATATGCTCGTCATCTACTATTAAATACGTAATCATAATGTTATACTAAATTTAGCTTTATAAATAGAATCAATTTTAGAGACTTCAAAATAATGCTTTTTTGGATAGGCTAGTTCTAATCGTCGTTTTAAATTATTTAAGCCTATTCCAGTTTCAGAATTACCCTTAGAGGCATCAAAATTATTTTCAATTTCAAATTTCACTTCATTATTATGTGCTGTTAAATGTATATATACAAAGGCATTTTCTCTTAAGTTTTCTACACCATGTTTAAAGGCATTTTCTAAAAGAATAATAAATAGAAGCGGCATTATTTCATAATCATTATCAATTGTTTCAATTTGTAATTGCACATCAATAGCCTTATGATAACGCATTTTATGAAGTTCAATATAATTTTGCAGATACATAATCTCTTCAGACAATAAAACGGTGTCTTTATCACCTTCATAGATACTATAGCGCATCATATCAGAAAGTTTTAAGATGAGTTCTTGAGCTTTTTTTGAATCTTTATCTACCAAGCCATAAAGGTTATTAAGCATATTAAAAAAGAAATGAGGGTTCACCTGACTTTTTAAATGCAATAATTCTGTTTTTGCTTTTTCGTTCTTTAATCGTATAAGCGATTTTATTTGTTTAATAAGCCAGTGTGCAATGGTGATAAATACAAGGATAAAGTACAAAGCAATAAATTCTACAAACCCTTCTAATTTTCCAAAAGTGTCATTAAAAATTACGATGACTAAGCCTATAATAACAAGCACTATTTTATATAACCGCGTTATATTTTTCTTTTTTCTGTCTGATATATTCAATTTCATAAATCAATATTAATTAAATAAAACATCTCAGACAAATTAGTTGACAAACAGTATCTCATTAGTGACAAACCATCACAAAGTTGTTTTAAGAAGCCTTTATAACATAGAATAATCTGTTTGTCACTCAAACCTATACGTGTGTCACAAACATTTTATATAGGCTAAAATCACATATATGTTTGTGTCAATCAATCAAAAAACGAATAATTATGGAACTCATTATCGACAATCTATCTAAGACCTATTCCAATGGTGTTAAAGCATTGCAAAACATTTCGTTAGAAATACCAACAGGCATGTTTGGCTTACTAGGTCCAAATGGTGCTGGTAAATCTACGTTAATGCGCACCATTGCAACATTACAAGAAGCTGACTCAGGAAATATTTCACTTGGTGACATCAATGTGTTAAAACAAAAAAATGAGTTGAGACAAGTTTTAGGATACTTGCCACAACAGTTTGGTTTATATCCTAAAATTTCTGCCGAAGTATTACTCAATCATTTTGCGGTTCTCAAAGGAATTACTCATAAAGGTGAGCGCAAAGACTTGGTAGATGCATTATTGCATAAAACGAATTTGTACGACGTTAAAAAACAAAATCTTAAAGGCTTTTCTGGCGGAATGAAGCAACGCTTTGGTATTGCACAAGCCTTACTTAATAATCCGAAACTACTTATTGTAGATGAACCAACTGCTGGATTAGATCCTGTAGAGCGTAACCGATTTTATAATGTGTTAAGCGAACTGGGAGAGCAGACAGTTGTCATCTTATCTACACATATTGTTGACGATGTTAAAGAACTCTGCACAAATATGGCAATCATTAATCAAGGTCAGGTTTGCTTAAAAGGGAATCCGCTGCACATACTGGAAAACCTAAAAGGTAGAGTCTATAAAAAAACAATTGAAAAATCAGAATTAAAAGCATATAAGCAAAATTATAAAGTCATTAGTGAAAAATTATTTCTTGGAAAACCAACCATTCACATCTTAAGTGATGTGAATCCTGGAGATGGCTTTTCGCTTATTAATGCCGAATTAGAAGATGTGTATTTCTCTGAAATATTTAATACTATGAACGCTAAATCTATATAATTATGTGGTACACTATTTTTAAGTTCGAATTACAATATCGTAGTAAACGTGCAGACACTTATGTGTTCTTTCTATTCCTATTTCTATTTTCCATTGTTGGAGTAGACTTTATTTTTCAAGGGTCAGATATGGGACTCATGAAAAAAAACTCACCTATAATCATTGCTAAAACAATGGGAGCAATCACAGGATTATTTATGATTTTGGCATCCATGATTATGGGAGTTTCAGTCTTAAGAGATTTTGAATACAACATAGAATCCTTACTATTTACGACGCCAATCCACAAAAAAGACTATTTATTAGGTCGCTTTTTAGGAGCGTTTACAGTGTTAGTATTTGCATTTACTGGAATTTTATTTGGTATGATGCTAGGTGAATTTATGCCATGGCACAATCCGGAAGATCTACTAGCATTTAATGCGATGCTTTATGTAAAGACCTTTCTAATGATAACCTTACCAACCTTAATTTTTGGAGCATCTCTATTTTTTGTCACTGGTGCTTTAAGTAGAAACCTAGTGGTCGTCTATACACAAGGTATTATTGTCTTTGTCATTTTTATGCTAACCAAAGCCATTACTAATGAGTTTTGGCAAGCCATACTAGATCCATTTTCACTAACAACGACCACTTTTATTACAAAATCCTGGTCTGCTTTAACAAAGAGTACGCAAGACATTCCATTTTTTGGTGCATTGCTATATAACAAACTGTTTTGGTTTTCTCTTGGTGTCATCGCATTGATTTATGGCTATAAAAAATTCAATTTCAATGTGGTTAAAGAAAAACGCTCTAAAAAAACAAAATCACAAATAGTAACTTATAAAACCACTAATAAAGTTAATGATGTCATAATACCAGATGTTAAAAAGCAATATGGCTTACTATCAAAATGCAACCAATTAAAACAATTTACGTGGTTTTACTTTACAAGTATTTTCAAGCAATCATCATTTTGGGGAATTGTTATTTGTGGTATGATTATTATCCTTATTAATTCAGTTAATCTCGGAACTGTATATGGCGTGAATAGTTATCCTGCAACGTATTTTATAGTAGAAGAGCTTAAAGAAACGTCCATGTATTTCTTTATTATCCTTTTGGTTTTTTATTCAGGAGAATTAGTATGGAAAGAACGAGGTGCAAAACTAGATTTAATCTATGACGCAACACCAATGTCTAACTTTATAAAACTATTGGGCAAGTATATTGGGTTGAACTTAATCTATGTAGTATTAATGCTTGCTTTAATAGGTTCAGGTATCATATTTCAAACGTTAAGTGGCTATTATAAATATGAATTTCAGGTGTATTTATCTGGTTTCTTTTTAGAGATTTTACCGTTTTTAGCTTTATACACATGCATTGCATTTTTTATTCAATCTATTGTAAATCATAAGTTTTTAAGCATTATGTTGGTGATTGTATTCTTTATTGCCAATATCGCTTTAGGCTTATTTGGTTTCGACCACGATTTATATTTCTTTGGAGGAAGTGCTTTAGGTACCTATTCAGATATGAATGGCTACGGTCATTTTTTAAAACCCTATCTCATTATTAAATCGTACTGGTTTCTTTTCGGGATGCTATTACTAATTATGGGTTCTTTAGTAAACGTAAGAGGTACTGAAACCAATTTGTGGAAGCGAATAAAAATGAGCAAATACAGATTAAGCAAGTCGCTTTTTAAACTAACAGCTATGGTCTGTTTATTATTTATAACTATCGGAAGTTTTATCTTTTACAATACCAATGTTTTAAACACATACTGGACTAATTCTGAAGCAACAGGTTTTAGAGTAGCTTATGAAAAAGAGCTCAAATCATTTGAATATATACCACAGCCAAAAATAGTAGATGCCAACTTACAAGTAGAGCTGTATCCTAAAACAAGAGATTATACAATAAAAGGGTATTACATATTGAAAAACGCCACTACAGAAGACATCAAATCCATTCACATTCAAAAGCTTCTCGAAGAGAATGTTACTTTAGATACTATCTCTTTTGAAGGTGGATTTACAACCGATAACAAATATGAAAAGTTTGATTATTCTATTTTCATTTTAAATACAGCTTTAAAACCTGGAGATGCTATAAAAATGCATTTTAAACAAAGCTTTACCACAAAAGGATTTGAATCTGGAAGCTCTAATGTAAACATCAATAACAACGGTACATTTTTTAATAATACAGATTTACCAACAATTGGCTATAATAAAAAATATGAACTAAATGATGTTGATGAACGTGAAGAATATAGCTTGCCAGTAAGAATTCGTACTGCAAATAGAGATGATCTAAATGAGCTTAAAAACGCAAGAAATGGAAGTGATTCTGATGGTATTAACTTCGAAATAATTATTGGGACTTCAAAAGATCAAACAGCTCTTGCACCAGGAAATTTATTGAAAAAATGGACAGAAAACAATCGTAACTATTTTCATTATAAAATGAAAAAACAAATGATTAATTTTTATTCTATAGTTTCGGCCGAATATGAAATAAAGAAAGATGAATGGATAACGAGTCAGGATTCTATTGCAAAACCTGTTGATCTTGAAATTTATTATCATAAAGCACACAATTACAATGTAGATAGAATGATGACGTCTATGAAAGCCTCGTTAGCGTATTTCAGTAATAATTTTAGTCCTTATCAATACGAGCAATTACGCATTATGGAGTTCCCGCGTTATGCACAATTTGCACAATCATTTCCAGGAACTATTCCATTTTCAGAAGCTATAGGTTTTGTTTTAGATATCGATGATGAAAAAGATGTTGACATGGCATTTTACGTCACTGCTCACGAAATTGCGCACCAATGGTTTGGTATGCAAGTAGAAGCAGCAAATGTTAAAGGACGACTAACCATATTAGAAACCTTGTCGCAATATGCAGCAATTATGGTGTTAAAACAACACTATTCCGAAGAAAAAGTGTTACAATTTTTAGAAACGCAAAAAGAGGATTATAAAAAAGGAAAGGATAGAGAAGATGCAAAAGAGCCATCCTTAGCTTTGGTTGAGAATCAAGACTATATCTATTATGCTAAAGGAGCGATTAATATGTATGAGTTTCAAAAAGCAATAGGAGAGGAGAACGTCAATAAAGCGTTAAGACGTTTTCTCGAAGACTGGAATACAACAAATGGTAAACTAAAAATGGCAACAGATAGATATGCAACAACTCAAGATTTATTAGGTTATTTTAGAGAGGTTACCTCAGATTCGCTTCAGTATTTAATTTCTGATTTGTTTGAAAAAGTTATTCCTGTAGAAATGTAATCATTAACATTATGTAAAATAGAATCTCGATGTTAAACTTGGCCTCATAAAATTTTGGTTAAAACAATAGGTGAAGTGAGCGTCTATATTTTAGGGGTTTAGTTATACATTTTCTTAAATGTTCCAATTATACAAGAAATTTCAAAGCAATCTTAACCAGTTACAATGTTTTCTAAAATATAGCGATTGAGCCGTACATTGTTTCCAAAATTATATACTATTTGAGATATTGATTGAATATCAATATTGAAAATACCTGAAACTTGAATTTTTGTTTCTTTTGTTTCAAGACAAAAGATAATGAAACATAAAAAAGGATTAATTTAAGTTCTACAGTTAACAAGTGCATAGAATTTTATTTTTCTTAAAATTTATGCTCTTGTGGCAATCCACGAGAATCTCGTAAAATTTTTTATAACGTACATTTTATCGAACCTGCCAGCCGGCAGGCTGGTACGCGATTTAAAAACGAATCAAAAGGTTTAGAATATAAATCAACTATAGTTTGTAAAATAGCTGTAACATAATTATTGACGATATAAGACACTAGCGTGTTATTATATCTACAATTATGCTAAATACACAGTATTCGCTATTTTACTTATGCAATACATTTGTACTATAATTTATATTATGTTAAATAGTAAATTTATGTAAATAAAAATATCAGCTCTCTGTATCCTCTTTTACTTCTCCTCTATAATGTATAGTAGAACGATGACTGCTATTAATACTCATAGTACTCGTGCCATTAGAATAGATAAAAAGAATCACTCTATAATGCTCTTGGCGCTCAACAATCGTAAAATCTATTTTATAACGATTTCTTTTTGTATCAAACTCCGTTTTATATTTTTTAGGAATCCCTTCAAAAGAAATGCCTCCCTTATCATTATTAAGATATCCAGCCCCAGCTATCTGTACATGCCCAAAATAAGGCAATTCACCAGAAATACTATCTCCATATACTTTTAAAAAGTTAGCATTCCCTGCGATATTAATATTATTAGGGCTACTTCCAATAGCTGGAAACAAATTGGTATTGGCAATAACTTGTACAGTATTGGTCGGAGAAGCCCATTTTGAAGTAATTGTAAAGGTTTTTTCTACAATATTATTCTTTAACTCTCCATCAAAAGGTTGCTGTTTTGTGCTACTACATCCTATGAGTATAGCCCCAGCAAGTACAACAATAAATGGTTTTAACGACATGAATTACAGTGATTTAAATCTATGAATACTGCATCAAAATGTATGCCATATAAAGATACAGTTTTCTCGTAAAATAACAGGCATTTAATGATTACTGACATGATAATTCCTTTATTTTTGCACGATGCAAGAAATTAGCAAACCTTCTAAACTAGAATTCATCGCCCTAATGGCCTCTTTAATGTCTATGGTTGCCCTGTCTATAGATGCAATTCTACCTGCCTTAGAGCCCATAGGGATTGCTATTGGAACTACACATGCTGGAGAAAATCAGATGTTAATTACCATGATTTTTTTAGGATTGGGTGTAGGACAATTAATTTTTGGTCCTATTTCAGATAGTTTTGGTAGAAAACCAATCATCTATCTTGGGTTTATCATCTTTGTATTGGCTAGTATTTTGTGCATCTATGCTACGAGTATAGAAGTCATGGTGTTGGGTAGAATCTTACAAGGAATTGGCCTCTCTGCTCCTAGAACCCTCAGTATTGCTATGATTCGAGATAGTTTTAGTGGCGATTATATGGCAAAAATGATGTCTTTTGTGGTCGCTATTTTTATTCTGGTCCCCATTATTGCTCCTTCTCTTGGAAAATTATTTTTAGATACGTTTGGATGGCAATCTATTTTCTACAGTCAATTAGTATTTGGATGCTTTGTACTGATCTGGTTATGGAAACGACAACCAGAAACCTTAAAACCCGAATACAAGAAAGCGTTTACGTTACGCCTATTTGCTTCAGGAACAAAAGAGTTTATAAAGTTTAGAGCTGCCATTATATTCACCTTAATTTCTGGGCTGATTACAGGTTCATTTATGGTTTTTTTAAGTACTTCTCAGCAGATATTTCAAGTACAGTACGGGCTTTCAGAGGAGTTTCCATACATTTTTGGAGGACTGGCTTTTTCTGTTGGATTGGCCACCTTTTTTAATGGAACCTTGGTGATGCGTTTTGGGATGCGAAAATTAGTGGACCTCTTCTCTATCCTGTTTACCATTGTTTCTTTAGCCTATGTCATCTTTTTTTATGGAAATGAAAATCCAGACATCATTGTATTAGTGTCCTTTTTTATCATTCAGTTTTTCTGCATTGGATTTCTATTTGGAAACCTACGCTCATTAGCGATGCAGCCCTTGGGACATATAGCGGGTATTGGCGCTGCAATCAACGGATTTGTATCAACAGTGATGGCTGTACCTATTGCTACCTATATAGGGAGTTTTGTATTAGACACTACGCTCCCACTATTTATTGGATTTCTTATTTCAGGAAGTTGTGCGATTGTTTTATTGCAATTTGTAAAAAGAACCTAAATGCATATTGAGATTCGTTATAAAGATGCTTTTTGTATATGTGTACATAAACCACATGACGTATTGGTGCATCATTCACGTTTCTCTAGAAATAATACCGATGAAGATTCGCTATTACAACTTTTACAAACGCAAACAGGACATACCTACTACCCAGTTCATCGTTTAGATCGTAGAACTTCAGGGGTTATTTTGTTATCCAGTAAGAAAGAATATGTAGCAGCTTTTCAGCAATTATTTACAGAGAAAAAGATTCAGAAAACCTATTATGCAGTGGTAAGAGGTTTTGCTGCAGAACATCTTGTCATAGATAGCCCTGTTAAAGGAAAGGATGCTAAAGAGTACAAAGAAGCGAATACAGAAATGAACTTAATGGAAACTGTTATACTAGAGATCCCTGTAAAACCTTATGATACCTCTAGATATAGCTTGGTACAATTGCTTCCCAAAACAGGACGTATGCATCAACTAAGAATACATATGAAAAAAATATCGAATCCTATTATTGGTGATGGAAAATATGGTGACCATCGACATGATGCAATGTATGTAGAGAACTTTGGTTGGAAAAATCTTTTTTTGCATGCAGGATCATTGGCATTTGTACATCCCTTTAGTAACGAAAACCTACATATTACAGCTCCTTTTTCTGAAAATTGGATACAGTTATTTGAACGATTCAAGTGGAAAAACCCTATCGAATCGTAAACGAAATTTCTTTTGTCTTTGTGGGTTTTAAAAGCTGCTTTTTATGCAAGTCTGTATCAAAAAGGCGATTCATATTATTGCCTGCTAAATCTTCTAATGCACTTTGTATTATCAGGGAATACTTTCCTGGCTCCCACACTTTTTTTGGGATATATAAGGCGCTTTCTGCATTTTTCATTATCAGAAACCCACCTTCTATTTTTTGCCCATTAATATCCATTATATGAATGTCTTTCTCTAATAACATTGCATCTAAAACTTCGCCAAAAGAAATCCCTAAAGCCTCTTTTGAATTCACTTTCGGAACGGTCAATGTCCACATATTTGTTGAGGGTATTTTTGTATCTCTGCCCATAACCACTATTTTTTTTCGGTACTCCTTCCCTATTGAATTTCCTTGAGTGTCACTCCATGTTGGGCTTACAATAATTTCGTAAGTATTTCCTTCTTTAATAGGAATCCCTAATTCTTGATTGGGAATTAAATCTTTTTTAATTCTTCCCGGATCTAACCATAAAGTAAGTTCAGTATGATTAGTATTCCATAATTCGGTTTGTAAGGGTAGAAAAATAGATACTTTTTTTCCAGTATTTGTATTGATAACGTTGATGAAGTCTAAAGCACTTTTTACTTCCTGCATGGGTTTAGAAAACACAAAATACATTTTCAATAAGTTCTCTGGAACCGAATCTATTTGGGGGTGAATATGTACGAGTTTTGGAGGTTTAGAAATTGCCTTGTCTTTGACGGTAAATGTACCAATAACCCTGTTTTTATACTTAATTAGATATGTATTTTGATATGAGAAAGGAATCACAGGCGTAAAAGTAATACGCTCATTATCATAGCTGTAGCCACCTAAAATAGCGATATTTTCATGTGATTTTCTAACAACCTGATAGTCGATAGCTTCCTCTCCAATAAAACTAACGCTTACGGCTACATTTTCGTCATAATAAACCAAAACATCAGCAATTGTTGTTTCATCTTTACAACCAGTTAAAAATAAGGATACACAAAAAAAGACCAAGAGTATCTTGATCTTTTTTGAATATATATGTACGAAGTTTACATCCATTTTTTATTTCTACTATGTAAGTACAAATCGCCATTACTCCTTCTACGTAACATCAATGCATTTTCTTGATCTAAATCATCTAACTGAATCACATTCACAAAAGGAAGATTGTCGTACTTTAAACCAGTAGCTTTCCCAAATTCTGTAACAGGCGTTGTTAAAGATTCTTTGAAAGCGGCAATATCTTTAAAAGTCATTCGCATGATAGGTCTATTGGTATTTGACATGAAAAATTTAAGATCCCCATTTTGAGTAAAATTGATGATATCTAAAGGAGAATTTCCAGCCCCTAATTCAGCAATAGTTCTCCCTTTTAAATGTTTTCCATTCTTCATATCTTCCATTGAAAATAAAACCAAAGGTGTACATGTATAGCTTGCCAAAAGGTATTCTTTACTCTCAATAGTAACAACATCAAAAGCTTTAATGGGCGCATAGGTTTCATAACGTCCGTGAGCAGCATGGTAAATTTCTAAAGAAGCATAGTCCTGTTTATTTGTAAAAGGAAAAGGAATACTTCTAAAAGTAGAAGCAAACTCTTTATTAGACAATCCAGAAACCATTACTTTTCCGTTATGATACTTTAAATCTGCAACGGCCCATTGTCTAAGCGCACGACCTCTTTTATCTTTTGCATCTACAGCGACTGCATCTGTTAGACTAGACTTAGAATAACTAATGTTTTTTAAAGAAACGTTTACCAATTTTTTATCTACTAATTTTAGTAAAACAGGAGTTCCGTTCTTGGTGTGTACAGAAAAATAAGGAATCTTTGAGACTGGGTTCACTGCCATGTCTGTGATTCGAATATTATCAGCTGTGGTGCCCAAAGAGGCCGCTACAGTTTCATCAAACTTATTCATTCCTATTCTTTCAGACTTTTCTTTAGCGGTAATGTCTTTAGTATCTAAAGCATAAATCATTGCATTTTTAGAATCACCAACAAATAAAATTCCCTCAGGACCAAAAGACAAGCTATTCATAGACGCTATGCCAGGATCACCAGTGGTAAAATTTGCAGTTAATATTGATTTTTTATCTTTTGTCGCAGCAATCAATAGTACTACTGTAGCCACAAGGCATACATGTAAAATGATTTTTTTCATGATAGTTAGGTTTTGTATAAAATTAGGACTTTATAGGGTATTCATTCAAACATACATGCGTAATTAACTAATTTTTAACAAGATGAATATAAAAGTAAAGCTGTTTTTAAATTTAAAATGATACTATTTTTTGCAAAACATATTTTACTGCTCAATAGAATTGCTATGAAAAGAAATCAGTTGATTACTTTCAAATACCAGTGTCACTTCTATAGGGTTACAACATACTTCACAATCTTCTATATAAGTTTGTTGTGGAATACTCATATCTAATAGCATTGAAATCTCTTCCCAACAATACGGGCATTGAAAAAAGTGTTCCACTGTTACTCTTCTAATACTTTTAAAATGAGTTTTCCTTTTTTATCACCAGAAAACAAACGACCAAAAGTATCATAGAAGTTTTCAATTCCATCAAAGATGTCTTCCTTGGACTTTAATTTACCTTGAGCAATCCACATACCCATTTCTTGGGCAGCTTTGCCATAATCTTTTGCATAGTCCATAACAACCATTCCTTGCATACTGGCTCTTTTAACTAATAAATTTAAGTAGTTACTTGGTCCTTTGGTATTCTCTAATGTATTGTATTGCGAAATAGCTCCACAGATAACAATTCTAGCATGCATTCTTAATTTGGCTAATGCGGCATTTAAAATTTCACCACCCACATTATCAAAATAGACATCAACTCCTTTTGGGCATTTTTCTTTTAAGGCTGAATAGATGTTTTCTGATTTATAATCGATAGCAGCATCAAAACCTAGCTCATTTACTACATAATTACATTTCTCTTGCCCACCAGCAATTCCAATCACTGTACATCCTTTAATCTTTGCTATTTGGCCAACTACACTTCCCACTGCTCCAGCAGCTCCAGAAACTAAAACAATATCTCCTTCTTTTAATTTACCAACTTCTAGAATTCCAAAATAAGCAGTCATCCCAGGCATTCCCAAAGTACTTATAAATAAAGGCATTGGAGCAATGCTATCATCAACTTTGTGCCATCCAGTCCCATCAGTAGCTACATATTGTTGTACGCCTCCCCAACCTGTTAAGCAATCTCCTACTTTATAGGTTGGATGATTGTTTGCTTGAACGACTTTACCTATAGATCCAGCTCGCATTACCTCATTAATCCCCACTGGTGGGATATACGATTTGTTATCATTCATCCATCCTCTCATAGCAGGGTCTAAGGAAATATAGTGATGTTGCACAAGTACTTCTCCCTCTTTTAAAGTTGGAATTTCATTTTTTTCTAAAGCCCAAGTATTTTCATCTGGAAATCCTACGGGTCTTTTTTTAAAGATCATTTGCTTATTCATATTCGAAGTATTAATAATCTAAAAGTGATTTTAATTCACTTTCAAATTTGTTTTTTGCTAAATATTGTTTTTCCAATGCAGATTGAAAAGGAATAGGTGTTTCTATACTTGCGACTCTTTTTACTGGAGCGTCTAGATATTCGAAACAGTTCTCTGTAATCATTGCAGACAAATCACTTGCAATTCCTCCAAACAAGGAATCTTCTTGTAAGATTATTACCTTTCCTGTCTTCTTTACCGAGGCATAAACTAGGGATGTATCTAGAGGTTGCAAACATCTTAAATCTATGACATCAGCATTTATAGAAGACTCTTTTTCTAAAGTTTCTAATGCCCAATGTACAGAAGCTCCGTAAGTTATGATGCTAATATCGTTTCCTTCTTTTAGTAGATTCCCTTTCCCTAATTCGATTGTAAAGTATTCTTCTGAAACTTCTTGATACACAGATCGGTATAAGGCTTTATGCTCAAAAAACAATACAGGGTTAGGGTCGTTTATAGCCGCAGCAAGCAATCCTTTTGCATCTTGAGGAAACGCAGGGTAAATAACTTTTAGTCCTGGAGTTTTGGTAAACCAAGCTTCATTGGTCTGACTATGAAAAGGTCCAGCTCCTACGCCTGCTCCACAAGGCATTCGTACAACAACATCTGCATTTTGATTCCACCTATAATTAGATTTAGCCAATAAATTTACAATGGGGTTGAATCCTGAGCTTACGAAATCTGCAAACTGCATTTCCATCACAGCTTTCATTCCATTGACAGATACACCATAGGCAGCAGCAACAATAGCGGATTCACAGATTGGTGTATTGCGTACACGCTCTTTTCCGAATTTTTTCACAAATCCATCAGTAATCTTAAAAACACCACCATATTCGGCAATATCTTGCCCCATGATAACCAAATCATCATGTTTCTTCATAGATTGCTCTAAACCTTTAGAAATGGCATCTATGAGTCTTATTTTTTCTTTATTGTCTGAAGGAGGAACAATTTCTTGTGAGTGTGCTTTAAAAACATCGTTTAGTTCTGTTTCTAAATCAGGCACAATGGTTGGTTCATCATAAGCTTTTTGTAAGTGAGTTTCTATTTCGGCTTTAATGCTTTCTTTGGTTTGTTTGATGAAGTCTTTATCGATCCTATTTTCAGAAATTAAATAGTTTTCAAAATTAATAACAGGGTCTTTTGCCGCCCAAGTATCCATTAATTCTTGAGGGACATACTTTGTTCCGCTTGCTTCTTCATGACCTCGCATTCTAAAAGTTTTAAATTCTAATAAAATGGGTCTAGGATTCTCTCGTACACTCTGAGCAAGTTCAGATACTTTTGTAAATACTTCTATGATATTATTTCCGTCTATGATATGTGATTCCATACCATAGCCTATCCCACGATCTGCAATATGCTCACAATGATATTGCTCTGAAGTGGGTGTTGATAAACCGTATCCGTTATTTTCTACACAAAACAAAACCGGCAAACTCCAGACAGAAGCAACGTTTAAGGCTTCATGAAAATCTCCTTCACTAGTTCCTCCTTCACCTGTAAATACAGCACAAACTTGATGATTCTTTTTTAATTTATTAGCAAGAGCAATTCCATCTGCCACCCCTAATTGTGGCCCTAGATGCGAAATCATTCCAACAATATTATATTCTTGGGTACCGAAGTGAAAACTACGATCTCTACCATTAGTAAAACCACTACTCTTTCCTTGCCATTGTGAAAACAACCGGTATAAAGGAATTTCTCTTGTAGTAAATACTCCTAGATTACGATGCATGGGTAAGATATATTCTTCTTTTTTAAGTGCTGCAGTAACGCCCACAGAAATGGCTTCTTGACCGATACCTGAAAACCATTTAGATATTTTTCCTTGCCTAAGTAATACGAGCATTTTTTCCTCTATCAATCGAGGTTTCAACATGTTTTTGTACAAGTTTATTAATTGCTCTTTTTTAATCGTTTGTTGACCGTAGTCTATTTGAGTGTTCATTAAGATGAATCAATATCTGATTTGAAAAACTAAAATACTATATTAAATGATTACATCCTTATAATTTGATTAAAATCTCTGCTGCTTTTAACAGTGTTTCATCCGTTTTTGCAAAGCAGAATCGTAACGATTTAAAATCTAGGCTATTGGTATTAAACACTGATAAAGGAATAGCAGCCACTCCGTGTTTAACAGTCAGTTCTTTGGCAAAATCAATATCGCTAGATGCAGATAGTTGATGGTAATCTAAAAGCTGAAAATAAGTTGCCTTTGTAGGAGTATATGTAAATTTTGATCCAGATATAGCTTCTAAAAAAAGATCTCTTTTTTGCTGAAAGAAAAGAGAAAGGTTTGTGTAAGTAGATGAATCTTGTAAATATTCAGCTAAAGCAATTTGTACAGGATGGTTTACACAAAAGACAGTAAACTGATGTACTTTAATAAACTCTTGCATTAATTCACTAGGACCACAGCAATAGCCCACTTTCCAGCCAGTATTATGAAATGTTTTTCCAAAAGAAGCAGTGATGAATGATCGTTTTTTTAATTCTGGAAATAAGCATATACTTTGATGCTGTTCATCATCATAAATCATATGTTCATAAACTTCATCACTCAACACAATAATATCTGTATTTTTAGTGATTTTTTCTAACGCTAGCATATCTTCTTTAGAAAATATTGACCCGCTAGGGTTCTGGGGTGTATTGATGATAATCATCTTAGTTTTATCTGTAATTGCAGTATTCACTTCCGTCCAATCTACTGCATATTCTGGATGCAATAATTGAATAGAAACTGCCTTTCCCCCATTTATATGAATTGCTGGTTCATAACAATCATAAGCAGGTTTAAATAGAATCACTTCATCATCGGGTCTTATAAAGGTAGAAATGATTGAATAAATCGCTTGTGTAGCCCCAGATGTAATTACAATCTCGCTTTCGGGATTATAACTAGTATTGTACAAATCTTGAAATTTAGTAGCAATGGCTACACGCAAACTTAATACACCTAACATAGGCGCGTATTGGTTGTATCCATTTCTCATTGCTTTTGCGAAAAGAGTTATTAATTTCTGATCACTTGGGAAATTTGGAAACCCTTGTGATAAATTAATAGCATCATGCTCTTTTGCAAGATTACTCATAGTAGTAAAGATGTTGGTTCCTATTGTAGGTAGCTTAGATGTAAAATTCATAGTTTGAAGATATAAAAAAACCTCATCTTTTAGGATGAGGCTTCATATATTATTTCTCTATTTTATAATTCCTTAAAGATGGCATGCATCATTCGCTTCTTATCATTAATACTTTCTTCTAAAGCAATCATTGTTTCGGTTCTATTTACACCAGGAATTTCATCAATCATATAAATAATCTCTTTAGCGTCGTTGGTACCTTTAGCTCTAACTTTACAAAAAATATTGTACTTCCCTGCTGTTACATAAGCTACAGTAACATTTGGTATTTTTCTAAGATCGGCAATTACATTCTGAGTCATAGATGTTTTTTCTAAGAAAACACCAACATGAGCAATGAATGAATATCCCATTTTCTCATAGTTTAAGGTAAGTGTAGATCCTTGTATGATTCCTTCATCTTCCATTTTCTTAACTCTTACATGAATTGTACCTGCAGAAACCAATAGCTTTTTTGCAATATCTGTAAAAGGTGTTCTAGCATTTTCAATTAAGATGTCTAAAATTTGATGATCAATTTCGTCAAGGATAAATTTTTTCATTTTTTTGATAATTATTCAAACAATAATACGAAATTATAAAAAAAATTCAAATTAAGAGGGGCATTAATGATAAAAATTCAATGAAATTATTCTACGAAATCGTTTTCATTGTGAAATAATTTAGATTTTAAATCTACTTTTTTTACTTTTTGAGGAACTAATACAAATTCATTATCAATAATTTGTTCGTCATATTGATAGGCAATATCTACATTATTTTTGCCTCTTTTAACGATATCTAAGAACATTTCATCATTATTTGGAATATCAAAATAAGCTTTATACTCTATAAAATCATTTACTCTACTTATATGATATACTCCTTGCAATAGGGCATAAAAAGTAAACTCTCTTACTTTTTCTCTATCGTAATCGTTATAATAATGACCAGATTCTATTAGAATTGTACTGTATCCAAGTTTTTGAAAGTTATCTCCAGTAGCTGTAGGATAAAATTCATCTGTATATCTGCCTAGATGATTAGGGATAATAGTTTGCAACAATTGGTTCATAGCTATAATAACATTCATGGTTTTCTTTCTACCAGGCGTTATTGCTCTTGTGACTTCTTCTGAAGGAGCCAAAAATGAGATAGTTGCAGGGTTCTTTGTTCCCTCTACTCCAAAAATAGTTCTTTGGTCGTGAAGATTAAAACAAAAATCAGGCTGAAAATCATCTAAATGAGCTCTTAGCAGTTTACTTTCCGTTGCTAATCTATCTACTGCATCTCTGTTTAAATCTATTTGATGCGCATTTTCCCTAGTATATCTTTCAGCTCCATCTGGGTTTAAGATAGGGATGATAAGTAAAGTACAACTAGAAAGTATCTGTTCGCTTACCTCATTTGCTAATCCAATGAAGTTGATAAAATCAAAAACAGCTTTGGTTCCAGTGCTTTCATTACCATGCATCTGTGTCCAAATCAAAATTTTCTTCTTGCCTGTTCCTAATTTGACACCATAAATGGGTCTATTTTCTTCTGAAAACCCAATTTTAGTAGTTACTAAACCTTGAATATCCTTAATGGTAATCCACCTTCCTGCAAGAGTTGGCTCTTTTGCCGCCTCATAAAATTCATTCACTGTATTTTTTTCTAGTAAAGACATTTCTAAGATTCAAAGTATAAACAGCAAAAGTATAAATTCTTTTACGATAGTTGCACACTTGTTATATTACAGATGTAAACTCTTATTATTTACAATAATAACCTCATTTATTGCGTTCATCTATTTTGTAAACATGTTTACATTTGTAGCATAGCGAAAACTAATTAATCATTAACATTAAAATTTAATTATCTTTAAATCAATTATTTATATGATTTATTTGATGTATTAGTTTAATAAATTATTTTATATTTTATTTTTGATTTAAAAATAGTTGTGTAGGATTTATCTAAAGTTTACATTTGTAATGTCTAATATAATTTACAATGGTAAACCATCAAAATTTTACAGATAGAATCAAAAAAATTCTTGAGTACTATGAATTAACAGCTTCATTATTTGCTGATCGAATCGGTGTTCAGCGTTCCAGTATTTCACATATTTTATCTGGCAGGAATAAACCCAGTTTAGATTTTATTTTAAAAATAACGGGAGAATTCCCTGATGTAGATATTTATTGGCTACTTAATGGTAAAGGAACATTCCCAAAAAAGGAACAAGTTTTAACAAATCCCTACCCTACCCAAGCGATAAACGTTGAAAGAAGTGCAGAAAACTCATTTTCTGGCACTAAAAAAATCACAAAGATTGTTGTTTTTTATGAAGACGGAACTTTTGATGAATTTAATAAGTAAACGTTTATCTATTTCGCAAGCCTACCTAATGCTTCCTTAATAATGGCAATGTTTTTTAATTTATTTGGAGGGTTTTCTTTGTTCTGCATTTCTACCATATCCCTCATCAAATTAATTCCAACTTTATCAAAGTTAAATTGCTTAAACTGATTCCCTTTAGCAACAATGTCATTGACTAAATTTTGAATTGCTTCTGTATTATTTCCTTTAGCAATCTGATCATAAGCCCTTTTATATAAGGCCTCTATTTGTTTATCATTACTTAGAAACATCCCCGACAATACATCATTTGCAATAAATACTAATTCTGTTTCGTCTTTTTCTTCTAAATAAATCCTAGTAAGCGGTGTTACTATAATTTTCTTTACTTCTGCTGGAATTTCCTTAGACTTTTTTAAAGCAAACTCTTTGTCTATATAATACATAGCAACAAGAGCTTTTCCTAATACAGTATATGATTTACTTTCTAATGCTTTTATAAAAATAGGTCTTAATTCTGGATCAGTTAATTTTCCTAAAGTTTCAATAGCAGCAGCTTGTACAAGTGTTTTAGGGTCATTATTTGCTATTCTTTTTATTTTGTTGATGGCACTCTTTTTAGAAAACTTATTAATTAAGTTAATATTTTCTAACGCTAGCAATCTAATTTTATAAAAATCATCATTTAAAGCATCAGCTATAGCTTCAAATGCAGCCTTTTCTTGTTGATTTTTAGCTACTTCTAATAAGGCTTCCCGTTTATGAGCATAACTTTCAGCATATTTTAATTGATTGATGTAATCACTTAAAACTTTATTCTCTTGAAAATCTCCTAATACAACTCCATCAGCATTGACCAATAGTAATGTTGGTGACTTTCCTTCAAATTTAAAGGTAAAAGAAGTGTCATTATTATCAACAAATACCTGGTAGCGTTTTTTTACGCTTCCTTGAAAAATATCAATGGCAAGAGGAAATTTAAATTCATTTTGCTGAGTTTGATAAATATTGATTGTTACTGATTTTTCTAGTGTGTTATAATCATATGAGACTTGCACTTTTGGGTGGCCGCTGTTGAAATACCATTGATTAAAAAACCAATTTAAATCTTTCCCGCTTACTTTTTCAAATGCTAAACGTAAATGGTGTACTTCTGCAGCGCGATATTTATTTTCTGTTAGATATACGTTTAAGCCTTCAAAGAATGCTTTATCTCCTAAGTACTTTCTAAGCATATGCAATATAGCACCTCCTTTATTATAGCTTACTGCATCAAACATATCTTCTTTATCCGCATAAGAAAATCGAACGAGCTTTTTATCTTCGTTCTGCCCGTTTTTATAAACTAATATTTCTTCAAACATATGCGCATCGGCATTGTCTTTTCCATATTTATGTTCTCTCCATAAGTATTCACTATAATTTGCAAAGGATTCGTTTAACGTTAGGTTGCTCCAACTTTCTGAAGTCACAAGATTTCCAAACCAATGATGAAAGATTTCATGAGCGATTGTATTTTCTTGAATATTATTGTCAATTAATTGCCCAGGTGATTGATATGCTTTCTCTCCATGGATAACCGCGGTAGTATTCTCCATAGCTCCACTTACATAATCTCTTGCCACAATTTGGCTATATTTATTCCAAGGGTATTCTACTCCAGTTATTTTTGCAAAAAAACCAATCATTTCTGGGGTTAAACCAAAAATATCTTTGGCTACATTGGCATATTTTTTCTCTACATAATAATTCACTGGAATATTTTTGTAAGAGTCTTTAATAATTTCATACTCTCCTACTCCCATGAAAAAAAGATATGGAGCATGCTTTTGATCAAACTTCCAATAATCAGTTCTCATGTTTCCATTATTTTTCTGATTGATTAAAGCGCCGTTAGAAAGTGTTTTATATTTATTTGGAACTGTGATGTATATTTCTTGTGAAGTCTTCTGATTTGGGCTGTCTATTGTTGGAAACCAACAACTACTCGCCTCTGTTTCTCCTTGTGTCCAAATCTGAGTAGGCTTGTTTTTATCACTACCGTCAGGATTTATAAAATACAAGCCCTTTGCATCTGTAATCGCATTACTTCCTTGTTGCTTTACTTTTTCTGGTTGTGCAGTATATTTAATATAAATCGTGAATTCTTCATTCCTTTTATATTTTCTAGGTAGTGTAACTTTTAAATGAAATCCGTCATAAGTATAAGTAAGCTTAGCTCCATTCAAAGTTACTGAGTGAATGAGCATTGCTTTAGCATCTAGATTAAATAGATTCGATTCGTAAAAGTGAGGCGCAGCGGTTAACCATTCTTCACCATTTAAGGTTTTATCTTTAAAATTAAAATCTACCTTTAATTTAGTATGAATTAAATTGAACTTTTTTTCTTTTTCCGCCCTATAAATAGATAGAGGATCTACAGTTTGTGCAAAAACAGTGCTAACAAATAGTAATGTTAAAATAAGATTGCTAACTTTTGAATATTTCATAGATTAAATGCTAAGATTTCAAAAGTACTAAATATTAGAATGGATGTTGTTAATGGGTCGTTAAAAACGAAAAAGCCACTATCTTTTACAATAGTGGCTTTTAAGAATGGTAATTGTTGATTGTGTACTGTTTATTTGAAGACAGCGTTTAAACTACCTAGACTCATATTACTTGGATCTATTTTTATGCTCTGCATCATTTCCATGATTTTAGCAGGGTTCATGTTATCTCCTAATAATCTTGCGATTCCTACTCCAGCTTCTTTACTATATCCAAAAGCGATAACTTCATCAATAGAATCACTATCACCAGTATAATAAATATTTACTTTCATCCCTCTGGCATTCATTCTCATTAAACTTTTATAGTTATCTCCACTTAAGATTTTAGTCAACTTTTCTTTTTCAACTTCATAAGCATCTTCATTATTTTTATACGGAAGTCCTACTACATTAATCTTTTTAATGCTTTTTACAGTCTCTTTTACATCATCTGACACATCCTGGTCTTTTAACTCTAAGAAGCTTACTGGTAAATCTACAGTAATAAATCCTTGCTTCTCTTGACTTTCTACTAAGTATCCTTGTAGCGAATTATTTTTACACGATGTCATTAATAATGCTACAATCATTAAAGATAATACGGTTGTTAATCTTTTCATTTTATATGTTTTTTATAGCAAAACATTCAAAAGTAATGCCTGCTGTTTAATTTAGTCTTTACTTACTTTTACATTCATATCTTTCGTAATTGTGTCTGCAATTTTAGAAAGCTGATTAATATCTATGGTTCCTGTTAGAGAAAGTATTACAGATTCTGAAATTCCATTCGTTTTCTCATCAATTCCTTTCATAAACATTAGTACTTCACTTACATAATCTTTATTTTTATCTGATTTTACATAGATTTTGATTCTTGAATTTCCTTCTTTCATTCTCATTAGTTCAGTTAATTTTGAACTTTTCACAGCATCAGTAACCATTGCTTCCATCTTAGTTGCTACCGATTTGTCATTTGTTGAGAACATTTTGAATTCATTTAAATCTTGAATCATTTTAAAGATTTCCATCGCTTCGCTTCCTTCTCCTTTTGCTGGTGTTTTAAACTTAGACAAGATTTCAAACATATCTTTGTTTACGATGATTGCATCTACTCCATCCATATTTTCTAGTTTGTCAAAGATTGACTGTCCAGAGCTTACAAAAGGCGATACTACTAGGGCTATTAGTACAATTATTTTTTTCATAATTCTTAAATTTACTTGGTTTTAATTTTTACTTGGCTTTAAATATTTTATTAACTGTGTTTTCATAAGCGTAAAGGTTGTTAAATGCACTCTTTCCTTTGTTTAAATTTGAAGAAAGCATTTTTAAAGCGTTTTCTACTTGAGCATAAGCTTCTTCTGCTTTTTTCTGTTTTTGGTATATATCTACACCTACATATACGCTTACTAATAAGGCTACTGACGCTGCTACAGATAACCACTTCAAGTTCTTACGCTTTGTTTTCTGAGGTTTTAACTGAATGGTTTTTGTATAGGTTTCGTCTTTACTAAATTGAAAATAACTAAACATTACTTGATATTCTTCTAAATGAGGAGCAACATCATCTGATAAGAAATAAGTTCTTAAAGTTGCTTCTTCTTGTACAGAAGTTTCTGCGTTTAGGTATTTTTCGACTAATTTTTCTATGCTAGCTAACTCCATAGTTGTGTTTTTTTATTAGTTCTTCTCTTATTGTTTTTCTTGCTCTTGATAATGCAACTCTCACAGCTGTTGGTTTCATGTCTAGCATTTTGCATATTTCATCAAAATCGTATTGCTCTACATCTCTTAATTGAATAATCAATTTTTGCTGTTCAGGTAAATTTTCAATGAGCTCATGTACTTGGTTTACACTGTCTTGATACTCAATTTTTTTATCTAAACTGGTATCTTTTTCTTTATAATTACTATGAACCAATGTTAAATTGTTTGCTTGTTTAGACTTTAACCTATCATAACAATAGTTTTTAGTCATGGTCATGGCAAATGCTTCTACATTTTTATATTCAGACAATTTTTCATTATTCCTCCAAAGCTTAAACAACAATTCTTGTGTTGCATCTTCAGCTTCTTCAGTAGAGACTAACAGCCTTTTTGCTAAACGAAAGACTTTGTCTTTAAATGGTAAAACAACTTTTAAAAAGTCTGATTGGTTCATTAGTTTTATTTATTTGTAAAATACGGATACTTTTTACGTCTTAATTATCGGTATTACATCTTTACGACGATGGTCTAACAATTTTGTTACATCAAAAAAAATATAATACTATTATTGATTACATTGCGTTACTATATTACTAATATGAAAATAGATATGAAATACCCAAATTTACTTAAATACTCATTATTAATAGTTGTTTCTCTTCTTTTATATAATTGCTCCAAAACTGAAGATGTTCCTGCCGACCTTCAAATTAATGATTTTGTATGGAAAGGGTTAAATGCATACTATTATTGGCAAAATGAAATGCCTGATTTATCTGACACAAGATTTTCTTCACAAAACCAGATAAATAGCTTTATAAGTAATTATGATACTCCTGATAATTTATTCTATAGTTTATTAAATAATTACCCAATAACAGACAAATATTCATTTATAGTAGATGATTATGTTTCTCTTGAAAATTCTTTGAATGGAATTAATTTAAGTACTGGTATGGAGTTTGGCTTAGTAAGGTACGCTAGTAATCCAACTGATTTGTTTGGATATGTTCGTTATGTGCTTCCAGGTTCAGATGCTGATTTAAATGGGATAGTTCGAGGTATGCTATTTAATTTAGTAGATGGTGTTCAATTAACGGAGTCAAATTTTAGAGGGCTATTATTTTCAAACACTACTTCATTTACAATCTCACTAGCAAATTATAATGGAGGTAATCCTATAGCTACTGGGACTACGGTTTCGTTAATGAAAACCGATATTGAAGAAAATCCAATAAAAATTGTAAAAACATTTACAGAGGGTGCTAATAAAATAGGGTATTTAATGTATAATCAATTTGTATCCTCTTATGATGGAGATTTAAATACAGCTTTCTCGACTTTACAATCTGAAGGTATTACCGATTTAGTAATCGATTTAAGATACAACTCTGGGGGGTCTGTTAGAACAGCTACTTATTTGGGAAGCATGATTACAGGGCAGTATACAGGACAGTTATTTTCTCGTGAGATTTGGAATACAAAAGTATTAGCAAATCTTGACGAGAGTAACTTTATAAATAATTTTACTACTCAAATTAACAATGGATTTATTTCCCAGAATATTAATAGCTTAAATTTAAACACGGTTTATTTTATAGTTACAGGAGCTACAGCCTCTGCCTCTGAGCTATTAATTAACAGCTTAAACCCATACATTGATGTTAAATTAGTTGGAACCCAGACAGAAGGTAAAAATGTAGGGTCTGTTACTTTGTATGACTCTACTAATTATGGGCGTGCAGGAGCAAATCCAAACCATACATGGGCATTACAACCTATTGTATTAGAGATTCGCAATAATAATAACTTTTCTTCGGTAGATGGCTTTACTCCTGAGATTGCATTAGGAGAGTCTTATGATAATTTAGGGGTATTAGGAGATCGTAATGAGCCTCTTTTAGATCGAGCAATTTCTTATATTGTTACTGGTGCTAGGTCTAGCAATCAGCAAATAGCTCCTATAATGGAGGAAATATCTAACTCAAAATTGTTCACACCTACTAGTAATAATATGTATGTAGAGCTGAAAAAATAAGATATAACTATAACAAACTCATCTGTGAGTTTTCATTTTCAATATCATTAGGCACTCTTAATTGGGTGCCTAATTCTTTATTTAATTTTTTTATAAAATATGACGCTAACAATGGAGATTCTTTTTCTAAATTTTGATGAATAAAAAAGTGAATGTTTTTCAAACCTAATTCTGACCATTCTTTTAATCGCTTCACCCATTCATCTAATCTATCGTAATCTGTAGGATGGTTCGCCCCTACATATCTAATAAAAGCTTCATTATTGGTCAATCTCATGTGCATCATATCTCTTCTGCCTGCTGTATCTACTAATACATTTGCTATCCCTTTATCTTCTAGTAACTGGTAAAAATCTTTAGAAATCGTTTTTTCTGTAAACCAATCTGTATGCCTACATTCTACTGCTAATGGAATTTCTTGTGGCCAGCTTTCTACAAAGTTGTGCAACCTATCGAAGTTTTTGGGCCCGAAATTCGCATGAAGCTGTAGAAAAATAGTACCTAATTTTTCTTTTAAATTACTCGCGTTTATTAAATAAGTATTAACTACTTCTTCTACTCCCGCTAATCTTTTCCAATGACTGACCTCTTGCCCCAATTTTGGAAAGAATTTAAAATTAGCTGGGGTTTTTTGATACCACTTTTCAAATTGTTCGGCTGGGAATTGTCTATAAAAAGTAGCGTTCAGTTCAATAGCATTAAACTGACGAGAATAATATTCTAATTCATCCTTTGTGCCTCTTGGATAAAAACCTTTTAGATCTGCTCTGTTCCATTTGGCACACCCAACATAAGTCGATAATGTATCGGAATTCTCTAATTTAGACAATACTCTTATAGTATCTATATGTGTTTCAGGCAGACTAAAATCTATCAATCCTGGGTGTTCTACTTTTCCAAATTTCATGAATTACTTATAATTTTAGGAAGTTAATCAAGTCAGGGAATTAGCAAGATAAAAAAATTAACGTTATCAAATAATACTGTCTTAATATCCAAGCATTTCGGGTCTGAATTCGCTATTGTTTTCTTCATCTCTTTTTTGTGCATATAGATACCCAGAATCCCACCATTTACTCATTTTCTTTTTATCGAAAACGAGAGAATTGGTAGTTAATACTGTTGGGGTATAATATAAATTAAGCTTCACATCGTGATGCTTGGCTGAAAGTTTTCCTATGGTAATATTGTGTTTTTCTACATGCTCCATCATAAATTCTTGTACAGCAAATAATAAAGAAAAAGGGTTTTTTGCTGGCATACGATTAATTTGAGTGACTTCAGTCTCTAAAATAATAGCATCAATTTCTTTAGCGCCTCTTTCTATTGCTTCTCTAATAGGAATTAAACAACCAAAGCCTCCATCTGCATATTGGCATCCTTCTTTTTCTAATAGACTCATGAAAGGAACATAATTAGAAGAAGCCCATACCCAATCACAAAAATCATCATAAGAACAATCTTTTAAAGATTTATACTCTACTTTATTTGCGGTTAAATTAGAAACCGTAACGACCACATCTTTATCACTATTGTATAGAGTTTTATACATCTCTTTACTAATGTTTTTACGAATCAACTTTTTGAGGTTTTTACTCTCCCCAAATGTCTTGCTCCCATTAATAAAACTTAAAAGAGTACTTCGATGACGAATGCTAACAACATTTACTCCATTTACATTTTTAACCTTAAAAGGATTGATATTAAAAATAGAATGTTGATTCACATTGGTGTACAACTTTCTTAATGCAGAAATTTTATCTAATGCTAGGTGAGTAATTAGCAAACTACCTGTAGAAGTTCCTAAAAAAAGATCGTATTCTTTTTGTGCTTCTTGCAATAGGTATTGTGCAACACCACCAGCAAAAGCACCTTTACTACCTCCTCCAGAAATTACTAATGCTTTCTTCATTATTGAACGAATGATTTATGTATTTTCGTTCTATAAATATATCAAAATGAAATCACTCGTTATACTCTTTTTTTGCACTTTAATTTTTGTGTCTTGTAAAAATGATTATCAGTCAAGAAATATAGAAAGTGTTGATATTATTAAAACAACGATTGACAGTACTAGTATTCGTAGTATTGTAGCTATTGACACAAATACTGTAATGTTTGCTGGATCTAAAGGTAGAATTGGTTATCATGTCCAAAATAAAACTACAGTAACTAAAGTTATTAGATATAAAGATAGTATCAAACCCAATTTTAGAAGCGCTACAAGTAATGGTAAAGATTTTTTTATGTTAAGCATCGGCAATCCGGCTTTACTATATAAAACCTCTATTACGGCCCATGAATTAGTATATACAGAAGTCCATGAGAAAGTGTTTTATGATTCAATGAAATTCTTTGATTCCCTTCATGGAATTGCTATGGGTGATCCTACTGAAGATTGTTTATCTATTATTTTGACAAAAGACGGTGGAAAAACATGGACTAAAATTCCTTGTGATTCGCTTCCTAAAGTTGCTGATGGAGAAGCCGCATTTGCAGCTAGTAATACCAATATTAAAGTTTTAGGAAACACAGCATGGATTGTAACTGGAGGCACAAAAGCTAGTGTTTATAAATCTGATGATAAAGGCAAATCTTGGAATGTTTACGAGACGCCTATAATTCAAGGTAGTGGCCCTCAAGGGATTTACTCTGTTGATTTTGCAGATAAAAATAATGGGATTATAGTCGGTGGAGATTACTCTAGGCCTGAGGGAAATTTAAAAAATAAAGCAGTTACTACTGACGGAGGTCTTACTTGGCAACTTGTTGCTAATGGAGATCATCCTGGTTATAGAAGTTGTGTCCAATATGTTCCAAACACTCAAGGGAAAGAAGTTTTTGCTGTAGGAAAAACAGGAATATCATATTCTAAAGACGGAGGGTTGCATTGGAAAGAAATAAGTACAGAAGGATATTATACTATTCAATTTGTTGATAAGAACACTGCATGGTTATCAGGTAACAATAAAATTGGAAAATTAACATTGCCAAATGAATAAATATTTAAAATTATATGCACTACTGCTATTAATAAGCATATTCGCATATTCTTGTAAAGGTAGATCAGAAATTGCCCTTGATTTTAATTGTAATGGCTCACAATTATCTGATTTAGAATCTGTTGATGATTTTGAAAAAAACTTTTCAATTCCAATTCCAAAAAACTGGAAAGTGAATTTATATTACGACAATGCTCAGTCTTCTATTTATTTTGCGGATACAACAAAACAGTTGACAGAAACTATGATTCTAGATATAACTTATATCAAGCAAAAAACTAATTTTGATGATGCCTTTTTAAAAAACATACAAGCAAATTATAAAGCTACAGCCTTACAAGAGGAAATTTCAAAAGAATTCGTTCTGAATACGTATCCATCTTATTATACACTAGCAAAAGGTTTAAGAAATAATTTTACTTATACGATTTGCAATATCTATGTAAATACAAATAGTAAAAACCTTATACATGCTAAATTAGAAGTATATGGAGACTCGATAGTAAATGAGCGTATTTGTAAAGGCATAAGTTTAATAGAAAAAGTAGCTTTTAAATAACAGTAAAACTTCATTTTAAATCTCAATTTAATACATCATGCAAAAAAAACATATCATAAGCAGATTTATTAGTTATGTTACTATAGATACAGAATCTGACCCAAATAATCCAGCCTTCCCATCTACCGATAAGCAATGGGATCTTGCACATCTTTTGGTAAAAGAATTAAAAGCTATTGGGATGGAGGATGTAGATTTGGATGATAATTGCTATGTGATGGCAACCTTACCTAGTAATATTGATTATGATGTTCCTACGATTGGTTTTGTTTCTCATATTGATACCAGCCCAGATTTTACTGGAGCAAATGTAACACCACAGATTCATGAAAACTATGATGGCAGAGACATATTGCTACATAAAGAACAAAACATTGTTTTGTCGCCTGACTACTTTGAAGATTTATTACAATACAAAGGACAAACAATTATTACGACAGATGGCACTACCCTTTTAGGCGCAGATGATAAAGCTGGGATAACAGAAATTGTATCTGCAATGGAGTATTTAATTCAACATCCAGAAATAAAGCATGGAAAAATTAGAATTTGCTTTACTCCTGATGAAGAAGTTGGAAAAGGTGCACATTTATTTGATGTAGATAAGTTTGGTGCAGATTGGGCATATACAATGGATGGTTCACAAATAGGTGAGCTAGAGTATGAAAATTTTAACGCTGCTGGTGCAAAAGTTACGATTACAGGAAAGATTGTACATCCAGGATATGCTAAAGGTAAAATGATTAATGCTATGCTTATTGCTAGCCAATTTATTAACAAGCTCCCCAAAAATGAAACTCCAGAATTAACAGAAGGCTATGAAGGTTTTTTTCACTTATATCAGATGGAGGGAAAAGTAGAACAAACCGTTTTACAATATATCATTAGAGATCATGATATGGATTTATTCATCAAAAGAAAAGAACTGATACAACAGATTGTAATAGACATGAATGCCTCTTTAGGTTTTGAAGCCATTCAGATAGAAATTACCGATCAATATTATAATATGAAAGAGAAAGTAGTTCCAGTTATGCATATTGTTGACATTGCTGAAGAAGTAATGAAAGATCTGGGAATTACTCCTTTAATAAAACCTATTCGAGGAGGAACGGATGGATCGCAATTATCATATAAAGGATTGCCTTGCCCTAATATATTTGCTGGAGGTCACAACTTTCATGGTAGATACGAGTATGTGCCAGTAGAGTCAATGATAAAAGCTACAGAAGTAATTGTTGGAATTGCTCAGAAAGTAGCTAAGAAGTTTAAATAAAACTAGAATAACTCAGGATTCTTCCCCTTAACCCCTTTATAAAATGTATGGAAATGCTTAAAATCCTTATCCTTATCATCTGTTAAGTAATAAGGCGCTGAAACCTTCACTTGTTTATTTCCAAAATCTAGAGTTGCCATAACAATAGGAACATTAGCTCCTTTAGCAATATAGTAGAATCCCGTTTTCCATGTCTCCACCTTTTTTCGTGTACCTTCAGGAGAAAGTCCTAATCGAAATTCTTCTCTTGAATTAAAAATATCTACAACGGCATCTACTAAGTTATTGTTTTTACTACGATCTACAGGCGCACCTCCTAGTGCTCTAAAGAAAAACCCAAAAGGCCCTTTAAATAAGGAGTCTTTACCTATATAGTTAATTTTCTCTCCAGACACATTTCTTGCTAGGATGGCAATAGGAAAATCTACCCAACTTGTATGAGGAGCAGCAATGACAACATACTTCTTTAAATTCTTTGGAAAAACGCCTGTTATTTTCCATCCTAAAATAGTTGTAAATATAAATTTAGAAAATCCTTTCATAAAGAATATTAAAAGAGGTAAATTTAAGCACTTATTTTTAAAATGATGAATGAACTTGTTATTTACTTAGTGTTAATTGCTTTAGGTATTCTAATTGGTGTTTTTATAGGTAAACTATTATCTAAACTAAAATCTCAATCGCTTGAAGAACGTAATAATAGTTTACAAGAAATAAATAATAGATCCGAAAAGACTATTGAAGAACTACAATTGGAAGTTAAGTCGATTCAATCTATAAAAGAAAACCTTGTTATTAAGAATACAAGACAAGACAGTGAGTTACAGAATTTACGGATAAAGCATGAAGAAAATCAAAAAGATGTAGAAAAATTACAAGAAAAATTTACAAAAGAATTTGAAAATTTAGCCAATAAAATACTGGAAGAAAAATCGACAAAATTTACAGAGAAAAATAAAGAGAATCTAGCTTCTATTTTAAATCCATTAAAAGAAAAAATTGATGGTTTTGAGAAAAAAGTAGAAACGACGCATAAAGAAAGTATTGATTATCATGCAGCTTTGCGCCAGCAAATTCTTGGTTTAAAAGAAATTAATGCACAGATGAGTAAAGAAACCATTAATCTTACAAAAGCTTTAAAGGGTGACAGTAAAGCGCAAGGTAATTGGGGTGAGTTAGTTTTAGAGCGAGTTTTAGAAAAGTCTGGTTTAGAAAAAGATAGAGAATACTTTGTACAGCAAAGCTTTAATAATGATTCAGGTAAAAGAATACTTCCAGATGTTGTGATTCATTTACCAGATAATAAAAAAATGATTGTTGACTCTAAAGTGTCACTTACAGCTTATGAAAGATATATTAATTCTGAAGATGAAGATAAAAAGGTACTATACATAAAAGAGCATGTAAATTCATTAAAAAGACACGTCGAGGATTTAAGCGAAAAGAAATATGAAGATATATATGAAATAGATTCACCTGATTTTGTGTTATTATTTGTTCCAATAGAGCCAGCTTTTGCACTGGCACTTAACACAGATGAGAATCTCTACAGCAAAGCATTTGAAAAGAATATAGTAATTGTTACACCTACGACTCTATTAGCTACTTTGCGTACCATTGATACCATGTGGAATAATGAGAAGCAACAAAAAAATGCAATTGAAATCGCGAGACAAGCTGGAGCCTTATACGACAAATTTGAAGGCTTTATTTCTGATTTAATGCGTGTTGGCAAGAAAATGGATGATGCTAAAAAGGACTATTCATCTGCAATGAATAAATTAGTAGATGGTAAAGGTAATTTGATTATTAGTATTGAGAAACTTAAAAAAATGGGAGCTAAAGCTAAAAAATCATTACCTGAAAGCATTGTAGAAAGAGCTTCAGAAAAGACTACTGATTGATAAGCTTTATTGTTGAAGTTGTAGTTGCCGTTGTTATTTTAGCAATATATACTCCTCTTGCATAATTTTCTAAATCTAAAACATCGTTCTTTTGCAAACCTTTTTTGCTATATATTAACCTTCCTGAAAAGTCAAATATTTCTACATTAACATCAGAAATATCCTTATTAAAATAAATGTTAAACATTCCATTATTACTTGGATTAGGGAATATATTGAATGCAGAAGAAGTCACTTCTGAAGTACTTAATACACCATTTCCTTCCTGTATTGTAATTGATTGATTTGGTTGAACGTTATTAATTGTCTCTACTTGTCCACTATGATTCCAGGTTATCTTTATATAATCAATAGTTGTAGCATTATCTAAACCTACAAACTCATATAATGAATTCTGGCCTAAATACCCTTCGCCACACAGCGTATATCTATATTGCGAAACTCCATTAGCTCGAACTTCTATTTTATTGCCAATTCCATTTTTGTTTCCAGCTACCCCTTCTAGTTTAATTTTTAACCAATTATTATTAGTAAAGCTTAAGTTTTGCCATAAAAAATAATGATCTGTTTCGTTCATTACCACAACATCTGCATCACCATCATTATCTACATCTCCTATCGCATTACTATAACTAGTTCTATTATCATCATCAAAGCCTACAGCGCTTGGGATAGAAAAAGTATCATCTCCATTATTTAGAAAAAAAGCTGCGGATAAAAGAGTAGCGTTTGATCCATCTAAATTTCCACTTACATAAAGATCTAAATTTGTATCATTATCTGCATCAAAAAAAACGGCTCCCCAAGCAATACTATTAAAAGCAGTTCCGGTTATACTAGCAGTATCAGTGAAAGTTCCATCTCCATTATTTTTAAATAGATGATTGCCTGCAGAAGTGTTTGTTACATAAATATCAAACCAACCATCTCTATTGTAATCAGCAATGGTTGTAGACATTGCGTCTATATTTACACCTGTTCCACTGCTTGCAGAAACATCGTCAAAAGTACCATCTCCATTATTCTTGTATAATCTATTGGTGTTAGTATATTTATCATTGGCCACATAAATATCTTGATCTCCATCGTTATTATAGTCAAAGAAAGCAGCACAAAAAGATTGTTCTGGACTAATGTTAATACCAGCTGCAATGGTAATATCTACAAAATGACCATTATCATTTCGATACAAATAATTTCTTTGTTCAGGGTCTATACCCCTATTCGAAATAAATAAATCTAAATCTCCATCATTATCTATATCTCCAAAACTTGCGCCAAAGGTATTTAGGTTTTCAGTAAAAATGCCAACTGTACTTGTAACATCAGTAAAGGAAAGGGCTCCATTATTTTGATATAGTTTATTAAAGCCATTCATACTAGTTGTAAAAAAGTCTAAATCACCATCATTGTCATAATCTACCCATAAAACCTGCTTCGCTTGATAAGAATGTGTAATCCCAGGAAGTTCAATTTTAGTAAATCCGCTTATATCATTTCTAAAAAATAATATCTCTTCTCCAAACTCTGTCGAATAGGTAAGGTCATCTCTTCCATCTTGGTTAAAATCTACAAAAGACACTCCTCCTCCATGAAAACTATCTCCGTAAGTAAACCCAACACCTAAGCTACTGGCATTGTCTACAAAAGATAGTTGGCTCCAAGATATATTCCAACAACATATCAGTGCACAAATAAGTGTAATTTTTTTCATTTCCCTTGCATATGAAGACTCCAAATTATAGCAATATTTAGGGGGAATAATTAATTTACAATTTTAGAGAATATTTGCTTATAATCAAAACTTTAAAAACAGTTCTATTTTAAATTATTACAGGTGAATAAGTTTTACTACTTGCAATAAGTTATTCTTTGAGCTAATTTTTACAACATATACGCCACTAGCATAGTTGGTTAAATCTATAATATCATTTTGTTGCGTGCTCTTTTTGGATAATAATAATCTTCCAGATACATCAAATACCCTTACCAATTTATTGGAATAGGAATTATTAAAATGAATATTAAAAAGACCATCATCACTTGGATTTGGAAAAATCGATAATGAATTAGCTATAGTTTCAGAGGTATTTAAAACACCATTCCCTTCTTGTATTGTAATTGTTTGATTAGGTTGAAGGTTATTAATCGTTTCTACAACTCCACTATGCTTCCAAGTAACTTTTATATACTCTATATTCGTTGCATTACCAACACCTACAAACTTATACGTAGAATTTTGAGCTAAATAGCCTTCGCCACATAGCGTATATCTATATTGCGAAACCCCATTGGCTTTAATTTCTATTTTGTTACCAATACCATCTCTATTTCCAGTAGTACCCTCTAATTTTATTTTTATCCAATTATTACTCGTGGAAGTTTCATTTTTCCATAAGAAATTATTTTCTGTATCATTAGAAACAACAATATCGGGTTTTCCATCATTATCAATATCTCCTATTGCATTAGAATAACTCTCTCTTGTATCATCAGCAAAACCGATATTTGTAGGGATTGTAAAAGTTCCATCTCCTTGATTATGATAAAAAGCAGCAGATAAAAAACTAGAATTTGATCCATCTAAACTTCCGCTAACATACAAATCTTCAAAACCATCTAAATCTGCATCTAAAAAAACAGCCCCCCATCCTACACTATTAAATTCAGTTTCAGAATCACGAGCAACATTTGTAAAAGTGCCATCACCATTGTTCTTTAAAAGTTCGTTTCCTTCAGGCGTATTGGTTACATAAATATCAAACCAACCATCGTTATTGTAATCGCCAAGAGTTGTAGTCATGGCATTAATATCAATACCTGCACCACTACTTATTGAAACATCATCAAAGGTGCCATCGCCATTGTTCTTATACAATCTATTTATAAAGGAAGGCTTATCATTTGACACATATATATCTTGAAACCCATCATCATTATAATCGAAAAAAATTGAACAAAAAGACAATTCACTAGTTAAAGCAATACCCGCACTTGCGGTAATATCTACATAGACTCCACTGTCATTTCTATATAGATAATCTCTTTGAACTTCATCATCATCTCTAATAGAAATAAAAGCATCTAAATCGCCATCATTATCAATATCGCCAAAAGAGGCACTATATGTTGGAAAATCGTCTTGAAAAAATCCAATAGAAGAAGTAATATCAGTAAAATTTAAGCCTCCATCATTTCTGTAAAATTTATTGGAACCTTCTAAAACGGCAATAAAAAGATCTTTATCACCATCATTATCATAGTCTACCCATACTATTTGCTTTGTCTTTTCTGTATTAGAGACTCCATTTAAAGTTATTTGCACAAAAGTTCCATTATTATTCTTAAAGAAATAAAGGTTATCATTTTCTTGACTACTAAATGATAAATCATCCCAACCATCATTATCAAAATCTACAAAAGACACACCGCCTCCATGAAAACTATCTCCATAACTTACGGATATTCCCAGCGCTGTAGAACTTTCTGTAAATGATAATTGGCTATAGGCATTATTTCCTAAAATAAGAATTATCAAAATAAAAAGTCTAGTCAAATGATTCATGGATTTTATTGATTTTCAAACAAAGGACGATGACTCATTAAGTCATGTACTTCATTAGCGATTTCTTCTAAAACAGTTTCATTTCCATGATTCATTAGTACCTTATCTATTAAGTTTACTACAACCTCCATTTCAGCTTCTTTCATACCACGAGTAGTAATCGCTGGTGTCCCTATTCTAATTCCTGAAGTCACAAAAGGGGATTTATCATCAAAAGGGACCATGTTTTTATTTACTGTTATCTCTGCCTTTCCTAATGCAATTTCAGCATCTTTACCTGAAATGTTTTTATTCCTTAAGTCTATTAGCATCATATGGTTATCGGTCCCCCCAGAAATTAATTGATACCCTCTATCTACAAATGCTTTTGCCATAGCTGCAGCATTTTGCTTTACCTGAACCTGATAATGTAAGAATTCATCTGTTAATGCTTCTCCAAAAGCAATTGCCTTGGCTGCAATGATATGTTCTAATGGGCCACCTTGATTTCCAGGAAACACGGCTCCATTTAGAATTGTTGACATTTTCTTTAGGTTTCCGTTTTTAAGTTTTAACCCAAATGGGTTATCAAAATCCTGCCCCATCATAATCATTCCTCCTCTTGGACCTCTTAATGTTTTATGTGTTGTTGTCGTTACAATATGGCAATGAGGTAAAGGGTCATTTAAAATTCCTTTAGCAATCATCCCGGAAGGATGAGAAATATCAGCTAATAACAATGCGTTTACACTATTAGCAATCTCTCTAAATCTTTTAAAATCTATATCTCTAGAATAAGCAGATGCACCAGCAATAATCATTTTTGGTTGCTCTTTAATCGCTATTTCTTGAATAACATCGTAATTTAAAACTCCAGTTTCTTTTTCTACACCATAGAAACTCGGGGTATATAATTTTCCTGAAAAGTTTACTGGAGACCCATGTGTTAAGTGTCCTCCATGTGAGAGATCAAATCCAAGAATTTTATCTCCTGGTTGTAAACAAGCAGCAAAGACAGCCGTATTTGCTTGTGATCCTGAGTGAGGCTGAACATTTACATAAGTAGCTCCATATAGTTCTTTTGCTCTATCAATAGCAATTTGCTCTACAATGTCTACAACTTCACACCCTCCATAATATCGTTTATTCGGGTAGCCCTCGGCATATTTATTAGTTAATACAGAACCAGCAGCTTCCATTACTTGATCGCTCACGTAATTCTCTGAAGCTATTAATTCTAATCCATTAGTTTGTCTTTCTTTTTCTGCCTCTATTAAATCGAAAATTTGTAAATCGCGTTGCATTGTTAAAGTTTAATTAAGAATTCCAAAAGTAATGAAAAATCATTTTTATAATTATATCTTTCTACTATATTTGATAAAAATTAAAGACAAACATTTCTATGGAGATTACAGCAAATAACCCTAAAAGAAAATCTTGGTTGAAAACTTCTTCTGATACAGATTTTCCAATTCAGAATATTCCTTTTGGAGTTTTTATAACAAAAGACGATATTATTACGATAGGAAGTAGAATTGGAGATTATGCAATTGATTTGGGAGCCTTACATCAATTAGGTTATTTTGAAGGTATTCCGCTAACTGATGATATTTTCTTACAAGATAATTTAAATGATTTTATTGCTGATGGTAGAAAAACATGGAGGTTAGTAAGAAATCGTATCGCTCATATTTTTGATGTAACCAATGGTGCGTTAAGAGATAATGCAGAGCATAAGGATAAAGTTATCTTTAGAATGGATGAAGTAGAAATGTTATTACCTGTTAGTGTAGGAGATTATACCGATTTCTATGCTAGTAAAGAACATGCTACTAATGTAGGAAGTTTATTTAGAGATCCTGAAAATGCATTATTGCCTAATTGGGTGCATATTCCTATTGGTTATCATGGAAGGAGTTCTTCTATTATTCCATCTGGAACACCAATTAGAAGACCGTATGGACAAACAAAACCAGTTGAAGGATCTAAGACGCCTGGATTTGGACCTACAAAATTATTAGATTTTGAATTAGAAATGGCATTTATAACAACTGCTTCCAATAGCTTAGGAGAGAGAATTCCTATCGAAGAAGCAGAAGAATATATTTTTGGATTAGTTCAATTTAACGATTGGTCTGCTAGAGATATTCAGGCTTGGGAATACGTTCCTTTAGGACCATTCTTAGGAAAAAGTTTTGCATCAACAATATCTCCATGGATAGTGACTTTAGATGCTTTAGAGCCTTTTAGAGTTGATAACCCTAAACAAAGTCCAAAACCATTACCTTATTTACAATTTAAAGGAAAAGGAAGTTTTGATATTAATCTACAAGTAGGTATTCAGCCTGAAGGAGAAAAAGAAACTATTGTTGCCAATTCAAATTTCAAATATATGTATTGGACCATGGCACAACAACTAACTCATCATACAGTAAATGGATGTCCCGTCAATTCTGGAGACATGATGGGTAGTGGAACAATTTCTGGACCTACAAAAGATAGTTTTGGTTCTATGTTAGAACTAACTTGGAGAGGACAAAATCCTATAAAAATGCATGATGGCACTGAAAGAAAATTTATAAATGACAATGATACTGTTATTATGAGGGCTTATTGTGAAAATGAAAAGATAAGAATCGGTTTTGGTGAGTGTACTGGTAAAATATTACCCGCCAAATAGTTTATATAATTATATTTTTTAAATCCACCGTTGTAATATCATAATGTGATGCTGTTGCGATAGCAACTTTATCTTTTATCACTAATAACTGAGGAGATTGATGTTGCACTTGAAAAGTATATCCTATTTCGTTAGAAATAGCTCTATAATTTAGCAAGTCTAAATAATATACCTTTACCTTAGACATCGAGTCATCAAACATTTTCTCGAATTGTTTCATAACCATTCTACTTATACCACATCTTGTAGAATGTTTAAATATGAATATTGGTTCTTTTAGAGATGCTTGCTGTATTTCTTGAAGTTGATTCAAATCATTTAACACTAACCAATTAATATTCGATGTAACTACTTCTTTAGATCTATTTGTAAATAAACTCTTGAATAATCCCATTTTTTATTTATTTGGTCGTATTAATTGCGAAAACTATCATTGTCAAAAAGTCAGTAAAAATCAATAAAAAAAAGACATTTTGACTTCTTTTTTATAAACATCTTAATTGGTCTGTAATTTGACATTGTAAATGTGCAACAAAAAAAGAAATGAAAAAATGAATTTTAATAATTATACAACAAAATCGCAAGAAACCATTCAGCAAGCACAGCAACTTGCTCAAGGTTATGGGCATAATCAAATAGAGAATGAACATATTTTCAAGGCAATAACTACTGTAGATGAAAATGTGTTACCCTTCATATTAAAGAAGTTAGGAGTCAATATTAATTTAATTCATCAACTTTTAGACAAACAATTAGAAAGTTTTTCAAAAGTTACTGGCTCTGAATTAATGATTTCTCGGGAAGCAAATAAAACTATTAATGAAGCGTCTATTATTGCAAAAAAGATGGGTGATGAATATGTGTCAATTGAGCATTTAATAATCGCAATTTTTAAATCCAAAAGTGGAATTTCTCAAATATTAAAAGATCAAGGCGTACAACTAAAAGATTTAGAAAATACTATAAATGAATTAAGAAAAGGAGAAAATGTAACTTCTCAGAGTGCAGAAGAAACATATAATGCCCTTAACAAGTATGCGAATGATTTAAACAATTTGGCTAAAGAAGGAAAGCTTGATCCAGTAATTGGTAGAGATGAAGAGATTAGAAGACTACTTCAAATATTATCTAGGCGCACAAAAAACAACCCCATTCTAGTAGGTGAACCCGGTACAGGTAAAACAGCAATTGCCGAAGGTTTAGCGCATAGAATTATTAGAGGAGATGTGCCAGAAAACTTAAAAGAGAAGCAGATTTTTTCTTTAGATATGGGGGCATTAATCGCTGGAGCAAAATATAAAGGTGAATTTGAAGAGCGCTTAAAATCAGTAATCAAAGAAGTAACCACTTCAGATGGAGACATTGTGTTGTTTATTGATGAAATACACACATTAGTCGGAGCTGGTGGTGGCCAAGGGGCTATGGATGCTGCGAATATTTTAAAGCCTGCTTTAGCAAGAGGAGAATTAAGAGCCATTGGAGCCACTACACTAGATGAGTACCAAAAGTATTTTGAAAAAGATAAAGCATTAGAAAGACGGTTTCAGAAAGTTTTAGTAGATGAGCCCGATACAGAAAGTGCTATTTCTATTCTTAGGGGAATTAAAGAAAAGTATGAAACACACCATAAAGTAAGAATTAAAGACGAAGCCATTATTGCAGCTGTTGAACTATCACAGCGATATATAACAAATCGATTTTTACCAGATAAAGCGATTGATTTAATGGATGAAGCTGCTTCAAAATTACGCATGGAAATCAATTCTAAACCAGAAGTTTTAGATGTATTAGACAGAAAGATAATGCAGTTAGAGATTGAAATTGAAGCCATTAAAAGGGAAAATGATAGTAGCAAATTAAAATCTTTAAATGTTGATTTAGCAAACTTCAAGGAGGAGCGTAATACTATTAATGCTAAATGGCAATCTGAAAAACAGATTGTAGACACCATTCAAAATCTAAAGACAGAAGTTGAAAATTATAAACATGAAGCCGATATTGCTGAAAGAGATGGAGACTATGGTAAAGTTGCAGAGTTAAGGTATGGTAAGATTAAACAAGCCCAAGAGCAACTAGAAACTGAACAGCAACAGTTAGAGGGAAAAGAAAAAAACACACTCATTAAAGAGGAGGTTACTTTTGAAGATATAGCAGAGGTTGTTGCAAAATGGACTGGTATTCCAGTCACCAAAATGATCCAGTCAGAAAGAGATAAATTATTAAAACTAGAAGACCATCTTCACAAGAGAGTTATTGGCCAGCATGAAGCAATAGAAGCTGTTTCTGATGCTGTTAGACGTTCAAAATCTGGGCTACAAAATTCAGAGAAACCAATTGGTTCATTTCTGTTTCTTGGAACCACAGGAGTTGGTAAAACAGAGTTAGCAAAAACATTAGCTGAATATCTTTTTGATGATGAAAATGCTATGACTAGAATTGACATGAGTGAATATCAGGAACGTCATTCTGTGAGTAGACTTGTGGGAGCGCCTCCAGGTTATGTTGGATATAATGAAGGAGGACAGTTAACTGAAGCTGTAAGAAGAAAACCCTACTCTGTTGTTTTATTAGATGAAATAGAGAAAGCTCACCCAGATACTTTTAATATCCTATTACAAGTATTAGACGAAGGTAGATTGACAGACAATAAAGGAAGAGTTGCTGACTTTAGAAATACAATCATTATTATGACATCTAATATGGGTAGTCATATTATTCAAGAGAAAATAGACAACTTAAAAGGAGAGCTTCATACAGCTATGGAACTAGCAAAAATAGAAGTTCTAAGTTTATTAAAACAATCTGTAAGGCCTGAGTTTTTAAATAGAATTGATGACGTTATTATGTTTAGCCCTCTCAGTAAAGATGACATAAAATCTGTTGTAGAAATTCAATTAGAAAGCGTTAAAAAAATGATTGCTAAGCAAGATATTTTATTAGATGCAACAGATGAGGCCATTTCTTATCTTGCAAAAAAGGGATTTCAACCCGAGTATGGGGCTAGACCCGTAAAGAGAGTGATTCAAAAAGAAGTTTTAAATGCACTTTCTAAAGAAATACTTGCCGGAAAAGTTACAGCTGAAAGTATTATTTTACTTGACGCTTTTGATGATCAATTAGTTTTTAGAAATCAGTCTGACTTAATTAAAAGTTAATTTTTTAAGCACTCATGAAATTTGAGTGCTTTTTTTTGTATTTAAAAATATACCAATCGGTATTTTTTATATATATTTGTAATAATTATGACCAAAGGCGAGGAAACTAAGCAGTATATTATTAGCGTAGCAGCTCCTATATTTAATAAACATGGATATGCAGCAACTAGTATTAGTGATTTAACTAAAGCAACAAAATTGACGAAAGGTGCTATATATGGTAATTTTAAGAACAAAGAAGAGCTAGCAATCAAAGCTTTTGATTATAATGTAAGTAGATTAATTTCAGATATTAGATTAAGAACGACAAAATCTAGTACTACCATAGAACGATTATTTGCTATTATTGACTTCTATAGGGATTATCTTGATTACAGTAAGAAGTTTGGAGGTTGCCCTATTTTAAATGTTGGAGTAGATGCCAACAATCAGAATACTCTTTTATTAGACAATGTTAGAAAGACTATTAAAAAACTACAAGGATATATTGCTACAATTATAGAAAAAGGTATTCATAAAGGAGAAATTAAGAAAGAGATAAAAGCTATAGACTGGGCAATACGCTTGGATACTATGATACAAGGTGCGGTCTTTATGACTCACACAATGAATAGCTCATTATACTTGCATAATACTATGGATCAAATAGAGATGATCATTAATACTGAAATGAGAAAATAATTTTTTTTAATCAAAAATATACCGATTGGTATAATAAATAAATGATATGGAATTACCAAAAACATTAACGAGTACTGCTGTAATACGATTTCAAGATTGTGATCCTTTTAATCACTTAAATAATGGCAACTATATCAATTATTTTATGAATCATAGAGAAGACAAATTAGTTGATGATTATAATATAGATGTGTACAAAATGGCTACTAAAATAGGTAAAAGTTGGGTTTCTGGAAGTAATCAAATAGCCTACCTCCGACCAGCTTTAACCATGGAAAAAGTATATATAGAATCACAATTAATTAAATACTCAGATTCAGAATTGCATGTAGAAATGCGAATGTATAATAAAGATAGAACAGAATTAAAATCTGTTATTTGGTCAAGCTTTGTTCATTTCAATTTATTAAAACAAAAAAGAGCGATTCATAATAAAGAACTTATGGAGTTATTTAAAAATGTTTGTACGCCATTAACTGCAGAAACGTTTGAAGAACGTATTAAAGATATAAAGACAAAAATGTATCATTCTATAAATTGACTTGTTAACAGCATACATTTTGTTCTTTTGAAAGCGTTGATGAAATTGTCAGCGCTTTCTTTTTATTTATATTAGCAATCTAAAATTTTAATCATGAAGAAAATCTTAAGTATTTTAATTATTGTTTTGTGTTCATTTACAACTTTTGCACAAGAAGAAGTTACAACCTATTATTTTATAAGGCATGCTGAAAAAGTAAGAACAGACAAGGCTAATAGAAATCCTAATTTGAATGCTGATGGTTTAAAAAGAGCTAAAAAATGGAGCCAGGTTTTCAAGAATGTAAAATTTGATGCTGTATATTCTACAAATTACAATAGAACCAAACAAACAGCAAAGCCAACAGCTGACTCAAAGAATTTGACTATTAAAATGTATAATCCTAGAGCGATGTATGATGCTGATTTTAAAGCCAATACTAAAGGGAAAACTGTTTTAATAGTTGGGCATAGCAATACAACTCCAGTTTTTGTAAATAAGATTTTAGGAAACATCAAATATGGACTAATCGATGATAAAAACAATGCCAATCTCTACATTGTTACTATTACAAAAGGGAAGGTAACTGATCTTTTATTAAAAGTAGATTAAGTTTTACTTATCTATAAGTATTTTTTTAGTAAATACCTGATTCTCAGCATATACTTTAAGTATGTACACACCACTAGTTAAGTTAGTTACATCTAGTTCCTTTATGCTTTCATAATCTCGTACTTTGAGGCCTAAAACTGAGTATATTTCTGCTTTTTGAACTAAAGTGTTAAGTGATATTGTTAAACTATTTTTTGCAGGGTTAGGATACACTTTAAAGTTATTTGATATTAACTGATTTTCTATTCCTAAAGTAGCGCAAGGAGTTAAATCTGGATTCCCTTCAATGGGTATACCTGGAGTAAGATCTCTACCGGTAAAGGCACTATACGATTTGGAATACTTTATAGCTCTAAAAGTGGTATTACCTGTAGCCGTTTCTGTTTGATTGTAAACAGTTCCATTATTATTATGTACAGGGTTAATATATTCCCAAACAATTTCATTACTAGGATTTAACTCAAAAAAACGTCCAGAGCTTCCTTGGCACACAAGAATATTTCCATTAGGTAATCTTTGTGCACTACTTACTATTGATGAAAAAAAGTCAGAGGGATCATTTGTTTGATCGGAATATGAATAATCAGAATTTACTGGACCATAGGGCACTAATGTAGTATATGCATAAACACCAGGGCTTGTTGTTGGTGGGTCAATGATTAAGACTTCAGAATAAACAGGTGTACGACCGTTACCATTATTAAAAATAATTAATTTCCCTTCATCAACTAAACCAGCACCTATAAAATGTGGGTAATGCTGACCATATAATAATCTATCAGATTCTAAACCGTGATTATAAGCTTGTGGATTACCCCAACGATACAAAAAATCGCCTCCTTTTCCATAGGTTCCTCCACTGCTAGAAGCTGCTTCTGCTGTTGTAGTAGAGTGATCTATAATCCACAACTCACTAAGATTTCTGGAACTAATCACAATCTGGTCTAATGCTTCATCATATTGTATTGAATTTATGTGCAACCAATTTGCGCCAGCTCCTGCATCATTTATAAAGTTTACATTAAGCCTACCAGGATTGTTTGAAATTCCTCCAAAATTATCTTTAGTATTATCAATATCTTGTACTAAATGATCTTTCACATTCCATTCCCAAACAACATTAACTTGGTCTGTTCCAACTGGTTCTACTTCAAAAATCCTTTCATTGTATAGCTCTCCATCTTCTAATAAATTAGGATTTCTACCAGCCTGTATTGCTTCTGCTTGTGTCATGACAGTTGCAGCTAATATTAGTACATTGCCATTTGGCATTGGATATACATCATGGTGTTGTCTATAATCATTAGTATTATATTTATATTGCCATAAAAGAGCGCCATCCCAATCAAACAACTCTACGACTCCTCCTGTACCTCCAAAAGTAATTGTGCTATTACCATCTTCCTTTCCAGCACGTAATAATTTTCCGTCTGGTAATAAATAAACTGCATTTCCTGGCCTAAACTCACTAGTCCATTCATTAATTACCTTACCGCAATTATCTATTAAATAAGATTTTTCATGAATAGAGAACAATGTAAATCCGTCATATACATCATTAGTTACAGATATAGTGCCTACTGTATTTTGAGCATATACAAAGCTTGTAAAACATAAAAAAAGAATTAGTAATTTTTTAGGCATCATAATATAATAGCTATTAATAGAACAACAAATCTAATAATTAGAGATACACAATTGTTATTTTTTTAAAAGAACTTTAGTGTTTTCTAAATTAATTTCAGAAAGCTTAATCAACTCTTCATTTTCAAATGCGTCATCTAACTCAAACACTCTTACTTTAGAATCTTTAGGTTTATAATTATTATAATTTGAAAACTTAATACCATTAACAGTTTCTACATTAGTTACTTCTCTAAACCTTACTCCTCCTCCATCAACATGAAATTTATACGCTAAATAATCAATTGAAAAATCTTCTTTCTCAATCCAATAAATAAAGACATCTTGATAATCAATACCTCCTCCTTCTTGTTGAAATGTTATTTCTACTTTATAATACTCTTTTCCTTTAATGTTTTTTTCTTGAAGCAGCTTCTTATTTACTGCCTTATCGTTTAAACCAAAAGGTAACGTAGCAAAATAATGTACTGAATTAATAGACTCACTATATTTAATAGCCATAGAGTCTATTACTTTTATCGCTATATCGTCTATGAATCTTTTAAAACCATCGTTAGATAGAATATCTTTAGTAACAACTGTATCATTTTTAGTAATGCGCTTCAAAGAGAAAGCGCCATTATTTCTGTCGGATATATATAGTTTATCCCTAAAATTAAAGGAGATTGTTGCATTTGCAACCATATCAACTCCGCTATAGGCAATAGCATTGTCTATAATTTCTTGAGCAGACATTTCTTTTTTAGTTGGATTACAACTATAAATAAATAAAACACAAAAGATGACGTAAAAGCTTTTCATTAAGTTTTTTTATTAGGTCGATTTAATGCTGCAAAATTACAAGAAAGAATATGATTTTAATCTTAATTAAAATAGAAAATCAACTAAATTAATCAATCAAAAAGCCTTTCAATTATCATTATATTTGCAAACATATGCAGAAGAACATTAACATACAGAATAAAAAAGCGCATTTTGAATTTGAAATATTAGATAAACTCGTAGCTGGAATACAATTAACAGGAACAGAGATAAAATCTATACGCCTAAGTAAAGCTAGAATTACAGAGAGTTTTTGTGAGTTTAATGAAAGAGGAGAATTGTTCATTATAAACATGTATATAGAAGAATATATTTATGGACATCAGTTTAATCATAAGCCGAAAAGTGAACGCAGATTATTATTAAATAAAAGAGAACTTAAATCCTTAAAAAAGGATGTAGAAGCAAAAGGGAATACTATAGTGCCACTTAGATTGTTTATCAATGAAAATGGGTATGCAAAACTAGAAATTGCTTTAGCCAAAGGGAAAAAGACTCATGATAAAAGAGAAGTTATGAAAGAACGTGATAGCAAAAGAGATTTAGCAAGAATAAAAAAGAACTACAATTAATGTATTCATTTTTAAAGCTTATACGGTATCAAAATCTATTAATGATTACCTTAATTATGGTTTTGACTCGATATGCTTTAATACATCCTTTTTTAAACACACTATTTTCAACATTACACTTTATTTTACTTGCCATAAGTATTCTTTGTATTACTATTGGAGGATATATCATTAATGATATTTTTGATGTAGAAATAGACCATATTAATAAACCAAACAAAGTGTATGTAAATCAAACGATTGGGATTCGAAGTGCTTGGTATAACTATATAGGTTTTACTATTATTGGGATTCTAATAGGAATATATGTTTCTAAACAAATAGATGAAATCTATTTTTCGTTAATCTTTATTGGATCATTTTTAGTCCTGTATATATATTCGAAGTATTTTAAAAGATATCCATTAATAGGAAATATAACTGTGGCCTTCATGGGTAGTTTAGTCATCTATCTGATCTATTTATTTGAGACTACTGGACTCAAAAGAGAAATTGGCTTTTTGAATATTCTGTCAAGAATATTTAGTTCCGTTACAATTTATGTTTTCTTAGTGTACTATATCTCTTTTTCATTCTTAACAACATTAGTAAGAGAAATCATAAAAGATATTATAGATATCAATGGAGATTATCATGTTAGAATGAAAACTTTACCGATTCTTTTAGGTATTAAAAGAACTAAAGCAATTGCAATCATAGTAACCCTTTTATTATTTGTATTGGCCTGTTTAATTACGAATGATTTTTTCTATTCATCATCAAATATCATTGCTTGGTATTTCCTTATATGTATCATACTACCTCTAGCCTATTTTATATATGTTTTATGGAGCGCTGAAAAGAAAAAAGATTTTATTTTTCTAAGTAGTTTTATGAAAGTAATTATGTTATTTGGCATATTATCTATGTTATTGGTTAAATTTTAAATCATGTTAAAAGAAAAACTTTCCAAATATTCAATCATACTAGCCTCTGGATCTCCTAGAAGACAACAGTTCTTTAAAGATTTAGATATTCCTTTTAAAATTGAATTAAGAGAAATAGAAGAAATATATCCTAACAACTTAACGGCTTCAAAGATTACAGATTATTTGGCAGAATTAAAAGCAAGTGTTTTTACAAACTTAAAAGATGAAGAAATTCTAATTACTTCTGATACTATTGTTTGGCTTAATAATGAAGCAATTGGCAAACCAAAAGATTATAATGATGCTTTTTTAATGTTGAAAAAATTATCAGGTAGTGTACATAAAGTATATACTTCTGTAAGTATTAAAACCTCCATAAGACAAGAAGTTTTTAATGACTGCACAAAAGTGTTTTTTAATGATTTGTTAGAAGAAGAAATACATTATTACTTAAAAAAATACCAACCTTTTGATAAAGCTGGGAGTTATGGAATCCAAGATTGGATTGGACTAATAGGTATTAACAAGATTGAAGGAAGCTACTTTAATGTCATGGGATTACCTGTTCATAAATTGTATAAAGAATTGATGAAATTATAAATAAAAACCTTTAATAAAAGTTTATTTTTACACGCGAATTCAACACAACAAACATATAATGAAGAAATATACGTACACAGAAAAAAAAGATACTAGGTCTGGTTTTGGAGATGGTTTAACTGAACTAGGAAAAACAAATCCAAATGTCGTTGCTTTATGTGCAGATTTAACAGGGTCGCTAAAAATGAATGCTTTTGAAAAGAATCATCCTGAACGATTCTTTCAGGTTGGAATTGCAGAAGCAAATATGATGGGAATTGCTGCAGGTATGACAATTGGGGGTAAAATTCCATTTACTGGTACTTTTGCTAACTTTTCTACTGGTAGAGTGTACGATCAAATAAGACAATCTATCGCTTATTCTGATAAGAACGTTAAAATTTGTGCTTCACATGCAGGCCTTACTCTTGGAGAAGATGGAGCAACACATCAAATATTAGAAGATATCGGTTTGATGAAAATGTTGCCTGGCATGACAGTAATTAATACTTGTGATTACAATCAAACAAAAGCAGCTACTATTGCTATTGCAGAACATCACGGGCCAGTATATCTGAGGTTTGGAAGGCCAGCAGTACCTGTTTTTATGCCAACAGATCAACCTTTTGAAATTGGAAAAGGAATCCTTTTATCAGAAGGTACAGATGTTACTATTGTTGCTACAGGTCATTTAGTTTGGGAATCTTTACTAGCTGCAGAAAAACTAGAAGCTAAAGGGGTTAGTGCTGAAGTTATTAATATACACACTATCAAACCATTAGATGAAGAAATAATCTTAAATTCTGTGGCAAAAACTGGCTGTATTGTAACTGCAGAGGAGCATAACAAATATGGAGGGTTAGGTGAAAGTGTTGCTCGATGTTTAACACTTAATAATCCAACTCCACAGGAGTTTGTTGCTGTAAACGATACTTTTGGAGAATCAGCTACACCTGCTCAATTAATGGAAAAATATAACATTAATGATGTGGCTGTAGTTGCTGCTGTAGAAAAAGTTTTATCTAGAAAATAACCTTTTTCTAAAATAAAGCGTCTATGTATAAAACATTTTAATTATGAAAAAAATAGTATTCGTATTCATGATTGCTCTATGCAGTCAATTATCAAATGCACAAATTCAATTTGGAGTAAAAGCTGGAATCAATTATAACTCAGATTCTTTTTCTAATGTAACTAATGACGTTTTCTCTGGAGCAAAAAGTAAATCGGGATACCATGTAGGTGTTTGGACTAGAGCAAAATTATTTGGTATTTATATTAGACCTGAATTAGTATATACCCAACTAAAAAACGAAGTGGTATATAGCTCTAATCCAACTACACAAAAATCTACAACATATACTTTTAATAAGATTGATATTCCAATCTTATTTGGAAAGAAAATACTAGGTTTTGCAAATGTCTTTGCAGGTCCTTCTTTTCAGTATGCTTTATCTTCTAAATTTGGTTTAAGTGATATCACTGAAGTCAAAGTCGAAGATTTTACAATGGGATTACAGTTTGGTGCTGGAGTAGATTTAGGAAGAATAGGTATTGATATACGCTGGGAAAGAAGTTTGTCTGGAACAGAAACCTCTTTTTTAGATAGTACTGTTACTAATGGTTCAGTTAATTTTGACACTCGAGTAAATCAAATTATTGTAGGACTTTCTTATAGACTCTAAACGTATTTATTATAATAAAATAAAAAAGCTCTTGATTTCTCAAGAGCTTTTTTTATTAGTTATCTGGATCTAAATAATCAGGAGTACCATCTCCATCAGTATCATCATCTGTTAAGTCTCCATTGTTGTTGGCATCTTCTTCACTTGTTGGTCTACCATCTCCATCATCATCAATGTCAAAATAATCTGGAATACCATCTTCATCTGTATCATCGTTTCTAGGATCACCATCACCATCTGGATCTTCTAAAATAGACGCAATAGTATCTCCATCATGATCTGTACCTTCTACTAGGTCTAATAATCTAATATAAAAGATTAAAGGTACATTCCCAGGTATCGTAGGTGTTCCTGTGTTTCTATACCCAAGTCCAGAAGGGAAAATCAAGATTCCTTTACCTTCATTTTCATAAGTAATAGGTCCATTATTGGTAATATTTCTTCCGCCTTTAAAATTTACAAGACCATATGTCCAACCTCTAATCACACCATTCAAAGTAAACCAAATTGGTGAAATTCTTTCATCAAAAGTTATTGTAGTACTAGAACTACTTAAATAGTACCCTTTATATTTTGTAAGAACAGAATCCATAACAGTAGGAAATCCTTTTACAGGATCTGGGTCCCCTACTCTATTTGTAAAAGTGTAAATTGTATATTCAACTTCGTCTTCAGTGACTTGTTCACTACTTAATCTAGAATCATTAATTAAAGGAGTCTGTCCTGCGTCTATTGCTTTAATAGAATCAATGGCATCATCGAAATAATGACTATTTAAAAAATTAATTATCGAATCGTTATCTATAATGGCTTGTCCTGCATGATCGAAATTATCGACAGCAAAACCATTATTATTGTTGCCACAAGAGTAAATAATTACCGATAATATAGCAGTTATAAATAGGTGTTTAATTTTTATCATTTAATGTAAATAATTAGAGCCGCAATTTACCATTTTTATACCTTTGTTTAAAAGGAAATCTTATTTTTTAACTTTTTGTATGAGAATAGATAAATACTTGTGGTGTATTCGTTACTTCAAAACTAGAAATTTAGCTACAGAAGCTTGTAAAAAGGGGCATATTAAATTAAATGACCGTATAGCTAAACCTTCTAAGGAGTTATTTGGTCATGAAATTATTCAGCTAAGAAAAAATCAGATTAATTATATCATTGAAGTTTTAGACATTCCTGATAGTAGAGTTGGTGCCAAATTAGTAGATTTGTATAGAAAGGATAAAACACCTATTGAGGAATTTAATAAGACTGAATTACTTAAATACGCTAAAGAATATTATAGAAAAAAAGGTACAGGAAGACCAACTAAAAAAGATAGAAGGGATATTGATAACTATAACGAATCAGAAGACTAATATGACAACTAAAAAAAATATAATCCTTACAAACTCGCAAATTGAGCAAAAAACAAAAAGAATTGCCTATCAAATCTTTGAAAGTAATGTAAAGGAAAAAATAATTATTTTGGCAGGAATTAATGGTAATGGCTTTGTTTTTGCAAATAGATTATCAAAAGTTTTAAAAGAAATTTCTTCTTTAGATATTATCCTTTGTGAAGTTAAGATTGATAAAAAAAATCCTTTAAAGCCAATTACTACAAATATATCTAGTGATCTTTATAAAAATAAATCTTTAGTATTAGTAGATGACGTCTTGAATTCTGGAAGCACATTAATTTATGGTATTAAACATTTTTTAGAAGTGCCATTGAAACAATTTAAAACTGCAGTTTTAGTCAATAGAAATCACAAGAAATTTCCTGTTAAGGCAGATTTTAAAGGTCTCTCTCTCTCTACTTCTATTCAAGAACATATTCATGTTACTTTTGAAAATAATGATGCAAGCGCTTACTTAGTGTAATAAAATTCTTATCTCTGTTACAACATTTGACAGTGACTTATTAGTAACTGAAACCCTATGGTTTGCAAGGTTATAAAAATTTCTTCTTTCAAATAAGTGTTTAGCAACAAATTCAGTTAATTTTTCATCTGAAAGTGACGCTACTAAAGGTCGTCTTTTCTTCCCTTTCTTTAACCTTTCAACTATGGTTGGAATATTAGCATCAAGATATATAGAAATAACATCTTCATTTTGTGAAATCAAATCCATATTTCCTGCATAACAAGGAGTTCCACCACCTAATGATAGTATAAATTTATCTTTTAAAGACAATAATTCTTTTAAATACTGATGCTCAATTTTTCTAAAATAGATCTCGCCTTTATTTTTAAAAATATCTGAAATACTCAATTTTTCTTTTTCAGCAATATATTTATCTAGATCTATTAATGGAAGAAATAATTTTTCAGATAAAACTTTTCCAATAGTCGTTTTTCCACTAGCCATGTATCCTAAAAGCACAATTTTCATCTAAAAAATTTTAACAAATATCGTAAAATCATCTATAAAAATGCTGATATTAGAGAACAATGATATTATATTTGCGGTCTTACTTCTGCGTACATGGCGGAATTGGTAGACGCGCAAGCTTGAGGGGCTTGTATCCAATAGGATGTGCAGGTTCGACTCCTGTTGTACGCACTTTTTTAATTATTTAATAACCGTATTTTTCTTTGCTTCCTATGATGGAATTAACATGATTCTTAAAATATATAGAAAAACAGATATTTAAATAAACACCTATTAAAATTTAATAGCTAGTTTTTTATGAGGCATAATTTATTTCTTACAATAATGTGTTCCTGTTGAATTAGCATTCACTGTATTATATGCAATAATACCTGCAACTTCAACTTGAGTTGTCAAAGTGCCAATTACTCCATAATATATTGGAACAGTAACAGGAGAATTTCCAAAGGAAGTGCCTTTAGTTAAATATGAAGACATCTCAGTATAAGTAGATGAATATGCATTACCTGTAATCCATGAAGTCAAATTTCTTGGCTCACATTTATCTTTAATAAAAGAAATGTTTAAGTATATAGAACTAAATACTCCTCCTATTCTAGTTTTATGTCTATAAAAAGTTGGCCCCTCTTCAAAACTTCCTCCTAAATCATCAGGGTAATGGTGAGTTAAAACATCTTGTTCGCTTTCAGCTTGATTATTATATATTTTATTTATCGTATTTAAATAAGTATCTAATTCTTGAATTGTTTTAAATTTTAAAGGTTTAAGTATTATCTTCTTTTCATTAAGATATTTAGGCTTTTCAAATGTGATATCAATTCCTTTTGAGTTAAAATAATTTTTTAACTCTTTTTTCGTAATATTAGTTGAATTATAAATTTTTAAATTATTAGAATTGTCTTCATTTTCTCCGCAGGATGTTAATAAGGCAAATACATTTAATAACAATAAGAGGGTAAATAAATTTGTTCTTTTCATTATTTTCTTTTTTTGAATTTTTTTATAACTATATTTTTTCTTTATAACATTGTTGAACGTGAAATTAGAAAATATTTTTAATTTTTCAATTCACTGTAAATGGTGATTTTTCAAACTCACCATTTTCCGCTAAACATTGTAAATCAAAATATTAAGAGATAATAGTAATTTGTTTAAAAAGCCTAAATGCCATCTTCTTGACAAAACTGAATGATAAAAATAATAAAACAGAGTGTATATAAAGATTCGCTTTTCTGCATATTAGATTGCGTATTTCCGTTAAAACAAATTCAAAGACAAAATTAATCAGGAGTAAGTAAGATTAGTGGAAGCTTCTTTCACAAATATTTCTTAAATAAAAAGTAATTCACCTGCTTGAATTTTTATATATTATTATCAATAACCTAAATAATCTTTATAAAGCTTGTATCCAATAGAATGTGTAGGTTGACTCCTGTTATATGCCTTTATACACTCATATTAATTGGTATAGTTTTTGAGCTAATTTTTAAAACTAATCATCTTATTAATGAAAATTTTAAAAGTTCTCATAGTCCAATTGATGCTGATTTTTTCTTTCAGCTTGCAATCTCAAAATATAAAAGGAAGGGTTGTCAATCAAAATAATCTTAGTATTGCTGAAGCTAGTATTTATAGCCAAAGAATGCATCAAGGGACTTCTACAAATAATAGAGGTTATTTTAAATTAAGATTAAAAAGCCCTCTTAAGAACCGAGACACCATAGTTATATCTCACATTAATTATATTACTTTAAAAATTTCATTTTCCGATTTAAAAAAACGCAAATTTATTATACAGCTAACTTCAAAAACTCAATCACTAGATGAAGTTACGGTAACTACAAAAAGAGAAAAATTAAAAACTTTTCTTAGTTATGAAAAATTACCTCCAATGGAGAAAGGTCTATATGGCTTTGGACATGCATTTATTAATAACATACTCTATATTGTAGGAGGCGATGCTTCAGATAAGTTTAACCCAGTAAGAAAAGATATTGTTTTAGATCCTATTATTTCTAGATTTAATCCAAATAATGGTGGTTATGTAGAAAACATTTTATCCGAGTTAGGTGGAGAGATTACCTGGAAGAGGTTTAACAGAAACCTCTATACCTATGATATTGAAAATAAGTCTTGGGAGACCTCTAATAAAAAATTTATCAAAAGAGCATATCATAATGTGCATCACTACAATGGAAAATTATTAACTATTGGAGGTAAAAGGTTAGCAACTAATAGAAAATTTGAATATTTAGAAAACAAAATTGAAGAATATTCTATAAAGGAAAATAGAATTGCAATTGACAAAACGAATCCTCATAAGGCCGTAAATTTTGGATCTTTTCTATATAAAGATAAACTTGTTGTGTTAGGTGGCTCTAATAAGCAATTAAAAAACGGTAGAAAGGTATTCGATAATAAAGTACATGTATATGATTTAAAAAGCGGCTATTGGTATCATATTGGCTATATGCCAGTACCTAAGGAAATGAATGGAGTTCTTATAGATGACACTATTTATATGTTTGGAGGTTTTAATGGAATGAAATTAAAGAACATTGAATCTTTTAATTTAAAAACTGGTCGTTGGAAAATTGAAGGAGTATTGTTTAAAAAAGAAGACAAACCTTCATTAACTTCTTATGAACATATGATTTATATCTATGTAAAAAGTAGAATATTAACATTTAATACGCTTACCAAAGAATTAGATCAATATTTAATAGACATTGATGTTATTGAGCCTGAAATTTTTTATGCTAAAGGGAAAATATATCTCTTAGGTGGTCTAGTAAATCAAAATGATTCAAGAATAGAACCTTCTAAAGATTTTTATAGTATAGATATAGAAGAATTTGACATTACAAGATTAAATAAAACCAAAACGTTTTAAACCAGCTCTTTTTCACAGTAAATTAACCTATATTGAAACCTTAATCGTTAAATTTGCAGATGCGAAAATTTCTATTTTATTCTTTAATACTTTTTTCTGTTAGCGTATTTTCACAAACAGACTCCTTAAAAGTAAGCACATTAAAAGGTCAAGTTATAGATGCTATAAGTAAAAAAGCTTTGAGCGCTGCACATATATTAAATTTGAATTCTGTAATTGGTACTATTACAAATGATAAAGGATTGTTTGATATTAGCACAGTAGCAAATGACACCATTATTGTATCGTATTTAGGATACTCTTCTATAAAAATAAAGGTAACTAATGACCTTTTAAAGGGAAACGAATTGTTGATTGAACTTTATGAAAGAGCTCAAGAAGTAAGAGAAGTAGTTATAAAATCGACTAAGCTTATTGGAGTTTTGGAAGTAGATGTTAAGCAAGTGCCTAAAGACAAGTTTACTAGAATTAAAATTAATGGGTTGCCTCAAACTTATGAAGTTGGTAAACCTAGAGCTAGGAATTTTAAATCTCCGATTGCTGCATTATTCCAACCTATTGATTTTTTGTATAATCACTTTGGAAAAAAACCAAAACAGTTAAAAAAACTTCAGAAGATTAAAAAAGAAGATAATCTTCGTAAAATTATGGCTGGTAAGTTTGATAGAGAAGTGATGATGGAATATTTAGAAATGGATAGTCAAGAACTAAAGGAATTAATATCAGACTGTAACTATTCCGAATATTTTACAAAAAAAGCTAGCGATTTACAACTCATTGAAGCCATTTTAGATTGCTATGAAAACCATAAAGCTCTAAAGAAAGGAAAAATTGAAAGAAGTAGGTTACCTAAAAAGAAAAAGGGCTAAAAAATATATTTTCAACCCTTTTTCACTATTAAAAACTAACTAACTATTCTTTTTTTAACTAAAGTATGAGGTTCTAAACTTGTAGTCATAATTTCTTCTGGTGTTCCAAACTAATCTTCTTGAATTTAAAGTCTCAGTCTGAAGTTTTCTTTGTGTGCTGCTATTATTTATCATGGTATATGTTTTTTTAATTTCTTAATTGTTTACATCTATAAGACTTAAGTATTTCATTCATGTTACAATAAGCATTATAGTTTAACAGATATTTAAGAAATGAAAAAAGCTGCCAAATGGCAGCTTATACTTTTAATAGAGATATAATGTTTCTCTTTATTGGTTTCCTAAAATGATAGGCATTCCATTTTTTCCAGAACCAATAACAATGACTTTACTATTGTTAGATTCTGCTAATTTTAAGGTAGCTTCAATTCCTTTCTCTTGTAATATCTTATCTGTTAAAGAAGCACTTAATATTTTATTAGCAGCTGCTTTACCTTCAGCATCAATTCTTTGGCGCTCAGCTTCCTTTTTAGCTTTTGTTAATCTAAACTCATATTCTAAAGATTCTTGCTCTTGTTTTAGCTTACGCTCAATAGCCTCTTTAATGGTAGGAGGTAAAGTAACATCTCTTACTAAAACACTGTTTAATTGTATATACTGAGGCTCAACTATCTTTTTTGTTTCTTCAAAAATCTCATTCTGTATTGCATCTCTTTTTGTAGAATACAGTTGTTCTGGTGTATAGCGCCCTACTACACTTCTGGTGGCAGAACGTATAGCCGGTATGATAACACTTTGTAAGTATCCTTCCCCTCTTGTTTGATGTAATAATGCTACAGTCGAGCTATTCGCTTCATAAAGAACAGAGGCGTCTAATTTAATTTCTAATCCATTAGAAGAAAGCACAGACATTTCTCTTTCAAAAAACTCTTGCTGTCTTACATTATACTTAAATACCCTGTTCCATGGTGCTACAATATTAAATCCTTCTCCTAAAGGAGGAGCTTCTGTTTCTACACCACCAATCCATTTATATAACACTCCTCTTTCTCCTGAGCCTATAGTAACAGTTGACTTAGAAATAAAAATAATACCTACAATGATTATGATGATAGTAATTATACCTCCTTTTGGAAATTTAAATTCTACTTGATTATTTGCCATTTTAATTAATTTTTAAGTTTTATCAAATTTACGACTAAAGTTATGAATTATAGTGATTGTAATCATAATCTTCGTTTAGTTGGTCTAATAAAAGTCAGAAGATGCATCAATCATCTTTTAATCGATCTTTTACATATTCAACTTTTGTTTTACCATGCTTAAAAGGTTTTCCATCCTCGCCTAAACTTACCATAACAATCTTATCAATGCAAATAATAGTTTTACGAGTAATTTTATTTCTAACTTCAGATTTTAATGTAATAGAAGAGTTTCCAAAACTAACAACCTCAATACCTATCTCAATAATATCACCTTGCTTGGCTGAACTAACAAAATCTATTTCAGACATATATTTTGTAACCGTTCTAGAGATTTCTAGCTGAATGATAGCATATAGGGCTACTTCTTCATCTATCCATTGTAATAATCTTCCTCCAAATAAAGTTCCATTAGGATTTAAATCTTCGGGTTTTACCCATTTTCTAGTGTGAAAATTCATATTATATTTTTCCGTAATACTTTCTAATAAACCATTCGATAGTTAATACTACTAAAACTATTGCTAAAACCCATATCCAATCGATAATGTTTTTATCTTTTATAATAGTTTTTTGAGTGGTATAATACGTTGGATTATTTAGTAATGATGTTACTAATTCTTCTACTTGCGATTTATGATATAGCTTACCTCCTGTTCTTTCTGCCAGTCTATCTAATTTTTCTTTATTTGCTCTCGTAAATTGTTCTTCTACCTTATATGCCGTTACTTTAAAAGTACCAGCTGTAGATACATTTTGAGTTTTTACTTTGACTTTATATGAATAATTTCCAGGGGGTAAATCTTCAATACTTAATTGATACGAATTGCCGATTACCGAAAATGGCAATTCTCTTTTAATAGTTTTATCTTCATTTATAATTTCCATGGTTATCGAAGCCCTAGAGTCAAATCTATAATTGTTATCAAGATATAAAGCGCTAATATTAATAGATACATTTGCTGGAAAAATAGCATCTATTTCTACATCTAACCTTCTTCTTATTTTGGTGGAAGCTACATACTGAATTAAGTTATCTATAAAATTATCAAAATCTTCAAAAGAGTTTTGGCTTAAATAACTAGAAGCTCTCCACTTCCAAATACCTTCTCCTAAAAGTATTGTTGATTTCTGATCATCTTCTTCTAATGTTGCTAATAATGGAAAATTTAAAGGAATGCCATTGATATTTTGAAATAACATAGGCTCGTAAGGTTTGGTAAAAAAACTCTCTCCAAACTTATCTTCTAAAGGTGGAAATTGATTAAAGTCAATATCTTCTTGGCCAAAAACTAAGAAGTTCTTATTATAATCGGCAATATAATTTTCAGATTTATTAATCGCATTTTTAGAAAAGCCTAAGGCTAAGCTATTTAAATAATTCCAATCTGTTTTAGTTCCAGTAACAACGATGTAGTTTGTTTTATTTTCTTTAATAGTTTTAAAAGTATCATCAAACGTTCTATTTGGTTGATATAGTATCGCCAATTGATAATCATTGAGGTTATAGTTTTCTTTTCCAATAATTTTAACCTCAACAACACGTTGTTTATTGGTTTCTATTGCTTTTTTAAAAGCTCCAATATCTGGATGCAAGATTGATGTCAATAGAACAACTTTAGTTTGCTCGTCAATAACTTCTACACTAAATGTTTTTGTATTATTGGATGTATTTTTCTCTCCAGATACTCTTTGTATAGTAGCAGTATAATAGTTTTTTCCAGTTGCTAACGAGGGCAATGATGTTTCTATAGTAGCAGTTCTTCTAGAGCTTGAAAAAGATACTTTTTTAGAAAAAACTCTTTTGCCTTTACGCGAAATTGTAAAAACGGATGTAACAGGCTCTTCGCCTTGGTAATACAATATACTCTCAACAGGAAATTTATTCTTTAAATAGCTATATTTATTAACATTTAATTGACTGATTTTTAAATCTTTATATCTAACTGTGTCGCCAATTACAATCGAATATATTTCATTAGCTGTATTAGAAAACTCATAATCATTTCCTAAGGTTTGATTACCGTCAGAAATTAATACAATAGGAGCAATTTTATCTTTATATATAGCATTTACCGAATTAATTGCTTTACTAATATTTGTTTGATTTCCAAGATAGTTAAGCGTATCTAGTATTTTAAAATCCCGATCAAAGGAAAAGTAAGAAACATCAAATTTATTATTAAGACTCTTGTCATTCTTAAAATCTTCGAGAATATGATTTACTACTTCATCGTCTTTAAAGTATGCTATAGATTCAGAATTGTCTAGAAGCACAGAAAGTATAGGCTTGGTATTTTGAATTTCTGAATTCTTTATTGTTGGATTGATAATAAGAAGTAGTAAAAGAAAAATACTAAAAGCTCTTAATAGATAAAGTACATAAGTAACCTTACTTCTATTTTTTATTTTATAAAAATATTGAAAATAGGAAGTTGCAAGACTAACAAGTATGGCGATTACTATTAAAAAAAGGTTTGCTGAACTCAATTTGTGTATTTAAAAATGAAAGATATAAATATCTCTTGTAAAAAAGAAAAACCTGTATCTTTAATTGACACAGGTTTTCTAAATATCTTGTTAATGTTTTCTTAAGTAAGCATTCCACCATCAACACTTAATGTTTGGCCCGTAATATATGTACTCATATCTGATGCTAAAAAGACACATGCATGTGCAATATCTTCAGGGCTTCCTCCTCTTTTTAATGGAATAGAATCTCTCCAACTTTGAACAACAGTCTCGTCTAGTTTTGCAGTCATCTCTGTTTCTATAAAACCAGGAGCAATCACATTACTTCTAATATTTCTTGAACCTAGCTCTAGCGCTACAGATTTAGAAAAGCCAACAATTCCAGCTTTAGACGCTGCATAATTTGTTTGACCAGCATTCCCTTTTAATCCAACTACAGAACTCATATTTATAATAGATCCTCCTCTTTGCTTCATCATAGGTCTAATAACAGCTTTTGTTAAATTAAAAACAGATTTTAGATTCACCTCTATTACCTTATCAAAATCTTCTTCGGTAATTCTCATTAACAAATTATCTTTAGTAATTCCAGCATTATTAATTAATACATCTATAGAACCAAACTCTTCTAATACAGATTTAGCTAATTCTTGAGCTGCATCAAATTCTGCCGCATTAGATTGATATCCCTTAGCTTTTACTCCCATTGCTGACAGTTCATTTTCTAAAGATGTAGCTGCCTCTACTGAAGAACTATATGTAAACGCAACATTAGCACCCTGCTTTGCAAACTCTAGTGCAATACCTCTACCTATACCTCTAGTTGCGCCTGTAATGATAGCCGTTTTGTTTTCTAATAATTTCATATGTTTATAATTATAATTTTTTAGTTACATAGTAACCCTGTTAGTTGATTGTCAAATATAATTTTTCTTTTTTAAATGAAAATTCCCGTACAAGACGGGAATTATATTCATTAAAATTGTAGTATTTAGTTTAATACACTCGCAACCATTTCTCCAATTTTTGCCGGAGAATCTACTACATGTATTCCATTTTGAGCTAATATTTTCATTTTAGCTTGTGCTGTATCATCAGCTCCGCCTACTATAGCACCAGCATGTCCCATCGTTCTACCTGCTGGAGCAGTTTGTCCTGCAATGAAACCAACTACTGGTTTTCTATTACCATCGGCTTTGATCCATTGTGCAGCTTCAGCTTCTAAATTCCCTCCTATTTCACCAATCATTACAATTGCTTCTGTCTCATCATCATTCATTAATAATTCTACAGCTTCTTTTGTAGTTGTACCAATAATTGGGTCTCCACCAATACCAATAGCTGTAGTTATTCCATATCCTTGTTTTACTACTTGGTCTGCGGCTTCGTAAGTTAAAGTTCCTGATTTAGATACAATACCTACTTTTCCTTTTTTAAATATAAAACCTGGCATAATACCAACTTTAGCTTCATCAGGTGTAATAACTCCTGGGCAATTTGGTCCAACTAAAGTACAATCTTTATCTTCTAAATACGCTTTTACTTTAACCATATCAGCAGTAGGAATCCCTTCCGTAATACAGATAATTACTAAAATTCCTGCGTCAGCAGACTCCATAATAGCATCAGCTGCAAAAGCTGGTGGTACAAAAATAATTGAAGTATTTGCTTGTACAGTATCTACCGCATTCTTTACTGTATTAAAAACGGGCTTCCCTAAGTGCTCTTGTCCTCCTTTTCCTGGAGTAACTCCACCTACAACATTGGTACCATAGTCAATCATCTGACCTGCATGAAAAGTACCCTCACTACCAGTAAATCCTTGTACTATTATTTTTGAATCTTTATTTACTAAAACACTCATGATTATATTGTTTTTTGATGTTGCAAAAATAGTGGATTGTCGCTTTTAAAAAAAGAATTTTAGCCTTTCTTTCTTTCTTTTAAGAATCTTTTAATTTCTGCGAGTTCTTTTAATTTTTCTCTAGACTCTGATATTGGAGTTCCAAAATATGTTTTGCCTCCAGAAATTGATTTTGTAACCCCAGTTTGACCTAAAACTGTTGCTCCTTTCCCTATTGTTATGCCACTATTTGTACCTACCTGTCCCCAAATAGTAACTTCATCTTCTATAATAACACAACCAGCAATCCCTGTTTGAGATGCAATGAGGCACTTCTTACCAATAATTGTATCATGTCCCACATGAACTTGGTTATCTATTTTTGTTCCTTGTCGAATCGTTGTATCGCCAGTTACTCCTCTATCTATAGTACATGATGCTCCTAGATCTACATCATCTTCTAATACAACCCTACCACCAGAAATTAATTTATCATAACCTGAATCTCTATTCTTATAATAAAAAGCATCGGCACCAAGCACAGTATTTGCATGAATAGTAACATTATTTCCAATAATACAATCATCGTAAATTGTCACATGGGGATGAATGACGCAATGACTGCCAATTATTACGTTATTTCCAATAAAAACATTAGGTTGCACAATAGTTCCCTCTCCTATAATTGCGGAATCAGAAATACTATTTTTAGATGAAATAAATGGATTAAAATGTTTGGTTATCTTATTAAAATCTCTAAATGGATCGTCTGATATTAATAGAGATTTTCCTTCTGGGCAATCTACTTGTTTATTAATTAGTATTGTAGTTGCTTTCGACTGTAAAGCTTTAGAATAATATTTAGGGTGATCTACAAAAACAATATCACCTTGCTCTACAACATGAATTTCATTAATTCCAGTGATTGAAAAATCATCATCACCTACATATTGAGCTTCAATAAGTTTTGCAATTACACTAAGAGTTTGTGGTGATTTAAATTTCATACTATATTATTTTTTTGCTCCGAATAGAATAACACGTGCAAATAGAGGATGCATAAATCGGATTTTAGAGAAGAAGACATCTAAATAATAGCCTGTTTTATTAATCCAGTTATTATATTTTTTATCTCCAAAAATTTTTAATGAGATAAAACCTGTAATTACAGAAAAGAAGTCAAAGAAATAATGATTGAATGTAAATTTCTTTTTAAGTATTTTAAAATCTGAAGCTACTAAAGCATGTTCATCTGGTGTTCTCTCTTTTGGGTTTAGCCTTCTGTACAATCGATACAAAGGATTCATATTTAAAGGTTCTAAGAAAACTATTTTTCCTCCTGGCTTTAAAACTCTATGTATATGATGAATTGTTATTCCAATATCTAAATGATGAAGTATTGCTCCTCCAAAAACAACATCAAAGGTGTTGTCTTCAAAAGTTAAGTTATTTGCATCCATTAAAATATGTTCAATATCAAAAGGTTTATCCTTTGCTAATAATTTCCCTGATTCTAATTCTGTTTCAGAAATATTAATACAGGTTAATTTTTTTGGGATAGTAGTATCATTGAACCAAAAAGACCAAGAATAAGAGCCTATTTCTAGCACATTTTTTCCTTGAAACTCTTCTATAAGTTTATCGATAATTTTTTTCTCTCTTCTAGATGAGTAATAAAAAGAGTGTCTTCTAAGTTTTTTAATTTTTGTTCTTTCGAGCTTACCTTCATTCCAGTACTCTTTTTCTGTCTGATTTATTTCCTCTAAGGTTCTTTTGCTCATTACAAAAATTATTCTTTGATGCGTTCTTGGTAAGTTCCCTTAGTAGTTTCTACTTTTATTTTATCACCTTCATTAATAAATAAAGGAACATTTACTGTAGCACCTGATTCAACTGTAGCTGGTTTCGTAGCATTAGTTGCCGTATTACCTTTTACTCCTGGTTCTGTATGTGTTACTTCTAAAATTACACTAGCTGGCATGTCTACAGATAATGGCATCTCATCTTCAGAATTAATAATTACAGTTACTACTTCTCCTTCTTTCATCAAATCAGGAGAATCTAAAGTTTCTTTCTGCAATGAAATTTGAGTATAATCTTGTTGATTCATGAAATGAAAAGTATCTCCCTCATTATATAAATACTGAAATTTATGAGTTTCAACTCTAACATCCTCTATTTTTCTACCCGCTGGAAAGGTATTGTCAATTACTTTTCCATTGGTAACGCTTTTTAATTTTGTTCTAACAAATGCTGGACCTTTACCGGGTTTTACATGTAAAAACTCTACAATTTTATATATATCATTATTATAACGAATACATAAACCATTTCTAATATCTGATGTTGTTGCCATTTTAAATTTGTTTTACTATTTATCCTCCCCAATATCCTTTCATAATTCCTCTTTGAGAATTACGAATGAATAAAATTATTTCATCTCTTTCTGGTGTAGCTTCCATTTCTGCTTCAATTTTTTCTACAGCTTGAGAATTGTTATAATTTTTTTGATAAAGAATTCTATATATGTTTTGAATTTCTCTTATTTTATCGGTACTAAACCCTCTTCTACGTAATCCAATTGAATTAATTCCCACGTAAGATAATGGTTCTTTTGCAGCCTTTGTAAATGGCGGAACATCTTTTCTTACTAATGATCCTCCCGAAACCATAGCATGGTCTCCAATATGAATAAATTGATGCACAGCAGCTAAACCACCTATAATGGCATAATCACCAATGGTAACATGACCTGCTAAAGCAACTCCATTTACAACAATAGCATTATCTCCAATATAACAATCATGTGCTATATGTGCTGTTGCCATAATAAGGCAATTTTTTCCAATTTTAGTCTTTCCAGAGGCATTTGTTCCTCTATTTATAGTAACACATTCTCTAATAGTTGTATTATCTCCAATTACTGTGAGAGAATCTTCTCCTTCAAATTTTAAATCTTGTGGAATAGCCGAGATCACTGCTCCTGGAAAAATTCTACAATTCTTTCCAATTCTAGCTCCTTCCATAATCGTAACGTTCGATCCAATCCAAGTTCCAGAACCTATTTGAACATTCGCATGAATAGTTGTAAATGGTTCTATTACTACATTACGAGCAATTTTTGCTTGAGGATGAACATATGCTAATGGTTGATTCATAATTATTTTCTTTTTGAAATTTGCGCCATTAGTTCTGCTTCTACAACTAACTTATTATTTGCATAACCATAGGCTTGCATATGAGCGATTCCTCTTCTAATTGGTGTTAGTAATTCACATTTAAATATTAAAGTATCACCAGGTAATACCTTTTGTTTAAATTTCACATTATCTATTTTCATAAAATAGGTAAGGTAATTCTCTGGATCTGGCACTGTACTTAATACTAATATCCCCCCACATTGCGCCATAGCTTCTACTTGAAGAACTCCTGGCATCACCGGTGCTCCAGGAAAGTGACCTACAAAAAAATCTTCGTTCATAGTCACATTTTTCATTCCAACTACATGCTTTTCAGATAATTCTAAAATACGATCTACCAATAAAAATGGTGGTCTATGTGGAAGTATATCCATAATCTTATGAATATCCATCAAAGGTTCTACGTTTAAATCAAACTGAGGAACCTTATTTCTTTTTTCGGCTTTAATCAGTTTTGCTAATTTTTTTGCAAACTGAGTATTTACAAGATGCCCAGGTTTATTTGCAATTACCTTTCCTTTAATTCTAATACCTGTTAGCGCTAAATCTCCAATAACATCTAACAATTTATGTCTAGCTGCTTCATTGGCCCAATGCAAATTAAGATTATCTAAAATACCATTAGATTTTACAGAGATATCTTCTTTTTTGAATGCTTTTTTAAGTTTTTGCATTGTAGCTTCAGAAAGCTCTTTATCTACATAAACAATAGCATTATTAAGATCACCTCCTTTAATAAGGTCATTTTCTAGTAGCATCTCGATTTCATGTAGAAAACTAAAAGTTCTTGCATCAGCAATTTCAGTTTTAAAATCACTTATCTTTTCTAGGGTAGCATTTTGAGTTCCTAAAATCTTAGTACCAAAATCGACCATAGTAGTTACTTGATACTCTTTAGAAGGCATTAACATAATCTCGCTTCCAGTAACATCGTCTCTATAAGAAATAATATCTTTAACTACGTATTCTTCTATTTCTGCTTCTTGTTCTTGTATCCCTGCTTTTTCAAGTGCTTCAACAAAATACTTTGAAGAACCGTCCATAATGGGAGGTTCGGAAGCATTGATTTCTATAATAAGATTATCTATATCCAATCCTACAGCAGCAGCTAAAACATGCTCTGATGTTTGAATAAGAACTCCATTTTTTTCTAGATTGGTTCCTCTTTGGGTATTTACTACGTATTCAGCTTTCGCTTCTATGGTAGGTAAACCTTCTAAATCTACTCTTGTAAAAGCAAATCCATGATTCTCAGGAGCTGGTTTGAATGTTAATCTAACATCATTCCCAGTATGCAATCCTACACCGGATAAACTAACTTCTTTGCTTATTGTTTTTTGTTTTTTACTCATAATTTCTCATTTTGAGCATTAAATTCTTTTTCTAATTTATTTATAGATGCTGCTATTCTAGGTAAATTTTTAAAATGCACATATGATTTATAAAAATCTGAATAATCGAAAGCAGGTGTACCCTGTACTGTTTCTTTATCTTTTAAATTTTTAGAAATCCCAGATTGTGCTTGTATCTTTAAGTGATTTCCTAATGTAAGATGACCAGCAATTCCTACTTGCCCACCAATCATACAATACTCGCCTACTTTTGTAGATCCTGCAATTCCAGTTAATGCTGCAATCACTGTATTCTTTCCAATCTCAACATTGTGAGCAATTTGAATTTGATTATCCAATTTTACTCCTTTTCGTATTACAGTAGATCCTAATGTAGCTCTATCTATTGTACATCCAGAACCTATATCTACATTATCTTCAATAATAACGTTTCCAGTTTGTGGGACTTTTTTATATACTCCATCTTTATTTGGAGCAAAGCCAAATCCATCAGACCCAATAACCGTATTTGCATGAATAGCACAATTATTACCTATCTCTGTTTCAGAATAAATTTTCACTCCTGAAAAAACAAGACAATCATCACCTATAATTACATTATCGCCAATAAACACATTGGGATAAATTTTAACATTATTCCCTATAGTTACATTATTTCCTATGTATACAAAAGCTCCAATATATTCATCGGAACCTATTTTAACTGTGTCTGATATAAAATGTGGTTGTTCTCTACCAATTTTATTGTTCTTTACCTGATTATAAAAATCTAACAACTTAGAAAAAGATTCATAAGCGTTATCAACTTTAATCAAGGTAGTAGATATTTCTTTTTCTAGAGTTAATGATTTATTAACTATTGTAACCGAAGCACTAGTTGTGTATAAATATTGATTATATCTAGGATTGGATAAAAAAGTTAATGACCCTTTTTCTCCTTCTTCTATTTTAGAAAGCTTAAAAACTTCTTCATCTGGATTCCCAACAATCTCACCTTCTAAAATATTTGCAATCTGTTGTGCTGTAAATTTCATGTTCAGCAAAAGTATAAAAAAACTTAAGATTAGGCTAGTAACATTTTCTTTGGATAGCAGATAAAATGTTTAACTACTGGTTTTGAGAGCGCTTGTAGATTTAATTGATCGGATGCTTCAGCTATATCCTTTAAGTTTCCTTTTTTATTTAAGACCTTTATTGGTTGAATAAGATTATAGGCTTGATTAGAGATGGTCCCAGTAAACACAAAGTAATCTACCTCTTTATCGTTTAACTGATATGTATCTTTTAATACCTTTTTCTTTCTTTTAATAATGTCTTCTTTTATAGGTTGATCTTTTAAATCTATTTTAAAAAGTTTTCTGTAAAATAACATCTTAGATAGTGTCGATAATATCTTATCTGGATGGTTCATCCAAATTTTAACGGCAGAAAAGACATCAATATCATCTAGCATAGAAAATTCTTCTAAAACTTTTTCTGTAAAGTTGTCAGCTGTAATTTTAGTGTTTAAAAAATAATTTAGAGGTCCTAGTATAGACAGATTTACTCCTGTATCTGCTAATTCTTTAGACCTTTGCAATAGTTTTACCATCATGTTTTCTGCAACCAATCCTGTCTTATGCAAATAAACCTGCCAATACATTAGCCTTCTCGCAATTAAGAATTTTTCTACCGAATAAATCCCTTTTTTTTCTATAACGAGTTCATCATTAACAACATTCATCATTGCAATAAGCCTGTCAGAGCTTATATTCCCTTCTGTTACTCCAGTATAAAAGCTATCTCTTTTTAAGTAATCTAACCGATCTATATCTAATTGACTTGAAATTAATTGATTAAAAAACTTTCTATGATACTTATTGGTAAAAATTGCGATTGATAAATCCAATTTACCATGAAATATTTCATTAAATTTTTTCATAAACAATAATGAAATCTCTTCATGGGAGATTTCACTAACGATGCTATGCTCTAGTGCATGGGAAAAAGGACCATGCCCAATATCATGCAATAATATGGCAATACAAAGTGCATTTTCTTCTTCATCAGAAATTTCAATCCCTTTTACACGTAATACTCTTACGGTCTTTTGCATTAAGTCTAAACAACCCACCGCATGATGAAAACGAGTATGATTAGCACCAGGGTAAACTAAATTAGATAACCCCATTTGAGATATTCTGCGCAATCTTTGAAAATATGGATGCTCAATGATATCAAAAATTAAACTATTAGGAATCCTAATAAATCCATAAATTGGATCATTTAGAATTTTTAATTTATTACTAGTGACTGTTTTCAAAAAAGAGTTTTTATCGTGGTTATACACAAAACAAAAGTAAATTCACTACAATACCAAATAAAGCTAGTTTTAATTCAAAATATTTAACGATAAGTGATAACAATTAAATATTTTTATCGTTTGATAATAAAACTAAATTAATGACTAATATTAGAATTTTGTGGGTAGATGATGAAATTGATTTATTAAAACCTCATATCCTATTTTTAGAAAACAAAAATTATACTGTAAGTACATGTACAAATGGCACTGATGCTATTGATTTAGTAGATGAAGAACGCTTTGATATTGTTTTCTTAGACGAAAATATGCCTGGAATTTCTGGATTAGATACATTAAGTGCTATTAAGCAAAAACAGGCAAATCTTCCAATTGTAATGATTACAAAAAGTGAAGAAGAATATATTATGGAAGAAGCCATAGGTTCAAAAATTGCTGATTATTTAATAAAACCTGTAAATCCCAATCAAATATTATTAAGTTTAAAAAAGAATTTAGATCACTCCCGATTAATCTCTGAGAAAACAACTTCTAATTATCAACAAGAGTTTAGGAAAATTTCTATGGACTTAGCGATGGTAAATTCCTATGAAGAATGGATTGAGCTCTATCATAAACTAGTTCATTGGGAGCTAGAATTAGAAAACATAAATGATTCTGGGATGTTAAGTATTTTAGAGAGTCAAAAATCTGAAGCTAATAACCTATTTTATAAATTTATTAAAAAAAACTATCAGTTTTGGTTAACAGCAACTGATAAACCTACTTTTTCTCATACTTTTTTTAAAGATTATGTAGCTCCAAACCTAAGTAAACAACAAGGGCTTTTATGGATTGTAATTGACAATCTGAGGTTGGATCAGTATAGAGTTTTAGAACCTATAATTAATAATCATTACAAAAAAGAAGAAGAACATTCATATTTTAGCATTCTTCCTACTGCTACTCAATATGCGCGAAATGCTCTTTTTTCTGGTTTAATGCCGTCAGAAATGGAAAAGCGTCACCCAGAGTATTGGAAGAATGATACAGACGAGGGAGGGATGAATCTATTTGAGAATGAATTTTTAACAAATCAGTTACATCGACTAGGTTTAGATATAGAACATCAGTATTATAAAATTTCTAATCTTAAAAGAGGAAAAGATTTAGCTGATAACTATAATGGAACTAAACAAAATGATTTAACAGTAATCGTTTATAATTTTGTTGATATGCTTTCACACTCAAAAACAGAGATGGAAGTTATTAAAGAGTTAGCTGGAGATGATAAAGCATATAGATCATTAACAGTAAGTTGGTTTAAAAATTCTCCTTTATTTGAAATTATTCAAAAAGCACAACAACTAGGTCAAAAGTTAATCATTACTACAGATCATGGTACTATTAATTGTAAGCATCCCACTAAAGTTATTGGAGATAAAAACATTAGTTCTAATTTAAGATACAAAACAGGCAAGAGTCTTACTTATGAAGAAAAAGATGTTTTTGCTGTTAAAAATCCTAAAGATATATTCTTACCAAGTATAGCAATTAACAGTCCTTTTATTTTTGCCAAAGAAGATTTATTTTTTGCATATCCTAATAATTTTAATCATTTTGTAAAATACTACAGAAATACTTACCAACATGGAGGGGTTTCTTTAGAAGAAATGATTATTCCTTGTGCAATTTATAATCCTAAATAGGCGTTTCATATTTTTACACTTATGAACAAAGAATATACCTTAGAAAGCATTTCAGATATTGCTAAAGAAGTTCTTGATAATGCTAAACATAAAACCATTCTTTTTTATGGTGAAATGGGTGTTGGAAAAACTACGTTGATAAAAGAACTTTGCTTGTGCCTTGGTGTGGACGATATTACACACTCTCCTACTTTTTCTCTTGTAAACGAATATCATGGAAATAAAAATAATTCAATTTTTCATTTTGATTTTTATAGAATTAATAATGAAGAAGAAGTTTATGATATTGGGATAGAAGATTATTTATATTCAAATAATTGGTGTTTTATAGAATGGCCTGAGAATATTAAAAATTTACTACCTTTAGACTCAACTGAGATACAATTATCATTAATTGACAGTGGTGCACGTAAAATTCAGCTAAAAAATTAAGTATGAGCTTATACTCCCCTTTTAGTAAAGAAGAACTTTTACCTCAGGCAGAAATGCTTGAGATAAAAAAGCAAAAAGGAGAACTTCTTATTGGACTCCCAAAGGAGACTCATTTCGAAGAAAAGAGAGTTTGTTTAACGCCAGATGCTGTTGCAGCGCTTTCTGCTCAAGGTCATAGAGTTGTTATAGAAACTGGCGCAGGCGAAGGTTCAAATTATTCAGATCAAGAGTATTCTGAGGCAGGTGCAAAAATTTCTTACGATATAAAAGAAGCATATGCTTGTAATATTATATTAAAAGTTGAACCGCCTTCATTAGAAGAAATTGAATTAATTAATCCACAAAGTGTATTGATTTCAGCACTTCAATTAAAGACACAAAAGAAGGTTTTTTTTGAAACTTTGGCGAAGAAAAGAATTACTGCAGTAGCTTTTGATTATATCAAAGATGATCATGGAGTGTATCCAATTGTTAAATCTTTAAGTGAGATTGCAGGAACAGCATCTGTGTTAATTGCTGGAGAATTAATGAGTGGAGTACATAATGGCAACGGTCTCTTATTAGGTAATATTGGAGGTGTACCGCCCACAGATGTAGTTATTTTAGGAGCTGGAACAGTTGGTGAATTTGCTGCTAGAACCGCATTAGGTTTTGGAGCAAGAATAAAAGTATTTGATAACTCTATTACTAAATTAAGAAAGTTACAACACTGTTTAAATTCACCTGTGTATACTTCTACAGTACAACCAAAAACATTAGCAAAAGCATTAAGAAGGTGTGATATTGCTATTGGAGCAATTAGAGGAAATAATAGATCACCAGTCATCGTTACTGAAGAAATGATTGAACAAATGAAAGATGGTGCCATTATTGTAGATGTTAGTATCGATCGTGGTGGATGCTTTGAAACTTCTAAGGTTACTTCTCACAGCAAGCCAACTTTTAAAAAGCATGGAGTTATACATTACTGTGTCCCTAACATTCCATCTAGATATGCTAGAACAGCCTCATTTTCAATAAGTAACATATTTACTCCATATTTATTAGATATTGCTAATGAAGGTGGTTTTGAAAATGCTGCTAGGTTCGATAAAAGTTTAAGAAACGGTATGTATTTTTATCATGGAATTTTAACCAACAAAACTGTAGCTGATTGGTTTGATTTACCATATAGAGATATAAATCTATTAATTATATAAAATTTATATGCAGATAAAACTGCAATATTATATTTATTTTCAATGAAATTTACACCCCCTTTCAAAAGTTTCAAAAAAAGTCTCTTAAGAGATTGTACTTTGCTATTAGTAGTAGCAATTTTCAGTCAAACAATATCAGGACAAACTGTTAGTGTAAACACGACAGGCAATACTCCAACTCAGCTAGTAGATATGTTAATGGCTGGTTCATGTTCTGTTAGGTCTAATATCAATATATCTTCACCACAATCTGTAGGTTATTTTAATGGTAATAGTTCTAGTTTTCCAATAAGTGAAGGAATCATTATTAGAAGTGGTAATGCTGCAAATACACAAGGCCCATATACCGGACAAGATTTAAGCAGCAATGTAAGTACAAGCAGTGACCCTGACCTTCAGGAGATTAGTAACAACTCTGGACAGATTTCAACAATAACAGACGTAGCTTTTTTAGAATTTGACTTTGTCCCTAATGGTACTCAGTTTAGTTTTAATTTTTTATTTGCTTCTAACGAGTATGGAGAGTGGCAATGTGGATTTAGTGATGTTTTTGCATTCTTACTTACAGATCTGACAACTGGCGAAACAATTAATTTAGCTGTAGTCCCAGGTACAACAACACCTATATCTGTAAAAGACATTAGAGATAACGCAAATAATTTATCATGTAATTCAGTAAATGAAGAACTGTTTAGCACCTATAACGTTAATAACCCTGGTGCATCAACTATTAATATGAGAGGTCATACCGTAGTTATGAATGCTTCTGCAATAGTAAATCCTACACGTTTATATAAAATTAGATTAGTAATAGGAGATTATAATGATTCAGATTTTGATTCTGCTGTTTTTATTGAGTCAGGCAGCTTTAATACCTATATAGACATTGGAGATGATCAAACTATTTGTGGGAATCAAGAAGTAACTCTTGATACTCAAATTACAGATACTACAAATTATTCTTTTGAATGGAGAAGAGATGGAACTACAATTAGTGGAGAAAACAACCCTACTTTAACAACTAGTGTCCTTGGAACTTATAATGTTTATGTAACTACTAGTAACGGCTGTGTATTAACAGATGAAGCAATTATTAGTGAATTACAAGTAAGTGCCCCTGTTGATATTTATGAATGTGAAAATGGGGTAAACACATCTTTTGATTTAACTGCAAATGATGCTACCGTACTAAATATAGATCCTGCTTTATATGAGATCTTTTATTATTCTTCGCTTGATAATGCAAATAACAATATTCCAATACCAACCAATCAAACAACAAATTTTTTAAGTTCTGGGAATCAAACTATATATATTAGAGTAAGAAATATAACAACAAATGACTTTTGTTCTCCACTACTAGATTTTGATTTATCAGTATTACAACTGAGTGCAACTGACCCTAATGATTTAACATTTTGTGAAGACAGCCCTATTATTGATTTGCCTGGAAATGTTGGAGCAGAAATTTTAAATACGTTAGACCCTTTAAGTCATTCTATCCGCTATTTTACAAGTTTAGATGATGCAAATGCTAATACGAATGAAATAACAAATCCATCTAGTTTTCCTAACCCTACTACAGATATTACAATTTGGGCTAGATTATTCAGTACTATAAATGAAAATTGTTTTGATATTGTAGATTTCACAATTTCAATCAGTCAGTTACCATTAGTAGATGATTTGGACCCTGTGCTAGAATGTTCATCATATACTTTACCTGCACTTACAAATGGGATGTACTTTACTGAATCTGGTGGACAAGGAACACAATTAAATCCTGGTGATGTTATAGATGAATCCATTAGAGTTTATATTTATAATGAAAACTCAGATAGTTGTAACAACGAATCTAGTTTTACTATAAGCATAATTCAAGATTATGATATAGAATTAGAATATTGTGAGATATTTATTGTTCCATCTGTTAGTTTTGGTGATTTTTATACCGAAACTGGTGGCCCCTCTGGCAGTGGTAGTTTATTAGCAGCAGGATCAGAAATAACTACAAGTCAAACTGTCTTTTTTTATTCTGAATTTGAAGGCGTGTTTTGTACTGAGAAAACTTTTAACATAGAAGTTTTCCCTTTACCGCAAGTAGATGAGTTAGATAATGTTATAACTTGTACTCCTTATAGTTTACCAAACTTAACTAATGGTAATTATTTTTCTGAACCAAATGGAGCAGGTGTTGCTTTATATCCGGGCTACGTAGTGAATAATTCGAGAGTTATTTATATTTTTAGTGATGATGGGCGCTGTACAAATGAAACAGATTTTAGAGTCGATATAATTAATACAGCAGATTTTACAGATTTAACTGTTTGTGGAAATTATACAATTCCAAGTACACAAGTTGGAGGCTATTTTACAGAATCTGCTGGAGGAGGAGATCCCTTACCAGCAGGATCATTAGTAAGTACATCTTCTAGAATTTACTATTTTGCAGAGATCACTGAAGGGATAAACTGTACAATAGATTTACCTATTGAAGTAACAGTACATCCTATACCATTAGTAGATAGTCCAGAAGATGTAATTAGATGCATAAATGACCCGTATACTTTACCACCACTTACTAATGGAAATTATTTTACCCTACCTGGAGGAGGAGGCACTCCATTATTTGCTGGAGATATTATTACAGAATCTCAAATCATTTACACTTTTAGTGATAATGGCTTCTGTACTAACGGTCGTTTTTTTAGTGTAGAAATTAGACCATTCCCTTTGATAGATAATTTTACCGATATATTTGTTTGTGATCCGTACACTTTACCTGAATTAAATAACGGTTTATATTTTACAGAATCCAATGGTCAAGGAACACAATTAAATGCAGGAGATATCATATCTACTACTCAAACTATTTATATTTTTAACCAAGATCCAGACATAGATACTTGCTCTTCGGAAAATGTATTTACAGTTAATATTTTAGGAGTTACTGCTGATGAATTAGAAGATGTTGGAAGGTGTGGAAGTTATACACTCCCTGAATTATCTGTCGGTAATTATTTTACCGAACCCAATGGCTTAGGAACACAGTTAAATGCAGGAGATCTTATTACTAGTAGTCAAACAGTATATATTTATGCAGAAAATGGAGATCGTTTTTTCTGTTTTGACAATTCTTCTTTCGACGTAACAATAACTAATCTACCCGCATCTAGAAATTTTGAAAATCAAGAAAGTTGTGGAAGTTTTACTTTAGAAACAATTAGTGACCCTACTGTTGTTACTAGCTATTATAGACAACCTAATGGTGTAAATTTAATTGATCCTGCAGACTATACATTAACTCAACCTGGTATATATACCATTCATGCTAGAACAGCTGACATAGACAATTTAGGTTGTTATATCGATGAAGTTTTTAGTGTCACAGTATATCCTTTGCAAGAATTAATAATAGAAGATGTCATTATTTGTATTGATCCTATTACTGGTAATACTACTCAAACTGCAACTTTAGAATCGGGCTTAGATGCTAGTGCCTATACAGTCAACTGGTATTTAAATGGGACATTGGTTGGTACTGGCATAAATTATGAAGCATTAGAAGTTGGTACTTACACAGTAGAAACAATTAAGTTAACTCCAGATGTTGGTAATGATTGTAACTATACTCCTACAGAAGTAGAAGTAAAAGCATCTAGCCCAGATGCAAAAATAACGTTCTTAACTGATCCTTTTGATCCTTTAACTAATGTAAAGGTAGATTTTATCGATATTGGGCTAGGCAGTTATGAATATCAGTTAGATAATGGCCCTTTTCAAGTAAGTAATATTTTCTTGAATATTGGTTATGGACAACATATAATTACAGTAAGAGATACGTCTGGTTTATGTGGAGATATTACTTTACCATTTACTGCAATAAGTCACCCTGTCTTTTTCACACCTAATGGAGATGGAATAAATGACACTTGGAATATTCCAGACCTAAGAAATGATACAAATGCCGTCATCAAAATATACGATCGCTTTGGAAGGTTTATAAAACAAATTAAACCTTCTGAAACAGGTTGGGATGGGTTTTCAAATAACGGAAGTGCATCTCCTTCAACAAGTTACTGGTTTGAAGTTGAGTTTACCTTTGAAGGTAGTCTTAAAAAACATATATCATATTTTGCTCTAGAAAGAAAATAAACTAAAGTGATACAAACAGCCATAATTAGATTATTTTTGCGACTTAATTTAAATTATTTTTAATGCAACTATTAAAGCGAATAGGGTATTACGCAGTTGGGCTTTCATTAGGCTGTGTTGTTGTGTTTTTTATCTGGGAAGGAAAAAATGTTTCTTTCGATTACGGACCAGATGCTAGAACATTAAAGACGATAAGAACCAAAAAACTAGTTTATTCTTCTGCAGCTTCAAATGTTTTGCAAACCAGTAATATAGATACCTTAGCCATTAATGCCATATTGAAAAATGGAGATGTAAACTTTGGAAAAAGTAATCAGCGTAAAAAACCTTGTGCAGAATATTATATTACTGGAGACTTTAACGAAAAAAAAATAGCTCTTTGGATAATTAGATGCGATTCTGTTGCAACTATCGACAAAATTTGGCTTAATCAGTAGCTAACAATTTCTGTATTTATCGTGTAGTCCTTTTTTCTCTAGTATCATCGGAATTACTTTTTCTAGTCTTGATAATTTAGTAGCTTCTTTTTTAGCCTCAGAAATATAATTTGCATACTCTCTTTTATGACTTAAAGTGAATGATTCAAATTTCTCTTTTAACGCTGTATTATTATCTAGAGCAACTTGTAATTGTTCTGGGATTACTAGTGGCTTAGTGTTTCTTTGTGGCTTAATAATTTTCCCTGCCTTTTGATTTTCAATTGCCTCTAGTACATATTCTTTCACAAGCTTTGTATCAATATCATCAAGGGTATAAAACCGCCACTGAAGCATTGCCTTCGTTTTTCCTTCTTGTGCATTCATTAATACCTTATCACTATCTTTTAATAGCATTCCTTGAAAAAACCACAATCCACAATAGTTTTTAAAAGCAGCTAAGCCAACAATGTTTTTCCCTTTAAAAGTATAAGTTGGTGCTCCCCATTTGATTGTTTCATCAACGGGTAATGCTAATAAAATACTTCTAAGTATAGTCAATTCATTAGACCAGCTTTCTTTCTTTTCTATATAAATAGTTACTTTATCATTCATGACGTATTAGTTAAAGAGATTTTTCTACCTTAAAATTATTATTTATTGACACTATTTTCCAAATAATGCGCTTTAATTTTTTTTACATTTTTAATCGTTTTTTCTACCCATTCAAAATATAGAATCTCTTTTTCTTCAGTAGTAAGTTGCCAATCAACACTGCTTTCTCGTAATCTTCCCGTAATATTTTGTAATATAATTGCTGCTGCAACGGAAATATTTAAGCTTTCAGTAAAACCAACCATCGGAATCTTTAAAAATCCATCTGCTTGTTCCATAACTTCATCGGATACTCCATCTTTTTCTACACCAAAAACAAAGGCTGATTTTTTAGAAATATCGAAATCTTGTAATACGCATGAATCATTATGGGGAGTAGTCGCTATAATTTGGTAGCCTTTTTTTCTTAAGGAATTTATGCAAGTAGTTGTATTATCTGTATCATGATTATAACGCTCAAATGTCAACCATTTCTGCGATCCTTTTGCCACATGTCTAGATACTTTATTCACATATTTATTTTCAATAACATGCAAATTTTGAATTCCAAATATATCACAAGATCTTACTACAGCACTAGCATTATGCTGCTGATAAATATCTTCCAACACCACTGTAAAATGGCGCGTTCTATCTTCTAATATTTTTCGAAAAAGGTGCTTTCTTTTTTCGGTTAAATACCCTTCCAGATATACTAATAAATCTTTATCAATCATACATGTTGCTTACTATACAAACATAATAAATTTATATACTTTTACATCTATGAAAAAATTAGTTGTATTAACTGGGGCTGGGATGAGTGCCGAAAGTGGGTTAAAAACCTTTAGAGATGCCAATGGTTTATGGGAAGGACATAATGTAATGGAAGTAGCTACACCTGAAGCTTTTGAAAGTAACCCTGAGTTAGTTTTAGAGTTCTATAATCAAAGAAGAAGACAATTATTAGAAGTACAACCCAATGAGGGACATCTTAACTTAAAATACCTAGAGACTTCTTTCCATGTACATATCATTACTCAAAATGTAGATGATTTGCATGAAAGAGCAGGAAGTTCCAATATTCTACACTTACACGGTGAATTGAAAAAAGTGAGAAGTACCATCCACAAGGACCATATTATTAACTGGTCTGAAGATTTAGTTTTAGGAGATATAGATACTGATGGAAATCAATTACGTCCACATATAGTATGGTTTGGAGAAGCGGTACCTATGTTAGACAAGGCTATTCAAATTACGGAGCAAGCCGATGTATTAGTTATTATAGGTACTTCGATGCAAGTATATCCTGCGGCAAGTTTAATCAACTTTATTAAACCAAATACTCCTATTTACTTTATAGATCCAAAACCGTCTATTACAGAAAATCAATATCGAAATTTAAGAATACTAAAGAATGGTGCTAGTGAAGGAACTAAGGAGTTGATGCATCTATTAGTCGATTAAAGTATTCAAATAATTCTCCTTTAGAAATAGTAGCTCCTTTTTCTATCAAGTCAAATAATTCAATATTTCTTTCAACCTTATAAGCTTTCTGACCTATTAAATAATCTACAGTGCTATCTTTCGGGTTTTGTAATAACCACTTGTAACCTTCCTCTGTAAATAAATCAATATCTCTATCAATCGTAATGACAATTCTTTTAATAACCTTTTCATCGCATTTAAACAGGTTGACAGATTTTTTAGAAAAATGTTCTAAATGTGTAACTTTCGTAAGTACATCTTCCCATACCATATTACTGAATAGGTTTAATTCTTCTTCAGCTAACTCTGGCTTCTCAGATTTGATTTGCTGCCATTCTTGAACGTCAATTTTTTGCGTTGCTAAAAATTGTGCAAATTCTTTGTGCAAAGATTCAAATTGCTCTGTAGTAAGTTGTCTATATTTCATGTATAGTTCATAAAAAAAGCCTACCTGTAAGGGTAGGCTTTAGTGTGTTATATAAATAGTTTACTTTTCAGCAACTACTTCAAAAGTAATATCAGCTACAACTGATCTGTGTAATCTTACAGATGCATTGTATTTACCTAACCTCTTTACAGATCCACCAATAACTTTGATGAATTTTTTATCTATTTCTGTACCAGATTTTGCAATAGCTTCGGCAACATTAATGTTGTTTACAGATCCAAATAATTTGTCTCCAGTTCCAACTTTAGAAGCGATCTTAATTTCTAAATCTTTAATTGCTTCTGCCATCTTATTAGCATCTTCAATTAATTTTGCTTCTTTAAATGCACGTTGCTTTAAATTCTCTGCTAATACTTTCTTAGCAGAAGAAGTAGCTAAAATTGCTTGACCTTGAGGAATTAAGAAATTTCTACCATATCCATTCTTAACAGTTACGATATCATCTTTAAATCCTAAATTTTCTACGTCTTGTTTTAATATCAATTCCATGATTCTACTTCTTTAATTATTTTAACATATCTCCAACGTAAGGCATTAATGCTAAATGACGAGCTCTTTTAATAGCTTGTGCAACTTTACGTTGATATTTTAATGATGTTCCTGTTAAACGTCTTGGTAAAATTTTACCTTGCTCGTTTACTAAATACATTAAGAAGTCAGCATCTTTATAATCGATATACTTCATTCCATTTTTCTTGAAACGACAGTATTTAGCTTCTTTTTTAGTTTCGATATCAAGCGGCGTTAAGTAACGTACTTCACCTTGCTTGTTTCCTTTTGCTTGTTGTTCTATTGATGATGCCATGTCTTATTTTTTTGTAGATTTAACACGTTCTCTTCTTTTTTCAGCCCAAGCTGCAGCATGAGTATCTAACCTTACAGTTAAATAACGCATCACACTATCATCTCTTCTGAACTCTAGTTCAAAAGCAGCGATAGCTTCACCTGCTACTTTGTACTCAAATAAGTGATAAAAACCACTTTTTTTCTTTTGAATTGGGTATGCTAATTTTTTTAAGCCCCAATCCTCTTTCGAAATCATTTCGGCACCTTTAGAAACCAAATAGTCCTCAAACTTTTGTACTGTTTCCTTTATCTGAGTGTCAGATAAAACGGGATTCAAAATGAAAACAGTTTCGTAATGATTCATAATGTTTGTTTAAAATTTATTTTAAGGCTGCAAATATAGTGACTTTTTTTCTGAAAACAATACACCATTTACATATAAAATTTGTCATATTTGTAAGACAAATCTTTCTTATGTATGGAGATTCCAGAAATGCCTAATTTAATTCATTATGCAATTCCTTTTTTTGCTTTAACTGTAATTATTGAAATTATAGCCATCGTTAGAGGAAAATCAAAAGAGTATGAGTATAAAGATGCGCTAACTTCTATTACTATGGGGTTGGGTAATGTTGCTATTGGACTCTTATCTAAAGCACTTGTATTGATCTTATTATTAGCTGTTTACAATAATGCAAGAATCTTTACAATTCCATTCACTTGGTGGGCCTGGGTATTGATTCTTTTTGCTGATGATTTTAGTTATTATTGGAATCATAGAATTGGGCATACCGTGCGTTTTTTTTGGGCAAGTCATATAGTACATCACTCTTCTCAAAAATATAATTTAAGTACTGCACTTCGACAAACTTGGACAGGTAGTTTTACCTCATTTATTTTTTATTTATGGCTTCCTTTGTTAGGGTTTCATCCTATGATGATATTTATGCAAATGTCTATTAGTTTAATATATCAGTATTGGATACATACCGAATTGATTCATAAAATGCCTCGCTGGTTCGAATTTATTTTTAATACACCTTCACACCATAGAGTACATCATGCTACGAACCCTCAATATTTAGATAGAAATCATGCTGGTATTTTAATCATTTGGGATCGCATGTTTGGGACTTTTGAACCAGAAATTGAAAAACCAATATATGGGCTTACCAACAACATAGATACGTATAACCCAATTAAAGTAGCTTTTAATGAATGGTTTTATTTATTTAAAGACTTCTTTACTGCTAAAACTTCTATTACTAATAAGCTAAAGTATTTTTTAAAACCTCCTGGTTGGAAACATGATGGAACAGGCATTTTATCTACCGACATGAGAAAAAAGTGGAAACAAAAAAATTAAGCTTCAAAAACCTCTAGGTTAAAGGCTTCACTAATTTGTTTATATACAATTTTTCCATTTACAATATTCAACCCTTTAGCTAAACTATCATCCTTGTCACATGCTTCTTTCCACCCTAGTGTTGCTAATTTGATAATATATGGCAATGTTACATTAGTAAGTGCTATAGTAGAAGTATATGGGACGGCTCCTGGCATATTTGCTACACAGTAATGCACTACATCATCAATAATATAAGTCGGATCTTCGTGTGTTGTTGCCTTTGTGGTCTCGAAACATCCTCCCTGATCTACAGCTACATCAACAATAACTGTCCCTGGTCGCATTTCTTTAAGCATGTCTCTAGTAATTAATTTTGGGGCTTTTGCTCCTTTTAACAGCACACCTCCAATAATTAAATCATGATCTTTAATATGTTTCCTGATACTGTATTCATTAGAGAAATCAGTAATAACATGACTGGGTAAGACATCATTTACATAACGTAATTGTTTCATATTAATATCCATTATGGTTACATGTGCACCTAAACCTGCAGCCATTTTTGCTGCCTGAACCCCTACTATCCCTGCTCCTAAAATTAAAACCTTACCTGGAGCAACTCCAGGAACGCCTCCTAATAGAACGCCTCTTCCTTTAATTGGTTTTTCTAAATATTTTGCCCCTTGTTGTATGGCCATTCTTCCTGCTACTTCAGACATGGGTGTTAATAATGGCAAAGATCCTTCTGAATCTTCAACAGTTTCATAAGCAATGCATATAGCATTACTTTCAATCATTGCCTTGGTTAACGTTTCGCTAGACGCAAAGTGAAAATAGGTAAAAACTATCTGGTTAGGTTTGATTAATTTGTATTCTGATGCTATCGGCTCTTTTACTTTAACAATCATTTCAGAAATAGCATAAACATCTTCTATGGTATTAAGAATTGTTGCACCTACATGTTCATAATCCTTATCAAAGAAGCCACTTCCTTCACCAGCTTTTGTTTGGACATACACGGTATGCTTTTTTTTAACCAACTCAAAGACTCCAGCTGGAGTCATCCCAACTCTATTTTCATTATTCTTAATTTCTTTTGGCACTCCAATTTTCATAATATTCAATGTTAAAATAAATATGATCGAAAAGTACCACTTTACATCAACAAAACATATTGAAAAACAGTGTTTTAAACATTTTTATGAAATTAAAAATATAAAGGCTAATAATTTTAATAATCATCATTTTTAGCTCAAAATAATAGGGATATAAAAAAAGGCTTTAAGTAAAAACTTAAAGCCTTTTTATTGAATTATACATATCTTAATCTAAATCAAATCGAACTCCGATTGAAAAATTTCTAGTTTCGGTATTTTTAAAGAAAGGATTCAAATCATATTTCATATACAAACCTGTGCTTCTATATGCAAAATAAGTACTGATACCATAATTTAAAATATTCGTATTAAACGTACCTTTTTGTAATTCTTCTATTCTAGTTCCAGCAGAATTTGTATATTCTAAATACTGTCTGGTTCCTAATTTAAAGCCAGCAAAACCGCCAATACCTATTCTAAAAGATTGATTTCTTCTGTCTCTAATTCTACCATCATCATATTCCCTATCCTTAGAAAAATCAAACTCTAAATGCATTGGGAAAATCATTTGAACATGTCTCAATCTACTTTCAGATAAACTTTCGTTAAACGTTTGTAACTCTGTGATGTTTCCATTAACCACATGATATTGATTATTCTCTGCCCTAAGGTTATTCCAAAGAAAGGAGATTCCATATTTTAAATACGTTTTTGAAGCTCTCCTTGTTAAACGATACTTTGCTGTTATTCCTACTTCATAAAATCTTGATTTCCAAAACATGTATGGCGAATTATCTAAAGAAGAAATCTTATTGTTCTGCAGTACATTATTTGCTCCCATAGCAAATATAAACTGTGTGGTTGTCCTACGATTCCATCTTCGCTCTCTACGATTCCTCCATCGATTTTCAAAATCTCTCCTTGTATCATTGCTAATTCTTAACTTAAAGGTATTCTTCCCAATTGTAAATATATTTTCTTCATAATAATCATCATCATAAAATATTTTACCATTAATTTTATCCTGGACTAATTGCTGGAGTTTTGTTTCTTGTATGCTTACTAAACGCTCAATATTCTTTGCATGATATTCTGCTGCTGCTTTTTTTTGCTTCTCAGCAACTTCTTTTGTAATGGCTCCTTTATCCAATAACCGATTGATTTCTTTTACTTTATCTTTTAAAGAATCTTTTTGCTGATTTGTAATTCTATCAATCCTTTTTGATATTTTTCTAACTTCTTCTTCAAAGCTTCCTCTTTGAGAATAAGCCATAGTTGTAGTTAACAACACTAGTATGAGTAGTATTCTTTTCATGGGTTTTGTTTTAAATTTTTGTTTGTTTTTTAGTCGTTTCTAGAAGCTATTGCCGTAGCAATATCCGATACTCTTTTTTTAATAATGCTCATAAAATTCCTTTTAAAGCTTGCATCATCAATATCTCTTTCAACTTCTGCTAAGATGGTTTGAGCATTGATTTTTAAATTTGATTTTTTTAATTCTAATTTAATAGTATTCAATACATCTCTTCTATCTATTCTATATTTTTTATAGTAAGCAATTACTTCAGCTTCTGTATGTGTTACCGCATATAAAAGAGCATCACTATCAACTGAGATTCTAGAATCACTTTTGGGCTTTGCAACTGCTACCGCTGTTATGATGGTTTTCTCTTTTTGTTTAAGTTTAGGTTTCTCTTTTTTAGCAATTACTTCTAATGGTTTTAATGTAGATGCTTCTTTTCTATTTTGTTGTTTTTCTTTTTTAACAACCTGTATAGAAGGAACTTCTTTTTTAGGAGTTTTATCTTCTACTAAGATGATTTCATTTTTTTCTATTAAATCATCCAATTTCTTTTTAAAAGCTTCACTATTAAGAGGAGCTGTTACAATAGTTTTTTCTGTTTCTGAAGGTAAATTTAGTTCGTTACTACTCTTTGTTGACAGTAAAAACACCGAGATTAATAATAAAATGGATGCCGCTGAGCTTATATAAAAAAATGCCCTCCTTCTTTTCCTTCTTTCATGAGTGTCTAACTGATTTGATAAACGCTCCCAAGCAGATGCTGAAGGTTGAATCTTTCTTTGATCTAACTTCTCATGTATGTTTTTATCTATCTCCATTACTTATCACGTTCATTTTTTTATAATTTTCCTGTAACCATTTTCTGGCTTTAAATAATTGCGATTTTGAAGTACTTACCGTAATTCCCAATCTTTCTGCAATTTCTGCATGCTTAAAGCCTTCTATTGCAAATAAATTAAATACAAGCTTATAGCCTTCTGGCAAACCATCAATCAATTTTTGTATATCTTCTACAGAGGTGTTTTCTAAACTTTCTGTAGCATCATTATTAAATACATAATCCTCATCTGTTAATCGAATTGGATTTTTCTTTCGTAAATAAGAAATACACGTGTTAATCATTATTCTACGAATCCATCCTTCAAAACTTCCTTCGTTTTTGAACTTGTGTAAGTTGGTAAATACTTTCAAAAATCCCGATAACATCAAATCTTCTGCATGATGATTGTCTTTTACATACTGCCTGCAAACTCCTAACATTTTAGGAGAAAACTGCTCAAATAACAATTGCTGAGCACTCCTATTTTGCCTAATAGCTTTCTTAATTAAAGAAGCTTGGGAAGTATGTAATGGAATAATTTTCAATCTAGATTTTTACGTTTTTATTGCCTTACAAATATATAGACTACATCATTTAAAAAATGGTTGCTTACTCAATAATTATTTTTTATTTAGATTAGCTAATCATTAGTTAACAAACTTAATACCATCTTTATGAACACATTAAAATCTAGAAGAGCTTTTGTTAAAAAAGGATTATTAGCTGGAGTTGGAATTCCACTAATAGTTAGTCAACTATCCTCATGTGTATTAAGTCATAGCTCAAAAAAATTAGAGATTCTTATTTTAGGAGGTACGAGTTTTCTAGGACCGCATCAAATAGCCTATGCTATTGCTAGAGGACATTCAATAACCACCTTTACAAGAGGAAAGACAAAACCTACCATTCATACTGAAGTATTTGATAAAGTTGAGCAGTTAGTTGGAGATAGAGAGAATAATTTATCTGCATTAGAGAATAGAAGTTGGGATGTAGTAATTGATAATTCGGGTAGAAAAACGGCATGGACAGAAAAAACCGCTAACTTATTAAAAGAAAAATCTGGTATCTACTTATATATATCTTCCACAGGAGTATATTATCCTTATATGAAAGATGGTCTTAGTGAAAAAAATGTAGAGGATGTAGCTTTAACTGTTCCAAGTGACTTACCAGACCAGAATATGAAATACAGTTATGATTATGGAGTGATGAAAGCCACCTCAGAAGTTGCAGCTACAAAGGCCTTTGGTAAAGATAGAACGATTGTTGTACGACCAACTTATATGTTTGGACCAGGAGATTTGACAAATCGATTTATTCATTGGCCAATTCGTTTGGCAAAAGGCGGAGAAATTTTAGTTCCTGGTAGAGAAAATGACCCAGTTCAATATGTCGATGTTAGAGATGTTGCGGAATGGTGTATTCGTTTAGCTGAACTAAAAGCAGCTGGCACCTATAATGCTGTTGGTCCTTCAGAAACAACAACTATACATGATTTTGCAAAAGAAGCACAGGCTACTTTTAATGTTAAAAACGAACTGGTGTTTGTTAATGATTATGCTTTTTTAAAAGAAAACAGCGTGTATTATATTGTCCCTTGGATTATGGAGGATGCATATAGCTATGGATCTGCAAGAATTAGCAATCAGAAAGCTAAAGAGAATGGCTTCACATTTAGAAACTTAAACACATCGATAAAAGAAACATATGACTGTTGGTATTCAGACGCGCTTACTCAAGAACTACGTGATAAATTTGAAAAAAACCCAAGAAATGTATTGTTAAGAGAGCAAGAGATTCTTACCAAATGGAGCAAAAGAAAAAAAGCTCATCCAACAAAATAATCAATCTAAAGTATCAACTTAAGTCATTTGTAAAATGAGCAATTTAAACTCACTACTTTTTAGAATAAACACCTTTAAAGAGAGAGTTTAAAACGTTATGATTCTTGTCATAAATTTCCCAATGTTGAATAACAGTACCATCTTTTTGTAATGTCCAAGTAATCTGATGGTAATAGAATGCTATCTTTTTTCCTTTTAACATCTTACTCTTTAAAACCATTTTATTTTCGGAAGGCTTCCCTTTTAAAACTAATTGTGAGCCTTGATTATCTACCCAAATTTGATTCCAAGTATCATCATTACTATCATAATAATTAAAACTGGTCCCGGTAGTCGTTCCAGAAGCTGAAGTCCAGTTCTCTTGAATTGCACATTTATCTTGGATTTTATTAATTTTATTTTCTCCCACAATTTTTCCTGTGGTGTCTTTTACAACCCAGTCACCTACCCAAAAATCAAATTTAGTATGATTCTCCGTGCAACATTTACAGTCTTCTTTTTTTGTTTGAGCTTGAATACTTACAGTACATAGGATGAGTAAAGCATATAAAGTTTTAGTTTTCATAAAAGAATTGTTAGTTAATGATTAATTCCTTTCAAATAACGTAAAACACTTACATAAAACTGTAAATCCTTATAAGCATTAAACTGATTTAACAATCTTTAACAAACAAATGGTGCTTAAGAATTTTGTTCTTTGAAAACTGTTGGAGTGACTCCCTTATACTTTTTAAATGCTTTATAAAAAGAGACTCTATTATTAAAACCTGATTGATATGCAATACTTTCCATAGTATGATGAGATTTATCTTCTTTTATCAACCTTACTGATTCAGAAACTCGATATTGATTGATAAAATCAAAAAAATTCGTATCAAAATGTTCATTAATCACTTGAGAAGTATGGTGTCTAGGTATATTCAACATTTTAGCTAGATGTACAAGTCGAAGATCACAATTTAAATACGGCTTTTCACTTTCTATAATTGTAATAAGATCTTTTTTGAGCTTTAATGATTCTTCTTTTCCCAATCCTGTCTTTTTATACTTTACAAAAGGAAGTACTTCTTGTATAGACTTACCATTAAAAATGGCTGGATAGACATACACTAAATAAGAAATTACTCCAATAAAAATAGCTGAGCAAATTGTAATAATATAGTCATGCTCCACTTTTAATATGTTAGTAAGCATCAATACTTCATAGGCGATAAAAGAAAGCGTAAAACCTATAAAAGCAAAAATGACATAACGCACCCAGTTTTGCATTTCCTTATCATCTTGAAAAATATTCTTGAACTTTTGATATATAGCAATTGTATAGATGGCTAATATTACTACTAATAATTGTTCAAAATATGGGAAGTGAATAACATACTCTAGGGATGTCCCCTCAACAAGTATTTTATACTTTATAGAAGGCTTTAAAAAATAAAACCCGCTATACAATATCAATGTTATAAATAAAGGAGAAAAATGTAAACTATCTAATTTAGTAATATTTCTACGTGTGGTTATAGATTTTAAATACAAATAAAACAGCCCTCCATATAAACTTAGAGGTATAAAGTATGACATGTGAAAAAATGCATAAAGCTTTGTTTTCAATTGTGTCCAATACAATACATTAAAGAATATATTGTAAGCAAACATAAATACTAAAACCGCAAATAACTTATTAAATTCTCCTTTTTTAAAAAAGAAAATGATAGACATCACAAAGCCTAAAACACTAAAGAATGCTAATAAAATAGTCCAACTATTCATTTCTAATAATTATCTATATCTATGATAAAACGAATAGGCCTAAAGTCTACCACAGCCTGAAATGTGTTTTTGACCTTCTCTATCTGCTCTTTAGTTTTTCCTAAAGATTGTTTTGGCGGAATTTTAATCATAATATTTTTAATATACTGATTTCGTATTCTAGATACTGCTGGAGCTGATGGACCCAACACATGCTCTCCAAAAACATTCTGCAATGCTTTAGCTAACCATATAATTCCAGCATCGACTTTTTGATAATCTTTATGCTTTAAAGTAATCTTAATTAAACGGTAGTAAGGAGGATAATGATATTGCCAACGTTCTTGCAGTTGTTCTTTATACATCTTTACATAATCGGTCGTAGATACCTGCTGTAATATTTGATGATAAGGGTTATAGGTTTGAATAGCTACACTCCCTTGTTTTTTAGAGCGTCCTGCCCTACCCGACACTTGTACCATTAACTGAAAAGCACGTTCATGAGCTCTAAAGTCAGGGAAATTTAACATCATATCAGCATTCAAAATCCCTACTAAAGAGACATTGTCAAAATCTAAACCTTTAGATAACATTTGTGTGCCAACTAATATATCTATTTCTCTTGCTTCAAAAGCACCAATAATTTTTTGATATCCATATTTACCGCGGGTAGTGTCTAAATCCATTCTACCAATTATATGATTTGGAAATAGTTCTTTAAGCTCTAATTCTATTTGCTCGGTACCAAAACCTTTGGTATCTAGTGTTGCACTTCCACATGCACCACAACTATTAGGCATAGCTCTCTGGTAATTACAGTAATGACATCTAAGTTCATGTTTAAACTTATGATAGGTAAGACTCACATCACAATTAGGGCATTGTGGAGAGGTACCACAAGTCTTACACTCTACTACCGGTGAAAAGCCTCTTCTATTTTGAAACAAAATAATTTGTTCCTTTTCATCAAGTGCTTCCGAGATTAGTTTTAACATACGATCCGAAAAATGCCCAGACATTTCTTTTCGTTTTTGTTTTTCTTTGATATCTATCAATTCAATTTTAGGTAATTGAACATCGCCATAACGACGATGTAATGTTACAAAGCCGTATTTATTTTCTTGCGCATTAAAATAGCTTTCAATTGATGGAGTGGCTGAGCCTAACAGTATTTTTGCTTGATGCATTTTAGATAGTACAATTGCAGCATCTCTTGCATTATATCTAGGAGAAGGTTCAAACTGTTTGTAAGAGGTTTCATGCTCTTCGTCAACCACAATTAAGCCTAGGTTAGAAAACGGCAAGAAAATAGATGATCGTGCTCCTAAAATAATTTGCGCTTTGGGTTTATTTTCTAAAACATTATTCCAAACTTCTACTCGTTCATTCATAGAGTATTTAGAATGAAAAACGGAAACTTGATTTCCAAAATAATTCTGTAAACGTGTAATAATCTGAGTAGTTAATGCAATCTCTGGCAATAAAAATAATGCCTGCTTTCCTTGAGCAATGGTTTTTTCAATCAGTTTGGTGTACACCTCTGTTTTCCCAGAACTTGTAATACCATGCAATAAAGTTACATCTTGCTCTTTAAAAGATGTTTGTATCTCTTGTAGTGCTTGTTCTTGGTATTCGTTTAATTTTTTAAGTTGATTCGTTTCACCTTGGTAAGAAATTCTATCGACTTGAATATGATAAAACTCTAAAATATCTTTATCTACTAATGCTTTAATTACTGCTGAAGAGCTCCCAGAATGGCTTTCTAAAGCTTTTGCTTTTATAGGTTTTTTAGTGGTAGATAATTGAAAGAAACTCAGTAAAACTTCTCGTTGTTTTTTTGCTCTAGACACTAGTTCTAATAAGGGTTCTAAAGAGGTATCAGAGCTAAAATTTGGGTGTAATCGAACATACTTTACTAATTTTGGTTTGTATTGCTCATAGATTTCTTCTTTAATGTATACCGCTGATTTTTGAATCAATTCATTAATAATTGGCAGTACTTTTTTCTTGCCGAGAATATCAACAATTTGATGAATCGTTAGTTGTGATTGATGTTGTAGTGCCTCAAAAATTAAAAACTCTTCATCATTTAATAAAGATTCCTCAGTAAAAGAGACATTTTTATAAATTACTGTTTCACTCTCTAAGAGAAATGCAGATGGCAAAGCGGCTCTATAAACATCTCCTAAAGGGCACATATAATAATTAGAAATCCATTGCCAATGAGCTAATTGTACTTCGTTTACAATAGGAGTTTCATCTAGTATTTGATGAATCTCTTTTGCTTCATATGAGGTGGGTGCTTCTTGATGAATATGTAATACTAAAGCAGTATAGATTTTTGCACTCCCAAAGGGAACAGCAACTCGACATCCTTTATGTAAAAAAGTTGCCTCCGCTTCAGTCACTCGATAACAGAACGTTTTCTGAATGGGTATGGGTAATATGACGTCTATGAAATATATGGCAAGCTATTTTTGATGCAACTCAAAACTACTGAATTTTTAATACATTACATTGATAAATTTATAAACAACTATGTATACAATGATAGGGAGTGATAACGAAAATAATTCTTATTTTTGAGAGTAAATCATTGTGCAAACAAATACATTATAGATGTATAAATTCAAAAATCTAAATGAATAAAATATTATTACTTTTTTTATTACCAGCTTATTTGTTTTCTCAAACTTCACCAAAAAAAGAAGGATATACATCTTATAATATAAAACAGAAAAACGACACTATTAATTTCTTCCTTCGTTCATCTAAGAAAATAGCTCCAAAGCATCTTTTTATTTTAATAGAAGGCTCTGCTCCTATGCCTATTAATATGAAGGTCAATGGTATTTGCTGTTCTTCTTATGATATTATTAATTCTAAATTAATTCCAAAAGATTATGCTTATGTTGTAATTGCAAAACATGGATATTCTTTCTATGACGAACAGAATAAAATACCAAAAAATTATTGGAAAAAGAAAACATTAGATTTTAGAGTTCATCGAGTTGATGAAGTAATTAAGTATGTAAAAAAAAATATTTTCTCTCCTAAAAATGTAGTTATTGTTGGAATCTCACAAGGTTCAGATGTTGTTGCAAAATTAGGAACAATTAATAAAGACGTTACACATATTGGTTTTTGGGCAGGAGGTGGATACAACCCTTTAACAGATTTTTTAATAATGGCCCGAAAAGATGTATATCGTGGTAAAATTACTGAAGATAAAGCGACTAAGATTACAGATTCTCTTCTTACTCAGATTGACAAAATGTATAAGAATCCAAGTCCAAATAAATTTTGGGATGGGAATAGTTATTTAAGTTATGTAAGTTTTTCTGAAGCTCCAATAGATAACCTACTAAAAATTGATATCCCCATATTTGTTGCTATTGGTACCTCTGATGAAAATGTCCCTGTGGAAAGTGCGTATATTATTCCTATTGAGTTTATGAAGCATAAAAAGAAAAACCTTACTTTTAAATATTACCCAAAATATGATCATGGGTTTGTAGAAATTAAATCTGATTCTTTACAAATAGATCGATTTGATAAAGTCACGAAAGAATTTATTAACTGGTTACAGAAAAATTAATAATTTTGACACTAGAACTCTGGCTTTCCTTTGTTGGTACTGTATTGATAATTGGCATTACCCCAGGCCCAAGTGTATTATTGGCAACGGCCAATAGCATGAGTTATGGTTCTAAAAAAACTATTGGTACAATTTTAGGAGATTTATCTGCTAATAGCTTACAGATCGTTTTATCATCACTAGGCTTAGCCTCAATAGTTATTTCTTCTGGAGAAATTTTTAGTTTTATTAAATGGATCGGTGTTGGGTATTTAATTTATATGGGAGTTAGCAAAATTATAGCAAAACCTATTGCAGGTGATTTTAAGCAAAAGAAAAAAGGAAAGAGCTTCTTAAAACTATATCAAGAAGGTTTTTTTATGTCGGCTTCTAACCCTAAAGCCATTGTCTTTTTTGCCGCTTTATTTCCTCTTTTTATTAATGAACATAGTTCGTTTATTCCTCAAGTAATTATCTTAGGCACTACTTATTTGGCTATAGATGGTATTTGTTTATTTATCTATGTAAGCTTTGCTTCTAAACTTAAAAGATATTTAGAAGATAAAGAGAAAGTATATCTTCAAAATAAAATTATAGGAAGCTTATTAATATTTAGTGGCATCATGCTTTCAATGGTAAAAAGAACAAGTGATTAATCTTCAACCTTTTCACTATTCTTCTTCAATTTTCTAGATCCCTCGTACAGTTCATATTTTACAAAACGACATTCTAGATCGGCATTCTTAAGCGGAATACGTTTAGAGGTTCGCAAACCAACATATTTTAAGGCTTGAATATCAGAAGTAATCAACCAAGCTGTAGAATTTGGGTAATTGTGTTTTAAAGTATCTCCAATCTTTTTATAAAACTCTTCTGTATCGATATTCAATCGTTCACCATAAGGTGGATTGAATAAAATGGTAGTATTTCCAAAAACTTCTTTGGTAGAATTGAAAAAATTGACATGATGTACACCTATAAATTCTTCTAAATTGGCATTGATTATGTTTTGCTTTGCTTTAGAAACCGCAGAAGGTGCTTTGTCAAACCCCATAATTTTAAAATGAGAGCTTCTTATTTTCTTTAATAAAGCATCTTGAATTATAAAATACAAATCTTCATCGTAATCTTTCCAATTCTCAAAAGCAAAATGTTTACGATTGATGTTTGCAGGAATACGATTTGCAATCATAGCAGCTTCTATTAAAATCGTTCCTGAACCACACATCGGGTCAATAAAGTTCTCATCACCTGTATATCCAGATAACATTACCATTCCTGCTGCAAGCACCTCATTGATTGGTGCAATATTGGTAGCACTTCTATAACCACGCTTATGTAAAGAATCGCCAGAAGAATCTAAAGAAATCGTACACCAGTCCTTCTGAATATGTACATGTACCTTTACATCTGGATATTTTAAATCTACATTAGGTCGTTTGCTATATTTATGTCTAAAATAATCTGCAATAGCATCTTTAGATTTTAACGAAATATAATGAGAGTTCGTTGTAAAATTCTTAGAATTTACTACAGCTCCAATAGCAAAAGTTCCCTCTACATCTAAATGTTTTTCCCATTTTATTTTCTGAATGGTTTCATATAAATCTTCTTCATCAAACACTTTACACATTTTAATAGGCTTTAAAACCCTTACTGCAGTTCGTAGAGCGATATTGGCTTTATACATAAACCCTTTATCACCCCTAAAAGAAACACTACGAATGCCTTCTTTTATATCTTGTGCTCCAAGTTCTTTCAATTCATTTGCTAACACTCCTTCTAAACCAAAAAGTGTGGTCGCCACCATTTTAAAATCTGTATTCATTTGCTTTGTAAATAGTGCTGCAAAATTACATTTTAATTTTAGTTAGGCTACTAAGTTGTAATATCATTTTAACATCTGTAAGAAAAACGTATTTTTGCCTACTTACAAGTATGAAAGAAACAGACTGGTTTACATCATGGTTTAATACTACCTACTATCACATTTTGTATAAAGACAGAAATGATGTAGATGCGCAATTATTTATGCGAAATATTACTTCGTTTTTAAAACTCCCAAAGGAAAGCCATATTGCAGATATTCCCTGTGGTAAAGGTCGTCATGCAGTTTTTTTAAATTCGTTGGGGTATAAAGTAACTGGTGGGGACCTTTCTGAGAATAGTATTGCTCATGCCAAACAATTTGAAAATGAAACTCTTCATTTTTTTGTAAAAGACATGCGAGAACCTTTAAAACATAGATATGATGCTGTCTTTAACTTATTTACCAGCTTTGGTTATATGGAAAATGACAGTGAAGAGATTTTAATCTTGAAGAACCTTAAAACTGGACTTAAAGATCATGGCTTTTTAGTATTAGATTTTTTAAATGTTGAGAAAGTGCGACAAAATATTGTTTCAAATGAAGTAAAAATTGTAGATGGTATTGTTTTTACAATTCATAGAGAAATAGAAAACGGGTTTATTATAAAGCATATTTCTTTTGAAGATAAAGGAGTTTCTCATTCTTATACAGAGCGCGTGAAATATATTGATTTACCTAAAATGAAAACATATTTTTCTCAAGCCAATCTAGAAATTAAGAATGTTTTTGGAGATTACGACCTAAACGTTTTTAATAAAGATACTTCTAACCGCTTAATTATTGTTGCATCATGAGTATCGTTTACTTAACCTTATCAGTTGCTCTAGGAGCTTTGTTCGTATTATTTGCTAAACCTAATAAGAAATTTATTCAATTATTATTAGCATTTAGTGGTGCCTATTTATTGTCGGTAACAGTGCTCCATCTATTACCAGATGTATACACAGAAGCTAGTGATACTAAGGTTATAGGAGTTTGTATTCTATTTGGTATTATTTTACAATCTGTTTTAGAATCTTTTTCAAAGGGTGCCGAGCATGGACATATTCATTATCATGGAGATGGTAAAAAGTTTCCGATGCTATTATTTGTAAGCTTATGTATTCATGCTTTTTCTGAAGGTCTGCCTATTCATCATGCAGGAGATAATCTATTATGGGCCATTGTAGTTCATAAAATTCCTATTGCTATTGTTTTGACAATTTTTTTAATCAAGGCTAAGTTTTCTACCTTCACTACAATCGTATTCTTAACCCTTTTTGGTTTGATGAGTCCTTTGGGAATGTTGCTATCTGAAAAAATTATGTTTTTAGATACTTACATTATGGAAATTACTGCTGTAACTATTGGTATTTTCTTTCACATTTCTACAATTATCTTATTTGAAAGTACGGAGAATCATAAGTTTAACATTCAAAAGTTTGCTGCTATTCTCTTAGGAGTCATGCTCACTATTTTCTCTTTATAAACGCTCGATGCTTTTTTAGGTAGTATAATAAATGTACGACTATAGAAGTATATGATTTTAAAGACACTTATTTTTAATTTGCTACTTCATTTATAAACTTGATACGCATTAAACGGAGTTCTTCTTCATCATAATCGCCATCAAACTCATCTAGGGCTTCTTGAATCTTATCTGATTCGGCCTCCATAAAGTAGTCATAGATTTCTTCTTGCTGATCTTCATCTAATAAATCATCTATAGAGTAATCTATGTTTAATTTTGTTCCAGAATAAATAATAGCCTCCATTTCTTTAATCAATTGATCCATTTCTAAACCTTTTGATTTAGCAATATCTATCAATGGTAGCTTCCTATCTGTGTTCTGAATAATATATAATTTCAACCCAGAATTAACTCCTGTACTTTTTACAATTAAGTCATCTGGTCGCATGATATCATTTTCATCGACATATTCAGAAATCAACGCAACAAATTCTTTACCAAACTTACGTGCCTTACCTTCTCCTATTCCATGCACAGTAGATAGTTCTTCAAGAGTAATGGGGTACTTCAATGCCATATCATCTAAAGACGGATCTTGAAAAACAGCAAAAGGAGGTACACCTTGTTTAACAGCAATCTTCTTACGAAGATCTTTAAGCATTTTTATAAGCTTTTCATCAGCACTTACAGAGGCTCCTTTGGTATTGGTAATAATATCAGCAGTATCCTCTTGAGAATATTCATGATCTTCTGTCATCATAAAAGATGTTGGATTAGCTATGAAAGCTCTCCCTTTATCTGTTAGCTTAACTACTCCATATTGTTCAATTTCTTTTTTAATTAAATCAACAACAAGTACTTGTCTAAGTAATGCCATCCAATAAGGTGCAGATTGATCTTTTCCTATACCAAAAAAAGGTTGCAAATGTGTTTTGTGTGAACTTAACATTGCATTTTCTTTTCCTACAAGTGTATTCACAACTTCTTTAGGCTTATATTTTTCTTTAGTATCTCTAACTATAGACAACAATTTAACTACATTATCTTTTGCTTCGTGACGCTTCTTTGGATTCCTGCTATTGTCATCCATATCTGCTCCCTCTCCATTAACTTCGTCAAATTCTTCTCCAAAATAATGCAGTAAATATTTACGTCTATTCATTGAAGTTTCTGCGTAACCTACCACTTCTTGAAGTAATGCATGGCCTATTTCCTGCTCTGCAACAGGCTTACTTGCCATAAACTTCTCTAATTTCTCTATGTCTTTGTATGCATAAAACGCTAAACAATATCCTTCACCGTCATCTCGCCCAGCTCTTCCTGTTTCTTGATAATAACTTTCTAAGCTTTTAGGAATATCATGATGAATTACATATCGAACATCTGGCTTATCTATTCCCATTCCGAAAGCAATAGTCGCTACAACTACATCACAATCTTCCATTAAAAACATATCTTGGTGCTTCACTCTTGTTTTAGCATCTAATCCTGCATGATATGGAACAGCTTTAATTCCATTAACTTGTAAAATTTGAGCAATCTCTTCGACCTTCTTTCTACTCAAACAATAAATGATTCCCGATTTTCCTATCCGTTGTTTTACAAAACGAATAATATCTTTTTCTACATCTTTAGTTTTTGGGCGTACTTCATAAAATAAATTTGCTCTATTAAAAGATGCTTTAAAAGTATTCGCATCAGTAATTCCTAAGGTTTTTAAAATATCTTCTTGAACCTTTTCAGTTGCAGTTGCTGTTAAACCAATAACTGGGACATTATCTATTCTCTTAATAATATGTCTCAAATTCCTGTATTCTGGTCTAAAATCATGTCCCCATTCAGATATACAATGTGCTTCATCAATGGCTACAAACGATATTTTCTGAGATTGTAGAAACTCAACATATTCTTCTTTAATCAAAGATTCTGGAGCAACATATAAGAGTTTTGTAATTCCATTTTGGATATCAGCCTTTACTTGAGCAACCTCAGTTTTATTTAGTGATGAGTTTAGAACATGAGCAATACCTCTATTTTCGGAAATGCCACGAATAGCATCTACTTGATTTTTCATTAAGGCAATTAAAGGAGAAACTACAATCGCAGTTCCTTCCTTCATTAAAGCTGGTAACTGGTAACAAAGCGATTTACCTCCGCCTGTTGGCATTATAACAAAAGTATTATCGTTATTAATAACACTCTCTATAACAACTTCTTGAAGGCCTTTAAACTTATTAAAGCCAAAGAACTTCTTTAAAGGACTATGTAAATCCATTCTATAGATGTATATTTTTTATCATAAGCTGATATAAATGAATCAATACAAACAAAAAACAAATGTTTGGGGTCAATTATTTTTGTAGTAATTTTGCTTTGTTTAATTAATTAAAGATATAACTTTTTTTTTACTGCTAAAAAATCAATTCTTGAAAAATATAAAAAATAGTATCGCCATTGCTAAAGAGACCATTATAATGGAGAGTAATGCGATTGCCAATCTTACAAATCTTATTAACGAAGATTTTGAAATGGCTATTGAATGTATCTTAAATTCTAATGGAAGGTTAGTTGTAACGGGTATTGGTAAAAGCGCTAATATTGCTGCAAAAATTGTGGCAACATTTAACTCTACTGGTACGCCATCTATTTTTATGCATGCTGCTGATGCTATTCATGGAGATTTAGGGATTATACAAAAAAATGATATTGTCATCTGTATTTCTAAAAGCGGGAATACTCCAGAAATAAAAGTACTGGTTCCATTAATTAAAAATTCTGAAAATAAAATTATTGCTATTACTGGCAATGCTGATTCTTTTTTAGGAAAGAATGCTGATTTTACTTTAAATTCTTATGTAGAAAAAGAAGCTTGTCCTAACAATTTAGCACCTACTACAAGTACGACTGCTCAGTTAGTTATGGGAGATGCTTTAGCTGTTTGCCTTTTAGAGTTAAGAGGATTTACTAGTACCGATTTTGCTAAATATCATCCTGGTGGTGCTTTAGGAAAAAAATTATATTTAAGAGTTTCTGATTTAATAAAACATAATCAGCTCCCTAAAGTTTCTGAGAACAGCTCAATTGCTGAGGTAATTGTAGAAATGACTGAAAAAAGATTAGGGGTTACAGCCGTTCTCTCTAATAACAATATGATTTCTGGAATTATAACAGATGGCGATATTAGAAGAATGCTATCTAATAAAGTAGATATTGCTACGCTAGTAGCAAAAAATATTATGGGTAAGAATCCAAAAGTTATTTCTTCAGATGCAATGGCTATAGAAGCTTTAGAGACTTTAGAAAACAATAATATTTCTCAGATATTAGTTAAGAATGAGAATAATGATTATGTAGGTGTTGTACATTTACATGATTTAATTAAAGAAGGAATATTTTAATGGCTAATAACGAAGGAAAAGAAATGTCTTTTTTAGCTCATTTAGAAGAGTTAAGGTGGCATTTAGTAAGAAGTTTTGTAGCTATTTTAATTGTAGCTATTGTTGTATTTATTTTCCAAAAGCAGATATATGAAGAATTCTTACTAGCACATAGAAGTCCTGACTTTCTTACATATAGAGGTTTTTGTAATTTCTTTTCCATTTTTGGAGCCGAAAGTGGTTTTTGTAATATTTCTTTTAAGGGAGAGTTACAAAGTCTAAAAGTTACTCAGCAGTTTATGAATTCTATCTGGACTTCATTAATCTTAGGCTTCATTGTTGCGTTTCCATATGTTCTATGGGAGATTTGGAGATTTATTGCTCCAGGGTTGCATGAAAATGAGATTAAAAAGTCTAGAGGTTTTATTTTTATTGCTTCACTTTTATTCTTTATAGGTGTATTATTTAGTTTCTATGTAATTTTACCAATGTCTGTTTATTTTTTCTATAGTTATGAGATTACAGACATGATTCAAAATCAATTTACAATGGACTCTCATATTGGCCTAGTAACGAATACATTGCTTGGTGTAGCTATTATGTTTGAATTACCCGTTATCATTTATTTTTTATCCAAAATAGGGTTGATAACTCCAGAATTTTTAAAGAAATATAGAAAACATGCCCTTGTCTTAGTACTAGTTTTATCTGCCATCATTACACCTCCAGATGTTGCCAGTCAAATAATTGTTTCTATTCCTATTTTAATACTATACGAAGTAAGTATTAAGGTATCAAAAAGGGTTATAAAAAATCAAGAAAAAAAGTATGCCAAATAAAGTAGTAGAATTTAATGCATATCGTCAAAAAATGAATGAAAAAATTTTGAGCGACGATAATAAAGTTATAAAGAGAATTTTTAATTTAGATACCAATGCTTTTAAAGAAGGTCATTTACCTGCTAAAACTAAAGAGCTTCTAGGCTTAGTAGCTTCTGCTGTTTTACGTTGTGACGATTGCATTGCTTATCATTTAGAAACTTCACATAAATCTGGCGTAACTAAAGAAGAAATGATGGAAACTATGTCTATTGCTACTTTAGTTGGAGGAACCATTGTAATACCACACTTACGAAGAGCTGTTGAATATTGGGAAGCTCTTGAAGAAAACGTTTTATAAGTTTTTTAAGAAGCTAATTAGTATCAATCACTATATTTGAATTATGATTTTAAGAGCAGAGAATATTCAAAAGACTTATGGGAGTAGAAAAGTTGTCAAAGGAATTTCATTAGAAGTTCAGCAAGGTGAGATTATCGGTTTGCTAGGACCTAATGGAGCAGGAAAAACAACTTCTTTTTATATGATTGTAGGAATGATAAAACCCAATGGTGGAAATATCTTTCTAAATGATGAAAATATTACAGGTTATCCAATGCATAAGAGAGCTCAAAAAGGGATTGGATATTTGGCTCAAGAAGCTTCCGTTTTTAGAAAATTATCTGTAGAAGACAATATTTTATCTGTTTTGCAATTCACTGAACTCTCTAAAAAAGATCAAAAATTAAAATTGGAATCTTTAATAGATGAGTTTAATATTGGTCATGTACGGAAGAATAGAGGTGATTTATTGTCTGGTGGAGAAAGACGTAGAACAGAAATTGCTCGCTGTTTAGCTTCAGATCCAAAATTTATTTTATTGGATGAACCTTTTGCGGGTGTAGACCCTATTGCTGTAGAAGATATTCAAAGTATAGTAGCACATTTAAAGGATAGAAATATTGGTATATTAATTACTGATCACGACGTACAAGCAACATTAGCAATTACAGATCGAACTTACTTGATGTTTGAAGGAGGCATTTTAAAAGAAGGCACACCTAAAGAATTGGCTGATGATGAATTAGTTAGAAAAGTGTATTTAGGGAAAGACTTTGAATTGAAAGAAAAGAAGGCTTTTCAATAGTTATAGTAACTTTTGAACTACATTATACTATTTTATAAACTTAAGAAACACTCAATAGACTAGCTATTGAGTGTTTCACAACTTTAATAAAAATAATTAACTACTCTATCTGGCACCTTTAGATTTTAAATATTTAGTTGTGATCATATAATCATTATTAATAGCTACAGATAAAGCTGTTTTTCCATTTACTTCTATATTTACATCTGCACCTTTAGAGATTAAGAAACGTACTGTATCTGTATATCCATTGTTTGCTGCAGCTATTAATGCGGTACCTTGATTTCTAGAAACTTTATTAATATCTGCACCTTTAGATAGTAATAAAGAAACTGTTTCAGAATACCCATTATTGGATGCAACTATTAGAGCTGTTCCTCTATTTGGAGCTACAAAGTCTATTTCTGCGCCTTCAGATATTAAGTATTCTACTACTTCAGTATAACCATTATTCGATGCAGTAATTAAAGCCGTTCCTTGGTTTGGTGCTAATTGATTAATATCTACTCCTTTTGATAATAAAAATTTCAAAGTTTCTAGATTCCCATTATTAGCTGCTACTGTTAGTGCTGTTCCTCTATTTGAAGATAATAAATTAATATCTGCTCCTTTAGAAATTAAATATTTGACTGTTTCAGTATAACCATTATTCGATGCAGCAATTAATGCCGTCCCTTGATTAGAGGTTTCTAAATCTATCTTCGCCCCTTTAGATAGCAAATACTTTACTGTGCTTAATCGTCCATTATTGGCTGAAACAATTAATGCTGTTCCTTGATTTTGAAAACGACGATTAATATCTAATTTTTTGGAAATCAAATATTTGACTACCTCTAGATTTCCTTTACTAGCAGCTACAATTAATGCATTTCCATGATTCACAAACCTTTCTTTTGGGTTTACCCCTAACTCTACTAGATGCTTAACGAAATCTAGATGTCCATATCTAGATGCTGTTAATAAAGCTGTTCCATCTCCCTGGATATATACATCTTTTTTTGCTCCAGCATTTAAAATCATCTTTCCAATTTCAAGGTTTCCCTGTCTTGCTGCAGCTAGCAAAGGCATTCTCGCTTTTTCTTTCGTGTAAATACCATGCTCCGTGATAAATTTTTCATATCCTGGATTATTATCAATGCAATTAGCGTTTGTAGTTTTAAGAAGTGTTTTGACTAAAGTTATATTATTGCTTCTTATTGCTTTTAGTAATGCTTTACAGTCATTTGAATCATAATTATTTGCTGATGACACAAAAGGTAACGTTAAGCTAAAGATTAAAATGGAAATGTATTTCTTCATAATTATTCTGTTTAAAAAGTTGCCTTACATAGTTGAAGACCAATGCTTTTTAATATAGTTACATTTAAGTTTCATTTTTTTATTACTGTTTATTGTGTTAAAAAAATGAAACTTAAATATATAATCATAAATATCTCGTGAAAAGCAATTAGTTTTACATTCAAGATTTACACCAACTTATGAAACCTTTATTGTCAAAACATCAATTAATAAATAAAGCATATAACCCTGAAGACTTTAGAGAATTAGGTCATCAACTCATAGATTTACTTGCAAATCATTTAGAAGATGTACAATCTTCAAGCGAAAAGCCTGTATTATCTTACCAAGATCCCAAAAAAGAACTTCAATTTTGGCAGCAGCACTTTAATGATAATACAGACACAAAAAATTTATTTAAAACTATTATAGAACATTCTATCCATATACAAAACCCAAGGTATATGGGACATCAGACGGCTACTGTAGCTCCTATTGCAAGCCTAGCTGGTTTACTTTCGGATTTTTTAAACAATGGAACCGGCGTATATGAAATGGGACCTGCGTCTAATGCTCTTGAAAAATTGGTCACAGACATAATGGCTAAGTATATTGGTTATGAAACATCAGCTTCTGGTATTTTAACTTCTGGAGGAACACTCGCAAATCTTACTGCGCTGTTAGCAGCAAGGAAAGCAAAAGGGCATCATGACATTTGGCAAAAAGGTTATCAAAAAAATAAATTAGCTGTAATAGTATCTGCAGAATCTCACTATTGTATCGATCGTGCAGCGAGAATTATGGGCTTTGGAGATGATGGAATTATTAGCGTACCTGTAGATGAGCATTATAAAATAGATACTTCTTTATTAGAGCAATACTATGAAGAGGCTATTTCTAATGGTTTAGAAGTTATAGCTGTTGTAGGTTGTGCCTGCTCAACCGCTACTGGCTCATATGATGATTTAGATTTCTTGGCTAATTTTAGTAAGAAGCATAATTTATGGTTTCATGTAGATGGTGCTCACGGTGGAGCTGCCATCTTTTCTAATAAGTATAAGAATTTAGTCAAAGGAATTCAAAAAGCTGATTCGGTTGTTATTGATTTTCATAAGATGTTAATGACGCCTGCTTTAACTACTGCTTTAATGTTTAAAGAGGGTAAAGATGTTTATAAAACATTCGCTCAAAAAGCTGAGTACCTTTGGGACACCCCAGATACCGAAGAATGGTTTAATTCGGGGAAAAGAACCTTTGAATGTACCAAATTGATGATGTCTATTAAAGTATATAGTATTATAAAGTCCTATGGTATAGAAATTTTTGAACAAAATGTAAATCAATTGTATGATGCTGCTAAAGATTTTTCGGAATTGATAAAGGAAGATCCTAATTTTGAATTGTTAGTTGTTCCAGAATCAAATATTGTGAATTTCAGATATTCTAACCCTAAGACGAGCATAGACATTAACATGGTAAATACAAAAATTAGACAACAGTTAATTGAATTCGGTCACTTTTATATTGTACAAACGAGTGTGAAAAACCAGAAATATTTGCGGTGTACTATTATGAACCCATTAACAAATAAGCACCATTTTAAAGCGTTATTAGAAGAAGTTAAAAGTATTGGCAGTTCGCTACATAACTAAAGCCAAGTACACTTTTTTTCTTTGTTTTTATTCTTCAGGAGGGTATCCATGTATCTCTTCAAATATTTGATCAAAATTCTTGCGTAAATACGCATTCAGTTTCTTTTGGTAATCTTCTTTTAACCAAGTCAAGAAATTATGTGTACTCTTGCTAATACACTTAGCATACTTATGTATTCGATGATCAATATCATCATTTAATAATTTTGCTAATGCAAGGGCATCATATACATCTTCACTATTTTCTACACATATTTTTACATGATGTACTAGAGATCTTTCCAAGACAACTTTTGAAGATTCTCCATTAGCAACAGCATCTTTATAAGTAGCAATAATATCAAAATATACTTCTTCAGATTTAGCAAATTGAACCCTTATTGGTTCTGGCATTTTATATCTAAAATTGCTTTCTAATTCATCATCATCTAACAAACGATCCATATAAAAATTTGGAGACTTAAAAATTGTTTGCCAATCCAAATTTGCACCCCAAGGACCAAATCTATGCGTATTATTACCAAGATCTATAACCGAAAACTTTGACTTATCATCTAAAATCCTAGAACCACGACCAATCATCTGATAATATAATGTTAATGATTTTGTAGCTCTGTTCAAAATGATAGCATCTATGGTTGGCTCATCAAAACCTGTAGTTAAGATACTTACAGAGGTTAAAATTGCATCTGGAGTTTCTTTAAACCAATCTAATATTTGTTTACGTTGTTTCTTAGTCGCTGTATTATCTAGGTGTGCTATTGGGTATCCGGCAGCTTTAAAAGTATAATAAACTTGAATAGAAGTATTAATACCATTATTAAAGATTAATGTTTTTTTCCCTTTTGCATGTCCTCTATATGCATTCAATAACTGATCCAACATATTGTTAGTAGTATATAAATCTTCAGAAGATTTTACGGTATAATCTCCATTAGATCCAACTTCTAAAGAAGTTAAACTCATATCATATTGAAAGATTTCAGCTTGTGCTAGAAATCTATTTTTAATTAAATCTTCTATAGATTCTCCAGCAATCAATTCATCATAATTATCTTTCATAGGTAAGTTCTTGTTAGAACTTAAAGGCGTAGCTGTTACACCAAGTATAAAAGATTTTTCAAAAAACTTAAACAATTTGGTAAAAGAATTATAATGTGCCTCATCAATAATCACTAATCCAATATCAGAAATATCTAACTTATCATCATTCAAACGATTGTTTAGTGTTTCTACCATGGCAACAAAACAACTATAATCAGATTGATCATCTAAATTTGCTGTACTATTTACAACTTTATTTTGTACATTAAAACTGGTAAGCATACCTGAGGTTTGTCTGCACAACTCCACTCTATGCGTCATTACCAACACTTTTTTAGAATGATTTTTTAAGTATTGACGTACAATCTCAGAAAAAATGACTGTTTTACCTCCTCCTGTTGGTAATTGATATAGCAGGTGATAATCATCAGGAGCTGTTTCAAACTTATCAAAAATTTGATCTATTGCCCCTTTTTGATAGCTGTAAAGCTCTTTTCCTATTTTCTCTTCTTGTAATTCTAATGCAATTTCAGCCATGAAAGTGTTTTTAAGAGTTGCAAAAATACTGCCTTTTTATACTTTATATAGCATTTTTATCGATAAAAAGTTATTTTCTTCAATATCTATATGTTAAAAAAACATTAAATAATACTAATCATCTCATTACTTAATAGCAATACTATTATATTTGCAACCGTAAATTATATATTATGAAAAGTTTACTATCAAATTTTAAAATTCAAGTCAATGCAAATACTTATGTCAAAGATCCTGAGACCTCAGACTTAGGAAAACGCATTATAGAAAATAGTATTTTATTAATTGACGAAATTGGCTTTGAAAGCTTTACGTTTAAAAAACTAGGAATAAAGATTAATTCTAATGAGAGTTCGGTTTATAGATACTTTGACAATAAGCATAAATTACTTTTATATCTTACTTCTTGGTATTGGAACTGGCTAGAGTATCAATTAGTTTTTAGCACCTTAAATGTTCAGGACTCAAATGATAAGCTACGAAGAGCTATAGAGATTATAACGAAACCTATTCAACTAGATACTAATTATTCTCATATCAATGAAGTGTTGCTTAATAAAATTATTATCAACGAATTTTCTAAATCTTACCTAACTAAGGAAGTAGATCAAGAAAATAAAGAGGGCTATTTTGAAGTCTATAAAAGACTAATTATGAGGCTAAAAAAAATGATTTCTGAATGCCAAAATAGTTATCCCTTCCCTTCTAGTCTAGCAAGCACAATTATTGAAGGATCATTATATCAGCACTTTTTAAAAGACCATTTTATATCAATTACAGATTGTAGCTCTGATGAGGATCTTACAGCTTTTTTTATAGATATGGTATTTAACACAATAAAAAATAGTAATAATGACTAAAAAGTTTCTTAGTTCTTGGCAACGTTTTATAGGATTATTGACAATAGATAAAAGAGATATCCTACAAATCATATACTATGCAGTATTTGCAGGTGTCGTTAATTTAACATTACCATTAGGTATCCAAGCAATTATTAATCTTATACAAGGCGCACAAATAAGTACTTCTTGGATTTTGTTGGTAATTCTTGTAACTCTTGGCGTGGCTTTTGCTGGAATATTACAGTTAACTCAAATGAGAATTATTGAGAATGTACAGCAGAAGATTTTCACAAGAGCTTCTTTTGAGTTTGCATATCGATTTCCAAAAATTAAAATGAGTGAACTCAGAAACTATTACCCGCCTGAGTTAGCCAATCGTTTTTTTGATACACTAACAATACAGAAAGGTATTTCCAAGATATTAATAGATTTCCCTGCTGCTTTATTACAAATAATACTTGGGTTATTATTATTATCTTTTTATCACCCTTTCTTTATCATATATGGAATTCTATTATTACTGCTAGTATATATTGTTTTTAAGTATACAGCTCAAAAAGGTTTAGAGACTAGTTTAGATGAGTCTAAACATAAATATAGAGTAGCACATTGGCTGCAAGAAATTGCTAGAACTATAGTAAGTTTTAAACTAGCTGGTAAAACAAATCATGCACTTAATAAGAATGATGAGTTAGTTGATAGCTACCTTAACTCTAGAGAAAGTCATTTTAAAATTCTTGTCATTCAGTTTATTCAAATGATCGGTTTTAAAGTTTTGGTTACTGCTGGACTACTAATCATTGGTGGGGTCTTAGTAATGAACCAACAAATGAATATTGGACAGTTTGTAGCAGCAGAAATCATTATTCTTTTAGTAATAAGCTCAGTAGAAAAATTAATTCTAGGGCTAGAATCTTTCTATGATGTATTAACCTCACTAGAAAAAATTGGTCAAGTAGTCGATAAAGATTTAGAGTCGCAAGTTGGCGATACTCCTGATTTTAATGGAATTAGTCTTGAATTATCTAATGTCACTTACAATCCTGAAAGCTCGAATGAAAAAATCTTGACTGATATTAATCTATCCATTTCTAACAAAGAAACTGTATTGATAAATGGTGAGAGCGGCTCTGGAAAAACATCTCTATTAAAGCTTATTGCTGGAGTAATAGAGCCTACTGAAGGTACTATTTATGTGAATGATAAATCTTTAAAAGGAATTAATTTGAATCATTATCGATTTAGTATTGGTCAATCTTTAACAGAGGACACCCCTTTTGAAGGAACCATTATTGACAACATTACATTTGGTGATAAAATTTCAACTGAAGAAATAGATTGGGCAATTAATAATAGTGGACTAAATGAGTTTATTAAAAAGCAACAGCTTGGATTAAAGACAGTTCTTTATCCAGAAGGAAAGCAAATTTCATATACCATCGCTAAGAAAATAATTTTGGCAAGAAATATTATTAGAAAACCAAGGTTGCTCATATTAAAAGAGCCTTTAGAGTATTTCGACCCAAAAGAAGCAAAAAAAATAATGTCTTTTTTAACTTCAAAAGAAAGACCATGGACTTTGATTGTAGTTAGTCATAATAAAGATTGGGCTACAAACTGTACAAGAATCATAACACTCGAAAAAGGAAAATTAAAAGCTTAGAAATTATGCTAAATATTTCTCACAATAAACTAAATAGAAAAGTAGATATTACGAATTATAAGTCTAGCAAAAAGGTGTTTTTTAAAGACAACTATAAATACTTTAATCGGTTTTTAATCACATTTGCTTTAATCCTAATAGTAGTTCTATTTATGCCATGGACACAAAATGTAACAAGTTCTGGAAGTATTACTACACTAAAACCAAGTCAAAGACCACAAACAATACAATCACCAATTCCTGGTAAGATTGAGAAGTGGTTTGTAAACGAAGGTCAGTATGTAAAAAAAGGAGATACAATCTTATTCATATCAGAAATTAAGAATGAATATTTTGATCCAAAATTAATAGAAAGAACTCAAGAACAAATAAATGCTAAGAGTAAATCTGTTATTTCTTATGAAGGCAAAGTAAAATCTTTAGATAATCAGATAAAGGCCCTTAAGAAAGAACGGCTACTAAAAATAAAGCAAACTAAGAACAAATTGCTCCAAGCAAAATTAAAAGTATCAAGTGATAGTATTGATTATCAAGCCTCTAAAACTAATTTAGCTATTGCTCAAAAACAGTATCAGCGTATCTTATCATTGCAAAAAGAGGGTTTAAAGGCAACAAAAGATGTTGAAAATAAAAAATTAAAACTTCAAGAAACACAAGCAAAAATTATTTCAGCAAAAAATAAATTACTGGCTAGTGAGAATCAAGTAATAAATGCTGATATTGAACTGAATAGAATAGAAGCATCTTACATCGATAAAATTTCGAAAGCAGAGAGTAGTAAATTTACAGCGGAGTCAGGCCAGTTTGACACTGAAGCTCAAGTAACTAAGCTTGAAAACTCATACTCTAACTATAGCAAGCGTATCGATTTATACTACATAAAAGCGCCTCAAAATGGATATATCAACAAAGCGATAAAAACGGGTCTTGGAGAAACTTTTAAAGAAGGTGAAAGATTGGTAGGGATTATGCCTGCAGATTACGAGGTAGCAGTAGAAACATTTGTAGAACCAATTGATTTACCACTAATTCATCCTGATGAGAAAGTACAAATTCAGTTTGACGGTTGGCCTGCAATTGTATTTAGTGGATGGCCTAATGCATCCTATGGAACTTTTACAGGCAAAGTAATTGCTATAGAAAACTTTATCAGTGATAATGGAAAATATAGAATCTTAATTGCTCCACATGAAGATTATCCAGCTTGGCCCGAACGTATTAGAGTCGGTTCTGGGGCAAGGACAATGGCTCTATTAGAAGATGTTCCTATTTGGTTTGAACTATGGAGAAAGTTAAATGGATTTCCTCCTAATTATTATACACCTACAAAAGACATGAAAAATGATGGTAAAAAATAATACTTTATTAGCTTATTGTATCGTTGTACTTTCTTTTTTAAATACCATTCAAGCTCAAGAATTAAACAATTCTGTTTTAAAGTTTGACGAATATATCGGCTATGTTAAGAAATTTCATCCTCTTGTTAAGCAAGCAGAGCTTGTTATTAGCGAGGGGCAAATAGAATTAATGAAAGCAAGAGGTCTTTTTGATCCAAAGATTGAAGTAGATTATGATAAAAAAGAGTTTAAGAATACAGAATACTTTAACAGGCTAAATACTACATTTAAGATTCCAACATGGTATGGAATAGAGTTAAAAGGGAACTTTGAGCAAAATGATGGAACATTCTTAAATCCTGAAGCTACAGTACCTAATGATGGCTTATACAGTGCTGGTATTTCATTTTCTTTGGGGCAAGGTCTCTTAATAAATAAGCGAATGGCTGCAGTTAGGCAAGCTAAATTATATAGAAAACAAGTAAAAGCAGATAGAGATTTATTAGTAAATAAAATACTTTCTGATGCTTCCCTAGCCTATTTCAATTGGGTTAGAGATTATAATGAAATGAAAGTTTATGAACAATTCTTAACAAATGCACAGTTTAGATTTGAAAGCGTTAAAAAGAATGTTTTTAGCGGAGAAAAAGCACCAATTGATAGTATAGAAAGTAGAATTTCTATGAATAACAGAAAGCTTAGCTTGGTAAAAGCAACTGTCAAATTCAGGCAATCTACTTTAGACCTTGCCAATTATTTATGGACTGACTCCATGGTACCTTTAGAGTTACGAACTTCTGTTAAACCTGAAGAAGACATTGATAATGAAATAGACAGAGTATTAAATATTAATGCTTTAGATACCAACTTAGATTTAGAGAATCATCCAAAACTAGTATCATTAGACTACAAATATCAAAGCTTATTAGTAGATAGAAATTTAAAGCGAAATATGCTTTTACCAAAAATTGACCTAGAATACAATTTCCTTAGTGAAAACCCTAATCTCTTAAATTCGTTTTCTACAACAGCCTATAAGGGGAGTCTTCTTGTAAAATTTCCTCTCTTTTTAAGAAAAGAAAGAGGCGATTTAAAATTTGCCAAATTAAAACTAGAAAGCACTTCTTATGAAATTAATGCAACACGTTTAAATATCAAAAATAAAGTTCAAGGAATTCTTTCTGAATTAAGATCATTTTCAAATCAGAATAGCATTACAGGTACTATTGTTACTGATTATGAGAAAATGTTGAATGCCGAAGAAAGAAAATTTGATGTTGGAGAAAGCTCTTTATTTTTAGTAAACTCAAGAGAATCCAAGCTTATAGATGCTAAGTTAAAAGCTATTGAATTGCAAAATAAATTTTTCAAAACTAAAATGAAACTATTCCTTACACTATCAAATCCAATTAATTAATCAAATAGTTTCAGCTTTATTTGTTCATTTTTTTTTAAGTTTACACAAATTTTTACTGATGAAGAATTTTGGACTTATAATTATACTACTTTTATGCTTATCCCCAAGCCAGTTAAGCGCTCAACATAGTGTTGCAAGAGATTGGAATGAAGAACTCTTAGAAGCTATACGTAAAGATTTTGCAAGACCTACCGTTCATGCTAGAAATTTATTTCATAGTGCAATGATTATGTATGATGCTTGGGCTATTTTTGATGATACTTCAGAAACCGTTTTTTTAGGAAAGTCATTTGGTGGATTCACTGTTGATTTTACTGGGATTGCTACACCAACTGACATAGATAGTGCCACTCATGAAATTATGAGTTTCGCATTGTATAGATTATTGCAACATCGATTTGTAAACTCTCCAAATGTAGCTGTAACATTTACTTCATTAACGACCTTATTTGAGTCTTATGGATATGACAAGAGTTTTACTTCTACAGATTATTCTACAGGTTCCTATGCAGCTTTAGGTAACTATATGGCAGAAAAAATGATTGCTTTTGGGTTGCAAGATGGCGCGAACGAAATTGATGAATATGACAATTTGTTTTATACAGAATCCAATGATCCTCTTATTTTAGAGCTTTATCAAGATAACACAGCTATAGACCCCAATAAATGGCAACCTTTGGCTTTTGATGTTTTTATAGATCAAAGTGGAAATATTATTCCACAAAATACTCCAGATTTTTTAAGCCCAGAATGGGGTCATGTAACTTCTTTTTCTTTAAAAGCTGACGATTTAGAAGTAATTTATAACGGTTTCGATTGCTATGTATATAATAACCCTGGAGATCCAGTATATATACAAAATTCAACAGAAAACGGTATTGAGGATCCTTATAAATGGCATTTTGCACTAGTTATAGCATGGTCTGCACATTTAGACCCAGCAGACAATACCATGATAGATATATCTCCTGGAGCAATAGGAAATGTAGATTTATCAGACTTTCCTTCTACTTTTTCAGAATATAAATCTTTCTATAATTTTACAGATGGCGGAGATGCAGGAACTGGACATAGTTTGAATCCTTTTACCAATGCTCCTTATGAGCCTCAATTGATCAAAAGAGCAGACTATTCAAGAGTGCTTGCAGAATTTTGGGCAGATGGCCCAGATTCTGAGACACCTCCTGGACACTGGTTTACTTTATTAAATTATGTAAGTGATCATCCCGAAACTGTTAAGAAATTTGGCGGAGAAGGAGCGATTTTAAGTGATTTAGAATGGGATGTAAAAAGTTATTTCGTTTTAGGCGGCGCAATGCATGATGCAGCAGTAAATACTTGGGGAATTAAAGGCTATTACGATTATATTAGACCCATTTCTGCAATTCGTTATATGGCTGGAAAAGGGCAAAGTACAAATCCTAACTTAGCTAATTTTGATCCGCATGGATTACCATTAATACCAGGGTTAATTGAAGTCATAAAATCTGGTGACCCTCTTGAAGGAACTAGCGGTGAAAACCTTGGAAAAATAAAGGTATTGTCTTGGAAAGGACCAGATTATATCTCTGACCCTGATACAGATGTTGCCGGAGTAGATTGGATTTTAGGATCTAGGTGGTGGCCTTATCAAAGACCAACATTTGTAACACCTCCATTTGCTGGATATGTGTCTGGACATTCCACTTTTTCTAGAGCTGCAGCAGAAGTATTAACACTTTTAACAGGTGATGCATTTTTTCCTGGAGGAATGGGAACTTTTGACATCGCTCAAAATGAATTTTTAGTATTTGAAGAAGGACCTTCTGAAAGTTTTACACTCCAATGGGCAACCTATAGAGATGCTTCAGACCAAACAAGTTTATCTAGAATTTGGGGAGGTATCCACCCTCCTATTGATGACATAAGAGGACGAATCATTGGCGATAAAATAGGAAAAGAAGCTTTTGACTTAGCAGAACAATACTTTACTGGTACCTTAAGTACAACAGATGTATCTGTTTCAAACAATACTACAATTTACCCTATACCAACAGGTGATTTAGTAACAATTACTACTCCATATTTAGAAGAAGTTGAAATTCAATTATTTTCATTGACTGGTAAATTAATTCGATCCAGTAAAATAAAAAATCATAATGGTCATATAGAGTTTACCCTAAATAACTTAGCCAATGGTTTGTATATTTTAAGAGGAGTGTCGAATACTAATACTGTTTTATTTCAACAAAAAGTAATTAAATAAAGAAAATTAAAAAGAGCATTGTTAGTAAATAGCAGAAATAGATTAAAGCTTTAATCATGACTTTCTAATTTAAAAAAGTCATTCACTGGGATTTCAAATAACGCTGACAGTTTCAATGCCAATACCGTAGATGGCACATACCTGTTCTTTTCAATGGAATTAATCGTCTGACGAGAAACACCGATTTCTTTCGCTAAATCGTCCTGCGTCATATCTTTAATTGCTCGCTGTACTTTGATTGTATTTTTCATCTTATCGATTGTATCTTTTTAATTGATAAAAAAACATGATTTGAACTATCAGCATAAAAATTAATACCTGAAAATAGCTAAATCCCATGGTAGCATCATCTCCACCAATCAAATAATCAACAACATACTCTACTAGCGGCTGAACAATAGAATAAATTACTCCAATTACAAATGCCAAACGATACGATTGAGACCTTAAAGAATCTATATATTCATCCTCAATTTTTTCTTTAGCTAACGACACTAATAAAAGTCCAAGAATAAAAATATTATTTAATACTGGTTTTACCCATACTGGTTCATCAACAAACTTTTTAGCGATCATTAGCACAAAAGCAATAGCTACTACAGACCAACCAATCTTTTTGAATTTATTTGATAACTGAAATTTATTTAGTTTTTCTAATTTACTTCGCTCTTTTTCACAATACGATTCTTTCATAATATATTATTTTACAAATTGACAAGTTTATTTATTATAATGACAAATATACTTTACATTTTGTAAACTACAAAACCTTTTTTAAAAATATTTATTAACTTTAAAATTCAATCAATTAAACTTTATTTACTATGTCAAACAATTCAAATAAGCCCAGTGCACTTTTTTGGGTAATTGCTGTAATTGCCCTTATATGGAATTTAATGGGAGTGTCTGCCTATCTTTTTCAAGCTTATCAGACTGATTCATTCAAAGCAATGTATACACCTGAACAATTAGAAGTCGTTAATAACATGCCAGCATGGGCAACTGCCGCTTTTGGTATAGCCGTCTTTGGGGGTGCTTTAGGTAGTTTAATTATGTTATTTAGAAAAAAAATGGCTACTACTTTATTTATGCTATCATTTGTTGGGATTATAGTTCAGTTCATTTATAACTTCTTTGTAGCTAATTCTATGGAGGTGTATGGTCCTGGAGCTATTATAATGCCAATACTTACTATTGCTTTTGGGTTTTTCTTAATTATGTATTCAAAAAAAGCAACAGCCAATGGTTGGATGTCTTAATTAGAAGGTTAAAATATATAAAGCGCCTCTATTGAGGCGTTTTTTATTCAAACATCATCGCTAAAAACTCAGCGACACAAGCTGGTTTCTCTACTCCTTCTATTACTACTTTACAAGAAAATGTAATTTTTACGCCTTGTTGCTGTTCCTCAATATTTTTTATAGAAGATTGCATTTGTAATTTACTATCTACTGGGACTGGGTGTGGAAAACGCACATAATTTAATCCGTAATTCAATCCCATTTTAACGCTATCTATTACAATTAAATCTTCCAACATTTTCGATAATAATGATAGTGACATAAAACCGTGTGCAATTGTGCTCTTAAATGGAGATTCTTTGGCAGCTCTTTCTATGTCTATATGCACCCATTGTTTATCTAACGTGGCATTCGCAAAATCGTTGATCATTTCTTGAGTAACTGTTAACCATTCAGAGTTAGGTAAATCCTTACCTACCATACTTTTAAACTCTTGAATGTCTTTGAATTTTAATACTGCCATCTTGTTATTTTTTTAGTAAGTATTCATCTTTATGTAGCTTTACCAAATATATCATCTTTAATTTTTGGTAACCTCAAATGATATTTGACAGCTAATAATCTTATAACAATTACTGTTGATACGGTTGCTCCAAATTGAAACCACTCAGAAACATCAAAATAATTTGTGAGTAGATATACAATTCCTCCCAATAAACAAGCAGAAGCATAAATCTCTTTTTTAAATATCAATGGGACTTCATTTGTTAGAACATCTCTTAAAACCCCTCCCATAACTGCAGATACCATTCCCATAACCAATGCTACAAAAGGATGCAAGTCAAAAGATAATCCCTTCTGAATTCCTAGTAAAGTAAATACTCCTATTCCAATAGTATCAAATAAAAATAAGGTTTTACTTAACGGGGCTATTTTACTTTTAAATAAAAACGTAAAAACTACAGCAGCTAAAATTGTCCATATATAATTCAAATCCCCCATCCAGTTAATTGGATGAGCATTAATCAAAATATCTCTTAGCATTCCACCTCCAACTGCAGTTACAAATGCTATAATAATAACTCCAAATAGATCAAATTCTTTTTTAGAAGCTACCAATGCCCCACTAAGAGCAAATGCAAAAGTTCCAATAATATCTAACGTATAAATAATCGTCATCTATACCATTACTTCATTAAACTTGATATGTAATTCTTTCTGAATTTCATGTATTCTTTGTAATTCATTAGGTAGTATAAACGCAACAGAAGCTCCTGTTTTACCAGCTCTAGCAGTTCTTCCACTTCTATGAGTATAATAATCTAACTTTTCTGGTAATTGATGGTGAATTACAAACTCCAATCCCTTTACATCGATTCCTCTAGCTGAAACATCTGTAGAAATTAAGTATTGTAAACTTTCATTCTTAAAAGCTCTCATTACTTTGTCTCTTTCTTTTTGTTGCATATCTCCTTCTAATGCAGCTACAGAAAAACCTTCTTCTATTAAAACCTTTGCTAAGTTTTGAGCTCCAGCTTTAGTTCTACAAAAAATAATACCTCTATCTGTGGGTCTCTTTTCAAGATACTTAATGATGTCGTCTGTTTTACCTTTTAAAGTTGTTTTAACAAATTGATGTCTAATGTTAGCATTTACCAAAGATTCTCTATTAATTTCAACTCTTGGTGCATTAACATTCATATAAGTCTTAATAATTCTCTTTATTTCGTCTGGCATTGTTGCTGAAAACAACCATGTATTTCTTTCTCCAGAAGTATACTTTAGAATCCTGTTTAAATCTTGCTTAAAGCCCATGCTTAACATCTCATCTGCTTCGTCTAAAACCAACATTTTAATTTCTTTTAAATTGATTTCTCCTCGCTCTATTAAATCAATTAATCGACCAGGAGTAGCTACAACAACATGTGTAGTTCTTTTCAGGTTTTGAATTTGACGCTCAATTTTCTCCCCACCATAAACACCTTCAACAAATATTTTTTGATCATGGTATTTCGTAAACTTAAATAATTGCTTTTTAATTTGCTGAACCAACTCTCTTGTAGGTGATAATATTAACGCTTGTATAGCCTCTTTTTCTGCATCAATTTTCTGTAAAATAGGTAATCCAAAAGCAGCGGTTTTACCCGTACCAGTCTGCGCTAAACCAATAAAATCGGTATTAGAATCTAATAGCATTGGAATTGCTTTCTCCTGTATTTCAGTAGGCGTAGAAATACCAAGTTCTTTAATCGATTTAATGAATGATTTTTGAAGCCCTAATGTTGAGAAATTTGACATATTAACAAGTTTAATAACTCGGCAAATATAGACTATTTCGATTCTAAAATAGCTAATATATCCTCTGGAATTCTAGCAGGTTTAAAGGTCTTGGCATCTAATAAACAAAAAGTAGTTTGTGCTTTTACTAGTAGTTTTCCTTCTTTAGATATATCTACATGACGAACTGATTTCACACCTTGTGTCTCCCCTACCCATGTCGTAATAGTTACAGCGTCACCCAAAAGCGCTTGACGTAAATAATCAATTTCATGTCTTACCACAACCCAAACATAGGCATCTGTTTTATGACCCTCTTTAAGAAGTGTCCAATGATCATTCGCAACATCCTGAATCCAGGATAAATACACAACATTATTCACATGCTGTAACGCATCAATTTCATTTGGAAGTACAATATGCTGTTTGATAAACTTTGAATGCATAACTCAATTTTTAAACAAACATACAAAAATGAAGTATATGTTAAGATTCCCCTAAATGTTATTAAAGCTATTTTAGAAACCAAATTAATCTATCATATTTGCAGCTCTCATATGACAGAACTCGCAAATACTTTAGGAACCGAAAAAATTAGCAAACTACTTATTAAGCAGGCAGTACCAGCCTCTATTGGGATTTTAGTCATGTCTTTAAACATGATTGTAGATACTATTTTTTTAGGACAATGGATTGGCTTTTTAGCTATTGCTGCTGTTGCGGTTGTCCTTCCTATCGTATTTTTAATTTCTTCTATTGGAATGGGAATTGGCATTGGAGGAAGTTCTATCATTTCTAGAGCATTAGGTGCAAAGGAGGTAGATAAAGCCTATAGAACTTTTGGAAATCAAATAAGTATGACTCTGGTGCTTTCTATATTCTTTGTAGTTACAGGGATTTTTTCTTGTACATGGTTGTTAGAACTTTTCGGAGCTAATGGAGAAATTCTAACACCAGCTACAGAATATTTTCATGTAGTTCTTTATGGCGTACCCTTTTTAGCTTTTGCAATGATGGGAAATCCTGTAATCAGAGCAGAAGGCAAACCAAATTATGCCATGTATGCAATGATTCTTCCTGCTATTTCTAATATTCTATTAGATGTTGTGTTTATTAAAATATTTAATTTGGGAATGTTTGGTGCTGGGTTAGCTACTTCTATTTCCTATGCAGTTTGTGGCCTTTTTATTTTTGGGTTCTTTTTATCTAATAAAAGTGAATTAAGGGTTCATGCTAAAGATTTGGTGTTAAGTTACCCTATTGTAAAAGAGATTATAGAACTAGGAGGCGTTACTATTGTAAGACAAGGTACCATAAGTATTTTAGTAATTGTATTAAATTATACACTTTATAAATATGGAGGAGAAATTTCTATAGCAATTTATGGAATCATTAATAGAGTAATGATGTTTGCTTTGTTTCCAGTTTTAGGAGTTACACAAGGGTTTTTACCTATTGCTGGATTTAATTATGGAGCTAAAGACTCTAAACGAGTCAAAGAAACAATTAGAACAGCTATGCTCTATGGTACATCTGTAGCCACATTTATTTTTTTATTCATTGTTTTTTTTCCAGAAACCATTACACAAGTATTTACGAATAATCCTACATTAATTGAAAGGACACCTAATGCTTTATTATTGGCTTTTTTAGCAACACCAGTCATTACTACTCAGCTTATTGGTTCTGCTTATTTTCAAGCAGCAGGGAAAGCGCTACCCGCTTTGCTATTAACTCTATTAAAGCAAGGTATTTTTCTTATTCCTTTAGTATATATTCTTCCGCAATTTTATGGAATCAATGGAGTATGGTATTCCTTTCCCATTGCTGATGTATGTGCTACACTAATCACCTACATCTATTTGCGTAGGGAGATGAAATTACATTTGCAATAAAATTTAACAAACTTTTTTGTTTCTGTATTAAAATTTTATTTAATTTTGAAACGTTCATTTCAAATAAAATGCCAAAAGTAGAAACATTTAATAGAGAACAAGTATTGAATCGTGTTATTCAACTCTTTCATAAGAAAGGTTATAGTGCTACATCAATGCAAGATTTAGTAGATGCTACCGGTTTAAACCGTTCTAGTTTTTATAATTCTTTTGGCAGTAAAAAAGAACTGTATCAAGAAAGTTTGAAAGTGTATCGAGAGACTGCACATAAATCAATTCAAAAAGTATTAATTCATTCAGAAAACCCTAAAATAGCAATTCGAAAAATTTTTACTACAAATCAAGATTTAAAAGCGAATGGATGTTTTTTAAGCAACTGTACTACTGAAATGGCCAATCAGGATTTAGAAATTAAAAACTTCTTAGTAAACAACTTAGAACACATGCAAGATCTTTTTGAAGAGTTAGTAAGTAAAGGACAATCTGAAGGTATTATTAATACGCATAAATCTGCCAAACAGTATGCAATGTATTTGTTTACGTCGCTACAAGGGTTAAGAATTACTGGTATTTTATTGAGTGAGCAAGAAGACTTTGAAAGTATTGTAGAAACAACGCTTTCAGTGTTAAATTAATTTTTTTTAACTAAATATGAAACGAACGTTTCAAATAAAAAACAACAAAATGAATAAATTAAAAAACAAAGTTGCAGTAATTACTGGCGCAAACAGTGGTATTGGGTTCGCTACGGCTAAATTATTCTTACAAGAAGGCGCTAAAGTAGTATTAACAGGAAGACGTGCAGAAGCTTTAGCCTCAGCGACAAAAGATTTAACTGGTGATTTTACAACTTTTGTAGGTGACGTGTCGAATGACGAAGACAATGTTCGTCTAATTAAAGAAACTGTAGCTGCCTATGGCAAAATTGATATTCTATTTTTAAATGCAGGAATAGCTCCACCTACTCCAACAACAGATGTCACTGCTGCTCATTATCATGAAATATTTGATATTAATGTGAAAGCTCCAATATTAACAGTAAAAGAAGCACTACCTCATATAAATGATGGAGGAACCATTTTATTTACAAGTTCTATAGTAAATCAAAAAGGGTTTGAAGGTTTAGGAGTCTATTCTGCTAGTAAGGGAGCATTACGTTCTTATGCTAGAGTTTTAACAGCAGAAGTAAAGTCTAGAGGGATTCGTGTAAATACTATTGCACCTGGTCCTATTGAAACACCTATCTATGGTAAAATGGGGCTTCCTAATGAAGTTTTAGAAGAAATGGGGAAAGGTTTTTCACAAGCAGTTCCTTTAGGTCGTTTTGGACAATCTGAAGAAATTGCTACTACAGCATTATTTTTAGCTTCAGAAGACGCTTCATTCATAAATGGAATCGAAATTGAAGTGGACGGTGGTTTGAGTCAAATTTAAAATAATCAAAGAAGAAAAAAATGAGCCTTTAAGGCTCATTTTTTTCTTATCGAATTCTATTATAATGCTTGTAGAACTGTAAAAAAGCCGTCTAATTAAAAAGTTTTGATATAACTGGGTAATATGTACTATATTTATAACCTTATATAAGGGAAAATCCTTTATGTTTTAAATTTTTCCCGTTCCTAGATATTTTTGTGTATTCTTTAGTACCAATAACTAACCAACATATTAAGGGCAATTAACGAGAATTAAACATCAAAATTGATGGTTCAACAAAGTGAATGCAATGCCCACAGCCCAAAGTTTACAAAAGAAGCTGGTCTAGAATTTTCTAAAGCGCTAAGAAAAAAAATAAACATACATTTCAAAACAAAAAAAATGAGTAGGCATGGGAATGCTAGCATGTTTAGTAAAACTATCTTAATGATAGCTTTATTTTTTACTCCATTAATTTTAATTAGTACAGGTTTTATTTCCAATCCACTTTTATTATTCTCATTATATATTATAAGCGGTCTTGGTATGGCTGGTATTGGCATGGGTATTATGCATGATGCAATTCATGGATCCTATTCTAAAAATCAAAAGATAAATCGACTTATGGGATATACTTTCAATCTTATAGGCGGTAATGCCACCGTTTGGCAAATTCAACATAATCAACTTCACCATACATATACGAATATCGAACATGCTGATGATGACCTAAACGCTCCTTTCTTTCTTCGGTTTTCTCCACATGCAAAAAAGTATTGGCTACATCAATTTCAGCATATCTATATTTGGTTCTTCTATGGTCTAGCGACTCTTTCTTGGGTAACTACTAAAGATTTTGTTAGAATTAATAGATATCATGAAATGGGGTTTTTAGATAAAAAAAATGAGTTTAGAAATGCAGTCATTGAAATGGTAGGCTGGAAATTACTTTACTATTCTTATGCTTTAATTATCCCAATAATTGTTGTACCTCTTTCTTGGTGGGTTATACTTTTGGCGTTTCTTGCAATGCATTTTGTTACAGGTTTGCTAATTAGCATTGTTTTTCAGGTAGCACATATAAGTCCAAGTGCTGAATTCCCCCTTCCGGATGAAAATGGAATTATTGCTGGTGACTGGTACACACATCAGTTTGCAACTACTACTAATTTTTCACCTAGAAGCAAGCTTTTTTCTTGGTTAATTGGTGGGTTAAATTATCAAATAGAACATCATCTTTTACCCAATATTTGCCATGTTCATTATAAAGAATTATCTAAAATTGTTGCTCAGACTGCTAAAGAGCATAATATGCCATATCATACAAAACATAGTTTTGCTGCTGCTATATGGTCGCATACAAAAATGCTTCGAGAGCTAGGTAATGCTGCATAAACTTATAAATAGTTAAAAAACTTAACGCTTTAAACAGTTTTTTTTATTACCCAAATATTAAGAAGCCTCCCTTACTTGTTTGCGTATTTCCGTACTATTAGATGCGTATTTCCGAACTCTTAAGTTCTTCACTTAAATTACATTTGAGTGATAGTCAGATATTTACCAACTAACTGGCTTTAATTTTTTTATAAAATGCAGTCTAAACCTCCCAAAAAAAAGCATCTTAGAATTTTTGGTGTTTATCTATTAGTTAAAGCTATATTTCCACTATTCCTTGCCATATTAATTTCAATATTCTTGATTGGACATTACAGAATATTTGAAATGAAAAAACAAAAAGCAGAATATATTGTAAAACCAGTTATAGAAGAATATACCATAAGAGTAGATTCTATTACAAAATCTATAGACACCATAATAGATAACTTTACTGGATTAGTAACCCAATTAGAGGGCACTGCTAATATGCTTAGCGGTCATATAGAAAAATCTGCCAGTTCACTTGAAAAAATGTATGATGATGCTCAGAAAGATCTAACAAATAAAATTAACAAGCATACTGGATTAATTAGAAAGGTTTACAAAGATCTTGAAAAAGACTTAATAGCCTTAAGATCATCAATTACTTTTAATATTGACTCCTATAAACTCAGGGTCCAAGAAATGATTTCGAAAGTAAAAAGAACCATTGCAGAGTTCAAAAAACTGAGTGCAGAAATACAAAAATTCTTAAAACCTATGCATGATGCATTAAGTACTATAGTAGATGCAGTTGATTTTTTATTACCTGGAGATATTTCCTTACCAGAAATTCCATCTTTTCCTAAATTTCCTGAGCTAGGGATTAAAAAATTGATTGATGATATAAGAGCTGATTTCACAAATCTTAAAAATGATATTGGAAAAAAAGTTGAAAAGCACAAAGCTGCAATAGTAAATCAAGCCAAAGCTGTTAAGAGAGATCTCAATAGTCAAGTAGCTATATATACAGGTGCAATTTCTACTGTAATTGATGAAAGTTTAACTTTAGAAGCTCCAGAATTTTTAGAGGTGCAGTATTGGAGAAAAAATTATTTAAACCCTGGGACAAATATTTATCTACAAGTAAATGAGATGACATTCCTTGCATCTAAAACCTATGACGAATTAAAAGAAGATGTATTTACAAATAACCTAGGCAAAACCTATAACGATATTGCAAGAAACAATAGAAAAACATTACGATTTCTTATCTATATGATTGGTGTTTGGGGCCTCATTATTTTTATTAGCTACTTAATGAGTTTCTATCAGAATATAAAATTTGCTGTACATATTATTATGGGCAAAGAAGTCTCAAATAAATTAATTCTCTAAACAAATAATTATTATGAAATATTTTTTTAAACTCATCTTATTAGGAACACTTATACTAGTTTCTGGATGTGGATTTACTGATTACGAAACACAAATATCTGATGAGCTTCAATTATTGTATTGTCAGGCAAATGCACAAAAAGATGCGCTTGAAATCATTGAAAAAAACTATCAAAAAGAGTTTCCTTTATTTCCTAAATATTTAAAATACTCCGATGCTATATATGCAAAATATTTATCTGAGTTCGATGCTTTAAACACTCAAATTGAGAATACAGTTGCTACTAAGCTTAAAAATAACGAAAACAAAACAGGTATCATAAGCAACGCAAAACGTTATGCTATTTCAGATCCAATATGTGAACCCATTACAGTAAACGAAAGAAATAGTTCACAAATACTGAAAGACAACATAGCACTTGCTAAATGGAATAATACTTCAGATTATAGAAGTTCTTTCTCAGAATGGCTCTATAAGGCAGCAGATAATGATACAAAACCACATACCGATGACGTTTTCTTTTCTGAAGAGCAGGCATTTTTTGTAACAGATTTAATTTTTCCGAAACAAAAAAGAATAGCAACGTTAAACACTCAATTAGAATCATCAAAATTACAACAAAAACAAGCTATAAAAAATTCAGAAGATTATTTAAAAAGACTAAAAGACAATTACACAACTAACATAACTAAATTTAATAATCGAATTAAAAATTATAGAAAACGTATTAGCCAATACTACAATTCTATAAATAACAATAACAAAAAAATCAATACTATAAATAGGAAATATAAAGCTGTAATTTCTAAAAAAAGAAGAGTAGTAAGTAAAATAAAGAAAATAGAAGATGCTGTTAATAGGTCGCCAAGAATAACTAGACCTTTCACAAAGAGCATGTTACAAGCCAATCCTGAATATAAAAAATTAAAATCTGATGCTATAAGGTTGGATAGAGAAAAAGTCGCTTACGGTAAACAAATGAGTACTATTAAAATTCAAAATAATAGTTCCCGTTCAGTTATTTCTAACCTTAAAAAATCTATAACTAATAATTATAAAGAAATTACCAAAACTAAAAATAGGTATAATGCAGAATTAAAATCACATATAAAAAAATCTAATAATGAAGCTCAGTTTTTAACACAACAAATAAAAAATATATTCGCTGAGATACAGAAATTGAAAAGCAACAATGATATAATTCAAATTACTGCCTCAAATTCAGGAAGTCCAGTTACATTAACAAGCGGTAAAAATCTAGAAAATCCTTTTCCTTTTTCTTTGTATGACATCTCTTTTGACAACAATAATATTCCGTATGCTTTAGTAAGTGACACAAAAAAATTAGTCTTATATAAATATCAAGAAAGTAAAAACAAGTGGAATAAAATTTCACTAGACTATACACTTCCATTAGACTCAAATGCTTCAATTATAAAGCCTAATTTAATTATTGAGGGCAATGCCATTTATTGCTTAATTAATATAGCTAGCGTACAAAAAAATGATGTAAAATTTATGAAACTTGAAAAAACATCTTCTTCTAAATATATACTTTCAAAAGAAGGAATCATTGATTTTTCAACTAATTTTAACGGTAAATTTGAAACGTCAAGAATTAAACTAGCTGTAGATATACAAATGGCAAAAGATGAGTTTATCTTTAGCTTTATAGAAGGGACAAATCCAACTACCAGTTCACAAACCTACACAGCTTTTAGAAACTATTTTATGTATACTTACTCTTCTAAAAGCGGAGCTAATTTAAACTCGCAACATGTTATAAACTTTACATTATCTAATCTAGAGAAATTTCCTACGAGTACAACTTCTCTACATCATTTAAATCAAAAAAACACAAATTGGTGGATTGAGCTACCAAGCTCTGAATCGGCAAAGACATCAAACTTACTAGTATCTTCAGATATGGGAAAACACTGGTATTCTACAAATCAATAAATATTAATCATTAAAATAAAAAGTTATGCCTTTAATTGTAGCTTCTTGGAACATTGAAAAAAACGGAAAGTCATCAGACCCAGCTAAACAACAAAAAGTTAGTGAGTTTATTAATCTTTGTTGTGTTGAGCTTAATGTATCTATACTTTTTCTTTGTGAAGTTCATTCTGCACAAATAGATAATTATGTTGCCTTTCTCTCAAGTGTTTATGGCGAAACATATGATGTTGCATCCTTACCTGGAGGACATAGTAATGCTTACGTTATACTTATACAAAGAGATTTAAAAATTAAAATTTCTCATGATAGTTTAAAAGGACTCAATAGAGAAGGTGTATTCTTACAGAGCGGCGATATTTCTATTATTTTAGCACACTTTAAATCAGGACAAACAGGACTCACCAAAGATCAGTTATTTCAGGCAGCTTCAGCTTTACAAGGAGGGCTCTCAAGTGGAAAATGGGCCATTACAGGAGATATGAATTGGGATTATGCTAACAGCGCTACATTAGGGTTAACATTTCCAACAGCAGCATACACATGTTGGACAGACCAAACACAGGCAAAAGGGGGCATTCTAGATTGGTGTTTAGCTTCAAGCACAACAGCCGTGCTTCCATTAATATTCGATTTGGAAGTAATGCCTCATGAACTATTTGATATGACAGGCCCAGATCATAAACCTGTTATTTTTAAAATTACTTAATCTTGTTTTTTATAGATAAAATACTATTTAGTTTACTAGCAATTTCATATTAGCATGTTACATCATAAAAAGAATTTGTTAGTAAACTAAATAATACTCTCTCCATTTAAATTCGTGGTTAAAACATCGCTCATATAATCAAAAAACGGACGTAAAGCTCTGTAGCTAGCATCTAACTCTTGTAAGAAGTTTTTATCTAATACTTGAGCATCGGTAAAATTACGCACAGCGATATAGCCTTTTTTGCGTAGTAAATCTACATCTGGATGTTCTTTATCAAATCCTCTTGGAGCAGATTTTAATTCATGTCCTTCAAATTTTCCTCCAAAGTATTTTATATAATCTTTATCGGTAAGAATAGCACGCATTTCGGAAGCATCCATTTCAATTTCTTTACGAATTCTTAGTAAATCTTCCTTGTTAGGCTCCCAAAACCCACCTGCTAGAAAACTCTCCCCTGGGCGAATTCTTAAATAATAACCTCCACGCAACGCTTTCCCTGATCTTGAAAAAGATCCTGCAAAATGAGGCTGATAAGGTGTTTTATCATGAGAAAAACGTACATCTCTATAAATTCTAAATAACTTGAATTTATCAATTTCATCATGAACTTCTAAGTTTTCTCGGATAGCTGCATAAAAATCTTTGGCATTATCTTGTGCTTTTTTAAAAACGGGTTTGTGTTCAGCAAACCAATCACGATTATTATTCTTTTTTAAATCTTTTAGAAACTGAAAGCTAGATTTTTCGAATTGCATACATAAAATTTTAAGGAAGCTCAATTTACAAAAAGATAGTTGTATTTTCGAATTAGGATGCATCAAAAAACAAAAGACATACAAGCCCATTATGAAGGCTTTATAAATACACACTGTCTTTGGGCAAGTAATAATATATACAACTTAGCACAATTTGAAGTTGAACAGACCTTACATTCATTTGATATAGAAATAGATTCTAAGCTTCGTTTAGGGAAGTATGTAGAGCGTTTAGTTTCTTTTCAGTTATCAAAATCGAAACACATCCAGATAGTTTCAGAAAATATTCAAATACAGAAAGACACACTAACCTTAGGAGAGTTAGACTGTATCTTGTTACAAAATGAGCAACCGATACATTTAGAAATCATTTATAAATTTTATGTGTACGACCCATCTCTTCATTCGAATGAAATAGATGGTTGGATTGGCCCTAACAGAAAAGATAGTTTAGTAGAAAAATTAGATAAATTACAAGAAAAACAACTGCCTCTTCTCTATACCGATGAATGTAAAAAGTATTTACAATCATTAGAGCTTGAGACAAACACTATACAGCAAAAAGTTTATTTTAAAGCACAATTGTTTATCCCTTATCAATCTGAAATTTCATTTTCTATCATCAATAAGGATTGTGTTGCTGGTTTTTATATAGATTTGGATGATTTGCATCAATTTAAGCAAGCAAAATTTTATATTCCCAATAAAAAAGACTGGCTAATTATTCCTCACACCAATGTTTCTTGGATCTCCTTTGAAGATTTTTTAATTGATAGCGCTCCTTATTTAGAAAGAGAGTTTTCTCCCATGTGTTGGCTAAAATCTAATAATGGTGAGTTACAGAAGTTTTTTTTAGTGTGGTGGAAGGCCTAGTTTATATTGGAAAATATGCTATAATTTAAAACCCTGTAAAAGTATTTTACAGGGTTTTAGGTGAATCACCTTCTAATCAACAAACAAATTTTTGTTAACTCAACTTCTCTTCTTCATGATCTTTTATATACTCTAGGTCTCGTATATTTTTCTGTACCGTAATTGCCCCAAATAGACTTAACACAAAAGAAATCCCATAAAACCCTTTTTCACTTAATAATAGGTCCGCTCTCCATAAACCTATCACAAGAAGTACAATAGATGCTACTGTTGTAAACCAACTAATTCCATAATAGATTTCAGTTACTTTGATATTTTCTAGTTTGTCTCTAACTGCTTTCTGTACAGAAATCGCAGAGAATAATCCAAAAAGTAATATGGTAAAATAATACCCTTTTTCATTAAGCTCCATGGTAGCATTCCATAAGCCAATACAATAAGACACCATTCCGATAAGTAATACTGTCCATGAAGCTCCAACAAAAGCTGAGGTTGGCTTTTGATCAAAGATTTGAGTTTTCTTCTTTTTTGATTTTGATTTTAACTCATCTTTTCCTGATACTGTTGTTTGATAATTCATAATTTTTTGTTTTAATGATTACACAGCAAAACTGCGTAACATTGGGGAGTTTAAAAAAACAATTTTTCATAAAAACTGACGATATATTTATATAATAAACATACAATTAAATTATATTTACTGATATTTAAAAATAATAACAGACGATTAAATGACTGGTTTAAATGATATAATTCGTACGTTTTCTTTGGAAGAGCAACAACAGTTTGTTCAATTCTTAGGGAAAAAGAACAAGAGAAATGACACTAAGAACATTCAGTTGTTTCAGTTGTTGTTGAATGAAGATTTCAGCTCTAACGAAATTGCTATGAAGATCTACAAAAAGAAAAATAAAGATGCATTGTATGCTTTGCGTAAACGCTTATATCTATCCGTTATAGATTTTACAGCCAATCACAGTTTAGAAGATGAAGGTTCTATAGATATGCAAATCATTAAGTATTTATTAGCTGCAAGAAATTATTTAGCCAAAGGACACTATAAGATGGCGTATAAGATTTTAGACAAAGCTGAAGTTATTGCAGATGAACATCAATTGTATCCTTTGTTAAATGAAATATATCACACAAAGATTCAGTATGCTTACAAGAATGAACGCATTGATTTGAATATTCTTACTGAAAAATTCAAACGTAATCAGGAGTTACATAAACTTGATGAAGAACTCAACATTGCTTATGCTAAAATTCGCAGAGCAATTAAGGAGGTAACTTATAAAGGTACAGTTATCAATTTTCAAGAACTTGTAGAAGATATTTTTGAAGAACATAACATCAATGTAAATGAAACACTTTCGTTTAAATCTCTATACCAATTAATTACCATTGTAAGTATTTCTGCATTTGCTACAAAAGATTACTATAAAATTGAACCTTTCCTCCTTTCTTCATATGAGGTATTGAAAGATCATAAATCCAAAGACAAACAATTGCTTTACCACATTTATGTGGTGTATGCTATTGCGAATGCATTATTTCGAAACAAGAAGTTTAAAGCCTCCCTACAGTATCTAAATATTATGCATGAATTGATGTTACAAAAAAGGAAGAAATACTATTCATTATTCCGATTGAAATACAATCTTTTAGTAGGATTGAATCAAAACTATTCTGGAGAACATCAAAAAGCCATTGAACGTTTAGAGTCATTTATTCAAAAAAGTCATCCTGATTTAAATTCTCAGCTAGACATTTACTTAAGTTTAATCATGTGTTATTTTCAGCAAGGAGAGTTTAAAAAAGCCATGCGAATTTTCACTAAGTTTTATCACACAGATAAATGGTATATCGAAAAAGCGGGAAAAGAATGGATTCTAAAAAAGAACCTGATTGAGGTTCTCTTGCATTTAGAATTGGAGAATATTGATTTATTTGAATCTCGTTTATTAAGTTTTAAACGTTCTTATTATCAATACTTAAAAAACATCAATCAAGATAGAGTGATTGTTTACATCTCTCTTATAGAAACCTATTACAAAAACCCAAAAGAAGTAACTTCAACTAAATTTAAAGAAGAAATAGAAAATTCATTTGATTGGATTAGTAAAGCAATAGAAGATATTTTTGTGATGAGTTTCTATGCATGGTTAAAAAGTAAAATAGAACAAAAGTCGTTGTATGAAACGACTCTAAGTTTGGTAAATAGCGTCTAAGTCATTACGAAGCAATTTATGTTGCTGAAGTAATCTTACAATTAATAAACAGATTGGTTCTCACGCCAAAGCATAATCGTAATGACAGAAACTTTACTTCTCTCTTTCCTTTAACACATCTACCACATTTTGAAGCTTATATCCTTTAGCTTGTAAAAGCATTAAGTAGTGAAACAATAAATCTGCGCTCTCTTCTAAAAAGAGAATATCGTTTGTGTCTTTTGCCTCAATAACAACTTCTACGGCCTCTTCTCCTACTTTCTGAGCCACCTTATTGATTCCTTTTTTAAACAATGATGCTACATAAGATGAAGATGCATCTGCATTCTCTATTCTATCAGTAATCGTGTTTTCTAGGGTAGAAATAAACCCATAAGACTGCTTATTATCTTCACTCCAGCATGTATCTGTACCTTTATGACAAGTAGCACCTACAGGTAGTACTTTTATCAATAATGTATCATTATCACAATCCAGTTTAATATCTACTACATGTAAAAAGTTTCCACTCTCCTCTCCTTTCGTCCATAAACGGTTTTTAGTGCGGCTAAAAAAAGTAACTCTTCCACTTTCTTTTGTTTGCAGATAAGCTTCTTCATTCATATACCCGAGCATTAATACATTTTTAGTATTCACATCTTGAATGACAACAGGAACAAGTCCATCTTTATTTTTATTGAAATCTATATTCGTCATATTCTTATTTTGTTATTGTGAAGCAAATTCTTTTACTATAGCAATCTGCAAATTGACAAGCAGATTACTTCGTCATTACATTTCTCGTAATGACAGTTAAAATCGCACCTCTATATTATTATTTCTTAATTCTTTCTTTAATGTTGGAATTGGAATCTCTCCAAAATGGAATACGCTCGCTGCCAAAGCTGCATCTGATTTCCCCATAGTAAATGTATCGACAAAATGTTCTATTGAACCCGCTCCGCCAGATGCTATTATTGGAATATTCACCAATTCTGAAAGCTTAGATAAAGCTTCATTTGCAAATCCAGCTTTGGTTCCATCATGATCCATAGAAGTAAATAAAATCTCTCCTGCTCCTCGCTGTTCTACTTCTTTTGCCCATTCAAACAGATCTAATTGTGTTGGAATCGTTCCTCCAGCTAAATGCACAAACCACTCTCCGTCAATTTGTTTTGCATCTATTGCTACAACAATACATTGACTTCCAAATTTTTGAGATAATTCATTTATCAATTCGGGGCTTTTTACTGCGGATGAGTTGATTGATATTTTATCTGCTCCGCATTTTAACAAAGCATCTACATCTTCTACAGAAGATACTCCTCCTCCTACGGTAAATGGAATATTTACTTGCTCTGCTACCTTTAGCACCATTTCTAACATGGTTTTTCTTCCTTCTAAGGTTGCAGAAATATCTAGAAATACTAATTCATCTGCACCAACTTCAGCATATTGTTTCGCTAATTCTACTGGATCTCCAGCATCTCTTAGATTCACAAAATTGACACCTTTTACGGTTCTCCCGTTTTTAATATCCAAACAAGGGATGATTCTTTTTGTAAGCACTGCTTGTATTTATTATGTCATTGCGATTACGCTTTGGCGTGAGAAGCAATCTGCTCAAATTAATGAGATTACTTCGTCATTCTTCCTCGTAATGACAGTTATTTATTTAATATATAATTCTCTAGTTCTTTCAAACTGATTCTATTTTCATAAATCGCTTTTCCAATAATGACTCCTTCACAGCCTAAATCTGCTAGCTTTGGAATTTCATCAAAGGTTGAGATTCCTCCTGAAGCAATTAGTTTGATTCCATTTGTCACCTTGAGCGCAGTCGAAAGGTCTCTTTGATATTCCTCCGTTTCGGTCGGAATGACACAGTCTTTTATAATCCGCTCATACAATCCAAATGAAGGTCCTTGTAACATTCCATCTTTAGAGATATCAGTACAAATCACATAACGAATTCCTTTGGATTGATACTTCTGGATAAAAGGAATTACATTTAAATCACTTTCCTCTTGCCATCCACTCACAGCAATTTTCTCATTATTACAATCGGCTCCTAAAATAATCTTGTCAGCTCCAAACTTCGCAATCCAACTTTCAAAAACAGATGGGTTCTTAACCGCAATACTTCCTCCTGTAATTTGATTCGCTCCAGATTCAAATGCAATTCGTAAATCTTCATCAGATTTTAACCCCCCACCAAAATCGATTTTTAGATTGGTTTTGGCAGCGATTTGTTCTAGCACCTTGTAATTGACAATATGACTCGCTTTCGCTCCATCTAAGTCCACCAAATGTAAATATTGGATTCCAGCGTCTTCAAATTCTTTGGCAACTTCAACCGGGTTCTCATTGTATATTTTTTTCGTGTCGTAATCACCTTTGGTGAGACGCACACATTTTCCTTCAATAATATCTATAGCTGGTATAATTCTCATAATTCAATTTTTAAAAGCTTTTCAGCAGCAATATCACACCTTTGCACATCTTCAACTACTCCTAAACTAGTACTTTCAATCTTTAATAATAAATCTGATAACCCTTTCAAATTAGTACCATTCTTCATCTTTTTATAAATAGTAGGCACATAACCAGAATATTCATCTTTTGGAAAAGAATTGAGGCCAATTGGATCCCATTCTTTCAATAAAATTTCATTTATAGCTTTATATATTAAATCTTTTTTCATCATTTAAATGTTAAGAAAATTTTGCAAAATTCTTTCTCCTGATTCCCCACTTTTCTCAGGGTGAAACTGAACTCCATAAAAATTATCTTTCTGTAAAGCTGATGCATATGAAATGTTATAATCAGTGGTTGCAATGGAACTTTCATTTTCTTCTGCGTAGTAACTATGCACCAGATACATATAATCTTTATCTGACAATCCTTTGAATAACTCAGAATCTAAATCGGTAATCGTATTCCATCCCATTTGAGGTACTTTCACTTCATTTGAGAATCGTTTTACATCCACATCAAAGATCCCTAAACCTTGCGTGCTTCCTTCTTCTGTTTGATTGCACATCAACTGCATTCCTAGACAGATTCCTAAGACAGGTTGTTTTAATTTCGGTATCAATGTATCTAACCCAGATTCTTTCAATTTACTCATAGCAGAACTCGCTTCTCCCACGCCGGGAAAAATGACTTTATCAGCTTTTTGGATTTCATCTGGATTGCTCGATAAAACAGCATCTACACCCAATCGTTTAAAAGCAAACTGTATGCTTTTGATATTTCCTGCTCCGTAATCAATAATGACTAATTTCATTATAACATCCCTTTAGTTGATGGTAAAATCATTTTCTCAACATCTCTTTTTACTGCCATTTTAATCGCTTTTGCAAAGGCTTTAAATATGGCTTCTATTTTATGATGCTCATTAATACCTTCTGCTTTGATATTCAAATTACATTTGGCACCATCTGTAAATGATTTAAAGAAGTGCATAAACATTTCTGTGGGCATTTTTCCAACCATTTCACGTTTAAAATCGGCTTCCCAGACCAACCAATTTCTACCGCCAAAATCAATCGCAACTTGCGCCAAACAATCATCCATCGGCAAACAAAATCCATAACGTTCTATTCCCAGTTTGTTTCCTAAGGTTTCTGCAAACACTTCTCCTAAAGCAATCGCTGTATCTTCAATGGTATGGTGCTCATCAACTTCTAAATCTCCATCTACTTTTAAGACTAAATCTAATTGTCCATGACGCGCAATTTGATCTAGCATATGGTCAAAAAACGAAATTCCAGTAGCAATATCGCTTTTCCCAGTTCCGTCTAAATTCAAATCGATTTGAATCTTTGTTTCATTCGTATTTCTTGTGATACTTCCTGTTCTATCTTGAACTTTAAGGAATTGATAAATTTCTTCCCAATCGTTACTTTCTATAGCGATGTATTGTTGTAGTTCATTTTTATCAACCGTTAATTCATCATCACCTTCTGTATTGTTGTCATTAATAAATATCCCTTTTCCTCCTAGATTTTTTGCCAATTCGATATCCGTCATACGATCACCAATTACAAAAGAGTTTTTTAAATCGTATTCCTCCGAAAAGTATTGATTTAACAAGCCTGTATTGGGTTTACGTGTGGGTGCATTGTCTTTCGCAAACGTTCTATCGATGATTTGCTCTTTGAAAACAATTCCTTCTTGTTTAAAGGTCTTGATTAGAAAATTATGCACCGGCCAGAAAGTATTTTCTGGAAAACTTTCGGTTCCTAGCCCATCTTGATTAGTAATCATCACCAATTCAAAATCTAATTCTTTGGTAATTTTTCCTAAATATTGAAATACCTTCGGATAGAACTCTAATTTTTCAAAACTATCTAGTTGATAATCAATTGGTGGTTCTATGGCTAAAGTTCCATCTCTGTCTATAAAAAGTACTTTCTTACTCATATTTGTTTCTTTATTGTCTTTGCGAAACTTTGAAAAAGTTCACGCAATCTTTTTAATAAAATCGCTTCACAAGATTCGCGATGACATTTAGTTTAATTCTTTTAATACCTCTATTAATCTTTTGTTTTCAATATCTGTCCCTATTGTAAAACGCAAACAGTTTTCACATAAAACCTGATTACTTCTATTGCGAACAACAATTCCTTTTTGTAACAGTTGATCATAACGTTTGTTTGCATTATCAACCTTCACTAACAAAAAATTAGCATCTGAAGGATATATTTTTTTGACCAATTCAACTTCCTGCAAGGCGTTGATTAATTGGTCTCTTTCTTTTATAATCTGCTGCATCTCCTGATTCACATTATCTTGTTTCTTTAATCCACTTAATGCAGCTTCTTGCGTTAATTGATTTACATTATAAGGAGGTTTAATCTTGTTTAAAATCGAGATAATTTCTTGCGACGCATAACAGATTCCCAAACGGATTCCAGCTAAGCCATAAGCTTTTGATAAGGTCTGTGTAACAATCAAATTCGGAAATTCATTCAAACGAGACAACCAGCTTTCTTGTTGCGAAAAATCAATATAAGCTTCATCTATGACTACAACTCCTTGAAATTCCTTAATTATTTTTTCTAAGATATTAGCATCAAAACTATTCGCTGTTGGATTGTTTGGAGAACACAAAAACAAGATCTTTGTTTGTTCATTCTGAGTGTTTAAAATCTCCTCTACATTCGGCTGAAAGTCTTCCAATAAAGGAATATTGATTAACTGAACATCATTGGTATTTGCTAACACTTTGTACATTCCATACGTTGGTGGTAAAGCAATGACAGTATCTTCCTTTGGCTCGCAAAAAACACGAAAGATTAAATCCAGTACTTCATCACTTCCATTTCCAAGTAATATCTGCTCTTTTCGAATTCCTTTAATCTTTGATAGCTCATCTTTAACCAAATTCTGTTGAGGATCTGGATATCGATTTAAACCTGTGTCAAAAGGGTTTTCATTGGCATCAATAAAAATCATGTCAGATGAAGCATCCTTAAATTCATCTCTTGCTGATGAATACGGATGTAACAACTTAATATTTTCTCTTACTAAACTTTGAATGTTCATATTCTTTTTCTAATTGTCATTGCGAAGCTTTAAAAGCTGAAGCAATCTTTTTAAAGAGATCGCTTCATTTCATTCGCGAAGACAGTTTTTATTTATTTAAACTTTCTAGCCTTAAACTCACAGCATTCTTATGTGCCTGCAAACCTTCTGCTTCCGCCATTAATTCAATGGATGGGCCAATCTTTTTAATTCCTCTTTCAGAAATCTTCTGAAACGTAATACTCTTGGTAAAACTGTCTAAATTCACTCCTGAATAAGCTTTAGAAAACCCATTGGTTGGTAATGTATGATTGGTTCCTGAAGCATAATCTCCTGCACTTTCTGGGGTGTAATTTCCAATAAAAACAGAGCCTGCATTAACAATATTATTGACAAAGAAATCATTATCATCTGTACAAACAATAAAGTGTTCTGGTCCATATTCATTAATTAACTCTAAAGCTTCTTGATTGTCTTTTACCAAAATTGACTTTGAGTTTTCAATGGCCTTTGATGCTATCTCAGCTCTCGGCAGCTCAACAAGTTGTTTTTGTATCTCACTCGTAACGGATACAATAAGTTCGCCTGAAGTTGACACCAAAATTACCTGGCTATCGGTTCCATGTTCAGCTTGACTCAATAAATCAGATGCCACAAAAGCAGGTTTTGCTGTATCATCTGCTACAACCAATAATTCACTCGGCCCCGCTGGCATATCAATGGCAACTCCATATTTAGTAGCTATTTGTTTTGCAACGGTGACAAACTGATTTCCTGGGCCGAATATTTTATATACTTGTGGAATCGTTTCTGTTCCAAATGTCAATCCAGCAATGGCTTGAATTCCTCCTACTTTAAATATTCTTGTCACTCCACACAATTCAGCAGCATATAGAATCTCATTAGCTATTTTTCCTTCTGAATTTGGAGGTGAGCATAAAACAATCTCATTACACCCGGCAATCTTTGCAGGAACTGTTAACATTAAAACCGTTGAAAATAAAGGTGCTGTGCCTCCTGGAATGTATAATCCGACTTTTTGAATGGGCTTTTTTTCTTGCCAACATTCTACACCCAGCATAGTTTCCTGAAATACCACATTCGTTTTTTGTGCTGTATGAAAGGTTTCAATATTAGATTTTGCTAATCGGATGGCATCCTTCAATTCTTCTGATACAGATTCATTAGCCTTTTTAATTTCTTCTTGCGATACTTGATATGATGGAATTTCTACGTCATCAAACATAGAGGTGTACTTCTGAATGGCTACATCGCCATTTCTTTGCACATCTTCAAAGATTTGATCTACGGTAGCTTCTATATCATCTACTGTTTGTGTAGGCCTTTGCAGGATTTTAGACCAATTTTCTCTTTTTGGGTATTCTATAATTTTCATGATTAAACCACCATTTTTTCGATTGGACATACTAAAATTCCTTCTGCTCCTTTTTCTTTCAGTTCATCAATGATTTCCCAAAACTGATTTTTACTGATAACTGAGTGCACAGAACTCCAACCTTCTTGAGCCAATGGTAATACGGTAGGGCTTCTCATTCCAGGTAACACATTGATGATTTCTTCTAACTTATCGTTAGGTGCATTTAAGAGCACATATTTGGAGTTTCGTCCCGTTAAAACGGATTTAATTCTAAACTGAAGTTTCTCTAAAATGATTTGTGCTTCAGAAGATATCCTAGGCGAAACTGCCAACACAGCTTCAGATTTCATCAATACTTCTACTTCTTTTAGGTTGTTTTTAAACAAGGTGCTTCCTGAAGAAACAATATCGCAAATTCCATCTGCCAATCCAATATTGGGTGCAATCTCTACTGATCCATTAATAATGTGAATCTCGGGCTGAATTCCCTTTTCATTCAAATACTTCTTTACAGTATTGGGATACGAAGTTGCAATTTTTTTGTTCTTAAAATAGTCCATTCCAGTATATTCTTGATCTTTAGGGACTGCCAAAGAAACTTTGCATTTAGAAAACCCTAATCGTTCTACCGAGTTGATGTCTTCTCCTTTTTCTACCAATACATTTTCTCCAATAATAGCAACATCTACCACACCATCTCGTAAGTATTGAGGGATGTCTCCATTGCGTAAATAAAATACTTCTAAAGGGAAATTCCTTGCGGACGCTTTGAGTTGATCTTTTCCATTATCAATGGAAATACCACAATCTTTGATCATTCTTAATGAATCTTCATTAAGTCTTCCTGATTTTTGAATGGCTATTCTAAGTTTTGTCATGTCTATGCCCGAGTAAGCGGGTATCTTTTGTTATGTCGAAACAATCAATCTTGGTTTTTAAAATTGAAAAACCCGCTTGATTGTCTCAAACGGGTTTTTAAATATCTTGATTTTATTCAATACATTTTTACTTCGCCTGAGCCGAATTGTAAAAATGGTGATGATGGTTTTGAATAAAAGTCATGTCTTTTTTTGTTCTGAACAAAGTTTGCGAATAAATTTTTAATTATACAAGAGATTGAAGCAAAAAATATGATAAATCGTAATTTTTATCACTTTTACAAAATTTGTTTAAAATTTGAAGAAAAACTAAGTCTCTCTACTTCTTGACTTTTGAATTTAAAAAACATAAATTATTTAACAACAAACCCTTATTAATAAGACTTACACTTATAATCTTATATTGGAAAGGTTTTCTAAATGGCAATATAATACACAATTAAGGCTGGTTTTCGATTAGGTTCTACTTTGTAACCTTTTTAAAAATACTAGGTATTTATATAAAACAGCTAATTATGATTTTATTTAAAAAAACCTTTTTACATTATTCTCTTTTGACATTTTTTATACTTTCTTATTCTAAGAAAAAAGTTAATCCAGAGTTAAAAACCTCTAAAGACATTGCTTACTCTAATCCTATTAAAAAAATAACTATAGACGGCAGCATAGAAGATTGGCCAAAGAATATAGTAAAATATCCTATTGATATACCATTAATAAATCCCAAAACAAAAGAAGAAGATGATTTCTCTGCTTATTTCATGTCTGGATTTCGTAAAAAAGAAAATACATTATATCTGGCAATAGTTATAAAAGACGATGAATTTGTTTTAGGCTCTAAAGAAGAAAATCTAAATAGTATTGACGCGTACTTGCTATATATAGATGAACAACATTTAAAAAAAGGTTCAGGTATTAGTCGTTATGTTATATCGGAGAATCAAAAACATATTATAAATGCTGAAGTAAGTTGGGATCCTAAAATGGCTAAACTGTCGACTTGGGATAATGTTACCTATAAAATTTCTAGTAATGGTAACACAAAAATTTATGAAATAAAAATAAAACTAGCTACCAAAATTTATAATGGGAGAACCATTGGCCTATCACATATGATTAATGATAAAGATAAAGATAAGAGAGAAATTTATGCATGGAATAGAATGCCTTCTCACATTATTGCTAGGCCAGTAAACCTAGGGACACTCGTCTTTCAAAAAAATAATAAAAACTTAGGACGTGTTGAAGGTAAGATAGCTTGGAAGGATACTTTGGTGAAAAACAAAAACCCTAGAGGAGTTTATGCAATTTCAAAAAAGGATTATAGAAAGTGGTATTATATACAAGCTAATCGAAAAACAGGTCACTTTAGTGCTACATTACCTAAAGATGAGTACCTCTTAAAACCAGGAAAAACAGCATATCATGGCGGTATTGGCTTTCGAAAAGTAGACACCTCTAATGCTTTGAAATTTAAAATAAGGGCTAATCAAATTACATCTAATGTCAATTTAGATTTGCATTATTTGAAAGCCCCAGACTTAACTATGCCAACTAATTTACTAGCCAGCTTAGATAAAGACAGCACCAAAATAAAACTCGATAAAGTAATCAAGTCTTATATGGATTACTATCAAATTGAAGGGGTATCATTTACAGCTTTTAAAGGAGATGAAATTTATACCAAAACCTATGGTGTAAAAAACAACTATACTAAAGAAGCTGTCAATAAAAATACTCTTTTTGAGGCTGCATCTGTTACAAAGTCAGTTTTTGCTTATACAGTTATGCGACTCTATGATAAGGGTTTGCTTAATTTAGATGAACCACTATATAAATACCTGCCTTTTGAAAAATCATCAAATACAGCATATAATAAGCTGTTAACGGCTAGAATAATTCTATCTCATAAAAGTGGGCTTCCAAACTGGGGAAACTCTTCTAATATCAAATATTCATCTAAACCAGGTACAAAACATACCTACTCTGGAGAAGCTTTTGAATATTTAAAGAGAGTTATTGAAAAAATAACCAATAAGGATATGAATACCATTCTTAATTCTGAACTTGTTGAACCGTTAGGCTTAGAAAACATGTATTTTAAAGCAGACTCTATTGCTATGAAAAACAAGTCTCATGGTCACCTTAATGGTCTAGCAATAAGAAAAGATTTGCAATCTGAAGTTGGAGTATCGCATAGTTTAGTTACTAATTCTCAGTCATTTGCTAAGTTTGTGATGGCTTTAAAAAACAGAAAAGGGCTAAAAAAAGAAACTTTTGATCTAATGTTTTCTAAACAAACTGATGATTTAGGTAAATATAAATCTAATGTTTGGGGTTATAATGAATATTTAGCCTTTGGATTTTTTATAGAAGAAGCTCCCTATGGAAATGTTATAAGGCATGGTGGTAGTAATGGCGACTTTTGGGCAACTTTTAGGCTGTATGACAAACTCAATATGGGGTACGTTATCATGACAAATGGAAATAGCGGAAGATTTATAAGAGACAATATAGAACGTAATCTTCTAAATCCAGAGGAACTTCCTCTAAAGAATTAACGATAAAAGTTTTATCAGTATTGAATTATTATCAATGTCATTAAAAGTATGATTTTCTATTATAATTATATTCTTAATGATATTGGTTTTTAAGCTTTGAGATGAGACATAACATTGTTTAATATTAACATAAAACTTAAATGAACTCTTAATAAACTAAAATGAAATAGGATGAGTAGGAATAAGTAAATCTATTTTATTTTTTACAAACTAATGACTTTGAAATGACCGTATTTTTAAACACTCATTTCCTTTACTTTTCTTAAGCTTGGTGTTTTATCAACAAAGTCTTCTAACACTTTAAAGAAGTTCAAAATGTCTTTTTCTTCGTTATTTGCGTTGATAGTCACCAATCTTACAAAAGTATCTTCTCTAAACGAGCCAAAACCTACGACTGTTTCTTGGTGTTCATACAACGTTGTACAAAGTTCGGTAGGATCTACATCTTTATAGTTAAAGCAAATAGAAATGGAATCGTCATAACTATACAATGTATAATCTGGATTGCTTCTTATATACTCTAAAGCAACATTTGCTAACTTAAATTGCTGGTTTACAATATTCTCTAAACCTTTTGTTCCTAAAGACTTCCAAAGGGTCCAAAATTTTAAAGCATCGTTTCTTCTTCCACATTGAAAGGAGGTTTTTCCTAAGTTGAAATCATCTCCATCGGTTTGATACAAATAAGAAGCATCGTTGCTAAAAGAATTGTTCAAATGCCTTTTGTCATTTACTAAAATGATCGAACATGTTAAAGGTGTTCCCAACATTTTGTGAGCATTATAACTAAACGAATTTGACCTTTCTACACCTTTTAGTAGGTGTTTGTATGCATCACTAAACATAACACTTCCACAATAAGCACCATCTACATGTAGCCACATATCATACTTTTCAGTAATATCTGCTATTTTATCAATAGGGTCAAATGCTCCTAGTACTGTTGTTCCAGCAGTAGCATTTACGTAAGTTGGAATACCTCCGTTTTTAATATCTTCTTGTATTTGTGCTTCTAATTCTTCAGGAATCATTCTTCCTTTATCATCAGCAATAATATAACGGATGTTATTTCTCCCTATTCCTGCAAAACTAGCATTCTTAGCATTGGAATAATGAGATTCTTTAGAGGTATAAATAATCAATGGCTTAGACATTCCATTCAATCTACAATCTGGATCTTTTGCATCCCTTCCCATAATTAATGCCATATAATTACTCATAGAACCTCCAGTTGGAAAGGTTCCATTACTATTAGCTCCATAACCAACTAAGTCACATGACTGTCTAATAATTTCTTGTTCTATACCTACTTGAGGGCCCGCAACTTTGTACGTGTACATACTGTTATTCAACAATACAGCTAATAAATCACCTAAAACGGCTTTGCTTTGCCTTCCGCCAAAAAGTTGATTAAAAAATAAGTTTGTTGCTGTTTTGGGAGTTGAAACTAAGACATCTTTTAATATCTTTTTAAAATCTTCATCAATAATCGCTGAGTCATGTAGTGATAAATCTATGGTATTGTACAACTCACTGGCTTCTATTCTTGCAGCTACAGGATTCGTAGCTTCTTCATTTAATAAAACTTCTACTAATTCATTAAATAACGCTAAATCTCTTTTTATCGTAGGCATTGTCTTTTTCTTTTTTAAATTTTTATAGATGTAGACGCATTTGTATCGTACTCTAAATTTCTGTTTACATACGTTTTTGAATGCTCATCAAACATTCTACATGCTCGTATAGGTTTTGCATATAAATGAAGGGACATACTTCTTTTTTTAGCTATATTTTCTAAGCAATGAAAGCCCATAAAATCTTTCATATATGTTACCTCATTCGCTTTAGAAATAGAGGTTTTCACCTTATTCATCTCACCAGTTTCATTAGGCTTATATATAGTTTCCTTAAACGTTCCTTCAATTACTTTTACCCAACATTCTTCTCCTCCGTGATCATGAATTGGTGTTTTATGTCCTGCACACCAACAAATTAAAATTAATTCGAATTCTTCGTTATCTATGATACAGTTTCTTGTGTAACATTCATCTGACCATGAAGCATATTTTTCAAAATCCTTAGGTTGAAAATTACTATTGTGCATTATGTGATTGTAAGTCGTCCTCTCTCCTTCTGAAAGTGCCGAAATTAAATCGTTTAATGTTTGAAGAGTTTCTGTAGTTTGTTCGTTAGAATTCAAAATAATGTTTCGCTTTTTTTGTTCATTTAATGTACAAATCCAAGGTCGATCCTTAAACCTAACTAAATAAATAGGTTGATTTTTATCAAAAAAAATCAATATTGCGAATATAGTCAATTTTATAGGTTTTTATTGGATTTTTACTCATTTTTAAGCGATTTTAAATCAAAAACGTAAAATATCATGTTATTTTGACTACTTTTCAGAATCTTTGATTTTAGAAAAATATCAAACTTCTAAGAACTTCAAGAATACAGTAACTAAAGAAACTATCATATGGAAGATCAGAATTTTATCATTAAAATTACAGTACTAGCCATTTACGTCGGCATTTTATTTCTCATAGGAATTATTGCATCCAGACGTATTAAGAGCATGAGTGATTATTATGTTGGCGGGAAAAAGATGGGGTTTTGGGCTGTTGCATTCTCTGCAAGGGCCACTGGTGAATCTGGTTGGCTGCTTATAGGATTGACCGGAATGGGTGCCATTGCAGGGTATTCTGGTTATTGGGTAGTTGTAGGTGAATTATTAGGGGTATTTATTTCCTGGCAGTTTATGGCTAAGCGTTTTAAGAAAAGGTCCGATGCCTATGGAGCCATTACAATTCCAGATTATTTACAAAGTCATTTTAAAACATCAACGCACACATTACGCGTAATAGCTGCTTCTATATTGGTTGTCTTCATTGTCATATATGTGGCTTCTCAAATAGATGTTACTGGGGTTGCTTTTAAATCGATGTTAGGAATAGATTATAAAGTAGGTGCTTTGATTGGCTTTTTTATTGTGCTGGCGTATATCTTTTTTGGAGGATTTGTTGCTGCAGTTTGGTCTGATTTATTTCAAGGCTTGTTAATGTTTTTCGGATTGGTTTTATTGCCAATTGTTGTTTGGTTTTCTATGGACCATGGTGCTGGAATCACAGCAGGGCTGAATGCTATAGACCCAACACTTACCAATATCATGGGGCGAAGCTCTGACGGATGGATGAATCTTTTTACAATTCTTGGATTTTCTATGATTGGATTAGGCTTCTTGGGTTCCCCACAAGTATATGTCCGATTTATGTCTATCAAAGATGAAAAAGAAATTAATAAAGGAAAATGGGTAGCCACTACTTTTACGCTATTAACAGACGCTGCTGCAGTTACTATTGGCATCCTTGCTCGTATCTATTTTACCAAAGAAGGTCAAGATGCAGAAGTTATTCTAGGAAATAACGGTGAAGATGTTTTGAGTATGATTACAGAAAGCTTTTTACCAACAATTTTAGTCGCTGTCTTTGTTGCCATTGTTCTATCTGCAATTATGTCCACTATTGATTCCCTTCTCATATTAGCTTCTAGTGCAATTACTCGTGATTTTTATCAGAAGATTTTTAGACCCGATATTAAAGATGAGAATCTTACAAAATTATCGAGAGTAGCCACGATTATGATGGCATTTACAGCGTTAATTATAGCATTAATCATGAACTATGTTTCTCCCGATAGGCAAATTTTCTGGGTAATCATCTTTGGTTGGTCTGGCATTGCCGCTACGTTTTGTCCTGTTATTATTTTATCTCTTTTTTGGAAAGGGTACTCAGAAAAAGGGGCTATTGCCTCAATGATATCAGGATTCTTATCTGTAATCGTATTTAATTTTATTTTAAAAGAATTACCAGATGTTGGTCCTTATTTTGTGGCTTTGGATGTATTAGCACCTTCTTTTGCAGTGGCTATGATTGTTGGAGTAATCGTTTCCAAAAAATACCCACCAAAAATTGAAGCAATAAAAATGATTGAAGAGATTGATGCAAGCTAATCATAAAAAAAGCTCAAGTAAATTCTTGAGCTTTTGTTTTATATAATGAGATTTCTCGATTGCGCTTTCGCTTCACTCGAAATGACAACACTTCGAGAAGCTCAGTGTAAATTATGGTCTAAATGTGATCTTACGCATACGTAAACTTTCTGGAGTAACTTCTAAGTATTCATCTACTTTGATGTACTCCATACACTCTTCTAAAGAGAAATCAATCTTTGGAGCAATCTTAACACTATCGTCAGTTCCAGAAGAACGAACATTGGTTAATTTCTTTCCTTTGATAAGATTTACACCCATATCTGTATCCTTACTATTCTCCCCTACTACTTGTCCAATATAGATATCTTGATTTGGATCGATAAAGAAACGCCCTCTATCTTGTAATCTATCAATGGCATAAGCAGTTGCTTTTCCAGCCGCAGAAGAAACAATGGCTCCCTTAATATCTTCATTAAATTCTCCTTTAAAAGGGCCATATTCAGAAAATCTATGGTTAATGATTGCTGTACCTGCAGTAGCTGTTAAAATCTTATTACGCAATCCAATTAATCCTCTAGAAGGTATTGTAAACTCTAAATGTTGTAAATCTCCTTTAGGCTCCATAATTAATAAATCTCCTTTTCTTAGAGATACTAAATTAATTGCTTTAGAAGCAACTTCTTCAGGAACGTCAATAGATAAAGTTTCATATGGTTCTGATTTTACACCATCAATATCTTTAATAATTACTTGTGGTCTTCCTACTTGTAACTCATACCCTTCTCTACGCATGGTTTCAATCAATACAGATAAGTGCAATACTCCACGTCCGAAAACGTTGAATTTATCTTCTGTATCAGTTTCATCTACACGCAAAGCTAAGTTCTTCTCCATTTCTTTAAACAAACGATCACGTAAGTGACGAGAAGTCACAAACCTTCCTTCTTTTCCAAAGAATGGCGAATTGTTAATGGTAAACAACATACTCATCGTAGGTTGATCTACTTCAATTCTTGGCAATGCTTCAGGATTTTCTAAATCAGCAATCGTGTCTCCAATTTCAAAACCTTCTATACCAGTAATCGCACAAATATCTCCACTTCTTACTTTAGAAACCTTTGCTTTACCCATCCCTTCAAAAACATGTAGTTCTTTGATTCTTACTTTTTTGGTAGAACCATCTCTCTTACACAGCATATAATCTTTATTCTCTTCTAAATCGCCTCTATATACACGTCCAATTGCTATTCTTCCTGTAAAAGAAGAAAAATCTAAAGAGGTTATTTGCATTTGAGGTGATCCTTCTCTGTAGGGTGCTTCTGGAATCGCTTCAATTACTGCATCAAGTAATGGAATGATATCTGTAGTTGGCTCTTGCCAATCTGTACTCATCCATCCATTCTTAGCAGAACCATAAATCGTTGTAAAATCTAATTGCTCTTCTGAAGCCTCTAAAGCAAACATTAAATCGAATACTTTTTCGTGCACTAAATCTGGCGTACAGTTTTCTTTATCTACTTTATTAACAACCACAATTGGTGTTAAACCTAGTTCAATTGCTTTCCCTAATACAAAACGAGTCTGTGGCATAGGTCCTTCAAAGGCATCTACTAACAATAATACACCATCCGCCATTTTTAATACACGCTCTACTTCTCCACCAAAATCGGCGTGACCAGGAGTATCAATAACATTAATCTTTACGTCTTTGTAATTTACAGATACGTTTTTAGATAGAATGGTAATTCCTCTTTCACGCTCTAAGTCGTTATTATCCAACAATAAATCTGTACGTTCCTTACGGTCGTCTAAGATTTTTGCTTGATCAATAATCTTATCAACCAAGGTTGTTTTTCCATGATCTACATGGGCAATAATAGCGATGTTTCTTATAGATTGCATACTTGCTTTTTTTGAAGTTGCAAAAGTACTACTTTCTAGTCTATTAACAGCGAATTATGAATGATGAATTTGTAAATTATTATGATTCATTTACAGGCTCTTCATCATCTTCTCGAAAAGCACTAGGAAGAATATCGGGAATTAGCTTTATTAACAAAGGCAAGAGCAATGCTCCTCCTGGCAACATAAAAACGGTAAAAGCGGGTACCGCCTTACAAATATCTAAGAGTTGTACTTTAATTTTTTCTTTTTCATCATCATCCAAAGAGGTGCGCATAGACTTTTTAATCAGAGAAACAGCTTCTTTACTCTGATCTAGTTCTTTAGCCAAACGTTTTTTGTTTTTCTTAAGAATCTCTTTTATTTCATCTACGCTTGTCATCTATAGCTTTCTACGTTTCCTTTCTGATTTGATTAAATTTAGCTCTCTGCTCGTTTGCCCAGCTACTGAAGTATTTTCTTCAGCTCTTCTAATAAGGTATGGCATTACATCTCTTACAGGGCCAAAAGGTAGGTATTTTGCAGAATTATATCCTTCTTTTGCTAAATTAAAACTCATGTGATCACTCATTCCGTATAGTTGACCAAACCATAAGCGATTATCATTGTTAGCAATCTTATGTTTTTTAGCTAAATCCATCAACAAATAAGAACTTTCTTCATTATGAGTCCCAGCAAATAAAGCCATTTTAGCGTGTTCCATCATATAATGAATCGCCTCATTATAGTTATCATCTGTAGCTTGTTTATTTACACAAATTGGAGATGGGTAATTTTTCTCTTCAGCTCTTGCTCTCTCCTTTTCCATATAGGCACCTCTTACAACCTTCATTCCAATATAGAATCCTTTTTGATGTGCCCTTTGATGTAATCCTTTTAAATATTCCATCCTATCATTACGGTACATTTGCAGTGTATTAAATACTATTGCCTTTTGAGTATTGTATTTCTCCATCATTGATTCTATCAAATTATCTGCTGCCTCTTGCATCCAACTTTCTTCGGCATCAATTAAAACTGGTACATCAAACTCAACCGCTTTTTTACAGATTTGATCAAAACGGTTTATCACCAAAAGCCATTCACTTTTTTCTTCATTTGTTAATTCTTCTTTTTCCGTAATTTTTTGATACAGTGCAAATCGCCCAACTCCAGTGGGTTTAAAAACTGCAAAGGGTACCGCTTTTTTCTCTTTTGCGAATTCTAGACTATCTAAGGTTTTCTTTAACGCATATTCAAATTGCTCTTCAGTCTCTTTACCTTCTACAGAATAATCTAATACAGAATAAACTCCTTTGGTGTGCATTCTTTCAATATTGGGAATACAATCTATCTCTGTAACCCCACCACAAAAATGATCGAATACTGTTGACCTTATTAAGCCTTCTACTGGTAAATGTGCTTTTAATGCAAAATTGGTTACGGCAGTACCTATTCTAACCATAGGTTGATTTTGTATCATTTTAAATAAAAAATAGGCGCGTTCTAATTCAGAATCAGATTTCAGAGAAAAAGCAATCTCTGTATTGTCAAAAAGTTTCATTCTTTGATTTTAGTCGTATGACAAAGATAATTAGCTAACGCAAATTATTCAATAATTTCTACTTAATTTGCATTCATATTTTAAAACAGATGCACACCATTCAAGCTAGCACATATCCAGTTCATTTTCAGAATCATAGCTATTCTAAACTCAACACTTTGATTTTAGAAAACAACTATTCTTCATTATTTATTTTGGTTGATGAAAATACTTTTACTGCATGCTATCCAAAATTTATTCCTCTTTTAGATACGAATGTTCGAATTGAAGTGATTGAAATTGAATCTGGAGAAGAGTATAAAAATTTAGAAACTTGTGCGGGAGTATGGAATGCTTTAAGTGAGCTGAATGCAGATAGAAAAAGCTTGGTTATTACTTTGGGAGGTGGAGTTATTACTGACTTAGGTGGATTTGTAGCTTCTACATTTAAAAGAGGGATAAATTTTATAAATATTCCAACAACTTTATTGAGCATGGTTGATGCTTCTGTAGGTGGAAAAACGGGTGTTGATTTAGGGGTGCTAAAAAATCAAATTGGGCTTTTTTCAAATCCAGAAATGGTAATTATAGACACCGATTACTTAAGCACTTTAGAGGATAGAGAAATGACCTCTGGATTGGCTGAAATTATTAAATACGGATTGACTTATGATATTAAACTTTTACAAGAAGTAAGTAATCTTAATAATTTACCAATCAAAGAGTTAACTTATCGTTCAATTGAAATAAAAAACGAAGTAGTTTTAAAAGACCCTAAAGAAAATGGAATTAGAAAAATATTAAATTTTGGCCATACTGTTGGGCATGCTGTCGAGTCATATTTTCTAGAAAATTCTACAAAAGAAAAGCTTACCCATGGAGAAGCCATTGCTATAGGAATGATTTGTGAATGTTATCTTTCTAATCGCTTATTAAATCTTGATATGGAAAGGGTAAAACAAGCAAAAAAATTGATTCTTTCTATATTCGATAAAGTTGAAATACTATCAAAAGATTTTAATGCAATTATAGATTTACTCAAACACGACAAGAAAAATGTGGCCGGACAAGTAAATTTTGTCTTGCTAAACAACTTTGAAGATTGTCAGTTAGATTGTAAAGTTTCCAATGATTTAATTATTGAAAGTTTGGAATATTATAATTCTTAGAAAAAATTCTGTCCCCAAGATTATACTTTTACCGTACAAGATTTATAAATATCCTCATATACTGGTAAAATATTTTTTAAAGAAAATTGTTTTGTATGCTCTTTAGCATTGGCCTTAAATTGATGTAAAGTGGCATCATCTTTTAAAATAGCTAACGTGTTTTTTGCCATATCTTCAACATCACCAATATTACTTAAAAATCCGGTTTTCCCATGTATATTCACTTCTGGCAATCCTCCAGTATTTGTTGAGATTATAGCAGTATCAGCAGCCATAGCTTCTAATGCTGCCAATCCAAAACTCTCACTAGTAGAGGGCAATAAAAAGATATCAGAATAACATAAGACCTTAGCCACTTCATTACTGTTTCCTAAAAATATCACTTTTTCTGAAAGTCCTAATTTCTCTACTAAAACTTCTGCTTTAATTCTATCTGGGCCATCACCTACCATGAGTAATTTAGAAGGAATTTCTTTTTGAACTAAATTAAATACTTTAATAACATCAGCTGTTCTTTTAACAGGTCTAAAGTTACTAACATGTGTAAGTATTCTTTCATTTGGATTTGCCAAAGCAATTCGCTTACACTCTTTTTGATGCTCTTTATCGTATTTATCTACATCTATAAAATTATACACTACCTCAATATCATTTTTAATATTGAATAAACGCTGTGTATCTTTCCTAAGACTTTTAGAAACAGCTGTCACTACATCAGAATTATTAATACTGAATTCTACTGCTGTTTTGTATGTGGGGTGACTTCCCACTAGCGTAATATCTGTACCGTGTAAAGTAGTTACAACTTTAATGGTTATTCCTTTTTCTCTCAACATTTGCTTTGCCATATAGGCAGCGTAGGCATGCGGTATAGCATAATGTACATGTAAAACCTCTAGCTTATATTTCTCTACAACCTCTACCATTTTACTAGATAAGGCCAACTCATAAGGTTGATATTGAAATAATGGATATTCTTCCATCAATACTTCATGAAAATGTAAATTATGAGAGAAAAAATCTAAGCGAACTGGCTGATTATAGGTAATAAAATGCACTTCATGTCCCTTGTCAGCCAAGGCCATTCCTAACTCAGTTGCTAGTACTCCACTCCCACCAAAAGTAGGATAACAAACAATTCCTATATTCATATAAGGTTTTGGTTTTACTGACGTAAATATACTTCTTTACTTACATGCAAATGTGAAGAAAACCATAAAAAAAACCTATGAGACTATCATAGGTTTTATATCTAAAGCACACATCAGTAAGTTGAGTATGCTATCTTTAAAATCGTTATTAGTTTAGTAATCTCCCAAAGTTACTGGATTTTGAGCAAGAGCACTTTCTAATTGCTCATCGTTAGGAGCTTTTCCATGCCATGCATGTGTATGCATCATAAAATCAACACCATTCCCCATCTCTGTGTGCAATAAAATACAAACTGGCTTTCCCTTTCCTGATCTAGCTTTCGCTTCTGCTAGACCAGCCTTAATCTCATCTATATCATTTCCTTCTGTCACTTCTAAAACATCCCAACCAAAGGCTTCAAACTTAGCTTTGATACTTCCCATTGGCAATACATCGTCTGTAGCTCCATCAATTTGCTTTCCATTTAAATCTACAGTAGCAATTAAGTTGTCTATTTTCTTTGCGGAAGCATACATGGCTGATTCCCAAACTTGACCTTCTTGCAATTCTCCATCTCCATGTAAGGTGTATACAATCTTATCATCTCCATTGAGTTTTTTAGCTTCAGCAGCACCAATCCCTACAGACATTCCTTGTCCTAAGGAACCAGAGGCAATTCTAATACCTGGTAGCCCTTCATGAGTGGTTGGATGTCCTTGCAAACGAGTATTTAACTTTCTAAACGTTGCTAACTCAGATACTGGGAAAAATCCACTATGCGCTAACACACTATAAAATACAGGAGATATATGTCCATTTGACAAGAAGAACAAATCTTCGTTTGTACCATCCATAGAAAAATCTGTTGAATAGTCCATGACTTCTTGGTATAGTACCGTAAAGAATTCTGCACATCCTAAAGAACCCCCAGGGTGCCCTGAATTTACGGCATGTACCATTCTTAAAATATCTCTTCTTACTTGTTGGGTAAAATCTTGTAGTTGTTGTGTTGAAGCCATGTATAAAATTGTTTGAGCAAAAGTAATTTTTTTAGGAGCAACGCACAAGATTATTTATCAGCAAAAAATGAGGTTATTAACAATTTTTAGGTTTTCTGCTTTTTCTTTTTAGCAGCTGGAAATAAGACATTATTTAAGATCAAGCGGTATCCTGGTGAATTTGGATGTAAATCTAATTCAGTTTTAGGGTCTCCTACCCTGTGTGAATAATCTTCAGGATCGTGCCCACCATAAAAAGTAAACATTCCTTTTCCTTTAGTTCCGTGAATATAACGTGCTTCTCTATTGGTTTTGTTCTCTGCCATCACCAATACATTTGACTTTATTGTATTGCGATCAAACGAAGTGGTTTGCCCCATAAATCCTTTTACTAATTGCGTATGATTCTGACAAAGCATCGTAGGTACTTGATCCCATTTTGCAGAAAACTCAGTTAAAGTAAAATAGTCTGATGTTTTTGGAATTCTTCTTTTGCGTGTCATATCTATAGAAGAAAATTCATATACCACTGGGTTTCGAATCAGGGTAAAGTCTTTAAAAGCAAAGGTTTTATTGTAATTTATTTTAGATTGATAATTTGGTTCTGAGGGGTCTCCATCAAACATAGATTCTGCAATATCTACTCCTTCTGCTGCTAAGGCAATATCAAAACTATCGGTTGCAGAACACATGGCAAACATAAAACCACCTCCAATCACATAATCTCTGATTTTTTTACTAACAGCCAATTTTGATTCTGACACTTTATTGTAGCCTAGTTTTTTAGATAGTTTTTCAGCTCGTTGTTTTCCTTCTATATACCAAGGAGCGGTTCTAAAGGATCCATAAAATCTTCCGAACTGCCCTGTAAAGTCTTCGTGATGTAAATGTAACCACTCATATAAAAGTAACTTATCATTTAAAACTTCTTCATCATAAATGACATCAAAAGGGATTTCTGCATAGGTTAATACCATGGTTACAGCATCATCCCAAGGCATTTTATCTTTAGGCGAATACACAGCAATCTTAGGTGCTTTCTCTAAAGTTACTGCTTCTTGGTTTTGCGAAGGTGAAGCAATTTCTTGTAATATTAACTGAGATTTAGCATCTGAAATGATTTGATATGAAACTCCACGAATCTTACATTCGTTTTCAACTGCGGTATTGTTTTCTATTAAAAAAGCACCACCATCATAGTTGAGTAACCACTTCGATTTTAGTCCACTCTCTAAAGAAAAATAGACAATTCCATAAGCTTTTAAGTGATTCTTCTGATTGTCATGACTCATTGGAATATAAATAAACGATGCCCAAACTGAGTTTGTTAATAATAGGAATGTGAGTATAGATAGTAGTTTTTTCATCAAGCACTAAAATACAATTTTTGTTTGGTGTGGATTTATGGATTCGTTTTTTTATGAATTGTTTAACCTCTCGACTCCGCTCGAGGTGACATTGCAAAGGTAATTCACTTATTTACCTATCGATATAATTCCATCTGTCATTACGAGGACAAACGGACGAAGTAATCTGCTAATAGATTTAAAGATTGTCGCGGTTTTTTACAAAACCTCACAATGACATGTATTATCTAAAACGGAACATCATCCTCTCCCATACCAAAAGCATCTTTTGGCTCTATACGTTGATCTGGGAATACATCATCAGCAAAATTAGTATTCATGCTGGAATGGAATTCGCTACTAAAACCTTCTTCTAAATCTGAGAATTTTGCTAAATGTCCAGTAAATTTTAAACGGATATTATCCAAGCCACCATTTCTATGCTTCGCAACAATGAACTCTCCTTGTCCTTCACATGGCGAATGATCGTCGTCATCCCATTCTGTCATTCCGTAATATTCTGGACGGTAAATAAAAGACACAATATCGGCATCTTGCTCAATCGCACCAGATTCACGTAAATCGGATAATAACGGTCTTTTACTACCTCCACGAGTTTCTACTGCACGTGATAACTGAGACAAGGCTATTACTGGAATACTCAATTCCTTTGCTAAAGCCTTTAAGTTTCTAGAAATCGTTGAAATTTCTTGCTCACGATTTCCGCCACCCTTACCTGCATTTCCTGCAGTCATTAATTGTAAGTAATCTATTACAATAATTTTAACTCCATGCTGAGACACCAAACGTCTTGCTTTTGCTCGTAAATCAAAAATGGATAAAGAAGGGGTATCATCTATAAATATGGGTGCATCTGATAACTTTTTCACTTTTACATTCAATTGCTCCCATTCGTGGGGCTCTAAGTTTCCTTTACGCAACTTCTCCGAAGTTAACCCTGTTTCTGAAGAAATCATCCTTGTAATTAGTTGAACTGATGACATCTCAAGTGAAAACACAGCTACTGGGTGATCAAAATCAATGGCCATATTCTTAGCCATAGAAATTACAAAAGCCGTTTTACCCATACCTGGACGTGCAGCGATAATTACTAAATCAGAAGGCTGCCAACCCGAAGTTAGGGCATCTAACTTGGTAAAACCAGTTGCTAGACCGCTCATTCCATCTTGATTAGAAATATCTTGAATCTTTTTTAAGGCTTGCTTTACTAAATCTCCTGCACCTTCCGAACTCTTCTTTAAGTTTCCTTGAGTAACTTCAAATAGTTTTGCTTCTGCATTGTCTAGTAAATCAAATACATCAGCAGTTTCGTCATAAGCATTTTCAATGATATCACTAGAAATAGAAATCAATTTACGCTGAATGTATTTTTGTAAAATAATACGAGCATGAAACTCAATATGTGCAGAAGAAGCAACTTTTTGTGTCAACCGAATCAAATAGAAATCTCCACCAACAATGTCTAGCTTTGCATTCTTTTTTAATTGATTAGAAACCGTCAACAAATCGATAGGTTTTGATTCTTGAAAAAGCTCAAAAATTACTCGATAAATTTCTTGATGCTTAACTTCATAAAAGGCATCAGGGTGTAAAATATCAATGACATCGTCAATTCCTTTTTTATCAATCATCATTGCACCAATCACAGCTTCCTCTAAATCAACTGCTTGTGGTGGAATCTTTCCTTTTTCAAGGCTTATAATTCTCGCTTTATCTATCTTTTTTCCAGTTATTGGACTCGGTTTCTCCATAAGAGACAAAAGTAATTTTTTAGTTTGATTTGCTTAGGGTGTACCTCAACTTTATTTGTACACATATTTTGTTAACCAAATTGTTATTATCCTGTTAACAACATACAAAGATGTGAATTCTTTAGTACATTTACTATCGTGAAAAATAAAAAAATTAATATTTATTTGACCTTGTTTTTAGTAGTACAAATCTTACTAATGAAGGTTGTTATACATACACCTGAGTTTATAGAAAACTACTATGCTACTGGGATATATCTTATTATAAGCTCTTTTTTTAGAATCTTTTTGGGGTGGATTCCTTTTTCTATCGGAGACCTTTTTATCTTTTATTTTATCTATATCACATTACGATTTATCTATCGACTTTTTAAAACTCGTTTCAAAAATTTTATCTCTAAGTTATTGCAAGTAACTGCTTTTTGCTCGGTTGTTTATTTTTGCTTCTATCTTTTTTGGGGGTTGAACTATTACCGTCAACCTTTGTCAAAAAATTTAGGGTTAAAGCAATCAGCATATACCACAGAGCAATTATTATCTCTTTCTGAGCAGATGATTTTAAAATTAAATGAAACTCACTTTAAAATTACTAAAAACGATTCGTTAAAAGTTATTGTTCCTTATTCGCAAAAAGAGATGTATAGCATGGCTGTATCTGGATATGATACTCTTTCTAAAACTTATCCGCAACTTTCCTATTCTTTCCATTCGGTTAAAAACTCTTTAATGAGTTTATTACAAACTTATAATGGTACTTCTGGCTATTTAAACCCATTAACTGGAGAGGCGCAGGTAAATAGCAGAATTCCTAAAACGGGATATCCCACTACTACTTGCCATGAAATGGCGCATCAAATAGGATTCGCTGCAGAGAATGAAGCAAATTTTATAGGGTTCTTAGCTGCCATACATAATAAAGATATTTATTTTAAATATGCCGGATATCGCATGGCTACTAGATATCTTATCTTTGAAATTTACAAAAGAGATAAGGCAAAATACAATGACATTTTAAAAACAATTCATAAAGGCATCCTTATAGATTTTCAAGAGAGTTCTGATTTTTGGAAATCATACAAAAATCCCTTCGAACCTATTGTTAAGAAGGGTTATAATGCCTATTTAAAAGCTAACAAACAAGATAAAGGAATTCAATCGTATAACTATGTGGTTGACTTATTAATAAGTTATTATAATGTAACTTAGCCTATATATATTTTTCTTAAAATTATGTTAAAATCATTTTGAATAACCAATACCAACTTGGTTCTCAATAAATTTATAAACTATTCAAATAATCAAACACTAATGAAAAAACTAATTTTAGTGCTCTTGTTATTTTCTATACCTATAGTTAATGCACAAGATTACTTCCCAACAAACACAGGTGTTAAAACTTCAGAGAACACCACAGTAGCATTTACCAATGCAAAAATTTATGTCTCACCAACAGAAGTTATTAAAAAAGGAACTTTACTTATACGAGATGGAAAGGTAGTCGGTGTTGGTAAATCAATAAAGATTCCTAGCGGAACCAAAGTTGTTGATTTATCAGGAAAAACGATCTACCCTTCTTTTGTGGAAGTCTATTCTGATTTTGGAATTAAAAAGCCTAGTCGATCTAGAAACGGTAATAGAAGGCCTCAATATGATGCAGGCAGAAAAGGATATTATTGGAACGATCATATTAGACCAGAAACCAATGCTGCTGCTGCTTTTAAATTTGATACTAAAAAAGCTAAACAGCTAGTAAATGCTGGTTTTGGTGTTGTAAACACACATATGAATGATGGAATTGTTAGAGGAAACGGAATGTTGGTGGCTTTAAATGCTCAATCAAATGATGCGTATAGAATCTTAGACAATAATTCTGCTCAGTATTTATCTTTTAGTAAAAGTGTACAATCAAGACAGTCTTACCCAACTTCTAGAATGGGTGCTATGGCATTACTACGTCAAATGTATTTAGATGCAGATTGGTATGCTGGTGGTAATGCAAAAAATAAAGACATGTCTTTAGAAGCATTAAATAAAAACAAAGGATTAACGCAAATTTTTGATGCGGGTGGTTATTTAGATGCATTACGAGCTGATAAAGTTGGTGATGAATTTGGAATTCAATATACCATTGTTGGAGCTGGAGATGAATACCAAAGAGTTAATGCAATTAAAGCAACCAACGCAACCTTTATCATTCCTATTAATTTTAGAAAAGCTTACGATGTAAGTAATCCTTTAATTGCGAATCAAGTTGCATTGAGTGATATGAGGAAATGGAATCAAGAGCCTTCTAATCCAGCAGTCTTAAGTAGCAATGGTGTAAACTTTGCTTTAACAACACATGATTTAAAATCGATAGCTTCTTTTCATAAAAACATTAGAAAAGCAATCAAGTATGGGTATGATACACAAAAAGCCCTAGAGGCTTTAACAACCATACCAGCTCAAATTTTAGGAAATAATAAAATTGGAAATTTAAAAAACGGTTCTTATGCCAACTTTTTAATCACTTCTGGTGATGTGTTTGATGCAAAGACTTCTATCTATGAAAATTGGGTACAAGGAAATCAAAATATTGTAAAGCCAATGCACATTAAAAATATTTCAGGAGAATATGCTTTGACTTTAGGGGATAAAACATTTGATCTTTCTATTAAAGGTAGTGGAGCTAAACAAAGCGGAAGCCTAAAGATGGGAGATAAAAAAGTAAAATCTAAATTTTCTTTTAAAGACCATTGGATTCAATTAACAATTAACGACAATGGAAACTTTACAAGACTTATTGGTAATGTTGCCAATAATAATTTGCAAGGAACTTATTATGACAATGCAGGAAACGAAGCCAGTTGGTCGGCAACAAAAAAAGATCCTTCTAAACAGAAAGCTAGTAAAAAGAAGAAAGCTGGTAAGAATACACCACCTGTAGTTTTCCCTGTAAGTTATCCAAATATTGGTTTAGGAAACTTTACACAGCCCAAACAAGAAACGATTTTAATTAAAAATGCAACTGTTTGGACCAGTGAAAAAGACGGAGTTCTAAAAAATACCGATGTTTTACTAAAAGAAGGGAAGATTTCCAAAATTGGTAAAAATCTAAGAGCTGGAAGGGCTAGAGTAATTGATGGTACTGGCAAGCATTTAACAGCAGGTATTGTAGATGAGCATTCTCATATTGGTACTTCCGCAGTAAATGAATCTGGACATAACTCAACTGCGGAAGTAACGATAGAAGATGTTGTGAACCCTGATGATATTAATCTTTATAGAAATTTAGCAGGAGGAGTTACTTCTATTCAGATATTACATGGTTCTGCAAATCCAATTGGTGGGCGTTCAGCAATTATCAAACTAAAATGGGGTGAAGATGCCAACAGTTTAATTTATCAAAATACACCTAAGTTTATCAAATTTGCTTTAGGTGAAAATGTTAAGCAATCTAATTGGGGCGATAATCAAACGGTACGTTTTCCACAAACTAGAATGGGTACCGAGCAAGTATTTGTAGATTATTTCCAAAGAGCAAAAGAATACGATAAATTAAAGAAGAGCGGAAAGCCTTATAGAAAAGACATTGAACTAGAAACACTAGCTGAGATTCTTAATAAAGAACGCTATATTTCTTGTCACTCATACGTACAAAGCGAAATTAATATGCTAATGAAAGTTGCTGAGCAATTCGACTTTAACATCAATACATTTACTCACATTCTTGAAGGTTATAAAGTAGCTGACAAAATGAAGAAGCATGGTGTTGGTGGCTCTACATTCTCAGACTGGTGGGCTTATAAATATGAGGTAAACGATGCGATTCCATTTAATGCAGCTATTATGCATAATGCAGGGGTTACGGTAGCTATTAATTCTGATGACAGAGAAATGTCTAGAAGATTGAATCAAGAAGCTGCTAAAACAATTAAGTATGGAGGCATGACTGAATTAGATGCTTGGAACATGGTAACTATCAATCCTGCGAAATTATTGCACATAGATGATAAAGTAGGAAGTATAAAGATTGGAAAAGATGCCGATGTTGTTTTATGGAGTGACCATCCAATGTCTATTTATGCAAAAGCTGAAAAGACTATTATTGAAGGAAAAGTATTCTTTGATATAGAAACAGACATGAAAAAACGGAAAGCCATAAAAGAGGAGAGAAACAAACTCATTAATATGATGCTGAACGAAAAAATGAATGGTGGTAAAGTACAAGCTCCAAGAAAAAAGGTACTTAGAAACTTTCATTGTGATACTGAAGAACTACAAAACTAATAATCATGAAAAGACAATATATATATAGTTTGATATTTTTCTTCTTAGTAGGAAATATCTTAGCGCAACAAACTCCAGCTCCAGAACAAACTACAGCCTACTCTATTGAAGGGGCTACGGCTCATATTGGAAATGGACAGGTTATAGAGAATTCTTTAATCATGTTTGAAAAAGGAAAAATTGTATTTGTAGGTTCTGCAAATACTAAAATTGCAAGAAAAGGAAAAACCATTAACGCGAAAGGAAAGCATGTTTATCCTGGCTTTATAGCAACCAATGCTTCTTTAGGACTATCTGAAATTGATGCGGTAAGAGCGACTAGAGATTTCGATGAAGTTGGTAATATGCTACCACATATAAGAAGTTTAATTGCATACAATGCAGAAAGCAAAGTGGTTGAGTCTATGAGACCAAATGGAGTCTTTATGGGTCAAATAGCCCCTAGAGGTGGAACAATCTCTGGAACTTCTTCTATCATGCAGTTTGATGCATGGAACTGGGAAGATGCAGCATTAAAAGTAGATGATGGAATTCATATGAACTTTCCAGGCAGCTTAACCAGAGGAAGATGGTGGTTAGGTGAAGATCCTGCACTAAAACCAAGTCCAAGATATGCTAAAAACAAACAGTCTATTACAGATTATTTTAACAATGCTAAATTATACTTAGCAGGAGATCAATCTAAAAAACTGTTACCATATGCTGCTATGAAAGGGTTGTTTGATGGAAGTCAACAACTATTTATTCATGTTAGTGGACAGCGTGAAATTACAGATGCGGTAACAATGTTTAAAGAACTTGGGGTTAAAAAAATGGTTATTGTCCATGGAAATGAAGCTCATAAAGTTTCAGATCTATTGGTAAAAAACAACATCCCAGTTATTATAGATAGAGCACATAGAGTTCCAAATAATGAAGATGATGATTATGATTTGCCTTTTAGAAATGCTAAAATGTTAGTAGAAAAAGGAATAACAGTTGCCATTGGAATGGAAGGTCAAATGGAAAGAATGAATACTAGAAACATTCCTTTTTATGCAGGTACTTATGCAGCCTATGGGTTAGGAAAAGAAGAAGCTTTAAAGTTGATTACTTCTAACGCAGCAAAAGTTTTAGGCATAGATGCTATGGTAGGGACCTTAGAAACAGGAAAGCATGCTACCTTATTTATTTCAGAAGGTGATGCATTAGATATGCGAACAAATATCTTAACAGCGGCATTTATTCAAGGAAGAAAAATTAGTTTAGAATCGCACCAAACCAAACTCTGGAAACGATACGACTCTAAAATAAATAAAAAATAGCAACAAAAAAGCGCCGATATTATCGGCGCTTTTTTAATCTTCTTTTATCAAAAGAATATTACTTATCGCAATTATAATAATCAGAACCATAATCTTTTGCTCCTATTCTAATCCTATTCACATATACATAAATTGAATTTTTTGATTTTACCAAATAGTAACTCCCTCTAGTCCCATAATTACCATTTACATGTAACCTATCTGTTGTTCTTCCAGAGCGTCTTATTTCTTTTCTTTCACTTGGAGCTACAGCCTTATAACTGAAATGAATTTTTTCTTTATAACGATTTCTAAACTGAATAGACCACCTATATTTTTTTGCATACTTATTGTATCCGCCATTCTTAACTCTAAAATCGAGTCCACGTAAACAATCAGTTGTGTTCCATGAGCCCCAACCTTGTGCATCTACTTCTTCAGGGAGTTCTATTTCTATTAAAAACTCCGTTCCATTACTTGGGATAGCCTCATTAGGCGCTGTTGTTATCGAAGTAAAAGACATTGTTATTACTCCAACTACTAGTAATACTAGTGCATAATTGATTTTCTTCATTCTTTTGTGTTTTAGTTATTTGACAAATATTTATAAAATTGATATACTGTAGTATCCCTAAGAATAGGTATTTTTGTTTTTGATGAAACAAATTACAAGTTTACAGAATACCTTAATTAAAAATCTCTTAAAGTTACAAGAAAAATCTCGCGAACGCAAAAAGCAAGGTTTATGTGTTGTTGAAGGGAGGCGTGAAATTCAATTAGCGCAAAAAGGAGGGTACGAAATTAATACTCTTTTATATGTTAATGATCAAGTTGAAGAGAGCTATTTAACTCTTTTTGACAACACTGAATTCATTGAAATAACCAAAGAAGTATATCAAAAAATTGCCTATCGAGAGTCAACTGAAGGTATGATTGCCATAGTAAAAATTAAAGATGTTGGTTTAAAAACGATTCAATTTAAAAATAAACACCCTTTAATTTTAGTACTAGAAGCTATAGAAAAACCTGGCAATATAGGCGCAATGCTTCGAACTGCTGATGCAGCAAATATTGATGCAGTTATTTTAGCAGATTCTAAAACAGATTTATATAATCCTAATGTTATTCGTTCTAGTGTAGGCTGTGTATTTACGAATCAGATTGTCATGGCTAATTCTAAAGAAATTATTGATTTTTTAAAAGAAAAAAATATTACTATTTATGCTGCCACATTACAGAATTCTAATGAATACACTCAAGAAAACTATACTGATGCTTCAGCCTTAGTGGTAGGGACAGAAGCTACGGGTTTAACTCAAATATGGAGAGAGCATGCTACACAAAACATCAATATTCCAATGCAAGGAGAAATAGATTCTATGAATGTTTCGGTTGCCGCTGCTATATTGATTTTTGAAGCCAAAAGACAACGAAATTAATTAATAATAAAACTATATGGATCCATTTCTTTTAGAAGCAATTAAAGAAGCACAACAAGGTTTAAATGAAGGCGGAATTCCAATTGGATCAGTACTTGTACATGATGGAAAAATTATCGGTCGTGGTCATAATCGCAGAGTACAACAAGGAAGTGCTATTTTACATGGAGAGATGGATGCATTAGAAAATGCGGGTAGACAGCCTGCAACAGTATATCAAAATTCAGTACTCTACACTACCTTATCTCCTTGTCCAATGTGCTCAGAAACCATTTTGTTGTATGGGATTCCAAAAGTGATTATTGGAGAAAATAAAACCTTCTTAGGTGAAGAAAAATTATTATCAGATCGAGGAGTTGAAATCACAGTTGTAGATGATACTACTTGTAAAGAAATGATGCGTTCATTTATTGCTAATAAGCCTAAATTATGGAACGAGGATATTGGTGTTTAATCTATTTAATTAAAAATTATGAATAAAATAAAGAACATTCTAAAAGTGATATCACTTATACTTACTCTGTCTTTTCTTACATCATGCGAGCAAGATAAAAGTGTCTCCATAGAAGAAGATACCGCTAAAATACTAGCATTGCACCATGCACAAAGAGGCTATCATTTTAATAAAGATTCTATTGCTTTTGCAAATCAATTATCAGAAAATTTTATTTCTATTAATAGAGGAAAAATTACCCATCCAAAAAAAGAAGAAACTATATCAAGATATAATGGGTATTTCTCTTCAGTAGAATTTTTAAAATGGGATGACGTTTCAGAACCTATCATTAAATTCTCTGATGATGCCAGTATGGCCTATACTATTGTCGATAAAATTGTAACCGTTTCATATCAAGGTGAAAAAGGAAATATAGTAACAGACGAAACTCATTTTGTATGGACGACCATTTATAAGAAAAACAATGGCATATGGAAGATTGACTGCGTTACTTCGACCAATAAACCAATTCCCACTAAGTAATACCCTATTTTTGTTTTTTATATAAAATACATCAGTAAATGACTCCTCAAATACTCTTTTATATTCTTATTGGAATTTTAGTCCTCAATTTTATTATTGATACAATTTTAGATGCTATGAATGCTAAGCATTTTAATGATGCAATTCCTAAAGAGCTATCGGATATTTATGATACAGAAGAGTATGAAAAATCTCAAGCCTATAAAAAAGTAAATCACACGTTTTCTAACATAACATCTTTATTCTCTCTCATATTAACACTTAGCTTTTTCTTTCTAGACGGTTTTGCTTTTGTAGATGCCTATGCAAGAAGTTTTTCTGAGAATCCTATAGTTATCGCTTTATTATTTTTTGCAATTATTATCTTAGGACATGATATTATTAATATGCCTTTCTCGTATTATCAAACCTTTGTTATCGAAGAAAAATTTGGTTTTAATAAAACTACAAAAAAGACATTCGTATTAGATAAAATCAAAGGGTATCTTATGATGGGTATCTTAGGAGGTGGAATCTTATCTCTTATTATTTGGTTTTACCAATTAACTGGGACAAGTTTTTGGGTCTATGCATGGATACTTGTTGCCTGTTTTGCCTTATTTATGAATATGTTTTATGCAAAACTAATCGTTCCTCTTTTTAACAAACAAACTCCCTTAGAAGAAGGTGACTTAAAAAATGCCATTTCAGAGTATGCTAAAAAGGTAGGTTTTACTATCCATAACATTTTTGTTATAGATGGTTCTAAAAGATCTACAAAAGCAAATGCCTATTTTTCTGGCTTTGGTAGCGAGAAAAGAATCACCCTTTATGACACATTAGTTAATGATTTAGAAACTAAAGAAATTGTAGCTGTTTTAGCACATGAAGTTGGTCATTATAAAAAGAAACATATCATTTTTAATTTAATTACTTCTATCCTACTTACAGGATTTACCCTGTTTATCTTGTCTCTATTTATTAATACACCTCTTTTATCAGAAGCTCTTAGCGTTTCTATCCCTAGTTTTCACATTGGTTTAATTGCTTTTGGAATTTTATACTCTCCTATTTCTGAAATTACAGGGTTCATTATGAATTATTTTTCTCGTAAGTTTGAATGCCAAGCAGATAATTATGCAAAAGAAACCTATGCATCAGAGCCATTAATTACTTCTTTAAAAAAGTTAACGAAAAGTAATTTAAGTAACTTAACACCACACCCTTTATACGTAAAGATTCATTATTCTCATCCAACACTTCTACAAAGGATAAAAAACTTACAACTTTAAAAATCATAAAACTTGCTCATTACAATTCTTTATGCTAATTTCATTTTATATTGAATATTGGTTTCATATTATTAAAATATATTTATAAAAAATTAATTGAAAGTATCATTTGTTCATGGCTTACACGGCAACCTTAGAAGATGAAAAAAAAGAGATTACTAAACGTTATAAAGATCTCTTAAAAGGCACGTATCAAGTTTTATCTAAAGAAGATAAGACATTGATTCGAAAAGCTTTTAATATAGCCGTAGAAGCTCATAACGAGCAAAGAAGAAAAACAGGAGAACCTTATATATACCATCCTATTGCTGTTGCAAAAATTGTAGCTTATGAAATTGGGCTAGGTGCCATTTCCATTGCAGCTGCACTTTTACATGATGTAGTAGAAGACACAGAATATACAGTAGATGATATTGAACAGCTTTTTGGAGAAACTGTTGCTAGAATTGTTAGTGGGCTAACCAAAATATCTAGTCTTAAAAAAGATAAAGATTTTTCTATTCAGGCAGAAAACTTCCGCAAAATGTTGTTAACACTTAACGACGATGTTAGAGTTATTTTAATTAAAGTAGCAGATCGTTTGCATAATATGCAAACCATGGATGCTATGCCTCCTCATAAACAAGTAAAAATAGCCTCAGAAACTTTGTATATCTATGCTCCTCTAGCGCACCGACTAGGGCTTTATAATATTAAAACAGATCTAGAAGACTTAGGCCTAAAATATACAGAGCCAGAAGTATATAATGATATTAAAAATAATATTAGAGAAAGCAAAGAAGATCAAGAAAAATACATTCAAGAATTTGCTAATACATTAAAAGAAGGTTTAAATAAAGAAGATTTCAAATATGAGATAAAAGGAAGGTTCAAATCTATTTTTTCTATTCGAAGAAAAATGAGAAAACAGAATGTTTCTTTTGATGAAGTTTACGATAAATTTGCTATTAGAATTATTTATACCCCGTCTTCAGAAGATGAAAAGTTTGATGCATGGAAAATATATTCTATTGTTACTGACTTTTTTAAACCAAACCCTTCACGTCTAAGAGATTGGATTTCTCAGCCTAAATCTACAGGATACGAAGCATTACATATTACTGTTATTGGACCAGAAGCACAATGGGTCGAAGTACAAATTCGATCTGAAAGAATGAATGAAATTGCCGAGAAAGGATATGCAGCTCATTTTAAGTATAAGCAAGGAAATATTAAAGAAAATGGGTTAGATGGCTGGCTGAACAAATTAAAAGAAACTCTAGAAAATCAGAGTTTAAACGCTGTTGATTTTGTCGAGGATTTTAAATTGAATTTATATGCAAAGGAGATCTATGTGTTTACGCCTAAAGGAGATTTAAAATCGTTACCTAAAGATGCATCTGCTTTAGATTTTGCTTTTTCTATTCATACCGATGTAGGTTTAAAATGTCGAGGGGCCAAAGTAAATGGAAAACTTGTTCCTTTAAGTTATGTGCTTAAAAGTGGAGATCAAATAGAAGTGCTAACTTCATCTACCAATAAACCCAATGCTCGTTGGTTAGATTTTGTCATTACAGCTCGAGCTAGAACCAAAATAAAAACTGCACTTAAAGAAGAAGAGAAAAAAATAGCTGAAGAAGGGAAAGCAATTTTAGCTAGAAAGCTACGACATTTAAAAATTGGATTTGACGAAAAAGTAATTAATGAATTAGTCATCTATTTTAAATTAAAAACCAGTTTCGATCTATTTTTCAGAATAGGTAATGGAGCAATAGACAATACACAATTAAAAAGCTTTGTAAGTCAGAGAAACAATGCCTTTATCAGCTTCTTCAAAAATCGTTTAAAAAGAGCTCCATCTAAAGATGTTATTGAAAAAGAAGAAGTAACCAGTAAATATGATTCTTTAGTTTTTGGTCCAGACGAAGAGAAATTAGATTATAAATTATCTAAATGTTGTAATGCTATCCAAGGCGATAAGGTTTTTGGATTTTTAACCATTAATGAAGGTATTAAAGTTCATAAAAAAGATTGTCCCAATGCCATCTCGCTACAATCCAACTACGCATATAGAATAATGCAAGCGAAATGGATAGATTCTACAAAAGAAGAGTTTAAAGTAATTTTAAATATAAGCGGTGTAGATAATCAAGGAATTGTTAATAATTTAACACGTATTATTTCTAATAGTATGAATGTATTTATTCATAGTATTAATATTGCTGGTAATGAAGGAGTTTTTGATGGTAAGTTATCTTTGAGTGTTAAAAATAAAACGCAATTGAATAAACTAATTGAAAATATAAAAAAAGTAGAAGGAGTACAAAAAGTAGAGCGAGTAAACGCCATGTAAATATCCCACTATAAAAAAGATTGAAATCTAAAAAATAACATTAAATTTGTGTCTCGTAAACATAACTCTGTATGAATTCTGTAAATAATCAAGAAGTAGTAAAGAAAGTTTTTACAACTTACTTAGAAGAAAATAAACACAGAAAAACACCTGAAAGATTTGCAATTCTTCAAGAAATTTATGAGGTAGAAGAACATTTTGATATTGAATCTTTATATATCAAAATGAAAAATAAAAACTACCGAGTAAGTAGAGCTACCCTATATAATACCATTGACTTACTATTAGATTGTGGATTGGTTAGAAAGCATCAATTTGACGGTCAAACTATGGCGAGATACGAAAAAAGTTATTTTGATAGACAACATGATCATGTAATTATTACAGATACAGGTGAAGTAAAAGAATTTTGCGATCCAAGAATTCAGATAATTAAGAAAACAATCGAGGAAGTTTTTGATATAGACATACACAATCATTCACTTTATTTTTACGGAACAAAAAAACAAACAGAAAACTAAAACTAAACACACTAAATGGCAGTAGATTTATTACTCGGACTACAATGGGGAGATGAAGGTAAAGGAAAAATTGTAGATGTACTTACTCAGAATTATGATATTATTGCCCGTTTTCAAGGAGGGCCTAATGCTGGGCATACATTAATTTTTGATGGATTTAAACATGTCCTACATACCATTCCATCTGGAATATTTCATAAAACTGCCTTAAATGTTGTAGGAAATGGAGTCGTAATAGATCCCGTTATCTTTAAAAAAGAATTAGAAAATTTAGATAAGCATCAAATAGATTATACTTCTAAACTATTAATTTCTAGAAAAGCACATTTAATTTTACCAACTCATAGGTTATTAGATGCTGCCTCAGAAACTTCTAAAGGGAAAGCTAAAATTGGATCTACACTAAAAGGAATTGGCCCAACTTATATGGACAAAACAGGCAGAAATGGAATGCGAGTTGGAGATTTAGAATTAGAGAACTGGAAAGATAAATATAATGCTCTAACAGAAAAACATATCAAAATGCTAGAATTCTTTGATGTAGATATTCAGTATGATTTAGATGAGTTAGAAGCAGATTTCTGCAAAGGCATAGACAAGCTTAAAACATTAGCTTTTATAGACAGTGAAGAATTCTTAAACAATGCCATGAAAGAAAAAAAATCAATTTTAGCAGAGGGCGCTCAAGGATCTCTTTTAGATATTGATTTTGGAACTTATCCTTTTGTAACTTCTTCAAATACTACTGCAGCTGGAGCTTGTACAGGACTAGGTGTCGCTCCAAATAAGATTGGAGATGTATTTGGTATTTTCAAAGCCTATACAACAAGAGTTGGATCTGGACCTTTCCCTACCGAATTGTTTGATAACGATGGTGCAACTATGGCAAAAGTGGGTCACGAATTTGGAGCTACCACTGGAAGACCCAGAAGATGTGGTTGGTTAGATTTAGTAGCCTTAAAATATGCTATTCAAGTAAACGGAGTAACACAATTAATGATGATGAAAGGAGATGTTTTATCTGGTTTTAAAACTTTAAAAGTGTGTACCTCATATATGTATAAAGGAGAAGAAGTAACACACTTCCCTTATAATATTGAATCAGAAAATGTAACTCCAGTATATTCAGAATTTAAAGGTTGGAAAGATGATTTGACAAAAATGACTACTGAGAGCCAATTACCTCAAAATCTTTTAGACTATGTGGCTTTTATAGAGGAAGAAACTGGGGTTCCTGTAAAAATTATATCAGTAGGTCCAGATAGAAAGCAAACGATTACAAGACAATAAAGGCATAGTAATTGTTAGAATAGTTTTAAAAACATTTTATTTGAAAAAAATTTTCATTTTTACTTTTCTACTGATTACTACTTTTGCTTTTTCACAAAGCAAAAGGATTAAAATACTCAATGCTAAAATTAGTAATGCCGATGAGAAAAAGTTTCCTGGAGCTATTATTTTATCTGGAGCAGTTAAAATTGAGCATGAGGGTGCAATTTTAGATTGTAATAGAGCGATCGTATATCAAAAACAGAATTTCTTTAAGGCCTTTGGAAATGTTATTATCAACCAAGGAGACACCATTATTCAAACTAGTGACTATGCAAATTATGATGGTAATTTAAAAAGATCTAAATCGTGGGGAAATGTTGTGTTAAGAGACCCTACAATGACTTTGGTTACTGATACTTTAAATTTTGACAGAGCTAATCAAAAATTATTTTATAAAGATTTTGCGACTATTACCGATGCAAAAAGTGTGCTTAAAAGTAAGAATGGTACCTTCTATTTAGAGAATAAAAAGTTTACAGCTACTAGTAAAGTAACCATTACAAATCCCGATAATTTTATAGAATCAAATCATTTAGATTATTATACAAATTCCGGTCATGCCTACTTATACGGTCCTTCAACGATTACTAACAAAGAAAATGGGAATAGAATTTATTGCGAAAAAGGATTTTACAACACAAAAACTGATATTTCATATTTTGTAAAAAATGCTAAGCTCTTTCTAAAAGACAGGACCATTCAAGGCGATAGTTTGTATTATGATAAGCCTAGAGGGTTTGCGTCAGCTACTAAAAACATTAAGGTAATAGATACACTACAAAACTTTGTAGCAAAAGGAAACTACGCTGAATTGTTTGAAGAGAAAGACTCCCTATTTATTGTAAAAAGAGCTGTTGCCATTTCAATAATAGAAAAAGACTCTATGTATGTTCATGGAGATACACTCTTAGTTACTGGAAAACAAAAAGCTCGAATCATTAGAACCTATAATAATGTAAAAATCTTTAAATCAGATTTACAAGGCAAGTGTGATTCTTTGCATACTAATGAAGCTTCTGGGGTAACAAAAATGTATTATAGTCCAGTACTTTGGTCTGAGGGAAGTCAAATAACTGGAGATAGCATTAAACTACTTACGAATAAAAAAACCGAAAAATTAGATTCATTAAAAGTTTTAGGAAACTCTTTTATGGTTCAAAAAGATTCCATTGACCCAAATTTGTTTAATCAAATTAAAGGAAGGAATATGTATGGTAAATTTATTGACAATAAACTAAAAACCCTACTTGTAAAAGGGAATGGTGAAGCAGTTAATAATAATAGGAATGAAGCAGGAGTGTTAGAAACAATAACGAAACAATATTGTAGTAATATTGAATTCGAAATTGAAAACAACGAAATGAATGCCATTAAGTGTTTGAAACAATCTGATGGAAAGACATATCCACCATCGCAGTTTCCAGAAGAAGAAAAAAGGATGCGCGGTTTTTTATGGCGTGAAGATGAGCAACCAAAAGTAATGGAAGATATCTTTTTTAAAGGAAAATCTATTCCAAGAAAAAAACTTTTCAAGCCTTTAATACTCAAGAAAAATTTATTAGGAGGTAAAGACACAAAGTTATTCCCTGAAAAAGGAGAGATAAAAAAGAATTAATCATCATGAAAGCTGATTTTTTTAAATACCAAGCACAAACTTCTCCTCACCCACTATCCATAGAAATATCAAATGCTAAAGGGAGTTATATTTACGACTCTAATGGAAAAAAATACTTGGATTTTGTTGCTGGCGTCTCTGCAAATAGTCTAGGACATAATCATCCAAAAATAACTGAAGCAATAAAAAAACAATTAGATACACATTCGCATGTAATGGTATATGGAGAGTTCATACAAAAACCGCAACTAGAGCTCTGTAAAATTTTAGCAAGTACATTGCCAAACTCTTTATCCTCAGTATATCTTACAAATTCTGGCACAGAAGCAACAGAGGGGGCTCTCAAACTTGCTAAACGATATACAAACAGATATGAAATTATTGCCGCTAAGAATTCATATCATGGCAATACACAAGGTGCAATGAGTGTCTCTGGTGCAGAGCAACAGAATAGTGCCTATAGACCACTAATTCCTGGTATTAAATTTATTACTTATAATAATGAAATAGAGCTCTCTAAGATTACAGACAAAACTGCTGCGGTTATTCTTGAAACTATTCAAGGAGGTGCAGGGTTTATAGTCCCAGAAAAAGAGTACTTAAAAAAAGTGAAAGCAAAATGTTCTGAAGTAGGTGCGCTATTAATTTTAGATGAAATTCAAACTGGTATTGGTAGAACCGGAACCTTTTGGGGTTTTGAAAACTATCATGTGATTCCAGATATTATAATAGCAGGTAAAGGTTTAGGCGGCGGAATGCCTATTGGAGCATTTATTTCTAGTTATGAAATTATGAGCACTCTAAAAGAGAACCCAAAACTAGGTCATATAACAACCTTTGGCGGGCATCCTGTAATTGCTGCCGCTGGATTGGCAACAGTTTATGAAATAACCCAATCAGATCTTTTAGCAGAAAGTTTACGAAAAGAAGCACTCATTAGAAGTTTATTAAACCACCATACAATAAAAAGTATAAGGGGAAAAGGATTGATGTTAGCTTTGATCATGGAATCTCCAGAAATAGCAGCAAAAGTTATTCATCAATGCTTAGAAAAAGGATTAATTTTATTTTTCTTACTTTTTGAAAAAAAAGCAATTAGAATTACACCTCCTTTGACTATTTCAGATAGCGAAATTCACCATGGATGTGAGATTATCAATAATGTTTTAAAAAATCTTTAAAAAATAATTATGAAAAATAGTGTTCAAATAAGAATGTATACATGATTATGTCATGGTCAGAAACCAAAAAGAAGAACAAGTACAACTCAACTTTTCAAAGAATTGCAGAATCATTTCAACTACATAATTAATGTTTGATTCTTAAAAGCATGTTAAATAATAAAAAAAACGTGGCCCCTAACTAATTTTCTGTAACATTTTCTATTCTACATAGTCTTAGAAATGTAAGCCGGTTACAAAGTAAAACCAAAATACAAAGTACAACGGTTGGTTAGTTGGGTGCCTGATTGTAATATTAATTTATTGCTTCAGGCATTTTTTTTAGAAGCTCATCCAAGGTAGCTCTTACACGATTACTATTCCAATCTGCAGGTCCAATTTTTCGGATTACAATTTTACCTTCTTTATCTATAATACTAGTTGCCGGAATACTAGTGCTAAAAATTTCGTTAGGCATTCCTTCATTAGAGTTATATGTTGGAAAATTAAATCCTTTTCTTTTAAAAAAAGCAGCAACAGTTTGCCAATTTTCTCGTGTAACAAAAATAAAAACAACTTCTTCTTTATAATCTCTATATAGCTTTTCAATACTTGGCATTTCTGCAATACATGGACCACACCAAGTAGCCCATAGATTTACAAAAACAACTTTTCCATCTAGATCGTTATAACCAAGTGATTCTGTATTTAATCCTGTTAAAAACCAATTCATATAATCTACCCCTTCCCTATCTTCGACATCTTCTATAGATGGTGGAAAAGATAGTAACCTAATAAAATAAGTTCTTGTATCGGGATATATCATTAAACCAATTAAAATAACAAATGCAATATTGATTATTGCTTTCTTAGTAATTTTCATAAGCGCTAAAATAAAAAAAGTGTAGCCAAAAATGGCTACACTCAAAATAAAATCATACCATTAACATCTTATAAAATAGTTGATTTCAATTTTTTATATTATTGTCTTGTTACAGTTCCTGTTAATGAAACTACAGGACCAGCACCCATGGTTATAGGCGTATGCAAAGCTGCCGAAGCTGGAATCATATGAGCCAAAGGCTTTAATGTAAATGGAGCTGCGCTATTATCTGGGCTTGGTTCTACAGAAATTACAATTGTAGCGCCTCTTAAATCAACTGGGAATGTCATTCCTGCTGGTGCGTTTATTAAAAAGTCTTCTCCTGGAAAGAAGCCATCTGCTCCATTAGGAGATGGTAAAGCTGTAGGCCCACTAAAAAGAGCACTATCATCTGTAGCAGCAACATTGGTAAATGTTCCTGTACTTACTGGAGTACCTCCAATTACTGCCCACCCTTCGTATTTCCATCCTGGAGTTAAGGTTGGCAATGATAATCCTGCTGTTGGTGGTGATGTGGTATTGTCTAAAAACCATACGCCACTTTCTTCATTTGTCATTGCGCCATCTGTAGGTGTTGCTAAAATGTATTTTCCAGTAGAGGGACTAAAATCTCCTACAATTCCTGCTGATGATAAAGATGCTGAATTTCCTGAAAAATCTCCAGCTAAGATTTTTGTCGCTGCTGGTGCTGGATCAGAATCAATTGCTGGTTCGATCGATAAGACAAAAGTCGTCGCTGAAGATAAATCTGAAGAATTTACGGTAAGTGTCTGTGGAAAGTTTAAATCTCTTAATACTCCGGTGCTCACTGGAGAACCATTCACGATTAACCAACCTTCATAAGCATAGTCATTTCCTAAGGGTTCTAAACCTGTGAAATCTATGGTTAAAGTTGTCATTGTTGTAGTGTCATCATTATCGTTACAAGAAAGAAACGATAGTGAAATTGCTAAAAATAAAAGGGTTCCAATTTTTTTCATCATAATATATTTTAATGTTAATGTTTTTTATTACCACAAATATATATGAGCTATTTATCACAAAATGTTAGCTAGCTGACATTTGGATGTTTTTTTGCAAAATTCTTATTTCTTTTCTATTAAAACTGATCATATGTTCTTCTTTCAACTCATTAAGTAATGTGTTTAAAGTTGGTCTAGAAGTACCTATTAAAGAGGCTATATCCTTTTGGGTATAAGGATGATGAATGACAGTATCTCCTGTTTGATTGCAGTTATATCCGTATTCTTCACATAGTTCATTTAAAAACTCTAACAATCGTGTTCTAGTATCTTTAAATAATAATAACTGTAAGCGTCTTTCTAGTTTTTTAATTCTCAGCCCTAAAAATTTGTAGATTCTTAAACTAAAGGTTTTATGATCTCTCATTAACTCTAGCATTGTTTCTACGCCAATAGGACAAATAGAGGTATTACTATCTATAGATTGAGCAAATTCGTTTCTTTTCTCCTCTCCTAGTATTGCTTTCTCTCCAAACAATTCGCCTTTTGTTAGAATAGCATTTATAACCTCTGTTCCATCTTCGTTATAATAACCAATTTTAATCTTACCTTTTTCTATTAAAAACACTTTATTAGCTGCATCTTCTTCAAAGTACACATAATCATTTTTATTATATGCATCAAAAGTATGACACTCTTTATATTCTTTAAATTTGTGTGGACAAAGAAGGCTAAATAAGTTTACGTCATCAAAATACCAGATAGAATTCATAAGATGTTAATTTATGAATGAGTCGACTAGCTAAAGAAAAACTTACATAGGTTACAAGTTGATTTTTAATAGCAAATTAGGATCAGGACAGTTTTCTTTAAAAAAATCAAGTTCATTTACAGCACAAACTCCAGGATAATCTCCATGGTAATTAGCAATATCTATAATAAGTTGAAAATGTAAATGAGGGGCGTAATCTCCATTTACAGAAGAGCTTCCTAAATATCCGATAACATCACCTTGTTTTATACGCTCACCAACTTTAACATTTACTAATGATTTTAAAGATAAATGTCCATATAGTGTATAGAATGTAAAACTATCTATGCTATGCTTTATAATTATAGTGGGACCATAGTCTCCATAATTTGCATTATTATGTAAGCTATGAATAGTCCCTTCTAAAGCTGCTAAAACTTTTGTGTCAGAATTTGTCCATAAATCGATTCCTAAGTGAATATTCCTTTGTATTCCATCATCAAAATGAGTACTTCTATTATATATGTCTCTAGTTTCTAAGTAACCTCCATAAGCTACCTTAGCATTATTTTTTTTCAAATATCTCTCTAAATATATTTCCCATTCGGTAGAAGAAGCTATATCAAAAGTTAAGAGTTCTTTATTTTCTTTAGAAATATCTATAGGTATATAATCGGAAATATGAATAGAAGCATCTATTACTTTTATGGGTGATATTTTAGAAAAAATAGAAATTGACATATGTATTGACATAAAAAAACTCCTGAAATTTAATATAAAAATCAGGAGTCATTATCATTTATTATCAACTAAGCGTTTTGCTTCTTGATTAGGTTTAAAGCAGATCCTTCATTATACCATTCTATTTGACCCGAATTATACGTATGATTTGCCATAATTATATCTTTACTACCATCAGCATGAACCACTTCAATACTCAGAGGTTTTCCTGGAGTAAAAGTATCTAAATCTAAGAAATTGAAAGTATCATCTTCTTGGATTAAGTCATAGTCACTTTCGTTTGCAAATGTTAAGCCTAACATCCCTTGCTTCTTTAAATTCGTTTCGTGTATTCTAGCAAAAGATTTTACTAACACTGCCACAACACCTAAATGACGAGGTTGCATCGCTGCATGCTCTCTAGAGGAACCCTCTCCATAATTATGATCTCCAACAACGATTGTTGGAACTCCTGCTTTCTTGTAAGCTCTTTGCACATCTGGAACTCCTCCATACTCATCATTTAACTGATTCTTTACAAAGTTTGTTTTTTTACTAAAAGCATTTACAGCTCCTATTAATGTATTGTTTGCAATATTATCTAAATGCCCTCTAAATCGTAACCATGGACCAGCCATAGAAATATGATCTGTAGTACATTTTCCAAAAGCTTTGATTAATAATTTAGCTCCTGTTATCTGATTTCCTATTGGAGTAAAAGCATTCAACAATTGTAAACGTTCAGAATCATCATTTACAACTACATTTACATGGCTACCCTCTTCTTCGGGAGCTAAATAACCATTATCTTTTACTTCAAAACCTTTTGGAGGTAATTCCCATCCTGTTGGTTCATCAAATTTTACTTCTTCACCATTTTTATTAATAAGTGAATCTGTTAAAGGGTTAAAATCTAAGCGTCCAGAAATAGCAATAGCCGCTGTTAATTCTGGCGAAGCAACAAACGCATGCGTATTTGGATTTCCATCAGCTCTCTTAGCAAAATTTCTATTAAATGAGTGTACAATACTATTCTTAGGCGCATTCTTTGGATCACTATATCGAGCCCATTGCCCAATACAAGGTCCACACGCATTTGTAAATATTTTTGCATCTAATTCTTCAAAAATTCCAAGAATTCCATCCCTTTCTGCAGTAAAACGTACTTGCTCAGAACCAGGGTTTATACCTAATTCTGCTTTCATAGTTAATCCTTTATCTAATGCCTGTTGTGCAATTGATGATGCTCTTGATAAATCTTCATAGGATGAATTAGTACAAGAACCTATCAATCCCCATTCTACTTGTAAAGGCCAATCATTTGAATTTGCTTTTTCGGTCATGCTCTTTCCAACCTCAGTAGATAAATCTGGGGTAAAAGGTCCATTTAATAATGGTCCTAACTCAGATAAATTGATATCAATAACTTGATCGAAATATTGTTCTGGATTTGCATATACCTCTGCATCTGCTGTTAAATAATCTTTTACTTGATTAGCAGCATCTGCAACATCTGCTCTATCGGTAGCACGTAAATAACGCTCCATAGATTCATCATACCCAAAAGTAGAAGTAGTTGCTCCAATCTCGGCTCCCATGTTGCATATAGTTCCTTTACCTGTACAAGACATTGATGTAGCTCCAGGGCCGAAATATTCTACGATAGCTCCAGTTCCTCCTTTAACAGTTAAAATCTCAGCTACTTTTAAAATTACATCTTTCGGAGCTGTCCAACCAGAAAGTTTTCCTGTTAATCGAACTCCAATTAATTTAGGAAACTTTAATTCCCATGGCATACCTGCCATTACATCAACAGCATCTGCTCCTCCAACTCCAATGGCAACCATCCCTAATCCTCCTGCATTTACCGTATGAGAATCTGTACCAATCATCATTCCTCCTGGAAATGCATAGTTTTCTAATACCACTTGGTGAATAATTCCAGCTCCTGGTTTCCAAAATCCTAATCCATATTTATTAGATACAGATTCTAAGAAATTAAATACCTCACTACTTGTATTATTAGCATGTTTTAAATCTGTAGCAGCTCCATCTTTAGCTTGAATTAAGTGATCACAGTGTGTAGTTGTAGGAACGGCAACTTTACTTTTACCCGCTTGCATAAATTGCAATAAAGCCATTTGTGCGGTAGCATCTTGCAATGCTATTCTATCTGGAGCAAAATCTACATAATCCACTCCTCTTTTAAATGCTTTATTAGGTGTCCCATCCCACAAATGTGAGTATAATATCTTCTCTGAAAGAGTTAAGGGTTTGCCTGTTAACATTTTAGCAGCATCTACACGTTCTACAACGTTTTCGTAAACCTTTTTAATCATCTCAATATCAAAAGCCATATGAAAAATTTTTAGTGATTTTTTTGTGGCACAAAATTAGTGATTTAGATTCAATTTTAAAAAATAAACAGTGAATTGATTAAATTAATAAACAATTAATGATTTATTGCTTAAAAATTAAGTATTAGTTAAAATTATAGCGCTTTTTTAGATGTTTTTTATCAAATTGATAAAAAAAGAAGCAGATCTGTAAGCCGGATTCTGTATTCTTATTAAAGAATCCTTATCATTTATCTAGTTCTAAAATTACTTTTAAAATCTATCTGCCTACCCCTTAGAATCGAACGAGAAGTTCTCAGTTTCTAATATACGTGGCATTGCACCGCATAGAGTTTACCTGGTTTCACTACAGCCGAACTGTACATTCTTTCTGTTGCACTGGTCCTCGATTTTCATCGGATGGATGTTATCCATTATGCTTCTCTATGGTGTCCGGACTTTCCTCCGCGCCTACGGCACGGCGATAAGGCTGATCTGCTAATTATTTTGCAAACATACAATTTTAAAGTAAAAAAAACCCACTCAAAGTTTGAGTGGGAAAAATTGCTATGAAAAAGAAAAAGTGTTGCTGATAAATCAACAACATAACAAATGTAATAAGATTTTCTACATGTACAACAAAAAACAATAAAACATTAACAAAATTTTAAAGATTATTTAATGTAAATCATAATTATAGTACTACTTATCCATCAATCCTACTATTTCTAACTTTAAGAAAACATATCTTTTACTTTTTCAAAAAAAGACTTATCTGATTTTTTTGGATCAGGAACAAAATTTTGATCTTCTTTCATTTTCTCAAAAAATTGCTTTTGCTCTTTGTTTAATTCTTGAGGTGTCCAGACATTAATATGAATTAAAAAGTCACCTTTCCCATAGCTTTCTATACTAGGCAAACCTTTTCCTTTTAATCTTAGAATTTTACCAGATTGAGTACCTCCATCAACTTTAATTTTCACCTTCCCAGTAACCGTATCAATTTCTTTACTAGTACCTAATACAGCTTCAGAAAAATTGATATATAAATCATAATGAATATTAGTTCCTTCTCTTTTAAGTGTGTCGTGTTGAATTTCTTCTATTAAGACTAAAAGATCTCCTGATATAGCGTTCTTCCCTGGTGCATCATTTCCTTTTCCTCCAACTTTTAATTGTACTCCTTCTGTAACTCCAGCTGGAATTTGAATAGAAACAGTTTCTTCTTTTACAATTAACCCCTGAGCGTCAGATCCATTTGGCTTACTATTAATAATTTCGCCTGCTCCCTGACAAGTACCACAAGTAGTTGCTGTTTGCATTCTACCCAAAATAGTATTAGTCACTCTCATTTGCTGTCCAGAACCATTACATGTTGTACAGGTTTTGTAAGAGACACCATCTGCTTGTACTTTTCTTCTAACTTTTACTTTTTTCTCTACTCCATTGGCAATTTCTTCAAGAGTTAGTTTTACACGAATACGCATATTACTTCCTTTTACTCTTGCTTGTCTTTGACCTCCGCCTCCACCGAAGCCGCCAAAACCTCCAAAACCGCCTCCAAAAATATCTCCAAATTGGCTGAATATATCTTCCATATTCATTCCGCCACCTCCAAAGCCGCCTTGACCACCTTCGAAAGCAGCATGACCATATTGATCGTATCTTGCTTTCTTGTTGTCGTCACTTAAAACTTCATATGCTTCAGCAGCTTCTTTGAATTTTTCTTCAGCTTCTTTACTATCTGGATTTTTATCAGGATGATACTTGATAGCCATCTTACGATATGCCTTCTTTATTTCTGCAGCTGATGCTGACTTAGAAATTCCTAATACTTCGTAATAATCTCGTTTTGCCATAATATCTATTGTCCTATCACAACTTTTGGATAGCGAATAATTTTGTCTCCTAATTTATATCCTTTTTCTATTGCATCTATAACCTTACCCTTAAGTTTATCAGAAGGAGCTGGAATTTGAGTAATAGCTTCATGAATTTCAGCATCAAAAGTATCGCCTTGCTTTACTTTTATTTCTGTTAAACCTTTTTGAGTTAGTGTGCTTTTGAATTTATCATTAATCAGTTGCATTCCTTTTAAAAGCTCTTTATCTTTTGCTTTTTTAATTTCTGTCAATCCTCTGTCAAAATCATCCATAATTGGCAGTAAAGATGTCATAAGTTCTTGACTCGCTGTCTTAAACAATTCTATTCGCTCTTTGGTTGTTCTTTTTTTATAATTTTCAAATTCGGCAAATAGACGTAAATATTTGTCTTTTTCGTTTTGAATTAATTCTTCAGCAGTAGGTTCTTCCTTTTCAACTGGTTGATTTTCTTCTACTTGTGACTCAGATGATGTGTTGTCTATATTTTCTTCTTGAATCTCTTCTTTTGTACTCATTTTTTGTAATCGTTAAATTGTAAACAATTTATTGTCAATAATTTTGCCAATAAAAAAATAGTGCCAAACTGACACTACTTTTTATTAAATGATACTGAAACAAGTTCAGTGTTAATCTTCTATTCTTTCTATTTTAGCTCCAATAGATTTTAATCTTGCCTCAATATTTTCGTATCCTCTATCTATTTGTTCAATATTATTAATGATGCTTGTTCCTTTTGCAGATAACGCAGCAATTAATAAAGAGATTCCTGCTCTAATATCTGGAGATGTCATTTTTGTTGCTTTTAATTGCGATTTATGGTCATGCCCAATCACTGTTGCTCTATGCGGGTCGCATAAAATTACTTTAGCTCCCATATCAATTAATTTATCGACAAAAAACAAGCGACTTTCAAACATTTTTTGATGCACTAAGACAGTTCCTTTTGCTTGAGTTGCTATTACTAAGACAATGCTTAATAAGTCTGGCGTGAATCCTGGCCATGGAGCATCGGCAACTGTTAATACAGACCCATCTATATAGCTTTGTATTTCATAACTGTCTTGCTGAGGAATATAAATATCATCGTTTCTCTTTTCTAATTGTATTCCTAATTTTCTGAATACATTAGGTATTTGTCCAAGATCTTTCCAACTCACCTCTTTAATAGTCAACTCAGATTGTGTCATCACAGCTACCCCAATCCAACTTCCAATTTCAATCATATCTGGCAACACTCTGTGCTCACAACCTCCAAGAGATTCAACTCCTTCAATTATTAAAAGGTTAGAACCCACTCCAGATATTTTTGCTCCCATACTATTCAGCATCTTCGATAATTGTTGAATATATGGTTCACAAGCTGCATTATAAATAGTAGTGGTCCCTTTAGCCAATACTGATGCCATTAAAATATTAGCAGTTCCAGTTACTGAAGCTTCATCTAACAACATATCTGTTCCTTTCAATCCTTTTGGGGCTTCAACACCATAAAAATATTCTTCTCTATTATAACGGAATGTAGCTCCTAAACGAATAAATCCTTCGAAATGTGTGTCTAATCTTCTACGTCCAATTTTATCTCCTCCTGGTCTCGGAATATATCCTTTTCCAAAACGAGCCAATAATGGACCCACAATCATAATAGATCCTCTTAATGAACTACCATCTCTTTTAAATGCTGCTGATTCTAAATATTCTAGATCAATCTCATCTGCCTGAAAGCTATAAGAATTTGTTCCCAATTTCTCAACCTTAACGCCTAATTCACCTAAAATAAAAATGAGCTTGTTAACATCTATAATATCTGGTATGTTATTTATGACAACTTTTTCTGGAGTCAGTAGCACTGCACAAATAATCTGCAATGCCTCATTTTTTGCTCCTTGCGGAGTAATAGTTCCTTTTAGTTGATGTCCTCCTTCTATTTTAAATGAAGCCATTTTATCTCTTTCTATTTTTATTATTTTGGTAATTTTTACCTTTATTATTCTTGGAATGACCGCCTTGTCCTTGTGTCGTTCTTTTTCTTAATAAACTTTTAGATTCTGCTAAAACTTCATCTGTATTTCTAATATCTATTCTACCTTTAGACAATTCATATAAATGATTAAAAATTACGTCATCTTCTACGGTATCTTTATTCCAATTTAAAAAACATTTTTTCATGTGATTTGCAATCGTAAACACCAAAGCTTCTTTCATATCCCCATCTTCCCAGCTTAAGGCTGTATCTATCATTGTCTGAATATTGTTTCCATAAAAACGATATTTAGAAGCCGATTTTGGATAGGCTAATTTCTCTGGCTTCTCTTGCAATTCTTCTTTAGAAGGTTTCTCATAAGGAGCGTCTACTTCTAATTTAAAATCAGACATGATAAACAATTGATCCCATAACTTATGCTTAAAATCTGGCACATCTCTAAGGTGAGGTTGTAAATTACCCATAACATCTACAATAGCTTTTGCCATGGTATTTCGCTCTTCTTGAGTTTCTAAAGTAATACAGTGGTCCACTAATTTTTGAATATGCCTTCCGTACTCTGGTATAATTAGATGCGGTCTTTCTGAATTATATTCTATATCAAATGTCATCATTCTATTTTTATATTTCTTAATTATGGTTGTTGCAAATTAACCATTTATTTTTTGTTTGTTACCCATTATAGTTAACCTATTACGGTAAGGTTGGCAAATTTTAGTAATAAATTTTTCTTCCCTGCTGTTCCAAATTGTATTTCAGCCTTTTTATTTGCTCCATTACCTTCTAAACTAATAACTTCTCCTTTACCAAATCTATTGTGTTCCACAATATTTCCTACGGTAATTTTATCATCAAAAAGATTTGTGCTCGATGAAGTTTGAGAAACTTTCTTTAAGTTTTTGGGAGGTGTAAATACTACTTTTTTTGCTTGTTCTCTCTCTACTCTCTGACGCTGTATTGGTTTCTGAAAACGTATTTTCTTTGGAGCATCCTCAAACAAACCTGCATCAATGAATCTGTTTACGGACCTATCTGGTGTCTTTGGTGCTAAATATTCTAAGAAACTTTCGTCTATTTCTTCTAAGAATCTGCTTGGCTCTCCATCGGTTAATTTACCCCATCTATATCGGGTCTGTGCGTAAGTTAAGTATGCCTGTTTTTCTGCTCTTGTTAATGCTACATAAAATAATCTGCGCTCTTCTTCTAATTCAGAACGTGTATTCATGCTCATTGCCGAAGGAAATAAATTCTCTTCTAATCCCACAATATACACATAGGGGAACTCTAATCCTTTTGCCAAATGAATAGTCATTAAAGAAACTCTTGGGGTGTCATCTTTTTTATCAGAATCAAAATCTGTTGCTAAAGCAACATCTTCTAGAAAAATAGGCAAAGAAGCATCTTCTCCTGTTTCTATTTTATCAGTGATAAAGTCTTTAATTCCATTTAATAACTCTTGAACATTCTCTACCTTACTTACTGCCTCTGGTGTTCCATCACTTTCTAAATCTTTAATCAATTTTGTTTCTTTAACTACGATATCGGCAATCTCAAAAGCATTTTTAGTTTGTGCTTCTATTTGCAAACGCAATATCATATTTAGAAAATTCTGGAGTTTTGTCTTCGTCCCAGCATTAATTTTTAAATCGATCTTATCTAGATGCTTTAAGATTTCAAAAATGGATTTTTTATAATGATTGGCAGCAATGGTTAATTTATCTATTGTGGTAGCACCAATGCCTCTAGTAGGGTAATTAATGATTCTTTTTAAAGCTTCTTCATCATTAGGATTGATTAACAATCGTAAATAAGAAAGAATATCTTTGATCTCTTTTCTTTGATAAAAAGAAATTCCCCCATAAATCTTGTACTTGATATCCTTCTTACGCAAAGCATCTTCCATAGCTCTAGATTGTGCGTTGGTTCTATACAAAATTGCAAACTGATCATTCTTTAATTGTAGGTTCATCTTATTATCAAAAATAGATTGCGCTACAAAACGCCCCTCTTCTCCATCAGAAATTGTTCGCATGACCTTAATTGATTCGCCATCATCATTAGAGGTCCATACCTCTTTGTCCAATTTGGTTTTATTCTTTTCTATAACCGAGTTTGCTGCATTGACAATGTTTTTTGTAGAGCGATAATTCTGCTCAAGCTTAAATGTCTTTACATCTGGATAATCTTTCTGGAAGCTTAATATATTTTGAATATTTGCGCCTCTAAAACTATAAATACTCTGAGAGTCATCTCCAACTACACAGATATTTTGAAAACGGTCTGCTAAAGCTCTTACAATAATATATTGTGAGTGATTGGTATCCTGATACTCATCTACCATAATATATCTGAAACGATCTTGATATTTTGCTAATACTTCTGGAAAACGAGCTAATAGCTCGTTTGTCCTCAATAATAAATCATCAAAATCCATCGCTCCAGACTTAAAGCATCTTTCTACATACTCTTTATAAACCTCACCTACTTTTGGCCTGCTAGCCATTAAATCTGCTTCTTGTAAATCTGAATCATTAAAATAGGCTCTAACAGTAATCAAAGAATTTTTAAAAGACGATATCCTGTTTAAAACTTGTTTAGGTTTATAACGCTCTTTATCTAGTCCCATTTCTTTGATAATCGCCGTAATCAAGCGAACGGAATCTTGAGTATCATAAATGGTAAAATTTGAAGGAAATCCTAATTTATCCGATTCAGCTCTTAAGATTCGTGCAAAAACAGAATGAAAAGTTCCCATCCATAAATTCTTAGCTTCGCTTGTCCCTACAACACTTGCGATTCTTTCTTTCATTTCACGAGCTGCTTTATTTGTAAAAGTGAGCGATAAAATATTGAATGCATCAACACCATTATTCATCAAATGCGCTATTCTATAAGTTAGCACGCGTGTTTTCCCTGAACCCGCTCCTGCAATGATAATCATAGGACCATCTTTTTGCAAAACAGCTTGTTTTTGAGCAGGATTTAAAGAATCTAAGTAATTAGCCAATCATAAAGTATTAAGAGTTTCAAAAATACCAATCACATTGCAGAGCGACAAGTAAAGTTATCGACAATTTTAGAACAAAATTTAATACGTTTATTTATGATTTAGATGAAGTAAAGCCTGAGAAGGTTTTTATATTTTATTCTATAGCTACAATATTTCGTTTAAATAGTTTGATTGAGAGTAATGTCATCCCGAACCCTATCCCTAAAAGGATTCCCATTTTAGGCAGAATTTCTACCAAAGGTAATTGTCTCCAAAAGATATCGAAAAAGCCTTGAATGCCCCAATAATTAACACTAATTCCAGCAATATCTTGCATAAATCTAGGCATCATAGAAATCGGGATCATACTTCCACCAATTGCCGACATTAAAATGATAATAATGGTACTCATTCCATTTAGCTGCTGCCGCGTTTTTACGGTAGATACTAAGAATACACCAAAACTAGAAACTGCAAAAGAGATGCATAAGATTAATAATATTAGAGATACTACATCCATAAAAATAGGGAGTCCAAATGCCAACCATGCAAAAATAAACATCGCAGTTAATTGAATTACGGAGACAACCATAGCTGCCCCCATCTTTCCAAGTAGAATATGAATAGGTTTCACAGGAGAGATTAACAAACGCTTTAAGGTTCCTGATTCTTTTTCATCTAGCATTCCACCACCGATTGCGGCAACACTAAATAATAACATCATTACTGCTGTACCTGCTACAGCTTGTACCAATCCAGGGTGAGGTTTATTATCTGTTGCTTTAATTACAGAAGTCATTTTAACATTCACTTTGTTCAGTGCATTTAAATCGCCATAGCTATGCATAATTTTCCCTCTTACTACAGCAAGAATCATTTGCGCTTGAATCTCTCTAGCGGTATCATATTTAACCTCTAATGGTAATTTATAATTGTTTTCAACAGCATTTTCAAACCCGTTTCCTAGTAGTATTGCTGCGGTGTTTTTTCCTTTTTCAATACGTTTGATAGCCTCCTCTTCACTCAAAGTGATCACTTTTAATGTAGCCATCGCGTCTAATTTTTCGATAAAACTTTTTGATGCTTTTGTAGAATCTTTATCTACTACTAACAAAACACTAGGTCTGGGTGTACTTTTTTTTCTACCAACTCCGCCAAAAGAAAAAGCAAATAGGGTAATTAAAATAATAGGTAATAAAAAAGTAAGTAAGATTCCTCTTTTGTCAGAGAAGTCAACTTTAAGGTCTTTTTTTAATATTTTTAGTATCATAGTATTTTGTATTGTTTAATCTCTCAGTTGTTTTCCAGTAAGTGATAGAAAAATGGTTTCCAAATTCACTTTGTTTAATTGTATATCTTTTACGGTTAGCTTAGTTTCATTACAAGCAGAAATGATATTTGACAGTTCATTAACTGAACTTTCAATAAGCAACATATTTTCATTCTGAATCATTTTATGAGGGAGCACCTCTTTTAATTTTGTTACCTGTTTCTCAGATAGAAAATCGAACTCCAGTTGAATACTTTCTTTATGCTGTACCAATTCTTGCAATTCTTTTTGTGTTCCTTGTGCGATAATCTTACCAGAATCAATAATTGCAATACGACTGCATAAGCGCTCAACTTCCTCCATATAATGGGTGGTATAAATAATAGTCATACCTTGCTTATTAAGTTTTTCGATTACTTCAAAAATGTGATTCCTACTTTGTGGATCTATTCCTACAGTAGGTTCATCCATCAATAAAACTTTAGGCTTATGAAGCAATGCCGCTGCAATATTAATTCTACGCTTCATTCCTCCTGAATACGTTTTAATTAAATCGTTCTTCCGATCTAAAAGTCCTATTAATTGTAAAGTTTCATTGATGTTTTTTTTCAATTCTGATGTAGGAACTCCATATAGATTTCCCCAAAACATTAAATTTTCATATGCAGATAGATCTTCATATAATGAGATTTCTTGCGGCACTACTCCTATAAGATGCTTACAGGAAGCTGAATTCTTTTTTACTTCTTGACCCTCAATAAAAATGGATCCTTGATCACTTTTTAGAATGGTACTCATCATATTCAGTGTAGTTGATTTTCCTGCTCCATTTGGACCTAAAAGCCCAAAAATTTCACCTCTAGAAATTGTGAAACTTATATTGTTTACAGCTTGTACAGTATGAAATGATTTAGATAAGTGTTGTACTTGAATCATGTTTTTGCGATTGATTATGACTCAAATATCCTACTATCAAGTTCGTAAACAGAAAATAACTTACTCAAATGTAATTTTTAAAGGATGAGTTGTAGTTTATTAAAAAATAACTTTTTTTTATGCCTATATCTTTTGACAAAATCATTCTAAAGGGATATTTTTGACATTATGGAAGATAAAATTATAGAAGGATTATTATATATGTTACCAGCCCTAGTTACTGGTGCTGTAGCATTTTATTTTTTTAATGGTTTTTTAAAAAATAGTAATGAAGAAAAAAAAGTAGCGCTTTTAGCTGATAAGAAAAAAGAGGCTTTGCCAATAAAATTACAAGCATATGAGCGAATGTTACTTTTTTGTGAACGCATTAATCCCGTAAAAATGTTGTTAAGGGTAAAACCTATAGGAGATGCTACAGAGGATTATCTACAATTATTAATTGCGAATATCGAACAAGAATTTGAGCACAATATGGTGCAACAAATTTATCTTTCAGATCAATGTTGGAATGTAATTATTACCTCTAAGAGTGCTGTTATCCATAAATTAAAACAAGTAGCAGAAAAATCTAATTCTGCAAATGACCTTAGAGAATCTGTCTTACTAGATTATTCCAAAACATTACCTCCAACAGATACAGCCATTTCTTTCTTAAAGAGTGAGGTTAAAAAACTATTATAAATAAAAACCCTCCTATTTCTAGAAGGGTTTTCCGTGCTATAAACAATATTGTTTATGCATCCGGGGGATTATAGTCGTAATCTCATCCCTAATTTAAAGTTTCGCCCTCTAGTAGAGTATCCTAACACGTCTTCATAATCTTCATTAAGAATATTGGTTACCGATCCAAAAAGAGTCAAATCACCTTCCATTAGTTTGTGATTGATGTTTACATCTAATAATTGATAGCTAGGTAAATCAACAGATACCGTAGTAAATGTATTCGCATCAAAATATCTAGCCAATCTTTCACTTGTATTTTTATACACTAAAGATACGAATGTATTTTTAATTACATTCAACTCTAAAGATGCAACCAGCTTATTTTCAGGAATATAATCAATATCCTGTTCTTTATTTATGTAAGTATATCCTATAAGCAATCTAATATTGTTTATCGGTTTAACAACAATCTCTGATTCGATACCGTTCACTTTTAATTCGTCTATTGAGTTTGCGTAAATTCCAAATGGTGGCGCGCTTAAACTTTCAAAAATAAAAGCATCTTGTTCTGTTCTATCAAAATAAACAACATTAAAATCTAACCATTTTTTATAATTAGCATTGAATCCAAACTCGATAGTTTTACTCGTTTCTGGATTCAAATCTGTATTTCCAAAATCTGAAAATAGTTGATAAGTACTTGGTGCTATAAATGCAGTACTGTAAGAACTTAATAATCTAAGCTTTACATCGCCTTCTTTTAAAACTTTATAAGAAACATTTCCATCGTAAACAAAATGATTGCCATATAAGCTATGCATATTTAATCGGCCTCCTACCGTAGCACTCAACCCAAAATCTGAAATGTAAACTAAAGAAGCATACGGATCTCTTGTATTATATTTAGCAAGGTTTCTATCTATATTTCCAAAAGGAGAAACAGTATTGTTGCTATGCTCTTGAAAATTGAATCCTGTTATTAATTGAAATGTATCATTCAAAAAATTATACTTATTTACGAAATCAATATTGATGCTTCTACCTTCAAATAAAAATTCCGAAGTAGTTGTAGTAGTTCTTTCTACTTTATTAAATGTTGCTAAAGCATAAAACTCTCCTGATGCGTATGAAAACTTAGGTTTAAACCCCACTCTTAATTGTTTCTGGTTACCCATATTAGTGGGTGAATCTGCATAATTACCTGCATCAAAATCATATTCAAATTTGTCAAAATTTAGAAAACCTTCTAAAGCTATTTGATCATTCACTTTATACCCTAGTTTAAACAAACCATTTCCGCTAGCATATAAATCACTCTCAAAGACTGCTGCTGTGTTACTTTTAGCAGCAGACATTCCGTCTAATCCAATTAAGTTATAAGAAGCCAAGTAGTTAAAATCTCCTAAGGAACCGTTAATACTAAGGTTTACATTTTTATCTAATAATCCAGAAGAATTTAAATCTGCTGTATTATTAGTCCCTAGGCTTGTCTCTAAAGCTAATTTAAATGCTTTCTTTGAAGATTTTTTTAACCTAATGTTAATTACCCCTGTGGCAGCTCCAGTACCATATAATGTTGAAGAAGCTCCTTTTAATATCTCAATACTTTCAATCTGACTTAATGATAACAATCTCAAATCGTACTCTTGATTAATTCCTGAAGGGTCTGAGACAGGAACTCCATCAATTAAAATTAATACCTGCCTACTCCTACCACCACGGACAAAAGTACTTCTAGGTTCTGAAGGGTTTGTATTTACCCCTTTAATTTCTATGCCAGGTACGGTATTTAAAAGATCTAAGACCGTTTTGCCTGCATTGTTTAGAATATCTTTCTGAGTAATTTTATAAATTACTTTTCCTGTATTCTGTTTTTTAGATTCAAATTTAGTAGCAGAGACTACGATTTCGTCTAATTTTTCTCTTTTGTCTTTTTTTTCTTGTGCCGACAAATTAACACATAGCATGCATAAAGCTGCTACACCAACTCTTAATTGTTGTTGTTTCATTGATTTAATGATTTAATTTTTACAAATAAATCAGGTAAGTTTTTTTGCGTAATGCTAGTACACAAACCTTTATCCCGAAAGTTTTTTACTCGTGATTAAGGCAGGTCTCCTGACTTGTTTTTGCTATTAAACCTTCCCAGCTTACCGAAGCTAATCGGATTTTGCCAGTGGTAAAAGAAACTAATAACATCCCTTTATGGGAGCTGAACCAAGTTCAGCATAAACTTACAGTTGCGGGAACAGTTTCGGATTCACACCGAATTCCCTTTTAATTCATTACTAGATAATAGCTAACAATGAAACCAAAATCGGGGCAAATGTAATTATAATATTATCAACAATCCAAAGAAAACAGTTCAAGATTTAATATCTTCGAAGCGTAATTTTTTTTGAAGAGATGAGAATAGAAAATGAATTAAGGTTAGGCTTTAAAGATGTAATGATTCGACCCAAACGATCTACCTTAAAATCGAGATCACAAGTAAGTTTAGAGCGAGAATTTACATTTCTGCACAGTAATATTGTTTGGAAAGGAATTCCTATAATGGCTGCCAATATGGATACCGTTGGGACTTTTGAGATGGCAAAAGCACTTTCGAAGCATCATATATTTACAGCAATTCATAAACACTATTCTATAAAAGAATGGTCAGATTTTGCTACTCATGTCGATGATATTACACTTCAAAATATTGCCATAAGTACTGGTACTGGTGCAAAAGACGCAGAAAAAGTAACCACTATTCTTTCTAAATTTCCTCAAATTAATTTTATCTGTATTGATGTTGCAAATGGCTATTCTGAGCATTTTGTCGATTTTGTAAAAAAAATGCGTCAACAACATCCTAACAAAGTTATTCTAGCTGGAAATGTAGTTACTGGAGAAATGGTAGAGGAATTGTTATTGGCTGGAGCCGATATTATTAAAGTTGGTATTGGTCCTGGATCTGTATGCACTACACGAATTAAAACAGGAGTAGGTTATCCACAACTCTCTGCAATTATTGAGTGTGCAGATGCTGCACATGGAATGGGTGGACAAATTATTTCGGATGGAGGGTGTAAAATACCTGGAGATGTCGCCAAAGCATTTGGCGGAGGAGCAGATTTTGTAATGTTAGGTGGAATGTTTGCTGGACACGATCAAAGTGGTGGAGAAATGATAGAGAAAAATGACGAAAAATTTAAGGTATTTTATGGTATGAGTTCAGAAACTGCCATGAATAAATATACTGGTGGAGTTGCAGAGTATAGAGCTTCAGAAGGAAAAACCGTCGAAGTTCCTTTTAAAGGCGATGTTCATAATACAGTAACAGATATTCTAGGAGGCGTTAGATCTACTTGTACTTATGTAGGAGCAAGTCGTTTAAAAGAACTCACAAAAAGAACTACTTTTATAAGAGTTCAAGAACAAGCAAATGAAATTTTTTCATGAAAATAAATAATACATTAGCCTTCATATTCATCCTCATTTTTGTAGCATGTAAGGAAAATTCAGCGTATAAAAAAGCTGAAAAAAATATTAATTCATCACTTCAAATTAAATATGCTAAAGGTTTTGATATTCAGTATTTTAAAAATTATAAAAAACTAATTATAAAATCACCTTTTCTAAATTCTAAGGATACTATTGCATACACAATATTTACCAAGCGTAAAAATGCGGTTGCTTACGATCAGATGGAAAATGAAATCTTAGTCCCTATTGATAAAATAGTAACTACCTCTACGACACATATTCCAATGATTGAGCTTTTAGGGAGCGAAAAAAACATTGTTGGTTTCCCTCATACAAGGTATGTCTCTTCAGAAAGAACTAGAGCACTAATTGACGATGGAAAAATTAGAGAATTAGGAAAAGAAGCTGAACTAAATACAGAAGTTTTAATTGATCTAAAACCAGAATTAGTTGTCGGTTTTTCTATGTATGGCAAAGACAAATCTTATGATATTCTTAAAAAAGCTGGCATCCCTGTCATTTTAAATGGTGATTGGCTAGAAGAGACTCCATTAGGTAGAGCTGAATGGATTAAATTTTTTGGAGTACTTTTTGATAAAACAAAAGAGGCCGATAGTATTTTTGCAAAAATAGAGCAAGACTATATTAACGCTAAAGCTATTGCAAAAAAATCAGTCAAGCAACCTACAATTCTTTCTGGTGCTATTATGAGTAAAGATATATGGAATCTGCCGGCTGGAGAAAGTTTCGTCGCTAATTATTTATCCGATGCCAACCTAAACTATTTATGGAAAGACACTAAAGGGAAAGCAAGTTTATCGCTAAGCTTTGAAAGTGTTTTCGAAAAAGGTCAAAATGCAGACTTTTGGATTGCTCCTGGCTATTTTTCTACAAAAGAACAGCTTTTGAGTAGCAATAAACTATATACCAAGTTTGCAGCTTTTAAAAACGACCGTGTATATACCCCATCTTTAAAAATGGGCAGTACAGGTGGAGTTATTTATTATGAGTTAGCGCCCTCTAGGCCAGATTTAGTTTTAAAAGATCTTATTAAGATTACCAGCCCTGAGTTATTACCCAACTATGCATTTACTTTCTTTGAAAAAATGAAGTAAAGCTTTTCAAATTCAATCCGTTTCTACGGTCTTCTCTAAAGCACGTTCTCTTAAATATAAATAGAAGGGAAATGTAAAGGCGATGGCAATTAAAAAGGTTAACGGGATTAAAAGCCACCAAAACTTTATTTTAAGTTTCCGTGCATCAGGAATATACCAAACAAAGAACGCAAGTACTACAACCATTAAATCTGCTCCGTAAGATTTTCCAGGCAATGTTGCTCCAGCTGTTTGAAAAAAATCTATCAGAGAAGGATTTGCAGCGCTTTGAAAATATAAGATGTTATAATACCACGTATAACAAATTCCTAAAATGGATATGACTAGAAAAATGTATTTACGCTTCATAGATTTAGAATAATGTTATCTGTCCTTCATCTGACGATGAAGTGCCTTTATCTTCTTCTGAAGTTGAATTTTCTTTCTTATCATCTGTTGGCACTTTATTTTCGATTACTTCTTCTTCAAATACTTCTACTTCTTCTAAGGCTGGTTCTTGAGGTTCATCATAAGGCAATGAATCTAATAAGTTTACTTGTTTTATTTTCTCTGTAGTCAATTGATTTCCTTGCGCTTTGATTCCTTTAATGGCTATAAAATCTTCAAAGTTTACTTCTGTATTATTTAAAGATCTTTTTGAAAACTGAATTTCTGCTACAGGTCTATAATCCGTGGCAATAATTTCTAATTGCGACTTAGGATGCTCAGAGATAAATACCTCTTCTTTATCAGTCGTTTCTACTAAGAAACGTTTTACATAATAGCGTTCTTTTTCTGCGTCAAAATAAATGGCTGAAATAGGTTTTTTAGGTTTCCATTTTTCTAGCACGATCATATCATCTTCAAAATGCATTCCTAAATCTGGGGTTACTGCTTTGATTTTTCCTGATTGAGTTGCTATTAAGATTTTATCTTCTGCTCTAAACTCACCCAACAACTCTCCTCTACTATCTACATTTAATCGCTGTACCGCATCATCAAACCAAATCTTACGGGGCTTTAGTGTAGAAACTCCTGCTGACTTAAATTCTACTTTTCGAATGGCATATTTGGTAATTGTATTTCCTCTTACGCCTCTTCCTTTAACCGCTAGGTCTGCAAAATCTATATCCCATTTTAATTTCTTTACACTGCCTACAGAGCGCAGTAGGATGGTTACAACTTCTGCTTCACCATTTGGGTTCGCAGAAAAATAATGGACAACCGATCCCTTATTGCCAGGTGTTAAGTCATATTCTTTATCGCGTGTCACGCCAGTAACATTAAAACGCTTCATATAACTCGGTCCACCCTTTCCATCTCTATACATCATGTTATATACGGTACGCTTGTCTTTCTTTTTAAAGACTGCAATATGGATAATATCTTTTCCTACAAAGGTTTTAGAGGCTACTTTTGTAACCATCATTTTTCCATCTTTTCTAAAAATAATGAGGTCATCTATATCGGCACAATCAGCGACATATTCGTCTTTACGTAAAGATGTTCCTACAAAACCTTCTTCTCTATTCACATAAAGTTTTGTATTACGCATGACCACTTTGGTTGCTACGATATCATCAAAAATTCTGATTTCTGTTTTCCGCTCTTTTCCTTTTCCGTAGGCTTGTTTTAGTCTTTTAAAATAATCAACAGCATATTCAATTAAATTCTCTAAATGATTCTTTACAGCAGCGATTTTATCTTCTAATCCTTCTATAAACTGTTTTGCCTTATCTATATCAAATTTAGAAATCTTTTTAATCCTGATTTCAGTCAATCGTACAATATCTTCTTCGGTAACTGGTCTTTTCAAGTGTTTAACATGCGGTTGCAAACCTTTATCTATGGCTGCAATCACGCCCTCCCAAGTTTCTTCTTCTTCAATATCTCGATAGATTCTATTCTCTATAAAAATACGCTCTAAAGAGGCAAAATGCCATTGCTCTTCTAACTCGTGTAATTGAATTTCTAACTCACTCTTTAACAAATCAACCGTATAATCTGTAGATGATTTTAGCATCTCTGTTACTCCAATAAACCGAGGCTTATGCTCTTCTATAATACAGCATAAAGGAGAAATAGAGTTTTCGCAATTGGTAAATGCATATAAGGCATCAATTGTTTTGTCAGGTGATATCCCAGTAGGAAGATGAATTAATATTTCTACTTCCGCTGCCGTATTGTCTTCGATCTTTTTAATCTTAATTTTTCCTTTCTCATTAGCTTTGATGATACTATCAATCAAAGAAGAAGTTGTCGTTCCATAAGGAATTTCACTAATGACTAAGGTTTTTTTATCGAGTTGAGAAATCTTTGCTCTTATACGTACTTTTCCTCCTCTTTTCCCATCGTTATAATTAGTAAAATCGGCGATTCCTCCAGTTAGAAAATCGGGAAGTATTTTAAAACTTCTTCCTTTTAAATATTTTACAGAAGCATCAATTAACTCAATAAAATTATGTGGAAGTATTTTTGTTGACAACCCTACTGCAATTCCTTCGGCTCCTTGTGCTAATAATAATGGAAATTTTACAGGAAGGTTAATCGGTTCTTTTCTACGACCATCATAAGAGGCTTGCCATGCTGTGGTTTTAGGGTTGAACACTACATCTAAAGCAAATTTTGATAAACGTGCTTCGATATATCTAGAGGCTGCAGCTCTATCTCCTGTTAAGATATTTCCCCAGTTTCCTTGCATGTCAATTAGCAACTCCTTCTGCCCCATTTGCACCATAGCATCTGCAATAGAAGCATCTCCGTGTGGATGGTACTGCATAGTGTGTCCTACAATATTGGCAACTTTGTTATAACGTCCATCATCTAAATCTTTCATAGAATGCATGATACGACGCTGTACAGGCTTAAATCCGTCATTAATCCCTGGAACTGCTCTTTCTAAAATCACATAAGAAGCATAGTCTAAAAACCACTCCTTGTACATTCCTGTTACTTTAGTAATGGTTTCTTCTGGGTGCCCTTCAACTTGATTTACTAATTCTTCTTCGTGTTCGTGTTCGTTTATTTCTTCACTCATCAATCGTTATTTATAACGTCTCTTCAACGATGTCTAATTCAACTTTTAAATTTTCTATGATAAACTTCTGTCTATCAGGTGTATTTTTACCCATATAAAACTGGAGCATTTGCTCTATCGACATTTCTTTGTCTAGCATTACTGGATCTAAACGAATGTCATCTCCAATAAAATGGACAAACTCATTGGGAGAAATTTCTCCCAATCCTTTAAATCGGGTAATTTCTGGTTTGCCTCTTAGCTGTTCTATAGCGGTTCTTTTTTCTTCTTCAGAATAACAGTACAGGGTTTCTTTTTTATTTCGGACTCTAAACAAAGGAGTTTCTAAAATATACAGATGTCCTTCTTTAATCAACTCTGGAAAGAACTGTAAAAAGAACGTAATGAGTAACAATCGAATATGCATTCCATCTACATCGGCATCGGTAGCAATTACAATATTATTATAGCGTAAGGTTTCTAACCCGTCTTCGATGTCTAAAGCCGATTGTAATAAATTGAACTCTTCATTTTCATATACAATCTTTTTAGAGAGTCCATAAGAGTTTAATGGCTTTCCTTTTAAACTAAATACGGCTTGAGTGTTTACGTTTCGTGATTTGGTAATCGAACCAGAAGCGGAATCTCCCTCTGTAATAAACAAAGTAGTTTCTAAATGTGCTTCTTTCTTTGTATCACCTAGATGAATTCTACAATCGCGTAATTTCTTATTGTGCAAGCTGGCTTTCTTGGCGCGCTCACGTGCCAATTTTCTAATACCAGAAAGTTCTTTACGTTCTTTCTCTGCTTGTATAATTTTTCGTTGTAACTTCTCGGCAGTTTCTACATTTTTATGCAGGAAATTATCTAACTGTGTTTTTACAAAGTCGTTGATATACGTTCTAACCGTAGGTAGGTCTCCTCCCATTTCTGTGGATCCCAATTTCGTTTTGGTCTGACTCTCAAAAACTGGCTCCATTACTTTAATGGCAATGGCTGAAATAATTGATTTACGGACGTCTGAAGCTTCAAAATTCTTTCCGTAGAACTCACGGATGGTTTTTACCACCGCTTCTCTAAAAGCCGCTTGATGCGTTCCTCCTTGCGTAGTATGCTGTCCGTTTACAAAGGAATGGTATTCTTCTGAATATTGTGTTTTACTGTGCGTAATTGCGACTTCGATATCGTCACCCTTTAAATGGATAATTGGATACAACATATCATCTTTATTGTTGTTGTCTTCCAATAAATCTTTCAATCCATTTTCTGAGAAAAACTTTTCGCCATTAAAAACGATGGTCAATCCTGGATTTAGATAGACATAGTTCTTTAGCATCTTCGCTACATACTCGTTTCTGAACTTGTACTTTTTAAAGATTGCTTCATCGGGTATAAAAGAAACTTTGGTTCCTTTTCTACGCGTGGTCTCTGCTAAATTTTCTTGATTGATTAAATTCCCTTGTTCAAATTCTGCGGCAGCTGATTTATTGTCTCTGTTAGATTCTACTCTAAAAAATGATGATAAGGCATTTACTGCTTTGGTTCCTACTCCATTTAAACCTACCGACTTTTTAAAAGCTTTAGAATCGTACTTTCCTCCTGTATTCATTTTAGAAACCACATCGACTACTTTTCCAAGCGGAATTCCACGCCCATAATCTCGTACGGTTACCTTATTCCCTTGAATAGAAATTTCAATGGTTTTTCCAGCGCCCATTACATACTCGTCAATCGAGTTGTCTAGCACCTCTTTTACCAATATATAAATCCCATCATCTGCAGAAGAACCGTCTCCTAATTTTCCGATGTACATACCAGGTCGCATCCTAATATGCTCCTTCCAATCGAGCGAGCGAATATTATCTTCTGTATACTTTGTTTCTTGAGCCATAAATCTTATCAGCAGTTTTGAAGTAGTTGCTAAATTAACATATCCATTCAAAAAACAAAATGCTCTCTATGATTAGTTATTAACAGACTTTCAACCTTTTTTCAAACGTTACATTTTGAACGCAGATATAACGATAAAAAACAATTTGTTATATTTTTAAACATTTTGTTCTACGCATAAATTATTTTCTATTTTCGTTTGAATAAAATACAGAAGTTTTGGATGCAAATCAATTAGTAACACTCGCAGAAAAATATGGCAGCCCCTTGTATGTGTATGACACTACAACGATTGCTCGTCAGTATCATCGTATTATGAATGCTTTTGATGCTGTTGAAAATATTCAGTTGAATTATGCTGTAAAAGCATTATCGAATGTGAATATTCTCAAGTTTTTTAAGGAGTTAGATTCTGGTTTAGATACTGTTTCTATTCAAGAGGTACAACTAGGCTTGGCTGCTGGCTTTGCTCCAGAACAGATTATCTATACTCCCAATGGTGTTTCTCTGCAAGAAATTGAGGAGGTTGCTGCTAAAGGGGTACAGATTAATATTGATAATCTTTCTATTTTAGAGTTATTCGGACAAAAACATCCTGAAATTCCAGTTTGTATTCGTATCAATCCCCATATTATGGCAGGCGGAAACAGTAAAATTTCTGTGGGGCATATCGATTCCAAGTTCGGAATTTCCATTCATCAAGTACCGCATATCAAACGTGTGGTAGAAAATACGGGCATGAATATTAATGGGATTCACATGCATACGGGTTCTGATATTTTAGATATTGATACGTTTATTAGAGCGACAGAAATTTTATTTGATGTTGCCATGCAGTTTGAGAATATTGACTTTATCGATTTTGGAAGCGGATTTAAAGTGCCTTATAAAGTAGGTGATATTTCTACAGATATTGAGCAGTTGGGCGTTCAGCTTTCTGAACGGTTTAACGAATTTTGTACTGCTTACGGAAAAGAGATTACCCTGATGTTTGAGCCTGGAAAATTTCTAGTAAGCGAAGCGGGGTTTTTCTTAGCCAAAGTCAATGTAGTAAAGCAAACGACTTCTACGGTTTTTGCTGGAATTGACAGTGGTTTTAATCATTTAGTACGTCCGATGATGTACGATTCTTATCACGAAATTTCGAATATCTCCAATCCTGAAGGGAGAGCTCGTTATTATTCGGTAGTAGGCTATATCTGTGAAACGGATACCTTTGGAACCAACCGACGCATAGCTGAGGTTTCTGAGGGCGATATTCTTTGTTTTAAAAATGCAGGTGCCTATTGCTTTTCGATGGCTTCGAATTATAATTCTCGCTATAGACCCGCGGAAGTGATGCTCTACAAAGGGCAGGATTACTTGATTCGAAAAAGAGAAACTTTTGAAGATATTTTAAAGAATCAAGAGTTGGTTGATTTCTAATAATCAAAAACAATAATACTTCTCTTTTATTTGTGAATTAATATATAAAAGACTAGGTTTGATTTTAACATTTAAGTTTTAAATAAAAATATGAAAAATCAAATTCTAATATTGCTTGCAATACTAGTACTTAGCGCCTGTAACGATGCAACTAAGCACACCACCCAACAACCAACTTTAGTTGATTATAAAGTAGGTGAGAAATGGGTCTGGAAATATAAAGGTGTAACTAAAGAAGGAGAAGTGCGCTCGGATGGAAAAGACACAAGAGAAATAATTAGTAATAATGGAGTTTTAGGTATGACAATAGGTAAGGATACCATTCCTGTTACCGAAATTGTTAAACCAGAAGAAAGCAAAACACCTAAGTACAACTGGCCTCTGGAAGTGGGTAAAAAGTGGAAATATGAAAACAACTGGACAAGTCAAGATGGAACAAAGGGAAACCAAAGTCAAGATGCAGAAGTACTATCTTACAAAGAAGAAACAGTTGAAGCTGGAACATTTATGGCTTACACGATTCAATATACCGGTAAAACTACCAATTCAAGAGGATATAGTGCAAATGAAAAAGAAGTTTGGTTGTATGCTCCTAAAGTAAAAAACTTTATAAAACTTACTCAGAATCAAGGTGATTTTTTATATATAGAAGAATTAATCGAATATTCAAAACCAAAATAAATTGAAATAGTTTCAAATTAATAAATCATAAATAGCAAAATACTAACTTTAAACCGGTTGATTTCTTCACCTCACCACGAGTGTTTTTTTCTTTTTTATTTTTTTCTTACATTTGAATAGAAACCAAACCGTTACGTCTCCTATAGGTAACACAAAAATAAGATTGCTACTTCTTACTGCTTGGTTTCTAGAATGTATGATTCCATTTTATACTCTTTAGTACAAAGAAATAAAAGGAACAGAAGTTCCTATTATCTAGAAATGAGAACCTATAAACGAGAACATAGTTCTCCATATAACTAGTTGAAGCACATTCAGCAAAGCTGAACTTTTGTTGCTTCGTTCTTCGAACTCCCACCCCAAAAGAATGTCCTTCAACAGACCTGCTAAACCAAATTAGAAGTTAATCGTCTTGATTAAGATAAGTCAGCTTTACTGGGTTTCGAACCAAAACGTGCATCAACTTTTACTAAACCTAATTTGATCCTGTTTTTTTTGCTCTCAATAATCAGAATTTGGCAAATAACGATAACTCATTTATCTATTTGATAAACAATTATAAGAGTTTTATAGGAAGTCTGCTCTCTTATAATTGTTGCCCAAATTCTTTATATTTACTCAAAAAATACAGAACTACGTTTAGCAGGTCTGTTAGCCATAATTCACACATATGATAAAAAACACACTTAACTCATTTACCGATAACATAAACCAAAAACTTAAAAACCCTTTTTTGGGAACATTTATAATAGTTTGGATTATCAGGAATTGGGAATTTTTGTATTCATTATTCTATTTCAATCCTAAACTATCTTTAGATGATAGAATTGCAAAAATCAAGACTTATTTTGTTGAATATGATATTTGGGAAATTCTTGTTACAGTTGGTTTCACTTTTTTAATTCTCGTTTCAACTTACATTTTATTAAACTTATCTAGGTTGGTAGTCAATTTCTTTGACAAAATGATTACTCCGAGGGTATATGAAATCACGGATAAATCAAGCGTAGTTCTAAAAGACACACATAATGAGCTCATTAAAAGCATTGAATTACTTGAATCAAAAGTGCAATCTGAAAGGGAATTAAGACTGAAAACTCAAAATGAAAATGAACAATTAGAAAAAAGAATTAAGGAACTTTTGGCTCCAAATGAGAAAGAAGAAACAAGCAAAACGAGTAAAGAAACTAATACAAAAATTAAAGTGAGTAGTAAGACTAAATTGTTGAGTGAAAAATTAAAGAAAGAAGATAAAGTTAGCTTATTCGAAAGTGTAGCTTCTGATATTTTGAATGGAAACTCAATCAAAAAGGCACAATCGCATATTACTGAATTTACAACTCTAGGTTTAATTAAGCCAGGAAATTATTTTAGAGACGGGCGATATCATTTCTCATTGACACAAAGCGGTACTAGTATACACGAAAACTTAATTCTTGAAAAATTAAAATAACTATGGCTAACAAGGTGTATAGTGCATTCCCTGCGGAATACGCAACATACACAAACCGTTGTGTGTAATGTAAAATAAATGAAAATAAACAGAACAAATATTATCATTGGTGTTTCTATAATTGTATTCCTTTGGGGAATTTCAGGTATTCTAATTTATTTCAATTTTGACAACGATTCCAGAGGTACATTGGGAGATATGTTTGGAGCAATAAATGCTTTGTTTTCTGGGCTTGCACTTTTTGGTATTATAGTCTCAATACTAATACAACAAAAAGAACTTAATTACCAAAGACAAGAATTAGAAGAAACAAGACTAGAGTTTAAGACTTCTCGGATAACGACTATAATGTTTAAACAGCTCGATTATTTAAATTCAGTTCTAGATGAACTTACATACATTCCGTCAATTTATAAAAATCCTAAAAAGCCCATTTCGAATATAGGAGTAGAAAAATATGTTCTAACTCTTGACAAATTAAAGGACAAGAATGAACCAGAAACCCTCAAAAAACTAATTGAACTGAATAGGACTACAATCATTAAGTCAGTTGAAAGAATTAATATTGTTTTAGAATTAATTGAAAACGTACTTCAAACAAATAATCTGGAATCAAAAGATATTTCTCAGATGAAAAAACTGTTCGTTGGAAATGTCAATCCGTTTATCTATCCATTACTATCTCATTATATACAAAATTTGGATCCTGTTCCAGAAGTGGTTGATGAAGTTACGAAAATACAGAAGGAATTAATTGCTTACGAACTAGGTGAAATAATGAAAATCATTGAGTTTGATAAGGAAAAAGATGTTCAAAAATAACACTACACACAACAATGGCTATAATTCATTGTGGTTTTGTGCCACACCAAAATAAAAGTATTAATCAATGGCTGATTTCTAAGCGGAATAATCCTGCGGATGATTCCACAACGAAATCATAGCCGAGACCGATGGAATACATTCAGCGAAAAGCTGACAAAAGTAGCTACATAGCTGCGCTATTCCCACTAC
>JAGDZT010000005.1:0-88421 GCA_049115635.1 Flavobacteriaceae bacterium
CTACTGACTATCCAGCAGGAGAGCTGACTAAATCAGTGACCAAAGACGAAAACTGGAGTGTCTCAGATGCATTAAATAAAACCACCGAGGAGTTTAAAAACAAGAACGGACAGGTAATTTTAAAGAGAACCTATAATGGTGGTCAAGCACACGACACTTATTATGTATATGATAACTATGGGAATTTGACCTATGTACTGCCTCCAAAGGCTGAGGGAGATACCACTGTTCCGACCAGTACAGTGTTAAGTGAGTTGTGTTATCAATACAAGTATGATTCTAGAAACCGTTTGGTAGCAAAGAAGATTCCAGGCAAAGGCTGGGAATCTATCATATATGACAAACTAGACAGACCTGTGATGACCCAAGATGCTATCCAAGCGACCAATAATGAGTGGCTGGTTACCAAATATGACCAACTAGGGAGAGTTGCTTATACAGGAATCTATGATCATGGATCTAGCAGCACAAGAATTGCGATGCAAAGTAGTTTTGATACTCAGAATGATCTATCTACCGAGTTATATGAACAAAAAGTAAGTTCAGGAACAGGAAAAGATGGAAGCTATTATACAAACAATCATTTTCCTAGTGGTACAAACCTAGAGGTGCTCACAGCAAATTATTACGATGATTACAATTTTAATCTAGCAGGAGGGTCAGCTCCTACAAGTGTATATACGGTAACGCCAACCACTAATGTAAAAGGATTGGCTACAGGGAGCAGGGTACTAGTTTTAGGAACAACAAATTGGACCACTACAGTAACTTATTACGATGAGAGAGCACGTCCTATTTATATGTATAGTAAGAATGATTATTTAGGCACTACCGATACGGTAAAAAGTAAACTCGATTTTACAGGGCGGGTAGAAGAAACCACTAGTACACATGTGAATGTAAACGATACAGCAAATGGCACTCATACTTTGATCGATGTAATGACCTATGACCATGCAGGAAGATTGTTAACCCAGACACAGAACATTAATGGCGCAAGTACGACAGAAGTTATTGTGAGTAATCACTATGATGAACTAGGTCAATTAGAGAGCAAAGGTGTAGGAGGATTAACTACCGCAAGCAGATTACAAACGGTAGATTATACCTATAATGTAAGAGGGTGGTTGACAAATATTAACCAAGATGCTCAAAATGACAATGATTTGTTTAACTTTAGCTTGCGTTATAATAATCCTACCTCTGGAACGGCATTATATAACGGAAATATTTCACAGGCGAGTTGGAATACCTTAAATACAGACAGTAGTACTAAGACCTATACCTATAGCTATGATGCACTCAATAGAATTCTAAGCGGTATAGATAACACAGGGAATTACAATCTGACCAGTGTGAGTTATGATAAGAACGGTAATATTTTGAATCTAGAAAGACAAGGACATACCAATGTTGCAGCCACCACTTTTGGAGTGATGGATGATTTGACCTATACCTATGATGCTGGAAACAGACTCCTTAAAGTAGCGGATGCAGGAAATAACACGTATGGTTTTAAGGATGGGACTAATACAGGGAATGATTATACCTATGATGTGAATGGGAATATGATTAAAGATTTAAATAAGCAAAGTTCTTCTGGAGGAATTACGTATAATCATTTGAACTTGCCTACTAGAGTAGATATTACTTCTGGTAAGTTTATAGAATACGTGTATGATGCTACAGGTGTTAAATTAGAAAAAAAGGTGAGAGAGTATAGTAGTCTTACAACTACTCAATATGCTGGAAACTTTATCTATGAAGACAATAAGTTACAATTCTTTAACCATGCAGAAGGCTATGTAAAGCATAGCAGTACAAATGGGTATGAGTATGTGTATCAGTATAAAGATATGTGGAACAATACAAGGCTCTCATATTCAGACCTTGACGGGAATGGTTCTATAAATCCAAATACTGAAATCTTAAGGGAGCAAAATTATTATCCTTTTGGATTAGAACATCGTGGATATAATAATGTGATTATTGGTACAAAGAATAATTACAAGCAATATCAAGGACAAGAATTTACAGAAGATTTAGGATTAAATACTCACGAGTGGAGATATAGAGTTAGCGACCCAGCAATTGGACGTTTTTGGCAAATTGACCCATTAGCAGAAGATTATGTCTATAACTCGACTTATGCCTTTGCAGAGAATAAGCTCGGAATGGGAATAGAACTTGAGGGAGCAGAAATATTTACTTGGTTCCAACAAAGAGCTGTTGCAGATGCAGCCGTAAATCCAAATGGTGTTGGAGCTCACGTTTTAGGCGTTAGTCAAGGACTTGCTAATACTGTTACTGGTGTTATAGATGCTGTTTCAAATCCTGGTCAAACTTTAGAGGGAATGGGTAATATGTTAGTAGCGGGAGCTGCACAAGGAAATCCAGCCTCAATGATAGCAATGGATAACGCATTAGGTACTGATAGTTTTGGTACAAGTGTTGCAATGGGACAAGCTATTGACGGAGCTATAAATGATGTAGCAAATGGAAATGGAATTGAAAGAGGAACAGTTATTGGAGAAGTTATTGGAGCTGTTGTAGGAACTAAAGGAACAACTGCTGTAACAAAAACAGTATCTACGGCTCTTAAGACGACAAAGGTTGCAACCAAATCTGTAACTGCTGCAAATGGAGTAAAAGTAACAGGATTTACCAAACACGGTTTAAACCAAAAAATGAATAGAGGAGTAAAATCATCAAGCGTTTTAGATGCAGTTAAAAATCCTTTAAAAACAGGAGATGTAAAAATAGATGGAGCAGGAAGACCGTCACAAAGGTTTACAGGAGCGAAAGCAGAAGTTGCTGTAAATCCAGAAACGGGTAAAGTAGTATCTACAAATCCTACATCAACAAAAAAAGCAGCAAGATTAAAAAGACAACAAGAGCAACAACAATGAAAATAAAATTATCAAAGAAAGAATATGATTACTTACTGAAACATAATAAGGTAAGTAATGATATGATTGCTAAAGAGTCAAGTATAGTGGTTGATTTTGAGGAAGATTACTTAATCGACTTACACGATTGGGTAAATGACCAATTACAAGTTACAGGATTTGATGAAAATTATGAATTAAATAATGAAGGTAAAATATTAGATAATTTAGTAGATATATTAAACGTCTGATTTACTTTATAATAAAAAATAAGTTTAAAGAACCGCCCAAGTGGCGGTTTTTTATTGCTCAATTTTTACAATCTCACCATCCATTTTACGAGTATCATCATAAGCTGTAAATGTATAAGTATTGTCTTTTATAGCAGTAATATCAACATTAAATGAAGTTCCAATAATGAAGCTATGCGCATCATTGCTAACTTTTATATAGGTTAATTTATACTTGCACTTATCCAACCATTCTACTTTTCCTGTCATTGTATCACCAGTTTTGGTGTCTGTTTCTATCTGTATAGAATCCCTGCGTACAATAGAGAAATGCTCTTGTTGTGGGTTGGCATACTTGAAAGTTCCTGTTTTGAACTTTGTACAATCATTTGATTGTGAAAAGCCATTATAATTGACAAGAAAAAATAATACTATAAAAAATCTCATAGCTAAGAAGTATACGCCTTTTTAGTTCTATAATCTCTAATAAGCGCATCAATTACAGAGTAGATTTTATCTTTTTCAGAAAGAGGTAAGTTCTGTATCTCTTTAATCCGTTTTACAGCATCATTATCCAATACATCTTCTTTATCACTGTCACTTACCAAATAATCGAGTGAAACACCTAAAGCATCCGCAATACGTTTAGCATAGTCAACAGATGGAACGGAATCGCCACGTTCATATTTAGAAATGGCATCACGAGAAATTCCAGTAGCTTCGGCGAGTGCTACTTGTGATAGGTTTTTAAGTTTCTTTAGCTTCGTTATTTTCTCTCCAAGCTTCATAAAAAAGTAAGCAAATAATAGGTTAAACGTATAGTTATCGACAAAAGTAGTCATTTATTATCATAATAAAATAATATTTTACTTGAATAGATTGATAATATTATCTAATATTGCAGAAGATATTACGTGAATAATAAATAATTCTGCAAAATGAGTTTAGACACTTCCAATCCCAATAACTACGAGTACACAACCAAATATTTAGAAATCCACATTTTAGGAGGAGTTAAAACCAATAAATTAGAAAGTATGCGAATTACTTTAAGCATACAAAAACTAAAACACGAAAACGTATTACGCCATACCATTGATTTATACAACGATAACCAAGTAGAAAAACTGGTTAGAAAAGTAGCAGAACGATTAGAAATAGGAACAAGCGTAGTTCGTAGAACCTTGCAAGATGTAACCAAAGAATTAGAAAACTATCGCTTTTTACTCATCGAAAAAGAACAAGAAGCACACCAACCATTTTACAAAGAACTCACAACCACAGAAGAAAAAGAAGCTATCAAGTTTTTAAAACGAAAAGATTTACTAACCAAAACCAACGAATTAATAGGAAAAAGCGGAGTTATTGGAGAACAAACCAATAGATTATTAATGTACTTGATATTCACAAGTCGCAAAACAAATAATCCATTGCATTGTATCAGCTTGGGAAGTTCTGGAGTTGGTAAAACACATTTACAAAGTAAGGTTGCAGAACTCATTCCAGAAGAAGATAAAGTTGAGATTACAGTATTATCAGCAAACGCTTTTTATTACTTCAATCGCACAGAATTACAACACAAATTAATTTTAATAGAAGATTTAGACGGAGCAGAATCTGTACTCTACCCATTGAGAGAATTACAATCTAAAAAGCGAATTACCAAAACAGTTGTTCATAAAGACACCAAAGGCAATACCAAAACCATACATCTAACGGTTGAAGGTCCTGTAAGTGTTGCAGGTTGTACCACACAAGAAAGTATTTACGAGGATAATAGTAATCGTTCATTCCTACTCTACATTGATGAATCAGCAGAACAGGATATTAGAATAATGAATTATCAACGATTAATTAGTGCAGGAAAAATAAACGAAGAACAAGAATACAAATCACAGGAATTATTAAAGAATGTACAACGAGTTTTAAAACCTATAAAAGTCATTAATCCTTATGCAGAATTTTTAGAGCTTCCGCAATCCGTATTTAAACCAAGACGTACAAATAGCCATTATTTACAATTTATTGAAGCGATTACATTTTACAAGCAATATCAACGAGAAGAACAAGTAAATAAGGAAACAGGAGAAGTATTTATAGAAACCACAATCGAAGATATACAAGAAGCTAACGAACTGATACAAGAAGTTTTATTACGAAAAAGCGATTTATTAAATGGAGCTTGCAGACAGTTTTTTGAAATGCTCAAAGCTTATTTAAAAGCAAACAGTCAAACCACGTTTACCAATGCAGAAATACGCAGAGCATTACGAGTAAACCCAAGCAACCAAAAACGCTATATGTTGCAATTACAATTAGCAGATTTAGTAAAGAAATCTAAAGGCGATAAAAGAAAAGGTTATGTCTATGAAGTTGTGAATTATGAAGATTACGAAACCACAAATAAGCAAATAGAAACACTATTAAATACCACACTACAAAGGTTAGAAGTTCAAAGTAGTTCATAATGGTTCAATGGCTAAAATGGACTAATAGTAATTCTGAAAATCAATAAGTTAAATAAGTAGTTCACAAAATCTCAAAAAAGGTCAAGGGATGAAAAAATTAAAGTTAAAAAATAGAAGTTATAAAGTATTGGTAGCCAATTATAAAGAATGGTTGGACATACTTGGTTTTGCAGAAACAACCGTTTACAACTTCCCTATACATTTACAAGAGTTCTTTTATTATTTAGAAAATCATAACATTAATAATATAGATTACATCAATAGAGAAATAGTAAAACAATACTATAAATATCTAACTGAACGACCTAATGAAAAACGTGGTGGAGCATTAAGTAAAAGCTATCTCAACTCACATCAAAACGCATTAAAACGGTTTAAAGAATACTTGCAAAAGCATACTAACAAAAGCTTCTCTTTGCACTTAAAACCAGAGCGTATCAATAGGCTTGAAATCATCAATATACTAACACAAGAAGAAGTGAAAGAACTTTTTAAAGCGACAGAGTTTACCAATAGTCCAGAGCACATTAAAAGTAGAGATAAAGCAATGTTGGTATTATTATATAGTTGTGGATTACGAAGAAATGAAGCAGTTACACTAAATATTAAAGATGTTCTTTTTGATAAGGAATTAATACTGATTAGAAAAGGAAAGAACTATAAAGAGCGTTTTGTACCAATCAATTATTACAATATTGAAATACTCGAAAATTACATTTACGAAGCACGAATACAATTTAAAGACTATAGCCAAAGTGAAGCTTTATTGATAGGTAATTATGGCACACGTTTAAAAGGAAATACGTTAGCAAAAAGATTACAGGAAGTAATAAAAGCAACGAATAACGAAGAGATTATTGGAAAGAAAATAACACCACATAAATTACGTCATTCCATTGCAACCCATTTTTTAGAAGCAGGAATGAATATTGAAGATATCAAACAGTTTTTAGGTCATAGTCATTTAGAAACCACACAGATTTACACACATTTAGTTAAGAAATTATGATGTTTAAAACCTATTTACAGAAAGAAAGACATAGTGATAATAGTATAGAACGTTACTTGTTACGATTAAAAGATTACAAAGATTGGTGCAAAAAAAGAGGTGTAAAACCCAATCAAATCGATTACAAAACCCTTTTAAAATACATCAAATATCTACAGTCAAAAGGTTGGAAAGCTGAAACCGTAAACAATCAAATCAGAGGTATTAATTATTATTTTGAATTTTTAATAGCTGTCGGCTTCCGACTGGATAATCCAGCAGAAGATGTAAAAGTAAAACGAGAGCGCACCAAAGTATTAAGTAATCTTTTATCAAGCGATGAACTTGAAGATTTATATTATTCTTTTGAAACGGAAAACATTAACGACTTTTATTTTACAGCAACTGCAAAACGTAATAAAGTTATCGTAGGATTAATTGTTTACCAAGCTTTGAACAGTACAACTTTAGCTAAATTACAAATAGAACATTTACAGCTTTACAAAGGAAAAATCTATGTTCCAAGTACACGAAAAAGCAATAGTAGAACTTTGGTATTAAAATCGTGGCAAGTGATAGAATTAATGGAATATATTAACGAATACAGACCGAAAATACAGAAGCATATTAACTTATATAATGATACACTTTTTCCACTAAACACAAATCAGTTCAATAGTATTTTAGGAAGTGTAACAAGAAAATTAAAACGAATAAATCACAAGGTTATTAATGTAAGTCAATTACGAGCTTCGGTTATTACAAATTGGTTGAATATGCACAATATTAGAGAAGTTCAACAAATGTGCGGACATAAATATATTGGTTCAACTGAAAGGTATAAACAAGATAATTTAGAGAATTTACAGGAAGCTATAAAAGCGTTCCATCCATTAAGCTGAAAAATCCCCACAAAACAAAACCCAGTTTTATCGTTCCTCAAAATCCTCTGTTTTTTGTTTTGTTCCGCTCGCCAATGCAGTGTAAGTTTTTATGCGCCTACGCACTTGTAGCACATTGCAAGAAAAATGCAAAGAGCTACGCCAATGGAAAATCTATGCATAAAAACTTACCCCAAGCTATGTTTACATAATTGGCATTATAAGTCCGCTTCGCACAGTTTTTAGTCAAGTTATTTTAGAAGATAAAAAACTGTCGTTATAATGTAAATTATGTAAAATATCCGCTCGTCCACCGCTTTTTGCCGACGCTGCTGCCAGCGCACTACGATTGATTTAATATTTACTTCGTAACCAATCAGAACGCACTCAATCGGCGTTCAGCCTATCATTCCAATAACGGTTGAAAATCCACGCTTCACCAACCTCTTTTTCAACCGTTATCGGAACGTTTAAACGTTTTTAAAAGATGAAGATTTACACGAGGCGGAATTAAGCGCAATGGCAATCTTCAGCTTTTAAAAATGAAACAAACGAAGTGCGTTAGCTATCCACAATCTTTACAATTAATAACGGAAACTTCAATCCGTGTTCCGCTGTGAGCGTTGGAAGCTTGGGCGATGGGAGTATTTTACATAAAACTGGTTATAACTACGGCATTGATGGAGCGAGCAAGTATTATAACCCGTTTTATGTAACATATCGAGGAGAAGGAAGCCGATAAAATACAGAGGTTTTTGAAGAATGAAAATACTGGATTTTATTGGCGTGGAATTAAACACCAATCCGTATATTAGAGGTTGAATAAAAAACGTTCTTTTAAATAATTTTTTTGGAGGTAAAAGGCTAAAAAAGTAGTGTGCGCTGAAAAATTTGCGTAAAGGTGTTAGAGTATGTATATCAATACAAAGACCATTTAGGAAATGTACGACTCTCTTATACAGATGCTGATAATAATGGAAGTATAAATGCTGCTACAGAAATCATAGAAGAATCTAATTACTATCCATTTGGCTTGAAACATAAAGGGTATAATAACGTGGTGAGTAGTAATGGGAATAGTGTGGCGCAGAAGAAGAAATTTCAAGGGCAAGAGTTGGAAGAAGAGCTTGGTAAAAACACTTATGCCTATCAGTGGAGAGATTATGACCCTGCAATAGGTAGGTTTTTTAAAATAGACAGATTTGCTGAAAAGTACCAATCCATAACCCCTTATCATTTTGCTGCCAATAACCCTATCTTTTTTAAAGAAATTAAAGGAGATAGTATTGAAGGAGTATCAAGAAAATCTGCAAGAAGAGCTAAAAGAATAATTAGAAGAACTTTTAAGAAGAATAAGAAAATAGCTCGGCTCTTTAAAAAGAGAGGTAAAAAGTTTAAAGGAATTAGTCAAAAAGATTTTGATGAAGCGACTAAAGGAGCTAGTGATGATGTCGTTGCTCTTGCAAAAGGATACTTTAATGCAGTTAATTCATCTTCAAAGCATTCAGTAGAAATAGTTAAGAGGGGAGAAAAAGTAAAATCTTTAAAAACAAGGTCTGGCACGAATCCTGATGCTAGTCAGTTTGATACAGATACAGGAGGAGGTAATAATATTAGATGGAGAAATGGAAATTCTCATTCTGTCATTGTTATGAATTCAACAGCTACTGTGCCGGATTACAGAGATAATTCTACGGGAAGTATGTTCTCAAGAAGCTCAAGTGCTGGAGAATTATTAGCTCATGAATTAATAGGTCATGGTATGTTGGACGCTAGACTTCCGTCTACTACTCAAAATAATGCTATTCAGATGTCAAACTTATATTTAAGGGTTGCGGCTAAAAGCTCGTCTTATCGTTTTTATAGAGATGGCTCAGGCCATGGTAGTGGGGTTACAATACCAGGTACAATGTCATGGAATATACCAAGTTCACTAAAATAAAAATCTAATTATGAATAAAAACACATTAATTTTTTCGCTCACATTATTATTAACAGGAAATATAGTATCTCAAAGTTTAAATAATAATTTATTCAAAAAACAATTAAAAACAATTAAAATAAACTCAAATAAGATTATATCGTTATATGATGAATCTGGCAGAGGTGTCATTTTATGGGAACAAGATAGAAAAATAAAGGGATTCAGATTTTCTCACGATAAGAAAAAGAAGTTGAAGAAGTATAAGATTAGACCTAGTAATAAAATCAAGAATTTCTTTATTAGCACTATTAATGATTATGATTTCTTAATTAATAGGAAAAATGTTGACTGTGACAATAGCGTAAATGCTTTTACTAACTTTTATGCAACAGTTGTTGCAGAAGGGAAAGATTATTCGAATACTTTTAAAAGTAACTGTGGCACTATTAAACATAGAGAAAAGATTAAATTATTATTTGAATTGTTATATGATTAATCAGACGTGGTAGTGTTTACTCTATTAAAACCAAAATAACTAAATTAAATTTTAGATGAAATAAGACCACTCGGTAATGTATCAAAATGGTGCTTACTCAAAATGAGTAGAAATTGATGTTGATTTTCAGTCAGTTACATAAAGATGCCGCTCTTTTCAGAGCGGTGTCTTATGTTTATTGAAATACTGAAAATCTGTTAGAGGTTATAAATGGGGATAGAAATTTTTAATAACTATTATAAGAATAATGAGGAATAAAAAAAAACTAATTTTAATTGGCTTCGTCTTAATGTTTGTTGTCTACATGTTTAATAATTTTAATTATTCATCTATGAAAATTAAGACCGTAGAAGAACCTTTTTATTATAAAGAGTTATTCGTAGAAGACTCATTAATTAAACATATTTCTTCAGATTTTTTAAACGATAGTTATGTAGCTTCTGTTTATGAGTATAATAATCGAGAAGCTGGTATTTTAGTTTTTCGCTTAAAACCCGAAACCTATAGTATCAGGGATCTAGTTAATATAGAGGATGAAAAATCGTCTTTTCCTAGTAATAGATTTTATTTAGGGTCTATATTTAAAGAAGAATTAATTTATGCCTTTGATACGATTAAATCATTAAAAAGCACAAAGGTTTTGATTGATGGCTATAATAGAGATTTTTTAAAGGAATCTAATGATAGTTTAGTTTATTTATCTTTTCAAACAGACAAAAGAATAAGTATTTTATTTAACAACTCGGAATCGCCTTCTGTTTTTTTAGATAGTGCTAAGTCTTTCAGTAAAAAGAAGATAAAAACTAATATATTATTTTTAATAAAAGACGATTTTTTATATGTTATTTTGTCAAGACCAATTAAAGGGAATAATATAGAACTACTTGAAAAAATTAAAAGGTAATGAGGGAATGTCCTAAAAGAGTGCTTTACCAAAATAACTAAATTAAGTTTTAAATAAACTAAGACCACTCTGTAATGGAGTGGTTTTTCTTTTTATTTACGAGCAAAGCATCCTTCTCTGAAAGTTTCTTCTTTGTTTGGAGTATAGTATGGGATTGGAAGATGAGAAAGGGATTCTTACCCAGATGTATCAAACCTAAAAGTTTAAGAATCTTTATGTTCTTTAATCCATTCTAAGCAAGATTTAAAATCATTGAAAAGGCATTCTTCAGAAATTAAATCTGGAATAATGTCAATACGTTCCATCATATATCTGGGTTGTTTTTGTAAATCTACCATCAATACATTAATATCATCCTTTTTTAAATCTACTAAAACATCTTCTAAAGTGTACAGTCCAGACTGGTCTATATACTGCATTCTGTCCATTCGAATTACAACAGTAGAGGCATTGCTTGGTATTTGCTTTGCCAATGCTTGAAAATCGCTTGTAGAACCAAAAAACAAAGGACCGTTGATATGTTTTATAAAAACTTCTTCTTGTAATGCTTTTGTTAACCCAACTTCATCTGCCCAAGCTTCTTCTTCTAAAGAAGTAACATTAGATCTCTCGGCAGTTAAATCGCCAATTTTTTTCATAAACATTAAAGAAGCAATCACCAATCCAATACCTACAGCATATAACAAATCCCAGAAAGTAGCCAGCCCTAATACAATGAGCATTACCAACACTTCTGAACTTAATTTAAGAGGACCTAACTTAATATCTTTTGGCAGAGAAGGAATCGCTCTTAACCCTTTATAATCCATTACACCTATTCCTACAGTAACCAAAATACCCGCCAATACTGCGGCTGGAATTTTTGAAGCAATAGGGCCTAGACCTAAAACAATTACAAACAACATTACCCCAGCTATCATACCAGATAATTTTGTTTTTCCTCCAGCATTAATATTTACTACTGTCCTAATCGTAGCTCCTGCTCCAGGAATCCCTCCAAAAATAGAAGCAATGCTATTTCCTATTCCTTGCCCTATTAATTCTTTATTGGGTTTGTGTTTAGTTTTTGTCATATTATCTGCAACCACACTCGTTAATAAAGAATCTATAGCTCCTAACAATGCTAATGTAATTGCAGTAAAAATATAGGGCGTAATACTAGATAAAGAGAAAGCGGTAAAGATTTCTAAATTAGGAATAGGCAAGCCAGTAGGAATCTCCTTTATTGGAGTGTAATTTAAATTAAAAGCAACAGCAACCCCCGACATAACTACTAACGCAATTAAAGTACTCGGGACTTTTGTTGTAATTCTTTTAAAACCAAAAATAATAATGATGGTACCTAAAGATAAAGCAAGTTCTAGAACACTAAGATTTTTAAGAGCTCTAGGAAATACTCTTATAGACCCAACAACACCTGAAGCATAATTAGCCGCAAGTGTTTGAGATTCTCGTAAAATATCAGCCTTGGAGATCTTCCCCGCTCGAAGCACCGTTTCTTTAAAATCTTCTAAGACTAAAACACCTTCTCCAGCTTCTTCTTTTAAAATATTTTCTAAAATAAGCTCTTCTGCCTGAGGCTTAAATTGTGCGACTAAAGCCGTATCGTTTTTTGGGTTATATCCTAGAGAAGGAGAAAGTTGTGTTAAAATAATAATCAGCCCAATAGCAGACATAAACCCCGAAACCACGGGGTAAGGAATATATCTGATGTATTTTCCTAAGCCTAAAAAACCTAAACCAATTTGAACTAAACCAGCTAATAAAAAAACCGTTAAGATTGCAGGAAGGGCTTTTTCTACATTCCCATCATTTGCAGCAATAATTCCAGCAATTACAACCATACTCAATGCAGTCATTGGCGCTGTGGGTCCAGAAATCTGAGTGCTTGTTCCACCAAAAAGGGCTGCGAAAAAACTGATAAAGATGGCTCCATATAATCCTGCTGCTGGACCAAGTCCTGAAGAAACACCAAAAGCAAGTGCAAGCGGTAAAGCCACAATACCTGCAGTAATACCACCAAAAAGATCTCCACGAACGTTAGAGAAGAGGTTTTTCATATAATAGTAGGATGATTGGGCGACTAAAGTAAGTATTTTATAAGCAAAAAAAGAATCGATGAAAGCACATCGATTCTTTTTAACAGATTTTTAAAAAATTAAAAATTCACAAAGGTGATGATATTGATTTGATCTCTACTTGAGGTTTCAAAAACTTGACTCATATAACCTAATTCTATTTTAATTCCCTTCTTAACTTTATATCCAAGGCCACCATAAATTCGATTCCTGTCAAAGACATTTGAAGCTCCATTTAGGAAAATTTCATTGTAGGCAGAGGCGTAGTACTTAGCATTTTTAAAAGGGATGTTTATCCCTAAAAAATAACGAAATCGTGTTTTAAAATCACTTTCAACAAAGCGTTGTTCAAACCGGTACCTGTGCTGTAAACTAACAGCACCAATAGACTGCTTGGTTATAAATTGCTGAAATATTCGATGTTCTTCTACAGTAACCTGATCGTTTCCATTACCAATAAAATTTTCAGAGTTAATGTATCCATATCCTAATAAAAGATTACTTCTAGATCCCAAATTATATCCTAATCCAGTTCTAATAAGTAGTTGCTCCATATCGCCAATACCATTGTAATTTCTGTATTGAATTTCATGATGTAGGTTCCACTTAGAATTGAGTTGCTTGCTACCGATATAAATTAACCAATTTCCTAGACTACTATCTTGACCTCTCACATTGGAGAAGATTAATAAAAAAGGGATAATAAAAAGAAGTTTTTTCATCTTAGTATTCTATTCATAAAATGTTACAGAACCATCTTTAATATCATACATCGCCCCAACAATTTTAATTTCTCCATTCTCTTCCATTTCATTTAATACAGGACTCTTCATTCGAATGTTATCTATGGTCATATATACATTTTTCTCTGCAACAGAATTTACAAACCCTATGTTTCCAGAATTTCTCTGATGAGCGTCTGAAGGCTCTGTAACCGCTTCTACTGCAGGTTTTAATTTGCTAATTAGTGTTGTGAGATTCCCTAGCTTGGCATCGTCACACGCTCCTTTTACTGCTCCACATGCGGTATGACCTAAAACAACAATGGCTTTGGTTCCTGCTAGTTTACAGGTAAATTCCATGCTCCCTAGAATATCGTCATTTACAAAGTTCCCAGCAATTCGGATGCTAAATATGTCGCCAATTCCTTGATCAAAAATCAATTCTGCCGAAACTCTAGAATCTACACAGTGCAGTACTGTTGCAAACGGATATTGCCCTGTGCTAGTATCTGAAACTTGCTCTAATAAGTTTCTCTCTACTTCTTTATTAGAAACAAACCTTCCGTTTCCTTCTTTTAATAAATTAATAGCAGCATCTGGAGTAATTACTGCTTGTGTTTCTTTAGTATGTGCTTTCATGTGTTTATATTTTTATTATAAGGCATAATTTTGGTTTGCAGAAACTAAAAGAGAAACATTTAATTTTTCAATTACCTCTCTTATACCAGTGTTATTCTCTTGGTTTTCTTGTCCTCTATTTACGCACAATAAGTTAATCTTATTTTTTAATACATAATTCGAAATGTTTTTGAGTGAATTGTCATTTTTTTCAAAAACATACTCTATCGTTTTTCTTTGAGGTGCAGGAGCTTTTTCTTTTGCCACATCTGAATTTTGAGCGATTTTAAATGAGGTTATTGGTTTTTTAGAATCTCCAATTAAATCATCTATAAAAGCTAAGCTAGAAGAGGGTTTTAAATCATTTAAAACACCTAAAGCAATTTCCTGATTAGGCTCAATAGCATTCTCATTGGAAGCAATCATCATCACTCCAGGGTGAAGTTTTAAAACAAACTCTGCAACACGATCACCCATAAAATTAAATGAATTCGATTTTTTCTTACCCAAAACAATAATATCTGGCTGTAGTTCTTTAATGTATTTTCCAATTTCACTTTTCACATTCCCAAAAGAAAACTTGGTCTGAATTGACTTGCCATATTCTTTTGAGAAAGGAGCTGCTAAATTCTGAATGTCTTTGTTAAGGGTTTTGTATTCTGAATTTATAGTACGCATTGCCGATAACTGATTTTCTTTACCTACAATATCTGAAGCCCTTTTTACATGGAAAAGATGAATGTCTGCATGAGTTATTTTTGCAATACTTACAGCACTTTTTAAAGTGTTTTTTGAGTCCTCTTTTAAGTCTGAAAGCACTAAAATTTTATAATTATTTTTTTTCATGATTTCGACACTTAAGTAGTCTTTGGTCTTAATTTAAAGAACTCTATAAAACTTGGAGGGTTTTCAATTGTTCCTCGTTCCGAAATTAATTTGATGTCAATATTTCTTTCTTTGGCTTTAAAGGCAAAATCGTCTAAAATTTCAATTATGTCGTTATCTAAATATCGTGTTTTTCTTACATCTAATTCTAAATAAGTATCTCTAGGCAAGCTGTCTAGTTCGTTCAAAATAGTAGCTTTGTTAAAAAAGGTTACCTCTTCTGCTAGGGTCATTTTTATTTTATGTACACCATTGCTTTTATCTTCAATATGTAAGAAGTGAGAATTTTGAAAACTTTTAATTAAGATAACAACAATTCCTACTGCCAATCCCATGCCAATTCCCCATAGTAAATCTTTAAATACAATAACTAATATCGTTACCATAAAAGGAACCCATTGTTTCCATCCAAGACTAAACATTTCTCTAAAAGTCGATGGCTTTGCAAGCTTAAAACCAACAATAAATAGTACTGCAGCTAGAACAGATAATGGAATTTTATTTAATAATGTTGGAATTAACATCACAGAAATTAACAATAAGAACCCATGAATAATTGCTGATGCTTTACTTCTTCCTCCTGATTGAATATTTGCAGAACTACGTACAATTACTTGCGTAATAGGCAATCCACCAATCATTCCAGAAAGAATGTTTCCAGTTCCTTGAGCTAACAATTCTCTATTTGTTGGGGTTACATTTTTATGAGGGTCTAATTTATCTGTTGCTTCTACACATAATAGCGTTTCTAAACTCGCTACCAGTGCAATGGTAAAGGCAACAATCCATATTTCTGGATTTCCAATCATACTAAAATTAGGCAATGTAAACTGGTTTAGAAAAGAGTCAAAATTTTCTGGAGTTGGCACAGCAACTAAATGGTCTTCAGATAGGTTTAGAGAGCCTCCTTTTGTTAGATAGTAAAAAACGATTCCAACAATTACGGCAACCAATGGTCCTTGAATAAGTTGAAAGATTTTTCCTTTTTTGGAAAGCACATTTGACCAGAGAATTAGGATTCCTATAGCAATAATTGCGATAACCGTTGCTCCAAAATCTACATTACCGCTTAACAATGCATTGATGGCGTTTAAAAGTTCTGAAAGTGTATTTTCTCCATCAACTTGAAGGAAGGCAAAGTCGCCTTGAGGGTCTTTATCCATTCCGAAAAAATATGGAATCTCTTTTAAAATGATAATGATTCCAATACCAGTTAACATCCCCTTAATTACTGACGAAGGAAAATAATAACCAATTATTCCAAGTTTTAGAAATCCAAATAATAATTGAATAACACCTGCTAATACAACAGCAAGCAGAAAGTTTTGATAACCTAAACTGACGATAGCCGCAAATACAATTGCTGCTAAACCAGCAGCAGGGCCACTTACTCCAATTTTAGAACCACTTAAGGCTCCTACAACAATACCCCCTACAATTCCTGCTATTAACCCAGAAAACAGAGGAGCTCCACTTGCTAATGCAATACCTAAACATAAGGGTAATGCAACAAAAAAGACCACAATACTTGCGGGCAAATCACTTTTAATATTTTTAAACATGCTATAAATTTTTACTCCTAAAAATGAGGAGTCTTGAACATTAATTTTTTAAATTGACAAATAAAATTAAGCGTGTTCTGGAGGAGGGGAAAAGCGTTTTTTAGAAATGGAAGAATACACCTTGTTGTAAAAGGCTAACGCTTTGGTTTTTTTAGTAATTAAAATTAATGAACGACTTTCTAAAGGATAAAAAATCTTAGATTCTAAATCGCTAGAAGATTCTTTATTGTTTTTTTCTTCTTCATCTTCTGTTCCGATGTCTTCTATTAAAGAAATCCCATAAGAATCTTCCGCCATTGTTAATAGCGTAGGTGTAATGACCGATGAAAAAAAGATCACGGAGAAGAAAAGAGTGATAAAAGTTTTATTCATTAATGTTGCAAATCGAATGCTAATATAAAATAAGAAAATGAAAACTTCGTTAATTAAAAACTAAAAAATCTTCAACACTTTTAAATCTTCAGCATCTACCCAGCCAATTTTACCATCAGCAAGTTTGATTTTTTTCCAATTATCAACACTGTCTAAAACCTTTACTTTAGTGCCTTCGTGCAATGTAAAGATGTTTTCGCTACTAAGTGTAGGTGCGTTTTTAATATCTGTTTTTTCAGCAAAAATAATGGCATGTATGTTAGAGATACTATGATTGTATTCTTTGTAAGAGAAGCTAATGGTTATAATTAATAAAATCATACAAATTATACTTCCAGTAAAGTAAAATCTCTTTTTTGAGGGCGTGTAAGAAAAGTAGAAAAGCAAAAACAAGAGTGATGCTAACATAGAAAAAATAACGGTAAGCAATGCCCAGTTGTTGTAGGATAGTTTTTTTATATAGTTTTCGTCAAATTTTTGGAACACCGATTTTGGCAAAGACTCAATATTATCAATGGTCAATCTTTTAGCAAAAATTAAGTTATTAAAGGCATCCTCATTAAGAGGATCTATTAAAAGAGCTTTCTCATAATTATAAATTGTTTCTGCTACGTTATTTAACTTATAATAACAATTACCAATGTTATAGTAGAGCTCTGATGAAATTACTTTTTGAGCTTCTATTTTTTGATATAAAGAAATGGCTTCTTCATATTTACCGACTTTATATAAATCATTAGCCTCTTTAAAAAGAGTCTCGCTATTTTGTGAAGACACAAATGAGCTAATAAAGAACAATATGTATAAAAGTTTTTTCATTTATAATTGTTTGTCTATTTGTGCTATTGTGTTTTTTGCGTTTTCGTACTCTTCATTCATTTGCACATCGCTAATAGGAGTATAGCGAGCAAAATCACAATTCTTTAGCACCTCAATAAAAGAAGAAATAGTTGAGCTATCTACTCCTTTTTTTAATAATAATTCTGAAATTTTTTCCCTACTAATATCCGAGGTTTCAATATTTAGCTTTGCTTTTAAATAATTGTGTAATGCTCTTTCTAAAGATTCATAAAAGGCCTCTTTTTTACCTAATTGTTTTTTAGCTTCAGATAAGAAGCGTTTAGCAAGTCTGTCGGCTTTTCTTATTTTATTCCCAACAATGTCATTGTTTCTTTTCTGTTGTTTTTTAGCAATAAAAATTCCAACAGGGATAGCAATAATTGGCAAAAAGAGTAATACAAAGAACAAGTTAGACTGAAAGAAATCATCTTTTTTTGCAGCAGTAAAAGAAGTTTTAGTTTGAATATATCTAAAGTTAGCACCCGTAACTGTTACATTCTTTTTCGTCACATTTTGTTGGTCAGAATTAGTAATTAATTCTTTGCCCTCTAAAACGTCAACAAATAAATCATCTGAAGTTAATGTGATATACTTTTCTTCTTTAGGGTTGAAGTAAGAAAAAGAAGTGCCAGGAATTTTATATTTCCCTTTATATTGAGGAACCACAGTATAGTGTTTACTTACAAAACCGCTTAACCCATTGGTTGTGATATTGACTCTCTCTTTTTGTTCGGGAGTATATACTTCCAATTCAGAAGGAGTTGTTATTTCTGGGATTTCGAAAAGCTTTAAGTTTCCTTTTCCAGAGACCGTTACTTTTATTTGAGAAGATTCATTAGCTTTTAAAACATCTTTGCTTAAAACCACATTATATTTAAAATCTCCAACAGCTCCATTAAAATTAGCAGGCTTTCCTTCTAACGGCAAATCGTTAACAGAAATCAATTTTTTTGTAGAAGCAAATGGGCGTGTAATGTTTCTTGTGATGGGGTTCCCAAAAAAATCAGCCCTACCTGTTGGAACTCCAATAACAATATCCATTTTCATAGGGTCGATAGATAATTTTCCAGATTTTGTAGGAATTAACAGTGCTTTTTTAAGAACAACATATCTATAATCTTCTCCATTATATTTTCCTATTTTTATAGGAAGTCCATTTATTTTTATGTCTTGATTCCAGAAGCCATTATATTGAGGAGATTCTGTAATAGAGAAATCATTAACACTAATATTTTGACTTACATAGAGTTTATACTCTACATATACCCCTTCTCCCACATAAGGTTTAGATTTTGATATTTCAGCGACAAGATGAATGTTTTGCTGAGCAATATAATTAGGGTCATTCGGATTTTTAGGCAGCTTTACAGCATCTAAAACAATTACCTTAACAGGTTTAGATTTTATAATTTTCCCATTTAATTTTATGCTCGCTGAAGGAATAAGAAGCTCTCCTTTTTTCTTTGGTTGGATAATGTAAGTATATGACTGAATAAAACTTGCCTTGCCTCTAGCCCAAGATTGACTTATAGATTGGCTAGGTCCACCAACGACTCTAAAATTTCTAAAGTTTGGAGGGCTAAAATGATCGGCACCAGGTTTATTAATAGAAAATTCTATTTTTAATCGTTGATTAACACCTAATTTATTTTTACTCACTTTCGCTGTTAAAACAGCTTCTTGACTAGCTGCTGTAACACTTATAAAAGCAAATAAAATTAATATGTATAGTAACCTCCGTTTCATAATCATTCAAAATTGATAAAAAGAATGTTCTTTACCAATCTTTTTCTTTGTTTACTTTTTTACCTTTCGATTTTTTAACATTCATTTTCTTTTGAGTCTTCTTTTCTTCATTCTTAAGACTCTCTAGTAATTGCTTTATTTGTTGAGGAGACATTTTTCCTTGCTTAGGCTTAGGTTTTTGTTTTTTATCTTTCTTGTCATTCTTCTTTTTATTCTTATCAGGGTTTTTGTCTCCATCTCCTTTTTTATCATCCTTTTTGTCCTTGTCTCCCTCTTTTTTGTCTTTATTTTTATCCTTGTTTTTCTTGTCTTTATTCTTATTCTTGTCCTTGTTCTTATCTTTATTTTTATCCTTGTCTTTGTTCTTTTCTTTTTCTAGTAATTTTTGAGCGACAGCTAAATTATATCGAGTCTCATCATCATTAGGGTTGTTACGTAAAGAATTTTTATAAGCATCTACAGCAGGTTGATATTGTTTTTGCTCCATCATAGCATTCCCAATATTATGATAAGCCTCTGCTTTTTCAAACTTTGTCTTGGCAGTTTTTGCCATCAATTCATATTGAGGTACAGCTTCTTTATATAACTTATCTTGATAGAAAGCATTTCCTAAATTATAACTTGCTTTCTTGTATTTACTACTTTTTTCTAAAGCTTTTTTGTATGATACCGAAGCATCAGTATACTTCTGCTGCTTGTATAGATTATTTCCTTCTCGGACTAATTTTCTAGCTTCTCTTTGTGCTTTAATTGTATCTTTTTGAGCAAAGATATTAGTGCTAATAAGAAGGCATAAGAAAACAAGAATGTGTGTAGCTAACTTCATATATTATTTTTCTTCATTAAATAAATCTACTTTTCGGAGCCATTTTGTTTTTTTGTCTAATAAAAAAAGATCTAAAGTTAAAAACAAAATCCCTAATCCCAAAAACCATTGAAATTGATCTTTATAATCTGAGAATTGTTTTGATTCGAATTCGCTTTTTTGCGCATTTCCAATAACTTCTTCAATTAATTTTACGGGCTTTTCAGTTTTATTTCCATCAATATATCTTCCGTTAGAGATATCAGCGATGGATTGTAATACATCCGCTTTTCTTTTAGTAACAACAGTTTCACCTTTTCTGTCTTTTTTATAACCAATAAGCGAGCCATTAATTTTCATGGGAATAGGACCTCCTGTTTCTGTACCCACTCCAATGGTAAACACTTTTATTCCTTCATCTGACATGTTCTGAGCAACTTGTTTTGTTTCTTCTTGGTGGTCTTCTCCATCAGAGATGATAATTAAGAAACGATTGGTTTGCTCTTCGTTATTATAATATGTTTTCGCCAAATTTAAAGCTTCATTAATAGCAGTTCCTTGGCTAGAAACCATATCGGGGCTTGCATTTTGTAAAAACATTTTTGCTGCCGCATGGTCTGTAGTAATTGGTAACAAGGGGTAAGAATTTCCAGCATAAATAATAACACCAACGCGGTCACTTCCTAATTTGTCAATTATTTTCGAAATAATTTGTTTTGCTTTTTCTAATCTGTTAGGAGCAATATCTTCAGCCAGCATACTTTTGGAAACATCTAAAGCAAAAACGACATCAACTCCTTCTCTTTTTATGGTTTTCAATTTTACCCCCATCTTTGGATTTACTAAGGCAAGTATCAGAAAAGAGATCCCCAAACTGAAGAAAATTAACTTTAATGTTGATTTAAATGTTGAAGTATTTGGAGCTAATCTTTCTAATAATGCAGCGTTAGAAAACTTTTTTTGTGTGTTTTTCTTCCACCAAAGCGTAAGCAAAAAAACGACAATTATAACAGGAATAACTGTGAAAAAATAAAAATAATATGGTTCTTCTATTCTATACATGTTAAATAAAGCTTCTAAATAGCGTGTTTCTTAAAATAAACTCAAGAAATAAAAGGCCTCCGGCAATAAATACTAAGAACCTATATTTTTCTTGGTAGTTATAATATTTAAACTCTTCAATCTTTGTTTTTTCAAGTTTATCAATTTCGTCGTATATCTCTTTTAATTTTGTATTGTTTGTTGCTCTAAAGTACTGACCATCCGTTTCTGAGGCAATATATTTTAGGAGTTCTTCATCAATTTCCACTTGTTGTTTTCGAAATTGTAATTGTCCAGTTCTAGGGTCTTTAGCATAAGGGAAATCAGCCATGCCATTGGTTCCAAGTCCAATGGTGTAAACTTTAATTCCTAATTCTTTTGCTAGTTCTGTTGCTGTTTTTGGGTCAATATTTCCAGAGTTATTTACACCATCGGTTAATAAGATAATAACCTTGCTCTTAGCTTCGCTATCTTTAAGTCTATTTACAGAAGAACCTAACCCCATTCCAATCGCTGTGCCACCGTCAAGAAGCCCCCATTTTATTTCAGAAATGGTTCTTTTTACAATTCCCTTGTCGCTGGTAATAGGGGTTTGTGTAAAGCTTTCTCCAGCGTAGAGAACCACACCAATACGATCATTAGGTCTTCTGTTTACAAAGTTATTTGCAACAATTTTTAAAGCTTCTAATCTATTCGGTTTTAAATCTCTAGCCAACATACTTGCAGATACATCTATAGCCATAACAATATCTATTCCTCGATTTGCTTTTGTCCTTGTACTTACAGCAACATTTCTAGGTCTTGCTAATGCAATAATCAAAACTGCAATTGCTAACAAACGTAATACATATAATAAAGGCTTAAGTTTTGAAAGAAGTGATGAATTTGCAGAAAAACCTTTGACACTAGGAATTGTAAGCACAGCCGAATCTTTTTTTCTAGTAAAGAAGTGCCAGACAGCAAGCAATGGAATGACTATCAACAGCCAAAGAAATCCTGGGTTGGTAAATTCAAAATTACTCCAATTCATCTTCAAAATCTATTTTAATAGAATTCTTTATTCTATCGATTATTTTTTTACCATATTCATCTCCAAACTTATAAATTAAAGAAATGATACAGATTTTATTTTCATGTACCACGACGATTGCTTCATACTCTTTAAGAATATCGTTTTCCCTAAATGAACCAATAATACTTTTACCATTTTCTTTATAATCAGAAATAGTATGATTAAAATCACTAACGTCTTTTTCTTTCTTTAAAGCCTGAATAATTCCATTAACAGCACCATCTAAATTGGCTGTTATACCAGATTTGTATACTGTTGGCGCTATTGAAACATCTAAATAATTTGAAGCATTGTTATATTGATATCCATCTACTGATTGAATATAATTTTTTACTTCTTCAGAAATATTTGCTACTTCTTTTTTAGACAAACCAAAAGGAAGCTCTAAAGAAATTTTTGGAGTTCCATATGATTTTATACCCCAATCGGTATTATAAAGTTTTTCGGTTGTTGCAGTTAATCCACCAATATATTTTACAAGTCTGCTCCCTAAATTTACAGATAAGGTTACTGCCGTTACCGTTATTATTGTTATAATTATTTTCTTCTTGTCAAATTTTTTCTTAGGCTCTTTCTTAGGAGCAATAACATCTACTGTTTTCTCAGAAGATGTACCACTATGAAAAGAGTCAGTATCTATCTCTTCTTCTTCTTGCATTGAAATGCGATACTCTTTAATTTTTAATTGAATGTTATTTATAAGGTTTTCGGCAGATTTCCGATCATTTTCTATTTCGAAAGACATAGGTTTAGACTTTGCAAACTTTACCAAATCAGCATTCTTGAAAAAAGCACTGACCGAAGAAATAGTTTCTTTAGAAATGTCATACCCTTTGCTCGCATTTTGTGTTTCAATTAATTCAATAATTTCATTAGAAGTAAGTTCTAGTGTTGGAATTTCAATATCTCTGCCTAAATAATTTCTTACAATTTCAGTTAGCTCACTATAATACTGTTTTATCTTGTTGTTTTGCCAAAGGAGTTTATTGTCTAATTCTTTTAATTTTTCAAGAGCTTCATCAAAAGCAGGAATTAAAGGAATAACTTCTTTTTGATCTTCCTCTTTTTTCTTTCTGAAAATGAAGTATAACAATACTCCAATTAATACTAGGCCTAAAATTACCCATATCAAATAAGGTTTAAAATCATCAAAAACATAAGGCTCCTCTTGAATAGATTTAATAGGGAACATTTTTTGTTTTAGCGTATCTATAGGAACAGTAGCAACATTTATGAGAATTGAATCCGTAAGAAATGCTTGGTTTCGAATAAAAATTTGTTGTTGAGGAATGTAAAAAGCACCACTATCAAAACCAGTAAGGATATACCTTTTAATTAAACTGTTTTTAATAGTATCTATGTTGTCTTCTTCTACAATTTCTAAACCTTTTAAGTTTTCAAGTTTAGGCAGAATAACATTAGAAGTGTCATTAACTTCAATTTTAAATTGAAATTGCTCTCCAATTCTAATATTTGTGGTATCTACTTTTGCTGTTACTCCAGATGTTTTTTGAGCAAAGACAAATGAAGTTGACAACATAAAAATGTATAAAAAGATTTTTCTCACCATCTGTAATTATCTTCCTTTATGTTTAAAATACCCTAATAACTTTTTCACATAACTTTCATCAACTCGAGTGTTGATTGTGCCAGAGCCACTTCTTTTAAAAGTTGATATATAATAATTGTACAAACGAGTTGCATTTGCTTGATAACTGCTTCTAACAGATTTAGAAGCGGTGTTTATCAACAGTACTTCACCACTTTCTGCATCTAACATAGGAACCATTCCTAAGTTAGGAATTTCTTGGTCGTGTTTGTCATAAACCCGAATTCCTGTAATATCATGCTTATTTCCAACAATTTTAAGTGTTTTTTCATAAGAGTCATCCATAAAATCAGAAAGCATAAACACTATCGCTTTCTTTTTCATCACATTTGATAAAAACTTAAAAGCGGCACCAATATCTGTTTTTTTACTTTTTGGTTTAAACTCTATCAACTCTCTAATAATTCTTAAAACATGACTCTTCCCTTTTTTAGGGGGAATAAATAATTCAATATCGTCAGAGAAAAGAATTAAACCTACTTTATCATTATTTTGAATTGCAGAAAAAGCTAAAGTGGCAGCAATTTCAGTAACGATGTCTTTTTTAAATTCATTGGTAGTTCCAAAAAACTCAGAGCCAGAAACATCTACCATTAAAACCATGGTAAGTTCTCTTTCTTCTTCAAAAACCTTTACATAGGGTTCGTTATACCTAGCGGTAACGTTCCAGTCTATTGCTCTGACATCATCACCAAATTGATATTGTCTAACCTCAGAAAATGTCATCCCTCTACCTTTAAAGGTAGAATGGTATTCACCTCCAAAAATATGGTCAGATAGGCGACGAGTTTTAATCTCGATTTTCCGAACTTTTTTTAATATCTCTTTAGTATCCATTTTTTCAAATACAATTTCTTTTCACCTAGTTCATTTTATAGGGCATTATTTAAAAACCTTTTTCAGATTTTTAAAAGCATAAAAAACCTAAAAAATATTTTTAAGGGACTTCAACTTCATTAATTATTTGATTAATAATATCTAAAGAAGAGATATTTTCAGCTTCTGCCTCGTAGGTGATTCCTATACGATGCCTTAAAACATCGTAAACTATAGCTCTAACATCTTCTGGGATTACATACCCTCTTCTCTTAATAAAAGCATAACACTTTGCTGCTTTAGCAAGGTTGATACTTCCACGCGGCGAAGCTCCAAAACTAATAAGACCGTTTAATTTTGATAGATTATATCTTTCAGGGTAACGGGTAGCAAAAATGATGTCTAGAATATATTTTTCTATTTTTTCATCCATGTACACTTCATCTACGGCTGCTCTAGCATTAATAATTTGCTCAGTAGAAACCACTGGGTTTATAGATGAAAATCCACCAGATAAATTTTGACGCATGATAGTTTGCTCGTCTGCAAGCTCAGGATAATCAATAACGACTTTTAACATAAAACGATCTACTTGCGCTTCTGGTAATGGATATGTTCCTTCTTGTTCCACTGGATTCTGAGTTGCCATTACTAAGAAAGGCTCATCTAACTTAAAAGTGGTGTCTCCAATGGTAATCTGTCTTTCTTGCATTGCTTCTAATAAAGCAGATTGCACTTTAGCAGGAGCTCTGTTAATCTCATCTGCTAAAACAAAGTTTGCAAAAATAGGCCCCTTTTTAATTGAGAAATCATTCTCTTTAATATTATAGATCATTGTACCAACAACATCTGCAGGCAATAAATCTGGAGTAAACTGAACTCTGCTAAAAGACCCTTGTACTGCTTTTGATAAGGTGTTAATTGCCAGTGTTTTTGCTAAACCAGGAACACCCTCAAGTAAAATATGACCATTTCCAAGTAAACCAATTAATAATCGTTCGATCATTTGTTTCTGACCGACAATCACTTTATTCATTTCATTAGTTAACAAATCAACGAAAGCACTTTCTCTTTCAATCTTTTCGTTAATTGCTCTAACATCTACGTCCATTAAGTATAAGTTTTTAGTATTAAAAAATTGTGAAACAAAGCTACAATAATAGGCTTTTTTTAATTGTTAAATATAGGTTAAAGATGCTATCAATAAGTCAGTAATAACCAATAGAAAACTCAAAAATAAGTCAATTAAGAAAATTACATTAAGTTTTTATTAACATTAAAGGGTTAAAAATTTGTTTTTACCATAAAAAAAACGAACATTTGCCTATAATAATCAATCAAATTTTATATGAAAAACAATGACTTATTAAAAATTTTCTCATTTATCCTTGTTTTTATGCTTTCATTTACCGTGAATGCACAGACAATAAAGGGTAAAATTACAGGCACGGACGGCGAAGCATTACCGTATATGAATGTAGTAGAAAAAGGAACAACTAACGGGACTACCTCTGATGATAATGGGGAGTTTTCGATAACTGTTAAAAAGATGCCTACTGTATTAGTAGTTTCGTCTTTAGGATTTAAAACTGTAGAGCAAGAAGTTACAGGTACAGCTTATTTAACAATTGTTGTTGAAGAAGGCGGTGTAGCTTTAGACGAAGTAGTTTTATTAGGATCTAGAAATAAAAATAGAACGGTTGCCAATACGCCAGTACCAGTCGATATCATTGATATTACTGAATTAGTAAGTGCGGGGCCTCAGGTATCTGTAAATGACATTTTAAATTTCGTAGCTCCTTCATTTACTTCAACTTCTCAAACGGTGTCTGATGGTACTGACCATATTGATCCAGCAGCTTTAAGAGGTTTAGGACCAGACCAAGTTTTAGTATTGATTAACGGAAAGAGAAGACACACAAGTTCTCTTGTAAATGTTAATAGTACTGTTGGTAGAGGAAGTGTAGGTACAGACATGAATGCAATTCCTTCTTTTGCAATTCAAAGAATTGAAGTTTTAAAAGACGGTGCAGCCGCTCAATATGGTAGTGATGCTATTGCAGGTGTAATTAACATCGTACTTAAAAAGACTGAAGGATTTGAATTCCAAGTAAATATGGGAGCAAATTCAGGAAAAGAAACGAACAGTTTAAATAATGAGTTCCCTCTTCACACCAATACTGATGGTGAAAGCTTTCAGTTAGATGCTAACTATGGTGTAGCATTAGGAGATAATGGAGGATTCCTTAACCTTACTGGATCAGTTTCTACGAGAAACCCAAGTTATAGAGCTGGACAAGATGGTTTTACGGGAAGTATCTTTAATGGAGCCAACTCAATAGAATGGGTTGGATTGAATAGTGGTTTAGGGTCTGATATTACTCAGTACTCATTAACAGACATTCAATTTTTAGCGCAAGGAGTTACTCACTTCGATTTAGCATTAAAAAACAACATTCAAGCTGCAACTTCAATAGCTGACTTACAAGGTTTATTAAATTTCGATACTACAGATGCTGAATTAGCAACTAGAGGATTGAATAGAAGAGACTTTAACATGAGAGTTGGTCAATCTGGATTAAGAAGTGGTAAATTCATAGCAAATATGGAATTACCATTAAACGATGATTTTGTATTATACTCTTTTGGAGGATTAAGTTACAGAAAAGGAAATGCAGCAGGTTTTTATAGAAGACCTGATCAATCAAGAGCTTATACTGGATTATACCCTGGAGGTTTCTTACCAGAAATCAATAGTGATGTAAAAGATAAGTCTTTAGCTTTCGGAATTAAAGGAAAGCAAGGAGATTGGGATGTAGATTTTAGTAATACTTGGGGAGAAAATAGTTTTGATTTTACTATTGACAATTCAGTAAACGCTACGTTATTAAGTAACTCGCCATTATCAGCATATGCTGGAGGCTTTTCTTTCTCTCAAAATACAACGAATTTAGATATCTCAAGATTTTATGACGATCAGTTTGCTGGGTTAAACGTAGCTTTCGGAGCTGAATACAGATTAGAGAATTATCAAATTTTCCAAGGTAGTGAAGTTTCATGGGCAACTTATGATACGAATGGAAACATATGGGATGGAGATGTAAATACTCAAGTTCTTGACTTCTTTGGAAGAAGTAGAGCAGGAGGAATTCAAGTATTCCCTGGTTTTAGACCTGAAAATGAAAGAAATGCTCACAGAAATAGTTATGCATTCTACGGAGATGTAGAGGTTGACTTTACAGAGAGTTTATTAGTATCTGGAGCTGTAAGATATGAAAACTACAGTGACTTTGGTACAACATTTAACTGGAAGGTAGCTTCTAGATTAAAGCTGACAGATAACATCAATTTGAGAGCTGCAACAAGTACAGGATTTAGAGCTCCTTCTTTACACCAGTTAAACTTTAACACGGTAAGTACAAACTTTGTAAATGGTGTTCCGCAAGAAATATTAACTGCCTCTAATGACAGTCCAATTGCTAAAGCCTTAGGAATTCCTCAATTAAAACAAGAAGAATCTTTTAGTGCTAGTTTAGGGTTTACAGCTAAAGTTCCAGACATGAACTTAACATTAACTGTTGATGGATATTTTACTGCGATAGAAGATAGAGTAGTATTAACTGGAAACTTTGCGATTCCTAGTACAGCAACAGGAGTTCCAGCAGGAACTCAAAGTGCTCGTTTCTTTGCGAATGCAATCGATACAGAAACAAGAGGTTTAGATATCGTAGTTTCTCACCAAACAGAACTTTCTGGATTTTCTTTATCTAGTGATTTTGCTTTATCTTTTAATAAAACGAATAGAGTTGATGATATTCACGCATCAGATTTATTAGCAGATCAATTAGATACTTACTTCGGAGAAAGAGAAACATATTTCTTAGAATTTGCAACTCCTAGAGTTAAAGCAAACTTATCTCATATGTTAAGAGGAGATAACTGGAATGTGTTTGTAAGAAATTCTTTCTTCGGTGCGGTAACAAACCCAGACTTAACAGATACAACTGGTGATGGGAATAGAGATACTCACCCAACTTTTGGATCTAAAGTTCTTACAGATTTATCTTTTGGATATAATTTTACTGACAATTTAACTATTACCGTAGGTTCTAGTAATATCTTTGATGTGTACCCTGATGCTGCCCCATCTGACTTAACAAGCGGAAACCAATTTGTGTATCCACGTGTTACTTCTCAGTTTGGAATTAACGGTAGAACAGTGTTTGCTCGTTTAAACTATAAACTATAATTTAAAAAATAGACAATGAAAAAATTTAAATATATACTATACATATTTGTACTGTCTTTATTTGTTGTTTCCTGTGAAGACAATACAGAAAGTATAACAAATCCGGGATCATTTACGATGCCGGAAGAGGTAAAAGTTAGTTTTACCGACACGAACATGAATCCTCAAGTAACTGAAGGGGATGCCACTACTTTTAGAATAGGAATGAATCAAGCGATTAATGGAACAGTTTCTGTTTCATTAAGTGTTACTTCATCTGATGGATCTGTAGAAGCTACATATCCTGCTCCTGTAGTTTTAGAAGACGGACAAAGTGCTGTTTACTTTGATTTTATTCCTACAGATGATGGAATGGTCGAAGCTGAAACGTATACGATTACTATTGATGGTATCGATGTTCAGTTTGAAGATGGGTCTACCGTTTACTATGCATACAATGGAGATAACTCTAGAACTGTTAGAGTTAAAGATATTCCAACTCCTATTGTGACTACTGTTGGAGATTTAACATTTAACTTTACATGGGCTGGAGCAGGAAACGATTTAGATTGTAGAATCTTAGATTTCCCTCCAACAACGATTTTTGACACAGGGTATTCAACGACACCTGGAGAATCTGTAACATTAGATGCAGCAACTCCTGATGGTGATTATATTTTAACAATAAGACCTTGGACGGTTGTTGATGCATCTATTGACTATAACATTGATATTGTAGTTCCAACAGAAACTAGACCATATTCAGGTAATTTTATGAATTTAACAGGAGGATGGACTATGGAGTTTATAGTTCTTCAGGTTAATAAAGCAACAGTAGGGTCTGTTGTCACTTATACTGTTACTCACTTTTAAAAACAAGAAATATGAAAAAATATATATACAAAGTAAAATTAATAATCGTAGCAGCATTAGTCTTAACTTCTTGTGCTGTTGATGATGATGATCCAACGATAAATCCTATTGGTAATATTGAAGCTTCTCTTAATTCACCGCTTATTAGAATTGGAGCTACCGATGCTACCTACGATTTAACTGTAAGCCTTTCAAATGCATTACCTACTTCTGCACAAGTAGATTATACTTTAGACGGTGTTGATTTAGTCGCTAGAGGAGATCAAGGAAATAACTTTATCACAATTACTGTAGATATGTCTACAAGTTTGTTTAGAACGGTTTCATTAAAAGATATCATTATGTTCTATGCATCTGCTCAGAACTTAACGGTTACGGTATCTGAAACGAACTATACATCAACTATTGTAAGAGGAAATGACGATTTTGCAGTAATGACTTGGGGTAATAATGTAGATATTGATTTATTGATGACTGCAGCACCTGCTCCAAATCCACCTTTTGATACTGCGGCACCTACAACTCCAATTGTTGGTTTGAGTATCTTAGTTGTTCCTGAGGAAGTAATTATCTTTCCTGGAGGTTTAGCTGATGGAGACTATTCACTTAGTATTGTTCCTTATGCAGCATTTAATACACCTATTGAGTTTACATTAACAGTAGTAGGAGGTACAAGTGCTAGTACTATAACAGGTACTGTTGATAGTGGTCTTGCGGCTGGTGGTTTCTTTAACATTGTCTACAATACTATTGTAGAATTTGGAAGAGTAACGAAATCAGGTACTGAGTATACTGTTGTGAATCAAATATAACAACGATATAGTTAAAAAATTAAGGCTTAAGAATCTCTATGATTCTTAAGCCTTTTTTAAATTTTAAGAGTATGTATAAAAATTGGCTTTTAAGTTTTTTTCTTCTAGGGTCAACCCCCTTATTATCACAAGTTTTTACAGATGTTACAGATGCATCTGGAATTAGCCATTTGTATAGGCAAGCCAGCAATATGGGTGGAGGAGCTGTTTTTTTTGATTTAGACAATGATGGTTGGGAAGACCTATATATTACCGGAGGATTAGGAATAGATCAACTATATAGAAATTTAGGAAACGGAAGTTTCCAATTAATGAATACTACTTGGATAAACGTTACCGATAATTATTATACAACGGGTGTTGTAAGCGGAGATATTGACAATGATGGCGATAGAGATTTATTTGTAACTACATGGAGAGGAGAAGATAATGATGGGCCATTAAAGCGTAATTTGTTATTCATTAATAATGGCGATGGCACTTTTACCGAAAGAGGAGCTTTTCGTGGAATTACACAACCTGCTTTTTCTATGGGAGCAACAATGTTAGATTATAATAAAGATGGTTTTTTAGATATTTATGCAGTAAATTATGTAGAAACTAGCTCTGTTGTTTATGATACTAATGGAGAGGCTATTGCTTTTGCTCACGAATGTTATGAAAATATTTTTTATAAGAATAATGGAGATGGGACATTTACTGAGATGGCCGCAAGCCTAGGGCTAAATAATAACGGTTGTGCACTGGCGGTAATGCCAACAGATTTTGATCAAGATAATGATCAAGATATTTATATCGCAAATGACTTTGGAGAATTTGTTGTAGCCAATACGATGTTGGAAAACAATTACCCTACAGATTCTTTTTCTGATGTATCTGTTGCGACCAATATGGATGTAGGAATTTATGGAATGGGTATTTCTTATGCCGATTTTGACAAAGATGGTGATTATGATTATTACATCACAAACTTAGGAAGAAACGTATTGTTGCAAAATGACGGGGCTCAAAACTTTACTGATATAGCTACAAGTGCGGGTGTAGAAAACACCTATGCAGAAAACAGCTCTAACACATTGTTTACCACAAGTTGGGGTACTGCTTTTTTAGATATTAATAACGATACTTGGCCAGATCTTTTTGTAGCAAACGGAAGAGTACCAGCAGTAAACTTTATTTCTACAGGAGAAGACGATCCAAATAAATTGTATGTTAATAATGGAGATGGCACTTTTACAGATGTTTCCAATACATCGGGCGTAAATGATTACAATAGAGGTCGTGGTATGGCATATTGCGATTATGATAAAGATGGAGATTTAGATGTACTTGTAGTCGTTCAAGATGGAACACCAAGCTTAACTTCAAAAACTATTTTATATCAAAACCAACTCAACCCAAATGGTTCAGATGGAAAAAACTGGGTACAAATCACTTTGCAAGGAACAACCATAAATCGCGATGCTATGGGAGCAAAAGTTGAGTTGACAGTAAATGGAGAGAAATTAATACAAGAAGTGCACGGACAAGGAAGCCATTGTAGTCAACATAGTTTAACGTTACATTTTGGTTTAGAAAATAATGAAACGATAAGTGAATTAAAAGTTATTTGGTCTGAAACAGATACACAAACGTTTACAAGTTTGGATGCAAATACCAGATATAGTTTAGTACAAGGATCTACATTAAGTGTTCCTAAAGATGAAATGGTATCTGCACTTTTTGCCTATCCAAATCCTGTAAAAAATCAGTTACTAATTTCTGGAATAGATCAAACCTATCAAGTAAATATATATACTGTTTACGGAAAGCTGATTCGTAAAACATCTGTTAGTGCAAGTCAACAATTTGTAGATATGAACACTCTTAAAAATGGAAGTTATGTGATTCAGTTTATCGATGTACAAGGAAATGTTAGAAAGAGAGAAATCATTTTAAAAGAGTAACTCTAATTTAATGTAGTTTTTTAAAATCGCTTGGTTATGATAAACCATCATATACTTTCCCTAAAACAATCTTCTACTTTATTGATAAATGAAAAGGTAAAAGATTTAAGAAGTAAAGAGATGTTTGTGAGTCATTTTGGATTTGGACAATCTCCTTTTCCTATTTTTCCAAGTATTACTGAAGCATTACAAAAACATGCAGATAATAACCACTACTTACCCGTTGCAGGCTTAGAAAAGTTAAGAACTCAAATCGCCTCTTTTTTAACAAAAAACCAAGAAGTTTATACAACTAAAGAATCCGTTTTCATAGGTCCTGGGAGCAAGGAGTTATTATATCAAACGATTGTAATCTTTGAAGCAGAGTATTTAATACCCAAAGGAAGCTGGGTAAGTTATATACCTCAAATAGCATCAAAAGGAGGGACTTATCATATACTAGAAACTTCTTTAGAAAACGATTTTAAATTAGACGCTGCTGCATTGGATGCGTTTTTAAAAAATCAATATCCCTCTAAAGAGTTTGTGTTAATTTTAAACTCACCAAACAATCCAACTGGAGCTGTTTATACTAAAGATGAGTTTAAAGCACTGGCAAAGGTTTGCAAACAATACAATATAACGGTAATGTCTGACGAGATATATTCTCAGATTAATTTTACAGAAGCATTTTCGCCAAGTATCTCTTCGTATTATCCAGAAAAAACAATCGTATTTGGAGGCTTAAGCAAGGTGTTTTCTGCAGGCGGTTACAGATTAGGCTACATGGTGTTGCCAGAAGCTTTAAAAGGGTTAAGAACGACCTATAAATCTTTATTTAGTGAAACCTTTAGCTGCGTTTCTTCTCCAATACAGTATGCAGCAATTAATGCTTATGAGTATAATGACGCATTAAAAGAATATGTTGCTTGTTCTTCCAGTATTTTGAAAGGAATTTCGAGTTTTATATACGATGAGTTTTCAAAAGTAAATATTCAATGTACTCGATCTAAAGGAGCTTTTTATATGGTTATAGGGTTTAATGCATTTAAAGAGATGTTATCTGAAATGGAGATTACCAGTAGTATTACATTGGCAAACTATCTTTTAGAAAAGTATGGTGTTGCCATGTTGCCGGGAACTGATTTTGGCTTTAAAGAAGAGGAACTTTTTTTTAGAATTGCATTTGTAGATTTTGATGGCAAGCAAGTCATGCAAGCGTATCAGAAAAAATCTATAATTGACAGATCTTTTGTTGAGGAATATTGTCCAAACATTTTAGAAGGTTTACAGAGAGTCAAAGAATTTGTGAAGAGTCTGCAATAAAATTAGTCAAACTCTTTTAGAGAAAATCCATTTTCGTTAAAAGTACCATAGGTGTAATAAGAGATCCAATCTCCTAGATTAATATATTTAGCATTTGATGCTAGTTCAATTTCTAAAGGCAAGTGCCTATGACCAAATACAAAATAATCATACTGTTTTTCGGTAAGCTTTTTCTTACAATACTGCACCAGCCATTCGTTTTCTTCGCCAAGAAATTTGGCATCTTCATCACCAGAAATCATTTTGTTTTTTACAGAGAAATAATGACCTAATTTCATACCTACATCTGGATGTAATTGCCTAAACATCCACTTAAATAAAGGAAAAGTAAAGATCTTTTTCATACGCTTGTAGCCCTTATCTCCTGGTCCTAAACCATCTCCATGACCAATAAAAAAAGTAGTTTTATTAAAGGTGAACTCTTGTGGTTTATGATATACTGGAATATTCAGTTCTGTCTCAAAATAATCACGCATCCATAAATCATGATTTCCAACAAAAAAATAAATTGGGGTTCCGTGATCTCTAATTTCGGCTAGTTTTCCTAAAACGCGCACAAATCCCTTTGGGACTACTGTTTTATATTCAAACCAAAAATCAAATAAATCACCTAGAATAAAAATAGCTTCAGCATCTTTTTTAACTAGGTCTAGCCAAGCAACAAACTTCTTTTCGCGAGGTAAACTTGCTTCAGGAGTAGGAGCTCCTAAATGATGATCTGAAGCAAAATAGATCTTTTTTGATTTAGAGACGTTGATTGTTGTCATTCCTGCAAAGTAACACTATTCCCGATTACTTTCCAACTCTAAAACTTTTTGAAGCATTTTATCTTGTTGATGAATAATACGATTAAAACCAATATCGCCAAACAATTCATTGGCAATAGAAGCTTTTAAATACCTTTTTAAAGTTTGTTTCGTTTTATAAGAAGGTTCGCCATCTATTACTTTAGATACATAATCATTGAAAACACCATTATCTGTATCAAAAGATGCAATAAAAGTATCGATGGTCCATTCTTTCTTTAAATCATTTCGATTATTATCAACAAAGTCGAAAGCATAATTATTAATTGTTCTAAAGTAGAAGTTATTTAAATAAGCCGTTGTGTCTATAGGAACAAACACATCAGGAATTATTCCGCCTCCGCCATATACAATTTTACCTTTTGGGGTGTTGTACTGTAAAGAATCAACAATAGGGATACTATCTTTATAAAGTAACTCGCCACTTCTTAATCTATTGGCATAGTCTCGTCTATAATTTTTATCTCCATTTTTATCATATGGTTTTTGAATAGATCTTCCTGTAGGGGTATAATATCTTGCCGTTGTTAATCGTACGGCAGAACCATCACCTAAATTCATTTCTATTTGTACCAATCCTTTTCCAAAAGAGCGCCTACCAATAATAGTTCCTTTGTCATTGTCTTGTAGAGCTCCCGCAACAATTTCGGATGCAGAAGCAGAACTCTCATCAATTAAAACATAGAGACCACCCTTCTCAAAAGCACCTCTTGATGTTGCATAGGATTTTTCTACACGACCTTTATTGTTTTTTGTAAAAACAATAAGTTTATCGTCTTCTAAAAATTCATCTACAATACTATTTGCAATATCAATAAAACCACCACCATTACCTCTAAGGTCAAGCACTAGGTTAGTCATTCCTTTTTCTAATAAAGAAGTAAGGGCTTGTTTAAATTCGTTATAAGAAGTTCTGGCAAAACGATTGAGTTTAATATACCCTAATTCATCGTTCATCATGTAAGCAAGATCTACACTTTTAATTTTTACTTTTCCTCTATTGATATTGATATTAAAAACAGAATCATTAGATTTTCTATACACTTTAAGAGATACTTCGGTATTTGGCTTTCCTTTTAAAAATTTAGGTACGTTACCAGAAGATAGTTTTTTACCGTAAAGAGTATCTTTATTCGCCATTAAAATTCGATCTCCAGCCTTTATGCCTGCTTTAATACTTGGTCCACCTTTAATGGTTTGTATCACAGTAATCGTATCTTTTATCATTCTAAATTGCACTCCAATTCCTACAAAATTACCCTGCATACTTTCGGTTACTTGTTGTAAGTTTTCTTTAGGAATATACACTGAATGTGGGTCTAACTTCCCTAGCATTTGAGTAATGGCATCGTCTAATAACTCATCTGTATTCACATCATCAACATAATCCCTTTGAATATAATCGATAAGACGTTTAATCTTAGCTTCATTATTCGTTTTTCCAGTAAAGGACAAATTATTCCCAGAACCACTAAAGAGCACTCCTATTAGAATCCCAAAAATGGTTGCTAAAGATAAATATATTGGTAAATTATTTTTATTCATCAGATAAATGCATTAGTTCTACACCCGCTTTTTTTAAGAAGTCAACTCCTTCTAAATCTCTATATGCTTTTCCAAAAACAACTCTTTTTATTCCGGCCTGATGAATTAATTTACTACAATGAATACATGGCGACAAGGTAATATATAAAGTTGCCCCATTGCAGGACTGCGTAGAAGAAGCTACTTTTAAAATGGCATTAGCTTCTGCATGAAGCACTTCCCATTTGGTCAATCCATCCTCATCTTCACAGCAATTATCAAAACCAGATGGAGTTCCATTAAAACCATCTGAAATAATCATTCGATCCTTAACAATGAGTGCACCAACTTGTTTTCTTTTACAATGAGAAAGCTTGGCCCATTCTTTGGCCATCCTAAGATAGGCAGTATCGTATTTAAGTTGTTTTGAAATCATAAGCTAAAGTAACTAAAATGTAGAATTACAACGTTAATAATTTACCAAAAAACTCGGTCTATCATCATAGGAATGACAAAGCCTATAACTATAGCAGAAGTAACAATTACCCAATCTCTATTGGTGACTCTAAAAAACGTTTTTAAGATAAAACCTAAAAATAAAATAAACAAGACAATTACAATTTGCGATGCTTCAATACCCAAGGCAAACTCTAATAAAAGCGCCAATTTATTATCAGAACTAGTTACCAATCGTGTTATATAATTAGAGAACCCTAATCCATGTATAAGTCCAAAGACGAGCGCAAGAATAATGTTGGTGTTGTTTTTTAGAGCACTTGAAGTGTTAGATTTTAAGATGTTTATTGCGCCAGTAATAAAAATAGTCAGTGGAATTAAAAACTCTACCACTTTCATATTTGATGTATTCAAATCAAACAAAAGACCATAGGCAGAAAGGATTAACGTAAGAGTATGTCCAACAGTAAAAAAGGTAATGAGCCAAAGCACTTTTTTCCACTCGTTAAAGCTATATACAACTGCCAAAACAATTAAAAAAAGAATATGATCATAGGCTTCAAAGTCTAAAACATGAAGGTAGCCAAGTTTAAAATAAGTAATAAAATTATCCATTGTATAAATTGAATTTCAAAGATATTAAAAGCAACCGTTAAAAGAAAGACTCTTTTTTAAAACGATGTTACAATCTTGTTCATAAAAACAAGTCATTTAAAAACAGTATTTTTATACATCATTCTCAAAACTATGTCAACATCTATTACCCTAAAAGAGCTTTCTAAAAAACTAGGCGTTTCAATTTCCACAATTTCAAAAGCATTAAATGATAGTCACGAAATTAGTGCGACCACCAAAAAAAGAATTAAAGAGGTTGCTGCATTACATAACTATCAACCAAATAAAATTGCAGTGAACTTAAAATCTGGTAAAACTAAGACCATCGGAGTTGTTATTCCTAGTACCCAAAATTATTTCTTTGCCCAAGTATTATTTGGAATAGAAGAGGTTATTTCTGCCTCTGATTATAATATTATCATAAGTATTACAAATGAATCTCTAGAAAAGGAAGTAAAGGCCTTAAACACATTTTCTAACGGTCTAGTAGATGGGTTTATACTCACTCTATCTGAGGAAACACAGATACATAAGGAACGAAGCCATTTAGAAGGCGTAAAGAGTTTGAAAAAACCAATGGTAATGTTTGATCGAGTACTTAAAGATTTTGAATGTGATAAAGTAATGGTAAACGATTACCAGATTGTTAAAGAGACCACTCAAAAACTCATTGCTGAAGGAAAGAAAAATATTGTTTTAGTAACCACGATTCAGAATTTAAGTGTTGGTAAATCGAGAGCATCAGGATTTATTAACGCTCTTGAAAAGGGAGTTCAGATAGAAGGAACGGCAGAAACTATTGATAAATTACTAGAAAGTTATGTCAAAAAAAATAGAGTTGATGCACTGATAGCTCTAGATGAAGATGCTTCTTTAGCATCAGTTAGAGTTGCTAAAAAAACAGGCAAATCGATACCAGACGAAATAGCAATTATAGGGTATGCTAGCGAAAAAATGGCCATGAATTTAACGCCGAAATTAACAACGTTAAACCAGCATGGAATTACAATAGGTCAGATGGCAGCTAAAATAGTACTATCAAAATTAAAAGTAGGGGTTAAAGAAAGTACGATTGAGGAAGTAAAAACCACTTTAATACGTCGAGAAACGAGTTAATTAATTTTCTTTTTATTTATCAAGAGTTTATAAAATAAAAAACCTTCGACAAAAAATATTGAAGGTTTTACCTTGTACTCAAGGTGGGAGATGCCTGCGGTGTTCCCAAAGCGTCGCTTTGAAAATCAAAAACCCACAAAAACAAAAAAGCAAGCTTTATGTTGTTGCTTGCTTTTTAATTTATTCGTACTCAAGGTGGGAATCGAACCCACACTCCCGAAAGAACTGGATTTTGAATCCAGCGCGTCTACCAGTTCCGCCACTTGAGCATTATAAATAGGAATGCAAAGCTAAAAAATATTTTATGATTGTGGTATTTAATCTGTAAAACTCATCAAATAATTTTACTTTTGTGTCTTACAACAACACAAACTAAATTAATACACAACTAAATGTCACAAAATCAATTGTCTCCCAAGTTTTTTGCCTGTACGCAAAGTATGGAATTAGCACAAAAAATTGTAAAAGAATATGGAGCTGAATTAGGAAACGTAAAAACAACACATTTTAGCGATGGCGAATTTCAACCTGCTTTTGAAGAATCTGTAAGAGGTCGAAGAGTATTTCTTATAGGATCTACATTTCCTACTGCAGATAATTTAATGGAAATGTTATTGATGATTGATGCCGCTAAAAGGGCTTCTGCAAGACATGTAACAGCTGTAATGCCTTATTTTGGGTGGGCAAGACAAGATAGAAAAGACAAACCAAGAGTTGCTATTGGAGCAAAACTAGTTGCCAACTTATTGCAGGCAGCTGGAGCAACTAGAATTATGACAATGGATTTACACGCAGATCAGATTCAAGGATTTTTTGAAAAGCCAGTAGATCATTTATTTGCTTCAACCATCTTTATGTCCTACATCAACGGCTTAAAATTAGATAATTTAACCATAGCCTCTCCAGACATGGGAGGTTCTAAAAGAGCCTATGCATATTCTAAATATTTAATGTCGGATGTAGTGATTTGTTATAAGCAACGAAAAAAAGCCAATGTAATTGGACATATGGAACTCATTGGAGAGGTAAAAGGAAAGAATGTAATCTTGGTTGACGATATGATAGACACTGGAGGAACTTTAGCGAGAGCAGCTGATTTAATGATAGAAAGAGGGGCTTTAAGTGTTCGTGCTATATGTACCCATCCAATACTTTCTGGAGGAGCTTATGAGAAGATTCAGAACTCAAAATTAACAGAGTTAATAGTGTCCGATACAATTCCTTTAAAGCAACAAACTTCTAAAATAAAAGTTGTATCTTGCGCGCCCTTATTTGCGGATGTTATGCACAAAGTTCAGCATAATGTTTCGATAAGCGACCAATTTTTAATGTAAATAAATTTAAGTAAAAAAAGTAATGAAATCAATTACAATCAAAGGATCAAAAAGAGAAAGCGTGGGCAAGGTAGCTACCAAAGCCTTACGTAATGCTGGTATGGTTCCTTGCGTTATATACGGAGGAGATAAGCCAGTTCATTTTTCTGCAGAAGAAAAAGCGTTCAAAAGTTTAGTATATACTCCTAATGTATATACAGCAACGATTGACGTTGACGGACAAAAACTTGTAGCTATTTTACAAGATATCCAATTTCACCCAGTGTCAGATAAAATCTTACACGTAGATTTTTATCAATTATTTGATGATAAAGAAATTACCATGAACATTCCTGTAAAACTAGTTGGAACTTCTCCAGGAGTTTTAAATGGAGGTTCTTTACGTTTTACAAATCGTAAGTTAAAAGTAAAAGCATTACCTGCAAACTTACCAGATTTTGTTAACGCAGATATTTCTAAACTAAAAATCGGAAATAAATTATTTGTAACTGAATTAGCAAACGACGCATACACATTTATGCATCCAGATAATACAGTTGTTGTTCAAGTAAGAACATCTCGTAATGCAGTTGCTGATGAAATTGAAGAAGGAGATGATACTGTTGCAGAAGCATCTTCTGAAGCACCTTCTGAAGCTACAGCTTAAACATAAAGCATAAATAGTTTTATAAAATAAAAGCGCTACAATTGTAGCGCTTTTTTATTTTCCTATTTTTACATAATGAAATTCCTTAGATTCTTTTCTAGAAAATCAAAACAAACAAAAGAAGAGTTAATGAAAAAGTTTTTAATTGTTGGATTGGGTAATATTGGCGAGAAATATACAAATACGCGTCATAACATTGGATTTCAGGTTGTAAGTGCTTTGGCAAAAGAACAAAATGTGAAATTTGAAACAGAAAAGTTAGGAGATATTGCTACTTTTCGTTTTAAAGGACGAACGTATATTTTGTTGAAGCCAAGTACTTATATGAATTTGAGTGGAAAGGCACTAAAGTATTGGATGACCAAAGAGAAAATTCTGTTAGAGAATATTTTAGTGGTTACAGACGATGTGAACATTGATTTTGGCTCTATTAGAATTAAAGCAAAGGGAAGTGCTGGCGGACACAATGGATTAAAAGACATAGAAGCAAAACTTGGACATCAGAAATATGCTCGCTTTCGATTTGGAGTAGGAGGAAATTATTCTAAAGGACGTCAAGTAGATTTTGTACTTGGCGAATGGAATAAAGAAGAAAAGAGTCAATTGATTGAAAGAATACCGATCTCTACAAAAGCAATTCTTTCTTTTGGAACAGATGGGCTGAATAATACCATGAATAATTTTAATGGGAAGTGATTAGTTATCGCTAGCAAACCACTGCGCAAAAGAAGTTTCGGTCTCTTGTAGTTTTAAGCTAAAAAGGTGAATGTTTTCAGGAAGACGTTTTTTTATCTTTTTTGCAAAATCAATAACCATCATCTCGCTAGTTGGCTGATAATCTACTAAGATAACATGGTGCCCGCGATCTTTTAATTCTTTAGCTAATTCAACGTGAGGTGTGTTTTTGTTAAATACCGTAGCATGATCAAAGAGATCTACAATTTCTTCTTTTACAATCTTTTTAAGGTCAGAAAAATCAATCACCATTCCATATTTTACATGATTACTATCTGAGATAGGAGTTCCAACAACTGTCACATCTAACTTATAACTATGCCCATGTACATTTCTACACTTTCCATCATAACCATATAAGGCATGACCCGTTTCGAAATTAAATTGTTTTGTAATTCTAATTGTACTCATGAAAAATGTTTTGTCAAAATTAACTCTTTTGAACTAGTGGTAAAAACTTTCGCCTGAATTTCATAACTAAAGGAACTCCTCTTGCCAAAATCCATAAGATAAAGGTAAACCAAATAGCATAGAGTTTATAACCATACCAATCTAATAGCATCAAAGAAGGGATAAAGATAAGTAGTGTTGAAAAAAGTAACACGTTTCTTAAAAACTTCATTTCCCCCATCCCTTTAAACATCGCATCAAAAATAAAAGTAATGGCACATAATGGTTGCATAATTAAAATCACCCAAAAGACCTCGTAAAATTGCTCTAAGACTAACATGTCTTTTGTAAAAATACTTCCGATTTGAGTATAAAAAATAAACCCAAATACAATAAGAACAATTCCAGTAAATAAGGCATAGAGAGTCAGTTTTTTACTTAAAAAAATCAACGCACTATACTGTTTCGCCCCTAATAACCTTCCAGAGAGAATGTTCCCAGCACTAGAATAGCCATCAATAATAAAAGCCCCTAAAAACCATAATTGTATTCCAATACCATAAGCAGCAAGTGAGTCTTCGCCATAACTAGTAGCTTTATATACAGCAAAAAGTAGGGCAATGTTTAATGCAATTGTTCGCACAAAAAGATTGAGCACCATTCCAATTAATCGTTTAATTTCTTTATTTAATGGAAAAACTACTTTCAACTTAAAGCTTGTTTTCTTTAATAAAAAGTAAGCAGCTAGTAAGGCCATTAATATTTGTGAAATAACACTAGCATAAGCCGCCCCTTTAATATTCATAGCAGGAATGTACCCCTCTATTCCATAAACCAACACCCAATCAAGACCGATGTTTAAAAAAGCTCCAAACAATCCAATAACCATAGGGTAGAGGGTGTTTTGTAAGCCCCTAAAGGTTCCGAAAACAGCAAAAACAAATAGCGAGAATGGAAACCCAAAGATTCGTATTTTATAATAGGCTACGGAGTAGCCTAATATTTGATCTGAAGCTCCATACAATTCAAATATATCTTTGGCTAGAGGAAGCGTAATCATCACTAAAAGAATACTTGCTCCTACGACCAAAACAATCGCTTGGGCTGGCAGCGTTTTTACTTCTTCTAATTTATGAGCTCCTAAGTATTGAGAAATGATAGATGAAATAGCACTTCTAATTTGACCAAACACCCAAACTAACATAGAAATAAATGTTCCTACAATAGCTACAGCCCCAAGATTCTCGGTGGCATTGTGTTCTATGTTTCCAATAATTGCGGTATCAGTTATAGAAATAAAAGGCTCGGCTATTCCAGCGATGAGAGCTGGTATTGCCAATTGATTAATCCGTTTAAAACTAATGTCTATTTTCAAAAAATAAAGTTGATATACAAAGGTACACATCTGTATTGTTATTTAAGATTTAGAAGTTTAAAAAAAATGTACCTTTGTATCGGAAAATTTTGTCATTATGAAACACATATTAGTACCTATTGGGTCTACGGAAAATGCTTCTAACACGTTGCAGTATGCCATTGATTTTGCCTCAGAAATTGGCGCAAAGGTTTTTGTTTTTAGAGCATATAAAGTGCTTTCTAAAGCGGGAACAATTATTAATGTGGATGATATTATTGAGAGAGAGACAAATTTATACTTACGATCTGTAATTAGTTTAGTTGATACTAAAAGTGTAGATGTTAAGATGATTTCTGCTAAGGGAGATGTCATTGATAGTATTCAAACAGTTGATAAAGAATTAGGGATTGATCTTATTGTTGTTGGACCTAAAAGTAATTCTGTAAATAAGGAAGTGTTTTTGGGAAGTACCACAGGGAGCATTGTTAAACACACGAATATTCCCACTTTAGTTATCCCAAATGGATTAAATTTTAGTTCTTTTAAAACAGCTTTGATTGCTTTTAAATCTGGTGTGATTACAAAGAAGGATGCATTAGATCCTATAGAAGCTATTCTTCAAAATTTTAAAACTGTAGTAGATTTATTGTTGGTCAAAACACCAAATCATACAGAAGAAGATTTAGTTTTAGATGCTAAACTAAGCGCATTACAGAATAGTTTAAGTATTTCTGAAAACGACACTACTTTTGAAGGCGTGTTAGAATATTTTGAATCTAATACAACAGATTTATTATGTGTGTTTAAGCGTAAAAGAGGGTTTTTCAAAAAGCTTTGGGAGTCTAATACTATCTTAAAGTCTGAATTTGATTGCGATGTGCCTTTATTAGTGCTAAATGGATTAAGCGGAGATCAATAATATTAAAAAGGCAATTCTTTAGGTTCTTTAAAAGAATCTTCAGGATTATATATTTTAAAAATTAGCTGCTCTATTTTACACATAAAATCAGAAAGCCTTTCTTCGGTTATTACAGAATCTTTACCAACTCTTTTTTCAGAAAAATTAATTTCTAGCAAACCACTTTTAAGATTTTTGAATGAGAATATACCCGCAGTAATAGGTTTGCTAAAGGTATAATTTCTATTACTCACATAGAGATAAGTATATAGTAAAACCTGAATAGATTTACTATATTTATAATCTTCAATATTTTCTACGCTTCCTATTTTTAGGCCAGAAACTTTTACAAGCCCTGTTTTATAATCGATGATTCTAGTTATACCATTTAACTCATCTACTCGGTCCACAATACCTTTTAATTTAATAGGTTGGTTTAAGCCGTTAATGTTGATGGTAGATTCTAGGTGTTCTTCAGTTGCAATTATCTTTAGTGTATTGTTTTTAATAAGAGCCATTTCTTGGGTAAGGAAACGTTCAATAAAACGAATAGCAACTTCAAAAATCAATCTGTTTTTACCAGTAGAGACATCCCCATTTTTAAAATATTTTTTAAAGTATTTAGAAACTAAATCAGGAGTTTTAGACAGCATCGAACTTATATCTGATGTATGCACGACTTTATCAATTAACGGTGTATATAGTTCATCTAATGCATCATGAATGACGCTTCCTAAAGTATTAGCAGCAATGGTTTCTTCTATTTCTTCAACCTCTTTTAAATGTAGTATTTTTTGTTTGTAGAAAGCAATAGGGTTGTATAAGTAATTTGTTAAGGCAGATGGCGAAATTCCTTTTTGCGCAAGAGTATTTAATTGTTCAATAACATCGGTGGTTTTTGTAATCTCCATCAATGATTTTTTTTCAGTTCTCACCTTTGCACTTACTGTTTTGTATGTAAGATGATAATTCATCAATTCTAACTGCATTAAAAACCTACTTTTTTCACCATTTCCATAAGAATCATTTTCTGTATTATAAAGAATAAAAACATGCTTCGCTCTTTGCAAGAGCCTAAAGAAATGGTATGAAAAAACAGCATCTTTTTCTTTATAAGTAGGAATGCCAAAATGAATTTTTACATCGAAAGGAATAAAAGAGCTTGCGTTAGCACTTCCGGGAAGCGTTCCTTCGTTTACAGAGGTCATGATTACATTTTCAAAATCTAAAACTCGAGTCTCTAGCATTCCCATCAATTGTAAGCCTTTAAGAGGCTCTCCTTGGAAAAACATATGTTCAGAAGCAATAAGTTGTTTAAAAAATTGAAATAATGTTTTTAATTCGCTAAAATATTCATGCTCTTTTTGCAGCATTTTTAATTGAGCAAATACTTTGTGAAAGCGAAATAAATATTCTTTTTCAATAGTTACAACATCTTCTTTTAGAGCATGAATAATAGTTAGTATTTTATCTATAAAATTAGCTGGACTATCTACAGGGTCAAAAATGTTTTCTAGAGTCGATTTTAGCTGCTTATTTTCTGTATTTATAAGAGAGATAATTTCCTTTTTACTTAAAAAAGAAGCATTCTTTTCTACAATGTGATTTGAAACCTTATTTGAACTATTATTATTGGACTGTAAATAATTAGAAAAAGAAGCGTTACTAAAGAATCTTAAAATATCTTTATAAAAGAAGAGGTTTTCTTCTTTTTTTTGAAGCTTTTTTTGAGACAAGAATAATTGAAAAAGGGCATTTATAAGTTGGGCAGTAGGAACATTTTTTAAAGGGTACCCCATAGTTATGTTTATATCTTTAACTTTTTTTGGGAGCGATGTCAATGCTACTGGGAGTAACGATTCATCACCTAAAACAAAAGCAGTATTATTATACTTGGGTAATCCATCTAAAATTTCGCCAGCATATTTTATTTGCGTAATATTTTTTGGAGCACTGATAATCGTAATTTCTTTTTCTGTGTCAAATGTATTACCTACAATCTTTAGTTTGTTTTTTTGATAATATTTCCATGTAGATTGATATTTTCTTATAAAAGTACCAGCTTGATGAGAGGAATTTAAAAAGCGCTGATCAATATCCCAATAGATATCAGAATTTTTTGTTTCTAAAACTTTTTGAACCAGATACTCTTCAGCACCATTTAGTGCATTAAAACCAATAAAAAAATGTGTTAGATGATGATTTTTTTCTAAATAGTTGTCAATAAATTTAGTAGCCTCTCTATATAGTAAGCCTTGATAACCAGACTTCTTTTTTAGTAGTAGCTCATATAGTTTTGGATAATAGAGGTTTAATTTCTCTAAAAAAGAATAATGATCCTTTACCAACTCTGTTTCTTGAAACTCGCCTTTAACAGACCATTTTTTTAAACGCTGTATATCTCTTAAATATATAAATAAGTCATTCGTTTCTATTAGATATTGATCAATTTCATTAAAATCTTGTAGTACAGTAAATGCCCAAGATGAAAAATTATCAAAAGAAGCGGGCTCTTTTTCTTGAGCTTTGTAGATGGTGTAAAAGTCGAATAGTAACTGAAGTGTATCTGCTTTTTTTAGAGAAGAGATCCTTTCTATGAATTGTTCAATAGTAATAATTTCAGGTAAAAAACCTATAGAAATGCGTTCTTTTAGTGCTTGCTTTACATAAACTCCAGCCCTTTGAGAAGGTAAAATAAAAATCACATCATTAAAAGTGTCAGTAGTTTTTAATATATCTTCTATAGTTTCTGTAATAAATGTTTGCATGTACGATTTCAAAAAATTAGCATAAACAATTTACGAAATAAGTAAGATTTATTTTTATAATATTGTTTAAAAAATAGAACCATGCAAAATACACTAAAAGTAGTTGGAGTTCAGTCTGAATTAATTTGGGAGAGCCCTTCTGAAAACCGTAATCGATTTGAGAAAGCCATAAACGGGATAGATGCAGACTTGGTTGTTTTACCCGAAATGTTCAGTACAGGTTTTACGATGAAACCCAAAAATATTGCTGAAAAAATGAATGGAGAAACTATTTCGTGGATGAAAGAGACAGCAATGTCTAATCATTTTGCAATCATTGGGAGTTTAGTAATAGAAGAGAATGGTTTTTATTATAATAGACTGGTGTTTATGCATCCTGATGGAAAAATCGAAACCTATGACAAAAAGCATCTTTTTACTTTGGCGGGTGAAGATTTATCATATAAAGCAGGAATTAAAAAATTGATAGTCACATATAAAGGATGGAAGATTTGTCCTTTTGTCTGTTATGATTTGCGCTTCCCTGTTTGGGCTCGAAATGTTGAAAGCTATGATGTTTTAGTCTATGTTGCTAACTGGCCATCACCAAGAATACATGCTTGGAACACCCTATTGCAAGCTAGAGCAATTGAAAACATGTCTTATTGTATTGGAGTAAATCGAGTAGGAGAAGATATCAATGGATATGAGTATTCTGGACACTCAGGAGCCTTTAATTTTTTAGGAGAAGAGATGTATAAAACAAGCCCAAATGACCATGAAGTTTTTGTAGTTACATTAGAAAAAGGAGATTTAGAAAAAGTAAGAGAAAAACTCAATTTTTTAAACGATAAAGGAAGCTTTACGATTCATTAAAGGACATGATTCTTTACCTCTTTCTCAACTTCTAATAGGACTTCATTATAATCCTGGCCTTTTATAAGAATAGGTTTATGAGTTTCCACGATAATCTTAGTACACAATCCTAGTGGAAATTTACCGTACTTAAAGACCTTCCATGAATTATTAATAGATATAGGTACAATATATGCCTCTGGGTTGTATTTCATTATCATCTTAAGTCCATTTACAGAAAAAGATTTAGGTTTCCCATCTCGACTTCTAGTACCCTCTGGAAAAATAACAGCTGACCAAGTGTTTTTTTTCATTCTTTGAGCAAACTCAGCTAAAGAGCTCAATGCTTGCTTCGGATCTTTCCTGTTTATTAAAGCACCTCCTCCGTGCTTTAGATTAAAAGAAACACTTGGAATTCCCTTGCCCAACTCTATTTTAGAAACAAATTTAGGGTGATGCTTTCTTAGCCACCAAATCATTGGAGGAATATCAAAGAGACTTTGATGGTTTGCTGCAAAGATGATGGTTTTGTTTTTCGGAATTGCATAATGCTTTTTAAAGCGTATAGGGTTTCCTAAAATTAATAAAGATCGGACCAAAAATAAGTTCATAACATCTACCACCAATTTATGCGCTTTGTAACCAATCTTAAGGCCAATCCACTGTAAAGGATGAAAAATAACTAAGATTAAGAAAAATACGATCCCAAAAATGGGTGATAGGATGTAGCTAAGTATTTTCATGAAATATATAGGGTAGTACTTATAAAATCAGCTGATTTAATTAAACCAATTACTCCATGGAATTCTAGACAATATTAAAATGAGGGCTAAGCCATAAAAGACCATAAACGTTTTAAATTTTGCCGCATCTTCTGTTTTTTTCTTATGCTTAGACCAACCCATGGTAATTAATACAATAGCAAGTAGCATCATAATCGGGTGCTCTATTGCCAATAATCTAGTTGCCGATTCTTTCATTACTTCACCTCCATTAGTGGTTAAGGCTTTATACCATGGACTCATAAAGTACCAGCCTAAGCCAATTAATAACTGTATATGTGTTACAATTAAGGTAAAAAGACCAATTCTTAAGTCTTTATCTGTAAACGTTCTTTTATTTTTTAAACCAGTGATAGCATTAAATACAGCATAAACTAAAATTGCTAAAACTATATATGCCCAATAAGAATGGATGTCTTTCATCATAATATGTAAAGTTTAGAGTTGTAAAAGTACTAATTTTAGATACAAAAAAACCACCTCAATTGAGGTGGTTTTAAATGTATAATACAAACGTCTTATTAGAAGTTATATCTTAATGAGAAGTTCCAAGTTCTACCCCAACCAAAATATCCTTGGTTAGCAGTATCAATTCCTTGGTAAGTAGTATTGTTTGCGTTAGAATCTCCAGCAAATATATTAGTTCTTAAATCAGAAAGATAGATTTTATGGAATACGTTGTTAATGTTGAATCTAAAGTTTAACGTATTTGTTTTCTCTTTTCCAACAAACATTCTGTATGACATTCCTAAATCAGCAATACCATAAGAAGGTAACTCTAAGTTGTTTTTAGTAGCACCTACATCAGCAAATAATCTATCATAGTGTCTGTAATCAAAATCAAAAGAGAAGTTTCTACTTAATTTATAATCAGCACCAATGTAAAATGAAGTTTGTGGAGCATCTCCAACATCACCACCATCTACATCTTCAGCAGATTCAGAAATGATGTTTTGATCTTCATCTTGCTCTCTAGTTACTGTGCTACCCACATATTTCCAGTCTCCGTAAGATACATTACCTTTTAATCTTAATTTGTCACTTACTTTATAGATTGCGTCAAATTCGATACCTTGGTGTAATTGCTCTAATCCAAAGTTTAATGTATTTACAACTTGTCCACCAGAAACTCTTGAAGAACTTTCAACTCTATCACTCCATCTAGTTCTGTACACATTTACACTACCAGAGAATCTTTCACCTTTAAAGCTATATCCAGCCTCTAAACCGAAAATTTCCTCATTTGAAGTTAATGGACTTCTTTGATTTGTGAAATCTGGGAATAAGTTATCAAAGAAAGGTTGACGAGAATATAAACCAGTATTAAAGTACACAGTGCTTGATTCGTTTACGTTGTAGCTCACACCACCTTTTAAGTTATATCCGAATTCTGATACTTTTTCTGAATCAGTACCAGGAGTAATATTTGCAGGAAGTGCAGTTCCAGTTGCTTGTGAAGAAGTTCCAGCGATTAAAGAAGCATCAGCATATTGGTATAAATCAAATCTTTGATACCATTGATTGTTTAAAGCTCCTTGAATAAAAGCAGAGAACGTATCGTTAGAGTATTCTAATTGTGTAAAGATTCCTCCGTAAGAAATTCTTTCTTCATTGTTATAAGCAATTTTTTGCTCATCAGGAACATTCGCCCAAGTAGCAGTATAAGGATCAGCATTCCAACTTCTAGTCGCAATCACTCTCTTATACGTTCCGAAAGAACCATAAGTTTGGTGATTGTTGTTTTGATCTCTTAATCTGATGTTTTCTTGCCAAGAAGATAATCCATGGAAGTTTTCAACTACTCTAAAGTGCTTTCCGTAGTATGTTCTTAAGTCCATACCTACATTAAACGATAAGTTTTCACTTAATTGCTTGTTAAAGTTAGAAACCATTCCAAACCAGCTATGTAAGTTCATAGAAGCTCTAGTTACATATCCACGACCAGCAGCGAAATATCCACCAGCTCCGTTTGCTACACCTTCATTGAAAGCGTAAATTGCATCATAGTCTATTTGACCATCATTGGTTCTAATTCTGTTTCCACGGTTACCAGTTCCACCACCTCTACCGAAAGATCCGTATAATACAGTAGATAATTGAGTATCTTCATCGATATCCCAATCCCAGTTTAAGTTGAATACTGGTTTATGGTAGAAGTTTCTTCTTTCTGTCATGTATTGACCTTGGTATGTACCCCAGTTATTGTTATACTGTCTTCCATACTGTAAATAATCATCAATAGGTTTCGAGAAGTTTTGATCGTGCCATTGTGGAGCACCAGTCATTAAGAAGTTAAAGTTATGTCTTTCGTTTGCTTTATAACCAAAAGAAAGGAAATACGTTTGTCCTTGACCTCTAGTACCCATGTTGTAACCATCACCTTGCCAGTGAGATAACATAACACTTGCACCAAAACCTTTTTCATTCATACCAGTACTGTATGACATGGTAGTTTTTAAATAGTTATTGTTCGCAGTAGTTACAGAAGCATAACCTCCTTCATTTCTGTCGGTAGCTTTTGTTACAAAGTTTACCGTACCCCCAACAGAAGAAATCGCTAATTTAGAAGCTCCTAAACCTCTTTGTATTTGTACAGCTGATGCAACATCATTAATACCAGACCAGTTAGACCAGTACATTCTACCGTCTTCCATACCATTAATAGGCTGTCCGTTTAATAAGTAAGCAGTGTTTGTTTGATCGAATCCTCTTACGTTGATTCTAGAATCTCCAAAACCACCAGATTGTCCAGCAACATACACAGATGGAGTATTTACAAGTGTCATTGTAACATCTTGAGCTCCAATTTTTGCTTGAATTTCTGCAGCTTTAATCGTATTTACAGCAATAGGAGTTTTTCTTCCTCCAGCTAAATCGATTACCCCTTTACCAACAAGAACAATTTCTTCTAAAAGGCTTCCACCTTCTTTTAATTGAATTGTTCCAAGATCTCCGGCAGAAGTAAAAGCTACTTCAACAGATTCGAAACCAACAAAAGATACTACAATAGTACCTGAAGTAGTTTTAGAGTCTAACGTAAATTTTCCGTTAAAGTCAGTTGATGTACCGTTAGTTGTACCTTTAATTACAACGGTAGCGCCAGGTAATGGCTCGTTACTTTCGTCTACGACTTTACCTGTAAGTTTAGTTTGTCCTAAAACCGTAGCAGAGATAAATAATACAGCTACGAATAATAAGTTTTTAAAATTCTTCATTTTTAAATTTTAATGTTATTAAATGCTCTGCAAAAGTCCTTTTTTTTAGAGCTCCCAATGTTAATTTAATGTTAAGCTTTAACAAAAAATTAAGACAATTAAATCTATAAATAATTGTAAAAGGTTAGTAATAATCAGCTATTTAGATATTAACCGACTTGTTAACAAAATTTAAAGAGGTTGTTAAAGAATAATAATTTGAAAAATTAGGCGTTGTTCAATCGCTTTTTAGCCAGCTCTTTTCCTAACTCAACACCAAATTGGTCATAACTATAGATATTCCAAATAATTCCTTGTACGAAAATTTTATGTTCATACATGGCAATTAATTTACCTAAAGATTTTGGAGTTAATTCTTTAAAAACCAAAGAGTTGCTGGGTTTATTTCCTTCGAATACCTTATAAGGCATTAATGTTGAAATGTCTTCGATTTTTCCTGAAGTTTTCAATTCTAGATGAACTTCTTCTTTTGTTTTTCCAAAAGCCAAAGCCTCCATTTGAGCATAAAAATTAGCCATTAATTTTTTGTGATGATCCGTTAATCCGTACAAAGATTGTTGATATCCTATGAAATCTGTAGGGATTAATTTTGTGCCTTGATGGACTAATTGCATGAAAGCATGTTGCATATTTGTACCTGTACTTCCCCAAATGATAGTTCCAGTTTGATAATTAATAGGGTCTCCATTCCTATCTATGCTCTTTCCATTACTCTCCATAATAGCTTGTTGTAGGTAAGGAGCTACTTTGGTTAAGTACTGTGTGTAAGGCAGTATTGCTTCGCTTTCTGCTTTAAAAAAATTATTATACCAAATACTTAATAAAGCTAAAACTACAGGTATGTTTGTTTCTAAATTTTCATTTTTAAAATGAATGTCCATTTCTTCTGCGCCATCTAAAAGTGCTTTAAAATGAGTAAAACCTACAGATAAACTAATAGACAATCCAACAGCAGACCATAAAGAAAAACGTCCTCCAACCCAATTCCACATTGGAAAAACATTATTACTATCTATGCCAAATTCTGAAATAGCATCTAAATTTGTAGAAACCGCTACAAAATGTTTGGCAATATCAAACTGAGAAGCAGAACTTAAAAACCAATTCTTTAGAGTGTTTGCATTGGTTAATGTTTCTTGTGTTGTAAATGTTTTAGAAACAATTACAAATAATGTTGTTTCAGGATTTAATTTCTTAATAATTTCTGAAACATGATCTCCGTCAATATTAGAAACAAAATGAGTGTTTAAATGATTTTTATAGTATTGTAAAGCTTCTACAATCATATCTGGTCCTAAATCTGAACCACCAATCCCAATATTTACAATATCTGTGATTTTTTTACCCGTATATCCTTTCCAATCTCCAGAGATAACTTTATTAGAAAAAGCTCTCATTTTTCGAAGTGCTTTCTGAATTTGAGGTTTGATGTCTTTTCCGTTAATTAAAACAGGGTTTTCAGAATTACTCCTTAAAGCACTATGTAAAACTGCTCTTTTTTCGGTTTCGTTGATAACATCTCCATTAAAATATTTTTCAATAGCATCTTTTAAATCAACTTCATTAGCCAAATCAACTAATAGTTTCATGGTTTCTTGAGTAATTCTATTCTTAGAATAATCAAGAGTAAAGTCGTTATGTTTAATTGTAAAACGTTCTTTTCTGTTTTCTTCATTCTCAAAAGCTTCCTTGATCGAAAATGTATTTAAAAGTTGAAAATGGTTTGTTAGGTTTTCCCATGCCAGAGTTTTGGTAGGGTTGATCTTTTTTAAAGACATGATATTTTAATTTTGGACGATTAGGTCAGGGCTTTCCATATTTTCTTGATCTTTAAAAGAAATGTTATTGAGTTGATCTTTTAAAGGAGATATAAATTTTAAATACTTTGGTTTTAAACTTTTTTTAAGAGGTTTCGCTGAAGGTAGTTTTTGCTTAAAAGGATCTACTTCTCTTCCATTTTTCCAAAAACGGTAACATACGTGAGGTCCACTTGTATTTCCTGTCATACCTACCCAGCCAATAATATCTCCTTGTTTTACATATTGTCCTTTTCGAACTTTTCTCTTACTCATGTGCAAGTATTGCGTAGAATAGGTGTTGTTATGTCTAATTTTTACATAATTTCCATTTCCTCCTCTTCTTTTAGAATCGGTAACGGTTCCACTAGCGGTTGCCATAATTGGAGTTCCAACTTTGGCAGAAAAATCTGTGCCTCTGTGCGGCCTTATTTTATTTCCGTAATAAGCAATTCTTCTTCTTAAATTATACCTAGAAGAAACTCTATATCTAAATTTAATAGGAGATCTTAGAAATTGGCTACGGAGCATATTTCCTTTTTCATCATAATATTCTGGAATGCCTTTAATTGAATCAGGGATAAACCTGTATGCATATACATTTCTCTTATTATGATTAAATACAGCAGCTTTTACTTTCCCATATCCTACAAAAACACTGTCGTCTATAAATTTCTCCTCGTAAATAAGCTTGAATGTATCTCCTCTTTGAAGTTTGTAAAAATCAAGTGTCCAAGCATAAATGTCTGCAATTTCATATGTTAAATTCGGATTTAAATGCAGGCTATCCATAGATTGAGATAAGGAAGAGTATATTTTACCAGCGATTTCTTTTTCAATAATCTTGATAGGTTTTCGATATTTATATGCTGATATTGTTGAGTCGGCAAAATTTACAACTGTAGCTGTTGATTTTGAATCTTTATAGATAAAAACTTGTGCTTTTTCTGTAGAGTCTTTTTTCGCTAATATCATATAAGGTTTTCCGGCTCTGACTCTTCTTACATCAAAAGTATCTTTAATTGTCTTGGCAATATTATTTATTTTAGGATAATATACATGATGCCTATCTAATATAATTCCAAAACTTTCTCCTTTTTTAATAGTGTCTTTAACAACTTTGTAGTCATTCAGCTTAAAGCCAAATTCGTATTGAATCTTTGGCTTAGGAAGAGTGGCTTGAATTTGAAGGTCTTTTTTAACATCTTCTTTACATGCAAGTAGAAGGATTGAAGCTAAAAATATGAGGACTAACTTTTTCAAAAAAGAATATTTGTGATTTTAATATGAAAGCAAAAATACAATTTAATCAACTATAATTTTAAAAGAATTTGCAAGACCTTTATATCCTTCTAAATCAGCTCTTAAAGACCCAACAGCAAGCGAAGCTTTTAATTTAATAGGAATTTTGTTTTTGTCTGCTGTTACCCAGATAGTAACACTTTCGTTTTCTTTAAAAACTCTACCTGCTTGAACAATCGGTTTAAAGATATAAGTCTCTACTTTACCAAATCTTGTTCGCAATATTTTTCTTCCCATATATTTAAGTTGAAAAGGATTTGTTTTTCCATCAAAAAACATATCTATTTTAATACTTTCCCCCTTTTTTAGCGTGTCAACTTTTTGATTTCTTAAGTAGTAGAATGAAGAGATCATATCTTGTACATCAGCAATCGTAATTGAACTAGTGGTGTCTTTTTTGCGATCAGTAATTGTTGCCTTTTTCTTTTCGTGATCAAACTTAGTATCTCTTTTAATAGTGTAGCCGCCTTCACTCACATCTCTTTTAAATAAATAGGGCTTTACTTGGTCAACATCAAAATAAGATTCATATACATCATTCACCTTAAAAAACCAGCTGATCATTCCGGAAGTCCATCCTGTACCTTTAGCATGATATACTTTTTTGCCATCTAATTCCTCTTCCTTTACTTCAAGGACAGCAGAACCAGCTCTTAAAAAACCGCTATAACTCATTTTGTAACGCAGCCACTCTCCACTTTTAAATGCTTTTTCGGTGCTTTTTTCTTGACCATTAGAAACAATGGAAACTAGAATTAAGAGGAGTAAAATGAGTTTTCTTTTCATAATTGCCAAACTTATAAAAAAGGAATGACAAAACGTATTCCAAAAATTGAAAATGCGTGTAAAATAATAGTATTACTAACTTTTTTAACGTTTATTTAAAAGGTTCCCCAGTTTTTGAGTTCATGGTCACTCCATAAATAAGGATAAAAGATTCTCCTTTGATATTTAGGATGTAGATATTTTCGCCAACTACTTCCCCCCGTAGCTTCTAACTCTTTCTCTTCTCCACCTAAGTATTTCCCTGCAGCATTGTAATGAGCTAATACCCATTTTACATTTACAGTGTAATCATAATGACGCATAGCTTCAATAAGGTTAGGATCTTCTTGAACCTCTTTAGGAAGTTGTTTGAACTTTTTAGAAAGATTACATTCATTATAATCTTCCATAAAATCAATAAAATCACCCATATATTTTTTGTCAAATAATTTGATTAAGGTAGATTTCTCTCCAGTTTTATGATTTACCCCTGCAGCTTGCCAGTATAAATGATCATAGGCATTTTTAAAAGAGGAATTTCTATCAATTGTATCTCTGTATCTAACATCAATTAAATTGATTAACTCTGTAGATGCGAATTCAATTTTTCGGTATTGAGCGCTCTGAAATCCACTTGCAGGAGTTAAGGTATTTCTAAATTTTAAATATTGTTCGCGCTCCATACCATCTGCCATTACAGTAAAGGAACTAGAAAGCATATCAAAATAACGACTGATTCGCATCAAATGCATTGAAAATTTTTCGGCACTGACTTCTTCAGACATAGCTATTTGATCAATTTCCCAAAGAATCATTTTAAACAACAACTCATTCACCTGATGATACATGATAAAAACCATCTCATCTGGTTGATTGGTCCTAGGTGTTTGTAAGCCTAATAAAGCATCTGTTTGTATATAATCCCAGTATGTAATAGGTGTACTCCAGAGTAACCCTTCTAGCATGGCATCTAGTGGCACCCCTAGTTTTTGGTATTTTTCTTCAATAGCTTTTAATATATCGTCTTTACTCATATATGTTTTTTTGATGAAAGATTAAAAGAAACAGCAACCAAGAAGATATATCTTGATTCTTGTCTCTGTTTTAGCCTTGTATCATTTTTATAATGTTCCTCTTTTTGCTTGTTCTCTTTCTATAGATTCAAAAAGTGCTTTAAAATTACCAGCTCCAAAACCACGAGCCCCCATTCTTTGAATAATTTCAAAGAATAACGTAGGTCTATCCTCTACTGGTTTTGTAAATATTTGTAATAAATACCCTTCTTCGTCGGCATCAATCATAATTCCCAAACTTTTTAGTTTTTCAATGTCTTCTTTTAATTCATGACTAAACTCTTCTAGCCTTCCTGGAACAGATTTGTAATATTCATCTGGAGGAGTTGATAAAAACTCTACACCATTAATTCTTAATTGCGATACCGTTTTTAAAATATCATCGGTAGCCACTGCAATATGTTGTACTCCTGCGCCTTCATAAAAGTCTAAATATTCTTCAATTTGGGAACGTTTTGCTGCCTTAGCAGGTTCGTTAATAGGAAACTTAATTCTACCATTTCCATTACTCATTACTTTACTCATTAAGGCAGAGTACTCAGTATGAATTTGTTTATCGTCAAATGACAAGAAATTCTCAAATCCCATGACATCTTCATACCACTTTACCCAAACATCCATTTGATTCCAACCAACATTACCAACCATGTGGTCAATATATTTTAAACCTGCAGTAGGCGGATTGTAATCTGATTCCCATTTTTGAAACCCTGGTAAAAATGCTCCATTATAATTTTTACGTTCTACAAACATATGAACGGTTTCTCCATACGTGTAAATTCCAGCTCTTACCACTTCGCCATGTTCATCTTTTTCTACAGTTGGCTCCATGTAAGATTTTGCTCCGCGAGAAGTTGTTTCTTTATAGGCTTTCCTCGCATCTTCAACCCATAAGGCTATTATTTTAACACCATCACCGTGTTGTACAATATGGTCGTTAATGGGTGATTTACTGCTTAAGGGAGTTGTAAGCATTAATTTGATTTTGTCTTGTGTTAAGACGTAACTTACAGAATCTGTTGATCCTGTTTCTAATCCGCGATATGCGTGTGATTGAAATCCAAAGGCTGTTTTGTAGAAATGGGCAGCTTGTTTTGCGTTACCAACATAAAATTCTACATAATCTGTTCCCAGTAGTGGAAGGAAATCTTGAGCTCCTTCAAATATTTTTTCTAAACCGTAGTTTACTGACTTTATTTCTTTTGACATGATATTTTGTTTAATAGTTATTGTAATAATTGATTTTAATTCTGAGAATCAATTACCACATAGCTCTTAAATGGGCTGTAACATCTATTCTTTTTTCTAACATATTACTCTAACCAAGATTTATGATAATCTTCATCGGCAATTTTCATAGCTTCTTCTGTTACTTTTAAAGGCTTAAATGTATCAACCATTACTGCCAACTCTTCTGTAACTGTTTCTCCAATACTTCTTTCTGTTGCTCCTGGATGCGGTCCGTGAGGAATCCCTGCTGGATGTAAAGAAATATGGCCTGCATCTATATCATTTCTACTCATAAAATCACCATCTACATAATACAAAACTTCATCAGAATCTATATTGCTGTGGTTGTATGGAGCAGGAATTGAATCAGGGTGATAATCATAGAGCCTTGGGACAAAACTACAGATGACAAAAGCATCAGTTTCAAAAGTTTGGTGTACTGGAGGTGGTTGATGAATCCTACCAGTTATGGGTTCAAAGTCATGAATAGAGAAAGCATAAGGAAAATTATATCCGTCATATCCAATCACATCAAATGGGTGTGATGCATACACCATTTCTATAATTTCATCTTGTTTTTTTACTTTGATTAAGAAATCTCCTTTTTCGTCATACGTTTCTAACTCTTCGGGCCTTCTTAAATCTCGTTCACAAAATGGCGAATGCTCTAACAACTGACCAAACCAATTTCTATATCTTTTTGGAGTATATACCGGGCGATAGGATTCTACAATAAACAATCGATTATCTTCAGTATCGAAATCTAACTTGTATATAATTCCTCTAGGAATAACTAAGTAATCTCCATATTTGAAATCTAAATTTCCTAAATGCGTTCTTAGTTTTCCTGTTCCTTTATGAATAAAAATAACTTCGTCGGCATCGGTGTTTTTATAAAAATAATCTTGAGTAGATTGTTTAGGGGCAGATAAAATAATATGACAATCAGAATTAGTTAAGACTACTTTTCTACTTTCTAAATAATCGTTTTCAGCAGGTACTTGAAACCCTCTAAAACGATAGGACTGAATATTATTAGCTTTGGCAACTTTTGGCGCGATAGAATATTGTTTTTTAATCTCTTTAACCATCGTAGGTCTATGCTCGTGATAAGAGTTTGTATACATCCCATCAAAACCTATAGTGCCAAATAGCTGTTCGTAGTACAAACTACCATCGGCTTTTCTGAATTGTGTATGTCTTTTTGGTGGAATTTTCCCGAGTTTATGATAAAAAGGCATGTTTTTTTAATTTGATAATTAGACAATCAGTGAAACTTGACAATATCAAATATGTTATTCAGGATTCCTTTTTATAAGGGCCTCTAATACTTCTATAAGATGTGACCTAAACATAATTGAGCGTTTTTAGTAGCACGCTTTACAAATATAATTAAAAGTCTTTAGGATACTAACTCTCAGGAGCTAATTCTATTTCTAAGCCATCTAATTTTTGCGTAATGGGAATTTGACAACCTAAACGACTGTTATCTTCTACATAAAAAGCTTCGGCAAGCATCAAATCTTCATCTGCTCCCATTTCTGGCAATTCATGATCCGATTTTATATAACACTGACAAGAAGCACACATGGCCATTCCGCCACAGACGCCAATAGTTCCTTCTTCTGCAAGTTCGTAAGAACGCACAACTTCCATGATATTCATAGCCATATCTGTGGGAGCTAAAACCTCATGTAAAACACCTTCGCGATCTGTTATTTTGAGAGTGATGTCTGGATTCATTAATAATAGATTTTGTAAGCATTTACTACACTTAATAATCTTTCAAAAGGAATTAAGAAGAGAATTAATATTAAACCTACAATAATTAATTTGGTATAGATTGAAGTAGTAGCCTTTAAAGGGAGATAATCTATAGAGTCATCTATGTGCTTTTCTTGCATAAGAACATCTCTTGATTTATATAATGGTCTTTTACTAAAGTCTGTTAATACAGATTTTTCTCCTGTAGATATTTTTTTGCGGTACCATAGTAAAATGCAAATTATAAATAGAAATATTGAAAGAATTATTAAAAGTTCTAAAAAGTCAAAGTCGCGACTAAAAGAAGATCTACCTATTATATTAAATGCAATCATAATCTTTGTTTTCAATAAAGTTAAGAAATATTACTCAATCTTTTTAACCACTGCTTTCGGCGCTTCTTTTTTGGTTCCATCAAACCCTTCTACACCTCCTACAGTGGTGTATTTCATTACATACTTTTTATCTGGATGAATAATTTTATAGGCACTCTGACACATTAAAGTGGCTTCGTGGAATCCACATAAAATTAGTTTTAATTTTCCTGGATAGGTATTTACATCTCCAATAGCAAAAATTCCAGGAATATTGGTTTGATAATCCAGAGTATTATCCACTTTTATAGCGTTCTTTTCTATCTCTAACCCCCAATTTGCAATAGGGCCAAGTTTTGGAGATAAACCAAACAAAGGGATAAAGTGATCAGTTTCTAACACAAAAGGTTCTTCACCATTTTTAACAATAGAAACACCTGTAACGTTTTCTGTACCTTCAATGGCTTTTACTTCGGCAGGAGTTACCATGGTTATTTTACCAGCATCTTTTAATTCTTGTACTTTATCTACGGAATCTAAAGCACCTCTAAATTCATTTCTTCTATGCACCAATGTAACACTCGATGCCACATCTGTTAAGAAGATAGACCAATCTAAAGCAGAATCTCCACCACCAGCAATCACTACTTTCTTGTTGCGATAGATTTCAGGGTCTCTAATAATGTATTCTACTCCTTTGTCTTCAAAGTCAGCAATATTAGGTATAGGAGGCTTCCTAGGTTCAAAACTCCCTAAACCGCCTGCAATAGCTACAATAGGAGCGTGGTGTTTTGTGCCTTTATTAGTGGTTACAATAAAGGTCCCGTCTTCTTGTTTGTCAATAGTTTCTGCTCTTTCTCCCAAGGTAAATCCAGGTTGAAATTGCTTGCATTGTTCTAATAAGTTATCGGTTAATTCACCTGCTAATATTTCTGGAAAACCAGGAATATCATAAATGGGTTTTTTAGGGTATATTTCTGAACATTGACCTCCTGGTTGAGGTAATGCATCAATTAAATGGCATTTTAACTTTAATAAGCCTGCTTCAAAAACGGTAAATAATCCTGTAGGTCCTGCACCAATTATTAAAATATCTGTTGTAATCATTTAGTAAAAAATCGAGTAAAAATAAAGCTAGTAAGGTTTTTAAAAACTGACTTTTATCAGCTAATTAATATTAATAACTTCTTGTATATGAGGGGCATATTTTTTAATGGTTGCCTCAACACCATTTTTAAGCGTCATTTGATTCACAGAACAACCAATACAAGTCCCCTCTAATTGAACTTTAACGATGGTATCTTCTATAGATAGTAATTTGATGTTACCTCCATCACTCATTAAAAAAGGGCGAATCTCTTCTAGTGCTTTTTCTACGTTGTTTAGTGTTTCTTGATTTGTCATGACTTACTTTTTTACTGCGCTACAACCGCTCATTGTGGTAATTCGAACAACTTCTGTTGGTGGCAAGTTAGCATTTCTTTTTAATAGTTGAGAAAGCATTTCTTTGGTAATGTTAGAGAAAGCTTTTTCTAAAGGAGTGTTTTCTTGTAAAGCAACTGGATGACCAACATCTCCAGCTTCACGAATACTTTGTACTAAAGGAACCTCTCCTAAAAACTGAGTATCAATATCTTCAGCTAAGTGCTTTGCACCATCTCTTCCAAAAATATAATATTTATTGTCTGGTAATTCTTCAGGTGTGAAATACGCCATGTTTTCTATAATTCCTAATACAGGAACTTTAATACTGTCTTGTTGAAACATTGCAACACCTTTTTTAGCATCTGCTAAAGCAATATTTTGAGGCGTACTTACTACCACTGCACCATTAATTGGTAAGGCTTGTACGATAGATAAATGGACATCTCCTGTACCCGGTGGTAAGTCAATTAGTAAAAAGTCTAGCGCTCCCCAATCTGCATCAAAAATTAATTGATTCAACGCTTTAGAAGCCATTGGCCCTCTCCAAATTACAGCCTGATTTGGGTTTGTAAAAAAGCCTAACGATAATAATTTAACACCGTAATTCTCTATAGGCTTCATTTTAGATCGCCCATCAATATTTACAGATAGAGGTTTTTCTTTTTCAACATCAAACATTAAATGCATAGAAGGTCCGTAAATATCTGCATCTAAAACTCCAACACTAAACCCCATTTTTGCTAGTGTAACAGCAGTATTTGCAGTAATGGTAGATTTTCCTACTCCTCCTTTGCCAGAAGCAATAGCGATAATGTTTTTGATATTCGGGATTTCTTTCCCTCGAATTAAGTTTTCATCCTGCTTGGGTTTTACAACAGTTTTTACATTCACCTTTACATCTATCTTTTGATCTACGTGTTGGTGAATAGCTTTTATGATTTCTACTTCAATTTTTTTCTTTGCTTGTAAAGTTGGATTGCTAATCGTTGCATCTACTATTACTTCATCTCCAAAAGTCACTACGTTAGTAACATTCTTATTTTCCATTAAACTTTTCCCTTCTCCAGGGGCAGTTATGGTTTCTAGTGCTTTATATATATCTTGCTTTTTAAAAGACATGTGTTTTCTTTAAATTCATTCTAAATTGCAAAGATAGTGCTTACACTTTAGATAATAAAGGGAGTGTATTCCAATTATTTATAAATGAATCAAAGAAGTTTATGAGATCTCTTTAGTTGGATTCCAAAAGATTTCTTCAAAATTCTGAATTTGGTTATCTATTACAATAACTCCTTCACTTTCGAGTAATTGCTGCATAAGATTAGTGCCATCAAAATGATGCTTTCCTGTTAATAACCCTTTTCTATTTACTACTCTATGGGCAGGAATATCTCCATGTTTTCCTGAGCTGTTCATTGCCCAACCAACCATTCTCGCAGATCTAGCTGCTCCTAAGTATTTAGCAATTTCACCATAGCTAGTTACTCTTCCATAAGGAATTAAACGGGCAACTTGGTAAACTCGTTCGAAAAAATTGTCATTATCTTTCATTGGGATCAAGATAAAGAAACTTGCTTAACGAGCAAAACAGAAAAACCCTCTTATTAATAGCTTAATTTGAATTTAATATAGGTAATCGGTTTTTCTTTTTCCAAGTATTGTTTCTCGTAGAAAGTTTGTGTTGCTGTTACTTCTTCTGGGGATGATTTTAATTTATATACATCATGACTAGCATGTAAAACTTCATGCCCTTCTCCATGTAATAACCCTAAAGTATAGCCATGCATAAACTCACTATCTGTTTTTAAATTTACGATACCATCTTTATGTAAAATTTGATGGTATTTTTTTAAAAATTCAGTGTTGGTCATTCTGTGCTTGGTACGTTTGTATTTGATTTGTGGATCTGGAAACGTAATCCAAATTTCAGCTACTTCATTTTTAGCAAAAATGTAATTTACTAACTCTATTTGAGTTCTAATAAAGGCTACGTTAGTTAATTTTTCTTCAAGAGCTGTTTTTGCACCTCTCCAAAATCGAGCTCCTTTAATATCAATTCCAATAAAGTTTTTAGTAGGATTTTTTTTCGCTAAGGCAACTGTATATTCACCTTTTCCACAACCAAGTTCTAAAACAATTGGATTGTTATTTTTAAAAAAAGAATGCCATTTACCTTTGTAAGAAAAGTCATTAAGTACTTCTTCTCTTGTTGGCTGAATGACATTTTGAAACGTTTCATTTTCTTTAAAACGCTTTAACTTGTTTTTACTTCCCAAGATGGAATTATTTTGATAAGTCTTCTGTTCCTTCTTTCACAAAACGTCTTGACTCTTTCATCCAATACCATAATAGATACAAAAGGATTCCTAAAAATATCCAGTTAACACCATTACTAGCCCACCAGTTTAAATCGGTTTTGCGTAAAAAATTAAAAGGAATAAAAAGAACCTCGGTGAATAAATCTCCAATCCATTTAAAAATATTGAATGCTATCATAACTTACCTATATTTACACTGCAAAAATATAAAAACAATTCATGCTAACCAATTTTTTTGGCAAATCTAAACCCATTAATTTTTTAGTACTTTTTGTACTGATGCTATTGTATTTTACCCTGGCTTTTTTAGAGACTTTTTCTACAATCAATGTAACTTTTGATTTCATTTTAATGAAGATAAGTTATTTCTTCTTGATACTGTTATTCTGTTTTATATATGGATTTATTCTCTCTAAAAACAAATTGACTTTAGACAATTCTTTTGGATATTTTATACTAGTAGCATTATTTGGCTTCTTTCCTGAAATTTATAGCCATTTAGATGCTCTTATCTTTAATATAATTGTCCTTGTTTTTATTCGTAAAATATTAAGCTTTAGAACCTCTAAATCTTTTTTTCAAAAACTCTTCGATAGCGGTCTTTGGATAGGAATACTCTTTATCATAGAACCATTCTCTTTATTATTTGGAGTTCTTATTTATGTGTCAGTTTCATTATTTCAAAAAACAAATTATCAAACCATATTAATCCCTTTGATAGGCTTTATGGTTCCACTTATCTTATATTTTACATATTGTCTTTGGATTGATGCAATAGGAGATTTTAAAGCTTTGTTTTATTGGTATTCTTCTTTTGATGTGACACTCTATTTATCGAATGATTTTAGTATTCCAATAATATTTATAGGATTTATTTCTTTGCTAGCACTTATTTTTAAAACGCCTAAAGTATTTTTAATTAGAGGGAATTACAGGAAATATTGGATACTAATTACGATTACTTTTTTTACGGCAATTTGTTATATCACTCTAAAAAATAATAAAGAAGGAGACGAGCTATTAATCTTATTTTTTCCTGCCTCAATTATGATTTCGAATTGGATAGAATCTTTTAAGAGCAGGTTTTTAAAAGAAATGATTCTTATTTCTTTTGTAATACTTCCATTGATTCTTTTTATTTTTTAGTTCCAAAAGCTAAATCACCAGCGTCTCCTAAACCAGGGATAATGTATCCCTTGTCATTTAATTTCTCATCGATAGCGGCAATCCATAAATCAGTTTTCTCTGGAAATTTATCTTTGATAAAATCGACGCCTTCTCTTGCCGCAATAACCGCAGCAAGGTGAATTTTTTTTGGAGTCCCATACTTTTTGATAGCTTCATATACAGCCACTAAAGATTGACCAGTAGCTAACATTGGATCAGCTAAGACTAGTGTTTTTCCATTTAAATCTGGTGAAGCAAAGTACTCTACTTTAATATCAAATGCAGCATCGTTGTTTGGATGATAACGATATGCAGAAATAAAAGCATTTTCTGCATCATCAAAATAATTTAAAATCCCTTGATGTAATGGTAAGCCAGCTCTGAGGATAGAACAAATAACAATATCTTTATGATGTAATTGAAGGTCTTTATTGCCAAGAGGAGTTACTATTTGATGATTTTCATAAGATAGCTCTTTACTAAGCTCGTAACTTAACACTTCTCCTATTCTTTCAATATTTCTTCTAAAACGCATAGAATCGTTCTGAATATTTATATCTCTAATTTCAGATATAAATTTATTTAGAATAGAATTATTCTTTGAAATATGATGAATCTTCATTATTTGAATCTATTTTTTGTTAAAGTTTGTTAATTTTTTGTAAATTGCTGCTGTTCAAAATTAAATTTTTTATTGGTTTTATACTCGCATATAGCAAAAAACAATCAAAAGTTAATCAACCAACATAAAAGAGTTTCATTTTAATGAAGCTCTTTTTTTATTGCTCTAAAGTATTTTCAATCAGTGAAAAAATAATTGACGGATCAATCGTTTCCATAACATTTTCATATCCAGCACAAACTTTATTACCATAAACAGAACACGGAATATTTGGATATTTATTTAAATCAGGCAGGACACAATAATCTCTGGGTTGATTAAAAGGCGCAAAACCCGCAAAAGGATGTGTAACCCCCCAAAGGGTAATTGTTTTTACTCCAAGCATAGCTGCAAAATGAGCATTTCCAGAATCCATTGAAACCATAATGTTTAAATGACTTATAAGGGTTAACTCTTCCTTTAAAGTTAATTTGCCAGCTACATTTATTGTATTTTTAAACGTCTTCTCTAAGTCATTTAAAATATCTATTTCTTTACTTCCGCCTCCAAAAAGGAATATTTTACAATGTGTGTTACTTATTTTGGCAATCACTTCTTTTATAAGAGGTAACGGATATGCTTTACTATCAAATGCTGCGAACGGTGCAATACCTATCCATGGTTCATTTTTGCTCCCAGAAATTGTAAACACGTTTTTACTTAATTCTAAAGGTGTACTTTTTTTAGGATTAGACAAGTCAATCTTAAAACCCAAAGAAGAAAAAACATCTGCATAGCGTTGGTGGGTTGTTTTTAACTGTTTAAAAACTTTGTTATTTGTTCGAGTCAATGCTTTTTTTTCAGCCCTTCCTTTATCAATAAAAGCCGTTTTATATCCTGAAAAAGAAAAAAAACTTCTTAATACTTTAGAGCGTAATACATTATGTAAATCAGCAATGTGAGTAATATTAAGTTTTTTTAACTCTTTAAATAATCGAAAGAGGCCTAAAAAACCTTTATGTTTTCCTGTTACATCTGCGCCATAAAAAGTTACATTGGAGATGTCTTCAAAAAGAGGTGCTAAAAAAGGCTTAGAGACAAACGTTATTCTAGCAGAAGGGTATTGATGAAGAAAAGCTTTAACTACGGGAACAGACATGGCAACATCTCCCATTGCAGATAATCTAATAACTAAAATATGAGTCTCTTTAGGCACGTAAACTATTTAAAAGTAAAAGTAATCTTTTCAAGGTAATTTTGGTAAAAAACTAAATATATTCATCACTTTTGTACTTAGAAATTTCTAGAAAAAACCAAATGAACACTAGAACTTTAGCAATTATTGCATTAAGTATCGCTGCCTTAATTTATGGAGTAACATTTACGATTGCTAAAGAGGTAATGGATGTTCACATACAACCTTTTGGGTTCATTTTACTTCGTGTTTCTGGTGCTGTGTTGGTGTTTTGGATTCTAGGATTATTTATTAAAAATAGTAAAATCGATCCTCAGGATTATAAAAGAATTGCCCTAGCAGCTTTTTTTGGAGTTGGTTTAAATATGCTTACTTTTTTTAAAGGATTAAGTTTTACAACACCTATAAACGCCTCGGTAATTATGGTGACTTCGCCAATATTAGTGTTAATTTTTTCTAGCATCATTATAAAAGAAACAATAGGAAAACAAAGAATTTTAGGTGTTTTTATTGGTTTAATAGGGGCAGTTATGTTAATCCTGTATGGACATTCTTCTGAAAATGTTGCCTCTAATAGAACTCTAGGAAATATTCTTGTTTTTGTGAATGCAGCATCGTATGGTTTGTATTTAGTGATTGTAAAAAAATTGATTGTAAAATACAACCCTATTGTTTTCGTAAAGTGGTTGTACTTATTTGGTTTGCTTTTTGTTTTTCCTTTTGGAGTAGCAGAACTGTTAGAGGTCCAGTGGCATTCTATGCCAACATCCATCTATGCTAAGGCAGGATTTGTGGTATTATTTACTACATGTATCACTTACCTTTTTAATCTTTTTGCATTGTCTAAACTAAAGCCAACTACTGTGAGTGTTTTTATTTATTTACAGCCTTTAATTGCAACTATTTACGCATTATTTGTTGGTAGCGACTCTTTAAATATTGTCAAAATAGCAGCGGCAATATGTATCTTTTTTGGGGTGTACTTGGTAACAAAACAACCCAAAATATCACCTAAATAAAATGTATCTTTGTTCGACATTTTAAATAATATTTCATGATTCAATCCATGACTGGGTATGGTAAATCTATACTTCAATTACCAAGTAAGAAAGTAACAATCGAAGTAAAATCTTTAAATAGTAAAAACTTAGATCTAAATGTTAGAATTCCTTCTTTTTATAAAGAGAAAGAACTTGCTGTCAGAAAAAAATTAGCAGCAAACTTGGTAAGAGGGAAAATTGATTTCTCTATTTATGTAGAGATGACTGCAGATGAAACCTCTACCGTAGTAAACAATGGAGTAGTTTCTGAGTACATGAAACAATTAAGAAATGTTGTACAAACAGGAAACTCAGACGATGTAGAGCTACTAAAAATGGCAGTTAGAATGCCTGATGCTCTGAAAACTGAAAGAGAAGAATTAGACGAAAACGAATGGACCGCTATCGAAGAGCATGTTGATATTGCAATTCAAGAAATTATTCAATATAGAATTGATGAAGCATCGTCTTTAGAGGAAGATTTTAAAGAACGAATTCTTAATATTAAAAAGTATTTAGAAGTGGTAAAAAACCTAGATGGAGATAGAATAGAACATGTAAAAGGAAGATTACAAAAAGCGCTGGCTGAATTAAAGGTAGAGGTTGATGAAAATCGTTTTGAACAAGAATTGATTTATTATCTAGAAAAATTAGATATTAATGAAGAGAAAGTTCGGTTGGCAAACCATTTAGAGTACTTTATGCAAGAGTTAGATAGTAGTGACTCTAATGGTAAAAAATTAGGTTTTATTATTCAAGAAATAGGAAGAGAAATAAACACAACTGGATCTAAAGCTAACTACGCACCTATGCAAAAATCTGTTATTCAGATGAAAAACGAATTAGAAAAAATTAAAGAACAAATATTAAACGTATTATAAATGTCAGGTTTTAAAGGAAAATTATTTGTGTTTTCGGCACCTTCTGGGTCAGGAAAGACAACGATTGTTCGCCACTTACTAAAACAAGAAAGATTTGGGTTAGAATTCTCTATTTCTGCCACTTCAAGAGAACCTAGAGGAATAGAAGTAGATGGGGTAGATTATTATTTTATATCTGCAAAAGAGTTCAAGCAGAAAATAAAGTCAGATGCCTTTTTAGAATGGGAAGAAGTGTACATTAATAATTTTTATGGAACGTTAAAAACTGAGGTTGAACGAATTTGGGCTAAAGGAAAACATGTTATTTTTGATATTGATGTTGCTGGAGGATTGCGTATTAAAAGAAAATTTCCAGAACAGACGTTGGCAGTGTTTGTAAAACCACCAGACATTAATGAATTGATTAGAAGATTAAAAGATCGAGGAGAAGAAAGTCCAGAAAAGATAGCCATGAGAGTAGCAAAAGCCCCAACCGAGATGGCAACAGCACCTCAGTTTGATACGATTATTCTAAATGCAGATTTAGCAACTGCTTTAAAAGATGCAGAAAACTTAGTAGAAGATTTTTTAAAAAAATAACGGATGAAAGTCGGACTGTATTTTGGGACCTTTAACCCTATTCATGTTGGGCATTTAATTATTGCCAACCATCTTTTAGAGTATTCCGATTTAGATGAAATCTGGATGGTGGTTACTCCCCACAATCCACATAAAAAAAAGAGTTCTTTATTAGACAACCATCACCGTTTAGAATTGGTCTATTTGGCAACAGAAGATTACGATACAATAAAACCTTCTGACATAGAGTTTAAAATGCCGCAACCAAACTACACTATTAAGACATTGGCTCATATTTCTGAAAAACACCCAAACAAAGATTTTTGCTTAATCATGGGGGAAGACAATCTAAAGAGCTTTCATAAGTGGAAAAACTATGAAGCCATTTTAGAGGATTATCACTTATACATATATCCAAGAATCTCACAAGGAATAGTTGCTACCAAGTTTGACAATCATCCCAAAATACATAGAGTAGATGCTCCAATTGTAGAAATTTCTTCTACACATATCAGAAAAGGAATCCAAGCCAAAAAAAATGTACAGCCCATGTTGCATAAAGAAGTTTGGAAGTATATCGATGAAATGAACTTCTATAGGAAATAGTTTCCCTGTTTTTTCGTTGTATATTTGTCTAATTAACACATTGTTTAGTGGCCAAACATAAAAAAAAGAAAGGAAAACTAAAGAGGAAACTCACCGATAAATATAGAATGGTGGTTTTGAATGAGAACACTTTTGAAGAGCGTTTTTCGTTAAAGCTGTCGAGGTTAAATGTATTTGTTTTTAGTGGAGTTTTCTCAATAATTCTCATAGGGCTTACCATAGTTCTAATAGCGTTTACTCCTTTAAAAGAGTATATACCAGGGTATTCATCTTCTAAATTAAAAAGTGATGCAGCTCGTTTAGCCTTAGAATCAGATTCTTTAAAAGTTAAATTAGCAGTATTAGAGCATTATACAAAGGCAATTAGACCAGTATTAACAGGAGAGATTAATGGAGAGGAAACAATTGATTCTGTCACAAATTTATCTAAAAAATTTACAATAGATGTCTCTAAGTTAAATGCAACAAAAGAAGATTCTATTTTTAGAGAAGAAGTAGACCGCAAAAATAGATTTCCACTCACAGAAAATTTGCAAAATAAAGCCAAAATTGTATTTTTTGCACCAGTTACAGGAAGTTTATCTCAATCTTTTAATGAGAATAATAAGCACTTCGCGGTTGATATTGTTGCAAAAACAGGAACAGCAATTAAAGCAGTTGCAGATGGGACTGTTATTTTTGCTGAGTGGACAGCTGAAACGGGATATGTGATTATTTTAAAGCATAGCAATGGATACCTTTCTGTCTATAAGCATAATGGTGCTTTATTAAAACAGCAAGGAGATTTAGTAAAATCTGGAGAAGTAATAGCAAGCGTTGGATCTACCGGAGAACTTACAACGGGTCCTCATTTACATTTTGAATTATGGAGTAATGGGTATGCAGTAAATCCACTAAATTATATAGACTTTAATTAAATGAGTATCAAATCCTTTTTTGCGATTCCTTTTGCCAAAAAAGCAACTAAAAAAGTATATAAATGGGCACAAAATCCCCATAAAACTCAAGATAAGGTATTTAACAAATTAATTTCCCAAGCGAAGAATACTGCTTTTGGGAAAGATCATGATTTTAAAAATATTAAAACATATGAAGATTTTAAGCAGCGAGTTAAGGTTCAAGATTATGAAGGTTTAAGAACTTATGTAGATAGAATTGTTGCTGGTGAATCTGATGTATTATGGAAAGGAAAACCCATCTATTTTGCAAAGACTTCAGGCACTACATCTGGAGCAAAATATATTCCAATTACCAAAGATTCTATGCCAACGCATATCAAAGCGGCGAGAAATGCTTTATTGTTTTATATAGCTGAAAAAAATGACGCTAGTTTTGTAGATGGAAAAATGATCTTCTTACAAGGAAGCCCTGTTCTTGAAGATAAAAATGGTGTAAAACTAGGAAGGTTAAGCGGAATAGTAGCGCATTATGTGCCACAGTACTTATTAAAAAATAGGCTACCAAGTTGGGAAACAAACTGTATAGAAGATTGGGACACTAAAGTAAACGCGATTGTAGATGAAACTATGAACGAAGATATGTCTGTGATTAGTGGTATTCCTTCTTGGGTACAAATGTATTTTGAAAAATTAATAGAGAAAACAGGAAAACCTGTTTCAGAACTATTCCCAAACTTTAATTTTTTTATTTATGGGGGAGTTAATTTTGAGCCCTATAAGAATAAGTTCGAATCTCTAATAGGGAAAAAGATTGATTATATAGAATTATATCCAGCTTCTGAAGGGTTTATAGCATATCAAGATTCGCAAGAAGCATCAGGAATGTTATTGCAGTTAAACAGTGGGATGTTTTATGAGTTTATTCCTTCTGACGAGTTTTTTGATGAAAATCCAACGAGAATTTCTTTAAAAGATGTAGCGTTAGGAATAAATTATGTCATTATTTTAAATACCAATGCAGGTCTTTGGGGGTATAATATTGGAGATACTGTAGAGTTTACGTCTTTAGCTCCATACCGAATTAAAGTGACTGGAAGAATTAAACACTTTATTTCTGCTTTTGGAGAGCATGTGATTGGTAAAGAAGTAGAAAAAGCATTAAATGATGCCATTCAAAATACAAATACTACCGTAAGTGAGTTCACAGTAGCACCACAAGTGAACCCCGAAAAGGGACTCCCATATCACGAATGGTTTATCGAGTTTGAAAATGAACCTAAAAATTTGGATGACTTAGCATCAAAAATAGATGCCTCAATGCAGAAGCAGAATATTTATTATCTAGATTTAATTGAGGGAAAAGTATTAAAACCTCTTATGGTAAGAAAGGTCAAAAAAGGAGGATTTCATGAGTATATGAAATCTATTGGAAAATTTGGAGGTCAGAATAAAATACCTCAATTGTCAGACAATAGAAAAATTGCAGATGTATTACAGCATTTTTTAAAAGAATAGTAAATGTCATTCTGAATGAAATGAAGGAATCTTATGATTCAAAAGTGGCTGCCACATCATTCTACCTCGTAATGACCAAAAAACAGGAATATGAAAATCATAGCAACAAATATTGGTGATAAGAAAGAAATTAATTGGAAAGGAAAAATGGTAACGACTGGAATTTTTAAATTTCCGGTTTCTTCCTCAATTTTTTTGGATACTGAAGTCGTAAAAGGCGATACGATTTGTAATCGAGAACATCATGGTGGCATTAATCAAGCTGTTTATGGATATTCTTTAAAACACTATGATTTTTGGAACCCAAAATATCCCGATTTAGATTGGCAATATGGGATGTTTGGAGAAAACTTAACGATTGATGATTTAGATGAAACCAAAATTCATGTTGGCGATACCTATAAAGTTGGAGATTGTATTCTTGAGGTTTCAACCTCCAGACAACCCTGCATGAAATTAGGAGTACGATTTAATGACATGAAAATTGTAAAACAGTTTTGGAATACCACGATGTGTGGGGTATATTTTAAAGTATTACAAACGGGAAATGTAAAAGCAGGAGATGTGTTTGAACAACTAAAAAGCTGCCCAGAGAATCCAACAATTGCTGCCGTTTTTAAAACTAAGAAATAAATCATAAAAGTGAAAAAGCACAAATTTTTTTATTTCTCTATTTGGTTTTACCTGATATCTATGTTTCTTCCGGTAACCAACTTTGATTGGGATTTTATTGGATTTCAAGCTTTATTGACAGGATTCTTAATGATTACAGACTTTGAGTTATTCTTTTTTTTATCGTGGATGGCAAACTTTACTTATTTATCAATTCTACTATTAAGAAATAAAAGTTTGACGATTAGGATTACGATTTCAGTGCTTACAATTATTTTTAGTTTACTCGCTTTAGTCTATTTTAAATTTCCTTTTCAAGAATTAGGTCTTTTTAATTCTTATCCAGGTCTAGGATATATTGTTTGGCTGTTAAGTTTTATTCTAATGTTCTATAGTCTATTAAAAGAAATAAAAAAACCTCAAAAACTAAATTAGGTCTTTGAGGTTAAAAGTTAACTGAAGAATCAGTTAACTTTTTCTAAGAAAAATATCTCCACTTATTGTTTTTAATTCTAAAGAAGCGCTTCCATTTTTTATTTTTCCACGAACCTTTTGTTGTCCGCTATACTTATTCTTTTTTTTGGAAGTAAAATCGATATCCAAGTCAGAATACACCCCTCCAGATAAAGTTCTTGCTTCAAAAGTCGCGTCAGAGATTACAACATCTATATCGCCACTAATGGTTTTTAAGTACATATCTTTCGAATGTTTTTTTACTGTAATGTCGCCACTAATTAAATCTAAGCTTAAAGGCCCAACATATGAAGCGGCAGTAACACTACCAGAAATACTTTTTACTTTTAGCGCCATATTTTTTGGAACATAGATGACATAGCTAATTTCCATTGTATGGTCATGACAATTACAATCACAGTCTTCTTTTTTATTGTCTTTGTCATTATGGCTATGACGGCTATGAGTATACGAACGATATTTTTTAAAATAGGATCCATAATCAGATTTTACAGTAAAAGAATTGCCAATACTGCTTGTCTTTAAGGTAAAATAATCATTGTGTTTATTATCATCAATGTTTATAGTAGCCTGTACAGAAATTTCGTTTTTATTCCAATTTTTTACTTCAATGTTATTGGCAAATTTTACATGTACATACACATCTTTTATACCGTTACTATTCTTGTTTTCTGTAACTAATTTTTGAGCGATTAGGTTGTTAAAAGTCAGTAACAATCCTATGAATAAGATATATCTTTTCATTATTATAGATTAAAATGTTTATATAATTTGCTAGAGAGGTGTTACTTTTTTCTCAGATAAATAGTCCCCATAGACGACTTAATCTTTATTTTAACACCACCTCCATTAATAGCAGCTTTAATACTCTTTGTAGGACTTACCCTTTTTAATCCTTTCTTAGGAGGTGCAGGAAAATCAAAGTTGGTATATACTGCCCCTTGAGTTCTTAACTCCAAATTTGCTTTTGTATTTCCAGGAATACTTACATCAATTTCGGCAACTGAAGAGCTAATCGTAATTGGAGAAGATTGACTAACCTTATCAAAATCGATGGTAACAGGTCCTACATTGCCATGCACTGTAATTGGTCCCGTAACATTTTTCATATCAATGTATCCAACATTCGTTTCTGCTTCAACTTCTCCAGTAAAACCATTCAACTTAATGCCGCCTAAATTGCCAGCATTTACAGACACATTCATTGTTTTTGGAAGATTAATTTCTAAGTATCCTCTTCTCTGAAATCGAGATTTTAAATCTCTTACAATTAGGGTTGTTCCTTCTTTGGTAATAGAAAAACCAAAACCATTGGTGTTATCTTCTCCACCTGGATAAATAGGGCGCAATCCTTTTTTCTTATCTTTTTTAGGCTTCTTGTTATAGTTGCCATTATCGTTATCGTTATCGTTGTCATTGTCATTGTCATTCCAATTGCGGCTCTCTTTTTTATATGACTCTTTAATAACCAGTTGAGAAGTGCTACTTGCAACAACGTTAACAGAGGTATTTGATTCTATATATACTTTTGTAATTCCTTGTAATGATTGCTTGTGTTCTTTTTTCTGGGCAAAAACTGCTCCTGAGATAAATAATGCAATAATGATTAATTTTTTCATGATTTTACTTTTATAATAAATTAGGTAAATTTGATTGTAATTCTTGTTTTACATATGAAGGAACTTTCTCGTTGTTTAATAGTTTCTTCATAGGTTCAATGGCTCTTCTCTCTTGAATCTTTGCTAAAATTTGAATCAATTCAATTTGAATCGCCGGATCTTTATCTGTTTCTAAAGATTTTATTAAGGCTGTTTTCACCATTTCTTCTGATGTAAACTTAGAGAGCGCTTCTACTGCAGCTAAACGCACGCTGGTGTTCTTATCAAAAAACAATCGGTTTATTAAAGCCTGAATTATTTTTGTGTCTTTATGGGTAAATTCTTCAGAAGTATTTACTGCTTGTATTCTTTTACTTGCAGATCGATTTTGAAACTGAGCTAACACTTCTGCGGTTCTCAATTCATTAAGATTATCATCTTCTTCAGGAGTAAATTTTCCTAATAAAAAAGCACTTACAACAATTAAGATACTAGCAGCAACTCTTAGATATGATTTCCAGTTTTCTGAACGATGTATCGAAACCACTTTTGGTTCTATCGACGCTTTCTCTTCGGCTAAAAATTGTTCAAAATTAGCACGTAATTTAGTAGAAGGCTGTTCAATAGGTTCTTTAGCTAAAACGTTAAAGAGTTGTTGTAATTCATTCAATTCTTTTTGACAATCGTCACAAGACTTTAAATGGCTTTCTATAATCGTATTTTCTTTATTGGACAATTGCTTATCCAAGTAATCTGCTAACTGATATTGTATCTCTTTACACTTCATTTGTTGCCGTTTGAAAATAAACTTCTTTTAATTTTTTTAAAGCTCTATGCACTCTCACTTTTACAGCAACTTCTGTGCTGTCTATGATCTCTGCTATTTGAGCATACTTTATTTCTTGTATTCTATGCATTACAATCAATTCCCTATCTGAGGGTTTTAGTTGCGATAATGCCCTTTGTAAATGATCTAACTCCTCTTGATTACTATCGGTTACTAATACTTCTCCCGAATCTAACGTATCATCTTCAATCATATGACTTCTCTCCTTTTTTTGCTTTTGGTAATGACTAGAAAAAACATTTCTAGCAATTGTGTAAATCCAAGAAGCAAAATTCCCACTATTATACGAGGTTCTATACCGTATTACTTTAGCAAACACATCCTGTGTTAAATCTTCACTAACCATTTTATCTCTCGTCATTTTATATAAGAAGTTATATATTCTTATATGATACCTGTCAAACAAGGTTGTAAGCATATCTAAATTTCCATTAGATACTTGTAACATGATTTCTTCGTCAGATAATGATTTCAACGAGTTAATAGTTTTGGTTGGTTTCTGTAGTAAAAACCATCAATTTACAAAAAGGTTACATTTTGTAGTAACTTTTTTTTCAAACACAATAATATTGAGTGTAATGGCTATACTGCTTTTTCTTTTCTGTGTAGTAATCGAGTCAATTTCATAGATAAATCTAGTAAAATGATTTTTGCATTTCCATTTCTTTCTATATGATATATGGCATCATTTAATTCTTTTTCAATCTCTAAAATGTTTTCCCCATGTACAAAAGGAGCAAATTTAGAAATATCAAAACTTGTTTGTGTCTCTATAAAAACCAATTCAGGGCTTTTATAATTTAACAACAATGCTTGCCTAAAAAACTGTAAACAATATTGTAAAAATTGCTTTTGAGTTTCTCTCCCCGATTTAGCAATGGTATCCGACCAAACAATTAGTTGTTGTACAACAGCGGCATTACCCTTAGCTTTAAAAGCTGTTCTAATCCAAGCCACAAACCATTCCTCAAAAATTAAATCTTTAGAATCGTGTTGCAATAAATGAATCGCTTTATTATAATTCCCTTCTGCTTGATGCGCTATTTTAGCGGCTTCATTTTCCGAGACTTGTTCCCTCTCAATTAAAGCAGTTACAATGTCTTGCTCGCTTAATAAAGGAAAATGTAACGCTTGACATCTAGAGGTAATGGTGTTAATAATCTGTTCTTCATCTTCTGTAACCAATAAAAAAATGGTTTTCTCAGGAGGCTCTTCAATTAACTTCAATAATTTATTTGCGGCAGCGATATTCATTTTTTCTGCCATCCAAATAATCATCACTTTAAAACCGCCTTCATACGATTTTAATTGTAATTTTTTAACAATAGATTCAGCTTCATCGACACCAATCAAACCTTGTTTGTTCTCTACACCAATTAAACGAAGCCAGTTAAATAACCCGCCATAAGGTTGCGAACTAACAAAATCTCGCCAATCTTCTAAAAATAGATCACTTACAGGATGTTTCTTTACAGAATCGTTTGTAGTAACAGGAAAAGCAAAATGTAAATCAGGATGTTGTAGCTTCTCACATTTAATATTAGACGCTTCTGCATTCTCAGAAAAACTACATAATAGAAGCCTAGCATAAGCAATAGCCATTGGTAATGTACCCGAACCTTCTTTACCAATAAATAATTGTGCATGAGGAATACGACCATTTTCTGCAGAAGTTTGCAAATGTTTTTTGAGGTGTTCCTGACCAATAATTTGATTGAAAAGCATACGCAAATATAAGTGATAAAATTACGCAAACGATATATTAACTTTTCAGATTTCAATTTCAATAAACATAAATAAATAGGTATTTTTGTTGAAAACAGAAATATAGATGAAAACGATAAACGATTTTAACTTTCAAGATAAAAAGGCCTTAATTAGAGTAGATTTTAATGTCCCTTTAAATGATGCTTTTGAAGTAACAGATGCTACTAGAATTGAAGCGGCAAAATCAACAATTATTAAGGTGCTGGAAGATGGAGGTGCTGCAGTTCTAATGTCGCACTTAGGAAGACCAAAGGGTGTAGAAGAAAAGTATTCGTTAAAGCATATCGTTGATAAAGTTTCAGAAATTATTGGTGTGCAAGTACACTTTGTTGATGATTGTATAGGTGAAAAGGTGGCAGATGCTGTGGGCAATTTAGAAAATGGACAAATTCTATTACTTGAAAACTTACGCTTTTATGGAGAAGAAAAATCTGGAGATGTTGCTTTTGCAGAAGCACTGTCTAAATCTGGAGATGTGTATGTAAACGATGCTTTCGGAACTGCACATAGAGCCCATGCATCTACAACAATTGTGGCTAAATTTTTCCCAGAAACTAAATGCTTTGGAAATTTATTAGCAAGAGAGATTGAAAGTATAGACAAAGTTTTAAATAATAGTGAAAAACCTGTGTTAGCAGTGTTAGGAGGCGCAAAAGTTTCTTCAAAAATTACAGTCATCGAAAACATCTTAGATAAGGTAGATCATATCATCATTGGTGGCGGAATGACATTTACCTTTGTAAAAGCTCTAGGAGGTAGTGTTGGAGATTCTATTTGTGAAGACGATAAAATGGAGCTGGCCTTAGAAATTTTAGAAAAAGCAAGATCTAAAAATGTGCAAATTCACATTCCAGTAGATATTATTGCTGCAAATGCTTTTTCAAATGACGCTGATACACAAATACTAAATGTAACTGAAATTCCTGAAGGCTGGCAAGGCTTAGATGCTGGCCCTAAAACAATTGCTATTTTTGATGAAGTCGTAAATAAATGTAAAACTATTTTATGGAATGGTCCTCTAGGAGTATTTGAAATGGAATCTTTTGCAAAAGGAACGATAGCTTTAGGGAATTCTATCGACAAAGCAACTCAGAATGGAGCATTCTCTTTAGTTGGTGGAGGCGATTCTGTAGCCGCAGTAAAACAATTTGGATTTGCAAATAAAGTAAGCTATGTCTCTACAGGAGGAGGAGCAATGCTAGAAACATTAGAAGGAAAAACTTTACCAGGCATTGAAGCCATTCTCAATTCATAAACAATTGTCTTTTCGAGCGCAGTCGAGAAATCTCATTAAAATTCAAATGCAACAATGAAATACACAACCATACCCAATAGTACTATAAAAGTGAGTAAAATCTGTTTAGGAACCATGACATTTGGTGAGCAAAACACCGAAGAAGAAGGTCACGAACAAATGGATTATGCTTTAAGTCAAGGAGTCAACTTTTTTGATACGGCTGAGTTGTATTCTGTTCCAGCTAGAGCAGAAACCTATGGAGCTACAGAAAAGATTATTGGCACCTGGTTAAAAAAAACAGGAAATAGAGATAAGGTTGTTATTGGAAGTAAGATTGCTGGATCTGGACCCTATACTGCCCATATTCGCGGGAATGGATTTGCTAAAGAAGCTATTATTGAGGCAGTAGAAGGAAGTTTAAAAAGGCTCCAAACTGACTATATTGATCTCTACCAAATGCATTGGCCAGAGCGAGGTGTAAATTGTTTTGGATTGAGGGATTACCCATATAAAATAGCCACTAAAGAAGCAGAAAATCATCTAGAAATATTAGAAACATTAGATACTTTAATAAAAGAAGGAAAGATAAGAACCGTAGGTTTATCTAACGAAACACCTTGGGGAACTCTACAGTATTTACAAACTGCCAAAGAGCATAATTTGCCTAGAATGGCTACCATTCAGAATTCATATTCTTTAATTCATAGAGCTTACGAGTACGGAATGTCTGAAGTTTCTTTAAGAGAGAATATTGGACTTTTGGTGTATTCTCCTTTAGCATTTGGGGTATTATCTGGAAAATATTTAAATGGACAAATGCCAGCAGATTCTCGTGTAAAATTATATCCAAACTATAATAGATATTCTAGTGCACAATCTGAAAAAGCTGTTTTAGAATATCAGAAAATTGCTCAAAAACACGGAATGACTTTAACAGAGCTGTCTTTGGCTTTTGTAAATCAACTGCCTTTTGTTACGAGTAATATTATTGGAGCTTCTAAAATGAGCCAATTAAAAGAAAATATAGGAAGTATTAAGTATGATTTATCAGATGAAATTATTTCAGAAATCAATCAAGTGCATGCCTTAATCCCTAATCCAGCACCTTAGAATTCATCTTAGACTCTAAAAATTACCAGAAAACATACATAGCTTCACATTTCTTCCTTTTTATTTGATTTAAATTAATATTTTTAGACGAAATCACAGTTAATTATTATCAACTATCAAAAAGACAGGTGCACTTATTGTTAAATCTGTTCTGTATTTTTTCTTTATATGTTTTTATTCATCGCTATTGTCTAAGTCAAAATTTCGACGATAAACATGTTTTAACTGCAGAGAGAAAACTATCTGGGTACTCTTTTTAAATAAACGATTTATTCTAAACCAGAAATCTTTATTGAAGTAAGAAATCATAGTTTAGTAAAAACTGAGAATAATCGTTTTTCTTTTTCTTGTATGAAGACTCCAGTAAGTCTTCCAAGCTTCACTAAAAAACATAGATTCTTCACTTTTTTTTGTGAACGCTTAAATTATCACTAATTTGAGTGGGTTAATTATGTTGCTCATTTTTAAACAGGTGTCAAAGAGATAATTGAAGACTCTTCGAATTAAATTAGCGATTAAATTAATACTAAATATTCCCCTCGATTGTGAGAGGGGTTTTTGTAACTAAAACCAAACCACCATGAAGAAAATTACTTTTCTGTTATCTTTCCTCACCCTTTTAATTGCACAATTCACAAATGCGCAAACCACTTATACATTCGATGCAGGTGTCTCTACAACGCTAGCAGCGTATGGCACACATCCTAAAACAGGTCCAGACATTGCCTCTGGAGAATTCAATGATCTTATTTCGCCTTTTATATTTTCAATAACAGGTTCTGGTAGCGGATCAATAAGTCGCTTCGGAGGAGAGGTGACTATCGCTTCAGTTGGAATTTCTTCAGCAAATTATCAAATGTCTGTTACTAGAAAAGATGCATCAAATTTTGATTTACAATCTTTTACTGTAGAAAACTCTAATGGGTATGCTGCAGCAACAATTGTAGTCACAGGGAAAAATAATGGAGTAGCTGTTTCTGGAGCAAGTTTTAGTACAACAATGCCCGCAAACGGAGCAACAAAGCTTATAGATCTATCATCAGATAATGATTTTAACAATATTGATGAGTTTACTGTAACTTTTACAGGAACTGTAGGTACAGCTTGGAGTTTTCATGACATAACAATTAACAAAGAAGCATTGCTTGTTGGTGAATGTAATGTAGAGAACGCATACGACGCTGCGAATACGAATAATAATAATTTGCACTTAGGGCAATCCTTTGTTGCTTGTCAAACAGGAACCCTCAAATCTATTGCCCTTCTGGTAACTTACGGAGAAACCAGTAGTGGTGAAACAATTAATGTGTATAGTGGCTCCACGGTTAGCCCAGGAAACTTGCTAGGAAGTGTAACAGGACAAACTTTCAATGATAATGGAGGAACAGCAACGAATCTTAATGTAACTGATTTTTCTGCTCAAGGGATAGCAATTACAACTGGACAGACTTATACATTTGATGTCCCCACTACAGCGAATTTAGTGTATACCAACGATAATGGTTATGCAAATGGAGGTTTATATCTTAATGGTGTCGATAATGCGGGTAACTTCGATTTAATTTTTGATATAGTAATTGAGTCAGCAGCAGACACCACCCCGCCAGTATTTGAGAATAGTACGCCTTCACAGTCAAGTGTTACTCAAACAGGTTTCACCTTAGGGACAGATATAGACGAAGCGGGAACAATTTACTATGTGGTAGTAGCAGATGGAGCAGGAGCTCCTTCAGCAGCACAAGTAAAAGCGGGACAAGATTCATCTGGTGGATCTCCAGTGACAAGTGGAAATGCTGCTGTAAGTACAGGAGGTTTTACCAATGATTTTAGTGTGACTAGTTTAACGGCAGGTACAGCTTATGATGTCTATGTGGTAGCAGAAGATGATGAAGGAAGTCCAAACTTACAAGCAAGCGCTACAAAGATAGATGTAACAACAAGTCCTCCTACCTCAGCGAGCATCAACGACCCAAGTGTTGCAGAAGGCGCCTCAGGAAGTACAACCTTACAATTTACAGTGAGTTTGACTGCAGCAGCCCCAGCAGGCGGAGCCACAGTAAACTTTGCTACGAGTAATGGTACAGCCACAGCAGGGGCAGATTATACAGCGACTAGCGGAACGGTAAGTTTTTCAGCAGGAGAGACCAGCAAAACGATCGATGTGACAGTTGCAGGAGATGCCACAGTGGAGAACGACGAAACGTTAACGATTACCTTATCCAATCCCACAGGAACGGATGTTGTGATTGGCGATACTACCGGAACAGGAACGATTACCAATGATGATACAGCTACGGTAACAATAGCCAATGTAGCAGTGAATGAGAATGATGGAACAGCCACGGTAACCTTAGTATTAGACAATGCAGTCGATGGAGGATTTGATGTTGATGTATCTACAGCGGACAATACCGCTACCACAGCCGACGGCGATTATACCGCAGTAACCAGTGCAACAGAGACTTTTGCAGGAACAGCAAGTGAGACACAAACGTTTGATATCACCATAGGAGGCGACACCAAAGTAGAGATTAATGAATTGATAGACATCTTTATGAACAATTTGGTGGTACCCACGGTCTCTTCATCCGATATTAGTATTACCGACACTGCATCAGTAACGATTACCAATGACGACCAAGCAACGGTAACGATTGCCAATGTAAGTGGAAACGAAGACGATGGATCGATTACAGTCACAGTTACTGTAGACAATGCAGTCGATGGCGGGTTTGACGTAAATGTAAGCACAGCAGACAATACAGCAACCACCGCAGATAGTGATTATACGCCAGTTTCAGCACAAACCTTGAGCTTTTCAGGAACCGCAGGAGAATCGGAGACCTTTACGATTACTCCAACAGCGGATGCCACTTCAGAATCAGATGAGACGGTGATTATCGGGATGGTTGGTTTATTCCCAGGAACGGTATCTTCATCAGACATTGACATTACAGACGGAGCTATACTGACCATCTTAAATGATGATGATGTATCAGTATCTATTAACGATCCAAGTGTGTCGGAAGGCGCCTCAGGAAGCACAACCTTACAATTTACAGTAAGTTTAAGTGATCCTGCTCCAGCAGGCGGAGCTACGGTAGATTATGCAACTTCTAATGGTACAGCCACGGCAGGAACAGATTATACCGCAATAGGAACCACAACGCTATCTTTTTCAGCAGGAGAGACGAGCAAAACGATTGATGTTACAGTAGCAGGAGATGCCACAGTAGAGAACGACGAAACGTTAACGATTACCTTATCCAATCCAACAGGAACAAGTGTCATCATTAGTGATGCTACAGGAACAGGAACGATTACCAATGATGACACAGCTACAGTAACAATAGCCAATGTTGCAGTGAATGAGAATGATGGAACAGCGACAGTTACTTTAGCCTTAGACAATGCAGTAGATGGAGGATTTGATGTTGATGTATCTACCGCAGACAATACCGCTACCACAGCCGACGGCGATTATACCGCAGTAACCAGTGCAACAGAGACTTTTGCAGGAACAGCAAGTGAGACACAAACGTTTGATATCACCATAGGAGGCGACACCAAAGTAGAGATTAATGAATTGATAGATATCTTTATGAACAATTTGGTGGTACCCACGGTCTCTTCATCCAATATTAGTATTACCGATACAGCATCAGTAACGATTACCAATGACGACCAAGCAATTGTAACGATTGCCAATGTAAGTGGAAATGAAGACGATGGAGCGATTACAGTCACAGTCACTTTAGACAATGCAGTCGATGGCGGGTTTGACGTAAATGTAAGCACAGCCGACAATACGGCTACCACCGCAGATAGTGATTATACGCCAGTTTCAGCTCAAACCCTAAGCTTTTCAGGAACCGCAGGAGAATCGGAGACCTTTACGATTACTCCAACAGCGGATGTCACTTCAGAATCAGATGAGACGGTGATTATCGGGATGGTTGGTTTATTCCCAGGAACGGTATCTTCATCAGACATTGACATTACAGACGGAGCTATACTGACCATCTTAAATGATGATGATGTATCAGTATCTATTAACGATCCAAGTGTGTCGGAAGGCGCCTCAGGAAGCACGACTTTACAATTTACAGTAAGTTTAAGTGGTCCAGCTCCAGCAGGCGGAGCTACGGTAGATTATGCAACTTCTAATGGTACAGCCACAGCAGGAACAGATTATACCGCAATAGGAACCACAACGCTATCTTTTTCAGCAGGAGAGACCAGTAAAACGATCGATGTGACAGTAGAAGGAGATGCCACAGTAGAGAACGACGAGACACTCACCATTACCTTATCCAACCCAACAGGAACAAGTGTCATCATTAGTGACGCAACCGGAACAGGAACGATTACCAATGATGATACAGCTACAGTAACGATAGCCAATGTTGTAGTGAATGAGAATGCAGGAACAGCGACAGTTACTTTAGCCTTAGACAATGCAGTAGATGGAGGATTTGATGTTGATGTATCTACAGCAGACAATACAGCGACCACAGCCGACAGCGATTATACCGCAGTAGTCAGTGCAACAGAGACTTTTGCAGGAACAGCAAGTGAGACACAAACGTTTGATATCACCATAGGAGGCGACACCAAGGTAGAGATCAATGAATTGATAGACATCTTTATGAACAATTTGGTGGTACCCACGGTCTCTTCATCCGATATTAGTATTACCGACACAGCATCAGTAACGATTACCAATGATGATCAAGCAACGGTAACGATTGCCAATGTAAGTGGAAACGAAGACGATGGATCGATTACAGTCACAGTCACTTTAGACAATGCAGTAGATGGCGGGTTTGACGTAAATGTAAGCACAGCCGACAATACAGCAACCACAGCAGATAGTGATTATACGCCAGTTTCAGCTCAAACCCTAAGCTTTTCAGGAACCGCAGGAGAATCGGAGACCTTTACGATTACTCCAACAGCGGATGTCACTTCAGAATCAGATGAGACGGTGATTATCGGGATGGTTGGTTTATTCCCAGGAACAGTCTCTTCATCAGACATTGATATTACCGATGGCGCTATTTTAACAATCTTAAACGATGACGATATCTCAGCAAGCATCAACGACCCAAGTGTCGCTGAGGGAGCCTCAGGAAGTACGATTTTACAATATACAGTGACTTTAAGCGGTGCAGCTCCAGCAGGTGGAGCAACAATAGACTTCGCTACCAGTGATGGAACAGCAGAAGCTGGGTCGGATTACACAACCACAAGTGGAACGGTAAGTTTTTCAGCAGGCGAAACGAGTAAAACGATTGATGTTACTGTTTCAGGAGATATGATGGTTGAAGTAGATGAAACACTCACCATGACCCTATCCAATCCAACAGGAACGAGTGTGATCATCTCAGATGCAACAGGAATAGGAACCATCACTAACGATGATACGACCGTAGTTACGATTGCTGACGTAAGTGCGAATGAGAATGCAGGAACACAGAGTATTGTGGCAACATTAAGTAATCCAGTACAAGGTGGATTTACATTGAATGTCTTTACCACGGATGGAACAGGAACCACAGCAGATAGTGATTATTCTTCCACAGGGGGTTCGACCTTAACCTTTACAGGAAATGCAGGAGAAACTCAGACATTGAATTTAGGAGGATTAGGCGATACCAAAGTAGAGGCCGATGAGACTTTTACCATTAGTATGACCAATATAGGATTTACCTCAGTAAACCCTGCGAATATTGATATAACAGATGTAGCTACCTATACTATCTTAAATGATGATACAGCAACAGTAACAATCAATAATGTTTCAGTCAATGAGGACTCAGGAATTGCTACAGTTACTTTAACGTTAGACAATCTAGTAGATGGTGGATTTAGCGTAGATGTATCTACACAAGATGGAACGGCAACTATTGCAGATCCTGATTATGCAGGATTAACATCTGCAACAGAGAACTTTACAGGAACTGCAGGCGAAACACAAACACTTGATATTACCATTGGCATAGACTCCAAAGTAGAAGCAGATGAAGTACTTTCATTACTGATGAACAATGTAGTGGCAGTTACTGTAGATGTGAGTGATATTGATGTGAGTGACACCGCCACGGTGACCATCACCAATGATGACAGCGCCACAGTGACCATTGCAGATGTATCAGTAAACGAAGCTGATGGTACAGCGACCTTTACAGCCACCTTAAGCAATGAGGTTGTTGGCGGCTTTACCGTAGATGTAAGTACAGCGGATGGGACAGCTATGACTTCAGACTCAGATTATACCCCAGTTACTAGTCAAACACTCAACTTTACAGGAAATGCAAGCGAGACGCAAACCTTTATGGTAAATATCACAGATGATAACATCGTGGAGACTGATGAAACAGTTTCTATTTCGATGAGCAATGTGGTGTCTGGAACAGCCTCGACAAGTGCAATTACAATTACTGATACAGCAACATTAACCATCACTAACGATGATACGACCGTAGTTACGATTGCTGACGTAAGTGCGAATGAGAATGCAGGAACACAGAGTATTGTGGCAACATTAAGTAATCCAGTACAAGGTGGATTTACATTGAATGTCTTTACCACCGATGGAACAGGAACCACAGCAGATAGTGATTATTCTTCCACAGGAGGTTCGACCTTAACCTTTACAGGAAATGCAGGAGAAACTCAGACATTGAATTTAGGAGGATTAGGCGATACCAAAGTAGAGGCCGATGAGACCTTTACCATTAGTATGACCAATATAGGATTTACCTCAGTAAACCCTTCGAATATTGATATAACAGATGTAGCTACCTATACCATCTTAAACGACGATAGTGCTGCAATTACGATAGAAGACATCAGTGGTAATGAAGATGATGGAGCGCTTACTTTAACGGCAACCTTAGACAATCCAGTTGATGGAGGGTTTACAGTGAATATTGATTTCACAGACGGTACTGCTACGATTGCAGATAGTGATTATACTACGGCAAGTCCTGTAGTCTTAAATTTTGCTGGAAATATAGGGGAAACACAAACATTTACCGTGACTCCAACAGCAGATACTAAAGTAGAAGCTGATGAGACATTGTTTATTGGGCTGAGCAATCTAATTGCTCCGATTGTAGAGAACCTTGATGTAAGTACATCAGATGGTGCCACTGTAATGATCTTAAATGATGATTCTGCATCTTTAGCAATCGATAATGTATCGATGAATGAAGGATCTGGTGGAGCAACTACCAACTTTACCTTTACAGTAACACTTACAGGTGAAGTAGATGTACCGTTTACGGTAGACTATAATACAAACAACATAACTGCCATTGCAGGAATTGATTATACAACAGCTAATGGAACGCTCAACTTTGCAGGAACCAATGGAGAGGCACAAACCTTTATGGTAAGTATTGCTGGAGATGATACCGTAGAGTTAGATGAATCATTTGCAGCAATCTTAAGTAACTTACAAGCAGTAGGAAGATCAATTACACTTCCAAGTCAAGGAGTAGGAACCATCCAGAACGATGATACCACGACAGTAACCATTGCTGATGTAAGTGGAAATGAAGATGATGGAACGATTACAGTTTCAGTAACGTCAAGCCATGAAGTAGATGGAGGGTTTAGCATTGATGTAAGTACTACAGATGGTACAGCTACCACAGCTGATTCAGATTATACAGCAACTACAGAGACGTTATTCTTTACAGGAGCACCTGGTCAGACAATTACTTATACCATTACTCCAACTACAGATAACAAGGTTGAGGCAGATGAGACACTCACTGTTGTATTGAGTAACTTATCAAGTACAACACTCACTACTGCAGAGATTATTATTACCGATACAGCAACGATAACGATTAACAATGACGATAATACAGTAGTTACCATTGAAGACATCACAATGACAGAAGCAGAAGGAGTTGCTAATTTAACAGCTACTCTAACCAATCCTGTACAAGATGGGTTTGTTTTAAACATTACTACTACCGATGGAACTGCTGTAACCACAAGTGATTATACTTCTTTTGCAGATGCAGCAGGAGCTACTTTTGTAGGAACAGCAGGAGAGACACAGACTGTTGCCATCCCAATTACGGATGACATGATAGGTGAAGAAATAGAAACTTTTACAGTAACCCTTACTTCGGTAAGTGGAACTGGATCTGGGGCTAATATTACCACTACGGATACCGCTACGGTAACCATTATAGATGATGACGCTCCAGTAGTAACGATGGTAAGTGTTCCCACCGATGGGAATTATGGTATAGGATCTCATTTAGATTTCACAGTAACTTTTACCAATGCGGCAACCACTACAGGGAACCCATCGATTCCAATAACTATAGGAAGTAGTACTGTACAAGCAGTTTTAAATGGAGCGATTACAAATAGCCTTACAGCAGATTTTAGATATACAATTGTAGAAGGCGATTTAGATGTAGATGGCATTAGTGTAGGTAGTGATATTCTTTTAAATGGAGGCACAATTGTAGGAAGCACCAATATAGATGCAATTCTTACATTAAACAATGTTGGAAATACGAGCAATGTAAATGTAGATGGCATCAAACCAATTCCAACCATTACTTCAGGAGTTCCAGACCCAACCAATGCAGCGTTTGATATCACAATCACCTTTGATGAACCTGTTACAGGATTTACGATAGATGATATTGATGTAGGAAATGGAGTAGCAGGAAACTTTAATATAGTAAGTACTACAGTTTATACAGC
>JAGDZT010000006.1:0-150894 GCA_049115635.1 Flavobacteriaceae bacterium
TTATAAGAGTTTTATAGGAAGTCTGCTCTCTTATAATTGTTGCCCAAGTTCTTTATATTTACTCAAACAATACAGAACTACGTTTAGCAGGTAGTTGTGCTTCATTATAACAAACTACTAACCAATGATAAAATTCTTTCGAAAAATTCGCCAAAACTTACTTATGGAAAATAAAACAGGCAAGTATTTTAAATATGCCATCGGAGAAATTATATTAGTGGTTATTGGAATCCTAATTGCACTTCAGATTAATAACTGGAATCAAAATCGACTTAACAGAATTGGTGCGAAAAACTTTTTAAATCAAGTGCAAGAAGAGTTGGAATTAGATGTTATAAATTACAAAAGGGATTTAGATAATATCCAACGTTATACAAATTATCTGAACAAAGTTTCGGAAAGAAAATATAGTGAAATTGACCTGTCTCTTTTACCTAGCTCATTGACACGTAATCTATCGCCTAATAACAATAATACTTCTTACATCAAGATGCTAGAGTCTGGAATTATTGAATACGTTGATAATAATATTATTAAGAAAAATCTGAAAAAATATTATTTGACAGACTATGTAAATTATAACAATCTAACTGCTTTTCATTTAAAATTTGTGTTAGAAAATATTGAAGGTCCATCATTGGAGATATTAAAATATAAAAGAGGATTTCGAGTGGAACCTAATCAAGTAATTGAAAAATTAGAAGACGGAAAGTTAGAATCTATGATAAATTGGCAAATTTCATTTTTAGAGAACTATGTTCCTCTAATTAATGAAAATAGAATTCAAGCTAAAAAATTGATAAGTCTAATTGAAAAAAAATAACGAAAGCACAACAATGGCTATAAGTAATTGCTCGTTCTCGCCTACTTACGAAAATCCTCGCAGATTTTCTATTCGGTTTGTATTTGCTAATTTAGTTACTGAAACACCTGCCTGCGGTAGGCGGGCGAAACGAAATCATACACAAACACGTTGTCACAATTTAAATCAATAAATTATGAAAAAAATCATTCTACTCTCCACAATAATCTTATTATCGTGTAATAACCTGAAAAATGAAGAGAAAACTTCTGTCCTTGAACAAGATAATCTTATAGAAGAATTAGAAAAAGTTGATATCGTTGGTTATTTTGAGAGCTTAGATTTAATTGATAAATCAAATATTTCGGTTTATATATTTGAAGTATCAGGAGTTGAAAAATGCTTATTTCGTTTTGAAAAAAACAATGCGCCAGTTTATCCTAATTTTACCGCCTTCGATATAAGAATGTACGGTCATGGAGCAGGTATGGGGCTTATTAGAAGGTTTGACGATTTACACAATTACACAAGTCCTTTTAAAGTTCCATATGGTTATTATGGCTTTGAAAGCTATGAATCAAACAGACCGAAAAAAAATATAAAAAGACAGTTTGTTCTTCCTTTAACTATTTACGGTGATATCAAGAATATTTTTGACAAAATTAAAATTAGAAAAGGATACAGAAATATTCAATTTGCTGTAGATTTTACGGTGATAAATGTCATAAAAATAAATTTAGACAGTAACGGAAAACCCGTATTTAGTAATATCTTCAAAAAGAAGATAATTGAAAGAGATTTTGAGTTGGATATAAGCTTATAAAATAGCCCCTCAACACCAAACAGTATACAACAATAGCAATAAGTAATTGCTCGTTCTCGCCTACTTACGAAAATCCTCACTTCGACAAGCTCAGTGACCGCGTGGATTTATTACCTTGCCTGCGGTAGGCAGGTTCGGCTTATATTTGCAAATTTAGTTGCTTAACCACCTGCCTGCGGCAGTTAGGTGCAACTTATTTGATGCAAATACGTTAGTCTATTTGAAAACATATAACTATGAAAAAAATAGCTACATATTCTCTAACCATTTTAGGTTTTGTCTTTTTTATGATTGCCATACTCATTTTTAGACCTGTTCCTATTGTTTCTGAAAGCCAAGCCGTTACAGAAATGGGCGTTGTGTCCGAAATTTACAGCAATAAAGGAAACGATGTTATTTTTGTAATAAAAAACAAACAGCGTAGGTTCTATATCAATAGAGGATTAGAAAATGGATTAGAACTAGATTCCCTGAAAGAAATGTTAATCGGAAATTCTATCGTTGTGAAATACCCAAAGTATTGGACTCCGCTCGATTGGAATAATAGTTCTCGACATATTTCAAAAGTTGAATTTAATGGGAAAATACTGTTCAACGAACTGAAAGAATAAAACTGGCGATACATAATTGCTTGTTTGTGTACTCAGAAAACTCTCACATTTTTTTAACTACCTATGACTAAAAGGTTTGGTTTGTATTTACTAAATTAGTTGCTTGAACTCACAACAAAAAATACATTAAACCAAATTGCTCATAAAAATGAAAATATTTATAAAACTTTTAATCATAAGCAGCCTCATTTTGACTTCTTGTTCTAAAAAGAATGAAGAATATTATACTTATCATTTTTCAGAAAACAAAACATTGAATATTGAGACATATGATGGAAGTTATATGAAATATGGAAATGTTGAAGAGGGTACTAACTTAGTTTTTGAATATGAGTATTCAGCAGAAGATGACGTTAATATTTCTGATGACGAGTATTCTGAGTTTATTCGTTTTGAAATCAACCCAGCACTTACTGCCTTTAGCTATGAGGATAATGAATTGTCTGATATTAAAATTGTTTTTTCAGAAATTTGTTTTTGTGGCTTTGAATATGACCCAGACAAAGATGTTCCGCCAACAGGCAGAATAAGCGGAGAAAGAGTTTCTCAGACCGAATGGAATATTTCTATAGACGTTACCTTTTACGGAGATGAATACAAGAGTATTGTCAATAAATTTCGCCTCAAAAACTAACGAAATACCAACAAAATTAGGAGTTTAGACATCACAATGAATTATCATAACAAAACTTTTCGACCCATTGAGAATTCTGAAAACGGAGAAACGTCAAAAGAAACCCTATTTGAATATAAGCAGCATGGAAATATCTTGACTTCGGATTACAAAGGTGGACAAATTATAAAAGGCCATTTAATTGGGTTGGTAAATGAAGAGGGTGAAATTGACATGCGCTATCATCAAATAAATAGTAATGGCGAATTAATGACTGGCATTTGTTTATCTAAACCCCAAATAATGCCGAATGGAAAAATACGATTATACGAAACGTGGGAATGGACTTCTGGCGACAATTCGACTGGAGAATCAATTTTAGAAGAAGTCTAAGCTATCAAAAAAAGATAGCTCCTGAAACCAGTAATTTTTTAAATAATAGAGTACTTGGGTTTCTTTTTAATAGATTCGCATATCTATAACTAAAATAACATATCAAATGAAAAAAGGAATGATTAAAGTGAGTGTACTATATCCAAATGCTGAAGGTAAAAAATTTGACATGCACTATTATTGTAACACCCACATCCCGCTAGTTAAAAAATTATTAGGGAGTGCTCTTAAAGGAGCTACTGTTGAAAAAGGACTTGGTGGCGCAGTGCCAGGTAGCCCAGCTTCTTTTGCTGGCATGGGTAATATGTATTTCGATAGCGTAGAAGAATTTGGGAATGCTTTTGGTCCAAATGCTAATGAAATTATGGGAGATTTACCAAACTTTACCAATATAGAACCTGTAGTTCAGGTAAGTGAAGTAATGATCTAATGAAAAGTGAGTTTAAAAGTCTCTAAACTATAGACTCACTGATAGTGTTATTAGTAGTGTCCAAAGTCCACTTATCTTTATGTAAAGACGATTCACACAATCAGGACTTCACTTTATCTAATTTTTTGATATATATATTGTGTTACTTTTAATTTTACGGTATAAACATTTATATCATGAATTTAGAACATTTTTCAACCAAGCAACAATCAATTATAACGGCACTAAGCAAAGGTCCTTTAACAAGTATTGAAATTCTAAAAAAAGTAGAATCTATACCAATGATCCTTAAACTATATACTGTGCTAGATGAATTAAACGAAAAAGGGATCGTAAAAAGTTATATGGAAAGAGAGACAAAATATCATTACATCGCTTAATTAGTGAACATACAATCTATTTTTTATAATTATAGATTCTATAACAATACTTTGCTTTTCAGTATAAAGTATTATAAATCATATTCTAACTATACAATTGTGTTAGAAATCATCGTTTCGAACGCTAAAGTTCTAGCATCATTATGCTTTTTTAAGTAACTTAGCTGTCTTGAATATGAAAAAAATCACTCATTTATTAGTACTATTACCCATTGTGTTTCTTCAATTTCAATGCGTAACCAAAGACAAAACTACCGATACCGAATACATTTATAAAAATGGAGATCCAAATGGCATTGGAAAATGGTATATGGGAAGAGAAATTGCTCATGTAATGGGATTCACAGAAATGGAATGGCTAGAACGCCCTGAAAGAGAAAAAGAAGAAAACACTTCTACCTTGTTAAAAAACATGAACATTCAACCCAACGATAAGATTGCCGATATCGGTGCTGGTTCTGGATACCATGTTTTTAAAATGGCTCCCATTGCTAAAAATGGAGCTATCTATGCGGTAGATATTCAAGACGAAATGCTCACTACTTTGGAGTACCGAAAGGCTATAGATTCTATTACGAATGTAATCGTTGTAAAAGGAAGCGAGCAAAGTGTCAACTTACCTAAAAACTCAATAGACAAATTTCTTTTAGTAGATGTATATCACGAGTTTAATTATCCTAAAGAGGTCATTTCAAGCATAAAAAAGGCATTACGAAAAGGCGGGAAAATTTATTTGGTAGAGTATCGTAAAGAAGATATCAGAGTTCCCATTAAAAAGATCCACAAAATGACAGAAAAACAAGCTGTAAAGGAAATGAATGCAGCTGGTTTTGTACTAGAAGAAAACATAAAAAACCTTCCTTGGCAACACTGTATGGTTTTTGTGAAAAAGTAAGAGAATCTTAATTAAATTTAATTCTAGGAATAACATAATAATTACTAATTTTCCGCTGTTCAAAATTTATATATGAAAGTTTGTATTGCTGAAAAACCTAGTGTTGCTAGAGAAATTGCTAACATACTGGGAGCCAACACAAAACGTGATGGTTACTATGAAGGTAATGGCTATGCAGTTACCTATACCTTTGGACATTTATGTACACTTTTAGAACCTAAAGATTATAAGCCACATTGGAAAAGTTGGGACTTAAACAACTTGCCCATGTTACCAGAAAAATTCTCTACCAAAGTAACTGGAGATGCTGGAATTCAAAAACAATTTAAGATTGTCAAAAGCTTATTTGAAAAAGCAACATTGATTATTAACTGCGGGGATGCAGGTCAAGAAGGAGAATTGATACAACGTTGGGTAATCAATCAAACCAATTATACTGGTGAAATAAAACGCCTATGGATTTCATCTTTAACAGAGGAAGCTATTAAAGACGGATTCAAAAATTTACATGCTTCAGAAAAATATGACAACCTCTATTACGCAGGCTTTTCTAGAGCTATAGGCGATTGGCTTTTAGGTTTAAATGCGACTCGACTATATACCGTTAAATTTGGTGGATACAAGCAGGTTTTATCTGTAGGAAGAGTACAAACTCCTACCCTAGCCATGTTGGTAAATAGATATAAAGAAATTGAGAGTTTTAAACCAGAACCTTATTGGGAATTGCAGACAACGTATAGAAATACTCTCTTCAATTATGAAGAAGGACGTTTTACCAAAAAAGAAGAGGGTCAGGAATTAGCAGAAAAAGTGCAAGCGGCTGATTTTGAAATTATTTCGGTTACTAAAAAGAAAGGAAAAGATTATGCTCCAAAATTATTCGATTTAACAGGATTGCAAGTCTATTGCAATAATAAGTTTGGGTTCTCGGCAGATGAAACCTTAAAAATAGTTCAAAAGCTCTACGAGATGAAAGTAGTTACGTACCCAAGAGTAGATACTACTTTCTTGCCTAATGATTTATATCCAAAAGTGCCCGGAATTTTAAAACGACTCTCAAAATATAGTGAACTTATACAACCACTATTAGGAAAGAAAATCAGAAAAACAAAAAAGGTATTTGATGATAAGAAAGTAACCGATCATCATGCTATAATTCCTACTGGAATAGAAGCCAAACTACAATACAATCAACAACAGGTTTATGATATTATTACCAAGCGATTTATTGCTGTATTTTATGAGGATAGTCAAATCTCCAATACCACCGTATTAGGGCAAGCAGCTGAAGTTCCTTTTAAAGCTACCGGAAAAGAAATTTTGACACAAGGTTGGAGAACCGTTTTTAACTTTTCGACTGTACCCAAAGAGACAAAAGGAAAGAAAGTTACTTCTGAACAAGCAATCTTACCTACTTTCACAAAAGGAGAAAAAGGTCCACATGAGCCTTCGTTTTTAGAGAAACAAACTAAGCCTCCGAGAAATTATACCGAGGCGAGTTTATTAAGAGCAATGGAAACTGCTGGAAAACAAGTAGATGATGATGAAATGCGTGAATTGATGAAAGAAAACGGAATTGGCAGGCCCTCTACACGAGCCAGTATTATAGAGACTTTATTTCGACGAAAATATATTGAACGTGCAAAAAAATTAGTTATTCCTACGCAAACTGGAATTCAATTGATTGATTTAATTGATAACGAGTTATTGAAATCGGCAGAGCTTACAGGACGCTGGGAAAAGCGATTGAAAGAAATTGAACGTGGCGAGTTTAATGCAGGTACATTTATTAAGAACATGAAAAAGATGGTAGATGAATTGGTGTATGAAGTACGCTCAAGCAAAAAGAACATTACCATTTCACATGCTTCCTCAGTTACTCCAACAGAAAAAAAGAAACCTTCAACCAAGAAAAAGAAACCAGAAAAAAGTTCAGTACAAAGAAAACAAGTAACAGGAAAAACATGCCCAAAATGTAATAAAGGAATACTTTTGAAAGGGTCTAGTGCTTTCGGTTGTTCAGAATATAAAAATCAATGTGATTTTAAAGTTTCGTTTAAAATTCATGAAAAGAAGATTTCTGAAAATCAACTTATACGTTTGATAGACAAAGGTTCTACAACTAACTTAAAAGGGTTTAAAACTGAAGTAGGATTTGTAGAAGGCTTACTTAGATTCGATGAGCAATTTAATATACTATTAGAACCTAAAAAGAGTGTCATTGCGAATGAAATGAAGCAATCTGCTACTCAAGGTGAGATTATTTCGTTGAAAACTCCTCATAATGACAGCCACAAAATCCCTTGTCCTAAATGCAGAAAAGGAACTGTTTTAAAAGGAAGTTTAGCCTATGGCTGCTCTGATTACAAAAATGGTTGTGATTTTGTATTCACTTTTGAGAATATCAAAAAAATTGCCAATGGAAAACCATTGACAAAAGATTATGTTTTGAAAATTATATCGAGTTAATTTATCATCGTTTTTACATACAACTTCTCTACTTTTTCTCTAGCCCATGGTGTCTTTCTTAAAAATTTCAAACTCGATTTATACGTCGGATTATTTTTAAAAGCGTTAATATTTAAAATTTCGCCCATTTCTTGCCAACCATATTCTAAATACAATTGTTCTAACATGGTTGCTAGTTTAATGCCATGAAGCGGATTATTAGGCTGCTCTAGACTCATTATAAAATATAATCTGTATTGATAAAATTGGATGTCTTCTTTTCTAGGAGTTCTTCTAAAATCGCATTGTTATACTCATTATCCTTAGAAGCTACAAAAGTTCTAATAGAAAATGATCGTAAAGCATCATGCACACTTAAAGTACTAACTGCTGAATCTTTTCGTCCTGTAAATGGATATACATCTGGTCCACGTTGACAAGAGCTATTTAAATTTACTCTACATACTAAGTTTACCAAGCTATCTATTAAAGGCGATAAGGTGTGTACATCTTTACCAAACAAGCTTACTTGCTGACCATAATTAGAATCTGCAATATCATCTAAAGGCTTCTCTATATCTTTAAATGGAACAATTGGCACTACGGGTCCGAATTGCTCTTCTTCAAAAACACGCATCTCTTTTGTTACAGGATATAGAACAGCTGGAAAAATATAATTATCTCTAGTCTCTCCTCCTTTAGCATTTATAATTTTGGCTCCTTTTGCTTTTGCATCATCAATGAGTTCTTGAATATAAGCTGGTTTCCCTGGCTCAGGTAATGGTGTTAGTTTGGCTCCAGTATTCCATGGGTTTCCAAAGGATAATGCATCTACTCTTGCTGCGTACTTTTTATTGAATTCGGCTACAATATCTTCGTGCACATATAGTACTTTAAGTGCTGTACATCGTTGTCCATTAAAGGATAAAGTCCCTGCTAAACATTCTTCTATGGCTAAATCTAAATCGGCGTCTGGTAATACAATCCCAGGGTTTTTTGCTTCTAAACCTAAAACTAGTCTAAGTCGGTTACTCTTTGGATGTTGGCTTTGCAATGCTTTTGCAGATGTGCTATTTCCGATTAGCGCTAACACATCAATCTTACCAGATTGCATGATTGGTGTAGCTAAGGTTCTACCTCTTCCATATATAACATTGATTACTCCTTTTGGAAAACTATTCTGAAATGCTTCTAATAAAGGAGACATTAATAGCACTCCAAATTTCGCAGGCTTAAAGATAGCCGTGTTTCCCATAATTATTGCTGGAATTAGCAAACAAAAAGTTTCATTTAATGGATAATTATAAGGTGCTAAACATAGTACAACTCCTAAAGGACCTCTACGAATATGTGCAAATACCCCACCACTTTTCTCAAACTTCGCACTATCTCGATCCATTTGTTTATAATCTTCAATAGTATCGTAGATATAATCGATGGTTCTATCGAATTCTTTTTCAGAATCTGGCAAAGTTTTTCCAATTTCCCACATCAATAATTTCACCACCTCTTCTCGCTTGACTTTCATTTGTTCTACGAACTTTTCCATACAAGCAATTCGGTCGGAAACTTTCATGGTAGGCCATAACCCTTTACCTTTATCATAAGCATTACAAGCAGCATCTAAGACCTCTAAAGCCTCTTCTTTTCCTAATTGTGGAATGCTTCCTAATAAAGTAGGACGATATGCTCTGCTAGAAGAAATTGTTGAAAATACATCTGCCGTCTCTCCAGTCCATGGCTTTAATTCGCCATTAACTAAGTAAGTATTTTGTTGTAATGGCTCGTTAATTCTATATAATTCAGGGATTTCCAATATTTTATCAGTACTAGACATAGTTCATAATTTAGTACAGCTAAGTTAGGAATCTCTAAATTAGAATCCGAAAATTATAGGCTAATAATTTAAATGATACAATTAAGTTTATTTATCATCCAAATTTGGCAATACGAATTCGTCTAGCACACTTTTTTTAGCCATCATTTTTTCAATTTCATCTGACTTTCTTGGTGCTTCAGCTGATAAATTAATGGGACCTTTTTCAGTAATTAAAATATCATCTTCAATTCTTACAGCAATACCCCACCATTTTTTATCACATGGACTTCCTTCAGGAATATATATTCCCGGTTCTACGGTAATAACTGAGTTAGCTCTAAACGTACCATAAGTTCCTGGATCATGTACATCTAATCCTATATAATGCGATACTCCATGAGGTAAATAATTATGTCTCTCATTAATAGTTTTAATAATTCCTAAAGCAAGTAATCCTTCGTTAATTACTTTCCTACATGCTGTATTTGGCGCATTAAAACTAGCACCAACAACGCTAGCTTTAATACCAGCTTCTTGCGAATTATATACAATGTCATAAATAGCTTTCTGTTCTACTGTAAACTTTCCATTAGCAGGAATCGTTCTCGTTACATCTGCAGTATATCCTCGGTATTCTGCTCCTAGATCCATAAGTACTAAATCGTTTCCAACTTTTGTTTTATTATTTTCTATATAGTGTAAAATACAACCATTATTACCAGCACCAACAATAGAAGGATAGCCTTCATACTCTGCTCCATATTTTTTATACACAAATTCATGAATCCCTTGTAACTCAGTTTCTGACATATGTGGCTTCATAGCCTTCATAACTTCAATCTGTCCCACAGCAGAAATACGAATTGCCTTAGTTAATAATTTAATTTCTTCTGGTGATTTAATTTCTCGCATGTTAGTCAAAGTAGCCGACAAGAAATCGATATCAATATTTGTTTTTGGGGTTAGTTTTAACGTAATCTTTTGTTTCAGCTCTCCTTTTAATTTATCATCTGTAGCGCTTTTGTATTTCATCAACAGGTCGTCCTTCTTAATTTCTGGGAAACGATTTTCAATTCTGCCAATCACTTGCGCAACATTAGCACTATTCTCTATAGGAGTAGCTTTGACTAATTCATACACATACTTTTTAGCTCTAGATAGATAAATATTAGGATCGTAACCTGCCTTAGTTTTAAAGCTTTTTACCAAGTCATAAACTTCAGCACCATTTCCAGTATCTCTATAATCGTCTTTAAACTTCTCTATAAATATTTTATCAAAATTTTTAAAATCTATATTCGCTTTCACAAAATCAATCGCATTAAATGCATTTGCAAAACCCAATTCATTTTTAGCCCCTTCAATCCCTAATCTTTTACCGTTCCACATTTCGGCATTAGGATTTCTTTCCTGTACATATAATTCTTCATTATAAGTATTTCCATCAGTATTTTGTTGATCATCGGAATAAATGACCAATACTGCATTGGGTTCTCTATACCCTGTTAAGTAATAAAAATTAGGATCTTGATGATATACATAGTCAACATCGTTCGCTCTATTTCTTACTGGATTTGCAAAAATAACAGCGATAGAGTTGGCTGGCATTTTTGCTCTGAACTCGGCTCTTCTTTTTTGATGAAAATCTTTGGATAAATAGTCGGTTGGTGTTTGAGCAAATATACTAGCTGAAACGAACAAAAAGATTGATAATAATGACTTTAGTGATTTCATTTTTTATTTTTTGAGTAGATTCTCTTCAAATGTAATACTATTAAATTTTTAAGTAAAAATATTAACAGAATTTTTGCTATAGAAAACGGTCTTTGTTTCTATGAATTTTCAATACATTTGCGTACACAAATCAATTTATTCGCACATGAAAAACACAGCATTATCTCACATACATGAAGCTCTAGGGGCAAAAATGGTTCCCTTTGCAGGATATAATATGCCTGTACAATATGAAGGTGTAACAGCAGAACACTTAACAGTCAGAAAAGGTGTTGGCGTTTTTGATGTGAGTCATATGGGAGAATTTTTAGTAGAAGGTGAACATGCTTTGGCATTGATTCAAAAAGTGACTTCTAACGATGCTTCTAAGCTAGAAATAGGAGATGCACAATACAGTTGTTTTCCTAATGATACAAATGGTATTGTAGATGATTTAATCTGTTATCGAGTAAAAGAGTTTACGTATTTGTTGGTTGTAAATGCTTCTAATATTGATAAAGACTGGAACTGGATTCAGATGCATAATGAAGGAATTGGAGCAGAATTAAAAGACATTTCTGACAATTATTCTTTGTTAGCTATACAAGGTCCAAAAGCTATTGAAGCGATGCAATCTTTGACTTCAATTGATTTAGCAGCAATTCCTTTTTATAAATTTAAAGTAGCAGATTTTGCTGGGATAGAACACGCTATTATTTCTGCAACTGGATATACAGGTTCTGGAGGTTTTGAAATCTATGTAAAGAATGATGAAGTAGAACAAGTATGGAATAAAGTATTTGAAGCTGGTGCCGATTTTGGTATCAAACCTATTGGTTTAGCTGCTCGTGATACCTTGCGTTTAGAAATGGGGTATTGTTTATACGGAAATGATATTAATGATACTACCTCTCCTATTGAAGCTGGTTTAGGTTGGATTACAAAATTTACCAAAGATTTTATAAACGCAGAGAATTTAAAAGCACAAAAAGAAGTTGGAGTTACGCGTAGATTAGTTGCTTTTGAAATGAATGAACGCGGGATCCCAAGACAAGGATATGATATTGTAGATGCAGAAGGAAATGTAATTGGTGATGTTACGTCTGGAACCATGAGTCCGTCTTTAGGAAAAGGTATTGGAATGGGTTATGTAAATAGACCACATACAAAAAGAGATACCGAAATTTTTATACAAGTTCGTAAAAAACAAATTTCGGCAACGGTTGTAAAACTACCTTTTTATAAAGGATAGATTGTATATAATACAAAAGCCCATTCTTTTGAATGGGCTTTTTTTATTTACTAACTGAAAAAATCTCTTTCAGTTGTTTCACCATATTTCCATTTCCAGAAACTGAGATCTTACCGACTTTGTCAGCAATTTTCTCTACATACTCCATTTCTTTTAACTTGAACAACATATCGTTGTCTTCCATTAATTTTGCTGTATTCAGTAAGCTACGAGTTGAAGCAGTTTCCTCACGTCTTGTAATGATATTCGCTTGAGCTTTCTTTTGAGCTACCAATACTTGATTCATAATCTCCTTCATTTCTCCTGCCAAGATTACATCTCTCATACCACAGTTCAAAATAGATACCCCTAATTTTTCAGCAGTATCTTTCACGTCATCAAACACTCCCTTTGCAATATTCTCTTTACGCTCCAAAAGCTCGTCTAAAGAATAGCTACCTACGTATGCTCTTAATGTTAATTGCATAGCTATATAAAGTTGCTTCTCGTAATCTTTATTTTCTAATAACGCTTTTTCAATATCAATAACTTTATACTGAGTATAGAAGTTAATACGGATTGCCGCTTTATCTTTAGTTAACAATTCTTGACCTGAAATCTCCAATTGCAACTGACGTAAATCTGCTTTAGCAATTTTAATTGAAGTATCATTTCTCCAATACCTGTATATCCCTGATTCTAAAGTTTTGCTATACACATCGTCAATTAACAAAACTGCCTTTTCATAGGCTGCTACTTCAAAGACTCTTACATATTTGCTCAATTCTAATTTGCTAAAAAGAGATTTATCAATTTGTTCAGTAACTTCAATTTTACTTAAATCCGCTTTGACAAATTCTCTTTCGATTAAACCTCTCCAGAACACATAACGCCCCGCTGACAATACGTTCTTAAAGTTCTTATTCTCGTATACTAATACAATTTCATTATCCCGAACTTCAACAAGTTCTAACATCTCAGCTAATACCTCATCTTTAAGCAAGATTTCTAATGCTATTGGAACAGCAAATATATGTGCCTTGTTATAAATCATCACAGACTCTCTAAATTTTAGCCAGTTGATACCTTGCGTGATAACTCTTTGGTAATCTCCATTTTTGAAAACCAAACCTACTTTTCCTACATTGATTCTTACTCTTTTCATTTTCTTAATTTTTAATGATTAGACAAAATATTTTGATCCACTATAGATCTTATCAATAATTTCTTATTTAAAAGAATTACCGTATCATCACAGATCAGAATCGTATCTGCGAATTCTTTATTTCATTTTTAAAAACAGTGTATTGAAAATCATTCTTTCTATATGGAAATACTCATAACTTAAATTGCCACATCGAGTTTGCAATTCTTTTAAAAAGATCATTACTCATATGAGTAGCATTCTACTTCTCAAGAAAAGAAAAGTCTTTGTTTACATCTTAGTAAATGGATACTTCAAGATATATTAAGAATTGTTCTAATTGTGATAAATCAAAATTAAAACCGATTCCCAATACACTGTTTTTGTCATGTATTACAGCGTGACAGGCTGGTGATCAGTTTTATAAGATGATCAGCTTTAGGTTGGATTTCTAGTCCATATCCTGCATCCTGAGTGCAGTGCTCTACCCCTGAGCTACTCAAGTCAACACTTGAGGTCGGAATCGAACCGACGCAACTATCTATTACTCTAGCCTACTGAGTTATCTCAAAAGAATTGAGAGTGGGAGTCGAACCCACGACCATAGAATGAAGACTGTTTTTGGTTGACAGTCCAAACCTTCAAGTCAAGTTGTATACAAAATCATCATACTTCTCAGCAATAAATTGTACAATGGTGTTATACAGAAACACTCAACTAGACTCACTTGATATTGTGATATTTTTTATTCTATTTTGATATAGCCTCGCCTTACAATATGTAAAAACGAGGCATTTTAAAGCAACTCTCCCCCAACATTCATCTTCTCTTTTTCATTTGTTGAACAGACAGGGATTGAACCTGTATATCTGGAGCTTCAGACCAGTGCATTGACCAACTTTGCTACTGTTCCATTGACAATCTGATAGGAATCGAACCTATACTTCAAGGCTCAAAACCTTGTATACTCACCCATTACATCACAGATCGTTTTGCAAGCTTAACAGGATTCGAACCCATACCTCAAGGATCGTAACGTTGAATGCTTTCCATTACACCATAAGCTTATCTGTACCCCTCCCCAGATTCGAACTGGGACTTGATGGCGCTTAAAACCATTATCTCTTCCATTTGGATTAGAGGGGTAATTTGTACAGGAAGAGAGATTCGAACTCCCAGTGTACTGATTCTAAATCAGCTGCGTTTACCATTTCGCCATTCCTGCATGGTTAAGATATTAGGAATCGAACCTAAATCTTTCGCCTTATGAGAGCGATGCTTTACCTATTAAGCTATATCTCAAAATGTACTCTGTAAGAGAATCGAACTCTTATCTTCCCATAGAAAGTGGGATGCACTAACCGTTATGCTAACAGAGCTTTTGCAGTACTGACGGGAGTCGAACCCGCTTCTCTCGAGAGACAATCGAGACTTCTTGCCAAAGACAGTACTATAGTGGAAGTAGAAGGAGTCGAACCTACACGTTCAATAAAGAAACCTGATTTACAGTCAGGCAAGCCTACCAATTGCTCAATACTTCCAATAGAGACAAGGATGAGATTCGAACTCATAAAAATCGGTTTTGCGGACCGTTACCTTAACCATTCAGCCACCTTGTCATTTGCGATATTGGAAAGATTCGAACTTTCAACCAAGAACTTAACAGGTTCCCGCTCTACCGTTGAGCTACAATATCATCTTGCGGAAGAAGTGGGAGTCGAACCCACACGAGTCATTAGCTCCTAACAGTTTTCAAGACTGCGGCCACCACCAATTGGCTTGCTCTTCCTAATAGTTGACGCAATGAGAATCGAACTCACAACCTCTCGATTATCAGTCGAGTGCTCTAACCAAATTAAGCTAGGCGTCAATACGTTTAGTTTTCAATATGTCAATGAACTAAAAAAGGCATCTTTTTCAAGATGCCTTTATATATTCCAATTATATATGTAAATTCAATTCACACTACATTTTTGATTATTTAAGACATCAATGGGTATTTTATAACAATTATCGGACAGCCATTTTGCAGGGCTCTCAAAATTTATGTGTAAAATACTTTGCATCATTTCTTTTTATTTATGTACCTATCGAGGTATTTTGTTTTACTCAATTGCGGTGCAAATATGTAAAGACTTTTTTAATAAAACAAATAAAAATTTAATTTAATTTATTGATAATCAATTAGTTAAACTAAATTAAGACATAGGTATTCCTGTTCGCTTTTTAGCGAATAATGTGATAATCACGCAATAGTTTGTCTCCCAATTGCTTACGTATCAATACCTCTTATTTTATTTTTTAATATTCATCTATTATCTTTTTCAAAAAATCTCATAAAAAAAGCGCCCAATTTCTTGGGCGCTTACATATATCTTTAGTTTTAAACTTATTTCATATTAAAATAACAATTAAAAATCGACATATAACGCCCCTTTTCGAGAGAATAATTCATTTATTCCTCGATAATCACACTGAATGGATAGTGCTTTTGGTGTTATATGTAATCTATTTTTACTCATTTATGTTGCAAATATATAATTATTTATCAATCAGAAAATAAATTAGAATTATTGTTTTATAACCTTATAAGAAAACCCTTTATCTTCTTTTCCTAGAACATTGACTTGGATTTCGTTTTTGCTAAGCACCTTATACTGTATTTTCTTTGGAAAGTCATGTGATAGATTTTCAAAAGAATACAACTTGTCTTTCACGGGTTGTAATGTAAAAGGAATCCCTTTTCCTTTATTTTGATTTTTAACGATAGCTGTATATATCATCTTTCCGTTCATACTCTTAATTTCTAATGTTTCTGAGATGTACTTCTTTCCTTCTCTCAATTTATAAGAAGCTCCTACAAGTGTATTTGCATCTTTCTCCCAAGATTCATAGGTTTCCTTCCCTTCCACTTTCCATGTTCCTTCTAGGAAACTTACTTTTTCTATCCCTTTTTGCGAACAAAAAGTCATTAGGAGAGTCAATAATAACAAGGAAACATAATATTTTATATTCTTCATATTTCAGGTTTAAAAATAATGAGTTAAAAGTTCATTTTTAGGTTTAGCATGTTCATATATCATCCTTACAAGAAACAAAAAAGCCTGATGCAATGCAACAGGCTTTTTTTGTTTTAATTTAATAATTAACGTGTCAAGTTAATTTTAGATAATTGGTATGGCCAAGGATAGCCATCCGTTGTTGGATTTTGATTATCGCCAGACCAGACAATATATAAGGGTGCTGGGTCATTATTATTCTCTGGAGCAACTCTCTCCCAATTAGAAGGCCCCTCAATATCTAAGTCTTCATAAGCGATATACCCACCTTGTTCTATAGATAGAGCTCCAGTAGCTGTTGCCGAAAACCCATCTAAAGCTGAATATGTAAGAGTAACATCATCAAGATTTAACGATGTTAAATCTGTTCCATAACTAAACACTAATACTTCTCTTAATAAAAATGCACGATAATTTTTCTGTTTGCCATGCACTGGATCAAAAATTGAAATCTGATGCGAAATCAGGTTGTCTTTAAGATATACTAAGGGAATATATAGGATCTCTCTTCCATCTAGTTCAATAGTAAGTAATGGATTAGGAAAATCAGAATCACTATTACAAGATACTATTGTAAAGGCTGTAAATACTAGTAGTAGTACTCTTTTTATTGTTTTCATTGTAGTTTTTTTAATCGTTAACAATTAGAAATAAAAAGTATGGTTGCGTACTATAAATATACTAAAAGTTTCTTATACATTAAATCTGAAATGCATCACATCTCCATCCTTAACAACATAATCCTTTCCTTCCACTCTCATTTTTCCTGCCTCTTTTACTTTTGTCTCCGTACCATAGGTTACATAATCATCATACCCAATTACTTCGGCTCTAATAAATCCTTTTTCAAAATCTGTATGAATTACTCCAGCAGCCTGAGGAGCAGTTGCTCCGACAGGAATTGTCCAAGCTCGAACTTCTTTTACTCCCGCTGTAAAATAGGTTTGTAAATTTAATAGCTTATATGCAGAGCGAATTAAACGAGAAACTCCTGGCTCTTCTAAACCAATATCTTCTAAAAACATTTGACGTTCTTCATAATCTTCTAACTCGGTAATATCTGCTTCTGTACCTACAGCTAATACGATAACTTCTGCATTTTCGTCTTTCACTGCATCTTTTACTGCATCTACATATGTATTACCTGATACTGCAGAATTTTCATCTACATTACATACATACAGTACAGGTTTAGAAGTAATAAATTGTAAAGGAATTACAAAAACCTCTTCCTTCTCCGTAAATTCTATAGCTCTTACAGAAACACCCTGCAATAATGTTTCTTCTATTTTTAAAAGCACTACCAACTCAGCTTGTGCCTCTTTATTTCCTGTTTTAGCAGTTCTTTTTACACGTTCTAAACGCTTTTGAACCGTTTCTAAATCTTTTAACTGTAATTCTATATCAATCGTTTCCTTATCTCTTACTGGGTCGATAGAAGTATCTACATGAATAATATTATCATTATCAAAGCAACGTAAAACGTGCAGAATTGCATCAGTTTCTCTAATATTCGCTAAGAACTGATTTCCTAACCCTTCTCCTTTACTTGCTCCTTTAACCAATCCAGCAATATCAACAATCTCTACAGTTGCAGGCATTACTCGTTCAGGATTTACTAACTCTTCTAGTTTTTCCATTCGAGCATCTGGCACATTTACCACTCCTAGATTAGGTTCTATAGTACAAAAAGGAAAATTTGCACTTTGCGCTTTTGCATTTGACAAACAATTAAATAAAGTTGATTTCCCTACGTTGGGTAATCCTACAATTCCAGCTTTCATTTGATATAATTTTGCGAGTGCAAATATAGCTGTTTTTTAATGTAAAAAATCCCGAATTGCTTCGAGATTTTTTCTTTCTATTTGACTGTAATAATATAATTACTCGTTATGCATAAAACTTTGCTTCCCAAGTAATTCTTCTTCAGTTTCTACATGATCTTCATCCGGAACACAGCAATCTACCGGACAAACTGCAGCACACTGAGGCTCTTCATGAAAACCTTTACATTCAGTACATTTATCTGCAACAATATAATAGATTTCATCTGAAATTGGTTCTTGATCTTCATCTGCATTTACAGCATTTCCATTAGGCAATACTACATTCCCAGACAAATCAGTTCCGTCTGCATATTTCCAATCATCTGCTCCTTCATATATTGCAGTATTCGGGCATTCTGGTTCACAAGCCCCGCAATTAATACATTCATCAGTTATAATTATTGCCATTGTTTTCTATTTCAGTTTTGTACCTTTGCTGATGCAAAAATAACGCCAAAAAAACGGATAACCAAAAGAAATAATGAGTATTAAAAATAGAATATCTGCATTCGAAAAATTAGGTAGCTTTTTAAGTCAATTTTCTGAGGACAAGATAGAAGAAAAAAAAGATGTTGTATTGAATGATCTTTTCTTTGAAGGTTTTAAGCACCAAATAAAAATTGCTGAAGAAAACAATTCATGGTTTACAAAAAACAATATTCTATTTGCCCTAGAAGGATGGTCCAAATCCTTAACTAAAGAAAAATTAAACTCTTGGATTGAAACAGAAAACATTGAAATAGACGCTCCTAAAAAAGTAGCGATTATAATGGCAGGAAATATTCCTTTAGTTGGATTTCATGATTTTTTATCTGTTTTAATAAGCGGACATAAGGTTATAATAAAACAGTCTTCTAATGATAAACATTTAGTTCCTTATTTAGCTAAATATTTAGAATATGTTGAACCTAGTTTTAAAGGTATGATTTCCTTTACTGAAGGAAAACTAACCAATTTTGATGCTGTTATTGCTACTGGTAGTAATAATACCGCTCGTTATTTCGAGTACTACTTTAAAGATAAACCTAGTATTATTAGAAAAAATAGAAATTCAATTGCAGTAATCCAAGGTACAGAATCTATAGAGGATTTTGAGTGTTTGAGTGAAGATGTGTTTCGATATTTCGGTTTAGGCTGTAGAAGTGTTTCTAAGCTATTTGTACCTAAAGGTTTTGATTTCGATAATTTTTTCAAAGGCATGTATAAACATCATGAAATTATAAACAATGTTAAATATGCCAACAATTATGATTATAACAAAGCTGTATATTTAATGAGTGAATTTGATATTCTAGAAAATGGGTTTTTAATGATTAAAGAAGATAAAAGCTATGCCTCGCCTATCGCCAGTGTTTTCTATGAATACTATGACAATCTTATTGATTTAAAAACAAAATTAGATCAAGAAAAAGAAAACATACAATGCATTGTTTCTAAGGATTTTATCGAAAATGAAATTGCTTTTGGTCAAACACAAAGTCCAGAACTATCGGACTATGCTGACGGTGTAAATACCTTAGCTTTCTTATCTAAAATTTAATCCTGTAAAAATATTTTTTCTATCAGAAAATTAGCAACTTTGCTGTTCTGTAATAACACACAAGAAAATTATGAAAAAACACAACTTTAGCGCGGGTCCATGTATTCTACCAGAAGAAGTTTTAAAGAAAGCTGCCCAAGCTGTTATTAATTTCAATGATGATAACCTATCTCTGATAGAAATTTCACACAGAAGTAAACCTTTTGTGGCTGTAATGGAAAAAGCAAGAGCTCTTGTTTTAGAATTGCTAAACCTAGAAGGTAAAGGTTATAAAGTATTGTTTTTACAAGGAGGTGCAAGCACTCAGTTTTTAATGGCTGCCTATAACTTATTAGATAAAAAAGCAGCTTATTTAAACACAGGTACTTGGGCAAACAAAGCGATTAAAGAAGCTAAATTATTTGGAGATTTAATAGAAGTTGCCTCATCAAAAGATAAAAACTTTAGTTATATCCCAAAGGGATATGAAGTTCCTTCTGATGCAGATTATTTTCATTGTACAAGTAACAATACTATTTTTGGGACTCAAATGAAAGAATTTCCAGAAATAAACATACCCTTAGTATGTGACATGAGTTCTGATATTTTTTCTCGTCAACTAGATTTTTCAAAGTTTGATTTGATTTATGCTGGTGCTCAGAAGAATATGGGACCTGCAGGTACTACTTTAATAGTTGTTAAAGAAGCTATTTTAGGGAAAGTAGAAAGAGTGATTCCTTCTATGTTAGATTATCAAGTACATATAGATAAAGATAGTATGTTTAATACTCCTGCTGTATTTCCTGTGTATGTATCTATGTTAACTCTAGAGTGGTTAAAAGATTTAGGAGGTATTCCTTTTATCGAAAAAGTAAATCAAAAGAAAGCAGATTTATTATACGCAGAAATAGATAGAAACCCATTGTTTAAAGGCGTAGTTGCTAAAGAAGACAGGAGTAACATGAATGCCACTTTTACTTTAACAGATGAAAGCTTAAAAGATGCGTTTGAAACCATGTTAAAGGAAGCGGGTATTAATGGGTTAAATGGCCATAGAAGTGTTGGAGGTTACAGAGCAAGTATGTATAATGCATTACCACTATACAGTGTGCAAGTGTTGGTTGATGTAATGCAAGAATTAGAAAGAAAATAAAGAATGAAAATATTAGCAAATGATGGGATTTCACAAAGTGGAATTGATGCTTTACAAAAAGGAGGATTTGAAGTAATTACAACAAAGGTTGCCCAAGAACAATTAGAAAACTATATCAATGAGCATGGTATTGATGCCATTTTAGTAAGAAGTGCAACACAAGTTCGTCAAGAATTAATTGATGCTTGTCCAAGTATTAAACTAATTGGGCGTGGTGGTGTTGGAATGGATAATATTGATGTAGAATATGCTAAAAACCAAGGCTTACATGTAATCAACACACCAGCAGCTTCTTCTAGCTCTGTAGCTGAATTGGTTTTTGCTCACTTATTTGGTATGGCTCGCTTTTTACATCAATCAAATAGAGAAATGCCTTTAGAAGGTGACACTCGATTTAAACAGTTAAAAAAGGCCTACGGAAGTGGTACTGAATTACGAGGAAAAACTATTGGAATTATTGGTTTTGGAAGAATTGGTCAAGAAACAGCGAAAATAGCTCTTGGCCTAGGAATGAAAGTAATTGCTGCAGATGCATTTATAGAAAACGCATCAGTAACTGTAGATTTCTTTACTGGACAGTCTGTTGCTATTTCAATTGATACTGAACCTCTAGAAGCTGTATTAAAAGAAAGTGACTTTATTACTTTACACGTTCCTGCACAAGATGGGTATATTATTGGAGCAACAGAAATTTCAAAAATGAAAGATGGTGTTGGAATTGTAAATGCAGCTCGAGGTGGTGTTTTAGATGAAGTAGCTTTGGTAAATGCAATTGAAGAAGAAAAAGTAAAATTCGCTGCTTTAGATGTGTTTGAAAACGAACCCAGTCCTGAAATTCAATTATTAATGAATCCTGAATTATCTTTGACACCTCATATAGGTGCAGCAACTAAAGAGGCACAAGATAGAATAGGAACTGAATTGGCTTCACAAATCATAAGCTTGTTAAGTTAGTATGGCAATTGTAAAACCTTTTAAAGCAGTAAGGCCAAGTAGAGACAAAGTAGCCTTGGTTTCTTCGAAATCTTATGAGGCATATACGCATGCTGAATTAGGGGCCAAACTAGACTTTAATCCATTTACATTTTTACATATTATCAATCCCGGTTACAAGTACCATCAAAAGATATCTGAAGAAGAGCGATTTCAAATGGTGCGTGGTAGATATGAAGAATTTAAAGAGAGTTCTATCTTTATTCAAGATGAAACACCTGCCTTTTATTTATATGAAAGTTCAGATATGCATACTGTTTTCTGTGGTATTATTGCTGCAACTTCTGTAGAAGATTACAATAATGGTATTATTAAGAAACACGAAGGTACCATTTTACAAAGGGAAATTTTATTCGAAAACTATTTAAAAGCTACAGGCTTTAATGCTGAGCCAGTTCTTTTAACCTATCCTAATAACCCTCATCTTGAGAAAAGCATCCTTCAAAAAAAATCTGAACGCCCAGAATACGAATTTTCTACCACAGATAAAAAATTACATAGATTATGGGTTATAAAAGATGCAGAAAGTATCGCTTTTATTTCTAAAGCTTTTGAAGAGGTTTCTTCTTTATATATAGCAGATGGGCATCATAGAACTGCTTCTTCTGCCCTATTATCAAAAGACTTACAATTAGAAAATAAAAATCACAACGGTACCGAAGATTATAATTTTTTTATGAGTTATTTGATTCCAGAAACTCATTTGAAAATTTCTGAATTCAATAGGTTTGTAAAAGATTTGAATGGACTTTCAGTTGATGAATTTGTAGAGAAATTAGCTGAAAGTTTTAGAATTGAAAACAAAGGTCAACAATTATATAAACCTTCAAAGAAAAATCATTTTACCATGTACTTAAATGGTGAATTTTATTCGTTGTACCTAAGAAAAGAAACTTATAATTTTACAGATGCTCTAAGTACTTTAGATGCAGAAATACTTTATAGAACAGTTCTAAAGCCTATTCTAGGTATTGATGATTTAAACAATAATAACCGTATTGGTTATACAAACAATACCCTAGACTCATTATCATTAAAGACTAATGTTGATAATGGACGCTATAAAATTGGTTTTGGATTAATTCCTATTACGGTAGAAGAAATGAAAGAAATTGCTGACGAAGAATTAAAAATGCCTCCAAAGACAAGTTTTATTGAGCCAAAACTTAGAAGTGGTTTAACTATGTATGAATTTTAGTGTATGAATATTATTAAAAGTAATCTAGATAAAATCTATGGTTCCATTCCAGAAGAAGTAACCTTGGTGGCAGTCTCTAAAACCAAACCTATTTCTGATATTCTTGAAGCTTATAATGCTGGACAACGTGTTTTTGGTGAAAATAAAATTCAAGAAATGGTTGACAAACACAATGCTTTACCTAAAGACATTGAATGGCATATGATTGGGCATTTACAACGAAACAAAGTAAAGTATATGGCTCATTTTGTTAATTTAATTCATGGCGTTGATAGTTTTAAAACACTAAAAGAAATTGATAAACAGGCAAAAAAAAATAATCGTATCATACAATGTTTATTGCAAGCAAAAATTGCCAAAGAAGAGTCAAAATTTGGATTGTCTTTTTCTGAGATTAGTGAAATTTTAAACTCGAATGAGCTTAAAGAATTAGAAAATGTAGTTATTGTTGGATGCATGGGGATGGCTACTTTTACAAATGACCAAGAACAGTTAAAGGAGGAGTTCTCTTTACTAGAATTATTCTTTAATCAAATGAAAAAGAAGAATCCAACGCTATCTATTCTCTCTATGGGTATGAGTGGGGATTATAAACTGGCAATAGAAAATGGAAGTACAATGATTAGAGTTGGTAGCTCAATATTTGGTGCTCGTAATTATAATCCTTAATTTACCAAACAAAAGAAGAACTTTGTACGCAATTTTAGATATCGAAACTACTGGCGGTAAGTATAATGAAGAAGGAATTACAGAAATTGCTATCTATAAATATGATGGACACACTATTGTAGATCAGTTCATTACTTTAGTTAACCCAGAAAAACCCATTCAAGAATTTGTTGTAAAACTTACGGGTATTAATAATAAAATGCTTCGTAATGCCCCAAAATTCTATGAAGTAGCAAAAAGGATTATAGAGATTACAAAAGATTGCATTCTAGTAGCACATAATTCAAGTTTTGATTATCGAATATTAAGAACAGAATTTTCTAGGTTAGAGTACAACTTTTTTAGAGATACTTTATGTACTGTAGAGTTAAGCAGAAAGTTAATTCCAGATTTAAACTCATATAGTTTAGGGAAGTTGTGCAAGTCATTAGGCATCCCTATAAGTGATCGACACAGAGCTACAGGAGATGCCTTAGCTACCATTCAATTATTTAAATTACTTCTAGAAAAAGATGTTAATAAAGATATTCTTAAGGGTTCTATCGAATATTTTGACAATAGAACTAAAAAACAAAAATTTAATGCCATATTAGAATCTCTGCCAGAATCTATGGGAGTTTTCTTTATTCATGATGAGGGTGGTAAAATTATTTTCATTGGTCGAAATAAGAATATTAAATCTGAAGTAGGTAAAGTTTTCTTGAAGGAAACTAAAAGAGCGCAAAAAATTCAAAGTAGAGTCGTTACTGTTAGTTATGAAGAAACTGGTAATATTCTTTTTAATCGATTAAAGTATTATTTAGAACTAGAAACTTTACAGCCAAAGTTTAATTTCAAAACAAAACGAAAAATTACACTAGAAAATTTTGCTACCGATAATTTTATAGTAACTCTAAAAGGCAGAAATATTGATGAACATGCAATTCTTCTTATAGAAAATAATGAAGTATTTGGTTATGGCTATACAAATTTAGCATTTCAAGAAACTCGTATTGATATTTTAAAAACCCTACTTACACCAATAAAACATAAGGCTCTTGCCAAAACCATCATAAAAAATTATTTAAAAAATAATTCAGTATCAAAAATAATTCGCTATTAAGGAAACAATAATCTATGAAAAAGGTTTTAATACTTCTACTAATATTTAGTAAAATAGGCTTCTCCCAAAGTTTACTTCCAGATATGATTATGGGGCAGACAAGTATTGAGGAATTAAAAATGAATATTTATAAAAAGGATTCTACAGCTAATGCACTAGTCCTTTTTGAAAAAGGGCATTTTTATATTCCAGATATAAAAATATTACGTTTTAAAACTGATTATTATAAAAGAATAAAAATTCTTAATAAGGATGGTTTAGACTATGCTACCAAAAAAATCTTATTAACTGATAAAGACAAACTAACTAACTTAGTAGCTGTTACTTATAATTTAAAAGATGGAGATATTATAGAAAAAACCGTTTTCAAAGATGAAAACATTATTAGAAAAGAAGTTACTGAAGGTATCTCACAAGTTATTATTAGCTTGCCGAATGTGAAAGCTGGAAGTGTTATTGAATATAAGTATACAGTTTCCAGATTAAACTATTCGATTAAAGATTGGGAATTTCAGTCAGATATTCCAAAAATAAAAAGTGCATTTTCTAAAATCTTACCCCCATCTTTAGGGTATAAAGTAACTTTACACGGGTCAATTAAATTATCTTCAGACACTACCTTTTTTGCTGGGAATTGTTTTAAAAACAATAAACTTTTTAAAGTAGCTAAGTGCAAAAAATCAATGTTTCATATTGATTCTATTCCTGCATTTAAAGAAGAACCTTTAATGAGTAACCCTAACAGTTATATTTCAAAACTTTCTTTTAAATTAGATTACGTTTTAGATGTAGGTTATTTCCCTGGAAATCTACTTTCTTCATGGAAGACTTTAGATAAATTTTACTTGGCTATACTATCATATAACCAAAAGCAACATTCGAATTTTTTTAAGAGAAAAATGCCTAAAGTGATTTTAAAATCAAAAGATCCATTGGAGAAAGCCAAAGGGGTGTATAGTTTTATACAAGATCACTTCACTTGGGACGGATATTTAGGAGGAGGATTTACTAAAAGTGCTAGAAAACAGTTTGTAAAAAAAACAGGCTCAGTAAATTCAATAAATACAGCACTTTATAACAGTTTGCAATCAGCTGGAATTGAATGTTATCATGTCTTATTATCTACAAGAGGTAATGGAATTCCATCAAAAAAATATCCTGAATTTAGTAGATTTAATTACTTAATTATTAAAGCTATAATTAATGATAAAGAATACTTCTTAGATGCTACAAATAAGTTATTACCCTTTGGACAAGTTCCAGACCGATGTTTAAACGGAGAGGCAAGAATAATAAGTAAAAATAAAAAAAGTTATTGGCAAATAATTACTCCAAATATTATTAGCTCAAAAAGTTTTAGAATCTCTTTAGATTTGAACAATGACGATACTTTTTCAGGCAAAATTTCATTAGTAAAAAAAGGGTATAATGCAGCTCTCCAACGAGAGCTATATAATACTGTAGGCAAAGAGAAATATATAGAAACAATTGAAGACGGTTTTTCAGAATTAGAAATTTCAAATCATAAAATAAAAAATTTAGAAGCTATTGAAAAGCCTACTAATGAAACGTTTTCATTAGAAATAGATGAAGACTATATTAATGTAGATTTATCTAATGACAATATTATCAGGTTTAACCCAATTTTATTTGATAGAGTTGTTGAGAACCCTTTTAAAGCAGAAAAAAGACTCTACCCTTTAGATTTTGTTTATAAACACAAGAATAGTTATTTATTAAAAATCACTTTGCCAAATAATTACAGTATCAAAAAACTACCAGAAAATATTGCAATTAAACTTCCTTTAGATGGCGGTTCTTATATTTATAAGGCAATTAAAAAGGATAATACTATAAATATTATCGTAAAATATAATATTAATAGAAAGTTGTTCTCAAAAGATGAATACCCATATCTAAAAGAATTTTTTAATCAAATTCTAAAGGCGGAAAATTCATTTATAGAACTAGAAAAACAATAATCTTACTGAAGTAACTTACTATTAAAAACAATAACTCATGCGTAAAATACTTTTGGCTATTCTCTTTTTTTCTTACTATGCGCAAGCACAAAAGTTTGAAATATCTAACTTAAATGAAGTCACAAAAAATGAATTAGAAATGACTTTCTATGAAAAAGATTCTTCTGCTTATGGTTTAGTATTAGAAGAAAGAGGACAAGTCTATTTTACTCCTAAAAATGATTATTATAAGTATCGAAAAGATTATTATGTCAGAATTAAAGTACTCACTGAGGCTGCAAAAGATGTAGGTGATATTAAAATCTATTTCTGGAAGAGTGGAAAGGTAACCGATATTGAGGGAATTACCCATAACTTAGAAAAGGGAGAAATTATTAAAAGTCAATTATCAGAAAAAGATATTTACACCACTAAGTACAGTAAAAAAAGAAAGTTAACTACTTTTAGTTTACCTAATGTTAAGGTAGGCTCTGTTATAGAGTATAAGTTTTCTATGTATAGCACAGACTATAGTATTTATGATTGGGATTTTCAATCAGAATTGCCAAAAATAAAATCTAGTTACTTAGCAAAGCTCCCTTTATATCCAAAATATAATATTAAAAGGATTGGAGCTCTAAAAGCGAGTAGTAAAAGTTCAATACTTAAAAGAAATTGTATAGGCATAAAAAAATGTATTGAAATTAAACAGGAGATGAAAAATATCCCCGCTTTTATTGAAGAAGATTATATGCTAAGCAAAAGAAACTATATTTCTGGCTTACAATATGAATATGATTATTATAATAAATACATTAAAAAGGGAGAAAATCATAATTGGAAGTCTGCAGATAAACTTGTAAAAGACTTATTTGTATTTAAATTAAATGAAGCCAATCTAATTAGGTCTAAAATTCCTAAGGATATTATTTCAGAACAAAATGATTTGACTAAAGCAATGAGAGTACATCATTTTATTAAAAACTTTTTTACATGGAATAACTACATCGGTCTTTTTAGAGGCAGAACAACTAAAAAAGCAATATCAGAACAAAAAGGAAGTATTACTGATATTAATATGACTTTATATAATGCCCTGAAAGCTGTAGATCTAGAGCCAAAAATTGTTTTACTATCTACAAGAGATGAGCGTAAATTGAATAAGTTATTTCCAGCATTATCGGAATTTAATTACCTAATATTGTTCATTGAAATAAATGGTAAAGAATATTTTTTAGACGCAACAGACAAACTTTTACCATTTGGAATGATTCCTTTTGAATGTCTAAATGGTGATGGTAGAGTTTTTGATTTTAAAAAGAATGAACATTATTGGAAGGATATTAAACCTAGTTTCTCTTCTTCAATTAAATCTGCAATTTCATGTACCTTAAATGAAGGTTTAATACTTAATGGCACATTAGATATTACAAGAAAAGGCTATGAAGCTTTTGAATCTAGAGCAGTCTTAGAAACTACAAAAAAAGAAAAATACCTTGAAGAGTTTGAATCTGAAAATTTAGATTTTGAAATTACTTCTTACAAAAACAGCAACTTAAAAGAGCTTGGCAAACCTTTTAAGGAAACTTACAACTTCGATATTGATTTAGATCTAACATCTAACAAGAAATTAATTATCAATCCTTTTCTATATGGTAGATTAGTAACCAATCCATTTAAATTAAAAAATCGCCATTATGCTGTTGATTATGGTTATAAGAGGAAATATATTAGCACCATAAGTATTACTGTTCCTAATGGATATAAGATTAAATCGATTCCTGAAAAACTGGCTATTAATATGCCTAACAAATCTGCATCCCTTATTGTAAATTCATTTATAAAAGGAAATACAATTAATATTTATATGAAAATTTCTATTAATAAGGAAGCGTATTATAAAAACGAATATCAATATCTCAAAGAGTTTTATAATAAAATTATTATGGCTGAAAACTCTTTTATAGAATTAGTGAAAGATTAAGTGATGATTTTGATCTAATTCTAAAATACGTCAAATGACGTATTTTTTTTTCTATATTTATGCTAGATATTTGTTTTCTAGAACTCTAAAAACATCATAATGAAAAAATTAGCCTCACTTGTTGCTTTCCTTTTTATCTCATATTCTGCTTTTGCACAAGAATACCCAACCGGTCTAGAATTTAGTAAAGAGAAATACGAACAAGTATTAGAATCTGCGCCAATACTAATGCGTAGCTATACATCTTTACCCTCTAGTTACAGTTTAAAAGCTTACGCCCCTACTCCAGGAAACCAAGGTGCACAACCTTCTTGTGTTGGTTGGGCAAGTGGATATGGAGCAAGAACAATTGCTTATGCAATTAAAAACAACTGGAGATACAATACTTCAAAAATTAATCAGAATACTTTTTCTCCTTCATTTGTTTATAACCAGATCAAATTTAAAGGAGATTATAATTGTAAAAGAGGATCATATATTGCCGATGCTATGAAGTTGATTAAAAACAATGGTATCCTAAAATTAAATCAATTCAATTATAACCAAAAAAGTTGCACATCAACTCCTTCTTCCTACTTAATGAAAAATGCAAAAAGGAATACTATTTATTCTTTTGAGCGACTTTCTAAATGGGGAGATCAATCTAACTCTTTTGTTAGAAAGGTAAAAAAGGCAATCTCGGAAAAAAATCCTGTAGTTATAGGGATGAATATCAAAAAATCATTTTATAGAGCAAAAGGGTATTGGAACACTTACGGGTCTCAATCTATAGGTGGCCATGCTATGGTTGTTGTTGGATATGATGATAATAAATATGGAGGAGCTTTTGAAATCCTAAATTCATGGGGAACTTTATGGGGTAATTCAGGATATATTTGGGTAAAGTATAGCGATTTTAAAATGTACACTAACTCTACATTTGTAATGGTAGATAATGTAGTAAAGCCTATTGTTGTTAAAGACGATGATAACATCAAAGACAACGTAGTTACTACTTCAAAGATTAGTGGTGAGATTACCTTACGATTAGGAAATGGTAAAAATATGATTCCAACGCTATCTAATGAAGCAAAAAGAGGATTTGGTATTGTAAAATCAACCAAAACGACCTATAGTATAAATCAAGTATATACTTCTGGAACACAATTTAGAATTTATTTAAAAAGTAAACAGAGAGGATATGTATATTTAATTGGATATGGATCTGCAGACAAGTCTGTTAGCAAGTTATATCCTTTTGAAAGCTATAGTGATTTCTTTAATTATACAAACAGTGAAATAGCTATTCCTAATGAAGATTATTTTATTGAGTTTGATAACAAGCCTGGTAGAGATATCTTGTGTGTACTTTACAGTAAAGAAAAACTAAACATCAATTCAATTATAAGTAAAGCTAAATATGGCTCTGGAGATTTTGTCCAAAGAATAAAATCAGCGTTACAATACAAGATGTTTAAAGGAGATGATTTAACTTTTAGTAATGATAAGATAGCATTTTCTGCATCGTCAAAAAGTGCATCTGCAAAAGTAGTCCCTATTTTTATCCAAATGAACCACCAATAAAATTAAAGTAGTCATGAAATTTAAATTAACCTTTCTAATTTTAAGCACACTATTCGTTTTGAATAGTTCTGGTCAATCATCCTATTATTATCAACAAGAGTTTAACTCTAAAGGGAGTTTTGTTACTGGGAATAATAGTAATCGTGAATTAAAAGTGTCTAATGGCAGGTATTATTTTACACAAAAAAATAAAAAATCTAGCGATTATGTTACTTCAAAAAGTATCTATTTAGATAGAAATAAAGATTTTGAAATGGAAACTTCTATCCAGAAGATTTCTGGAGAACAGAATTATGGAATCGGTTTTATTTATGACTACAAAGATGATGAGAATTATTCTGAATTTGATTTTTCTCCAAATGGTTACATAAGAGTGGCAGAAGTTAGGAATAATAAGTTCAATGCTTTAAAAAAATGGACTAAGAATTCTAAAGTAAAAACAGGTAATTATGCAGTAAACAAACTAAGAGTCAAAAAGAAAGGAAGTTGGATTACTTTCTATATCAATGATTCGTATGCTTATAGTACTTCTACTGCTAGTTTTATTGGAAAGAAAATCGGAATTATAATTCATAGAAAACAAAAAGTTTCTATCGATTACTTTAGAGTAAAATATCTAAATTCTACCACCACAACCACCACAAAAAGTAAATCAATCATCTTTGAAGGCTTTACAAATAACAAAAGAGGCTGGAGTACTACTAATACAGATAAAGCTTCATTATCTATTGAAAATGGAGATTATATTTTTGAGCATAAAAGAACATCAAATGGTTGGTCTAGTACCAAAGAAATTAAAATTGATACCAGAAGGGATTTTTACATTCTCGCTAGTTTTAAAAAATTATCGGGTATTCAAGCCAATGGGTATGGACTAAGTTTTGGACGAAAAGATAGTAGTGATGAGTTTAACTTTGTAGTGACTGGTAACGGTTCTTATGGAATATGGGATTGGAAAGATAGTAAAAGTAGTAATATGACCAGTAGTAATAAAACTTGGGTGGATTCTGATGCCATTAAAACTGGAAATAATGCCTATAATACACTAAAAATAGAAAAGAAAGGAAATAAACTAAACTTCTATATTAATAGTACACTAGTAGAAAGTTCTCCATTTAGAGATTTTTATGGAGACCGATTAGGTTTTGTTGTTTACAAACAACAAAAAGTTGCAGTGAACTATTTAAGTGCCATGTATATTGGAGATAATATTACTACAACCAAGAAAAAGACTTCTGTTAAAAAATCTATCCTGTTTGAAGGTTTTACAGATAATAAGAGAGATTGGAGTACTAGTGATAATGAAAAAGCAACCTTAGCTATTCGGAATGGCGACTATATTTTTGAGCATAAAAGAACATATAATGGATGGTCTAGCACCAAAGAAATTAAAATTGACACTAAAAGAGATTTTTACATTCTAGCCAGTTTTAAGAAATTATCAGGCATTCAAGTCAATGGGTATGGATTAAGTTTTGGAAGAAAAGATAGTGATGATGAATTTAATTATGTGATTACTGGCAATGGCTCCTATGGAATATGGGATTGGAAAAATGGAAAGAGTAGTAATATGACAAGTAGGAATGAAACTTGGGTGGATTCTGATGCCATAAAAACAGGGAATAATGCCTATAACACACTAAAGATAGAAAAGAAAGGAAGCAAACTAAATTTCTACATCAATAGCACATTAGTAGAGAGTACTTATTTTAGAAACTTTTATGGAGATCGATTAGGTTTTGTTGTTTACAAACAACAGAAAATCGCTATCAACTATTTAAGTCTTATGTATTTAGACGACAGAAATAGCGATACTGACACTTATGTTGATACTACAAAAGATAATATTAGTAACTACACATATTCTGATAACGGATTCCATTACAGCGAACAATTTAATAATAATCTAAAAAAATGGGACACTTCTAGTGATGATAAGATTGATTATAAAGTAGCGAATGGAAAGTATTATATAGAGCACAAAAGAACAACCAAAGGGTACTCTACGTATAATGATGTTTATGTAGACACAAATAAAGATTTTGAAATTGAAACGAAGATTGACAAAATAAGTGGCGTTACCAATTATGCATATGGTTTAATGTGGGGTAAAAAAGCTGGGAATAGTTTTAGGTTTTATATTTCTTCTGGAGGTTATTATAAAATTGCTAGAAATGTAAATAGCAAAGAACAGATTATAAAAAAATGGACTAAAACTTCATATGTAAATACAGGAAACGGAAAGTCTAATGTACTAAAGGTTAAAAAAGAAAGCGATAAATATAAGTTCTATATAAATGGAAATTATGTAAGTGAATCTGATTATGAATCTTTTTATGGTGAAGATATGGGGTATGTAGTCTTTAACAGACAAAAAATTGGAGTAGATTATTTAAGAATTAAATACTTAAATACCACCTCGCCAGTAGTAACAAATAGAACATTACAAGTACCTCTATATGATAGTTTCTCTAGTAATACAAATTCCTGGTATTTAACTAGTACAGAAAAACAATCTACCACCATGACAAATGGTAAATTAGTTATCCATAGAAAAGAAAAAGGTGGGACATTCGTAAGCAGACATGCCAATATAGATACTTCTAGAGATTTTATTATAGAAACCTCAATTGCAAAAGAGATAGAAAGTGCTACTGGGATGTATGGATTTACTTTTGGAAGAAAGAATTCATCTAACGAATACTCTTTCCTTTTATCTGATGTAGGAAGCTATAAGTTTAGAAAATTTGATCATGATAAATACGCAACAATTATTCCGTTTACCACATCTAGTTATATCAAATCTGGAGCACATCAGTATAATAAAATTAAGATTGTAAAATCTGGTGGCTTACTTCGTTTTTACATTAACAATCAATATGTAAATGAGACTAAATTTGAAGGCTTTTTTGGAGACTACCTTGGTTTTACTGCCTATCATAATCAAAAAATATCAGTAGATTATTTAGATATTAAATACCAATCTAACTCTTATAACAATCCTCCCGTTATTGTTATTACTGAACCTGATGTGAAATTAAAAAGAGGGTTCAAAATCGTAAAAACGAAAAGGATTATGGTAAAAGGGAGAGCTACCGATGCTGATGGAATTTTTGAAATTTTAATTAATGGTGTAGATGCAACAGTAAGTGCTGATGGAAGTTTTTATGCCAATGTTCCTTTAAAGTTTGGAGAAAACGATCTTATTGTAAAAGCTACAGATATTAAACAAGCTTCATCGACTAAAACATTTACCATTACTAGAGAATCGCCAGTTATTAAAGATGATATTGTTATAAAAGATGATGATAAACCAAACATTGGATTTGGTAAATATTATGCATTAATTATTGGAGTAAGCGATTATGGAAATGAGAATTTGCAAGATTTAGCGGGTCATCCAACAAAAGACGCTACTGATTTAGCAAATATTTTAAAAACGAAATATAATTTTAAACAAGAAAATATTACGCTATTAAATAGCAGTCCAACCGCAAATCAAATAAAAAGAGGCTTTGCAAATCTTAGAAAAAGGGTAACTAATAAAGACAATGTTTTGATATTCTATGCTGGACATGGAGATTATGATCAAGATAGTGAAACAGGAAACTGGCTCCCTTCGGATGCAAATCCAGAATTTTTTGAAAATGTAATTACCAATGCAGAGTTAAAAGTATATATCAAACAGATTAAATCAAAACATACACTTTTAATAGCTGATGCTTGCTTTAGTGGCAGTATTTTAAAGAAAACTAGAGCTGGAAATTTAAATACTGCTCCTAAGTCTATTAAAAAGAATTACGATTTAATGAGTAGAAAAGCAATGACAAGCGGTACTCTAAAACAGGTTCCTAATAAAAGTGTTTTCTTAAAATATTTAATTAAGCGTTTATCGGATAACCAAAAGAAGTATATCACATCGATGCAGTTGTTCAATAGTTTAAGTACGCCCGTTGCTAACAATAGCGAAAACTTGCCACAGTTTGGAACTGTTTTTGGCGTAGGTGATGAAGGTGGAGATTTTATATTCATTAAAAATTAATTCAAAACAAGAAAGTGCCAATAAAATTGGCACTTTTTTTATGCTTTTAACTTAATAATCTATACGAAGAACTATTCATATTTCTAAAAAAATAATTGTAGTATTGTAGTTATAATCAACTAAAACTATTGAAAGAAGAACATAAACATACTACATCTTGGAAACATAAGCTACATGAAATTATTTATGAAGCAGATACAAGAGCTGGTAAGCTTTTTGATGTTATCCTTTTAATAGCAATACTAACGAGTATTTTGTTTGTGATGCTAGAAAGTGTAGATAGCATTCAGAAAGAGTATGGCGAATTATTAAATATTGCCGAATGGGTAATTACCATCCTTTTTTCGTTGGAATATTTTTTAAGAATTATCTCTATTAAAAAACCACTAAAATATATTTTTAGTTTTTATGGAGTTATCGATTTTCTTTCTACGATACCCAAATATTTGTCCATATTCTTAGTGGGGTCACATAATCTTGCTGCCTTAAGAGCATTAAGACTCCTAAGAGTTTTTAGAATCTTAAAGCTGGCAAGGTATATTGGAGAGTCTAATAGATTACTTGTAGCCTTAAGAGCCAGTAGAGCTAAAATTGCTGTATTTCTATTCTTTGTAGTTATCATGTGTACTATTTTAGGTACTGTGATGTATATGATTGAAGGTGCTGAAAACGGATTTACTAGTATTCCTAGAAGTGTATATTGGGCAATAGTTACTTTAACTACGGTAGGTTACGGAGACATTGCTCCTGGCACTCCTTTAGGGCAATTAATTGCAAGTGTAATTATGATTTTAGGTTATTCTATTATAGCAATCCCTACTGGTATTGTTAGCTCAGAGATGACAAAAACTATTATCGATACAAATACACAAGCCTGCCCTTCTTGTTTGTCAGAAAATCATAAAAAAAATGCCGAATTTTGTTATCATTGCGGATGTAAATTAAATGAATAAATGGCAACATTAATTACAATCGTTGGACCTACAGCAATTGGAAAAACAGCGTTGAGCATTCAACTTGCAAATCATTTTAATACAGAAATTATTTCATGTGACTCAAGACAGTTTTATAAAGAAATGTCTATAGGGACAGCTGTTCCAGAAGACCATGAATTGGCAGCAGCAACGCACCATTTTATTCAGGACAGAAGTATTAACGAAGATTATAATGTTGGACAATTCGAGAAAGATGCCTTAAAAAAACTTTCTGAATTATTTATACAACATGATGTTGTTATTATGGTGGGCGGAAGTGGTTTGTATATTGATGCTGTTTTAAAGGGTTTAGATTATTTCCCTGAAGTAGATGCTAAAATTAGAGAAACATTAAATACAAAACTGCAAGAATTCGGTATAGCACATCTTCAAAAACAACTTAAAGAATTAGATCCTATTTCCTATTCTGAAATAGCTATAGATAATCCACATAGATTGATAAGAGCTTTAGAAATATGTATTTCTACCGGACAACCCTATGCTGCTTATAAAAATAAGCCAAAAGACCCTAGACCTTTTAATTCTATTAAAATTGGGTTGCATGCAGATAGAGATATTATTTATAATAGGATTAATAAGCGTGTAGATATAATGATGCAAATGGGCTTACTAGATGAAGTAAAACGCTTATTACCTAATAAAAGCTTAAATGCATTACAAACAGTAGGATACAAAGAGCTTTTTCTATACTTAGAAAATCAAACGACCTTAGAAGAAGCTATTTCAGAAATTAAAAAGAACACTCGTAGATTTGCGAAAAGACAACTTACTTGGTTTAGAAAAGATCTTTCTACTTTATGGTTTGATTATGTAACAGATGTTAATGATATCATTAAGAAGATTGATACAAAAATTTAACTGCTTTTTGTGACTCTTAAATTTCTACAAACCAATACCTTTTTTATCTTTGGCGAAAATTTAACTAAAATGAAATCAAAATTAATACTGATAGCCATTTGCTTATGTAGCTTAACAGCATCAGCTCAAACAAAAGTAGGAACAATTAATAGTGAACTTATTATTGGATTAATGCCAGAAACTAAAAAAGTTATCTTATTAATTAATGCCTACGGGAAAAGATTAGATTCTTCTTATCAAGTGAAATTGAAAGACTATCAAGCAGTAGTAACTGCCTATAATGAAAAAGAGAAAGAGTATAGCGAAGCTTTGAAAAAAGTAAAATACTCAGAAATCGTTAGGTTAGATCAAGAACTACAACAGAGCAGACAAAATGGTAACAAGCTTATACAAATTAAGCGTGATGAAGTAATGAGACCATTATATATAAAGCTAAAAGACGCTATTGCAGTTGTATGTAAAGCTGAAGGCTATACTCAAATTTTGACAACATCTGGAAATGAGTTTGCCTATCTAGATGAAAAATTTGACATTACCCAAAAAGTAATGGATAAACTTGGAGTTAAGCTTCCTAAAGAAGAAAGTAAAAAATAAAAAAAAGAGAAGCTAAGCTTCTCTTTTTTTTATATCAATCCTTTAGATTTAAATTCTAAATATTTATTAATCACATTTACAGACAACTCATTTGGTTTCGTAAGGATTGCATGTATTCCATGATTTTCTAATTCTTTTACAATTAATCTTTTCTCATAAGAAAATTTTTCTGCAACTGTTTTATTATAAATATCAAGTAGGTTACTTGATGTTTCATTAATTAGTGCATCTAACTCCGTATTTTCAAAAAAAACTGTTACTAATAAATGTTGTTTAGATATAGCTTTTAAGAATGCCAATTGCCTGTGCAATGCAGAAATATGTTCAAAATTAGTATATAATATTAATAGACTTCGCTGATTAATTTTACGCTTAATTGTCGCATAAAGCAGCCCAAAATCAGAATCAGTATAATTGGTATCTATATGATATAGCGATTCATTTAAGATTGATAAGTTCGACTTTTTATTACTGGCAGGTATAAGATTATTTACTTTTTTCGAGAACGTAAGCATCCCAGCTTTATCATTTTTTAGTAAAGCAATATTTGAAAAAGCTAGAGTAGCATTGATGGCATAATCTAATAGTTTTAATTCTTCAAAAGGCATTTTCATAACCCTCCCTATATCAATCATCGAATAAATAGGTTGTGACTTTTCATCTTGATATTGATTGATCATTAAGCTACCTTTCTTGGCAGTTGCTTTCCAATTAATTGTTCTAACATCGTCTCCAGACACATATTCTTTTATTTGTTCAAATTCCATCGTATGGCCTAACCGTCTAACTTTTTTTAATCCAAACTCAGTTAATCTATTATTCATTGCTAAGAACTCATATTTTTTCATTTGAATATATGAAGGATATACAGCTGTCATTTTTTGATTGTCAAAACGATATCGTCGAGAAATCATTCTAATGGGTGAGGAAACAAAAACATTTAAATACCCAAAATGATACTCTCCTCTTTCTAGAGGTCGAACTTTATACTTAAAACTAGTTTCTTCAAATTTTTCAATACCAATAAATTTTTCAAAATTTCTTTTTTGGAACTGCTCAGGTAATTCATCAATAATTCTAGTATTTACTTCGAAAGGATAATTATTCTCTAAAAGTATTTCTATCGAGCTATCATCAGAATTAGATAACTTATCTCCTACCATACGTTCTGCAAAAAAACCTTTTTTAAACCTATACAAAATAAGTATATCTACAAAAAACAAAAAAAGTAAAAAAAGTAAAATTAGTTGAGCAATAGTAAATAAAATTTCATACCAGAAGGAAATTAAAAACAATGCAGATACAACGCTTAAGTAAACGTAAAATCTAGAGTGAAGATATAGCGATTTAATAAATTTCAAGATACTTATTATCTAGGCACTTCTATGGATTGAACAATCATTTCTATTACTCTATCGGCAGTTATTCCTTCCATTTCTTTCTCAGGAGTTAATATAATACGATGTCTTAAGACAGGAAATAAACTTTTCTTAACATCTTCTGGAATTACAAAATCTCTTCCATTAATAGCTGCAAATGATTTAGCAGCCATTAAAACTGCTATACTAGCTCTTGGAGAACCTCCTAAATATAAATGTGGATGGTTTCTAGTACTAGTAATAATTTCGGCAATATAATTTACAATTTTCTCTTCTACTATAATCTCAAATACTTTGTTTCTGTATTCAATTAATTCGGATTCAGAAATCACTGCTTTTACAAAAGTTTGTGGCAAAGCTCCTTTACGTTTATTATGGGCACTGATAATAAGAATTTCTTCTTCTAAATTAGGATATCCAACATTAATTTTAAATAAAAATCTATCTAATTGTGCTTCAGGTAAAGCGTAAGTACCTTCTTGTTCTATAGGATTTTGGGTTGCTAAAACCATAAATGGAGGTTTCATTTTATATTCATTCCCATCAATAGTAATTTGTTTTTCTTCCATTACTTCAAATAAAGCTGCTTGTGTCTTTGCTGGAGCTCTATTAATTTCATCAATTAAAACTAAATTAGAAAAAATTGGTCCTTTTTTAAATTCAAATTCAGATGTTTTCATATTTAATACTGAAGTCCCTAAAACATCCGATGGCATTAAATCTGGAGTAAATTGTAATCTATTAAATTTGGTATCTATTGTTGTTGATAAAAGCTTAGCAGTAATTGTTTTGGCTACACCTGGCACCCCTTCTATTAAAACATGTCCGTTAGCTAATAAAGAAACTAATAATAGCTCTACAAACTCTTCTTGACCTACAATTACTTTTTTTAATTGTTCTTTTATAGCTTCAACGCTTTCTTTTAATTTAGTAAGGTCTATCCGGTTTGAAAAAGTATTTGTTGACGCTTCTGCTCCATTTGTCTCTTGATTTTCCATATAATTCTCTATTAATTCTTTATTTTTTTAAATTTTTCTATCATTTTATCTAGCTCAATCAATTGTTCGCTAGAAATAGATTCTTGGGATTTAATTATTTTTATTTTTGTAAAAAGGTCCACTACCTTATCATATGAGCTTCCACTTCTTTGCGATAAATACTTAAAAAATGGTTCATTAATTACATCAGTTGGAATATTTAATTTAACTCTTATATATTCTAAAAAATAATTAATTTTTTGATTGGCAATATTCTTATGATTAGGTTTATCATAATACATACTAGCAATAGTTTTAGTAAACGCTAATGTTTGATTTTTAAGAGGAGCAATAACCCTTATAAACCTTTGATCTCTTTTTCCTTTAAAAACAAGGAAAAACAAGATGCCTATCAATGCTGTATAATAAGCATACTTTAAATTGGCAGAGCTTAATATATAATGCATTTGTGAGCCAATTGTAGTTTTACCTTTCTTATAATATGAGTCCCACAACAAAGGTTTATCTTCATTTACATAAGACAATAAATTTGCTACATATTGATAATTCTTATCGGTGAGCATATTATAATTAGTAAATGCTAAAGGAAAAGTATGCAGGTATAAATTTCCTTTACCATGAGAATGTCTAATAAAATTGACTCCTTCTGATACTTTTTCATTTTCATCGTTATACACGAATATTTTCCCTAGTGCTACTACTTTTGCAGAATCGATTTTATTAAAATTTATCATTGGAGTGGCTTTATTAAAACCATATAACTCTGAGTTTAAATGTTGATTTAAAGTTCCCACTTTATACCGTTCTATATAATCTAGGGTTACAATTTCTTCTGTTTCTATATTGAGAGTGTCTATATTTATATTTGCTGATGAGATAAACACATCATTACCTCTAGCAATAAAACTCAATAGTTTTTTTTCTTCTGCTCTATCAAAATTAACATTTTCATTTAAAAAGAAATAAGTACCAGTTACCGTTGTATCATTTAAATATATAAAAGGTGGGTTTTTAACTTCTTCGATTTCTTTGAACATTGAAGCTAATTCATTTTTTAAAATATACGTTCCATAGGGTATCTTATGTTTTGCAGCAAAAGAAGGAAACCAATTAACAGGTTTTGGTTGTACCATTTCTGCATAAATGATAAAAGCTACTGCAGCTATAAGTATTCCAATATATATTTTAACTTTTTTATCCAATGATTCTTTTAGTTAGATTGTTAAATAACACTTCGGCTTGTTTGAATTCAGATTCATTAATATTAAAATTCCCATACCAGACAAAATCATATAATCGTGTAGCTTCTACAAAATCTGGTTTAATAGCTTTGCTTTGAATTTCTCTTATATAGTCTTCATTGGTTTTTTCTAGTTGCCAAATAATAAATTCTTGATCGGATAACTTTTGCAAGCTATAGAGGTAATAATACCGTATTGCAAGTCGATAGTTTTTAGCCTTTATTGATTCTTTGATCAATATTTTCAAATCTTGCTTAAGTAATAACTCTTCATCTTCAGAGAGTTTTACAGTAGCTCTGCTTGTTTTCCCTTTTACTATATTTTTAGTATCAATTTTTAATAAAAATTTTATAATAAAATATAGCGCAACAACAGCAATAAGCCAGGGTATTATTCTTAGCAAGAATGCTAAAAACCCAACTGCTGGGGCAATATCGTCAAAAAAGAATGAAAGGATTCTTTTGATAACGCGCTTAATCCAATTCCAAAAGGTTTCAAATATATTACCTTCCTCTTTAACTGTTTCATACCTAAAATCATCTAGCTGCTTATACTCCTCTATTTTATTAGCATCAAAATTTTTCTGTATAACACTTGTAGAGTCCTGAGTAATATTTAAACTCTTTTTTTGAGCATAAATATTTACAGAAAAGAACAATAGCGATATGTAAATTATGAAGTTTTTCAAATTTAAGATTGACCAATACTATCAATTTTCTCTAAAGTTCCTGACGCATTTTTCTGTTCATTTATGTCGTAATAGATAAATACGTTCGTTATTAAAGTTATGGCATACATAAAGTATTGTCCTATATAAGAAATGACTGTCAATAGAATATAAATAGGATCTTTAAACATATTAAAGGTTTCTGTAGGATCATTGGATTCTAATATGGTTCCCATTTGAATGAACTGATAAATCATAGATGGAATACTAAACACAGAACCTAATACTGATACTATTAATGATACCACAAACATAATTCCAAATGTGTCTGCCCAATGTTTTCCAGATACGTAAGAAAAAGAGTGCCCATAAGAATCAAACACGCCTTTATTACCAAATACATATATCATCGGAAGTAAGGTCATGATAGGCCATGTATATAATATAGGTAAAAAGCATATCATGAAACTTACAATCAATGTAACAACTATTAGAACAGATAAACCTGTAAAACCCCAAAAGTTTTTCTTAACACCAGACATTACATTCTCGTATGTAACAGACCCTTTATTATTAACATACTCCTTAATATAATGTAGTCCAGATAAATGTGCTAATACATATACTACTAAACCTGCAAGAGATGCAATACCTATATAAAAAAACACAGACCCAAAACCAGCAAAAGGATCTGAATTGTCATAATAATCTATCGTATTTACCGCATCATAGATTGAATATAAATACATAATTATGGCCCCAATAAGAACAATTAACGGTATAATACTCGCCTTAAATATTGTAGCAAAAAAAGGTTTCCACTCTAATCGTATAAACTTAAACGCATCTGTAATCGTAGCTCCTAAATCTCTTTCTTTTTTAAACTCGACATAATTATTTGTTGGATTCATACTTTATTTTTTTTGTTAATTGTATAGGTAAAATTATATAGTAATAGATAATTGAAAATAAGGAAATAAGAATGATTGTAATTGCTAACCAGTCTGGCATTTGAGTTTGTCTAGTTACAAATCCTTCTAGAAATCCTGCAATAATAAAAAACGGAACGGTACTTAGCATAATTTTTAAACCCGCTACTGTACTTCTTTTAAATGATTCTAATCTGGTATAGGTTTTGGGAAACATCAATCCATTTCCTAACACCATTCCTGCTGCTCCTGCAATAATAATTACTGATATTTCTATGGTTCCATGAATCCAGATAGTTCTGGAAGATTCCCAAAGTAAATCTTTATCATAAAAGAAATACAAAAAAGAACCGAGCATGATTCCATTTTGCATCATGATAAATAAGGTTCCTACAGAAAACAAAATCCCTAAAAGAAAGGCATACATAGCAACTCTAATATTGTTAAAGGTAATTCCTAAAAACATATCTACTTGGTTGGCATCTTTATACACTGCCATAGGGTCACCTTTTGCAATATTTTCTAAAGTCATATTCACATACCCATCTCCAAGAATTAATCGAACAAAATCAATATCGTTAGCAGAAGAAAAAGCCCCAACCAATGTAAAAAAACCAAAAACTAAAAAAGCTATTAATAATTGCTTTTGATATTTATAAAACTCTAATGGAAATTCTGTGGTAAAAAAAGTAATAAACCTATATTTACTTTCTCTCTTATTTTTATAAATTTTTTGATGTGCGGCAGACGCTACAACATTTAAGTAGTTTTGAGTAGCACTGTTTGGATAAAATGTTTTAGCATAACTTAAATCATCTGTAATTTCTATATATAAATCGGAGAGTTTATCTGGAGATACTTGCTTCTTTTTATCAAGCACATCTTCAAATAGCTTCCACTTCATTTTATTTTTTTTTACAAATGCTGCCTCTCTCATTCACAATTTATCTTTCTAGTTTTAAAAATAAAAACTAAAATTAGTATCATTAAAACTCATTATCTTCGCAATTCTTTTTTTAATTGAAGATATAACAAATTAAAGTAAAAATGGATAACTTTCAAATAGAAACTGCTCAAAATATTACAATTCAACAGAATGTCGCCCATATAACTACTAGAATGGGATCTTATCTTTTAGACATTCTTATTATTATAGCATATTATGTTCTTATCATATTTATTTTAGCGCTTATGAATTATAGTGCTAGTTTGGATAATGCTTCAACAATAGTACTCTTAAGTATCCCTCCTTTTTTATATTTTTTAGTTTTTGAAAGTTTAATGAATGGTCAAACGCCTGGCAAAGCCATTAATAAAATAAGAGTAGTAAAAATTGATGGTTCTAAACCCACTTTTGGTAGTTATATTATTAGGTGGATATTAGGTTTAATAGAACTTTCTATGTTTGGTGGTTCTTTAGCAACTCTTACAATACTATTAAGTTCTAAAGGTCAAAGGTTAGGAGATATGGCTGCAGGAACTACTGTTATTAGTGAAAAGAAAAGAGTAACTTTAAAAAATACGTTTGCAGAAGATATAGTGGAAAATTATATACCCACATTTCCACAAGTAACGATGTTAACAGATAAAGATGTAAGAACTATAAAAGAGATATTTATAAATGCCAAGAGAAAGATGGATCACAAAGTTATATTAAAATTATATACAAAAGTTGTTGATATTACTGGGATAAAAACAGATATGAAGCCTATGGAATTTATAGATATTGTAATTAAAGATTATAATTATTATACTCAATAAAAAAAGCAACTAGTTTGCTGCTTTTTTTATTATCTCCTACTATAATTTGGTGCCTCTTTTGTTATTGCAACATCATGTGGGTGACTCTCATTAATACCAGATGAAGTTATTCTGACAAACTTTCCTGTTTCTTTTAGAGTTTCAATATCTTTAGATCCACAATATCCCATACCAGCCCTTAAACCGCCTATAAATTGATGAATACTCTCAAACAATTCTCCCTTATAAGGAACACGGCCTACAATGCCTTCTGGAACTAATTTTTTAATATCATCCTCTACATCCTGGAAATATCGATCTTTAGAACCTTGCTTCATCGCTTCTACAGATCCCATACCTCTATAAGATTTAAACTTTCTTCCTTCATATATAATTGTCTCTCCAGGACTCTCTTTTGTTCCTGCTAATAATGAACCAAGCATAACAGTATCTGCACCAGCTGCAATAGCTTTAGGAATATCTCCTGTATAACGTATTCCTCCATCAGCAATAACTGGCACACCACTTCCTTTAATAGCTGCTGCTACTTCTAATACAGCAGAGAATTGTGGGAAGCCTACACCGGCTACCACTCTAGTTGTACAAATAGAGCCAGGTCCAATACCAACTTTAACAGCATCAGCTCCAGCTTCAACCAAATATTTTGCAGCTTCTGGGGTCGCTATATTTCCAACAACAACATCTAAATTTTTAAACTTGGCTTTAATTTCTTTTAATACAGAAACCACTCCTTTAGTATGTCCATGTGCCGTATCTATAATAACAGCATCTACGCCTGCATTTACTAATGCCTCTGCTCTATCAACAGCATCTGCTGTAACTCCTAAAGCAGCAGCAACACGCAATCTACCATAAGTGTCTTTGTTGGCTATAGGTTTCTGTGTCACTTTTGTAATATCTCTAAAAGTAATGAGTCCTTTTAATTTATAATTTGTATCGACAATTAGTAATTTTTCTATTTTATTTTCTTGTAAAATAGACTCTGCATCTTTTAAGGAAGTTCCCTCAGCTGCAGTAACAAGGTTTTCACTAGTCATTACCTCTATAATAGGACGATCATTTTCATGTTCAAATCGTAAATCTCTATTCGTTACGATTCCTTTTAAAGTTCCTTGGTCATCTACAACAGGGATTCCGCCAATTTTATGTTCTTTCATATACTGTTTAGCATGCAGAACTTTTGCATCTAATGGCAGTGTAACGGGGTCCTGTATCATGCCGCTTTCAGCACGTTTAACTCTTCTCACCTCATTAGCCTGTTGTTCAATGGTCATATTCTTATGCAAAACACCTATACCTCCTTCTCTGGCCATTGCAATTGCTAAAGCAGACTCGGTTACTGTATCCATAGCAGCAGAAACTATAGGCACATTAATTGTAATGTTTTTTGTAAATTTTGTTTGAATATTTACTTCTCTGGGAAGTATTTCTGAAAAGGCAGGGACTAATAAAACATCATCGTATGTTAAACCTTCACCTACAAACTTAGAATCGTGAGCAATCATAATGCAACCAACTTAAAAATTAATTGCAAACAAATTTACAATTATTAAATTGATTTTTACCTATCTGCTAAGGCATAATAAAAAATATTTTTATAGTTAATAATCTGGTTATAAAATTGTTGTGTTTTTTATTTTTATTTATTCTAAATAAGCTTTGTATTTTTCATTTCTTATACTACATTTGCATTCAAATAAAAACACTATTTATATTTAATCTAAATAAAATGAAAGGACTATATACCTTACTACTATTAGCATTAGGACTAACAATAAATGCACAAGAAAAGAAAAAAGATGGTAAAACAAGCTTAGATTCAATTCAAAAACTAGATGAAGTAATTATTGCAACAAATGTAATATTTGGCAGTAAATACGTTGCTAAAAACAGAACTGGTTCTGCATATTATCTATCGCCAAAAGAACTTAAAAAATTTGGGTACATAAATATTAACAGAGTTTTGAGCACTGTTCCAGGAGTAAATATTTATGAAGAAGATGGTTTTGGTTTGAGACCTAACATAAGTTTAAGAGGAACTTCGCCTGAAAGAAGTGCTAAAATTTCTATTATGGAAGATGGAGTTCTTATTGCTCCTGCACCATATAGTGCTCCTGCTGCTTACTATTTTCCAACCATTGCAAGAATGAAAGCTGTAGAAATATTAAAAGGGAGTAGTCAAGTACAATATGGTCCTTTTACTACTGGCGGTGCAATTAATATGATCTCAAATCAAATACCAAATTCTTTTGGTGGCAGTATTAGAGCCTCTTATGGAAGCTTCAATTCAAGTCAATTTCACGCCATTATTGGTGATGAAAAAAAGAATTTTGGTTATATGATAGAATATTTGAATTACAACTCAGACGGATTTAAAGACTTGCCTAACGGAGCAAACACAGGGTTTGATAAAAATGATGTGGTAGCAAAATTTAGATATAAAATCAATCCTAATGGAAAAATAAAACAAGCTGTCGAAGCAAAAATTCAATATTCTGACGAGGTTTCAAATGAAACATACCTAGGTTTATCTGATAATGACTTTAATTCAAATCCTTTTAGTAGATATGCAGGTTCTCAAAAGGATGTGATGAAGGCCGATCATTTTCAGGTAATGCTTACACATACCTTAGATCTTTCAAAAAACTTTAGAATTACTACAAATTTATACAACAATAATTTTGCAAGAAACTGGTACAAATTAGACAAAGTATCTTTTAATGGAACTACAGAAGGGATTGCTGACATTCTTGAAGACACAAGTAGTTTCTCAGATTATTATAACATAGTAACAGGGAATACAAATGCAACCGCAGATGCTCTGTATGTAAAAGCCAATAACAGAAAATATTATGCTAGAGGTATTCAAACAAAATTAGATTACCACTGGTATGGAGAAGAAACTTTCCATGACATTGAAATTGGAATTAGATTCCATTATGATGAAGAAGATCGCTTTCAATGGGTAGATCAATATAATATGATAGATGGTGCTATGAATATAACAACAGCTGGTATTGCAGGCTCAGATGCTAATAGAATTAGTAGTGCTAATGCTTTTGCTAGTTTTATAATGTATAAATTAAAACATAAAAATTTGACAATAACACCTGGTGTCCGTTATGAAAATATTTCTTTAAAAAGAGAAAATTTTGGCAGCGCTGACCCTACTAGAACTGGAAGTTCTTTATCAGAAAGAGAAAATAATGTTGCTGTTTTTATACCAGGAATAGGAGCAAATTATAAGTTTTCAAATAACCTTTCTTTATTTGGTGGAGTACATAAAGGGTTTTCACCTCCTGGGAATCAAGCGGGGCAAAAAGCAGAAGAGAGTATTAATTACGAATTGGGAACAAGGTTCAATTTATTTGGTTTAAAAGGTGAGTTTGTTGGTTTTTATAATGATTACAGCAACTTACTTGGTAGCGATTTGGCTGCTACTGGAGGTACTGGATCATTGGATCAATTTAACGCAGGAGAAGTTTCTGTAATTGGACTAGAGGTTCTATTGAATTATAATCTTTTACAAAAAAGTACTGATTTTTCATTACCTATCTCTTTTGGATATACTTATACCGACACTGAATTTCAAAATAGTTTTGGGAGTTCTGAAGATTTATGGGGAGTTGTAACTGCTGGTGATGAATTACCTTATATTTCAAAACATCAATTTAATGCGACTATTTCTTTAGAGCATCAGAAGTTTCAATTGAATTTAAATACAAGATTTAATGGACAGTTCAGAACAATGGCTGGCACAGGAAGTATTGCTTCAAATGAAAAAGTTGCTTCTAATATCGTGGTTGATTTTTCTGGAAAATATCTATTGACAAAAAAATTAAATGCAACAGTAAATGTTATTAATTTATTTGATAACACCTATGCTGTATCAAGAGTCCCAGCTGGTTTAAGACCAGGACATCCTTTTGGTATTTATGCTGGTTTAGAGTTTATGTTTTAATAAAAACATATTTTAATAAAAAGGACCTCAATTGAGGTCCTTTTTATTTTGCTTGCAACATATATTCAATAACTCCTTTTCGAATATCAAAGCCTAATTCATCTTTTTTAGGTTTATATACAGAAAGCACCTCTGGATTTTTTTCATTTAAAAAGGGGATATCAAAGCCCTTCATTAGATAATCACTAAGAGCTATAGTATAAGTTTTAGTTGAGATTATCTTTCTACCATTTAAGAGGATTTTCCCGCCATTTACTTGAATGTTATTACTTCGTTGTAAATAAGCACCTGTGCCACTAGCTTTTTTTCCAAAGCCAATTACTTTTTTCAACAGCCTTCCTTTCATTTGTACTTTTAAGATAGCTCCTCCATAGGGCAATACTCTAAAAATATCAGTACTAATAATTTCTCCCTCAAGTACATCATCTATCCTAATAGAGCCTCCATTTACCAGAGCACAATCAACTTTATTATCGTAAACAAAAGACATTGCTTCTACAATAATATTTCCAAGATTTGTTTGTTCAGACCTAATAGGTGTGTCTCTTCCATCTAATGGTTCTTTCGCATTATAAATAATCTGGTTAGGGTTCTTTATAATTAATTTCAGTTGTGTATTTAATACTTTTTGCCATTTATTTACAATGGTATCTATTCTGCTTGAAGGTTTTAGAGTTTCATTAATTTCTTTTAATTCAGATACTATTGTGGCTTTTTTAGTTTTTTTATCATAAGAGATTTTATGAATATAGGCAGTTTTGGCATTTGCATCAGCTTTGGTTATCATTGTATTTCCAACTTGATGCTTCATATTTGTATGCTCGTGCCCTCCCATAATTAAAGGAATATTTGGGAGTAGTTTAGCAATCTTTTTATCTTGATTAATTTTCACATGTGTTAATCCAAATACAACATCTACAGAATCCTTTAATAACTCGTAAGATGCTACAGCTTCATCATAAACATCTGAATAAGTAACATAACTCTTAGGGTTTGAAGGAATACAAACACTAATAAATCCAATTTTTATATGAGTTCCATCTGCATCTTTTATGGCTATTGTATGTATTTTAGAAACAGGTATTTTATTGCCTTTTTCTACTTTATAAAACGAAGAGTTTTTACCATCCAAATGAAGTTGAGTGTTCCCAGATATCCAGTTGAATGTGCTTTCATTCAAACGCTTTTGTAGGTCTTTTTGACTTAAATCAAATTCATGATTTCCAAAAGCAGCTAACTCAAAATTCATGGCATTCATTACCTCAATCATTTGCTTACCTCTAATTCGATCACCATTATACTTTACTGTTCCTAACAAAGACGGATTTAAAAAATCGCCAGCCATCATTAAAAAAGTATTTTTATTTTGCTTCAATAATTGTTGATGAATGGCTTCTACTCTAGCCATTCCACCAAAAGCTCCTCCTTGAATTGGAGCGATTTCATACACATCATTGAGTTGTAAAAAGGTAAATTCAATTTTATCATCATTTGAGCTACAAGAAGCATAAAGTAAGATGAATAATAACGAAACTAAAAGTTTAATTGATTTCATGGGAATACTATCTTTCTATAAAAATACATTGAGTGCTTCATTATAAGCACTTTCAAAACTCATTGGTCTTATATTAGTTATTGCTTTCTGCTCTGTAAAATAAGAAACTAGTTTTTCTGTAGGCATATTACCAGTTAAATCGTCTTTTGCCATTGGGCAGCCTCCATAACCTTTAATGGCTCCATCAAAACGAAAACATCCTGCTTTATAAGCAGCATCAACTTTTTCATGCCACAAATCTGGTGTGGTGTGCAAATGTGCACCAAATTCAATATCTGGGTAAGCCAGAATAAGGTTAGAAAACAAATAATCTATAACATCTGGCGTTGAACTACCCACGGTGTCTGAGAGCGATAAAATTTTCACGCCCATAGTAGACAGGGTCTCCGTCCATTTAGCAACAATATCTACATTCCATGGATCTCCATACGGATTTCCAAACCCCATACTTAAATAGGCCACAACTTCTTTATTAGTCCTATTGGCTATAGACAATATTTCTTGCAATGTTTCTATAGATTCAGAAATGGTCTTATGTGTATTTCGCATCTGAAAATTTTCAGAGATTGAAAATGGGTATCCTAAATAATCTATCTGTTCAAATTGAGCTGCGTCATTAGCCCCTCTAACATTCGCTATAATCGCTAACAATTTACTCGTAGTATTAGACAAATCCAGTTTGGATAGAACAGCTGCAGTATCTCTCATTTGAGGAATCGCTTTAGGTGAAACAAAGCTTCCAAAATCAATAGTATCAAAACCCACCCTTAATAATGAGTTGATATATGATGCTTTAATATCCGTAGAGATAAAGTGACTTTTAATCCCTTGCATAGCATCTCTTGGACATTCAATAATTTTGACTTTGTTCATCAATCAAATATACAATAATTAGAAAACAACTAAGGCTCAAAAAACAAGCATAAAAGTGATTAAATTATGATAAATATTGCAATTGCTACAAACACAAATATTTGTCCCCATTTTAAATAAACACCAATGCGATTATGTTGTTTTAAATACTCTGAAATTTTACCGCCTAAAAATGCTATAGTAGAGAATATAAAAAAGGATGTTACAATAAATAAACCTCCTAGCACATAAAATTGAATTACTGTAGAGATGGTTTTCGAAAATAAAAATTCGGGGAAAAAAGCTAAAAAAAATATAGTCACTTTTGGATTCAACACATTCATAAAAAATCCTGTTTTAAAAAGTTGTGCTGTTGTTGCTTTTTTGACATTATCTGTTGAAATGCTAATCTTAGCATCACTTTTAAAAACTAAAAAAGCTAAATACAATAGATAGACAGCTCCAAATAATTTAATGATAAAAAAGAGATTTTCATTTTGTTTAATAATCGCAGAAATACCAAAAGCAACCAGTGATGTATGAATGATGCAACCCGTCATTAAACCTAACACAGTTGCTATCCCATATTTCTTACCATTGACGATACTCTGTGTCAACACAAATATATTATCAGGGCCTGGTGATATGGCTAAAGCTGCTGTTGCTAAAACAAATGAGATTAGGGTTTCTATATTCAATCTTACGTTTTATCAAAAATAAGTAAAAAAATATGTAAGCTCAATCTATAAAGATAGACATAAGAATAAATCCACATTTTAATATGAAAAAAATTACTCTACTACTCCTTGTATTAACAATTTCATCCATAACAGTTCAAGGTCAATCTACAGCAACCTATACGGTGACATTCAATAGTATTTGGAATAGTACCGACCATACAAGTGTTCCTGGAAATGGGCATTGGTCTAGGCTTGTTGGAGCAACCCATAAAACTCCAAATACTTTTTTAGAAATTGGCGGTATGGCAACAACAGGAATAAAAAATGTTGCTGAATTTGGTAGTAATTCTGTATTTAATAGCGAAGTAAATAGTGAAATTGCGAATAATGAAGCCGATCAATATATAAACGGTCCGTCTTTAGCAACTGCTACTGGAAATATTGTAATTAGTAATTTAAAAGTTAAACAAGAGTTTCCTCTTTTAACATTAGTATCAATGATAGCTCCAAGTCCCGATTGGATTATTGCTGTAAATAGCTATGATTTGTATGATGGTGGAAATTGGGTAACATCTGTTACCTTAGATATGTTTGCATATGATGCAGGTACTGATAGTGGAACAAATTATACTTCTGGGAATATAGTATCTACTCCATTTCAGCCAATTTCTATGATTTCTGGTGCTCCAATAAATGGAAAAAAAATGGGCACACTCAACATTGTTTTAGAATCTGTTCTTAGTGTTCCTACTTTAGATCCGTTTAAAAATATTAAGGTATATCCCAATCCTTCTAAGGGAGATATAATAATGAGTAATCCAGCAAATATTAATCTTCAAAGAGTAGAAGTTTATAGTATTTTAGGGGCAAGAATTAAAACTTTTACCTCAAATTTAAGCAGTAATCGTATTAATTTAGATTTAAATGCACTTAAAAAAGGAATGTATATTTTAAAAATCATTTCTGAAGACAATAAAACCAAAACTCAAAGATTAGTCCTTCAATAATGCTTTATTGATATTTTTAATCAATTTTGGACCTTCATATATAAAGCCAGTGTAAATTTGAATTAAATCTGCACCGGCTTTTATTTTTGCTAGAGCGTCTTCTGCAGAATTGATGCCTCCTACTCCGATAATAGGAAATGCTTTATTTGATTTTTCTGATAAAAAACGAATAACTTCAGTAGATCTACTAGTTAAAGGTTTACCGCTTAAACCTCCGATTTCAGATTTGTTTTTTGATGCTAAACCTTCTCTAGATATTGTAGTATTAGTTGCAATAACACCATCTATTTTAGTCGTTTTAACAATATCTATAATATCTAATAACTGATCGTTTGTTAAGTCTGGTGCAATCTTTAAAAGTATAGGTTTCTTTGCTTCTTTTTGATTATTTAACTCTTGTAATGTATTAAGTAAAGCTGTTAGAGGCTCTTTATCTTGTAACGCTCTTAAGTTGGGCGTATTTGGCGAACTCACATTAACAACAAAATAATCTACATGACTAAAAAGAGCATGAAAACACAGTACATAATCATCTACTGCATTCTCATTAGGAGTCACTTTATTTTTTCCAATATTTCCTCCTATTAAAACGCCTTGATTCTTTTTTAACCTTTCTACTGCTTCCCTTACGCCTCCATTATTAAAACCCATTCTATTGATAATTCCGTAATCTTCTTTCAGTCTAAACAATCGTTTTTTAGGGTTTCCCGTTTGTGGTTTAGGTGTTAAAGTTCCTATTTCTATAAAGCCAAAACCAAAATTTGAAAGTTCATTATAAAGTTTAGCATCTTTATCAAATCCTGCTGCAAGCCCAACTGGATTTTTAAAAGTTAAGCCAAATAATTTTTTCTCTAGTTTTCTATCATTAACTACATAGAAACTTCTAAAAATATTTGATACAAAAGGAATTTTACATAAAAAACGAATCAAAGAAAATGTAAAATAATGCACTTTCTCTGGGTCAAATAAAAACAAAATAGGCTTTACAAATAGTTTGTACATAGAATTATATAAAAAAGGCTCCTATGCGGAGCCTTATAATTATCTTAAAACAGCTGCTATATTCTTTTCAAAAGTTTGCTGTAATTTTTGCATGATTTTATCAATTTGCTTGTCGGCTAAAGTTTTAGTTTCGTCTTGCAACAGAAAACTAACCGCATAAGACTTTTTACCTTTTGGTAATTTGTCTCCTGTATATACATCAAACAAATCAACCTCTTTCAATAATTTTCTTTCAGATTGAAATGCTAAATTATAGATTTCTTTAAAAGTAACTTCTTCATTAATCAATAGTGCTAAATCTCTTTTTACCTCAGGAAATTTAGGTAATTCTGTTACTTTTACTTTCTTTTTTCCAGATAAGTTTAAAATGGTTTGCCAATTAAAATCTGCAAATAAAACTTCTTGTTTGATTCCAAATTCTTTTAAAATCGAGTTCTTTACCACTCCAAAATCTACCAATTTTGTTTTCCCTAAGCTAAAACTCAATCCCTCAACAAAAACATCTGATTTAGTAGGTGAAGACTTGAGATTATGAAATCCTAAACGCTCTAGAATACTTGTAATAATTCCTTTTGCATAAAAGAAATCTGAAGTTTGCACGTCTGTATTCCAACGCTCTTTATTTCTATTTCCTGAGATAAATAATGTTAAGTGCTTATCTTCTTGATATCCACTTTCATATTTATGGTATGTTTTACCAAATTCATATAATTTTAAAGAGCTATTTTTTCTATTGATATTATAAGAAACAGATTCTAAGCCACTAAACAATAATGACTGTCGCATTACACCCAAGTCAGCACTTAAAGGGTTTAACATTTTCACATTATAGTTTTCATTCAAATTCTCAGACAGAGAAACATAATCTTCTTTAGTGAGAGAATTAGCCATCGTTTCATAAAAACCTAGAGAAGATAATTGATTGGCAACTACATTTTCTAATTTTACTTCATTAGCATTATCAAAAGAAATAGACGTATTTAATTTATGAGAAAATTTGATATTATTATAACCATAGACTCTTAAAATCTCTTCTATAATATCTGCTTCTCTCTGAACATCTGTTCTGTAAGATGGGATAGTTAATCCTAAGCCTCCTTCAGTTTCACTACTTATTTTAATTTCTAAAGAAGCCAATATGTTTTTAATTGTCTCTTTATCAATTTCTTGACCTATTAATCTGTATGCATTTTCATAAGAAAAGAATACTTGAAAATCTTCTATTTTTTCAGGATAAAAATCCAAAACATCTGAAGATATTTTACCATTTGCATATTCTTCAATCAATAAGGCCGCTCTTTTTAAGGCATACTCGGTAAAATTAATATCGATACCTCTTTCAAACCTGAAAGAAGCATCTGTATTTAATGCATGCCTTTTTGCAGTTTTTCTAACAGAAACAGGATTAAAATAAGCACTCTCTAAAAAAATGTCTTTGGTATTTTTGGTAACTCCAGAATGTAATCCTCCAAAAACACCTGCAATACACAAAGGGTTATCATCTGCATCACAAATCATAATATCATCTTTGTGTAATTCTCTTTCTACCTCATCTAATGTGGTGAACTTTGTACCTTCTTCTAAAGTTTTAATTAAAACTTTATTTCCTTTAATTTTTTGAGCATCAAAAGCATGTAAAGGTTGCCCCAATTCATGCAATACATAATTTGTAATATCTACAATATTGTTTTTTGGAGTTAATCCTATTGCTTTTAATCTATTTTGAATCCACTCTGGTGAGTCTTTTACTTCAATGTCTGTGATAGTAATACCACAATATCTTGGCGAAAGTTCTTTGTTTTCTACTTCTATATCTATTTTCAAAGTTCGTTCATCTACATGAAAATCACTTACAGAAGGAGAGATTAACTCTAAATTAATACCTTCTTGAATCAAACCAGCTCTTAGATCTCTTGCAACGCCAAAATGACTCATAGCATCAGAACGATTCGGCGTCAATCCAATCTCAAAAACATAATCTTTTTCTATATTAAAAACTTCAGCAGCAGGTGTTCCAACTTTTAAAGAACTATCAAGAATCATTATCCCATCATGGCTAGAGCCTAAACCTAACTCATCTTCGGCACAAATCATTCCATGACTTTCTTCTCCTCTAATTTTCCCCTTCTTAATCTTAAACCCATCTCCTTTATCGTCATATAAAGTAGTTCCAATAGTAGCAACAGGGACTTTCTGACCCACTCCAACATTAGGTGCGCCACATACAATTTGTAAAGGTTGGTCGTCTCCTAAGTTTACAGTAGTAACTTTTAACCTGTCTGCATTTGGATGCTGAATGCATGTCAGTACTTCTCCAACAACAATACCTTCTAAACTTCCTTTTATTGATTCTTTTGACTCAATTCCCTCAACTTCTAATCCTAAGTCAGTCAGTAACTCGCCAGTTTTGGCTGCTTCCCAATTTACTTGTAAAAATTGTTGCAACCAATTGTACGATATTTTCATATAATTTACTTGATAATTTCCAATTGCAAACTTAAAGAATTTATAGCTAAAATCTATACCCATTTACAGCTAAAACAATAAACTAAATATTCACTTTTTTTTATTTTTTAAAAAAAAGGTAGTACTTTGGTCGCTGTGCTTATTTCAAAAAAATAATTAACCCCTGCACATTTATAGAACATGAAGAAATTAACCCCTCTCTTAATGTTGTTATTCTCTATAACAGCATTTGCTCAAATTCCAACCTATTATAACGATGTAAACCTTACCCTAAGTGGATTAGCCTTAAAGGCTGAATTAGCTACAAAAATCATCAATACACACACCAATAGTTTATCGTATTCCAATATATGGGATGCTTCAAAAGTTACTGATGTTAATCCATTAAATAGTGCAGAAGTATTGCTGATTTATGGGTATGAAGATGGTTCAGATGGAGATTCTAGCAATGATAGAGAAAGAGGCATCAATGATACTTGTGGACCTGGTAGTTGTGTTGGCTTATGGAATAGAGAGCATGTTTTTGCAAACTCATTAGCAAGTCCAGATTTAGATGATTCTGGTACCAGCGGACCTCCTTATGCTGATGCTCATAATTTAAGACCTTGCGATTCTCCAACAAACTCTTCTAGAGGAAACAAATTATTCGCTTCTGGCTCTGGAAATGCTGGAGCTGTTAGTGGGGGTTGGTACCCTGGTGATGAATGGAAAGGTGATGTTGCCAGAATAGCTATGTATATGTACTTACGGTATGGAAGTCAATGTTTACCAACATTTTTAGGTGTAGGTAGTAGTGCTGCCACCCCTGATGATATGATTGATTTATTCCTACAGTGGAATTCAGAAGATCCTGTTTCTGATTTTGAAAAACAACGTAACACATATCATGATAGTGCTTCAAACACATATGCACAAGGAAATAGAAATCCTTTTATAGATAATCCTTCTTTTGCAACAGATATTTGGGGAGGGCCTCAGGCAGAAGATTTATTTGATGGAAGTTCTGATGTTACTGCTCCTAGTATTCCAACCAATTTAGTTTCGTCTAATATTACTGGAAGTTCTTTTTCTTTATCTTGGACTGCCTCTACTGATGATGTTGCTGTTACTGGATATTCTATTCTTTTTAATGGACTAGTAGTTGGATCTTCAGCTACAAATAGTTACAACGCATCTGGTTTATCTGCATCTACTTCATATACTGTTACTATAAGAGCTTACGATGCTTCAGGAAATAATTCATCTGAAAGTTCCTCTTTAATTGTGACTACAACTGCTAGCAGCGGAGGAGCTACTGACTTATTTTTATCAGAATATATAGAAGGCTCTAGTAATAATAAAGCACTTGAAATTGCCAATTTTACAGGAGGCACAGTAGATTTATCTATATACTCTATAAAAAGGCAAACTAATGGTGCTGGGGCTTGGTCTAGCGGTCTAAGTTTATCAGGTAATTTAGCAAATGAAAGCGTATATGTTATTGCCAATAGCAATGCAAATGCTACTATATTAAGCGCTGCTGATTTAAGCACAACAAATACTTCACTTTCATTTAATGGAAATGATCCTGTAGGATTATTTAAAAACGATGTATTGATTGATATCATCGGAACATTTGATGGTGGTGGTACAAACTTTGCAATTAATGAAACACTCCAAAGAAAATCATCAGTAACAAGTCCTAATACAACATATACAGTTTCAGAATGGAATTCTTTAGCACAAGATACTACCTCAGGTTTGGGTTCACATACTTTTGATGGTGGTGGCACTCCAGATACAGAAAACCCTACAGCTCCCACTAGCTTAACTTCTAGTAATGTTACGAATACAACTTTAGACTTATCTTGGTCAGCTTCTACAGATAATATTGGAGTTACCTCATACACAATATATAGTAGCGGTTCCATTATTGGAAATACAAGTACTACTAGTTTTTCTGTTACAGGATTAACAGCAGATACCTCTTACGCATTTACAGTAAGAGCTAATGATGCAGCTGCTAACCAATCCTCTGATAGTAATACAGAAAATGTAACAACTACAGGAGGAAGTGTATCAGTATCTGATCTTTTCATTTCAGAATACGTAGAGGGATCAGGTAATAATAAAGTATTGGAAATAGCAAATTTTACAGGAAGTTCTATAGATTTATCGAACTACTCAATAAAAAGACAAACAAATGGCGCTGGTTCTTGGTCAAGTGGTTTGACTCTGTCTGGTCAATTAGCACATGGTAATTTATATGTAATTGCTAACTCATCTGCATCGGCTACTGTTACAAATTTAGCTAATTTAACAACTGGAAATGCCGCACTTACATTTAATGGAAATGATCCTGTAGGGTTGTTTAAAAATGATGTTTTAATTGATATTGTTGGTACATTTGATGGTGGGAGTGCCGATTTTGCCGCAAATGAAACACTACAAAGAAAATCTTCCGTAACTAGTCCCAATACAACCTATACGATTTCCGAATGGAACTCTTTGTCTCAAGATGCCTTTTTAGGTTTAAGTTTTCATAGTGTAGATGGTATCGTAAATACTTTTTTAGGTACCACAGATAACGATTGGGACACAACTACTAATTGGAGTTTTACTAAAATACCGAATGCTGAAAGTGTAAGCATTGGAGCTGGTATAACGGTCAATGCTACTGGTAGCATTTCTATTTTAGACTTAACTATGGAATCTGGGTCGGCATTAACAGTTGCTAGTAACATTTCTACGTCAGGTGCAATTACTTTAAACTCAGGTGCTTCTTTAATAGCAAAAAACTCAACTACTTTTAATTTAACTTACAATAGATATTTAGATAATTCTACTTGGTTTTTAGTTTCATCGGTTGTTACAGATGAAACTATACAAGATATCATAAGTAACCATAGCTTAGTAACGGGTAGTAATTCTAATATAGGAATTGGTGATTATGTAAATACCACTCCAGGTTGGACCTATGCCACTTCTGCTAGTACTGGAGTTTTATCAAGCGGAGAAGGTAGAACGATTAAACTTACTGCAGCAGCAAACCTTACTGTTAGTGGAGCTATGCCTCTAACAGATATAAGTATAACTATTACAGATGGTGGAGGTAGTGGAAATGGTTTTAATTTGATTGGAAACCCGTTCCCTTCATATATTACCGCAAATCATACAGCACCATCCGTTTCAAATAATATCTTAAGCGCTAATAGTGGTATTCTTGCTGAAGAAACCATTTGGTTTTGGTCTCAAGCCGATAAAAAGTATGTACAAGTTAATCAAGCAAGCGCTTTAATCGATGGTATTAAATATATAGCTCCAGGCCAAGGTTTCTTTGTAAGATCTAACGGAGTTGGTGGTAGTTTTAACTTTTCCGAAACTATGCAAAGTCATCAAAGTACAGACGTATTCTTAAGAAATTCTACAACTCCCTCCTATTCTCATATCAAACTTAAATTGACAAATCAGTCAGTAGATAAAACAACTGATATTATCTACACTGAAAATGTCACTTCAGGATGGGATAATGGTTTTGATGCGACTCTTTTTGGTGGAGACAACAGTAGTTTTTCAATATTCACTCATTTAGTGAGTGACAGTGAAGGTCAAAATTTAGGAATTCAGTCCCTATCAAATTCAGATTTTACAAGTGTCATTCCAATTGGAGTAAATGCAGAAGCTGGTTCAGAAATAACCATCTCAGCTAAAATTGCTAATATCCCAGATGGTTTGAATATTTATCTAGAAGATAAAGTAAATGACACTTTTACACTTTTGGATGAATCTTCTAATTATACTTTAACTTTAGACAATGATATTAATGGAATTGGTCGTTTTTATATACATACTACAAATGGTGTGCTAAATATAAACGAGCAAAATATTGATCATATTAGTGCTTATATATCAGATAAAAATAATTTACGAATTGTTGGAATTCAAAATGGTGACTCAAAACTTACACTATATGATATTCTAGGAAAACAGTTATTGACTTCTTCTTTCATCGGGAACAATGTAAATGATATTATGCTCCCAAGATTAAGACCTGGAATTTACATTATTCAAATAGATACCCTAGCAGGTAAACTGAATAAGAAAATCGTTATTGAATAATTAGCATAATTTACTGAGAAACCCCAAAACAACATGAATAATCAAGCTAAAAAAGAGCAACAAGAAATTTCACGTAAAGATGCTCTAAAAAAAATCGGCAACTACGGAAAATATACACTATTAACTGCCTTAGGAACCTATATTCTACTTAACCCTAAAGCTGCACAAGCTGCTAGTCCAGAAGACCCAGGTACTGGATTTTAAAAACTTGTAGTTACAATAGAAATCAAATTAATTTTAAAAGCTTCATCAAAAGATGAAGCTTTTTTGTAAGTATTTATGTATGTTGCATACTACTAAAATCTAAATGATTTTTAATGAAATATTTATTGCTATTTATACTATCTATCTCGTTTTTTTCATGTTCTAAAAAAGACATTCAAACTTTACAAAAAGGAACATATAGAGCAGAGTTATTAGTGCAAGACAATCAGGTTTTACCTTTTATTTTCAAAGTTAAAAATGAGAAATCACTTCAGATATATAATGCAGAAGAAGTTATTGATGTTCATGAGATTACTTATAAAAATGATTCTGTATTTATACAAACTCCTGTTTTTGAAGGCTATATAGTTGCTAAAATAGAGCATGGGGTTTTAAATGGGAGCTTTATAAAAGAAAGTTTAGGTAGAATAGTTTCGTTTAGAGCAGCTATAAATAGTGAAAGGTTTACTGTTAAAAGAGAAGAAAAACCTTTAAAAGTGAATGGTATTTGGGAGACAATTTTTAGTCAAGATTCTTTAGAAGCGAGATATATAGCTAAAGGTATCTTTAAACAAACAGGAAATAAAGTTACAGGAACTTTTAGAACTACAACTGGAGATTATAGATATTTAGAAGGTATTGTTGATAAGGATTCTTTAAAGCTATCAACTTTTGATGGAGCGCATGCTTTTCTTTTTACTGCTAAGTTAACCGACTCCACAATGACTGGTATTTTTTATTCTGGGAATCATTGGAAAGAGCCTTTTATAGCTAATAGAAATTCTAACTATGAATTACCTTCAGCTAATGAGTTAACTTTTATAAAAGAAGGCCATAAAAAATTTAACTTTAGTTTCCAGAATGAAAAAGGTGAGTTTATCTCATTAGATGATAAACAATTTAAAGATAAAGTGATTATAGTTCAGATTATGGGTACTTGGTGTCCTAACTGTTTAGATGAAAGCAGGTACTATAAAGAGTTTCTAAGTAATAATTCAATTGATGATGTCGCCTTTGTTGCACTAGCTTTCGAAGATGCAAAAACCAAAGAACTTGCTTTTAAAAGAATTAATAGGTGGAGAGAGAAATCAAAAGTTCCTTACCCAGTCTTATTAGCACAATATGGAACATCAGATAAGAAATTAGCACAGGAAAAATTACCGATGCTAAATCACATTATCTCATATCCAACAAGTATTTATATAGATAAAAAAAGAAATATCAGAAGAATCCACACAGGATTTAATGGCCCAGCAACAGGTCAGAAATATATAGATTTCAAAAAAGAGTTTGTACGTTTCTTAGACACTTTAATAACAGAGTGATTAATGTTTCTCTTTTTTTAGAAGTTGAGGAAATTTCTTTTTAAATCGATTTAATCTTGGAATAGAAACTGATCTTACATAAGGTTGATTAGGGTTTCTTTTCTCGTAGTCTTGATGGTACTCCTCTGCTTTATAAAATTTTGTATGCTTGGTTACTTCAGTTACAATTTTACCTCCGTAGATTTCTTTATTCAATTTAGCAACCATATTATTGATTACTTTTTTTTCAGCATCCGTTGTATAAAATGCAATAGATCTGTATTGTGAACCATAATCTGGATGTTGTCCGTTTTCTGTTGTTGGATCATGAGATCCGAAAAATACTGTCACTAATGTTTCAAAACTAACTTTCTTTGGATTATAATAAACAGCTACTGTTTCTGCATGGCCAGTTTTACCTGTACCTATAGAACTATATGTAGGGTCTTTAGTAAATCCACCTGCATAACCAGAAATTGCTTCCTCTACACCTACTACACTTTCAAAAATAGCTTCTACACACCAAAAACAACCGCTAGCAAAATAAGCAATCTTTAAGTCTTTATTAGCTTGTTTAACAGAGGTCTCTTTTTTTTCAGTAAGTATCTTTTCATCTTTTGTAAATCCAAAGCAAGAAATTAAAAATAGGAGAGAAAATGTACTAAGTAACGTTTTGAAAGTTTTCATTTTATATATTTTCATCATTGGTCGGAACGAGTCTCAGTTTTATACAATTGTTTACAACTTTAAGATTTTGTTAAGAATCATTATTGTAAAAAATGAAGTAGATACTTACATTTGTTACTCAAAGATACTGAATATTCATGGAGCATTTTATCGTTTCTGCGCGCAAATATAGACCTCAAAATTTTGAGGATGTTGTTGGTCAAGAAGCTATCACTAATACGTTAGAAAATGCTATCAAAAATAATCATCTAGCACAAGCACTCTTATTTACTGGTCCTAGAGGGGTTGGTAAAACTTCATGTGCTAGAATTTTAGCAAAGAGAATTAACCAAGAAGATGCAGTAACTTCTGAAGATGAAGATTTTGCTTTTAATATTTTTGAATTAGATGCTGCGTCTAATAATTCTGTTGATGACATACGGAATCTAACAGATCAAGTTAGAATTCCGCCCCAGACAGGAAAGTATAAAGTATATATTATTGATGAAGTACATATGCTTTCTCAAGCTGCTTTTAACGCATTTTTAAAGACATTAGAGGAGCCTCCTGCACATGCTATATTTATTTTAGCGACTACAGAAAAGCACAAGATTATTCCTACCATTTTATCTCGTTGTCAAATTTTTGATTTTAAACGGATTAGTGTTTTAGATGCCAAAAATTATCTTAAGACAATTAGCGAAAAAGAAAACATTGCTGCTGAAGATGATGCTTTACATATTATAGCTCAAAAAGCAGATGGCGCTATGAGAGACGCTCTATCTATTTTTGATAGAGTTGTTAGTTTTTCTGGTAACAATTTAACTCGTGAAGCAGTAACTCAAAACTTAAATGTTTTAGATTTTGAGACTTACTTTCATATGACAGATTTATTATTGGAGAATAAGATTCCAGAAGTATTAGTTGCTTTTAATACGATTTTAAGCAAAGGCTTTGAAGGGCATCATTTTATTAATGGTTTAGCATCTCATTTTAGAGATTTATTAGTTGCTAAAGATAAAGCCACTTTAAACCTATTAGAGGTTGGCGATGCTGCTAAAAAGAAATACTTAGAACAATCTGTAAAAGCAAGTATTTCTTTTTTAGTTCAGTCTATTGATAAAGCTAATCAATGTGATTTAAATTATAGGGCTAGTAAAAATCAACGGTTATTGGTAGAACTTACTTTAATGCAAATTGCCTCTATCACATTTGATGGAGAAAAAAAAAAGTCAGCTAACTACATAATTCCTGCTACTTTTTTTACTTCTATAATCCCAGTAGTTAAAGAGATAAAAAAACCTAAAACTTTTATTGAAAAAGATGCAACTATATTAAAAGTAGAAACACCTAAACCAGAAATTAAAAAACCTGTTTTAAAGCATGTAGCTCGTCGTTCTTCTGCTCTTTCATTAAAAACAGTACATCAGAAAAAAGAAGAGAAAAAAACTATAACTGAAGAGAACTACGATAATCATCCTAAGACTGCCTTCTCTCAAGTTCAGCTTTTAAATACATGGAAGCAGTATCATTCAATTTTAATTAAAAAAGGTCAGAAATCTATAGCTTCTATTTTAATTGCTGATGAACCTATTTTAAAAGAAAACTTCTTAATTGAATTTACATTACCAAATTCTTTAATGAAAGACCAATTAAAGCAAGGAACTCCTAAGTTATTAAAATATTTACGGGAGACTCTTAATAACTATGGAATTGCTTTAAATGTATTAGTAAACGAAACTGTAGAGAAAAAATTTGCCTATACTCCACAAGAAAAATATAATAAATTGAAAGAAAAAAACCCAATGATTGAAAAACTGAAAGATCGTTTTCAATTAGATTTATAGTATTATATTTTATTTCCTACATATACTAAAGTACTGCCTTCTTTAGGTAACTTCTTAGATTCAAACTCTGATAACAAGTATATATTTTTATCTGAAGTTTTTACAAAAAGCGGAACAGATTCAAGTTGTTTATATAATTTTTCTAAACTAACTTCATATTCTTCTTCAGAAGTAATTTCTATTTCATAAATAGTAGGGTAATCTCTAACCGCTTCACTTAAATTAATATAGTCATCTTGTGGGCTAAAGAATATATTCTTCTCATTAAAATTTTTCATTTTTACCTCTTCAGCAGAAGCTAAACGAAAAGCTCCATGTTCTCCAAACGTTTTTGAAAGGTTCATTAGCGCATACTTATTAACAGCATCGCTTCCTGTCATGGCTATTAAATAGCCAACATCATTCAACTCAATATTATCAGTAAGGTCATCATCATAAATATTAACTCTATATGCTTCTAAACCTTCTTTAACAGCATTTTCTATAAAAGTTTTATTAGAATCAATTAAAACAACTCTCTTTTCATTTTCTTGTAAGTAGTTTCCTATTAATCTAGCTGCATCAGAAGCTCCTACTATTAATATAGCATTTGAATTTTTTAAAAACACACCTATTACTTTAGCAAAAAATCTGGCTGTAGTTGCATTTAATAAAACGGTTCCTAGTACTATCATAAATACTAAAGGTGTAATATATTCTGCACCTTCAACACCTTGTTTTATTAATTTACTTCCAAAGAGTGAGGCTATACCAGCCGCTACAATTCCTCTTGGTCCAACCCAACTAATAAAAAGCTTTTCATTAAATTTTAAATTTGATTTATGAGTACTTAAAAATACAGCTAATGGTCTAATAACAAATACTACCAATACAAAAAGCACGGCAGTCTTCCAATTATACAAAAGCATTAAGTCTTCTATATTTATATTTGCTGCCAATAAAATAAAAAGCATAGAAATAAGAAGAACACTTAACGATTCTTTAAAATACAATAACTCCTTTAAGTTTTTCAAATTGCTATTTCCTAAGACCATTCCCATCACTACAACAGCTAATAGACCCGATTCATGTGCGAATATTTCAGATTCTACAAATACTAATAGTACGGTAGATAATGAGACTACATTTAATAGATAATGCGGAATCCATTTTTTATTAATGACAAATGCTAATGCATGAGCAAAGGTGAAACCAAATGTGGTCCCAAATAACAATATTTTACCAAACTCGGTTAACGCTGTTTTAGTAAAACCACTACCTCCACCTACACTAATAAACTCAAAAACCAATACGGCTACTAAAGCTCCAATTGGATCAATTAAAATTCCTTCCCATTTTAATACTGCAGAAACATCTTTCTTTAAGGGAATATTTCTAAGAATTGGTGTTATTACAGTAGGACCGGTTACAATAATTAATCCAGAGAATAAAAAAGAAAGTTCCCAACTTAAATCGAAAGTATAATGTGCAATGATACCTGCTCCAAAAAAAGTAATTGCAGAACCTAAGGTTATTAATTTGGTAATCACAGGTCCAACTGTTCTTATCTCGTCTCTTTTTAAAGTTAGCCCTCCTTCAAATAAAATAATACTTATAGCTAGTGAGACAAAATAATAGAGATAATCTCCTGGAAATAAGCCTTTTTTTCCATTCCAAATAGGTTCTATATACTTAGAGCCATCCTCTGTAAAAAACTCTGAAGCGATAGGGCCTACCAACAAACCAATTAAAATGAGTGGAAGAATTGCAGGGATCTTAAACTTCCATGCAACCCATTGTGCTAATATTCCTAAAATAATAATACCTGATAATTCTAACATACCATTTTTAAGTTTGATTTAAAAATACTAAAAACCATTCGTAAGAGCTTCATTGAAATTAAAAATTATCCCTTTCACCCTTTATTTTATTTCCTATCTTGTGCTTTTAACCAAATAAAAAGATAAAACCAAGGTTTAAGAAAAGAAAGAAAGCTTTGCACGCAATTAGCGAAGAGCTCAAATGGAATTACGAAATTAAGTCACAAGAAATTAAAGCTCTTGTAAATTTCGGTATCCAATTAAGACAAATTATCACATCATGTTAGGACTACAATTTGAAACAAAAACTTCTTGGGCAGAAATCGCTAAAGACAATTTACAACAAATACTTACAGATCATGCATTTGCAGAGCAAAAAGCAGCTTCCAATGCCGTATCAATCATTATTAATTATTCTGAAGAAACTGAGCTTGTAGAAGCCATGAGTGATATTGCAATTGAAGAAATGGAACATTTTAGAATGGTACATCGATTTATGGTAAAGAGAGGCTTTATATTAGGAAGAGAACAACATAATGACTATGCAAAAAAACTACAAGGTTTTTTCCCAAAAACAAAAGATAGAACAGATGCATTAATTCAACGTTTATTAGTCGCAGCACTAATTGAAGCTAGAAGTTGTGAGCGTTTTAAAGTTTTTTCAGAGAACATGGAAGATAAAGAATTATCCGAATTCTATAAAGAGTTAATGATTTCTGAAGCCAACCATTACACCTTATTTTTAGGGTTTGCTCGTCAATATCAAGATAGAGAGCTTGTAGATAAAAAGTGGAATGCTTTATTAGCTTTTGAAGCAGAGATGATGAAAACTAGAGGTAATACTGCCAAAGTACATGGTTAATGTTTAGCAAAGAAGAAGCCTCTCTGTTACGTAAAGAATTCTGGACAAGTTTTGGAAAATCTTTTCCTAAAAAATGGTTGTTGTATAATACCAAAATTAAAGGATTCAGCTTTAAGTTTGATGCCAATAGAAAAAATGCTATGGTCTGTTTAGATATCGATCATCCAGATGAGGTTGCTAATGAACTCCTATTCGACCAATTATTAGCATTAAAAACCTTATTAACTAACGAATATCTATCTGAAGTTATTTTTGATGATTCATTTGAATTAGAAAGTGGCAAAAAAATTCATAGAATTTATGTTCTGCATCATAAAAAGTTTAGTATTTACAATAAAAATTCTTGGAGAGAATGTTATGAATTCTTTGTAGAATCTATGAATAGCTTTGAAGACTTCTTCTTCGAATATGAAGATTTTATCAAGCAAGCTATGTAATAAACTATGATTTTTTAATTTTCATAGTCGTATCGGACCCTTTTTTAAAACTAAAAGTCGCCCCTTTGGGCGACTTTAATTCAAATAATTATATTCAGATTCTTAACTCAAGAATTGGATACTAAAAGGATAATTGGGTGTTTGATTATTACTAGCCTTTACTGCATTTATAATAGGGAAAATCAAATAAAAGATTCCAATTACTAAGAACCCTAATAACCCTAATCCAAACAATAATACCAGAGGAATACACAATAAAAAATATAGAAACATACTAATTCTAAAGTTTAGAATAGACTTTCCATGTTGATCCATACCTACAACTTCATCTCTCTTCACAAGCCATAAAACTAGAGGAACAATAAACCCACCAATTAGGGTTACTAAATCTAATAATTGACTTAAATGGGTTAGCACTAGTAATTGATTGTTTTTTTTCATTTCTATATTCTTAATTAACTGACTCTCTATTATAAAGACGCTATTTTTTTTACTTTGTTACATAAATAAGTTTGATACTACTTTATAAAGTATATTTGTGGCATGATTCAAAACGATACTATTATTGCATTAGCAACTCCTGCTGGCGTAGGTGCAATTTCTGTAATTCGACTCTCTGGTGATAGTGCCATAGAGATAGTTTCTAACTTTTTTAAATCTATAAAAGGCAAAGATTTAAAGAGTCAGAAAACACATACCATACATTTAGGTCATATATTACATGAAGGTGCTATTATTGATGAAGTGTTGGTTTCTATATTTAAAAACCCTCGTTCCTATACAGGCGAAAATGTAGTCGAAATATCGTGCCATGGCTCTAGTTATATTCAACAAGAAATCATTCAACTATTTTTAAAAAATGGATGTAGAATGGCAGATAATGGTGAGTTTACCATGAGAGCTTTTTTAAATAATAAAATGGATCTTTCACAAGCAGAAGCTGTCGCTGATGTAATTGCATCAAACTCTGCAGCATCACATCAAATGGCCATTCAACAAATGCGAGGTGGTATTACAAATGAATTGGTTGCTTTAAGGGGTCAGCTTTTAGATTTTGCAGCACTAATTGAATTAGAATTAGATTTTTCTGGAGAAGATGTAGAGTTTGCTGATAGAACAAAATTCAAAGAATTGGTTGCTACAATTTCATCCGTTCTAAAAAAACTGATCGATAGTTTTGCCTTTGGAAATGCAATGAAAAATGGAATTCCTGTTGCTATTATTGGTGAACCTAATGTTGGTAAATCAACATTATTAAACGCATTACTCAACGAAGAAAAGGCCATTGTTTCTGATATAGCTGGAACTACTCGTGATGCTATTGAAGATGAATTGATTATTGATGGTGTAGCCTTCCGATTTATTGATACTGCTGGAATTCGTGAAACGGATGATGTGGTAGAAAGTATTGGTATTAAAAAAGCCTATGAAAAAGCTGAGAATGCACAATTGATTATCTTTTTAATTGATGCGAATAAGTTTAAGCAAAACAGAGAGTCGTTTTTACAAGAGATTGAAACCATTACAAAACGTTTCCCAAATAAACGCTTATTAGTTATTGCAAACAAGATAGATGCTCTTTCTGAAATTCAGAAAGAAGAAATCACATCTCAAATTAATGACATTCTATTACTTTCTGCAAAACAAAAAATTGGAATTACCAAATTAACAGCCGAATTGACTTCTTTAGTTAATACGGGAGCCTTAAGTAATAATGAGACCATTGTTACCAACTCACGTCATTTCGAAGCCCTACATCTAGCCTTAGAAAGTATCCTTTCTGTAAAAAATGGAATTGATGCAGAAATTTCTTCAGATTTATTTGCCATAGACATTCGCGAATGCCTTCGTCATCTTGGTAATATTACTGGAGAATATGACGTAGATAAAGATATTTTGGGTCATATTTTTTCTAATTTTTGTATTGGTAAGTAGATTTAAGTTTCTCAAAGTTATTTTTTATCATTTCTACGACATAAGAAATTCTACTTAGTTAATGCCTAGCTTTTAATAGTTACTTGTTTAGTTACCTCTACTCCATACTGATCCATTACCGTAATTAAGTGTTTTCCTTCGGATGGTTGAATTGCCATATCGTGAATGTCTTTTGTCGTTCCAATAAACTTATGATCTACATACCAAAACAACAATGCTTCTGGATTTGAATGTGCTACTTTAAACACCAACTCATTTCTATTGCCTTTAATGTTTTTTGGCAGAAAAACAGCATTGGTTTCTTTAGGATATAAAAAGGCTATTGCAGTCTTCTTATTTTTAGTGCAACTTTCTTTAAACATTGGTAAATCATTATAAAATGGGTGTTTTTCTTTATAATAATAAGCCATTTTTGGCGGTAGTATAAACCATGATTTCTGAATAATATTTGCGGTACGTTCGCAAGAAGTGTTTACTTGATAGTTTTCTTTATGATCTAAATGAACAAGGACATGATATGGACATGGACCTGTTTTTAAACCTGCAGGTTGAATATATTTTTTAGTAGTAGTTTCACATACTTGTGTAGCTCTATAACCACTTTTATCACATATAGATACACTCTCCATAAGATCTAAAGGCGCCTGAAACCAATCCGACGAGGGAAGTTTATTAAACACATCGAATAGGATAGGCGCAGCAGTCTGTAAGCCAACCAATCCAGGTCTTCCTTCACCATCTGCATTCCCTACCCATACACCAACCACATACCTTTTAGTAACTCCAATGGCCCAAGCATCTCTAAAACCAAAGCTAGTACCTGTTTTCCAAGCAATAGGATTGGTGGAGTTAAAGAACTCCCAATTCTGATCTACCCCAGGTCTATTTACCTCTTTCATGCTCTCAAAAGTTAAATAAATAGACGCTGCATCAAAAACAGGTTTATTTTTAATTAGTGTTCCTACTTTTACATTGCTATCTTCAAGAAATATAGGTTCAGAAAACTCCTGAGAAAAATACCTTCCATTATTTTCGTTAAAATTTGTAAGAGTAGAAGAAAATGCTGCATACGTTTTACATAGATCCCATAAGTTACTCTCTGCACCCCCTAAAATTAAAGAAAGCCCATAACGATCTACATCATTACTAATATCTTTTAGTTGCATTGTTTTTAAGTAATGATGAAACCTTTGCACCCCAAATTTTTGAAGCATTTTTACCGCAGGAATATTTAGTGATTGGGCTAATGCTTTTTTTGCTGAGATAGCACCAGAATACTCTTTGCTATAATTTTCTGGTTGATAACTCCCTATTTGTAAAGGAACATCAGCAATCAGCATTTCAGGTAGCAGCTCGCCATTATCAAGCATTGCTGTATATAGCAATGGTTTTAAAATACTACCTGTGCTTCTTGGTTTATTAATAATATCTACATGTTTTTGATGCGCAATATCTGTGGGTGTATTTCCAACATAAGCGAGTACTTTTTTTGTCTTTACATCTAATACCAATACCGCTCCATTAAAAATCTCGTTTTGCTTTAACATCTTATAGTGCTTATATAAGATGGTATTTACCTCTTCTTGCAATTCTTTCTCTAAGCTTACTCTTACAATTTTACCTTTCTGTTCTCTATGTACTTTTTGTAATAAGTGAGGTGCTATATGAGGTAATGGATAGGGTTTTTGGGGTAATTCTTCAGCAATAGAGAGCCGATAAGTAACCGTGTCTATAATTTCATTCCGAAGAAGTTTTTTTAGAAGCCTATTTCTTTTCACTAGTAATTTCTGTTGATTCTTTCCAGGGTAAATCAAACTAGGTGCATTTGGCAAAACTGCTAAAGTAGCAGTTTCTGCCCAAGAAAGATTAGAAGGCTTTCTATTAAAATATCTCCAAGAAGCAGCTTCTAATCCAATAACGTTACCTCCAAATGGAGCATGATTAGCCCAAAGAGACAAAATTTCTTCTTTACTTTCTCTAAGCTCAAGTCGAGTCGCCAATATGAGTTCCTTTAACTTTTCATAATAGGTTCTCTTTTGTACATTTCTTGATAGTCGAATTACTTGTTGTGTTAAAGTACTACCTCCTCTTTTTACTTTACCTACTTTTAAATTTTGCTTTAATGCTTTAAGTATAGACACTGGATTAAACCCTGGATGTTGATAAAAATATTCATCTTCAAATTGAATGATACAAGTTTTAAACTTTTCAGGGACTTCATCATTTTTTGGAAACCTCCATTGTCCATCATCAGCAATTAAAGCACCTAGTAATTCATTTTTATGATCTACAATTACTGTTGATGTTGGGTTATGAAACAATTGACTTGGCAAACAGAAAGCATAGCATATTAATAGCACTAATAAAATACTTGTTCTTTTTTTATGTCGATTTATATAACTGATTATTCTTTTTAACATAACTTCTTTATTGTGTTACTTTTACCCAACGTCCTTTTGTTCTTACTAAATAATCATTATCGTACATTGCTTCTACTTGTACTCCTGGTAAATAATACGTTCCCAGATAGGATGCATTTAACAATACTCTAAAAGTTTTTTCACCTTGTTTTGTGCCTTTGTATCCAATATTAAAATAAAAATTTACGCGATCATCTCTAATATCTGTATATCTAGCTTGGCTAGCTATTGTAGATCCAAAATCTGTAAATCTTGTATTTACAATTTCCCATCCAGATGGAAAAACCTGACTTAAAGCAATATCATTTACATTGCTGTACTTTTGATTCTCTACACTAATCTCAGCAACAAAATCTTGTCCTTGTTTTAATGTTCTTGTATCTAAATTATTTCCTTTTAAATCTTTATAACTCACAGATACATTAAAGCCTCTTTGTTCTGATAGCTCTTTTCCTAAAGAAAGCTTTCCTGAATTTATAATCCTTACATACACAACATTGTTTTGATTATTTTGAATGCTTACCGAGTACTTTCCTTCTTTTACTTCAAGGTTTCTTACTGTAAAGGTTTTATTACTTTTAATATGCCTTGGTGTAGTATTGAAAGTATAATGAATATCTATTTTCTTGCCTCCATTTTTTTGTATCATTTTAGCAATTGCTAACAAACTATAAGCTGTTGTTTGGGTGCTCATCCATTGATTACTCCCTAAGTCTTTAGCAATAATTTTTACCAAATCGTCTTTTTCTCTATTATTGGTCATAATCATTGTTTCTAAAGCCATGGCTCTATTTCTCGCATCAGATCCGTATGTATATTGATTACTTTCCGATTTCTTAAAATCGAGCCTAGCTGAATTCATTATTACTTCGCTTGCCTCCTCTTGTCCTATTAATGCATACGCAGCAGCTAAACGCCATTTTGCTTCATGAGATAGGGATTGAAATTCTCTCAATCTATTCATAGCTCCTAAGTCTGCAGCTCCAGCCAAAGCAAGTGTGTATAATCTATATGCTTGTTCTAAATCTGAACTATAGCGATACTTTGGTTTCCAATTCCTAGCAGCTTTCTTTTGATAACGAATCCAGTTACTTTTAAAAGTAAGTGGTAATAGAAAACCTTTCTTTTCAGCTTCTAACATAAAATGACCTGCATAACTTGTTCCCCAATCATTTACATAATCTTCTCCTTGCCAATAGCTCATGCCTCCATTAAATCGCTGGAAATAACTCAATCTTTTAATACCGTTTTCAATATTTTTTTGAATTTGGTTTTTCCTTTTTTCTGATAGATCAAAGATTGCCGTAAGATATAATTGCGGAAAAACGCTTGATGTAGTCTGTTCTATACATCCATGAGGGTATTGAATTAAATATGATAAACGTTTTGTAAAATCTATTTGTGGAATCGTAGAAAACTCAATAGAAGCGGTATTTGAATTCAACACTCCAAACGTACTAAAATCAATTTTTGTACTTTCATTTGCTCTAATCGTCTTATCCATTATTTTAGATGTAACCACATTAGGGTTTTCTACTTGAATCTCAATTTTATGCTTGGTAACTTCTCCATTTCCAGTAGCAATAACTTCTATAGTATTGAATCCTTTTGCTTTACTAACATCTAACTCAAAATAAGCCATTTTCTCTCCTGTTTTATTAAAAATCATTTTTTTAGAAGACACTCCATTGGCACGAATTCCATTACTTAATTTAATATCTAAGGTTACTTCTTTTACTTTTTTATCCATTGCAAAAACAGTAACTGGTAATGTTACTTTTTCTCCAGGACTTAACTTTCTAGGCAATGTTGCTAATACCATTAATGGTTTTTTTACAGTCACAGATTTCTCTGCACTTCCATAGGCTTCTTTTTTATAATCACTAGCTACAACCATAGCTCTTACTGAACCTATATAGTTTGGTAAAGTAATATTATGAGACCGCGTAGTTCCTCTTTTTAAATAGAAAGGACCTAAATACTTTACAACTGGCTTAAATCTATTCGCTTTTCTGTTTTTTCCTTTAGATGCATTTCCATCGCCTCCAATGGCAAAAACTTGATCGATGCTACCAGAATAAGCACCCATAACATCATCGTACAAATCCCATGTTTTTACACCAAGTGCTTCTCTAGCATAAAATTGTTGATGTGCGTTTGGTGTTTTAAAGCGTGTTAAGTCTAACAATCCATCTTCTACAATTGCAATGGTATAACTCATTGCTTTCTGGTTCTTTTCTGAAACCTTTAAACGAAACGTTTTCTCGGGTTTGAGTTCATCAGGCATTGAGATAACTGGTGTTAATTTTGTGCTAGGATCTTCTACTAAAATTGGTATGGTTCCGTATAACCGTATTGGCAAATCGTTTTCCGTAGTTTTATGAGGTTGTAATAGTGAAATATTTACAAAAACATTGGGTGACATTTTCGGAAGTATTGGAATAGAAACTTTAGTTTTTCCTTGAGTAGTTTTTACCCATTTATACTCTAAAACTTCAGACCCATTTTCTATACTTATCAAAGCTCTTCCTGTATGACTAGATGGAAATGTAATTTTAGCAATATCTCCTACTTTGTACTGGTCTTTATCAGAAGAGAAAACTAACATTTTTGCTGCTTCCTTATCTCCAGTAGGTTGTCTATCCCACCAGTTTTTATAAAAATAGGCTGTTCTTCCAGTCGCATGACCACTATCAGTGTCTTTAACTCTAATTAAAAATCGTCCTCTATCTATATCTGGGATATCTAGGTTAAAAGAACCTTTTCCTTTCGAATTTGTTTTTAATTTAAGAGTCTTGTAAGGTTGATGAAATCTATTCGAGGCATAGCTACTCAGGTTATCATACGAAGAATTCCACCACCATCTCCATTCAATTTTATAAACCGTTACTTCTAGATTCTTTCTCTGAACAGGGGCTCCGTTTTCGTCTACTGTGACAATATCAAATATTTGTTTTTCATCTGTATAAAAAGACCCATAATCATTTCCTTTTGGAGATTTTAAACCCACAAAGGTCGAAAAAGGTGCATATGCTTTACCAAATGCATCGATGGAGAAATCACCTCCTTTTTCATATGCTTTTACTAAGAAGTTAACATGTAAAAGCCCCGGAGCATTTTTACCTACCTTTAATGCTTTTAAAAAATTTCCTTTCCCTTGTTCGTCTAGATAGGTGTCTAAAAAAGATACTTCTTCGGTATTGTAATTTCTAGTAGGATCAGAAAACACATAATCTTTATAATTTTTAAATCCTCTCCTAGAGTTACTAACTTTAGCTATGATTTCGGTTCGTATATTCTTAGCAGGTGCTCCATGTAACCACTTCACTTCAATAGCTCCTTTCAATGGTTTTTTTCCTGAAAGTATTTTATCTTTAAAATCTACTTTTACTTTTAATCTGTTGGGTTTGACTGTTTCTATTTTTAGTGTCTTATGAAATTTTGCTCCCCCAACAGATATTGTTGCATTATAGTTTCCTGTACTATTTTCAGTTACTGTAGGTACCGTAAATGGATACATTTGATGAATATGATTGGTAGAGACTTTCTTATAAATTATTTTATTATTAGGGTCTTTCACTACTAATTTTACAGGATGTCCTTTGGGTAATTTATTATCACGGTCATTTAACATAAATGTTAGATGCAGGCTATCCCCAGGTCGCCAAACTCCTCTTTCTCCATACAAATATCCTTTAATCCCTTTTTGGGTTTTTGTTCCAGATACATCAAACCTACTTAAAGACAAAGAATGTCCGTCTAATAACTTTATATAACTGGTATGATTTCCTTTAGAAACAATAGCTAAAGCAGCATTCTTTCCAATATTTAATTTAGCAAAACCTTCATTGTTTGTTGTTACACTACCAATTTTTTGTTGTTGATAATTATATAATGTAACCTTAGCGTCCGACATCTTATTAGTACTTACAATATCCGTTACAGCAAAATGGTAGGTATTGTTTAGCCCCCTTTTTGCAATCACCCCTAAATTTGAAGCTACAATATTTTGGGAAATGGTTTTGCTATCATCATAATAGGCATCATGACAAGGGTTGTCTTTTTCTTTCCAGTTATAAGAATATTTTTTGTATCGGTAATTTAAGTTATCCCAATATTGTTCTTCTTTCAATTCGTCATTGAGTTCCGCTAACTCTTTTTCAAAGGCATCTTCTAATGTTTCTACTGATGCTTTTTCTTTTGTTTGACAGTCATATAAAGAATATTCCTTTTTAAAGCTTATTTCTACCCTATAAATAGCCCCAGGCTCTGACTTGAATAATGTTGACAAATCGATACTATAAGCTTTCCAATTACCCGTGTTATCTTCTTTATTATTGATAAGGGTAATTCTTTTCTTAGCGATTCTCCTTCCTACTCTTTTAATTGCACGTTCATAATTAGTATTTAAGTTGTTTTCTTGCAAAAACTGTATAACATTACTCTCAAATATCTTAATGATTCTGACATCTACAGCTTGTAGATTAACAGCTTCAAAATTGAATTTTAAATCTTTAGAATTGGGTAAAATATTTCCAGTACTAATCAACCTTACTTTAGGTTTTATTTCTTGAAAGGATACTGTTTGTGAAAAAGGTTTTTTTAATTTATAGTTGTCTGTATTTTTAATTCCCTCAAGAACATTTACTAATACTTCTCCTTTCAACACAGATTCATAATAGACTTTTAATACATTACCATTCACAACAAACTTTGGTGTATCTATATCTTTAATTGTTACCAGTCCATCAAAGTTTTGTTGCTTTTTAATAGGGTCAGAAAAATTAATAGATAAATATTGCTCATTATCTTGCACCACTTTTAGGTTTAAAATTTTAAAGTTATTGGCTCCAAGAATTTTAATCTTATTACTACCAGCGTTTTCAGATTTTATTGGTTTTCCATCCCATTTAATAAGGACTTCACTATGCTCGCCAAACCGTTGAACACTATCAATTTTAAATTGAAAGTATTTACCTGTTTTATAAGCTTCATTCCAGATAATATTTTTACGCTTTCCTAGTTGACTTGCTGATATTATTTTTTTAGCTTCATTGATATGTATAATATCTGAAAACCGTATTACACCATCTATATATTGAAATTTTTTACTGTATGAGTGGATGTTATTTGTCTGAATTGAAAAACCTGGCTTGATTGTTTTAAATTGAAAATTATATGATTTAAAATCTACGGGTATCTCTTCATATATCTTATCTAAATGTACACCTACACTATATTCTGTATTAGGCGACAACTTTTCTACTGGGATAAACTCAATAGTTCTTTTATTTACCACTTTAATTTTCCCTTCAATTCTTGGTATTGTGGTAAGTAATTTTTCTTCTATGATTTCTCCCCCCTTCCAACTGGGTATTTCTTTGGTAAAACGTACTTGTATTTTTGTCGTTGTAGAAACAATACCAGAAGTTGTATAGCTAATATAATCTCTGAACTGATAGATATTATCGTTTTGTGGGATCTTTGGTTTACAAGCAAACATCAAAATTGAAATCAATAATAGAAGCGTCGTTTTTTGAGAAGTCATCTTTAAAATCTTTAAGTATTACCTAAAGGTAAGAGATAGCAACCTCTATAAAAAGAAGAAATGAGAATTCGTTCGCTATTTTATAGAATTCGTTTTAGCAACAATAATTATTTAGGTTTAAAAATGACAAAAGCGCTCTTTCAAGCGCTTTTGTTTTTAAAACAAGAAGCCAAATCTTTTAACCTTTGGATTTTTACTTGTTCCTTCATATTCATTTTTAGGTTCTCGATTAGCTAAAAATCTCTTCTTCTTAATTCGTTCTTTTACTTCATTAGCGTACTCTTCAAACTCATTATTATATGTATGCTTTATCACAATTTTTAATTGTTCTAATGCTTTGTCATACATTTCTTTTTTTTCAAATGCATACACTTTATATAAATATAATAAAGCCTTATCGGCACCTTTTATGGCAAGTGCATAGTCAATATATTCTATTGCTTTATCTATATCATCATTCCATATTAAAGTCTTAATATAATGACTTTGAACTTGAAGGTTTTTGAGCTCTTCTGCTAACACCAATTCAAAATAAATAATAGCAGTTTCATAATCATTCAGTATTTCTGCATGAACTCTACCCATTAATGTTAAGGCAGTTACATTACGTTCATCATATGCCAATGCTAACTCTAAGGCTTGCATAGTTTCTTCCATATCATGCGGGTAAGCATCTAGTGCTTTATATACATATGCATTAATTATATCTAACATTTTATTCTATTTTATTTCTCAAGTCATTTTTTAATTGTTGACGTTGCTGTTTGTACTTTTTTTTGGTTTTTTCTTTTTTAAAATCTGTACCTACAAATATTTTTATAGGATTACCTCTTTCCAATTCTTGATGATTCTTCCACTGATCTTTAATTGATGCTTTGAATTTTTCTAAATTTCGCTGAACTACTTTCCCTTCTAATCGTAGTTTTGCTAACTTCTTATTTTGATGCTGAGATCGAGTATCCATTACTACAACTTGAATTCCAGTAGGCTCATGAATTGCTCTAATGGCAGAACTCACTTTATTTACATGCTGTCCACCAGGTCCAGAACTTCGCATTGCCTGATATTTAATCTCATTGGGTTGTAATTCCAAAGATTGCTCATACACTATTTCAAAAATTCCTATAAACCAATTCTTCCGCTTGTTGTATTTGCGAAACGTTGATTGACCCACCCATTGAATGGTTCCTTTCCAATCTTTAAGAAACTTTACAACTAATTTATCATCTCCAGAAAGCTGGATTGTAGCTGATTGTACTGTTCCATTCTCCATTCCTTTTTCTTGCTGTAAAATCGTATAATTGATTTTACACACTTGCAATTCATTTAAGAGAATTTTGAGTAGTTTGGCTACAACCCATGTACATTCTGGTGGACCTTTCCCTGCTGTAATTTGTATAATTTTTGTTTTCATAATTAACGATCCATTCTTACAATTTTTGGTGTAAAACTTCCTACAACTTCTACCAATTCTTGCTGACTTTTCATCACTTTTCTGATGTCTTTATATGCCATTGGCGCTTCATCAATTCCGCCTCCAATTAAGCTTACCTCATTCATGTGTAGCATATGCTTCATATCACTTTTTGTAAATTTGTCTTTACATGCTCTTCTCGAATGTTTTCTTCCAGCACCATGAGATGCCGATTGTAAACTATCTTCATTTCCTAAGCCACGAACAATAAATCCTGGTGCAGTCATAGATCCAGGAATAATTCCTAAAACCCCTTTACCAGCTGGAGTTGCTCCTTTTCTGTGTACAATTCGTTCTACTCCATTTACTAGTTCTTTCCAAGCAAAGTTGTGATGATTTTCAATCTTTGCAATTGGTTTAGAACCTAACAACTTTGCAATTCTTGTATGAATATCATCGTGACATGCTTTTGCATAATCACCAGCTAAATTCATTGCCATCCAATATTCCTGTCCGTCGTGAGAATTCATATCTAACCAAGCTAAATGCTGAACATTCTTTGGCAAATGACATTGTTTTGATGCCAAGTACGTATAATGTTTTGCAATGTTTGCACCTAATCCTCTTGAACCTGAATGTGTTAACACACCTACATAATCACCTACTTTTAGATTGAACTCGTTAGTTTCATCAGTAATGGACACAACCCCAAATTCTACAAAGTGATTTCCACTTCCTGAAGTCCCTAACTGACGGTATGCTTTGTCTTTCAATCGCTTTATCAATGGTATACTTCTGAACGCTTCGTGCTCAAAAATCTCATGATCATGTTTCTTATCATGTGTTTCCCTCATTCCAAATTTGGTATGATTCGATAATATATTTTCGAACTGGTGCTTCTTTCCTTTCAAGTATGATGCATCTATTGGATGAATAGTCAACGCCATTCTACAACCAATATCTACTCCAACTCCATAAGGAATTACTGCATTATCTGTTGCTAATACCCCTCCAATTGGTAAACCATACCCATAATGAGCATCTGGCATTAATGCTCCAGAAACTGCAATCGGTAATTTTAAAGCATTGTATAATTGATACTTCGCTTCGTCTTCAATTTCATTTTCGCCATAGATAGAAAATGGAGCTCTGGTATTCATTAGCTCATGGAATTTTACTTCCACAGGCTTTATTAACCCTTCTACTACTTTCCCCCAAATAGCATGACCTTCAAAACGTGCTGGTTCTTTCAATACTTCTTTAGCTTCTTCTAGGATACGTTCTTTCTTTTCTTTTTTTCTGTATCGGTTGATTTGACCTAAAGCGATATTGATACTGTTGTTCTTTGGAAAACCTAATTTGATTAGATCTTTTCCTTTTAATTTATTTCCCATGATATATTTTCTTTTAATTCTTGGTTGATCACATTATTTCTGTACTGTGATAAACATTCTTTTACTCTGTGAGTTTCATTTTTATTTTTAAATGACATAGACATTCTATTCCAACGATTCCATATACCCCCAGCATTTAGTTCATAAAACCCTGATTTTAAAAGTTTGTTCTCTAAAGAATCTAATTCTGATTGCAAACTTGAATCGATTCGTTTTCGATGCGTGATATAGGCTCTTGTAAATTTTAATTGACTACAACCCTTTGGAAAGTTTATATAGAATCGGGTTTTTAGTTTTCGCTGATGTTTAACTTTATACTTAAACACAACACACAAATTTTTTCCCTTATCACTTAACTTTCGATAACTCTTAGTACTTATTGTAGGTTTGTCTTTAACCAATCCATATCGAGTACGTTCTCTATCCCATGCGAGTTGAGCTTTTTCTTTAGTAGCTCCCCAATAAGAAGTTTTAATCATTTTGTAAACTTCTTTAATCGCTTCAGAATTCTTGTATTTCTCTACTGATCGTGTTAGAACTAACTCTTTATACCAACCATGCCTAATAGGCTGTTCTAATTGGATGTATCCTAAATTGTGGATTTCCTGAAATAGTTCTCTTTGTCTTTTTAAAATTTTGCGAAACTCTTTTTTTATTTTTGCCTTTTTGTGTGGCGGTTTCACTTGTTATTTTTTTGGTTCAACATTCTCGATCATTCTCGATCATGAGAATGATACTGCTTATACTCTTTGCAGTTTCGAAAAAATTCTGAATACAGAGAAGCCTGATAAAAGAAAAAGTCCGAAACAATCTAAGCTTCGGACTTCATAAGAATATAAATGCGTATTTCTATTCGTGTAGTAAGTCTCGAAGCAAGTAAAAAAGAACATTCGGTCCTTCAGTACTAATGGCTAAATAAAATAGATTCATTGCTTTCGATTTATAATATTGTTATTGCTTTTTTGCGATGCAAAGATGAAATGACTTTTTGAATTATGCAAATAAAAATTGAATTTATTTTACTGATTATCAGTGCATTAGGTTGAATTTTTACAATAGAGTTCCTGTCCGTATTTCTACAGAGAGTATGAGTTTTGGTAACTCATTGATTGCCTTGTATGTATTTTTAATAGCGCACTTATCATTCAAAAAAATAATTCATAAAAAAAGCGTCCAATTTCTTGGACGCTTTTGATAATTTTATGTGATATAAAAGTTTTACCAACTAAATATGCTCTAAAAACATCATTTTTGCGTCCGTATTTTGTGTATAAAATATGTTCATATGGTTTAACTTTATTTAGTATTATTCTAATCTGGCACAAATATGGAAAAAAAAGTTTGTAAAATGTTAAATTTTCCTAATTTTAGAAAAAACTAACTATTAAATGAATTTTATAAAAAAAATGGGGATGCCTAACATGTTAATGTTAGTATTATGCATTCTTATTATAGCTGTTGCTGAATACCTTTTCTTATCTGGCGATAAATTACATGGTATTTTTCTTGGTTTGTGGGCTCCAACGCTCTTAGGAATTATGATTTACTTAAAACTAATTAGTCATGAGCGCAGATAACGTTGTATTATATTTTTCTGTTTTTGTGAGCATCTGTGTACTCATTTGGGCGTATGTAATGATCCGTGAATTCAACAAAGCAAGTCGAAAAGATTAATTCTTTATAAAACTAATAGCTACTCCTCCGCCTTCGGCAAGATTTAAAGTTAATATAGAATCTTTAGTTACTTTAATCGTTTCAATATCTATAGCTAAGGGGTTTCTATCCCAGTGTGCGTCTTTTCCATCTTTATAGATAGTTGCCGTATATTCTTGATCATTCTCTAAGAAAGATAAATTTATATCAAATAAGCGTTTATTTTCATCTGTAATACTTCCTAAAAACCAATTGCCAGTCTCTCTTTCTTTACGTGCAATAGTAACATAATCTCCTACTTCTCCATTTAAGACTTTAGTTAGTTCCCAATTCACTCCAACATCCTTAATGAACTGTAGAGGTTTTGGGTTGGCTTGATAATGTTCAACCAAATCTGCTGCCATCTGAATAGGACTGTAAATTACTACATATAAAGCTAATTGCTGTGCCAATGTAGTATTTACTTGATTATCTTTTCTATATTCATCAAACTTGATATTAAAAATACCAGGTGTAAAATCTATAGGACCTGCTAACATTCTTGCAAAAGCTACAATAGGTAAATGCTCAGGTGGATTTCCTCCATCGCCAGACCATGCATTAAATTCTTGTCCACGTAATCCTTCTCTAGAAATCGTATTTGGATAGGTCCTTCTCAACCCTGTTGCTTTTATAGGTTCATGAGCATTGATGGCTACCTGATACTTTGCTGCTTTTATAACAGTATTATTATAATGATTAACCATATACTGACCATGATGATATTCTCCTTTTGGTAAAATTTTACCTACATAGCCTGTTTTTACAGAATGAATTCCATATTTCTGCATTAAAGCAAAGGCAGTATCTTGCTGTTTTGTATAAGTTTCAGTAGCAGCAGAGGTTTCGTGATGCATAATAATCTCTACTCCTTTTTCTCTTCCATATCGAACAACTTCGTCTAAATTATAATCTGGATAGGTAGTTACAAAATCAAAAACTCCTTCTCTATCTTCAAACCCAATCCAACGTTCCCAACCAGTATTCCAGCCTTCTACCAATACTCCTTTAATACCATTCTTGGCAGAAAAATCGATAAATCTTTTTACATTTTCTGTAGTGGCTCCATGACGTCCATGTGCTTTTCCTGTATCCTTCCATTCTCCATCCACTAATTCCATTCCGTAATCCCAAGAAGATTTCCCTAAATGCATTTCCCACCAAACACCTGTATATTTCATTGGAGTAAACCAAGAAACATTATCTAATTTATTAGGTTCATTTAAATTGACAATCAAATTAGATTCGATTAATGATGGAGCATTGTCTGTTATATGAATACTTCTCCATGGTGTATGAAATGGAGTCGTTCTTTTTACTTTAAAATCGTTATTTCTAGATCCTACTAAATGACTTTTCAATTTTAAATTGACAGTATCAACCTTTAAAGTCATTCCTGAATAATCTATCAAAGCTGCTTCATGAAAACTTAAATGGACTCCGTCTTTTCCAACCATAGTAACTGGTGTACTCACTGCATTTTCTGGGATATAACTTTGAGCTAAATTGGTTTTAGGAATATAGGATTTAGCGTCAACTTCTGATAATTTTGTCGTACTATATAAGTGTTCATAAATATCCCAATCACCAGGAATCCAAAAGGTTTTATAATCTTCTGTAAGGTTGAATTCTGTATTTTCATTTGTTATATAGGCTTCTTTTAAATTAGATTGCCTTGGAAATTCATATCGGAATCCAACTCCATCGTTGTAGACTCTAAATACTATGTTTATTTTTCGTTGTAAATCCAATTTCTCTTCTAGTGCAACAGTTACTTGATTGTAATTATTCACTACGTTTAACTGCTCGCCCCAAGGCATTTGCCAAGTATCATCTACTCGTTCTAAATCTTTTATTGTGGCAATAAAACCTTTGTGCAATGAGGGCGCATCTTTAAAATTAAAACCAACATACGAAGTGTCTATAATAGTCTTATCTTTAAACGCAACTGTATAAAAGAATCTTCCTTCTGACGACAGTTGAAATTTGACAGTTATATTTTTATCTGGTGATTGTAATTCTGATGATTTTGTCTCACATGAAATGAAGATTAGTGATAACAATCCTGAGAATATGAGAAATCGAGTGTTCATTTCTTATCTTTTTTCGAGTAAAACAATAGTATCAAATGAATTGATAGAAACCTTTCCATCTTTCACCACGGTTTCAGCTCCTGAATAGGCATCTCGTACCTTGGCTCCTTCATCAAAGATTCCTTTTACCTCAATCGATTTTTCTCCAACAGGACCATCTAAAACTACAATTACTACATCTGAATAGTCTCCTTTTACATACGAACGACTAAATGTGTAGGGAGTATCAGACAGTTTTCCATGTTTTCCTGCTCCAACGGATGGATGATTTGCTCTAAACTTTCCTAATGCTTTATAGTAACGCAAAGTAGTTTGTGCATTCTTACTTGTCTGCAGCTCCTCCCAGTTCATAAACGAACGTAAAGTAGCATCGCCTTTTGTTCCTTCAATAACTAAAGAGCGAGCTGTTTCGTCTCCGTAATAGATTTGAGCAGCTCCAAGTGTTAGCATTAGAATAGTTCCGGCTTCTATTGTGTTTTCTCTTTTCGGATCAAAAGGTTGACCATCATCATGAGAGCTTAAGTAGTTAAGTGTTCCAAATGTGGATAATTGATTATTAAGAATACTATCATACTTACTAAATATTTGCTCCTTACTTTGTTGTTTGGCATTCCATTTAAATTCAAAATTGATTAAGCTTTGAAAAGCTTTATCAAAGTAATTCACTTTCTTATCTCCAAAATTAAAAAATTGACCTCCACTAATTCCATAATTATACACTTCTCCAACTAAGTAGAAGTTATTAGCATCTAGTACTTTTTTGGGGTTCTTTTTTTTATACTCTAAAAAAGCATAGTCACATTCTTTTTTAAACTCTTGCCAAACAAATTCTTCAGTATGTTTAACGGTATCTACTCGATAGCCATCAATACCAAATTCGGTAATGTAATCTGTTAGCCACTTGATAATATAGAATCTCGGAGCTCTAGGGTACCCTGTCCTCTTAAAGAATTCATCTAACTCTTTTACTTCTTGTTCGTAACGACCTTCTGCCTTCCATTTTGCTACTAACTGTGGTGGTAATACAACTGCATCGTTACTATCTGTTCGAATGTCTGGAAGATTCTTAACCAAAGTACAGGTAACTGTATTCTGATAATTATTATAAGTACATTGTGGTTCGGTACGCACCCATTCTGAAGGCCAAACTGGATCTTTTTCAGTAACTGGTCCTGTATGATTAATAACAGCGTCTAAAAGGATTCTAATACCATGCTCATGTGCAACATTCACCAACTCTTTTAAATCTTCTTTAGTCCCAAAGTTTGGATCAATGGCTGTCCAATCACTAGTCCAATAGCCATGAAATCCATAAGATAAACCTGTACCCTCATCTGTACCTCCATGAATCTGTTCTACTATGGGAGTCATCCAAATAGCATTGATGCCTAAGTCTGTAAAATATCCTTGCTTAATTTTCTGAGTAATCCCTTTGATGTCACCCCCTTCAAAACCTCTTAATTTTCCAGTTTTTTGGGTTCTATTAAAATTGACATCATTGGAGCTATCTCCATTATTAAATCGATCTGTTAGTAAGAAATATACGTTTGCAGCTTCCCATACAAATGGTGTTTTAGGTTTTTCAACTTCTTTATTACACCCTATGAATAATAAAAAAATGGCAACTGTTTTTAAAGTGAATTTCATAAAGGGTTTATTTTTTAAGTTTTAGAATAAATGATTGTAAAGGTGTTAAGTTTATCTGAATGCTCCCTTTTCCATTTTCTACTTTTAAAGTAGTTGTATGTGCTTTATATAATTGATCTGACATTTCATAAGATCCATCAGAGAGCTTCCAGTTTAATAATAAACTTTCAGGTACTTTTAAATTAAAACTGTATGATTTCTCAGCATCAAAATTGGTAACTACTACTAACTGCTCATCATTACTCCATCTAGCAAAAGACAATACTCGTTGATTATAATTCTCAGTTTTACTTCTGTTAAATTGATGAAGGTCTTGATAACTACCCATTAGGGCAGAGCTTTGTATAGTATAGTTTAAAAGTCTTTTGTAGAAATCACGCAATGCTATTTCTTGGTCTGTGGATTGTCCTCCATCAAATTCTTTATGATTCACCCAACGTTGTAATGATGGAATCCCAACATAATCAAAAATAGAAGTTCTTGTCGGTTTACCAAATCCAGCATCTTCTGCTCCAGGCTCACCCAATTCTTGACCAAAATATACTAATGTAGGCGCTGTACTTATAGTTGTAGAAACAACCATAGCTGGTTTTCCCTTTAATGCACTACCAGCAAAGTCAGGACTCGCTATACGTTGTTCGTCATGATTCTCTAAAAAATGAATCATATGATGCTCAATATCTTTTAAATCTTCCTGTATAGGTGGTATATTATCTGTCCAACCATGTCCTTGCATTACGTGTTTTAGGGTATCATATAACTGTACTTTGTCATAGAGGTAGTCCATTTTTCCCTTTTTTAGGTAGGCTCTATACAAATTTGGGTTGTAAACTTCTGCTAGCAAAAAGGCTTTAGGGTTTTTCATTTTAATAGCTGAATTCATATAACTCCAAAACTCTACTGGAACCATCTCGGCCATATCATAACGAAAGCCATCTACACCTTTATCTATCCAGTATAAAGCAATATCTTTAAATTTACTCCATGAACTTGGAACCGTTTTATCTTTCCAAAACTCATGATGCTTTTTGTAGTCTTCATTTTCAAAACCTTCTGGCAAGGTTTCAAAATCTTTTTTTCCATCTGGACGAATCCCATAATTTACTTTTACAGTTTCATACCAATCATAAAAATGAGGTTTAGATGCTCTAGAACCATTGCCCGTCCATTTTGCTGGATTTTCGTCAAACTTTTTATCGGACATTACATGTTTTTCTCCTCCTAATGGCAAATAATTATTTAAGAAATCTGGCACTTCAAAAGCTTCTTTTGGATTGTAATAAAAATTGTTATTGACATCATACGTTACAGAAGTATTGTCATCTTCTCCAAAATCTCTCACTCCTTCAGGCTTTGTAATGCTCTTGTAATTTCTAGCTACATGATTTGGTACAATATCAATAATCACATGTAATCCAACTTTGTGAGTCCGCTCAATTAATGCAAGAAACTCTTCTAACCTTTTTTCTGGATTATTAGCCAAATCTGGATTTACATTATAATAATCTTTTACTGCATAAGGTGAGCCAGCTCTTCCTTTGACAACATCAGGGTCATCATTAGAAATGCCAAAAGCAGTATAATCTGTAATAACATCATGATGTGGAACACCTGTATACCAAATATGTGTTACTCCTAAGTTTTTAATCTCTTGTAATGCTTTTTCTGTAAAATCGTCGAACTTACCTACCCCATTTTCTTGAATAGTGCCCCAAGGCTTATTGGTTGTATTAGTATTTCCAAATAATCTAGTAAAAACCTGATAGACAACTTCTTTATGCTTAGATATAGTCTCTTTCTTTTCTTTTTCTGATGTACAACTAAATAATATACCAAGAATTACCACTACTAAAAACGTACTTTTTCTAATCATTGAACTACGATTTTAATTTAATTCTAATTTTCATTTTTTCTTTTGTATCCCATTTGATTGGTAACTTGAGCTGTTTTTTATATAAACCAGCTTCGACTCTTCTTTTATTAACTTTAATAGACTTTGGGTACTCTTGAACATTATGAATAATTAATTCAATTTCTTTTGGGTTTCCATTAAAGTTCTCTCCTATTTCTGCACTAAGGGTGATGTCTAAAGTTAATCCGACTATATCACTTTGGAAAAATAATTTCTCATACAAGCCTTTTTCTAATGCATTTGCTGTTACACCATCATCATTATACATTTCTCTTCTACTTTTATATACTGTAGGATCGTGATAATAATGTAATTGTATTTTATCTGGGTTATACTCCTCTGTATGTTGCATAGGGTATGCCATTGGTATAAAAGCTCCTCCTCTTACAAATGTGGGAATAGAGTTTTCTTTAGTGGCTATTCTACTAGTGATGCCACCCTCAATAACAGCATCTGTATAAAAATCAAACCATGCACTTCCTTCAGGGAAATAAATATTTAGGGTTTGTTCTTTGCTTTCGGTAACAGGAGAAATTAAAAAATCTATTCCCCATAGATAGGTAGAAGACAAAGATTTTAATTGATTTTTAGTAGGTTCTTCAAAAAACAATGGGCGCATCAATGGAGCACCAGAAATGTGATTATGATATGCCAATGTATAATTATAAGGCAACAACTTATATCGTAATTCGATTGCTTCTTTTGCTAAGGCTTTTGCTTTTGCTGATCTAAATACAGGTTCGCTAGCCACATCTTCTTGGGCATGTGGTCTAAATATTGGTTGAAAAACACCGTATTGCAACCAACGTGCATATAATTCATCATCTAAATTTGCCCCTGCAAAACCTCCCAAGTCAGAATGCATATAACCAATTCCTTGCATTCCCATTTGTAATGAAATTTCTGGCTGAGATTGTAAACCTCCCCAGCTTCTACTGACATCTCCAGACCAAGGAATCATTCCATAGCGTTGTGATCCTGAATATCCTGCTCTCATTAAAATAAAAGGTCGTTCGTTTGGGTAGTCTTTTTGGTAACCTTCAAAAATCAAACGCGCCCAATCATGTCCATAAATATTATGTACCTCGTCGGCAGTTCCTGTAGCATGTACTAATTTAGATGGATGTACTTCGGGTTCGCCCAAATCTCCCCACAATCCTTGTACTCCTAAATCATGTATCTCTTTATATCTATTCCAAAACCATTGTTCTCCTTTTGGGTTATAGATATCAATTAATCCAGTATTTCCAAAATAGAAGTCATATTTAAAAGGCTTGCCTAGAGAGTCTTTTGCTAATACCTCTCCTTTAACTGCTTCTTCCCAACGGTTTGAACTGGTTAAAATGAAGGGCTCTGTTATTAAAACCGTTTTTACTCCTTGATCTTTTAATTTAGAGACCATCCCTTTCATATCTGGAAAAGAGTCTTTGTAAACAGATAGATTTCCCATAGTTCCTTTTACATCTTTACCAAACCAGTAAAGATCTAATATAATAGCATCTACTGGTATAGAATCTTGCTTAAATTTTGCAATGGTAGTTGTTGTCTCATTTTGAGAATGATACCCAAATCTACTGGAGAAATTTCCTAAAACCCATCTAGGGGGTAGTGGCTGTTTTCCTGTTAAATCGGTATAACTATTTACTATATCTAACCAAGAATCTCCTGCGATTACTTGATAGGTTTTTCTGCCAGAAATTGTTTCATAGCTTAAGGTATTCTCTTTTTTACTGTCTAAATCTAAATATCCAATGGGTGCATTATCAAAATGTATCATGTACATATTGGACGAAGCCACAATTGGTAAGGTAAAGTTCATTAACTCTGACTGTGTTTGGTATCCATAATGTGCTTTATTATATAGTTGAAGTCTCTTTCCTCTCCTATTCATCCCCAGTGCTCTGGCACCTCCTCCATATAAAACTTCCTTTGTAGTAATATTAAATTCTATAGCTTCTAGCTTCTCTTTTTTTAAGTATCCCATTTTTTCAGAGACTAGCTCTTTTCTTTTATACAAGTAAGATATTTTGAAAGGAGCAATTTGAATAACAACTTTTATTCCAGGCGTTGCATAGACTATTCTATTTCCTAATCTCTTAGGAATAACTCTAATTTTTTCAGGCTTTAATACCACAGCATGAGATTTTTTTATATCAGCCTGACCATTAGGTATAAAAGTAGTTTCTATAATTTTTGATGAATAAGGGGTAATTTTATACACTCCATCATTAACTACTACTTCTAAATAGCCTTCTTTATTTTCTATACTTTTAAAGATGCGTTCTGCATTCTGAGCAAATACAAATTGAGAAATACATAGCAATAATGTAATAAGTCTAAAATTCATGTTATTTTTTTAATATGAATGTGAAAGGTATGTCTAATCTTTGATTCCAAGAACTTTCTGAATGGTCTGCTCCTTCAAATTTTCTATTGATAAAATTTGTCTGATTATAACCTTTTTCTTTAAATATTTGATTGACCTTTTCTTCATACTGTGGGTAAAACTGATCTAACGTTTTGGTCCCAAAATCAAAATAGAATTTATGGTTTTCTGAAGATGGTAATTTTTCTTTCATATAACTAAAGAAAGCTTCTGGTAAAGGATTGCCTTTAAACACAGTTGCACCTGGCCAGTGGGTAGAAATACAAGCTGCAGCTCCATATATTTCTGGATATTCACACATTGCATACATAGATATCAATCCTCCCATACTAGAACCAGAAATGACTGTATTTTTCACATCGGTTAATACTGAATAATTGTTATCAATATAGGGCTTTAATTCTTTTGTTAAAAATTTTAAATATGCATCAGCATTCATATCCATGTTAAAACTATTCTTTTTAGCCATAAGTCTTAATGAGTCTTGATCTGTTTTTGACACATAATCAAAAGCTTTTTCTGGAAAGTAATCATTCCATCGAATTTTTGAAATATTGTGTACTGCAACCACTATAAAATCTTTTGTTTTTCTCTCTTTTTGAAGTAATCCGGAAAATTCATCTACTTTCCATTCTTGTTTATTCCAAGTAGTTAACGAATCAAATAACATTTGCCCATCATGCATGTATAAAACTGCATATTTTATATCATTAGAATATCCATCAGGCAACCAAACATCAACAGTTCTTGGAACAATATTTTTTGAAGGAAAGGAATCGATTCGATGAATGTTTCCTGACCCTAGTTGAATTCCATGATCGGTTTTAACAACGATATTTGGGTTTTTTGTTTCTTTTTTTTTCGCCTCTTGACAAGAAACTAAAATGACTAAACATAAAAATAGAAGTATCTCTTTTTTCATTTTATTTTAATTTAGTGGTTAGTAATGTGACTCCTTTAGGATTAATTGTTATTTCTCCTTTAAAAAAAGTTTCTTTACCTGAAATGATATTCTTTACTTTTTTTCCTTCTATCCCAATTTCTCTCATCACCTCTGAACTTACTGATGTTCTGTCTGATTTATTTAGAAAAATTGCAACAACTTCATCTTCTAAAATTCTAAACATCACATATAAACCACCTCTCGGTGCAAAATGTAAAGTTTTACCATCATGCATTGCTTTACTAGACTTTCTATAGTTTAATAAAGTCTTTAAGAAAGACTGCATGTCTTTTTGATCTTTAGTCAGTCCTTTTCCTGAAAAAGCATCTACAGTATCTCCGTTCCATCCTCCAGGAAAATCGGTCCTAATAAGACCATGATCGCCAGGCTTAGCAAAATCATCCATTAGAATCTCTGTTCCGTAATAGAGTTGAGGAGTTCTTGGCATCATTAAGTAATAACTCAAGGCCATTTTTGTATTCGAAATATTTCCTTTTAACTGAGTAAAAATTCTACTCATATCATGATTATCTGGAAATACCATAATATCTTTTGGGTTGTAGTAAGCAAAATCATTAGCCAGTCCTTCATAAATTTTCACCAATCCTTTGTCCCAAGATTCTTCTTCATTCAATGCTTGAACAACCAAGCTTTGCATCGCAAAATCCATAGAAGAACGTAGGTTTGAATCGTATCCGTCTTTGTTTATTTTTCCATCTTGCCAATAAGAAATTAGTAAGGGATTATAACTCCATTCTTCTCCTACGATATTAAAGTTTGGGTATTCTTTCATAATGGCACCTGCCCATTCCGACATAAATTTCTTGTCTGGATAAGGGTAAGTATCCTGTCTAATACCGCCTAACCCAAGAGTTTCTATCCACCAAATACTGTTTTGAGTAATATAGGTTGCCATAAATGGATTTCGTTGATTCAAATCTGGCATCGTTGCTACAAACCAACCATCCGTCATTCCTTCTTTATCAATTTTAGAAGCATACATATCTTGATTACTTGTTCTTCTATGATTTGAAGTTTTTGTTTTCTTCCAGTTCCAATCATCGATATTATCTTCATAATTCTTTTGATAATTTACCCAATCTTCAAAAGGTAGGTCTTTCATCCACCAGTGATATAAACCACAATGATTTGCTACTTGGTCCATAATCAATTTAATCCCTTTTTCTCTTGCTTTATCTGCTAATTTTCTATATTCTTTTAGTGTTCCAAAGCGAGGATCAACTTCATAAAAATCGGTCATAGCATAACCATGATAAGAACCTTGCTTCATATCATTTGTTAATAAGGGAGAAGACCAAAGTGCAGTAAATCCCATATCTGCGATATAGTCTAAATGATTTGTAATACCTATTATATCGCCTCCATGTCTTCTATAATCGTGTTTTCTATTCACTTCTTGTTCTAGCATTCCTTCTACCCGATCATTATCTGGGTTTCCATTAACAAAGCGATCTGGAGTAATTAAATAAATGACATCTGAACTATTAAATCCTATATAATCTTCTGCAGATTTTTCTCGAGCTTTTAACTCATAAGTATGTACTTTTTCTTTTCCGTTTTCTAGCGTAAAAACTATGTTAAACTTTCCTGGCTTGGCTTCCTCTGAAATGGTTAAATCAATAAATAAATAATTTGGACTTTTGGCTTTGTTTAATTCATCAATATAAACACCAGGTGCATGTATGGTTACTTTTGAATTTTGAATATTAGGATGATGTACTAATAATTGTAACTTATTATTTTTAAAGCCTGTCCACCAATTAGGAGGTTCTACTCTATCAATCTCATAAACTTCTTTTACTGGATTTTTTACATCGTTAGTTGAAATTTTAGATTCATTTTTTTCGCAAGAAGATAAAAAGAAGACAAAGCTTGCGCACAAAAGGAAAAATTGTTTTTTCATCGTAAAAGAAGTTTAATTGATTATTACACTGTCACTAAATTATTAGGAGTCACAACAACTATCTCATTATTTACTAAAATGGATATCTCATTGCCACTTGTTAATTCAAAATTGGTTTCATTTTGAGCTACATTTATTTTTAAAATTTGATTTCTAAAATTAATTTTGAAGGAATAGGCTTCCCATTGATTTGGAATTCTTGGTTCAAAAGACAATACTCCTTCCTTAACTCTCATTCCTCCAAACCCTTCTACAATACTCATCCAAGTTCCAGCCATTGATGTAATATGTAATCCCTCATGTACTTCATGATTATAGTCATCTAAATCTAATCTGGAAGTACGTAAATAAAACGTGTAAGCTTGTTCCATCTTACCTAACTTGGCCGCCTGTACACTGTGTACACATGGAGATAAAGAAGATTCATGTACTGTAAAAGGTTCATAAAAATCGAAATGACGTTTTAATTGTTCATCAGAAAAATGATCCTCAAAAAAGTAGAAACCTTGTAAAACATCGGCTTGTTTAATAAATGGAGATCTTAATATTCTATCCCAAGACCAATGCTGATTAATAGGTCTTTGAGAAGCTTCCAAATCTACAACGGTAATTAAATCTTTGTCTAAAAATCCGTCTTGTTGTAAAAATACTTTGTGCTCTTCAGAGTATGGAAAGAACATATGATCAGCTACCTCTTTCCATTTTTCAATTTCTGAACTCTCTAAATTAACTTTAGACATAATTCTTTGATGGTCATGATAAAACTCTGATTGTACTTTCGAAATATTTTCAATAGTATACTCTATACACCATTTTGCAATATAATTTGTGTACCAGTTATTATTTACATTATTCTCATATTCATTTGGGCCCGTTACTCCTAAAATCATGAATTTTCCTTTTGCTGTAGAATATGTTGCTCTTTGATACCAAAAACGTGCAATTCCAATAAGGACTTCTAATCCTTTTTCAGGAATATAACTATAATCGTTTGTATATCTGAAATAATTGAAAATAGCAAAAGCTATGGCTCCATTTCTATGAATCTCTTCAAATGTAATCTCCCACTCGTTATGGCATTCTTCACCATTCATAGTTACCATAGGATATAAAGCTGCTCCATTTTTAAACCCTAATTTTTCTGCATTTTCTATAGCTTTATCTAAATGATGATATCTATATTCTAATAATGTTCTCGCTACTTTCTGATCTTTAGTAGCCATATAGAACGGAATACAATAGGCTTCAGTATCCCAGTAGGTACTACCTCCATATTTCTCTCCAGTAAAACCTTTAGGTCCAATATTTAATTTAGCATCTGTTCCTAAATAAGTTTGGTTCAATTGAAATATATTAAATCGAATTCCTTGCTGCGCCTTAATATCACCTTGAATAGTAATGTCTGATGTTTGCCATATTTTTGCCCAAGATTGTTTTTGGAGTTCTAAAAGCTTTTCAAAACCTAATTCTTTAGCTTTTTTTAATGTTTTTTTTGCAGCATTTACTAACTCGAATTTATCATGGTTTCTATCCACAACATATCCTCCGAATTTATGTAGAGTAAATGTCTGTCCTTTTTTAATTTCTTTTTCATAAGAACAAGATGCATATGCTGATGAGTTTCTGTCTATACAATCAAGATATAACTGCTCATCATCTAAAAATAATTGTGACTCCATGTATGTACATGTATAGAAATGAGTCTTCATAGTTCTAGCTTGCAAAAAAGATTGGTGCTCTTTTTGAGTTAGGCTTAATATATCCCAAAACTGATCGTCCCAATTAGTATCTTCATTAGTAATACCACCATCTATATATGGCGAGTATACAACCTTAGCTTTACCGTTTAGTGGTGTAATCATGTATTTAATAGCTCCGAGTTCATCTATCTCTAAACTTAAAAAACGTTGACTATGCACACGAACTTGTACTCCATTCTGTAAAGTAGCATCAAAGCTTCTTGATAACCACCCTTCTTTCATGTTCAATTCTCTTTGAAAGTTTTCAACCTCTACACAATTGAATAAGTCTAACTTTTCATCATTAATTATTACATTAATTCCTATCCAGTTTGGAGCATTTAATACTTTGGCAAAATATTCTGGGTATCCATTTTTCCACCAACCAACTCTTGTTTTATCTGGATAATATACTCCAGCTATATAACTTCCTTGGAAAGTAGGTCCTGAATATGTTTCTTCAAAATTTGCTCTTTGTCCCATAGCGCCATTACCAATACTGAATAAGCTTTCTGAAGCTTTTACAGTATTAGGGTCAAACCCTCTTTCTATAATAGACCATTCATTTGGAATGATATAATCTTGATTCATTCTATTCTTTTTTTACTTACTTAGTAAGCTTTTGTTTTTAATTCGTTTTCTAGCAGATTATTTATAAATTCTACATTCATTTCTGTAAAATCATTGAAAACAAAATCTGCTTCATGTAATACCTGTCTATTGCCAATTCCAATAGAAATCATATTAGCACTATTAGCTGCTTGAATACCAGCTACAGAATCTTCAAACACCACACACTCATTGGGCGCTACTTTTAATAATTCTGCTGCTCTTAAAAAGACTTCTGGGTTAGGCTTGGCTTTTGTTACATTAGTACCGTCAACGATAGTATCGAAACTTTCATATAAATTAACTTTCTTTAAAATAGTCCTAGCATTTTGGCTAGCGGATCCTAATGATATCGGTTGTTTTATAGAGGCAAGATAATTTAGTACCTTTTTTACATCGGGTAAAACCTCTGAGGCATCCATTTGATTTACATAGGTAATGTAATCATCATTTTTTCTAGCCATAAGTTCCATGAATTTTTCTTCAGATAAACTCATATTACCCCATTCTAAAATCTTTTCTAAAGATTTTACTCTACTAACTCCTTTTAATTGTTCATTTTGCGCTTCAGTAAAATCTACGCCAACAGAGTTGGCAAGCTTTTTCCAAGCCAAAAAATGATATTTAGCAGTGTCTACAATAACACCATCTAAATCGAATATAAATCCTTTTTTATTCATCTAATTTTGTACATCTTTTTTATCATTAATTTTAAAAGCTAAAAAGCCAGCTACAATAAAACTAATACCACTAACAACTAATGCAAATATGGCTTGATTACCATATGCATATTTAACTAGAGGTCCTCCAATAAGGCCATTTATGATTTGAGGAACTACAATAAAGAAATTAAAAATTCCCATATAAACGCCCATTTTCTTTGGAGAAATTGAACCTGCTAACATTGCATACGGCATTGATAAAATACTAGCCCATGCGATGCCAATAAATACCATTGAAAATATTAATGAATTTGAATTTGGCATAAAATAAATAGACAATAAACCTATACCTCCACAGAATAACGCATAAGCATGTGTTTTTTTTCTACTAATAGACTTAGCAATGCTAGGAAGAATAAAAGCAAATATTGCAGATACTCCATTATAGATACCGAATAAGATTCCCACCCAATTTCCTGCTTCCTGATAAGTACTGCTATTGGAATCAGATGAAGGCAATCCATAAATATGTTGTGCTATTGCTGGAGTTGCAAAAACCCACATTCCAAATAAAGCAAACCAAGAAAAAAATTGCACCCAACTTAATTGGCGCATCGTTTCAGGCATATTTTTAAAGTCCTTAAAAATATCTGTTAATTTTGACTTGTGCTCCTCTTCAATTGTCTTTATCCCTTTTTCAGCATCTTCGGCTTTTTGAAATTCAGCCATTTCTTCTGGACTATATTCTTTCGTTGTAAGAACAGTTACCAAAATAGATATAATAAGTACAATAGCACCAATAATAAAAGACCACAATAAATTAGCGGGAACCGAGCCTTTTTCTGCTACTTTATCAACACCAAACCAATTCGTTAACATCCAAGGCAACCATGATCCCACCACAGCACCAATACCAATTAATGCTGTTTGAATACTAAATCCCTTAGTCGTTTGTTCATCGGAAAGATTATCAGCAACTAATGCTCTAAATGGCTCCATTGCAATATTAAATGAAGCGTCCATTATCATTAACATACCAGCTCCAACCCATAATGCAGGCAAGATTGCTATCATAAAATCAGCTTGTGGAATTAATACCATTCCAATTGAAGCGAGTACTGCTCCTAATAAAAAGAAAGGCTTTCTTCTACCAAATCTTGTCCAAGTATTATCACTGTAATGTCCTATTATTGGCTGAACAATTAATCCCATTAAAGGAGCTATGAGCCAAAACCAAGACAGTTCATGAACATCTGCACCAAAAATTTGAAGTATTCTGCTAGCGTTAGCATTTTGAAGGGCAAAACCCATTTGTATTCCTAAGAATCCAAAACTCATGTTCCAGATTTCCCAGAAGCCTAAGGTACGCTTTTTCATTATCGTATATTATTAGTTAATATTACGATAAGTGCTATGACTTATCAATTAATAAATGTGTGGAATGTAATTTATTGATAAATCGATTAATAAAGTTGTAAATATATATATTTTTGATTTAGTTTAGAAAAAAAATGCTTTTTTCTACTACTCCGATTTCGTAGATTCTCTTATTTTTAGGTTACTAGAAATTACCTTAATTCTAGGTGACATGGTTTCCGTTTCGTTTTCAATTCTATCAATTAATAACTCTACTGCTTGCTTACCCATAGTAAAACCATGCTGTACAATTGCAGTTATAGATGGTGATGAATATTCCGAAATTAAACCATCGGTAAAGCCAATAACTGAAACATCTTCAGGGACTCTTAAATTCTTTTCTTTAGCTAAACGAATAGCTATGGCTGCATAGATTTCGTTAACCGCAAAAATAGCATCGATATCCTTTCTAAAAATTGTATCTATTTGACTCCTAGCATCTTCTTTTTCATCAATTTCTAACACTAAACTCTCATTAGTATCTAATTCAAACTCTTTCAATGCTTTTAGGTACCCTTGCTTTCTTAATGCTCCAATATTTACATGTTCAGGTGTTCCCAACATGGCAATTTTTTTACTCCCGGTCTCTATCAGATGCTTTGTTGCTTTATAGCCAGCGCCAATATCATCAACAATAACTTTATCACAGGAAATAGAATCGTGAACCCTATCAAAAAGTACCAAAGGAATTTCTTCATTTACCAAGTCTTGAAAATGCTCAAAATGCCTATTCTCTAAAGTTTCGTTTGAAATTGAGACAATCAATCCATCAACACTACCATTAGATAAAACCTTTAAATTATTTACTTCGCTTTTATATGATTCATTAGAAAAGCAAACCATAATTTGATATCCTTTATCGCTTGCTCCACTCTCGATTCCCTTAATCACTGTTGAGAAGAAATGGTGGACAATTTTAGGCAATATAACTCCTATAACCATGGTCTTCTGATTCCTTAGTTGAAGTGCTAAATTATTAGGCTTATAATTATAATAATCTGCATAAGCCTTAATTCTCTCTTTTGTCTCTATACTTATCTCATGACTATCTCTTAATGCTTTGGAAACAGTTGAAGTCGAAACACCCAACTCTTTAGCGATTGTCTTTATGGTAATTTTTTGCTTCATTTTTTGTAAAAATCTTTATTTTGATAGTCAATTATTGCCTAGTTTACAATTTTAACGAAAAAGTTGTCAACACGAAAACGTTTTCGCGAGATATATACTAAAGGAGTCACTTTTTATCTTTATATATTCACGCTGTGGAATGTAAATTTATTGTTAATCACAAGTCAAATTTACGGTTATTATTTAACAAAAAATACATGAGAAAATTTAAATTATTGTTAACTGGTATTCTTTTATGCTTCTCCTTTACAATGTTTGCTCAACAAACAGTAAAAGGGATTGTAAAAGAAAAAACGACAGGCGAAGGATTGCCTGGAGTAAGTGTAGTAGTTAAAGGTACTACAAATGGGACCTCTACAGGTTTTGATGGAAACTTTACATTACAAAATGTTAAGACAGGTGATATATTAGTATTCACCTATCTAGGTTTTAAAACGAAAGAGTTTACCATTGCTACAACTTTCGATCTTACTATTCAATTAGAAGAAGACACAGAAAGATTAGATGAAATTGTTGTTGTTGGATATGGTTCCACCACAGTAAAAGATGCTACAGGTGCTGTAGAAGCTATTACTGCTAAGGATTTTACAAAAGGAAATATTGTTACTCCAGAAAACCTACTATCTGGTAGAGTCTCTGGTGTAAGTATTAAAACTAGTGGTGCTCCTGGTTCTGGTTCAGAAATCAGAATTCGTGGAGGATCTTCTTTAGGCGGAAACTTAGGTGCATCAAATAGCCCTTTAATTGTTATTGATGGATTACCAATAAATGAAGGTACAGTAGTAGGTTCAAGAGGTATTTTAGCCAATATCAATCCAAATGATATTGAGTCTTTTTCCGTATTGAAAGATGCTTCTGCAACAGCCATTTATGGTTCTAGAGCTGCAAATGGTGTGATTATCATTACCACTAAAAAAGGTAGTTCTAACTATTCTATGGATTACGATTTACAATTTAACTTTGCAGAATTGAATGATAGAATAAATGTATTCTCTGCTGGTGCGTTTAGAAACCTTATCACACAAAGAAGACCTGCTGATGTTGGTTTATTAGGAAATGCGAATACAAATTGGCAAGACCAAATATTTCAGACATCTTTATCAACTATTCACAATTTCACAGTGAAAGGATCTATCTTTAAAACCATTCCAACAAGATTATCTGTTGGTTTTTCAGATATAGAAGGATCACTTTTAACTTCAAACTTTGAAAGAGCAAACTTTTCATTATCTATGAATCCTAGCTTTTTTGAAAATCACTTAAAAGTAAGTTTAAACTATAATAGGGCTTTCGAGAACAGTCGTTTTGGAGATTCTGGTCAAATAGGCTCAGCTTTACGATACGATCCTACACAACCTGTATATGATGCTACCAATCCTTATGGTGGTTTTTACCAACATATGAGTGGAGATATTATTGCTAATGGTACAAGAAATCCTGTTGCCGAACTATTATTAAGAAATAACACAGGTAAGGTATTTAGACAATATGGAAACTTAAAATTTGATTATAAATTTCATTTCCTACCAGAGTTAAGTGCTATTGTAAACTTAGGTATAGATAAAACAGAAGGCTCTACCATTGATCTAAATGATTATGATTTAGGAAGACCTAGTGCAGCTTTAATCAATGCGGGTATCGATAGTAGAGGTACTCAGGAGAGAAAGAACGAGTTGTTTGATGCATATTTAAAATACAAAAAAGATTTTAAAGACTTAACAGTAGATCTAATGGCTGGGTATTCTTATCAGAGATTTACCAACTTTGGGGATTTCACAGGAAATATATTTGCTCCAAATAATGTGCCTACTAGTTTTGCTGATCCAGATGTAGTAAATATTGGATACTTAGGTAGAGTAAACTTAAGTTACAAAAACAAATACTTACTTACGGTTAATTATAGAAGAGATGGAACTTCTCGTTTTGCTCCTAAAAACAGGTGGGGTGATTTTGGAGGTGCTGCTTTTGCATGGCAAATCAGCGAAGAAGACTTCTTAAAAGATTCCAAAATAGTCTCTAATTTAAAATTAAGAGTAGGATATGGTATTATTGGACAACAAAACCTACCAGGTGTAAATGATTTATACTTACAGAGATATCGTTTTGGAAATCAAAACTCTCAATACTTACTAGGAAACCAAGTAATCGCATCAACCATTCCTTCTGAAATAAATGAAGATTTAAGATGGGAAGAAACCTCCTCTATAGATATAGGTATAGATTACGGATTGTTTGACAACAAAATCACAGGATCATTAAACTTCTATAAGAAAAACTCAAGAGACTTGTTAGCTGATGCTCCAACATCATATAACTTTACAAATAGTGTTCCTCAAAACAATGGAGAATTCGAAACAAGAGGTATCGAGTTTTCTATGAATTCAGATATTATTACGACTGAAGATATAAACTGGAATACAAACTTTAATATAGCTCTTATAGACAGAGAGGTTATTAGCCTAGCTTCTGGTCGTGATATTCAGGTCTTTAATATTAGTGGTGGTACTGGATCTTATGCAGTATTACAAAGAGAGGGAGAAGCTCCTAGTTCTTTTTACGTATTCAAACAATTATACGATAATGCAGGAAACCCAATCGAAGGAGCCTATGCAGATTTAGATGGGAATGGTATTATTAATGATGATGACAGATATATTAAAGAAAACCCACAAGCTAATATTATCTTAGGTTTTCAGTCTAGTTTCAACTATAAGAAATTTGACTTAGCTTTTAACTTAAGAGCCAATATTGGTAACTATGTATATAACAATGTAAATTCATCAAGAGCTCAATATGCCTTATTACAAGACAATGCAGTACTAGGAAATATTCCTTCTTCTGTATTAAACACTAATTTTATAAATACTTCTGATGTAATTACTTCTGATATTTATATAGAGAATGCATCGTTTTTAAGAATGGATAATATTACATTAGGATATACTTTCGATAAACCTATTAAGAAATTTAGCACAAATAGTATTCGTCTTTGGGCAGGAATGCAAAACGTTTTTACGTGGACAAATTATTCAGGTTTAGATCCTGAAGTATTTAATGGTGTAGATAACTTAATCTATCCAAGGGCAAGAACCATCTTATTAGGAGTTAACGTTAAATTTTAAAACAACAGTATCATGAAAAAAGAATTGAAAATATTTAAAATATTCGCGATTGCTATCATTCTGTTAAGCATTACTACTGCATGTAATGATGACTTAAACATTACACCAAGAGATGATCAATCTATTTTAGGTGAAGATTTCTTCCTAGAAGAAACGGCTTATAAAAGAGCTTTAGCTGGTATCTATTCAAATTTAGCTTTGACCGGAGTTGATGGAGCAACCTCATCAAATATTGATGGGTTAGATGCAGGAACAAGTCAGTTTGGAAGAGTATTAGTGTACTTACAAACTTTGTCAGCAGATCAAATGATTTGGTCTTATGAAAATGATGCGGGTACAAGAGAAATTCAACGTAACTTATGGACTGCTCAGAATCCTATTTTAACAGGGATGTTTGGGAGAAATGATGTGACAGTTGCTTTTGCAAATAACTTTTTATCAGAAACTACTAATGAAAAATTAGATGCTAGAAATGTATCTGCAACTACTAGAGCAGAAATCGCAACCTTCAGAGCAGAAGCACGATTGTTAAGAGCATTATCATATTACTATGCAATGGACCTTTTTGGGAAAGCTAACTTTTCTGACGAAACGACACCTATTAATAGTATCCCTGATGTATATGACAGAACACAGTTATTCGATTTTATAGAAACTGAATTAATCGCTATTGAAGCTGATTTACCAGAGCCAAGACAAAATGAGCACGGAAGAGCTGATAAAGGAGTGGCATGGATGATCTTAGCTAAAATATATCTAAATGCCGAAGTATATATAGGACAAGCTAAATATGATAAGTGTATAGAATATACCGAAAAAATAATTAATGGTGGGTATATGTTAGCTACAGATTATCTACATAATTTTATGGCTGACAATAATACAAATTCAGCGAATAATGAAATTATATTCCCTATTATTTCTGATGGAGTATATACTCAAAATTACGGTCCAACTACCGTTATGATTAATGGTTCTGTAGGTAGTATTGAAAAAAATGGACTAGCTGTAGGTGTAGGAACCGAAGGTTGGGGTGGTGCTTTAAGAATCAGAAAGCAATTTGCGCAACTATTTGAAGGACCTCAATTTGCTGGTGACGATAGAAATACTATCATTTCCGCAGGTAGATCTATAGATATTTCAGATATCTCAAATAGAGACCAAGGGTATATTATTCAAAAGTATTCAAACATAACTTCAACAGGCGCACTGGGTAGTGATAGAGAGTTTGTAGATACAGACTTCCCATTATTCAGGTTAGCAGATGTGTACCTTATGTATGCAGAAGCACACTTAAGAGGTGGCGGAGGAATGTTAACGAATGCTGTTGATTATGTGAACTTTTTAAGAAACAGAGCAAATAATGTAAATACAATTAGCTCTGGTGATTTAACCTTAGATTTCATATTAGATGAGAGATCAAGAGAATTACACTGGGAAGCGCATAGAAGACAAGACCTAATTCGTTATAACAAATTTACTGGAGGTAATTATAATTGGGTTTGGAAAGGAAACGGAAGCAATGGAATTGCATTACCTGTACATATGAATGTGTATCCAATACCTAATTCAAATTTAGCTACCAATCCAAATTTAAGCCAGAATACTGGTTATTAATTTTAAAAGTTTTTAAAAAATGAAAAATATTAAAAGAATATCAATTTTGATGTTAGCAATGTTTACATTATTGCTAAGTTCTTGTGATGACGATTCTGAGCAGTTTACAGTAACAGGTTCACCAACTGCAGCTGTGCTAGCAGATTTAACAATAACTGATATATCATTAGACCCTGTTAACACTAATAATCCAGCATTAACCCTAAACTGGAGTGATGCTTCTTATGGAGTGCAAACAGCTATTAATTATGCTATACAGTTCTCAGCAGATGCAGCATTTACCACTTCGGTAACAGCAGCCTCAATTACTGGTAATTATACAGCTACTCTATCTGTTAATGAGTTGAATTCAGCTGCAGGAAATGCAGGGTTACCGCCATTTCAGTGGAATGCTTTATATGTAAGAATAGTATCGTCACTTGGCTCACAATCTAGTTTAGAAGTAGTTTCTAACACACTTCAATTGAATGTGTATCCTTTCTTTAACTATGTATTTAACGATTATTATATAGTAGGAAATGCTACAGCTCCAGGATGGAGTAATAATAACAATAATCCACCTTTATTCAGAGACCCTGCTAATCCAAATAAGTATTCCTACACAGGTTATTTTGCAGCTGGAGAATTTAAAGTGCTAGAAATAAAAGGTTTATGGCAACCACAATGGGGTACAAACGACGCTGTTGGGAATATTATTGATGTAAACCCTGGAGGAGGTTCAGATCCTGGGACTTTCCCTAATAACAATGCTCCTATTGCATCAGCTGGATTCTATAGTTTTGAAATTGACTTTACAGATAATGTAAGAACGTATTCATTTATGCCTTTTAATGCTAGTGGTGCAACAAATTTCACAGGCATGTCTATTCAAGGTTCAGCAACTCCTAGTGGAAGTACACCTACAGGAATTACTCAACTAGCACATGATGGACATATATGGTATATGAATAATGTTCGTTTAGTTCCTGGTAATTTACAATTCATTACTAATACTGGTTCTATATGGGCGGGTACTACTGAATTCTCTGGTAGAGCAATAGAAAATGGAGGAGATATACCTGTCATTGTAGAAGATGACTATGATATCTGGTTTAACGATCTAACTGGTGATTATATCCTTATCCCATTAAACTTATAATTAACTAATAATAAAAATACGATGAAATTATATATAAAAAGGTTTAGTTTTCTACTGCTTTCACTAGTACTCTTTTTAGGAGCATGTGAAACTGAAGAAACCTTAGTTATTACAAGTCCTGATGCAGAGTTTGTTCTAGAACAACCAGGAATCAGTAGTATATTTTTAAACTATGCGGTTCCAACAAATGCTGCTTTTACATTAGTCTGGACCGATGAAGTAACTGGTAGCGGTACATATACCGTAGAAATGGCAACAGATGATGCTTTTACAAATCCTATTCAATTAGGAACATCATCTACAAGATCATTCTCTATGAATGTTGCAGATTTTAATACTGCAATTAATAATTCTGGAGTAAGTTCTTTTGTTGATTTAGCCATTTACATGAGAGTAAATGCAGGAGGAACTTTAAGTAATGATGTGCTATTTCTTGTTACCACTTACCCAACAGATCCAGCTATGATTACTACACCTGCCAATGGTGATAGTTTTGTATTAGACATTGGAAATGCTTCAAATGTAGCCATGAATGTAACTTGGTCCGATGCTGTTTTACAGTCTTCTTTAGGGGTTAGTGTAGATTATTCTGTAGAAGTTGCACTAGCGGGAACAAGTTTTGCGGCTACTTCTCCTATTGGAATGACCACAGATATGACCACTTTAGATGTAACACATGAAGATTTAAATGGAGTTGCTTTAGGTTTAGGTGTTCCTGCTGATACTGCTGGAGATTTAGATATGAGAATTGTAGCAACCATTACAAATTCAAATAATATAACGTTAACTCGTACATCGGAAACTGTAACAGTATCTGTAACGACATACAATGTGAATTTTCCATTTGTTTATCTAGTTGGAGATGCGACTACACCAGGGTGGAATAACAACAATAACAACACACCAGTATTTAGAAGTCAAAGTACACCAAACTCATATCACTATACTGGATATTTTGGAGCTGGAGCTTTTAAAATTTTAGAGGCAAAAGGACAATGGCAACCGCAATGGGGAACAAATGATGGCTCAACGTTAGCTGTTAATCCAGGAGGTGGATCAGATCCAGGTACTTTTAATGTATCTGCTGCTGGTTATTATACCTATACATTCTCTCCTTTAAGTAGTGGTGCAACATTTACAGTAGCTCCATACGATGCATCTGGTGCAGCGACCTATTCTAAAATTGGAATTATTGGTAGCGCAACTCCAGGAGGTTGGGGCGCTCAAACTGATCTAAATCAAGATCCAAACAACCCTCATTTATGGTACATAAACGGAGTGACTTTAACTTCAGGAAATGAAATACTAATTAGAGCTAATGATGCTTGGAGTATTGTTTGGAGACATAATGGTTCTTCTTCTGATTTATTTGGAGACTCATTTATAGCTGGAAGTGGTAACAACTTCCCTTTTAATGAAGCTACGGGTACATATGATGTATGGTTTAATGACCTTGACGGTAGTTATGTAATTATTCCTAACTAACTATAAAAGTGAATAAAAAAGGCTGGTTTTTAATCAGCCTTTTTTTTACTAAAACATATACTATGAAAAAAATATTACTTTTTTTATCTGTCATTTTCTGTACTTATGCATTTGGACAAATACAAGATGTTACTTATGGCATAAGCCCTTCTACTTTTGATGAAGACGATACTATTACAATTACTATTGATGGCACAACTTTAGATGAAGCAGCATGGGGAGTTAACGATAGAGCCATCTTTATTTGGGCTTGGTCTTATGATTTGAATGATGCAAACTCAGTAGATTGTCCAACCAATGGAACTTGGAATGCTTCAAACGGAGCCAATCGATTAACCTATAATAGTGCTACAGACGAATATTGGATTACGTTTGTTCCAACAACATTCTTTTCTAGAACCGACATAGGTAGAATAGGTTTTTTGTTCAAAGCTTCTAATGGAGACGGAGACAAGAAAACACCAGATTATTATGCAGAAGTAGGCTCATTCCAGCTAACAAGAACAGCTCCCACAGATAATACTACTATTATTTCTTCAGGGCAAGCAGTTCCAATTACCGCTACAACAACATTAGCCGCAGATTTTACTTTAAAAGCAAATGGAGTTATAGTAAATAGTTCTACTAGTAGTTCTACATCTTATAGTTATACACCTACAGTAACCGAGAGTACTTTTTATGAATTAGAGGCTTCAGATGGAACCACCACAGTAACTTCTTCTTTTCAAATAATTGTTACGCCCACAGTTACAGAATCTCCCCTTCCAGCTACTATGGAAGACGGTATCAATTATAATACAGCAGATCATACAAAAGCTACACTGGTATTTTATGCACCTATGAAAAATTTTGTTCACTTCATAAGTAGTATAAATGATTGGCAAGTAAACGACAGCTACTTATTAAATAAAGATAGTAGCAAAGATCGTTTTTGGATAGAACTAACAGGCTTAACCCCACAGACAGATATTACCTTTCAATATTTAATAGATGGTACATTAAGAGTAGCAGACCCATATTCTACAACGGTATTGACAGAATCAAATGATCAATTTATAGACAATACTACCTATCCAAATTTACCAGCCTATCCAACAGGAAAAACAAATCATGCAGTTAGTTTATTAAGAACTGGAGACACACCCTATAACTGGCAAGTGACTAATTTTACTGCTCCTGCAAAAAAAGATTTAGTCATTTACGAATTACTAGTTAGAGATTTTGATGCATTGCATAGTTTTGATGCAGTAAAATCTAGACTAGATTATTTACAAACATTAGGAATAAATGCGATAGAGTTTATGCCTTTAAATGAATTTGATGGTAATCTCTCTTGGGGATATAATCCTTCTTTTCATATGGCATTAGACAAATATTACGGTACTCCTGATGCATTTAAACAATTAATTGATGAATGCCATGCTAGAGGTATTGCAGTAATTGTTGATGTAGTTTACAATCATGCTACTGGTCAACATCCTTTCTATAGAATGTGGAATACAGATGATGGTGGTTATGGAGGTCAAGCAAGTGGTGACTCACCTTTCTTTAATGCAGTTGCAACCCATCCTTTTAATGTTTTTAATGACTTTAACCATGAGGCTCAAGCTACAAAAGACTATGTAAAGCGAACGGTTCAATATTGGATTAATGAATACAAAATAGATGGCATGCGATGGGATTTATCAAAAGGATTCACACAACAATCTACAACCGATGTGGGTGTTTGGGGATCTTATCAAGCAGATAGAATTGCCATTTTAAAAGAGTATGCAGATTACCAATGGGATATAAACCCAGATTTTTATGTAATTCTAGAACACTTTGCAGATCATACAGAAGAAACAGAATTGATTAACTATCGATTAGGTGAAGGCACCAAAGGAATGATGGTATGGGGAAATCACAATCATCAATATAACGAAGCCACTATGGGGTTTCACGATAGTGGAAAATCAGACTTCTCATGGATATCCTATATTAATAGAGGATGGACTGAACCTGCAAATGTTAGTTTTATGGAAAGTCATGACGAGCAACGTTTAATGTATAAAAATCTCCAATTTGGTAATTCGAATGGATCATATGATATTACAAATCTATCAACAGCATTAGATAGAGAAGAACTAGCAGGTGCTTTTTATTTTACCATTCCAGGACCAAAAATGATCTGGCAATTTGGAGAATTAGGGTATGACATTGATATTGATTTTAACGGACGAACAGGAGAAAAACCCATTTTATGGAATTATTTTGATGACCCCGATAGAAAAGCAATATACAATACATGGTCTAGCTTAATACAATTAAAGAAAGACTATGACATTTTTAGAACAAATGATTTTACTTTAGATGTGGCAAATGCTAATGGGTTAAAGAAAATTCATTTAACGGATAATTCAGCGGGTTCTAGCTTGCAATATGTAACAATAATTGGAAATTTTGGAGTCACTACTCAAAACATCTCCCCTGCCTTTCAGCAAACAGGCACATGGTATGATTTATTAAATGACAATACCACCATTTCTGTAGCGAATGTTAATTCAAACATTACATTACAAGCTGGAGAATTTAAAGTCTATGGTAGTAGTGCTGTTACATTAAGTTCAGAAAATAATACCATAACAGCATTTTCAGTATATCCAAACCCTGCTAGTAATATGTTACAAATAAGTAATGCTACCACTGAAATTAGCATCTATAACTTACTCGGAAAAAAAGTACTAGAGTATAAAGGTGTTTTTGAAGCAAATCATTCCTTTAATATAGAGCACTTATCTAAAGGCATGTATATCCTTCAAATTCAAAATAAAGGAAAGACCATATCAAAGAAACTTATTAAAAATTAACATTGTTTTCATTGATTGAAAAGGGTCATATTCTAGGGTATGACCTTTTTTTTGTTAATTCACTAATAATCAACTATATTTGTACTTTAATAAAATTAAGTTTTAATGGGGGACAAAAACTTTAATTTTCATCTGTTTGGGGAAACAGGTAAAATTACTACGTACAAAAAATTATATACAACTTTTTTTGCAATACTATGTTTTGCTATAAGCAGTACAACATTGTATGCGCAAACAATTCCAAGTACAGGTTCAGAAGTTACCACTTGTGGTAACTGTACACCTACAGGCTGGACAGATGATGGTGGAACACCAGATGTATCTGACAGAAACGCTGCTGGTGGACAAGGAAGTGCGGGAGCATCTGCACCATGGATAAACGCACCCTTACCAATTCCGCCTACAGGAGACTTAACATGGATTACCATGAAAGATTTAGGGTCTTCTGGTATTGCAGAGGAATCTGTTAAAACAACCATGGGAGGTATCGTTAATGGAGATGTGTATGTACTAACTATCTACACGCTTACAGCTGTAAGTACGGAAAACGGAACAAGTAATTGGTATTCTGGTACGGCTAAAACTCAGTACCGATATAGAATCAGCCAAACTGGAGGAACTCCTGGGATAGACCAAACAGTTACTGGGGTTACCGAAGACGTATGGACGAAAACTCGAATTTACTTTATTGGAGACCCTGACGGTAGTGGGAATATGGACTTAAATGTTTTTCCTGGTACTTTTTCTGCTTATACTGGAGCAGGAGGAACTACTAGGGTAAATATAGAATCATTGCACCTTGCTGTAGAATTAAATGCTTTAAAAGAGCTAGATACCGATGGTGATGGTGTCCCTGACACTGTAGATATAGATGATGATAATGATGGAATTTTAGATACCGAAGAAGTAACAAATCCTTTAGGAGATGCAGATGGAGATAAACTTCCTAACTATTTAGACCCTGACTATAGCACCACTACTGGTAATGGAGGAATTCCTGATGAGTTTGATTTTGATGATGATGGGATTGCAAATCACTTAGATTTAGATGCAGATGGCGATGGAATTCCAGATAATATAGAAGCACAATCTACTCTTACTGGAGTATATATAGCTCCAGCCGCCGATGTGCCTGCCACCTATACTGCTAATAATGGGTTAAACTCTGCTTATGTAGGACAGGCTTTTATTTCTAATCCTCAAAATACAGACGGTGCTGGAGATGGCGCCGATTATTTAGATTTAAACTCAGATAATGATGCGACTAGTGATACTATTGAAGCTAATTTAATTCTTAGTGGGAACATACTAGATAACGGATTAGACGATAGTTATGATAATGGAGATGACTATACAGATGTAAATGGGATTTTTGACAATACGCAAGATGACAACTTTCCAAATACTGGACCAGGAGCTGATGTAAACTGGAGAGATTCGGGTATAGACGGGACTTTAGATACCGATGGAGATGGTGTGGCAAACAGTGTAGATGTAGATGATGATAACGATGGAATTTTAGATATTTTAGAAGAATGTGCAACCATAACAACGAACACAGGCGTAAATTCAGTTGTATCTACTACAGGATCTGTTAGTACACCAGATGAAATTTTAACCGCCCCTAATCCTGCAGATGTTGGAGATGGCGCAAGATTGAACAACATTAGTGAAAGTATGATTCTTGAGTTATTGCCTTCTGCCGCTGTTGTTCCCGCTGGTACCACTATTACTGTAACTACAACAGTTAATAATACTGGTGTAAAGCGTATGTTATATCAGGAATCAAATATAGACGGTACCACATTAGGTAATGAATTATATCACGTTGCCTATGCACTTCCTTCAGCTACACCTGGTACTTCAGGATCCTCATTAACAGCTATTGAAGAAGACATTACTGGTAATACAAACAATTCAACAGTATATAGATATAGCTTTGTAACACAAGCTGCTACTTCTTACCTTCTTGTTGATATGATAGAAAGAGGTAATGGTAGAATTAATATAGATTATGTAGAAATTCAATCATATGGCTCTGGCTGTACTACTAATTTAGATTCAGACAACGATGGAATTCCTAATTATTTAGATTTAGATTCAGACAACGATGGAATTCCTGATAATATCGAAGCACAATCTACCACAGGGTATATTGCACCTAGTGGTGCACCAGGCGCTGGATTTACAGATGCTGATGGTGATGGATTAGATGATAATTACGATCCTATTATTTCTGGAACAACCACAGAAGGGGTCTTTATCAATCCACCAAATACCGATAGTGGAAACGATGCTATTGCAGATTACTTAGATTCTGACTCCGATAACGATGGCGCTTCCGATAGAACAGAGGCAGGGTTATCGTTGAGTGGAAGTGTTGGAATCAATGGATTAGATGATAGTTACGATAATGGAGATAATTATACCGATGTGAATGGTAACTATGATGATACGCAAAGTGATAACTTCCCAGATGCAGATGCAGATGTATTAACTACTGGAGATGTAGATTACAGAGATACCGATTCTGTTTATAGAGACAATGATGGTGATGGCATTGTAGATAGTGTAGATTTAGATGATGATAATGATGGAATCTTAGACACCGATGAAGATGAAAATACAGACATGGATAATGATCCATCTACCAATCCAACAGATACAGACGGTGATGGAATTCCAGATTACTTCGATTTAGATTCAGATAACGATGGAATTCCAGATAATATCGAAGCCCAGCCAACTACCGGATATGATGTTCCTGATGGAGTGTATGGATTAGATGGTGTAGATACAGCATACACAGGGGGTCTTAGTAGTATAGAAGATACTGACAATGATGGAACTCCTGACTATAAGGATACTGATTCTGATAATGATGGAATCTTAGACAATACTGAAGCTGGTCTAACATTAACAGGGGTCTATGGTAATAATGGATTAGACAATGCCTACGATAATGGTGATAGTTATACTGACGTGAATGGTAGTTTTGATAATTCACAAACGGATAACTTCCCGGATGCAGATGGAGATGTTTTTAATGGCGGAGATGTAGATTATAGAGATGATACTTTTACCGTAGATACCGATGGAGATAGTGTGAACGATGAAGTTGATTTAGATGATGATAACGATGGAATCTTAGATAGTGTAGAGATGGGTGATGGAACCTGCTCCCCTACACCATCTCTAGACTGGGACGTTCAATTTAGTCTTACTGACGATCCAACCACAAGTCCCGGAAATTCTTTCACAATAAGTAATGTTGGGTTTACCATAAATAGAACATCCAATGTAAGTTCTAGTAGTACTTTTGATATTAGCAATGGTACAGGTAGTGGTAATTTTTACAATTTGTTAATGTCAGCAACTCAAAACTCATCCTCTAGGCATGTGTTTAATTTTGATGCGCCTATTTATGGACTTGGGTTTACTATTTTTGATGTCGATCAAGATTCTGGTGATGCTATTGACCATATTGAAATTATAATCACGAAACAAGATGGAACTAATTATACATTAGTTTCGGGTGTAGATATTACGATTCCTGGTACTATTACTGATGTAGGTTCTAATGCCTATACTGCAAATACTGCAGGTGATGGCGGTGGAGATTTAGTTATTAACAGTATTCCTGAATTTATTACTCAAATACAAATTTTATATAAAAATACAGGGACGGGTGATTTAACAGGTACACAAATAGTCGCTATTGGAGATCTTTCTTTTTGTACTCCTTTAGATTCTGATGGTGATGGCGTATTCGATTTTAGAGATTTAGATGCCGACAATGATGGAATTCCAGATAATATAGAAGCACAATCTACACAGAATTATATTCCTCCTACAGGAAACTATAGTTTATTTGGTATTGATTTAGCCTATGGTACTGGATTAACAGCGGTAAATACCGATGAATTTGCAACTGCAGGAAGCGATGCTATTCCTGATTATTTAGATACCGATTCTGATGGAGATGGTCTTTTTGATTTGGAAGAATCTGGAATCGCTGGATTGGTTGATGTTGATATGAATGGAGTGATTGATGCTGGACAAACCTTTGGCCTAAATGGATTAATTGATAGTGTAGAAACTGGAGATACTGATTTAGGATATACAGATATTAATGGAGAATATGTAGATCCAGAAACTGATGGATTATTTAGTGATACCGATAGTGATGTATCTATTGGAGGTGATTTAGAATATCGAGATATCGTTGACGGTGTTGATACTGATGACGATGGATTTGCTAATGATGCCGATCTAGATGATGATGGAGATGGAATACCTGATACGGTAGAAGCTAATAATTGTTTAAGCCTTTCTGTACCTGGCTATAGTGCATATTGGCCGTACGAACAATCTACAGATGATATTTCTAATGGAAACAACCTTCAAACTGCTCAGCCTTTAGTAGCCTATTCTACAACAAGTATAGGGGGAGATAATGCTATTTCTTTTACTGGAGACTATTTCTTACATTATAGTACTGATACAGATTTTTTAGAAAAAACAATTTTAGATTTTACCTATTCTTTTTGGATAAATCCTAGCTCTGTAACAGGCACACAATTTTTAATTGACGAAGGAGGTGCTACAAATGGAGTCTCAATTAGATTGAATGGAAGTACACTTGAAGCAGCTGTAAGAGAAGGTGGAAGTCAACAGAATGTAGATACAAGTAGCTTACCTACATTAGCTACAGGCAATTGGTATCATATTGCTCTTACTTATAACAATGGTGATGCTACACTCTATCTAAATAATGTGGCTACACCAACATTGTCCACAGGGTTTGGTTCTTTACAGCAACATACTGATAACAGTGGTTTTGGAGGTAGCAATGGTGATAGTGCTTACGGTAGTACTACTGGGAATTTCTACACAGGATTAATGGATGAAGTTATTTATTATGAAAGTGCATTAAGTACTGGTTTAATTACTACCCTATTTAGTAATCCAAATTGTGATTCAGATGGTGATGGTGTTACAGATAGCTTAGATATCGATTCTGACAATGATGGAATTCCAGATAATGTAGAAGCACAAACTACCTTAGGTTATGTAGCTCCTACAGACAATACAGATACTAATAATGATGGTCTTGCAGATTTATACGACCCTACATGTACTCCTTGTGGTGGTATTACAGGTACAAGCTTAGCTACACCTTATGATGATGACGGAGATGCTACCCCTGATTATTTAGATACAGATGCGGATGGTGATGGAATTCCAGATATTCAAGAAAATGGAGACTCAGATAACACTGTTAGTGGTGTAGATACTGATGGAGATGGTTTAGATGATAATTTTGAAGGTTCTGATCTCGATGATGGATATGATGTAAATGACGAAATAAATACACCTTCTAGTGACCTTCCAGATGCAGATTCTGATATTAATGATGATGTAACAAATAATGATGATACTGACGTAGATTTTAGAGATGCCGTTACAGGAACTGTTACTCCAAGCCCTAGTGGAGCCCTTCTTTGGCTGCGTGCAGATCTTGATGCTACAACATCTCTATGGCAAGATCAAACTGCTGAAAATCATGATGCGACTCCTGGAACAAATGGCCCAACATTAAATACAAATGCGGTCAACTTTAATCCAGCTTTCGTCTTTAATGGTGGCAATCAATATATGGAAATTGTAGATGCAGGTGGAGATGGAATTCTAGAAACCGGTACAAGTTATCCAAACCTAGCAACGTATGCCGTAATTTTAACTTCTGAAGCTCAGAATTCTTATGCGCTGAATGAAACTACCGCAGCGCCTCAAAGCGATGATTATACATTTCAGGTTCCTTGGGGTGACAATAATATATATTATAACATAGAAAATGGAGCATCTAATATCAATCATCCATGGGTAAGTAATACCACTACTTTTGATTTATATAATATCTTTGGAAGTAATAATTCCGGGAATTCTGCGATTCCTTTCCAGCAAGCCTTATACTTGAATGGTGCGGTGGTAGATACCGATGCTACAACAAATTTTTCTACGAACACCATTTCTGGAGATGATAATCAACCATATTTTATTGGCTCTCAAAATGGGTCTGCAAACTTTCACAATGGTCAAATTGCGGAAATTATTGTATTCTCAGGAAATCAAAGCTCTCAAGTACAACAAAGCTATCAATCTTACTTAGCAATTAAATATGGAATCACGTTAAATAATCTTACTGCCATACATGACGATACAAATATTACAGAAGGAGATTATGTTTTAATAGATGGAACAACTAAAGTATGGGACTTTACGGCAAATACCGCCCATCATAATGATGTAGCAGGTATTGGTAGAGATGATGGAGTAGCTTTGGCACAATATCAATCAAAATCTGTGAATTCTGACGCTATTATAACCATGGGACTTACAGAGATTGCTGCCAATAATGCTTCAAATTCTAATTATCCAGGCGTAGCTCCTTTTGGAACAGGCTTTACAGGAGGAAATAAATCCTTTTTAATGTGGGGGAATGATAATGGTGGTTTACTAATTGGAGATGTTAGCTCTAACACTATTATTTGTGCACCAGAAACTACACTTGGAAGAACTTGGAAAGTAGTTGAAAGTGGGTCCATTGGTACTGTAAAAGTAGGAGTTTCTAAAGCGACTATAGATGCAGCGCTACCTAATGTGGTAGATGATGGAGATAATGTACTTCCGTTATTATTTAAAGTTGCAGATGATGCCACTTTTACAACCAATGTAGAGTATAAAACTATAGATGTAACAACAACACAAAATATTAATGGTGTAGATAACTATACCTTTGACTATGATTTTAATGGAACTAAGTTTTTTACCTTTAGTGAGATTGAAGGAATCTTCTGGAATGGAAATAGTGCTGCTTGGTCTGGAGGAAATAGCTCGGGAGTAACTGGCGGGCCGAGTATAAACTCTTCTGACAGAAACAAAGTAATGATTATTGATTCTGAAAGCAGTCTCACACATGCTACACTTATGGAAGATGTTGAAGTAGAATGTGTATGGGTAAAAGCAAATTCTAAACTTACTATTAATACCGATGCTTATTTAGAGTTTGATGAAGATTTTATCTTAGACGGAGAGATTAGATTGAGTGGTGATGCACAACTGATACAAACACACACAGGTCTTTCTAATGTACAAGGAACAGGAAAAATTTATAAAGACCAACAAGCATTAGTTCCTACTATATATAGATACCATTATTGGTCTTCTCCTGTGAGAGAAACTGGACTGGATACCTATAGACTCGGAGAAGTGATGTTTGACGGTGAAGACCCTACAGACGAAACTTCAGTTCCACAACCAATTACTTGGACTGCAAGCTTAAATGGTGCTGACGGTAGTGGAAGCTTACCAAGTTCTTATACACCAATCACGATTTCTAACCATTGGATTTATACCAACCTTAATGACCCTGGTGATGGATCTCAATGGGTTCGACAAAGACAAATAGGTGCCATAGAAAGAGGACAAGGATTCTCTATGAAATCTACGGGAGTTGTAGGTCAGAATTATACTTTTGTAGGAACTCCTAATGATGGATCTTTGACCTTTAATTTTGGTGGAGCGGGTGAAACTAGTTTATTAGGAAACCCATATCCTAGCGCATTAGACATTACCGATTTTATCAATGCCAATACTAATTCAATAGATGGAACCTTATATTTCTGGGAACATACTGGTGAAGATGCATCTTCTACAGCTACTGAAGGACATATACAGGCTGGATATCAAGGTGGATATTCTCAGAGAAATATTTCTATGGGAGTTGCTGCTAACGGTGTTGCTGCCGTAGAAAGTGAAACCTATGATTGGGAAAGCAATACCACCCAAAATGCTGCTAGTGTCACTCAAGTAATAACTGAAGCGGCTTCCTCTACTGATGTAACTGTTACGTATACAGTATCTTCTGGTGTCCCTAACTTAAACACTAGTTACTCAGGGGCTAATGGGACTTCAGGTAATGTATTGAATAATACAGCTGGTCTATCAGAATATATTGCTACGTTTAGTTTTGATGAAGAAATTGACGTATCTTCTATTTATATTGTAAATGACAACCCTTCTGCGGGAGATGTACTTTTTACTTTAAATGCAAATAATCAAGGGACCACAAATAATGATGAAAGAACAGTAACTTTAAATAATGATACCGGAAATACAGTAAACTTAAACTGGAACGATATCACTTCTTTTACCATCTCTGGACCTTCTGCAACTAATATCAATTTAGTAATTGACAATATTGTATGGTCGCTTGGTGGGGATATTTCTTTAGGAAATGGAACCTATCATGCACCAAGTAGATATATGGCAGTAGCTCAAGGTTTCTTTGTGTCATCTTCTGCTACAGGTGGAGATGTACGTTTTGAAAACAGTATGAGAACCTATAGAAGTAGTACTGCGCCTTCTGAACCTACGTTCTTCTTTAGAGGTAGTCAGGCAGAAAGAGATGCCATAGATCAGCAAGAAGAAGATTTACTACCGATTATAAAATTAGGTTTAGGGTATGTCAACGAAAACGACTACGATTTACATAGACAAATCGGTATCTCTTTTAGAGCAGCCAATAGCTTTAATTTTGAAAATGGATATGATAGTGAAATGTTTGATGTAGGAAGTACTGATATGTATTGGGAGTTTGAACAGATTCCTGACAAAAAGTACATCATCGCTGGAGTACAGTCAATCTCTGACAACCTAGAGGTACCCCTAACTATTGAATTAAATTCTGATAAGCCAATATTTTTAATGTTGGATGAAAAAGAGAATATAGATATCCCTTTTTACATCTTAGATAAAGTCACTGGTTTATATCATGATATTAGTAATAACCCAATGGAATTAGATCTTGCCAATGGAGTTTATAAAGATCGTTTCTTCTTAGCATTCTCTGCTCCTGCGTTATCACTAGATGAAAATGATATTCTAAATACAGACCTAAATCTATTTGTTGATAACAGTTCTAAAGAAATTGTCATCAAAAATTTAACCAATACAACCATCAAGAAAGTTGAATTATTTAACATTCTTGGCGAAAAATTAAATACTTGGAAATCTTTGGATAGTTCCCCAGAAAACCGACTTAAAACCACGAACTTAGCTACTGGAATCTATATTGTTAGTATAGTTACAGAAAAAGGTAAGTCCTCCAAGAAAATCGTGTTTGAATAAGCTTTTCTTCTATATCAGAGACCAAAAAAAGAGCTGCTAATTTAGCAGCTCTTTTAATTTATTTAATGTGTAATCTAATTCTGTAATTGTAGTTTGATTGCTAAACGAAAAACGAATAGATGTCTTCTGCTCATCGTCACTATCTAATAGTTCGCTAAGCACATGTGATCCTTTATTACTTCCACTCTGGCAAGCACTCCCGCCAGAAACTGCAATTCCTTGTAAATCTAGACTAAACAACAACATATCGTTCGTAAAAGGGAATAATACATTTAAAATTGTACAACTACTTTGAGCAATATCTGATGAGAGTCCATTAAAAGAAACCTCTGGAAAAACTTTTTTAAGGCCCTTCATAAAATGATTTTTTAAAGAATTCATATACGATTCATCTTTAAGAGAAGTTCTATAAGACAATTCTAGCGCTTTTTCCATACCAGCTATGGCATGTACATTTTCTGTACTAGACCTTGCTCCTTTTTCCTGATCGCCACCGTGTAACATAGGTTTGATTCCAAACCCCTTTTTAAAGTACGCAAATCCAACACCTTTAGGTCCATTAAATTTATGAGCACTAGCTGCAATAAAATCTATAGGTATTTTTTGTAAATCTATGGCATAATGACCAATAGCTTGTACCGTATCTGAATGAAACAAAGCATTGTGTTCTTTACACAAAGCAACTACCTCATGTATTGGTAGTTTATTCCCTATCTCATTATTAATATACATTAAGCTAACAAGCGTTTTTTCTTTCGACGCTGCCAACCTAGTATTTAAATCTACTAGATCTATAGAACCATTTTCTTGAACATGAACATAATCTACTTTAATATCAAATTCATTTTTTAAAAAATCTACGGTATGTAATACTGCATGGTGCTCTATTTTAGATGTAATAATTCTTTGCACCCCTAAATTTGTTACAGCATTATGTAATATTAAATTATCGGCTTCTGTGCCTCCTGCAGTGAAAATAATTTCACTAGCGGTAACATTAAAATAGCCTGCAATATTTTTTCTTGCAGTTTCTACTAAAGTTTTTGCTGTTCGCCCAAAATGATGCGTAGAAGATGGATTTCCAAAGACTGATTCCATAGAGTCATTCATTACCTGTATGACTTCTTTATGAATAGGCGTAGTTGCAGCATTATCTAAATAAACTTTAATCATAGGGCAAAAGTAGGTATTAATTATGAATTTATATTTTGGTATATATATACTTCGGTAGCGCCAAGTCCATACTTTTGATAGGATGCGTCATAATATTTTATAGGATACTTATTAAATAAATATGTCAACTCATTTTTTAAAACTCCTTCGCCCACTCCATGTATAAAAACAACCTTAGAGATACCTTTTTGAATTGCAAATTCTAACTTACTTTTTGCTGTATTTAATTGCACCGTAAGAATATCATAATTATCCATCCCTTTGATAGATTTTTTTAATTGGTGAATGTGTAAATCCACCTCCATTACTATATCTTTCTTATTCTTTTTAAATATGTTTTTCTTTTTATGTACTGCATCTTGTTGTTTTTCTAGCAATAAGGAATTATGAATGTCACTAAACTTAGATAAATCGTATTGATCTTCTTTGATTAAAACTAATTCTGAAGCATCAAATGAATAAATCATATCATCATGGTCTTTAATCTGAACTATATTTTTATTAATGGCAATAACAACTCCTTTTAAAGTGTCATCTAAAACAGCAACAGTATCATTAATATTAAAGTGCATTTAACCTTTTGTTAATTTAGACCGAAAAATTAAGTATTATTTTTGTCACAAATGTAATAACATGATTAAGACTACAACCTTAAACACTAAAGAATTCTTTGAAAAATCTTCAAAAGAAGTATTAATTTCTGAAGAAAGAAAAAATAGCTTACAAAAAATAGCAGATTTTATCATTGTCATTTATAAGACAGAAGGTTTAGTGAATTTAAATTTTATTTGCACACATAATTCTAGAAGAAGTCAACTGGGACAAGTTTGGAGTTATTTTGCTTCACAATATTTTGGAATGAATATCCATTCGTTCTCTGGCGGAACAGAAGTTACAGCATTCCATAGAAATACGGTAAAGACACTACAAGAAGTTGGTTTTGTTTTTAAAGTGACTCATTTTTCACATCAGAATCCAATTTATGACATTCAATTTGAAGGTGCTAAAACTAGCATCGTTGGTTTTTCTAAAATATATGATGATCAAGTAAATAAATCGCCATTTATTGCCATTACAACTTGTAATAGTGCTGATGCTAATTGCCCTTTTATTCCAGAAGCATTAAAAAGATTTCATTTGCCATATATAGATCCAAAGCATTCAGATGATTCTGAGCAACAATCTGAAACATATTTAGCTACAAACAAACAAATTGCAGCAGAAATGCATTATTTATTCTCGCTCATAAAAAATGCTATCTAAAAAGTTAAATTTGAATTTCTTTATTGTAGGGAATGCTTTTTAGAATATGATTTATTGCATTTACTCTTGCTTCTGTTTTTCTGTTAGCTCGAATAACTTTCCATGTAGAAATTTCTGTATTTGTTTTTGAGAACATGGCTCTTTTATACTCTGTATATTCATCCCAAAGTTCTTGAGCACGTTTATCTACATCTGTCATTTTCCACTGTTTCAGAGGGTCGTTTTTAATATCTTCAAACCTTTTGAACTGTTCTTTCTTAGAGATAGACATATAAATCTTAACCAAATAAATCCCTGATTCTAAAATCATTCTTTCAAAATCATTTACCTGATTCATAAACACTTGATATTGTTCTTGAGTACAAAAACCATTAACGGGCTCTACCACTGCCCTATTATACCAACTTCTGTTAAAAAAAACCATTTCTCCCGCTTTAGGCAATTGATTAATATAACGTTGAAAATACCACTGACTTTGTTCGTCTTCAGTGGGTTTAGGTAGTGCAACGATTCTAATATGTCTTGGGTTAATTCTTTCTGTAATTCTTCTAATAGCTCCTCCCTTACCTGCAGCATCTCGTCCTTCGAATAACACAACAATTTTCTTATTTTCTTGAATAGCCCAGTTTTGTACTTTAATAATCTCGAGTTGTAACTTCTTTAATTTCTTTTCATAATCTACATACCTAATAGCTCTTTCATAATTCAAAGGATCTTTAGAAAGTAATGCAATAAGCCCTTTATTAGAATTTAACTTATTAATTTGTATTTCATTTAATGTTACGTCCATAAAATTATTGAGTTTTAAATGAGGATCTGTAATATCTCATTACTACATTAGGATCTGGTGTTAATATTGTAGCAGCATCTTCTTTGCCTTCATAATCAAAACTAGAAAGGACATGCCTCATTGCCTCCAATCTTGCCACTTTTTTATCATTTGTTTTAATAATCATCCAGGGACTATAACTCGTATGAGTTTTACTAAACATTTCATCTTTATAATGAGTATAGGTGTCCCACATCTCTTGTCCTTTTCTATCTACTGGGCTAAACTTCCATCTTTTTAATGGATTTGCATTTCTACTATCAAATCGTTTGGATTGTTCTTCTTTAGAAATAGATAACCAAAATTTTATGATAATTAAACCATCTTCATAAAGCATATGTTCAAACTCTGGAACTTGAACCATAAACTCTTTATATTCTTTCTTTGTACAAAAATCCATTACTGGCTCTACCACTGCTCTATTATACCAACTTCTATCAAAGAAAACAATCTCACCGGGATTTGGTAGTTCTTTAATATATCGTTGAAAATACCATTGTCCTTTTTCTACATTAGTTGGTTTGTTTAATGCCACTAATCTTGAAGAACGAGGATTCAAATGCTCCATAAACCTTCTGATACTCCCTCCTTTACCTGCTGCATCTCGTCCTTCAAAAATAACAGCTACTCTTTTTTTATTTTTTAAAATCCATTGCTGAAGTTTTACCAATTCAATTTGCAAATACCTAAGCTCTTCGTTATAAACTATGGTTTCTTCTACCTTTTGAAAAGGTATTTTCTTTTGCTTAATAATAGAAATTAATTCTGCTTTTGTAGATGCTTTATTAAAATCTTCTAAAATTAATTTTGAATCGTTTTTCATTTAATATGGAGTCTATGATACCCCTAAAATAACATCTTTTTTTTAATAGTAATGTTAACATTTAGTTTTAAAACAAATTTTATATTTGCGAACTATGTATAGAAAAATTATACCTTTTCTTTTTTTCATTTCTTTTTCTTCGATGGCACAACAAAAGCTTGCTAAAGAATTCAGTTTTGTGAATGATAATGACTTATTTGTCTCCAAAGAAAAAGATCGTTATTATACAAATGGAATCTTCTTTACTTACCGATATTTAGCTAAGAATAATAACGAAAAGTTGGAAAAAAAAATATACGAATGGCAATTCACTCATTTAATGTTTACGCCCAATAAACCAATTGTAACTGATATTGCTGAGCACGATAGACCTTTTGCTTCGTATTTAAATGCAAGCTTTGGTATTCATAAAGTATATACATCTCAACAAATTATAAAAGCTGAACTACAAGTTGGTGTTATTGGCCCTGCTGCTTTAGGTGAAGGTTTACAAAATTTTATTCATGACTTATATGGTTTTGATAGACCTACTGGCTGGAAGTATCAGATAAGAAATGCAATAGGTATAAATATAAATGGTTTTTACACTAAAAGCTTATCTATTGACAAAGATCATAGAAATGATATTAATTTTATAAGCGCTGTAAGATTAGGAACTGTTTTTACAGATGCTAGTGCTGGTTTTTACGGTAGGATTGGATTTAACAAGCTTCAAAAAATATCAAATTCAATTGCCTTTAATACAAGTTTAAATAATCAATCTACAAGTAGTGTTCGAGGCATTGAATCTATGATTTATTACAAAGGATATCTATCTTATGTCTTATACGATGCTACTATTCAGGGAAGTTTTTTAAATACTTCTAGTCCTGTAACTTTTGAAGTAAATCCGTTGCGTTTTGATTTTGAATTAGGATTGCTATTTACTGCAAATAGAATTAATTTTGGGTATGCTTACCATTTTTATACTGACAAGCAAAAAAACTTATTATTTTCTGGTGGCAACTCGTATGGGTCTATTCGATTTAACTATCTCTTTAACTAATGATTATTCTTCGAAATAATCATCTTTAAATCCGATTAAATATAGTTTTTCTTGAGCTCTTGTTACTGCAGTATATAACCATCTTAAATACTCTTTATTTATCCCTTCTGGCAAATAAGGTTGCTCTATAAAAATTGTCTTCCATTGCCCTCCTTGTGATTTATGACAAGTTATTGCGTAGGAAAATTTTACTTGTAGCGCATTAAAATATTTGTTGTTTTTTATAGAGAGTAGTTGTTTATACTTCGATTTTTCATGAGCAAAATCTTCTTTAACTGCTTCATATAATTTATTAGACTCTTCATATGATAAAGAAGGGCTCTCGCTAGATAAAGTATCTAGAAGAAGAACGGTTTCAAATGGTTTCTGATTTGGGTAATCTATCATTCTAATTTCAACTTCGGCAAATCTAAATCCATATAACTCTTTAATACTTCGAATACGCACTACTTCACAAATATCACCATTGGCAATAAACCCAGCTTCAGAAGAATCTTTTAACCAGTAATAATTATTCTTTACAACCATTACATAATCGCCTACAGAAATCTCATTCTCTTGTCCTCGTATTTTAGTTCTAATTTGTTGATTGTACTGATTAGCCCTTTTATTAGATCTAACAATAAAAGCAGTATCTTCTACTCCCTCATTATTGTAGGCCAAGGTGATAGCGTCCTGAATATCATATCCATCTACTAATCTAATTATATCTGGAAAATTAAGATCAAATGTAAAGCTAACAGCATGGTTTTGAATAAGCATTCTAAGTACTGTTGCGTTGGCTAAAATTCCTGAACTTTCTTGTTGACGCATTACTTCATCTAGTTCAATCTCGGCAACTTCTTTGTTATAATCAATTTCCAATCTATCTGCCTCCAAGGCTGGACTTAAAGTAAGTTTAACAGGAGGAAGTTGAGCCGTATCTCCAACAAAAATAATTTTACAATTGTTACCAGAATACACATAGGAAATCAAATCATCTAATAAAGAGCCATTCTCAAATAACTTAGCATTTTGAGGTCTGTCTGGTATCATAGAGGCTTCATCAATGATAAACAGAGTATCTGTATGCTTATTGGGTTGCAACACAAAATCTACAGAACCATTTTTTTGCTTCTTAGGAAAGTAAATTTTTTTATGAATGGTTAGTGCTTGTCTCTTAGAATACACAGAAATTACTTTTGCTGCTCTACCCGTTGGTGCCAGTAAAACGGCTTTCTTTCCGGTTCTCCATAAATTATTTACAAAAGTGCTAATAGTGGTTGTTTTTCCTGTACCAGCATACCCTTTTAATAAAAAAATGGAACGATTATTGTTATCAAATGTAAAGTCTGCCAGTAAATTAAACAATTCTGTTTGCTTATTTGTTGGAGAATGCGGGTACTTTTTTAAAAGGTCTTTGTAAAAATCTATTGAGTTTTTTAGCATAAAAAAAATAAAGTATCAAAGATACATGGATTTGTCTTTAAAAATTTTTATCGTTAAAAAAAAATTGTAGATTTGCTAATAACGTATAAACAAAAAATAATATAAAGATGTCATATGTATTGATGTTAGTAGCTGTAATAGTTGCTTTTGTAATTGCTTATCTAATCGTAAAATTTTTACCTTTAAAATTCAGACCAATAGCGTCAATAGCTTTGCTATTATTAGCAGTATTATTGATTGTCAAAATTTATGATGGTGTTATGAAACCAATAAATTTTGATAAAGCCAAAGTTGTAAAATATTCTGAAGTAATTAAAAGTTTAAAAATTATTAGAGATGCTCAAATTGCTTATAAAGAAGTAAATGGAAATTATACTAAGAGTAAAGATACTTTAATTAGTTTTATAGATACTGCTCAATTTGCTATTACTGAAGCTAGAGATACTGTTATTAGAGTTAATAAAGGAACAAGATGGCAACCTTTATGGGATGATGTAGAGAAAAAGGTAATTGATACTACGGGTTATGAACCTGTTTTAAAAAGATTTGAAGGAAGAGACTATAAGAATATGTTTAAAGTACCAGGAGTTGAAGGAAAAGAATTTGAACTTCAAATAGGTATGGTAGAAAAAGTACAGGGATTAGAAGTACCGGTATTTGAAGCTAGAATAGAGAAAGCTTCTATACTAAAAGGTATGGATGTTTCCTTGGTAAAACTAGAAAAAGAAGCAATTGCAACTGACCAAGTTAAAGGTGAGTATGTCTCGGTTGGTTCTCTAAATGAAGTGACTACTGGTGGTAATTGGCCACCGTTCTATGACAAAAATGATCGTGCAAAAGAAAACGAGTAGTACACATATACAAGATATTACATCAAGAAATTTATCCATCCAATTTAGTTTGGATGGATTTTCTTTTTGCATCTCTAATCAAAATGATGATTCTTTTTTCTTACAAGAGTTCTCTTTTGAAAACACCGTTACCATTTCAGAATGTCACGATAAAATCATTGAAGTTTTTAAGAATGAAAAGCAACTACAAACAGATTTTAAAAAGATTCATGTAATTCATCAGAATTATCTAAACACTATAGTTCCAGATGATTTATTTGATGAAAATGAACTTGCTTCTTATTTGAAATTCAATATAAAAACATTAGCTACGGACGTGTATAATTTTGATGCGATTCCAAAAATAAATGCAAAAAATGTCTATGTTCCCTATACGAACATAAACAACTTTTTATTTCAGAACTTTGGCTCATTTGAATTTAAACATCATACTACTGTATTAATAGAAAAATTAATTGCTAAAAATAATGGCTTATATTTTTATGTTCATGTTTCTAAACATCACTTAGATATTGTTGTATTAGAAAACCATTCACTTTTGTTTTACAACTCATTTGAGTATCATTCTAAGGAAGATTTCATCTATTATATATTATTTACTGCAGAACAATTAAAAATGAATCCTAATGAGTTTACATTAAAGTTATTAGGTAATATCGACAGAGATTCAGAACTTTTTAAAATAGTATATACCTATGTTCGTAATATTTCATTTTTAGAAAACAAGCATGATCTTTTAATAAAAGGGAAAGATTTTTCTAATCACTCAAATTTCATTTTATTAGGATAATATGAGAATCATTTCTGGAAAATATAAAGGGCGAAGAATTACGGCTCCTAAAAAACTACCGGTAAGACCTACTACAGACTTAGCAAAAGAATCGCTATTTAATATTCTTAACAATCATTTTTATTTTGAAGACTTATCGATTATCGATTTATTTGCGGGAACTGGAAATATCAGTTACGAATTTGCATCTAGAGGTGTTAAAGACATCTATGCTATAGATAAGTATTTTGGGTGTACAAAGTTTATTTACGATACTGCTAAAGAGTTTGGTTTTTCAATTCATCCATATAAAAGTGATGTCTATAAGTTTTTAGAAAAGACACCTTTAAAAGCTGATATTATTTTTGCTGATCCACCTTATGACTTTGAAGAAACTCAGTTTATTAAAATAGTAGATTTGGTTTTTCAGAATAATATCTTAAATGAAGAGGGAATGTTAATTGTAGAGCACTCTAAACATACTAACTTAGATAAGCACCCCAATTTTAATTATTCAAAAAAATACGGAGGTAATGTATTTAGTTTTTTTGAGTATAAGAAAATCTAATGGTAACTTAATTTATTGATACTTAAGGCTAAAAAACACCAATAAACTACTTTATAATAAGGCTTTAATAATATCTTTTAACGTAACTCCTTCTGCTTCTGCCTTATAATTTTTTACAATCCTATGAGATAAAATAGGAATTGCTACAGCTTTTACATCTTCAATATCTGGAGAATATTTTCCATGAATAACTGCATGTGCTTTAGCAGCCAATATTAAGTTTTGAGAAGCTCTAGGACCTGCGCCCCAGTCTAAATATTTTTGAACCATCTCTGTAGCTTCCTTAGATTTCGGTCTGGTTTTACCTACTAATGAAACAGCATATTCTATAACATTGTCTGTAACAGGAACCTTTCTAATTAACTTCTGTATTTCTATAATTTCATCTGGGGTAAAATACGAATCTAAAGCAACCTCTGTATTTGAGGTTGTATTTTTAACTACCTGTACCTCTTCAGAAAATGAAGGGTACTCTAAATGAATAGAAAACATAAATCTATCTAGCTGTGCCTCTGGTAAAGGGTATGTACCTTCTTGCTCTATAGGATTCTGAGTAGCCAACACGTAAAAAGGTAAATCTAACTTATAATGGGAGCCAGAAATAGTTACTGAACGCTCTTGCATAGCTTCTAATAGGGCTGCTTGCGTTTTTGGTGGTGTTCTATTTATTTCGTCTGCCAGAATGATATTTGAAAATATGGGCCCTTTAATAAACTTAAATTGACGGTTTTCATCTAAAATCTCACTTCCTAAAATATCTGAAGGCATTAAATCTGGTGTAAACTGAATGCGTTTAAAACCTAACCCTAAGGCATCGGAAACCGTATTTACTAATAAGGTTTTTGCTAAACCAGGTACGCCTATGAGTAAAGAATGTCCGCCACAAAAAACAGAAAGCAATACCAAATTAACCGCTTCTTCTTGGCCAACAATTACCTTTCCTATTTCTTCTTTTAGTTTCTGATACTTTGAAACTAAATTATTTACAGCAACAACATCTGACATTATTTACTTGCTAATTTTTTCCAGTTTCTTTCAAAAGTACATTTGCCATATCCTGGGCTAATTTTTATATAAGTATCTACAATTTTTTCTTTAGACCATTTAGCAATAGTCTCTTGTTTTTTCTTCTGTAATGCCAAACTTTGTATTTTAACATAATCGTTGACTAAATCAGCAACATGCGTATCCGTTCGGTCTTTCATTATAATGACTTTAAACATTTTTTCTCCCACCCTAGTTTCATCATAAAAAGGTGTAGTCATCTGTCCTTTCTGTAAATCACTCACTCTAGCGTAAAGTGCAGGGTCCATTCTTGTTAAGTCAAACGTAGATTCTCCAGTATATTGGTTTACAATTAAACCTCCATTATTTTTTGTTTCTTTATCCTCAGAGTATTTTTTTACAGCTTCAGTAAAGGTCATCTTCCCAGACTCAACATCATTCTTTATCTGAGTTACTAGTTTTTCGGCGTCACTTACTTTAAGATCTTCAATACGTGGTCTCATTAAAATATGTGAAGCCACTCTTGTATTTCCTTTGATCTCATGTAGCTGTATAATATGATATCCAAAATCTGATTTAAAAGGTTCGGATACTTCTCCAATTTCTAATGAAAAAACAGTTTCTTTAAACTCTTTAATAAAAGGACTGTCTTTGGTAATTTCATACTTCCCTCCATTATTAACTACAGCTGGATCTTCAGAATTAACAATGGCTTTCATACGTATGCTAGCTCCACCATCAATATCTTTCTTTAGCTTCGTAAGCTCATTGATAACTCTTTGAATTTCCTGTTCAGTTGGTTGTGCATATATAACAATTTGAGCCAACTGTATCTCTGCAGGAAATTCTGGCAACTCCTTTTTATCTTTTAAACCATTATAATACAACCGTACTTCTTCTGGAGTTACATCTACTTTCTCTGTCAGTTTTTGTTGTTCTTTTCTAATTAAAGAATTTTCTCTTTCTATTTTAAAAAGCTCGGCTTTTAATTCTTCTAAACTATTAAACCCATACTTACCAGGAACATTTTCAATTCCTTTGTATTCTTTAGCAAAATATTCGATATTACGATCAACAGCAAGATTTACTTCTGCATCTGTTACTACAATACTATCTATAACGGCATGATGTGCTAATAGTTTTTGTAGCATCAATTGTTCCAACATTTCACAGTCGGAAATATCAATCTTTCTTTCTGTACTGTTTTGAAGTTCTAGTTTAAATTTAGCGATGTCTGAATCTAATACAATGTTTTTACCCACCACTACGCCTACTCCATCAATCTTCACCTTTTGAGATTGAATATTTTGTATTCCAAAACAAATAACAAAGAAGAATGATAAGTTAATAAACTTTGAAGTTTTTATTTTGTGTAGCATCTTTAAGAATGATTTTTTCTATTTCTCTAATTAATTCTAACTTTCTTTTGTGTAGAATCATTTGTTTTATTGTAGGAATAATATAGTTTTTAGGTGCTATTTCGTTCCTTAACAATATATCTTTTACAGCGACCAAATATAAGCCTAATGAGTCTTCTTTTTGAAGGTATTTTGTTTTTTTTAACAGTTTTTCTTTAGAAAATGGCATTTTTAACAAAACATTTTCTAAAGGCACCCATGTTGAATCATTTAATTGATAGGATTTAAAACTTAATTGTTGCTGATATAGTTCTTCTAAATCATCAGGGTCAGAAGATTTAAATAGGTTAATAATGTCTTTTTTATCAAAAACATCGTTCCCAAAATGTAAATACTTTACCTTAACAAGCTCTTCATTAAGTCTAAAATTTAGGCTATTACTTTTGTAATAATTTGTAATTTCTTCATCAGACACAACAGTATCTAACTGTTGTTTTATGAGTCCTTCTTTATAGTTATTTATCAATAAGCTTTTTCTATAGTCAGAAACTAGTTTATTAATTTCTTTTGCATTCTCTAAAGTACTATTCTCTTCAGCTTTTTTAATTAACAATTGTTGTGTAGCCCAACTTGTAATAAGGCTTTTTAATAGCACTAAACTGTCTTCTTCAGAAATATTTTTAGGGAATAAGTTTTGAATATCTTCTACAGTTAGCTGTTCATTATAAACAGTAGCAATTACATTCTGTTTTGTAGCATCTTTTTTTTGCAATTGAAAATAATCGCAAGAATAAAATAAAATAGATACTAAACATAAAATGTAAACTTGTCTCATTCTTCTTTTCTATAATACTTAATTAGCTTCTTAAGTTCGCGCTTATTAATTTTAATAGTATTCTTATTTCTTAATTCTTTTATCCAGTTTTCTTCTAAAAAACTCTGATAATCGCTAATGACTTTCCCTCTAATTTTATTAAGTTCTTTTTCTTTATAATTTTCAATATTTGTTTTGAAATAATTTTCCAACTCTAAAGTGTCTTTAGATGATTTATCCCAAATCTTTTTATTCATTAAATCAAACAATAGAATACCATCTTTATATTCTTGTAAACTAAAAGCATATTCAGGCTCTGTATTCACAAGGTTTTCTTTAAAATATTCTAATATTTGATATTCTTTAAAGGCATTAAAAAGAAATGAAATTGATTTATGTCTTCTATTTCTAATATAAAGAATAAAAGCTTCTTGTTTAATATTCTTCCCATTAATATTTATCATTGTTTTTTGTAAAGAATCTTTAGGGATATTTCTAATATTTTTTCTTTTCAAAATCTCTTTAGCATCTTCAAATTCAGTAATTTTATATTCCTTTTTTAGCTTATTTAAAACAGCATTGTCAGATAATTTTGCTCTACCGCTTCTTTTTACTTTTGTTCTAATAGCTTCTTGAATCTTCTCAAAAGACTCAACAGGGTATTTTTTTATTAAACTTACTATATGCCAACCAAATTGGGTTTTAAAAGGTTTGCTATAATCTCCTACATTTTTCAAAGAAAAGGCAGCTTCTTCAAACGGCTTTACCATCCTTCCAGATCCAAACCTACTCAACTTCCCTCCTTTATTTTTTGAATTTACATCATTAGAATATTGTTTTGCTAAGGAGTTAAATGAATCGCCCGCTACTAACTTTGAATATACAGAGTCTATTTTCTTTTTACCAGAAACGGTTAAGTTAGTTATTAAAATATGAGCTATTTGTACTTCTCCTAAGGATGGCCTTTCTGCAACTTTCTTTACAATATGGTAACCAAATCTAGTTTTAAAAGGCATAGAAACCTCTCCCATTTTTGTCTTGTATGCTTGATCTTCAAAACTATATACCATTTTAAATGCACCAAAATAACCTAAATCTCCTCCATTTACCTGAGCAGATTTATCATCAGAATATTTCATAGCCATCTCAGCAAAATTTGCATCATGGTTTACAATTGAATCTCTTATACTCATTATCTTTTTATAAATACTCAATGTATCCTTTGGCTGATAATTTTTTGGAAAACGTACTAAGATATGACTTGCCCTAATTTCTGTTTTTGTTCTATCATAAGCTTCTTGTATTAATCGTTGTAAAAACTCTTTATCTTGAAGATATGGAGCTATTAACTGATTTTTATACGTAGAAATTTCTCTTTTATAAGAACGTGAAGTATCTAGTTTAAGCTCATAAGCTTCCTTAACTTTTAATTTATAATTGATGAATAATTCTAAATTATTCTTAACATTTTTACCCTCATTTGTTTCTATAGCATTTAAGTTTTTCTCAAATACTCTTTTAAATTCAGAGACTTTAATGTTTGTATTATTAATAGATACTAATACTTTATCTTTTTTTTGCGCAAAGGAATTTGCATAAACTACAGTAATTACTATAAGGAGTAATATTCTCTTCATTTCTTTTTAATTTAATTATAATGATATAATACCTTTTATTTTTTCTGCTTTTTTGTAATAACTAATTACCTCATTAGAGCTCGACAAATTAATAACTACCGAAACACTAATATATTTTCCTGTTTTTGATTTTTTTGTATTGATAACTGCCCCTCCTTTATCAAACATTTCTTTTACTTGTTCTACTTGATTGCCATCAGTAGGAACAATAAATTTATACATATAATCTGCAGGAAAAACAGTAGTATCTTCTAATTGAGCCTTTAATTTTTTATAAAATTCTTCTCCCTTATCTTTCATAGATTAAATATCAAAATATTTTTTAAAATGATGACAAAATTACACTAAATATTATTTTAATGAATTGAATACTATATTTTTGTTTTATGCAACAAAAAATTGTCTTAATTGGAGGACCTGGGACAGGAAAATCTTCTGTGCTGAATGAATTAATCGCTCAAGGTTATTATTGTATGCCTGAAGTTTCTAGAGAAGTAACTTTAAAAGCAAAGAAAGAAGGTATAGATCAACTTTTTTTAACAGACCCAATACTGTTTAGTAAGTTGTTATTAGAAGGCAGAATTCGTCAATACCAAACTGCAACCGATTCTGCTGAAGAATGGGTTTTTTTTGATAGAGGATTACCCGATGTCTATGCTTATTTAAAATTTAGCAATACAAATCATCCTGCTTATTTCAAAGATAGATGTACTGAATATCTTTATGATAAGGTCTTTCGATTTTTACCCTGGGAAGAAATTTATATTACAGATAACGAACGATACGAAACTTTTCAAGAATCAGAAAAGATTAATAGTTTCTTAGAAAAAACATATCTAGAGTTCGGATATAAGCTTATTAATGTTCCTTTTGGCTCTATTAAAGAACGAACTCATTTCATTATTAATTCGCTTAAAAGCGATGTATGATTAAACCATTAGACATACTTCAAAAATACTGGGGGTATCCTAAATTTAGAGATCCTCAAGAAGAAATTATTGCATCTGTATTACAAAAAAGAAATACCATTGCTTTATTACCTACTGGAGGAGGTAAGTCTATTTGTTTTCAAATACCTACTCTTCTATTAGATGGTATATGCATAGTAATATCACCGATGGTATCTTTGATGAAAGATCAGGTGGATAGCTTACAGAAAAAAGGTATCAAAGCAGTAACAATTAATGCTGGAATGAGTCAAGATGAAATGATAACGATTTTTGACAATTTAAAATTTGGAAATTATAAATTCTTATACGTTTCACCTGAGAGACTTCTATCAAAATTTATACAAAAAAAAGTAAAAGAGCTTAATATAAACCTTATCGCAGTTGATGAAGCACATTGTATTTCTGAATGGGGACATGATTTTAGACCTTCATATAGACATATTCGTATTCTTAAAGAATTACATCCACATACAGCTTGTATTGCTTTAACAGCGACAGCAACTAAAAAAGTACTCATAGACATTTCTGAAAATTTGGGAATGAATGATGTTGCAGTTTTTAAAAAATCTTTTTTTAGAAAAGAACTGGCCTATCAAGTATTTCATTTAGAAGATAAACTAGGTCGATTACTACAAATTTTTAAGAAAACAAAAACTCCAGCTATCGTATATGTGAGAACAAGGAAAAGAACAAAAGAAATTGCATCTTTTCTCAACGCAAATAAATTTAGTTCCTCATATTATCATGGAGGGATGCTTCCAGCAGAAAAAGAGGCAGCTTTTGAAAACTGGATGAATGAAAAAACCAAAATTATGGTTGCTACCAATGCTTTTGGAATGGGAATAGACAAGTCTAATGTAGGAATAGTCATTCACCTAGACATACCCTATAGTATAGAAAATTTTGTTCAAGAAGCTGGTAGGGCTGGAAGAAATGGCAAGAAATCATTTTCAGTAGTATTACAAAACAACAATGACCTTTTTAAATTAAGAGAACAGTTACAACTTCAAACACCTTCTATAAAGGAGATTAAAAAAACATATAAGCAACTTAATCAGTTTTTTATGATTTCTAACGGAGAGCTTCCTTTAACTCCTTTTTATTTAAATAATGCCCTATTCTGCGATAGATACAATCTTACTCTGAAAAAAACTGAGTATATCCTTAGAATTTTGGCCAATAATGGTATCATTGAAATAAATAATTCCTACAAAGGGAAATCTTCAATTCAATTCTTAGTAAACTCTAGGCAACTACTTAAATATAAGCATCAATCTAAAGATATTCATAAAGTAATTGATACTATTTTAAGAAACTATACTGGAGTTTTTGATACGAAAACCAATATTGATGAATTTATCATTGCAAAAAAATCAGGAATTACTTCTACAAGAATAAAAGGAATACTTGAAAAATTAAATGACGAGCAGATTATAAATTATACCTCAAAGACTAATAATGCTGAATTGTATTTTTTAGTTCCAAGAGAAGATGATCTTACGATTAATAGTATCTCTAAAAGTATTTCAAGTTACACTAAACAACAATACCTAAAAGTAGAGAGTCTTATTACATTTATTCAAAACGATACCGTATGTAGAAGTACCCAACTTCTCTCCTACTTTGGAGAAAACAACATGGAAGATTGCGGAATTTGTGATGTCTGTTTAAGAGATACGTTTTCAAAAACTGATATCTCTAAGTTAATTTTAGACCTATTACATAAAAAAAAGCTGCTATCATCAATAGAAATTCAAGAACAATTAGAGGTGGATCAAAAAGACATTTTAATACATTTGCGACATCTTTTAGCAGAAGATAAAATCGCAATTAATAATTACAATAAATATTATATAAAATGAAAGGTCTTCGAATAATTTTTATGGGCACTCCAGACTTTGCAGTTACTATACTAAAAGGATTGATAGACCATAAATATAATGTTGTTGGAATTGTTACTGCTCCTGACAAACCTTCAGGAAGAGGGCGCAAACTAAACGAATCTGCAGTAAAAAAGTATGCGCTGACTAATAATCTTAAAGTTTTACAACCTACCAATTTAAAAAATGAAGTTTTTATAAATGAATTAAAAACGTTAGAAGCAGATTTGCAAATTGTTGTAGCATTTAGAATGCTTCCAAAAATAGTTTGGAGTATGCCTGCACTTGGTACTTTTAATTTACATGCTTCTTTATTACCTGAGTATAGAGGAGCTGCGCCAATTCATTGGGCAATTATTAATGGTGAACAAAGAACAGGTGTCACTACTTTTTTTATTGATGATAAAATAGACACCGGGGAGATAATCTTACAAAAAGAAATAAGCATTAGAAAAGATGAAACTGTGGGTGAGCTACACGATGCTTTAATGCATCTAGGTAGTGAGGTAGTTTTAAAAACCGTTGATTTAATTGCAGATGGTAATGTTACAACTATTAAACAACCAGAGAAAGAAGAAAAGTCAGCTCCAAAATTGTATCCAGATAATTGTAGAATCCAATGGAAGGATTCTGTAGATAAGGTCTATAATAAAATTAGAGGGCTTAATCCTTTTCCAGCTGCATGGACCATTTTAAAAAATGGAGATGATAAAATTGCTTGCAAAATATACGCCATGAATAAAATTACTGAAGCCCATGATTTAGAGCCTGGTCATCTTGTAATTTCAAAAAAAGAATTAAAAGTAGCTGCCAAAAATGGTTATATCAATATTTTAGAAATTAAACTATCTGGAAAGAAAAAAATGGATGCTATAAGTTTGCTAAATGGTTTTTCGTTTGAAAAAGATGCCATGATGTTCTAAACCCTTTGTAGGTAAGGATTACAAGGATTTTAATACTTTTTTTACTGGCTTATTAACAATTTACGCACATTTATCAACAAAACAGTAGTTTTTTAGGGTGTAAACTTGCATGAAGCCACAATCCGTCTATATTTGTTAAGCTTTAAATAGCAAAAATATATATTCAATTAATTTTAAATTCTATTTATTATGAACAAATCAGATTTAATCGATGCAATGGCTGCTGACGCAGGAATTTCTAAAGTAGCAGCTAAAGCAGCTTTAGAATCTATTACTAACAACGTAACTTCTACATTGAAAAAAGGTGGTAAAGTTGCTTTAGTAGGATGGGGAACATGGTCAGTATCTAAAAGAGCTGCAAGAAACGGAAGAAACCCACAAACTGGGGCAGAAATCAAAATTGCTGCTAAAAACGTTGTTAAATTTAAAGCTGGAGCTGGATTAAGCGGTGCTGTAAACTAGTCATACTTTAATAATAGTATATTAAAAACTCTCTTTTTTAAGAGAGTTTTTTTTTATACATATTTTAACTACATTTAAAGTACTATAAAATTAGGATGAATTTAATACAGCCCAATAAAGGAAAACTTCTAATTGCAGAACCCTCTATTTTAAATGATGACTCATTTAACAGATCAATAATATTGTTAACCGAGCATACAGAACTTAGCGCAGTTGGCTTTATACTAAATAGACCTTTAGACTATACTATAAAAGATATTATTCCAGAAATTGATTGTGAGTTTTTAGTATATCAAGGAGGGCCTGTAGAACAGGACAATTTATATTTTATTCACAAATCTCCTGAACTTATCCCTAATAGTATCGAGGTGTCTAATGGCATCTTTTGGGGTGGGAATTTCGACTCTTTAAAAAATCTGCTCATTAATAAAGAAATTGACACTACTCAAATACGCTTTTTTTTAGGATATTCTGGTTGGTCAGCAAATCAATTAAGGGATGAGATAGAAACAAATTCTTGGTTTGTTACAGAAAATGATTTCCCAAATATATTTTCTGCAGATAACACAAGCTTATGGAAAAACAAATTACTGCAAAGAGGTGGCAAATATAAGATATGGGCTAATGCTCCAAGCGATATTCACTTAAACTAAACCTTTCCTGTAATTTCTAATATTTGTAAACTCTTTGATAGTTTAGTAGCAGTAGTTGTTGTAAAAACCTTTTTCCTATAGTGAGTAACTGGCTGAATACCTATAATTGAATTTGTAATGAATACCTCATCTGCTTTTTGAATTTCAAAAGGAGTAATTGCAGTTTCTTCTATTGTAAAATCTGTATGAGCTTCAATAATCTCAATAATTTTCTTTCTAAGCACTCCTTTTAAACAACCTTCTGTAATCGCTGGAGTTTTTATATGATTTCCGTGAACAATAAATATGTTTCCATTCGTAACTTCTGCTACTCCCTTTCGTTCATTTAATAAAATACAATTGTCTAAGTCATTTTCTTTCGCATAAATAGAGGCAACAGTAGATAATATTTTATTATTAGTTTTTAGGGTAGATAACAATCCTGAATAGTTATAAAAATCTTTAAACAGATCTACTCTATAATTCGCTTTCTTATCTATTATTAATTCTGATACTTCAACTAAATAATCAATCGTATTTGTTTCTGGAGTGTAAAAACCTCCATCTTTTCTAAAAACAGAAAGTCTTGCTCTAAACAATGTTGTATTACTATCTGTTGGAATTGTTTTTAAAATCTCTTGTTCAAGATTTTCAAGTGTAAAATTCATAGGTATCTTCATACGAAGCATACGCATAGATGCCATTAACCTAAAATAATGGTCTTCCCAAAAAATAATCCTATTATTGGAAATTTTAAGGGTTTCAAAGAGTGAATCACCATATTTAAAAGCCCTATTATCTGAAGAGATAATATTCTCTATATCTGAAACTAAAGTACCGTTGAAATTCAATATAATTAATTTGAAAAATGATGATGCAAATTTAAGCTAAAATGTAAAATAAACGCATAAAAAAACCTTAACAAGGTTAAGGTTTTTTGTTAAATATAAAGTGCTTATGCTCCTATTCTATGCTTTAGTTCTTCAATTTGATTTTCCCATAGCATTTTTGATTCCTCAAGCTCATCTTCATCAGAAAAATCAGTCACCATTAAAGAAACATCTTTTGTAATAGCATCTACTTGAATTCTGAATTCAAAATACGTTTCATCGCCTTCACTCTCAGTCCATTTAAAACGTGCTCTTTCATCTTGTTTTTTAGTAACAATGGTTGCTTCTTCTTCAGAATCATCCCAAAAAAAAGTAATCACTTTTCCTCTTGAATTTACCTTATCTGCAAACCACTCCTCTAAACCTGATGGCGTCGAAAAATATTCATACAACATATGTGGTGAAGCATGTATAGGAAACTCTATTTCATATTTTATTTTACTCATGGTTTTTATTGAATTAAGCTAAAAAAAGTAAGGGGAGTTACTTAGTATTATTCAAGCAATATAGGTAATAATTCTATTTAAAAAAAATTAAAAACACATCTTGTAGAAATATAAAAATCCTTTATATTTGCAGCCTCATAATCATGGCGAGGTAGCTCAGTTGGTTAGAGCGCAGGATTCATAACCCTGAGGTCACGGGTTCAAATCCCGTCTTCGCTACAATAAAAGCCCAATCTAAATTAGATTGGGCTTCTTAATTTTATGACCCTTATTTCTTATGCTTTTTTAAGCTCATATAAATAGTAGTTCTGATCTTTTCTTCGGTAATCCATCCATTAAAAGCAGCATACTTTTTAGTCAGTTCTTTATTTTTTTTAACTGCTTCCAATGTGCTTCCTTTTTTTATTTCTGCTTTAATAGTATTTCTTAAGTCTATTAACATCAATTTATAAGCAATTAGTTCTTTCTTATTAGCAACACGACCATGTCCAGGCATAATTTTAGTGGCATCATCAGACAACATAATTATCTTACTAATTCCATCTATATAACCATCAATACTACCTCCAGAATCCAAGTCTATGTAAGGAAACTTCCCTTGAAAATATGTGTCTCCTGTATGCATCACATTATTTTTAGTAAAGTAAACAATAGCATCGCCATCAGTATGCGCATTATGTACATGAGTAAATAAGATATCGTCATTATTATAATGAAACATCATATCTTCAGTAAATGTTAAAACTGGTAATGCTTCTTTAGGTGAAGCTTTCTTTATTTTTCCTCTTACTACTTGATTTTTACTCATACGCTTTCTCACATTCTCATGAGAAACAATGGTAGCTCCTTCTTTACTCATATTTAGATTCCCACCTGTATGATCTCCATGCCAATGCGTATTTAACAAATAGCTTACTGGTTTTGAAGTGATTTTTTTAATCGCTGCCAAAATCTTAGGGGTTAAAGGAGCAAATTGATCGTCTATCATTAACACCCCATCTTCTCCAATTAAGATTCCTATATTTCCACCACTACCTTTTAACATATAATAATTATCTGTCAATTTAGTACTAATAATATTCACTTCTCTTTTTTGTCCGAAGGAAGAAATAGTAGATAAAAATACAGTAATTGTAAGAAAATAACAGATAGTTTTCATAGGATATAGTTATAATTTAATAGTTGTGCTAAAGATACAAACTTATGAAATGAGTTTGGGCTTCTGATAATCATCAACTTACAAAATGGTCTTCCTATAATTAAAAAATATGCTTTACAAAATTGGGTATATTGATTGTAGAATTCAAAAATGGTTTTATATTTGCCACCTCTATTGGCGAGAGTAGCTCAGTTGGTAGAGCGTCAGCCTTCCAAGCTGAATGTCGCCAGTTCGAACCTGGTCTCTCGCTCTAAAAGTCTTATCATTATGGTAAGACTTTTTTTATATATTTAGTTTTTTTCCAAATACTAAAAGAATAAAAATTGGAATACTTAAAGCAATTACCATCATAGTATTGTCTAAAAACACATTTGGATTAAATACTAGTGTCAGTGCAAAACCTCCTATTGCACCGCCCAAGTGAGCAGAATGACCAATATTGCCTAACTGTTTTTTCATTCCATAAATAGAATACAGCAAATAACCAACTCCAAAAATATATCCCTTTATAGGTATTGGAATAAAAAACAAGTACAACTCCATTTCAGGATATAAAAGTATAGATGCATACACAATCCCTGAAACTGCTCCTGAAGCTCCAATAGCACTGTAATATGGTTCGTTTTTATGATAAGCCAGTGAATATAAACTTCCAGCTAATAGGCTACCTACATAGATAGCTAAGAACGGAACAACTCCAAGTCTAAATACAACAATATCTCCAAAAAGATATAGCGCATACATATTAAAGATTAAATGAATCCAATCTGCATGCAACAAACCAGAAGTAAACATTCTAATCTTTTCTCCATTTAAAATCCTTGTGACTTGAAATTTATATTTCTCAAAGAATGAGTAATCATTAAAACCTTTATAAGAAAACAGGGCGGTTGCAATAATAATGAGCAACACAACTTTATCGGGATTATTTACCATAAAACAAACATAACGAAAGTTAGCTATAAGAATAAATATTTAAACACGATATTTGCAAAAAATATTTTGAATGCAATTCATCGTTTTTATACTTGTATATCCATTTATTTGGCTCATTTCTTTACTTCCTATGAGAGTATTATATGTATTCTCTGATTTCTTTTATTTAATGTTTTACTATGTAATTGGTTATCGCAAAAAAGTTGTTTTAGATAATTTAAAAATCGCTTTTCCAGAGAAAACAGATACCGAGCTAAAGCTGATTCAGAAAAAGTTCTTTAAGCATTTTACAGATATATTTATGGAAAGTGTGAAAGCGTTTACCATTTCGCAAAAAACTATCCAAAAAAGATATACTTATAAAAATCCAGAAGTTGTAAATGATATTGCTAAAAAAGGTAGAAATATTACTTTGGTTGGGGCACATCAAGCTAATTGGGAATGGTCAACAAGTTTACCTTTAGTTCTTGACATAACTGTTTTTGGTGCTTATACTAAATTAGCGAATAAGTATTTTGAAAAAGTAGTAAAAGATACTAGAATGAAATTTGGTGTAGAAGGTTTTAAGACCTCTGAAACTATTAAAGCGATGAAGAATAATTATGATAATAATGTTAGAGGATTGTACTTGCTCTTAAGTGACCAGTCTCCACTGGTACACAAAACACATTATTGGTCAGAATTTTTTGGTGTAAAAGTACCTATTCATACTGGTGCCGAAATGCTTGCTAAAAAGTTTGATTTAGTGGTTATTAACTATGTATCTAAAAAAATAAAAAGAGGGCATTATCAAGTTGAATTTGAATTAATCACAGAGCATCCAAAAGATTTTAAAGATTACGAAGTAACAGACAAATACCTAGCGATAACAGAGAGAAATATTATGCAACAGCCTGAATTTTATTTATGGTCGCATAAGCGCTTTAAACATAGAGATAAAGTTCCTAAAGAATGGCAGTAATTAAATCTTAAACCAATCTGTAACTAATTGATTTTCTATAGATTTCACAGATTTATGGACATAATCATTTTTTATAGGATCGTATACATAATCTTCAGACCATTTTTCAATATTTGCACATAGTTCTTTTAAAGACGTAGAGATAAAATTAACCTCTTCATCTTTTATCGTTGGATGTAAAGACAAACGAACCCAACCTGGTTTTTCGGTAGAACAACCTTCTAAAATCTGACCTTTAATTCTGTTAGAAGTTTCCTGATCAACATTTAATAAAAAGTGTCCATAAGTGCCTGCACAAGAACAACCTCCTCTAGTTTGAATTCCAAATCGGTCATTCAATAATTTTACGACCAAATTAAAATGAAAGTTCTCCAAGTAAAAAGAAAAAATACTTAATCTATTTTTATGGTTGGGTGCTAAAATTTTAACATTTGGAATAGCTTCTAAAGTGTCAAACAATTTTTTATTTAACTCATCTTCTCTTTTCTTAATATTAATTGTTCCCATCTGATCTTTTAACTGAATAGATAAAGCAATTCTAATCGTTTGTAAAAACGCAGGAGTACCTCCATCTTCTCTAGTTTCAACATCATCAAAATAATCATGCTCTCCCCAAGGATTTGTATAACTTACAGTACCCCCACCAGGGTTATCAGGAATCACATTCTTATATAGTTTTTTATTAAAAATCAACACTCCCGAACTTCCAGGTCCTCCTAAAAATTTATGTGGTGAAAAGAATATTGCGTCTAAATATTCGTCTTCAGTTTCTGGATGCATATCAATATCAACATAAGGTCCAGAACAGGCAAAATCTACAAAACACAATCCATTGTATTTATGAATTAGCTTTGCCACTTTATGATAATCTGTTTTAATGCCTGTAACATTTGAACAAGAAGTGATAGAAGCTATTTTTAAGGTACGGTGTTCATGTCTTTTAATACACTCCTCAAACTTATGCAAACAAACTAGTCCGGCATCATTACAAGGAACTACCTCTACATCTGCAATTGTTTCTAACCAAGAAGTCTGATTAGAATGATGCTCCATATGTGAAACAAAAACAATGGGCCTCATTTCTTCAGGAATATGAGTATACTCTCTTAAACTTTCAGAAACTTTCAATCCTAGTATGCGTTGAAATTTATTTACAACACCAGTCATTCCAGACCCTTCTGTAATTAAAACATCGTTCTCATTAGCATGGACATGTTTTTTTATAATATTTCTTGCTTCGTGATATGCCAAAGTCATCGCTGCTCCAGAAGTAGAAGTCTCCGTGTGAGTATTTGCAACAAAAGGTCCAAATTGATTCATCAATTTTTCTTCAATAGGGCGATACAGTCTCCCGCTAGCAGTCCAATCTGTATATAACAGTTTTTGTTCACCATAAGGTGATACAAATGTTTGATCAACTCCAATAATTTGATCTCTAAATTGCTGAAAGTATTGCTCTAATGCAGACATTTTATGCTATAATTTCTTTTATTTCTTCTATAAAACGAACAGCGAGATTATCTGCCGCTTCTTGAGATAAACTCTCTGTATATATTCTAATAATTGGTTCTGTGTTAGACTTACGTAAATGTACCCATTCTTGTGCAAAATCTATTTTAACACCATCGATGGTATTTACCTCTTCATTGGCATATTTAGAAGCCATAGTTTCTAAAATTTTATCTACATCAATTTGAGGGGTTAGTTGAATCTTATTCTTACTCATAAAGTAACTTGGATAACTCTCTCTCAAAGCTTTACAAGATTTCTTTTGATTTGCTAAATGAGATAAAAACAAAGCGACTCCAACTAAGGAATCTCTACCATAATGCGAAGCTGGATAAATAATTCCTCCATTTCCTTCGCCTCCAATAACAGTGTTGGTTTCTTTCATTTTAATAACCACATTCACTTCTCCTACGGCACTTGCTGTATAATTCCCACCATGTTTTTCGGTAACATCTCTTAATGCTCTAGATGAAGATAAATTAGAAACCGTATTTCCTCCTCCTAACTTTCCTAATACATAATCTGCACAAGCCACCAATGTGTATTCTTCTCCAAACATAGAGCCATCTTCACAAACTAATGCCAAACGATCTACATCTGGGTCTACTACAATTCCAAAATCTGCTTGTTCTTTTACAACCAATTCAGAAATATCTGTTAGGTGCTCTTTTAAGGGTTCTGGATTGTGAGGAAAATGACCATTAGGTTCGCAGTATAATTCAACACAATCAACATTCAATTCTTTTAATAAAGCAGGAATAAAAATCCCTCCTGTAGAATTCACTCCATCAACTACTACTTTAAAATTAGCATTTCGAATAGCTTCTACATCTACCAAGTCTAAATTCAATACTTCTTGAATATGCTTTTCTAAATAACTTTTATCTTTTGAATACACTCCTAAATTATCAACATCTGCAAAATCAAAATCATCACTCTCAGCAGTCTTTAAAATAACTTCTCCATCTTCTCCATTTAAGAATTCGCCTTTTTCATTCAATAGTTTTAAAGCATTCCATTGCTTTGGATTATGACTGGCAGTTAAGATAATTCCTCCATCTGCTTTTTCTAAAGGTACAGCAACTTCAACTGTTGGTGTTGTAGATAATCCTAAATCCACTACATCTATTCCTAAACCCGTTAATGTATTTGCAACTAAACTACTAATCATTTTCCCAGAAATACGTGCATCCCTACCTATAACAACCTTTATTTTGTCTTTGCTAGGATTTCTTTTCTTTATAAAAGTTCCGTAAGCTGATGCAAATTTAACTGCATCTATTGGAGTTAAATTATCTGAAGTTTTACCTCCAATAGTTCCTCTAATTCCTGAAATTGATTTGATTAATGTCATGCTAAATTTTTATGATGAACAAAGATAAATTATTTCCTTATAAAATCATTTAAAAGTGTAAGAGTCTTCTTTAGCAAATATTAATATTAAGTAATGAGTTGATTTATATAGGATTATTTTTTTAACTATCTTTAAAAAACTTATTAATTAAATATATCACATGATGATTCCTATAAAAAAACTCCCTATTACGTCTTACTTTTTATTTATTTTATTCTCTTTAAATATTAATATTAGTAATGCACAAGAAACACGGTTATTAAGACAACCTGATATCAATTCTAGTCATGTCGTTTTTACTTATGGCGGAGATATTTGGGTAAATGAACTAGGAACAAATAATGCTAAAAGAATTACAAGTACACCAGCAGTAGAGTCAAATCCATACCTTTCACCTAATGGAAAATGGATTGCTTTTTCTTCAAATCGATCTGGGTCTAACTCTGTATATATCGTATCTATAAATGGTGGGGATGTAAAAAGATTAACATGGCACCCTAATGGCTCTAACGTTCGAGGCTGGACAAATGATGGAAAATCAGTCTTATATGCAAGTTCTAGAGAAACAGCACCTAGGCCTTATAATAGATTATGGACAGTTCCTGTAAAAGGAGGGGCACCAATGTTAGTTTCTAAACAATGGGGGTATGATGGATCTTTTTCTAATAATGGAAAAAGTATAGTTATAGACAAAATGAGTCGTTGGGATGGAGAATGGAGAGCTTATAGAGGTGGGCAAAATACACCTTTAATTATTTTAGATATAAAGACTTCTAAAGAAACTTTATTGCCTCACACCAATACAACAGATATACAGCCTTTATGGATGAAAAATGATATTTATTTCTTGTCTGATAGAGATTTAGTGATGAATATTTGGAAATACAATACTAAAACTAAAAACCTCTCTCAAGTTACCAAATTTAAAGGTTCTGACATCAAATGGCTTTCGGGATACAGAAATAAATTAGTATATGAAAGAGATGGTTATTTACATACATTAAACATTTCATCTAAAAAGACTAATAGATTAAAAATAAACGTTATTGGAGATTTCCCATGGACAGAAACCAAATGGCAAAATGTAACTAGATCTGCAAGATCAGCTTCATTATCACCAAATGGTAAAAGAGCTATTATGGAATCTAGAGGAGAAATTTTTACTGTTCCATTAAAATATGGTGATGCCCGAAATATTACGCAAAGTTCTGGAACTGCAGACAGAGCCCCTATCTGGTCGCCAAAAGGTGATAAAATTGCATGGTTTTCAGATAAAGACAGAAAAGGATACGCTCTATTTTTAGCTAGCCAAGATGGAATGTCCGATAAAACTAAGATCTCTATTGGGGTCTCTAAAATGGCATGGAGTCCCACTTGGTCTCCAGACGGAAAGCATATTGCTTTTGTAGATGATGATGTACGTTTACGTATTGTAAACTTAGAGACCAAAAAAATTAAAACAATTGATGTTGGTGGAAATAATTTAGAACGTGGAAGCATTCAAATGAATTGGTCTCCAGATTCCAATTGGATTGCATATGAAAAATCTGCTACAAACAATTTTAGGCAAATTTATATTTGGTCAGCTAAAACAAATAAAACAACACCTATTACCGATCGTTTTGCCGATTCTTTTTCTCCTGCATGGGATTTAAATAAAAAACAATTATACTTTTTAGCAAGTACCAATGTTGCACTTGGATCTGGGTGGGCGAATACAAGTGCCATGACTGCTTCGCCACGCTATGCTGCATATGTTATAAATCTTGACAAGAATGACACCTCTCCTTTTAAACCAAAGAGTGATGAAGAAGAGAAAAAAAAGAAAAAAGAAAGCGACTCAAAAAAAGGAAATAAGAAAAAAGAAAGTGATTCTAAAGTTATGACCATTGATTTTGATGGATTAGCTAGAAGAACCTTTCCATTAGGCATACCCGTTAGAAATTATTGGTACTTAGTATCTGGGCCAAAAGGTACCGTATTTATTGCTGAGGGAGTTTCTAATCAAAGAGGTGGAACATTAAAAAAGTACACTTTAAAAGATCAAAAAGCGAAAAGCTTCATTTCTGGCATAGGTGGTATTTCTATTACAAGTAATGGAAAACATATGCTTGCTCGTGTGAATGGAAGCTGGAAAGTAATTGGAACTGGTAGTCCAAATGGTAAAAATGGAAAGTCATTGAAGGTCAATTTACAAATGAAGTTAGACAGAATAGCAGAGTGGGATCAAATGTTTGAAGAAGCATATCGTTATGAGAGGGATTATTTCTATGACCCTAATATTCATGGTAGAGATTGGAAAGTAGTTTATAAAAGATATGCGCCACTAGTACCTTTTATCAAACATCGTTCTGATTTGAATTATATTTTAGATCAGGTAAATGGCGAACTCTCTGTAGGGCATAGTTTTGTTAGAGGAGGAGATTTTCCAAGTACAGATAGATCTCAGGTAGGAATGCTAGGTGCTGATATAGGTACTGATAAAAATAGATGGAAAATCAACAGAATATACACTACGGAAAGTTGGAATCCAGGTTTATCTGGTCCGCTAGATGCTCCAGAATTAAATATAAAAGAAGGATATTATATTGTTGGAATTAATGGTAAAGAGCTTACTTCTGATAACAATATTTATGAATATTTAGATGGTACTAGAGGTAAACAAACAATTCTGCATATTAATAGTAAAGCTGAGTTTAAAGATTCTTGGAAAGAAACCGTTCTTCCAATCAGAAGCGAAAATGGATTACGACAACGAACTTGGGTGGAAGACAATAGAAGGATTGTCGATAAGCTTTCTAATGGGAGACTAGCGTATGTATGGGTGCCTAATACTGGCGGCGGTGGATATGTTTCTTTTAATAGATATTATTTTGCACAACAAGATAAAGAAGGTGCTGTAATAGACGAACGATTTAATGGAGGTGGATTATTAGATGATTATATGGTGGACTTAATGACAAGAAGCTTACGTGCTGGCTTAACAAATGAAGTTCCTAATGGAAAACCAATGCAGTTACCAGCAGGGATCTTAGGTCCTAAAGTTTTATTAATTAATGAATTAGCTGGGTCTGGCGGCGACTTTTTCCCTTGGGTATTTAGACAACAAAAAGCTGGAAAGCTAATTGGTATGACTACTTGGGGTGGCTTAGTAAAATCTTCAACACATTATCGTTTAATTGATGGGGGTTCTTTAACTGCACCAGATAACGCTGTATTTGATCCAATAAATAATAAATGGATAGCTGAGAATAAAGGAGTCGCTCCTGATATCAAAGTACGACAAGACGCTGTCTCATTATCTCAAAATAGAGATGTACAATTAGAAAGAGCTGTGGCAGAATTGCTAAAGCAGTTACCAATAAAAAAGAAGATAACGTCTCCTCCGTTTTCTAAACCTGCAAAAGGAAATTAGAGAAGTAATTAAAAATAGAAAGCCCTTGCTGATGCAAGGGCTTTCTATTTTTATAAAAGAGGTAAATTATTTCTTACCTTCTTCCATTTTCTTCTTTAAATCAGCTAAACCACTGATATCTCCAAGAGTTGTTTTTTCAGCTTCAGATGCTTTTTTATTAGCAACCTTAATGTTTCTCTTCTCTTGCTCCTTAAAGATAGCTGTATGAGAAATTACCACTCTTCTATACTCTTTGCTAAACTCAAGTACTTTAAATTGTGCGGTATCTCCTTTACCTAACTTACCACCTTCTTCTTTATCTAAATGACGACTTGGTGCAAATCCTTCTACTCCATCAGCAAAAGTAACTACAGCTCCTTTATCATTCTTCTCTTTAACAGTCCCTTCATGTACAGAATCGATTGCATAGGTAGCTTCATGAGCATCCCAAGGATTATCTTGAGTTTGCTTATGTCCTAAGTTTAACTTACGACCTTCTACATCTAATTCTAAAACCTGAACTTCTAATTTATCACCTACGGTAACAAAGTCAGATGGATGCTTAATTTTCTTAGTCCAAGATAAATCAGAGATATATACCAATCCATCAATACCTTCTTCTAACTCAACAAATACTCCAAAATTAGTATAGTTTCTTACGGTACCAGTATGAGTAGAACCAACAGGATATTTAGTCGTGATATCTGTCCAAGGATCTGGATGTAATTGCTTAATCCCTAAAGACATTTTTCTTTCATCTCTATCTAAGGTAAGAACTTGTGCTTCAACTTCGTCACCAATTTGTACGAAATCTTGTGCAGATCTTAAATGTGTAGACCAAGACATTTCAGAAACGTGAATCAATCCTTCAACTCCTTCAGATACTTCAACAAAAGCACCATAATCAGCTAAAACAACAACTTTCCCTTTTACTTTATCTCCTACTTTAATTTCGGCATCTAAAGCATCCCATGGATGAGCAGATAATTGTTTTAATCCTAATTGAATTCTAGATTTGTTATCATCAAAGTCTAAGATTACTACATTTAATTTTTGATCTAACTCAACAATCTCATTTGGATGATTGATTCTAGACCAAGATAAATCAGTAATATGAACTAAACCATCAACACCACCTAAATCAACAAATACACCATAAGAAGTAATATTTTTAACAATACCTTCTAATACTTGTCCTTTTTCTAACTGGCCAATGATTTCTTTTTTCTGAATTTCTATATCAGCTTCAATAAGTGCTTTATGAGAAACAACAACGTTTTTAAATTCGTGATTGATTTTTACAACCTTAAATTCCATTGTTTTCTCTACATATTGATCGTAATCTCTAATTGGTTTCACATCAATTTGAGAACCTGGTAAGAATGCTTCAATTCCAAAAACATCTACAATCATACCCCCTCTAGTTCTACACTTTACAAAACCATTAACAACTTCACCTGTTTCATGTGCATTGTTAACTCGTTCCCAAGCTTTGATTACTCTTGCTTTTTTATGAGACAATACTAATTGTCCTGTACTATCTTCTCTTTTATCAACAAGTACTTCAACTTTATCTCCGACAGCTAAATTAGGATTGTAACGAAACTCATTTAAAGAAATTACTCCTTCAGATTTAGAGTTAATGTCAATAATAGCATCTCTATCAGTTTTTCTGATAACCGTACCTTGAATAACATCACGCTCATTTACAAAACCTACGGTTCCTTCTAAAGCTTTTTCAAATTCTTTTAATTTAGATTCGTCAACAGCCTCAATACCTTCTTCGTATTTGTGCCAGTTAAAGTTTGCTAAAAATTCTTGTGGATTTACTTCTGCTACAGTTTCTGTAGCTACTTCTTGAACTGCTGGAGCTTCTACTTGCTCTTCAGTTACTTTTGTGTTTTCAGACATGCTGAAATAATTTTGTATCTTATTGTTATTCAGATTATTAACGATAATAACATTAAGAGAAATTATACATATAAAATAATTTCTAAACCCTTCTTCTAATCTGTACTCGTAAAAAGGAGTGCAAATGTACAAAATTCTATTGATTATTAAGTATTTAGATTCATTAAAATTTCTATTCTTCTGCCTATATTTGCATCTCTAAACCTGTTTGCATCATGAAAATTCACACTCTTTTTATTATGACTTTTGCAGTTCTTTGTTTTTTTTCTTGTAAAAAACAAGAAAGCCAAAAAATAAACTATATAAAATCCAATCATGAAAGTAGAAAAAATGCTCCTTTTTCCGATGCAGTTGAAGTTGGAAATTTGCTGTTTTTAACAGGTCAAATTGGAAAAGATCATACATTAGGAAAAATAGTTGAAGGAGGCATTAAAGCCGAGACAAAGCAAGTTCTAATGAATATTAAAGAAGTATTAGAATCTAATGGCTCTGATTTGAATCATGTAGTAAAATGCACTGTCATTTTATCTGATATCGATGATTTTTCAGAAATGAATTCAGTTTATCAAACTTTTTTTAATGATAATCTACCAGCAAGAACTACATTTGCAGCCGATTTAGTACCAGGAGCTAAAATAGAAATTGAAGTTGTAGCTGTTAAGAAATAAAATGAATTTAGAAACTAAAACATTAATAGAAAAAGGAGAAATGCTTCCGTTAATGGAAGAATTTTATACGATACAAGGAGAAGGATACCATACAGGAACTGCCGCATATTTTATTCGAGTTGGAGGTTGTGATGTAGGCTGTCATTGGTGTGATGTAAAAGAAAGCTGGGATGCAAACTTACATCCCCCTACCTTATCAAACATCATTGTAGAAAATGCAAAAAAGTACGCAGACACTGTAGTAATTACTGGTGGCGAACCTTTAATGTGGTCTATGGATTATATTACCAAGGAACTTAAAAAGAACAAGATTAGAACACATATTGAAACTTCTGGGGCGTATTCTTTTTCTGGTGAATGGGATTGGTTTTGTTTATCTCCCAAAAGAACTAAATTACCTTTAGAAGAAGTATATAAAGAGGCAGATGAATTAAAAATGATTATTCACAATAATAATGATTTCAAATTTGCCGAAGAGCATGCCGGTAAAGTTTCAGAAAACTGCCAGCTTTTCTTACAACCTGAATGGAGTAAAAGAGAACTAATGACATCAAAAATTGTCGATTATGTAATGAAAAACCCTAAATGGAAAATTTCATTGCAAACACATAAATATTTAAATATTCCTTAACTAAAAAAGCATCCTTTCGGATGCTTTTTAGTGCAACTTTTCGTTTACTAAATCTAATATCATCTTAAATTGTTCTTCTCTAGATAAGTCTGAATTATCAATCTCAATAGCATCAACAGCTTTTAGTAAAGGAGAATCTTTTCTTGTAGAATCTACCTGATCTCTTTCCATTACATTTTTATAGATTTCATCATAGCTAACATTTTCTCCTTTATCCGTTAACTCTTTAAATCGACGATTGGCTCTAGTACTTGCTGAAGCATTCATGAAAATTTTTAACTCAGCATCTGTAAAAACAACAGTTCCAATATCTCTACCATCCATGACTACTCCTTTGTTTTTCCCAATTTCTTTTTGAATTGCAACAAGCTTCTTTCTTACTATTGAACTAGCAGCTACTTTACTTACTAAATTAGAAACTTCTAAAGATCTTATTCTATCCTCAACATTTATGTTGTTTAAATACATATCTGCATTACCCGTATTATTATTCAACTTAAAAGAGAGGTCTATTAGATGTAAATGTTTACTCAACGCATCCAGATTATAAAAGTCTTTTCCAACAAAATTTTGTTGCATGGCATATAAAGTAACTGCTCTATACATGGCTCCAGAATCTACATAAATATATCCAAGATACTTTGCTAGTTTTTTAGCTACTGTACTTTTTCCTGTTGAAGAAAAACCGTCAATGGCAATTGTAATTTTTTTACTCATTATCTCTTATCTAAATCAATATATAAACTAAATGTACTAGCACTAGTCGCTGTATGATATTTTGAAAATGCATAATTAAACTTCAATTTATTCATTTTAATACCAAATCCAAATGAAATACCACTAAACGACCTAGCATTTTGCAATTTTAATTCACTTGCTCTTCTAAAATTATAACCTGCTCTAAGGTTTATGACACTTTCTGGGAATAATTCTGCTCCTATAACTAAATGTCTCATCGTATTTCCAATGAATGAAACATCTTCATTTGTAACATTACCCTCTAGATCTATTGTTTGATTAGATGGATTTGCGACAGAAATATCCCATTGTTGTAGATTATCAATAGTAACATACCATTTTAAAGGAACATGCTCTAATTTATAATCAAAACCTAGCGCTACTTTAAACGGCAATCGTTCTGTAGTTCCATTAAAAGAAGTTATCTGAGCACCAACATTTCTAGCAACTAAAGTGACTTTAAATGGCTTATATGGACTATTATACAATACACTAAAATCTGCAGCAACACCGTTAGATGTAAAATTACTTATTGTAGAATTAATTAATTTTACATTAAATCCCATATAAAAATTTGTCCAAGGCAGATTAAATGCATAACCAATAGACACGGCTATATCGCTAGCATTAAAAGTCCCTGTTTCGTTTCCATTTTCATCTGCACCAATTAAAGTTCCATAGTTAAGATACTTTATATTGCCAAAAATAGTACCAAATCTTCTATTAATAACTTTGGCATAAGAAGCAGAACCTATATTTATACCTGCTAAATAACTTGTATAGTTTAAAGAAAATTGATTATCCAATTCAGCATTGATAACAGAAGGATTCCATATAGGCTGATTTACATCATCTATTAATGTAAGAACTTCTCCACCTAAAGCTACTTGCCTAGAAGAAGTGGAAAGATTTAAAAATTGATATACTTGCTCACCTCCTACTTGTGCAGTAGTAATTAATGAATTTAGGATAAAAAAAATAAATAAAATTTTACTTTTCATAAAGGTCTCACAAAGAAAACAGAAATATAAGTTATAACGCAATAATTATTAATTATTTTATAAAAGTAGCACAATAAAAAAACCTCAT
>JAGDZT010000007.1:0-222117 GCA_049115635.1 Flavobacteriaceae bacterium
AGAAATTAATTTCTTGGCTTTTAATCGTCGGGGTGGCAGGATTCGAACCTGCGACCTCCTCGTCCCAAACGAGGCGCGATGACCGGGCTACGCTACACCCCGAAAATTCGGATTGCAAAGATACCATATTCTTTTTATATTGTAAAAGATTATTATTCTAAATAGCAACCGTACCATGAAAAAAAAAGTTGAAATATGTATGCTACTCATTTGTAGTTTTCTGATTACTAGCTTTATTAATTATACTAGTGAGAATAGAGAAGAGTATGAAATTGTAGTAAGCGATTTGAATATTCCGTGGGGATTTACATTTTTGCCCGATAATTCTATGCTGATTACCTTAAAAGAAGGGAAGTTAATTCATTTTAAAAATGGAAAAAAGTATGATGTATCGGGTTTGCCTAGAGTAGAAGAGTACGGGCAGGGAGGGTTGATGGATATAGAATTGCACCCTAACTTTAAAGAAAACAATATCATCTATTTTACATATGCGTCTTCATCTGGAGAAGGCATAGGAACGAATACCGCTTTAACAAGAGCTGTTTTTAGAGATGGAAAGTTGACCAATAAAAAGACGCTCTATAAAGCATCACCAAATTCTAGAAGAGGACAACATTTTGGTTCTAGAATTGCTTTTGATAGAAAAGGATACCTCTATTTTAGTATTGGAGATAGAGGTAATAGAGATGTAAATCCACAAGATATAGCCAAAGACGGAGGCAAAATTTATCGATTACATGATGATGGAAGCATACCAATTGATAATCCATTTGTAAATGAGAAAGGAGCCAAAAAAGCTATTTTTAGTTACGGGCATAGAAATCCACAAGGAATGGAAACGAATCCTTTTACAGGTGAAATTTGGACACACGAGCATGGTCCAAGGGGAGGAGATGAGATTAATATTATCAGAAAAGGGAAAAACTATGGATGGCCTAAAGCAAGTTTTGGAATTAATTATAGTGGATCTAAGTTTACAAATAAAACTTCTATTAAAGGAATGGAAGACCCTTTACATCAATGGACTCCATCTATAGCGCCCAGTGGAATGGCTTTTGTTAATAGTAATAGATACCCAAAAATGAAAGGAAACCTTTTAGTAGGCTCCTTAAAGTTTCAGTACATCTCTAATTGTACTTTGAAGGATGGTAAAATCTTAAAAGAAGAAAAAATATTAGAAGGTTTAGGAAGAGTTCGCTCTTTAGAAATGGGAAATGATGGCTATATGTATGCTGGAATTGAAAACTTTGGAATCGTTAAAATCAAGCCTAAAAAGTAAAGACCACTCTTTTATAAAATAAGGATACTTTTAGCATTAGAATTCTTTATGATTTAATTATAAAAATATATATCATTTCCATATAAGTTAAAAGCAAAAAAATTACATTTGTATTCTCATAAATTTCGATGATAATGTCAGATACTATAGAAAGAATTAAATGTTTAATTATTGGTTCAGGTCCAGCAGGATATACTGCAGCTATATATGCAGCGAGAGCAGATATGAAACCTGTGATGTATACAGGAATGCAAATGGGTGGGCAATTAACTACAACGACCGAAGTTGATAATTTTCCTGGATATGCAAATGGTACAGATGGAACTGCTATGATGGAAGATTTAAAAAATCAGGCAGAACGTTTTGGAACTGAAGTTCGTTTTGGAATGGTTACCAGTGTAGATTTATCTAAAGAAGTTGGTGGTATTCATAAAGTGATTGTGGATGGCTCAAAAGAATTAGAAGCAAATACTGTAATTATTTCTACAGGTGCTACAGCTAAATATTTGGGAATAGAAAGCGAACAAAGATTAATAGGAGGAGGAGTTTCTGCATGTGCTACCTGTGACGGTTTTTTCTATAAAAATCAAGATGTTGTTGTTGTTGGAGCAGGTGATACTGCTGCAGAAGAGGCTACATATTTAGCAAATATTTGTAAAAGAGTTACAATATTGGTACGTAAAGATTATATGAGAGCTTCCAAAGCGATGCAGCATAGAGTTCATAAAGCTGAAAATATCGAAGTGCTATTTAATACCGAAATTGATGAAGTGTTAGGCGATAATGTTGTAGAAGGAGTCAGCGTTGTAAATAATCAAACAAATAAGAAATATGAGATTCCAGTTACAGGATTATTTATAGCGATTGGTCATACACCAAATACAGATTTATTTAAAGGAGTTTTAGAAATGGATGACACAGGGTATTTAATTACTAAAGGGAAATCTACTAAGACTAATCTACCGGGTGTTTTTGCGGCCGGAGATGTACAAGATAAAGAATATAGACAAGCTGTTACAGCTGCAGGTACTGGATGTATGGCGGCTTTAGATGCTGAACGTTATTTAGGAGCGTTAGTTTAAAATAAAAAATATATATTAAAAAAGAGATTGCGAAAGCAATCTCTTTTTTTTTGTAACACTTTCATAAAAGTGATGTATTTCTGTTTGTCTTAGTATAAATGAAGAGGTAAGTTATGTTACAAATAAACGATCAAAAAATAATAGCTTTAGACCTATATAAATGGGAATGCGAAACAAATGTTAACGAAAATTAAAAAATAAAAGAACTAATTTGTAACGTTTTTAAAAAGTGACAGTATATCTGTTCAAATCTAACCAATCAACACTATAAAATTGAATACACTATCTGATAATTCATTAATGCTGAGAGTAAAAGCGGGTGAAACACAAAAGTTAGGGTTGTTATATGAGCGTTATAAAAATAGACTCTTCGGCTTTTTTTATAAGATGAATAAAGATGCAAGTAAAAGTGAAGATTTAGTGCAAAATGTTTTTATGAAAATTTTAAAATATAAGCACACCTATACCGAAGATAGTAAGTTTATTGTATGGTTATTTCAAATTGCAAGAAACACGAGTTACGATAGCTTTAATAAGAGTAAAAGACATATGCATAGAAATGTAGATGAAGTAGCATATTCAATAAGTACAGTAGAAGACGTTCAGGGAGAAATTATCCAACGAGAAAACACAATGATTTTAAAAAAAGCATTAGCGCTATTACCTCCAGAGAAAAAAGAACTCATTGTGTTAAGTAAGTTTAAAGAACTAAAATATAGAGAAGTGGGAGAAATTATTGGTTGTACAGAAGGAAACGCAAGATTAAAGGTGCATAGAGCATTAAATGATTTAAAAGATATTTTTCTAACATTAGAAAAGAGATAGATATGAATTACAAAGAATTTAAAGAAACGATTATAGATTATTTGTCAGAGAATCTAACCGAGGATAAACAAAAAGAATTCGAACAGTTTTTAAAAGATAATTCTGAATATAAAAAGGAATTAGAAGAAGCTAAATTGTTTTGGAATGTAGTAGAATCAGAAATTCCTCAGCCAACATCTGCAATGGATGTAAAGTTTTATACAATGCTAAACACTCAGGATAAGGTAACAAAAAAGACTTCTGTTTTTAAGAAAATAGAACACCTGTTACTTGGAAGTTTTCCAAAGCAGTTGGCTTACAGTTTGGTTATTCTAGCATTAGGATTTTTTATAGGAGATCGTTTCGATTTCAGAACAAATAAATCACAAGGAACCATAGCAGAAGCTAGACAAGAGACAGAAAAAGTACGTTCGCAATTAGTATTAACATTATTAGATCAGCCATCAGCAAATAAAAGGTTACAAGCTGTTAATGAGGTTCATAAATTAGGTACGGTTACAGAAACGATTATAAAAGCACTGTTCTCTACTTTAAATAATGATGATAATGTGAATGTACGGTTGTCTGCAATCGAAGCTTTAAAAAACTATACGGAGATTCCTATAGTAAGGGAAGGCTTGATAGCTTCTATTATTCATCAAAAATCACCGATGGTTCAAATGGAATTAGCAGATTTAATGGTAGTGTTGCAAGAAAAGAAAGCCGTAAAATCATTTAAAGAATTAATCAAAGAAAAAGACGTTAATACAAGCGCAAAACAAAAAATGGAACAAAGTATACAGAGTATTTATTGATTCCGATAGTAAATAAAATTTGATGTAAATGGCAAATCCTAGGTCGCTTTTTACAGAGATAAACAAAAGTCATTCATCAAAACCCAAAATTATGAAGTTAGTAAAATTATACAGCATGCTCTTGATATTTGGTTGTGTCGCTACATTGTCTGCGCAACGATATCAAAAAGAGAAAAAATTTAAAAAAGAAGAGACTCTTAAAAAGGAGTTACGATTTACAAAATTATCTCCAGATAACATTCTGGTATTAGACAATGTGTACGGATCTATTGATGTGGTTGGATATAATGGAAGCACCATTCAAATAGAAGTATTAAAGACGGTTTCTGCAGATACTCAAGAAGATTTAACTCAAGGTATGAAGGAAATCGGAATCAAATCGGCAACAAAAGACGATGCGGTTTATGTGTATTTAGATTCACCTTATTCACGTTTTGATTTAGAAAATGGAACTTTTGAACATCACGAATTCAATTTTAGCTCCAGGAGGAGTTATAAGCATAGAAAGAAACGTATGTATAGATATCGATTGGATTTTAAAGTAAAAGTACCTAAAAATGTGAGTATAGATGTAAAAGCAGTTAATAGAGGAGATATTACGGTAAAAGACATTCAAGGAAAATTACTAATTGTTCATAATATTAACGGTAAAATAGATATGACAAATGTTGCAGGAAAAACAGATGTGAATGCCTTGAACAAGGATATAAATATAACTTACGCTAAGAATCCTACCGAAGAAAGTTGGTTTCGATCATTAAACGGAGATATAAATGTTAGGTTTAAAGCTGGTTTAGGAGCAACCATCAGTTATAAAACTATGAATGGAGATTTTTATACAAATTTTGATGTTGAAAAAACTACACCTAAAATTACTAGAGCTAAAGTAAGAAAAAGTAAAGGGACGAAGTATAAAATAGATTCCAACAGACATTTTAAAATTGGAAATGGAAATGTACAACTACACTTTAATCAATTAAACGGAGACGCAATTATAAAAAAATAATAAAATGAATACAAAGAACATAAAATTAACAATTGTAAGCTTAATGCTTTTAGTTACAGTAAACCTAATTGCACAAGAGACAGTAACAGTGCCTTTAACAAACCCAGCAAAGAAAGGGCTTTTAAAGATGGGTATTATTAACGGTTCTATAACTGTAAAGGGATATACAGGCAAAGAAGTAATTATAAAAGGAATCAAAAGAGAAGGCTCAGACAACCATGGTCATAGAAGAAGTAAAAAATCAAAGAATGGTTTAAAGAGAATCTCAAATAACTCATTAGAGTTTAGTGCTACTGAGTATGACAATGAAGTTCGTGTAAAGAGTTCGGTACATGGAACCACAGATTTTGAAATTCAAGTTCCTAAGAATTTCTCTCTCAAGATTTCAACAATAAATAGAGGAGAAATTTATGTAGAGAATGTAAATGGGACGATGGATATAAGTAATACTAATGGAAAAATTACATTAAAGGATATTAGTGGTTCTGTAAGTGCAGATGCATTGAATAGAGACATCACAGTGAATTTTATCAAAGTAACTCCCAATGTAGCTATGGCTTTTAGTAGTCTAAATGGAGATATAGATGTAACCTTTCCAAAAACAATTAAAGCAGATATTAAGGTGAAATCAGACCGCGGTGAGATTTATACAGATTTCGATTTAAAAGCAAAGCCATCAAAAGCAAAAGTTACAAAAGAAGGTGGTAAAGGAAATGCATATCGCGTGAAAGTTGAGAAGTGGATTAAAGGCTCTATCAATGGAGGGGGCGCAGAAATTTTATTCAAAAACTTTAATGGAGATGTAATCATAAGATCAAATTAGTATCTATACTAAGTAATCTAAAAAGGCTGCCAANNTTGGCAGCCTTTTTAGATTACTATTTTTTCAATTTTAAAATTTGTTTTTTAATGCTAGAGTTATTTGGATCGAATTTTAATGCTTGCTCAAAAGCTTTTAAAGCTTTATCATTTTGCCCTAATTCCATTAAGCTAATTCCATAATAATTATAGATGCGGTGTGTAAAATAGCCATGATTTGGATATAATTTAAGATTCAATTCAAAGAATTTAATAGCATCCGTATGCTTCCCTTTACTAGCCAATTCTAAACCATACTCATTAATCAAACGTTCAGAAATCGCATATTTTGAATCCTTATTGTTGTATTCCGTTTTGATAAATTCAATAATTTCATCGGTTGATTTTTTGGATGACAATTCATTAATTGCTTTTCTATTTAGCATCAATTTTCTTAAAATCCACCAGTAACGCCATTTTGGAGTACTTTTTCTGTTAGAAAATCCAGATAATGTTAAAAGATCTCTAGTCGTTTTATGAATTACAACCACATTTCTTTTTGGGATCACTGTAATAAAATGACCAAAAGCCCCATCTGCAGTATAAGCACCTTCAAAATCTGGGTTGTCATAGCATCGCTCAAAAAGCCACCACATATATCCATAAGATTGTTGAAGAGGAGTTGAAACATCACGTCCATATCTAGCATTCAAAGTATCTTTTGGAGTAACCATAGTTGTTATTTTTTGTATCCATTCTTTAGAAATCAATTGTTTCCCATTCCATTGTCCTTTCTGCAACATCAACTGTCCAATTTTTGCCATATCTCTTGTTGAAAGATGCATGTGATAAGCTGAATATCTCGATTTCTTTTTATTGATAGTTCTTGACTGATTCTCAATATTCCAATCTTGAAACCCTAGTGGAATTGCTAACTGTTGTTCTAATTCTTCATAGACAGTATTCCCAGATTTTTTTTCCAAAACATAACCAGCTGCATTAAAATCCCAATTGTTATAAACAAAATATTCTCCAGGTTTTACACTTCCTCTTTGCTTAATATTAGCCTTATCATATCCTCCATTCGCAGCTTGATGAAAAACTCCAGATCTCGAGGTAATTAGGTGTTCAACAGTTGCTTGCTTTTCAAGAGGTAACAACCCATCGCCTTCATCAATTCCAATACTACCAATGGTTTGTTGCAAGTTGATTGTCCCATTCTCAACATATTTTCCATACAGCATGCTCAGAATGCTTTTGCGAACGGAAGCAGTGTAAGTGATCTCGGAAACATCGCCATATTCAAAAATAACTTCTCCATTTTCCAATACCATCATACTAGTAGTTTCTGATTCTTCTTTCAAGTAATTTTTAATTTCATTAAGTTTTTCTTGTGTGAAACTAGAATTGTTAAGTGATGTTACTTTCTTTAGAGTAGTCCCTTCAAAAGTTGGGCTTTTATAAAACCATGTTTGTGGACTGGAAAAAGAAAGAAGAAATGTTATTCCTGCTAAAATTGTCGTTGTAATCATAACTTTTTTGATATGTAATTTTCTATACAAAGAAATAAGAACCTCTCTTTTATTTAGAATCAAATAGACAACAATCATATTAGGAACCCAGCTTAACCAAGCAACCAATTGATAAGCATCAGAAAAATTCCCATAAATAAGAATTAATATAGGGAGCCATAGGCGGAGCGTTACCGCACCAAAAGTTCCCGCATAACTATACATCATCCACTTTTTATGTGCTGCTACTTTTCCTTTTCTAATGGTTGTATAACCTAAGATTGTCAGTAGTACCCATAAAACGGCTCCGATAGAAAATCCTAACATAGGAGAAAGTCCCCCTGTGGCATAAAAGGCAATATAAAACCCACCAGGACCACTTAATAAAACTGAACCTATATAGATTTTTCCAATCCATCTGTGTAGGCGTATGTATTTTCTTCTCAACTTTTTACTGAATTGCAGCCATCCAATTAGTAATGCAATTCCTCCGAAACTAATGTGTATATAGAAGAAGATATTGTAGACATTACTACTTAATAGTGCTGCTGATTTTGATAACAATAATGCAACAGGCTCGTCGGCTAATAAATAGGTAAAAGGATAGAAGCTAATAAAAACTGATAACGCTCCAAAAACAATCCAAGCAAGCTTTTTCATTTAATAATATTTTAAGGTTGATGAGATCAAACTTAGTATCAAAAAGTGAAGTTGAGTTCTAATTTAAAGTAGAAGGTATAGAAGCTGCGTTTTTGGGTGTAATTGTAGCCTTGTGGTACGAAACAGCCTTTTTTTGGGATAAAATTTATAAAGATAAAAGTCGATTTTTATAACTTTTAGAGACAGGAAGCTCTACTTGAGTCAATAAAATGGTGGTTGAATCTTTCCATGATTTAAAGTGAGATGGATTGATTAAATGTGAACGATGAACTTGGATTAAAAAGTCAAATTCGTATTGAATTTTCTTTAAAGAGCTACGAATCAATTTGGTTTTTAGTTGTTCGTTTTCTAAGAAGAAAATCTCAACATAATTCTGTGAATTAGAAATACAAATCAACTCACTTTTTTTAATCTTAAGAAAATCCATTTTATTGTCTCCTTTGATAGTCACAAACTCTTCTTTTTTAGGAATGAGTTTGATAACATATCTTCTTAATAAAAAAATGATAGGAGTAACCACTAAAGCAATATTTAGAATAATCTCTGAGAAAAACTTAGGGAAGTAATAGATGCCACGAATGATAGAACTTCTGTAATATATATATGTAATCATTGTATATACTATAAAGAAAAGAATATAACTACTTGTTTCTAATGTAATGTTCCATTTTGATAATTTTTGATATACTAGATTTTGATAAATGCTCACTAATGAATAAGCTAAAAAAGTAGCCAAACTAAAACCAACACTTACCCTAATCCATACTTGCAAATCCATAGTGCCATGTTCAAAAGGACGTACAAAAAAAGCAAATAGGAAACTCCAGAGACAAAGAAGAACTCCAATAATAATATGATGTTTTATAGATGGGTTTAGTTTCATTGTAGGAAAATACTATTAGAATAACTTAAAAAGAGAAAAATTGTTACAGTGTATTATCATAATTCTCAACTACCTGTGTAATCAATTTTACAGCTTCTATATAAAACTCTTGATTAATGTTTTCAAAAGTATCAGTCGGTTTGTGATAGTCTTTATGATCTTCTACTCCAAAATAAATGAAAGGAATTTTTCGTTTGTGAAAGTTTCTGTGATCTGAAGAGAAAGTCCAATCGTCTTCTTTTTTATTTTTTGGATTATCATGACCAAATAATAGTGTAATCGGGGAATCTAAGTTTTGAAGTTGAGGTTTTAATTGTGGGTAATGATATAATCCAGCAGCATAGATTTCATTTTTGTCATTATGAGCAATCATATCCATATTGATATTTAATACAATATTTTCTGTAGCATTAGGATGATTGGCAACAAAATATTCTGAACCATGCATCCCAACTTCTTCAGCATCTACAGCAGCAAAAATTAAAGTGTGCTTTGGTTCTTTTTGTTTAAAGTATTCTGCCATGGCAATCAAAGCTACAGTTCCAGAAGCATCATCATCAGCACCATTATAGATCTTTCCATTTCTGATTCCTAAATGATCTAAATGACCTGTAATTACGATAGTTTTATTAGTTTTTCCTTTAATAACTCCAATTACATTACCTCCAACTACTGTGGTATCAGGAACGTTAGAGAAATCTTTTTCAGGATTCGCAATGGGAAACATTCTTTGTCTCCATCGTCCAGAAAAAGTATGCTCAAATTTTTGAATGTAGGTATCTCCTCTATAAGTTTCTAATTCTAATGCTTTAAACTTAGCAGCAATAAATTCTTGTGCTTTGTAATTACCAGGTTTTGAGAATCCACGACCTTCATAGGCATCACTAGAGATTTCTTTTAAGTTCGCTAATAAAGCTTCTTTATTAATAGTAATTTTTTTTTCTGTCTGACAAGATGATAAAGAAAAAACAAAGATAAATATGGATAAGAATCTAAACTTCATGAATGTTTTGTTTTAAAGCATAAAAATACAGCTTAAAAACTGAATTACGAAAAAACCGTCACTAAGTGACGGTTTTTAAACAAACAACTAAATTCTAAAACCTATTAAGTTGAAGAAAGTTTTAAATATTGTTAGAAGCAGTATTTATTTTCTGCTTTTACCTTTTCTGAAATAGTATTTCTCAATTCTACTACATTAGGCTGATTTGCGTATTTGGTAAATCGTTTTAATCCCATTAACATCATACGTTGTTCATCACCTTCAGCAAAAGAAACAATAGCTTCTTTTCCGTTCTTAATGATTAAATCTACGGCATTATATAAATACAATTTAGCCATAGCAATCTGTCCTTCTTGTTTTTCAGTTCCAAAACGTTTTGCGTTTTTTTCAGTTCTTAAAATGGTAGATTCTGCCATATAAATTTCTATTAAAACATTAGACGCAGCCATTAATAATTGTTGATGACTTTCTAAATCAGGTCCAAATTTTTGAACAGCAGACCCCGCTACCATCAAGAATACTTTTTTAAGCTTGGCAATCATCTCCTTTTCTTCTGTAAACAATTCTGAATAGTCAGGTACATCAAAAGAAGGAATTCCCATTAATTCATCTGCTACTTTCATTGCTGGATTTAATAAATCTACATGACCTTTCATGGCTTTCTTTACCAACATACCTACAGATAACATTCTGTTAATTTCGTTAGTTCCTTCGTAGATTCTAGCAATACGAGCATCTCTCCAGGCAGACTCCATTGGAGTTTCTTCAGAGAATCCCATCCCACCAAAAATTTGGATTCCTTCATCAGCACAATTTTGTACATCTTCAGAAACAGCAACTTTTAAAATAGAACATTCAATAGCATATTCTTCAACACCTTTTAACTCTGCCTCGCTATGAGAATTTCCATCTGCTAAACGCGCATTGATTCTATCTTCAATGTTTTTTGCAGCTCTATAACTTGCAGATTCTCCAGCATAACAGTTAGTTGCCATTTCAGCTAATTTTGCTTTGATTGCCCCAAAATCTGCAATCGGAGTTTTAAATTGTTTACGTTCATTGGCATAATCTATTGCGTAGTTTAATACCCTTCTTTGAGAGTCTAAACAAGCTCCAGCTAATTTAATGCGTCCTACGTTTAAGGCGTTCATCGCTATTTTAAAACCACCACCTCGTGTAGATAACATATTTTCTATTGGTACAACAGTATCGCTAAAAAAAACTTGACGTGTAGATGAAGCTCTAATTCCTAATTTGTGTTCTTCTTCACCCATAGTAATTCCATTACTTGGGTCATTTTCTACAATAAAACCAGTAATGTTTTTGTCATTTTCAATACGAGCAAATACAATCATGATATCACAAAAACCAGCATTAGAAATCCACATTTTCTGACCATTAATCTTATAGCCTTTTCCATCTTCTGTTAAAGTAGCGGTTGTTTTTCCAGAGTTAGCATCAGAACCAGCTGTAGGTTCTGTTAAACAATATGCTCCCATCCATTCACCTGTCGCTAGCTTTGGCACATATTTTTTCTTTTGTTCTTCGTTACCATATAGCGTAATTGGCATCGTTCCAATTCCTGTATGTGCTCCAAAGGCAGTACTAAAAGAACCTGTTCCACTAGAAATATATTCACAAACTAACATCGTAGAAACAAACCCCATTCCTAATCCTCCATATTCTTCAGGAACAGCAACGCCTAAGAAACCAAGCTCTCCAGCCTTTTTCATTACCTCTTCAGTTAAGGCGTAATCTTTCTTTTCAAAACGTTCTTTGTGTGGAATGATCTCACGATCGTTAAATTCCTTCACTGCATCTCTCATCATTTCTTGTTCCTCTGAAAAATCCTCAGGCGTGAAGATATCTTCACAATTTGATTCTTTTACTAAAAATTGCCCCCCGCGTAAAATTTCTTTATCTATAGTCTCCATATTCTTTTAGGTTTTGTCTTGTTTCTATATTCTAGTTTATCTTTTTGTTAATTAAGGAATTCAAAAATTCCTGCAGCACCTTGTCCAGTACCTACACACATAGTTACCATTCCGTATTTGTTTTTCATATCACGCTTACGCATTTCATCAAATAATTGAACAGATAACTTAGCGCCTGTACATCCTAATGGGTGACCTAGTGCAATGGCTCCACCGTTGACATTTACAATCTCTTGATTCAAATCTAACTCTCTCATGACTGCCAAAGATTGAGAAGCAAACGCTTCGTTCAATTCAATTAAATCGATATCATTTTGTTGTAAACCTGCTTGTTTTAATGCTTTTGGAATTGCAGCTACTGGGCCAATTCCCATAATTCTTGGCTCAACTCCAGCCGCAGCATAATTGACCATTCTTGCAATAGGCTCTAAGTTTAATTCTTTTACCATGTCTTCACTCATGACCATTACAAAAGCAGCTCCGTCACTCATTTGTGATGAGTTCCCTGCCGTTACACTACCACCTGCAGCAAATACTGCGCGCAGTTTAGCTAAGGCTTCTTTACTAGTTCCTGCTCTTGGACCTTCATCTTTAGAAACGACATAACTTTTCGTTGCTTTTTTTCCGTTGGCATCCAAATAGGTTTGATTCACAGTAATAGGAGCAATTTGATCTTGAAAACGATTTTCAGCTTGTGCTTTCAATGCTTTCATATGTGATTGATAAGCGAACTCATCTTGATCTTCTCTTGATACTTTGAACTGGTTTGCCACTGCTTCAGCAGTATTTCCCATTCCCCAGTAATAATCTTCATGACCTGCTTTTACAGTATCATAATTTAATTCAGGTTTATAACCTGTCATTGGAACGGCACTCATACTTTCTGCTCCTCCAGCAATAATACAATCTGCCATTCCTGCTTGAATCTTTGCAGTTGCCATTGCAATGGTTTCTAAACCTGATGAACAAAAACGATTCACAGTTACTCCAGGAACATCTACACTATTCAATCCCATTAATGAAATTAAACGTGCCATGTTTAGTCCTTGAGAACCTTCAGGCATTGCATTCCCTACAATAACATCATCAATACGTTTAACATCTAATTGCGGTAGTTCTTTCATCATATGCTGAATCGTTTCAGCAGCCAATTCATCCGTTCTTTTAAACCTGAACAATCCTTTTGGAGCTTTGCCAACGGCTGTTCTATATCCTTTTACTATATATGCTGTTTTCATTTTTTTAAGATTTTTAGAGTCAAGAATCAAGACACAAGACTTATTGCCTTTATTCTTTCATCTTGGTTCTTGTTTCTAATTACGCAATGGTTTACCAGTTTTTAACATGTGTTGAATACGCTCTAGAGTTTTACGTTCAGTGGTTAAACTTAAAAACGCTTCACGCTCTATATCCAAAAGATACTGTTCAGTAACTTTGGTAGGTTCTGATAAATCTCCTCCAGCCATTACATAGGCCAATTTGTTTGCAATTTTCTTATCGTGTTCTGAAATATAGTGGCTAGCCTCCATAGAATCTGTTCCAACTAAGAACATTCCTAACGCCTGCTTTCCAAGAACTTTAATATTTTTTCTAGCAGGAGGTTGTGTATAACCAGTCTCTGCCATTAATAATGCATGTTTCTTTGCTTGAGCGATTTGACGATCTTTATTCACAACTACAACATCTTTTCCTTTTTGTAAGATGCCTAAATCGAAAGCTTCGTAGGCAGAAGTCGCTACTTTTGCCATTCCAATGGTTAAGAAGTTTTCTTGTAAAACATTCAATTCTACATCTCCTTTTTTGAAGGAATCAGAAGCTCTCATTGCGAGTTCTTTTGATCCACCTCCACCAGGAATTACACCAACTCCAAATTCTACCAAGCCGATGTATGTTTCGGCAGCAGCAACTACTTTGTCTGCGTGCATTGATAATTCACATCCTCCACCTAAAGCCATTCCATGTGGAGCAGCAATGGTTGGGATTGACGAATAACGCATGCGCATCATAGTATCTTGAAAATATTTGATGGCATAATTTAACTCATCATATTCTTGTTCTACAGCCATCATAAAAATCATACCGATGTTCGCTCCTACAGAGAAGTTGGCAGCTTGATTACCAACAACAAGTCCTTGGTAATCTTTTTCTGCCATATCGATGGCTTTGTTTAAGCCAGCTAATACATCTCCCCCGATCGTATTCATTTTCGATTGGAATTCTACATTTAAAATTCCATCGCCTAAATCTTCTACAACAACTCCAGAATTTTTGAACACTGCTTTAGATTCTCTAATATTGTCTAAGATGATAAATGCATCTTGTCCTGGTTTCTTTGTTTGTGCTTTTGCTGGGATATCATAATAGAAAGTCGCTCCATCTTTTACTGAGTAGAAAGATGTTGAACCTTTTTCCAACATTTCCAGTACCCAAGCTGCTGGTTCTTTACCTTCAGCTTTCATCATTTCTATTCCTGCTTCAACTCCAATAGCATCCCAGATTTCAAAAGGACCGTGTTCCCATCCAAATCCAGCTTTTAAGGCATCGTCAATTCTATATAACTCATCAGAAATTTCAGGAATTCTATTTTGTACATAAGCAAACATCGCTGAAAAACTTTTTCTGTAAAATTCACCTGCTTTGTCTTTTCCGCCCACCAATACTTTAAAACGATCGATGACATTATCAATAGTCTTCGTTAATTCTAAGGTGGCGAATTTTGCTCTTTGTTTTGGTCTATATTCTAAGGTGTTTAAGTCTAAAGAAAGGATTTCTTTTTTACCATCTTCACCAACAACTCTTTTATAGAAACCTTGTTTTGTTTTGCTCCCTAACCATTTGTTTTCCATCATGGTATTTACAAAATCAGGAATCACAAACTGATCTCTCATTTCGTCTTCTGGACAATTATCCTTCACTCCGTTTGCGGTATGGACTAAAGTATCCAACCCAACTACGTCAATGGTTCTAAAGGTTGCAGATTTTGGGCGACCAATAACAGGTCCTGTTAATTTGTCAACTTCTTCAATGGTTAACCCCATTTCTTTCACCACATGGAATAAACTCATGATTCCGAAGATTCCGATTCTGTTTCCAATGAATGCAGGAGTGTCTTTTGCTAACACAGAAGTTTTTCCTAAGAACTTATCACCATACATCATTAAGAAGTCGGTAACATCTTGTGTACATTTTGGACCAGGAACTACTTCGAATAATTTTAAATATCTCGGTGGATTAAAAAAGTGAGTCACTGCGAAGTGCTTTTGAAAATCTTCACTTCTTCCTTCGTTCATGAATTTTATAGGAATTCCAGAAGTGTTTGAAGTAATTAAAGTACCTGGAGCTCTATATTTTTCAATCTTTTCAAAAACTTGTTGTTTGATGTCTAAACGTTCAACGACAACTTCCATCACCCAGTCAACATCCTTAATTTTAGATAAATCATCATCAATATTCCCTGTAGTAATTCTATTCGCAAATTTTTGAGAGTAAATAGGAGAGGGCTTCGATTTTAATGAGGTCATTAAAGCGTCATTTACCAATCGATTACGAACTGCTTTGTCTTCTAAAGTTTGTCCTTTCGCTTTTTCTTTATCATTCAATTCTCTAGGAACAATGTCCAACAAAAGAACTTCAACGCCAATATTGGCAAAATGACAAGCGATTCCGCTTCCCATGATTCCGGAACCAATAATTGCTACTTTTTTTATTCTTCTAGTCATTTGTTTATTTTGATTTGATTACACAGCTTTTTTATCAATTTTTTCTTCTTGATAAATCATTTTATCTGCGATGAGTTTGTTTATAGTAGATGTCACTTTAAAGAAAGCATCCAGCTCTTTTTCTGTAACATGTTCTCTAATGGCATTATTGAATACAATTACAGATTGTCTGGAAACTTCTCTCATTTCTCTGCCATAATCTGTTAATTTTATAATCACACTTCTTCCGTCATCAGGGTTTTTCTCTCTAGAAATAGCTCCTTTATCTTCCATGCTTTTTAAAATTCTTGAAAGACTTGTAGGCTCCATTCCCATTAGAGGCCCTAAAGAAGTAGAAGGTGTTCCGTTTTCATAATCAATGTTAAGAAGTACAAAAGCTGTAGCCATAGTACTATCATGCTTAGCTGCACGCTCATTATATAGCTTAGCAACGGCTTGCCATGTGGCTCTTAATTGATGATCTATCGATTTATTTTTATCCATTGCCTCAAAGATATAAAAATTTATTATGCATGCATAGTAAATTGGAAAAAAATTATGCATGCATAGTATTTTTTGTTGTTTCTGAAAAAAAAAGTACTTTTGAAAAAAAATAATTGTTATGAAAAAACTACTATTATTAATAGTCTTTATGGCTATTTCTTCTACTATTACAGCACAAATTAAATTTGAAAAAGGATATTTTATTAATAAGCAAAATAAAAGGATAGAATGCTTCATTGAGAATGAAGATTGGATGCATAGTCCTAAATTTATTAGTTACAGAATTTCAAATAACAGTCCAGTTTCTAAAATCAATGCGTCAGAACTTATAGAGTTAGGGATTTATAACTTTTCGAAATTTAAAAGATTCGATATAAAAATTTATGATGATGAACTTCGTGAATCTAATGGTAGAGATTTTACACATACTTCTGAAAGTGTCTTGTTAGAGGCTGTATTAGATGGAGTTTTAACGCTATATAGCTATAGAGATAAATCATTTTTTCTTCAAGAGAAGGAAGGTCAATTAATACAATTAACCTCAATAAAGTATATTACTGATGATGATAAAATCAAAGAATATGCCCCTTTTAGACAAGAAATTTATAAGAATTATAAATGTGGTGAGATTAAAGTTTCTGATATCTTAGCATTAAAATATACAAAAAGTGATTTCATTTCTTTCACAAAGAAATACAATAAGTGTAAGTCTTACGGGATAAAAGAGTATGCGTCTGCCTCGCAAAAAGTTGTTGTCAATTTTAATTTGAGAGGTGGGGTTGATTTTTCTTCGTTTAATATTCGTTTTGATGGCATCGGTTTTAATGAAAAACTTAATCCTAGTATTGGTTATATATTTGGTTTAGAGGCTGAGTTTGTACTTCCATTCAATAACGGTAAATGGGCTGTTTTAATAGAGCCTTCTTACAGATCATCCAATGCTTCTAAGAAAGATGCTGCATTTAATCAAACGATAGACGTAACCTCTAATCAATTCTTATTGAATCTCGGTGTTAGGCATTATATGTTTTTAAATTATGTTAATAGACTGTATCTTACGGGTAATTATAGTCTTACAAATTCTGATAGACTTGTAGATTTTTCTTCTTTTACGGATATCTCTCAATTTCAAAATCAAAATTTAATTTCATTATCTTTTGGCTTCAATCATAAAAGGAAGTACTATGCAGAAATCAAATATAATATAGGAACTAGGTTAGTTCCTAATGCTGAAAATCTTTCGGGGTATAAAATAAATCATAGTGGATTTAATTTAATACTTGGTTATACATTGTTTTAGTGCAATAGTTTACATTCTTCCATTTAGTTTTATGCATTAATTCTTAGTAAAGATTTTAAAAATTTATGTAACAAATTTTTATTATGAATACTAATGTTAAAACAGTAAATTTGTAATGCTTGAAAATGAACTAAAAATCAACTAAACTATATGGGGAATTTATTAGAAATTAAGAATGTGGTTAAAACCTATGGCGATTATACTGCATTGAATAATATATCACTTCAAATACCTAAAGGAAGTGTTTTTGGACTCTTAGGTCCTAACGGAGCAGGAAAAACTTCGCTCATTAGAATTATCAACCAAATTACTTTGCCAGATAGTGGTTCTATAGTATTAGATGGGGAAGTACTTCAGCCTAAACATATCGAAAATATAGGGTATCTCCCAGAAGAAAGAGGCCTCTATAAAAGTATGAAAGTAGGAGAGCAGGCATTATATTTGGCTCAACTTAAAGGTTTAAGCAAGGCAGAAGCAAAGAAGAGATTGAAATATTGGTTTGAGAAATTCGATATTTCTGCATGGTGGGGTAAAAAAATAGAAGAGCTATCTAAAGGAATGGCACAGAAGGTTCAGTTTATTGTTACGGTAATGCATGAACCTAAGCTATTGATTTTTGATGAGCCTTTTTCTGGTTTTGACCCAATTAATGCACAGTTAATTGCAAAAGAAATTTTACAACTAAGAGACCAAGGAGCTACTATTATTTTTTCTACCCATAGAATGGAATCTGTAGAGGAAATGTGTGATGATATTGCTTTGATAGATAAATCAAATAAAATTTTAGACGGAAAACTGGTCGATATTAAAAGACAGTTTAGAACGAATACTTTTCAAGTTGGTTTAGAGACAACGAATGCTAGTGAAGTAGAAACAAAATTAAGAGAGCAATTTGAAGTTTCTCCTGCCGATTTTAAATTATTAAACGATGGCTTACGCTTAAATGTAAAACTTACAGAAGGTAATACTGCTAACGACTTGTTGGGGTACTTAACAAGTCAAGGTCAAGTAGAACATTTTATAGAGTTAGTTCCAGATGCAAATGAAATTTTTATCCAAGCAGTAAATAAAAATAGTTAAGATTATGAGCAAGTTAAAACTAATTATAAAAAGAGAATTTAACGCAAAGGTTAAAAATAAATCATTCTTAGTCATGACTTTTCTAAGTCCACTGATAATGGTAGGTATGGGAGCATTGGTGTTTTTCTTAATGAAGAAAAATGATGAGAAAATTAAAAAAATTGTTTACGTAGACAACTCTGGATTATTTTCAAAAGATAATTTTGTTGATACAAAGACAGTGAAATATACCGATTATACAGATTTAGGAATTAAAGAATCGAAAGATAAAGTAGAGAATGGAGAGTATGATGGAGTATTATTTATTCCTAAAATAGATAGTTTAGAAATATTGGCAAGCTCTATAGAGTATTACTCTAAAGAAACACCTGGATTATCTATTATGGGTAGCTTAGAGCGTAAGATAGAAACCAAACTAAGAAATATTAAGCTGACTAATTTTGGAATGGATTTAGAGAAAATAAAAGCCTCTAGATTATCAGCTGATATAAAAATGTTTAATTTTTCTGGAGAAGAGTCTTCTAAATTAAATAACGGATTAAAAATTGGTGTAGGCGCAATTGCGGGTTATCTATTAATGATGTTTGTGATGATTTATGGTACTTCAGTTATGCGAAGTGTTATAGAAGAAAAAACGAGTAGAATTATAGAAATTATAGTTTCTTCAGTAAAACCTTTCCAACTCATGTTAGGAAAGATTATAGGAAATGCCTCAGCAGGATTATTACAGTTTTTCATTTGGGGACTTCTCCTTTTTATCATTTCTATTGTAGCCTCAACAGTTTTAGGTATTGATATGACCGAAATGCAATCGGCAGAACAATTAGAAACCATGAAACAAGCTTCAGGAGGTAAGATTGAGCTCATTTTCCAAGAAATAGCTAGACTTCCATTGATTAAATTATTTGTCTTATTTATATTTTATTTCTTAGGAGGTTTTATGTTGTATAGTTCATTATTCGCAGCTGTTGGTGCAGCCGTAGATAATGAAACCGACACACAGCAGTTTATGTTACCTATTATGCTGCCATTAATTTTAGGAGTGTATGTTGGATTTGCAACGGTAATTAATGATCCTCATGGACCCATTTCAACTATTTTCTCATACATTCCATTCACATCCCCAATAGTTATGTTAATGAGAGTTCCGTTTGGAGTTTCTTGGTATGAGTTAGCAATTTCAATGGTATTATTATTGCTCACCTTTACCTTTATGGTATGGTTTGCTGCAAAAATTTATAGAGTTGGAATCTTAATGTATGGTAAAAAGCCTACCTATAAAGATTTATACAAATGGTTAAAATATTAATACTTGGAGAAGTTTAATGATTTTTTAAATTATTCTTTTAGAATAGGAGATAATATACATATTGATGTAAAAACAGTCCTTTTCTTACTAGTTGTACTTTTTTTAACTGGCTGGATATTAAGACTTGTTAAAAGACTCGTTGATAAAAAACTTGATGATGTTGATAAAGGAAAGTTTAAATCTATTTTTTCATTTTTAAAGTACTTTATTTACACCTTAGTTATCATTGTTGCACTTGAATCTTCAGGTGTAAAACTAAGTGTTATTTTAGCTGGTTCTGCAGCATTACTAGTAGGTCTTGGTTTAGGGTTGCAAACTTTATTTCAAGACATTATATCTGGAATATTTATTCTTATAGATAAATCTTTGCGAGTAAACGATATTGTAGAAGTCGATGGTAAAATTGGAAGAATTTTTGAAATAAAACTAAGAACTTCTAGAGCAGTTACCATTGACGATAGAGTTCTTATTATTCCGAATCATAAATTTATGACCGAGAGTTTGTTTAATTGGACTCAAAACGGAAATGTAACCATGGAATCTGTAGAAGTAGGAGTTGCTTATGGTTCTGATGTAGAAAAAATAAAAGAAATTTTATTGCAAATCGCTAATCAACATCCAAAGGTTATCAAAGAAAAAGAACCATTTGTATTGTTCTTAGATTTTGCGGATAGTGCTCTAAAGTTTGCTGTTCATTTTTATGTAAGAGATGGTTTTGCAAGACCAAGAATTAAAAGCGATATACGTTTCTCTATAGACAAGGCGTTTAGAGAGTATGAAATTAAAATTCCATTTCCTCAAAGAGATGTTCATATTTTTAATCAAAAAATGAAGGATGAGTAAAATATTAATTATAGAAGATGAAGCTGCTATTCGCAGAGTATTAAAGAAAATTATTTCTGAAGAGAATGATGCATATCATGTGGAAGAAGCTGAAGATGGCTTGCGTGGTATTGAAATGATTAAAGACAATGATTTTGATTTGGTGCTTTGTGATATTAAAATGCCAAAAATGGATGGAGTAGAGGTGTTAGAAAAGGCAAAAAAAATAAAACCAGAAGTCCCATTTGTTATGATTTCTGGGCATGGCGATTTAGATACTGCTGTGAATACAATGAGACTAGGTGCATTTGATTATATCTCTAAACCACCAGATCTAAATAGATTGTTAAATACGGTACGTAATGCACTAGATAGAAAAGTGTTGGTTGTAGAAAATAAACGCTTAAAGAAGAAGGTTAGTAAGAATTATGAAATGATTGGTGATAGTAAAGGAATCAGTCATATTAAAGAGATTATAGAAAAAGTTGCTGCAACAGATGCTCGTGTATTAATTACAGGATCAAATGGTACCGGTAAAGAGTTAGTAGCACATTGGTTACACGAAAAATCAGATCGCTCCAAAGCACCTATGGTTGAAGTTAACTGTGCGGCAATTCCATCTGAGTTGATAGAAAGCGAATTATTTGGTCATGTGAAAGGTAGTTTTACGGGAGCAAATAAAGATAGAGCAGGTAAGTTTGAAGCAGCAAACGGTGGTACTATTTTTTTAGATGAAATTGGAGATATGAGCTTGTCTGCGCAAGCTAAGGTATTAAGAGCCTTACAAGAAAATCGAATTTCTAGAGTAGGAAGTGACAGAGATATTAAAGTAAATGTTCGTGTTGTTGCTGCAACCAATAAAGACCTTAAAAAAGAAATTGGAGAAGGAAGATTTAGAGAAGATCTCTATCATAGATTAGCGGTTATTCTAATTAAAGTACCTGCATTAAACGATCGTAGAGAGGATATACCGTTATTAGTAGATTATTTTTCAAACAAGATTGCCCAAGAGCAAGGAATGGTTAAAAAAGAGTTTTCTAAAGGGGCGATATTACTACTACAGAAATATGATTGGACAGGGAATATCAGAGAGTTGAGAAACGTGGTAGAGCGTTTAATCATTTTAGGAGAAAAAGAAGTTTCAGAAAGTGATGTAAAACTATTTGCTAGTAAATAGATTAAAATTATTTATAAAGATAACAACTATAGATAAAGTTGATGCAAAAATAAAAAAATTGCATCAACTTTTCTGTTTTACAGCTATATGTGTGGGTATATTTGTAACATAAAAAAATTATATTAATAAATAAACTTATAAAAATGGCTACAGCAGTAGGTAAACAATTTCCAGATTTAAATGTAGATGCAATGAACGAAATGGGTGATACGTTCAAAATTAACGTATTAGAAGAAGCAGTAAATAACAAGAAAAAAGTATTGTTATTCTGGTACCCAAAAGATTTTACATTCGTTTGTCCAACAGAATTACACGCTTTTCAAGCGGCACTTGGTGAGTTTGAAAAAAGAAATACAATCGTAATCGGTGCTTCTTGTGATACTCCAGAAGTACATTTCGCTTGGTTAAGCACTTCAAAAGATAATGGAGGTATAGAAGGAGTTACTTATCCAATATTAGCAGATAGCAATAGAAACTTATCTAGCATCCTAGGAATATTAGATATTTCAAATGAAACTTATGACGAAGCTACAGGTACAATACAAGTAGAAGGAGATAATGTTACTTACAGAGCTACCTACTTAATTGATGAAGAGGGTACTGTATTCCATGAAGGAATTAATCATATGCCTGTTGGTAGAAATGTTAATGAATTTTTACGCTTAATAGATGCTTATGCGCATGTACAATCTCATGGAGAAGTATGTCCAGCTAACTGGGAAGAAGGAAAAGATGCAATGGCTCCTAATGCCAAAGGAACTGCTGAATATTTAGCTTCTCACTAAACAATTGCGAATTATGAATTACGAATGTGAAAATTTGTAATTCATAATTTAAAATTTATAATTGAATACCATGGTACAAGAATTAAGTCAAGATAATTTATCACAAATAGTTAATGAAAACAATAAAGTTGTAGTGCAATACTCTGCAACTTGGTGTGGTAATTGTAGAATTATGAAACCAAAATTTAAAAAATTGGCTTCTGAAAATGATGGGACGGTATTTGTAATCGCTGATGCTGAAAAATTCCCTGAAAGTAGAAAATTAGCAACAGTGGATAATTTACCAACTTTTGCCACTTTTGTAAACGGGACTTTTCAAAGTCAAGTACAAACTAATAAGTTTGAAGTATTAAAGGAATTAGTAGATAAAATCGCTTAATATGAAATTACCTGTTATCAAACATTTAACAAATTTTATTGAAGAGAATGATCAGGATTATATCATAGAAACGATTGAAACCTTAGAAGCATTGACTGAAGTTCCGTCTTTAAAAGATGAAGAATTAGATGTCATAGGCGAGTTGATTTCTAATATGTATGGAGCTATTGAAGTAGATAAAATGATTAAAGAAGGGACTCCAAAGAAAGAAGCCTTAAATACTTTTATGAAACGTGTATTAGGATCTATAGATTCGTAGATATTTAAATAAACCAAAAAAAAGCCCNNCTTGGGCTTTTTTTTGGTTTATACTAACAACATCCCGAATTTGAAGCACAACATGTTGTTTCGACTTTGACTTCTGGAATACCACATGCTTCTTGTGCAAGGCATGCAGTGTTGGTTGTTGTTAACAGGAAATTTTCACCGTTAAATTCGAGATTATATTTTCCAATGGTATCACCTTGATATTCAACTTCAATATCAAGATCTTCTAAACCTAAAACTTTTTCAGAAAGATCTATAATATGAACTAACTTCTCAGGATGTAAACGATGATCATAATCATTAGCATTCCACAATTGAAAATTAATAACGTTCTCTTTTCTGATAGTACCTCCACAGTCTAAAAAGTTTTTTGTAACCTGTCCTACTTCAGTCACATGAAAATGACTAGGAACTAAAGAACCATCCGGTAATTCAAAAGCGATAGTTTTTAGATTTTTTAGGTGATGTTTAATCTCTGATAGTTTCATTTATTCAGTTTTTTTATTAGCATTTCTAATAATACTTTTTAACTTTTCTTTGTTTTTAATCTTCTGTTGTTTCTGCTTGTTGACTTTTTGAGCCATCAATTTCGAATGCTTTGCTTTATTAACAGTATTTTTTGCTTTTCCTTTTTTAGGCATGATAAGAAATTAATCATAAATACGAATCACTTCTCCATTCCCTTTTCCTTCAACACTTCTTACATAACCATTAATTACTTTACGCATAGGAATTGGATTGTGTCCAGGAAAATAATCTTTATATTTTTCATAAGCATCTTCCACCATTCCGGAAGATACTACATTGATTCTAATTTCATTTTCTATTTCTAAAGAAACAGCCTGTACAAAGCTATGAATCGCACCATTTACCATAGCTGCACTTGTTGTTTTAACAACTGGGTCGTCAGCTAGAATTCCTGTAGTTAGTGTAATAGATCCCTTAGAATTTACATAATGCTGTCCAATTCTTACCACATTTACTTGTCCCATCAATTTACTTTTCAAACCAATAGCATAATCTTCTTCAGAAAGTTCATTAAAATTTGCCCATTTTGCTTCACCAGCGATACAAAGAATAGCATCTAGTTGGCCAACTTTTTCGAACATCGCTTTAATTGAAGAACTATCTTCAATATTTACAGTAGCGTCACCAGATGTTCTACCCGCAATGAGAACTTGATGTTTCTTTTTAAAATGAGCAACTACTGTGCGTCCAATAGTTCCGTTTCCTCCAATAACAAGTATTTTCATCTGTTTATTTTTTTTTATCGGTCATATGTAACATTCATATAATCATAAAGTTTTGTATCTAATTTTTAGTTATGAATGTTTCATTTAATGATGTGTTAGTTTAGAAATAATTTCTTTATGTTCTGGATATACGTCAATTAACTCTTTTCTTTTTGGGAGTACAAAATCGGCAAAATCAAAACCTGGAGATACGGTGCATCCAACTAGAGTATAAGAATTGCTATCAATCACTTCAGCAGCAAACCAGTCGCCACCTTTTACAATATATTGTGGGACTTCACCATTCTCAAACGTATTACCAATCTTTATCGCTGAATACTTTCCTTCTTTAGAAATGATATGTAAAAGTAGAGGAGTACCCTTGTAGAAATGCCAAGCTTCATCTTGGTTGATTTTATGAAAAGCAGAGAATTTATTGGAAGTCAATAAAAAATAAATACAAGTCGAATGATTTCTATCTCCTGTATATTTCTCTCCGAGTTCATGCTCTGTAATCATTTCAGAGCTTCTATAGGTTTCTTTAAAATAGCCACCTTCTGGGTGTTCTTGTAAATTTAGCGTTTTAATAAGTTCTTCTGCATTCATTTTATCTAATTCTAGGATCGCCATCAAAAGCGTTATTATTTGTCAATTGTATTGTAGTGGCATCTACTAAATTATATTTGTAAATCTCCCAATTTTCACTCTTATTACTCCCATAAATAATAGAAAGACCATCTTTAGTCCATCGTCCAATCAAGTCATTTCCTTTACTATTTGTAATATTGATGATGTCTTTTGTTTCTATATGTAAGATATATAAATCTTGTTGTGAACTATTGCCTCTATTTGAGCTAAAGACTAACAATTTTCCATTTGGAGAAATTTCACCTCGCTCATCATTGGCTGGATGATTAGTTAGGTTTGTAATTTCCCGAGTTCTAACATTTAATGAATAGACATCATTATTTCCCGTAGCATTATTTGTAAAAATAATAGAAGTATTATCAAAAGACCATGCCAAATAATTTGAGACTCCCCCTAACGCTTTTGTATAATTTTTTCCCACACTAGCGTCTCTATCTTTTACAATGAGTGCTCCTTTACAAGTATAGGCTTCAATTCCATAGCCAGAAAAAACAATGTTTTTATCCTCTAGATTACATTCTTTAGGTTGTGCTATTTTCTTTTCTTTTTTTGTAATTAAGTTATATTCATATCGATTGATAACTTCATTATCTTGTCTTAAGAACTGAATAATATTTGGACTAGAAAAAACTGCTCCCCATTCCTCTTTCTTAGTATAGATGATTTTCTCTCGATGATTGCCGTCTAAAGACATCATGTAAATATCTGAATTTCCACTTTCATTAGAACTAAATAAAATTAAAGAAGGAGAAGTACTACACCCCATAAAAAAAATCAGCAAACTAAGAATGAAAATATGTTTCATTATATCAAATTTTAAGAGCGTACAATTTCGGACTTTTATTTTAAAAATTGGCTTAAATTTTACAAGTTGTTGGATACATTTTTCTTACTTTTAATGTGAATTAAAATGAATGAATGTATGGAGTTGAATCTCAAAAAACCAATTGTTTTCTTTGACTTAGAAACCACAGGTATTAACATAGCGAATGACAGAATTGTAGAAATTTCGATTCTTAAAATTTTTCCTAATGGTACACAAGAAAGTAAAACTTGGTTGGTAAACCCGGAAATAGAAATTCCTGCCGATGCAACTGCTATTCATGGAATTACCAATGAGAAGGTTGTTACTGAACCTACGTTTAAAGAGTTAGCCCATCAAATTAATGAAATGATTGCAGATTCTGATTTAGCTGGTTTTAATTCAAATAGATTTGATATTCCTTTATTGGCCGAAGAATTTTTAAGAGTTGGCATTGATTTTGAAATGAAAACTCGTAAAGCTATAGATGTGCAAGTCATTTTTCATAAAAAAGAACAAAGAACATTAAGTGCAGGATATAAATTTTATTGCGGAAAAGATCTAGAAGATGCTCATTCTGCAGAAGCTGATACGAATGCTACCTACGAAATATTAAAAGCGCAGTTAGATAGATATGATGATATTGAAAACTCTGTCGATGCTTTGAGTGAATTTTCTACGCATGGTAAAAGAGGAGATTTTGCAGGATTTATTTTATTTAATGATAAAGACGAGGAAATTTTTTCATTTGGGAAATATAAGGGAAGAACAGTGGAAGAAGTTTTAAAAGAAAATCCAGGATATAATGCATGGATTCAGAATGCAGATTTTCCATTATATACCAAGAAGGTGTTGAGAGAAATAAAAGAAAGAATGTCAGCTCCAAAAGATACTATGAGTGATAAGGATAAGCTTCAAGCTTTGCAGCAGAAGTTTAATTTAAGGTAATAAGAGATGCGATTAAGCTTTATTTTCTTTTTTCTATGTTTCAATCTATGTGGTCAAACCATATTTAAAGGGCATTTAGCTGATAAGATTAGTAAAGAACCTGTGGTCTATGCTAATATCAGTTTCTTAAATTCTGAAAAAGGTGTTTCTACGACAGAAGATGGACGTTTTGAAATGTATATAACAAATCAAATGCTTACTAGTAAAGTGCATATTTCTTGTTTGAATTATAAAGACACGGTTGTTGTAGTAAAAGATATTTTAAATAAAACACTTTTTCTATCACCGAAAGCAATGCAGTTAAATGAAGTAGTTATTTCAAAAAAAGTTGACAGAAAAGTTGTCTTAGATAGAGTAAAGAAAAAAGTGATGAATATGCATAGTAAAGGACTTAGAATGCTAGCAAAGTACTTTCCTAATGATAAAAAATATAATTGTTGTTCTTATATTACTTTGATTGATATTCATTTTCCTAAAAGACAAAACCAACAATCAAAATTTAGATTTAGAATTTTTAGTAAAGATTCTATTACAGGCTTACCAAAAGAAGATTTATTAACTAAAAACATTCCAATAACTATAGATAAGGGAGATACTACTATCAGTTTAGATCTTACTGAGTATGATATTGAAATGCCGAAAAATGGATTTTTTATAGCTTTTGAAAAGTTATTTATTCCTTTCAATCAATATGGTAAGAATCCGAAAGACCCTAGTTCAGAAATTTTCTATTCTCCTGTTATTGGAATTTCAAAGTCAAAAGAGTTTAAAAAGATAGCAAGGAACTTTATCTATGTAAAAGGTAAATGGATATCCCTCTCTTTTTTAGAAAAGGGAAGAATGAAAGGATATGTACCAGCAATATCTGTAACGCTTACAAATTAAATAGTAATTAAAAATGTACACAGCATATCATAATTTACCCAAGAATGCGAGAGTTTGGATTTATCAATCCGATAGAGCATTTACGCAAAAAGAAATAGATTTTATTTCGGTTAACGCCAAAAGTTTTATAGAACAATGGACACGACATGGAGATGATTTAAAAGGGTCATTTACTATAAAATATAACCAGTTTTTAATATTAGCAGTAGATGAAAGTTTTACAAACGTCTCAGGGTGCTCTATAGATGCGTCTGTTCGTTTTGTAAAAGCCCTTGAAGAGCAATTAAATGTAGATTTAATGAATAAGATGAATATTTCTTTTAAAGATCAAGACCATATAAATATTGTTAAAATGCAAGCTTTTAAAGAATATGTAAAAACGGAAAAAGTAACCCCAGAAACCATTGTATTTAATAATATGGTAGCTACCAAAGAGGATTTTGAAACCAAATGGGAAGTTCCAGCGAATCAAAGCTGGCATCATCGTTTTTTAGTTTAATAGAAGTAGATAATGAAATATAAAATTCTTACATTTTTATTGGTTTGTACAGTAGGTACTTTGTTTTCTCAAAATATAGATCCACTATACACAGAAGATTATAAGGCACAAACCAAATGGGTAGATAGTATTTTAAATACGATGTCTATTGAAGAAAAAATCGGACAGTTATTTATGGTCCAAGCCTATTCGAATAAAGACAAAAAGCACGAAGATTTTATTAAAGAAATGATTGAGAAATATCATGTCGGAAACCTTATTTTTATGCAAGGGACTCCAGAGAAACAAGCGGCTTTAAATAATACCTATCAAGCGCTTTCTAAGGTGCCATTACTTATTGGTTTTGATGGAGAGTGGGGATTAGATATGCGATTAAAAAACACCTATCGATTTCCTTGGAACATGACTTTAGGTGCTATACAGGATAATAATTTAATAAGACACTTTGGAGAGCATTTAGGGAAACATTGTAAGCGATTAGGAATTCATGTAAATTTTGCGCCAGTAGTAGATATTAATATCAATCCAGAAAATCCAATTATTGGGAATCGTTCTTTTGGAGAAAATAAAATTAATGTAACAAACAAAGCAATTGCATTTACAGAAGGAATGCAAAGTCAAGGAGTCATGGCAAATGCAAAACATTTCCCTGGTCATGGAGATACAGCCACAGACTCTCATTATGCATTACCAGTATTGAATTTTGATAAACCAAGATTAGATTCTATCGAATTGTATCCATATCCAAGAGTTTTTGATGCAGGTATTGCCAGTGTAATGACAGCACATTTGAGCATTCCAGTATTAGAATCCAATAAAGATTTACCAACGTCATTATCTAAAAGTGTGGTTACTGATTTATTGCAAAACGAATTAGGTTTTTTAGGAATCATTTTTACAGATGGACTGAATATGAAAGGCGCTACAAATTTTGCAACCTCTGCAGAGATAGATTTAGAAGCTATAAAAGCTGGGAATGATATTTTATTAATACCACAAGATGTACCAGCTTCAGTTACTTTAATAAAAAAAGCACTAGAAACAGGAGCGTTAACTGAAGAGCGCTTAGAGTTTTCCGTGCGTAAAATTTTAAAAGGAAAATATTGGGCAGGACTTCATGAATATCAACCTATCATTTTAGAAAATTTACACGAAGATTTAAATACTATAGAGGATGAAGTGTTGCATAGAAAATTAGTGAAAGCATCTCTTACGGTTGTTAAAAATGAAGCGGATATTCTTCCTATTAGAAAATTAAAAGATAAGAAAATAGCTTATGTACATTTAGGAGATGATTCTGGAAGTGCTTTTTTTGACATGCTTCAAAATTACACTAAAATTGATACGGTTTCTGACAAAAATTTAGATGTCTTATTACGAAAATTAAAACCGTATGATTTGGTCATTGTTGGGTATCATAAATCTAACAATCATCCATGGAAACCCTTTAAATTTGAAAATAAGGAAGTTGTTTGGTTGCAAGAAATTGCCAGACAGAATACTATAATTTTAGACGTATTTACTAGCCCATATAGTTTATTAGATATAAAATCTTTTACCAATATAGAAAGTATAATCGTTTCTTACCAAAACAGTAAACTCGCACAAGAGATTTCTGCACAAGCTTTGTTTGGAGCAGTTCCATTGAAAGGGAAGTTGCCAGTATCTATTAAAGAAGATTTTAAAGAAGGAACGGGGTATATTACTTCCAATTTATCTCGATTACAATACGCTATACCAGAAGCGGTACAACTATCTTCTAAAAAATTGGCAATGATAGACTCCTTAGCTGAAGAAGTTTTAACAGAGAAAATGGCACCTGGATTTCAAGTATTAGTTGCTAGAAAGGGAAATGTTGTATATCAAAAGAGTTTTGGTTACCATACAGATGCTAAAAAAGATGCTGTAAAGAATTCAGATATATATGATGTTGCTTCTTTGACCAAAATTTTAGCTTCTCTTCCCATGATGATGAAAGCAGAAGAAGAAAAAAAAATTAAGTTAACTGCTAGTATTAGAGAGCTCTTGCCAAAGTTTAAAAAATCTAATAAAGATACTGTCACCGTTACTGAATTACTCTCACATTATGGTAGGTTACAAGCATGGATTCCTTTTTATAGATTGACACAAGATAGTATTACAGGAAAAAACTTACCTATATACTATAGAACAAAAAAATCAAAGAAATTTTCAATCCAAGTCGCCGAAAACTTATACTTAAAAACATCTTATAAAGATTCAATCTATAAGTATATTAAAGATGCAGAGCAACGAGAAAATCCTGGATATAAGTATAGCGATTTGGGATATTATATTTTAAAAGAAGCATTAGAAAAAAAGTATAAAAAAGGTTTAAACTTATTAGTAGATGAGTCTTTTTATAAAGAACTGGGAGCAAATAGAACAACTTTTTTGCCTTTACATAAGTTTTCTAAAACAGAGATTGTTCCTACAGAAAAAGATACTTACTTTAGAAATCAATTATTGCACGGGCATGTTCATGATATGGGAGCAGCTATGTTAGGAGGAGTAAGTGGGCATGCGGGTTTATTTTCTAATACCAATGATATTGCTAAAATTATGCAAATGTATTTGCAAAAAGGGTTTTATGGAGGGCAACGTTTTTTAAAATCTTCTACAATAGATAAATTCAACAAAAGGTATTTTGAAGATAAGAAGGTCCGTAGAGGATTAGGTTTTGACAAACCACAATTGAACCCAGAAATAGAAGCTACCTGTGGTTGTGTTTCTGATAAAAGTTTTGGGCATAGCGGCTTTACTGGAGCATATACTTGGGCAGATCCTGAAAGTGAAATAGTATATGTTTTTTTATCAAATAGAGTATACCCAACTATGGACAATAGAGGCCTCGTTAAAAAAAATATAAGAACAGAAATTCAACGACTTATTCAGGAATCGATTTTGGAGGAATAGATTCAACTTTTGAGTAGAAAAGTATTAAAATTATAGAAGTTATTAAATATATCATTCCAATTTTCCAACCAAAAAAGGACGATATTATCCAACTTTGGATTCCATAAAATAATGGAAAAGAAACTGCATTGATTCCAAACCTAAACGTATCAACAAATTCTACTTCATCTACTTTTTTCTGAATTTTTTTCCAAATACTCCAAGGAATAATACTATTCAAAATAATCAGCCATTTTAACGGACGTAAAAAAAGGTGCTTTTTCTTTTTTTGTATTATGTTATTGGAACCAATCATATTGTTTACGCCATTTATGTCTGTATAATTTACATTGGCATTGTTTAATTTACTAATAACAGTATGATACTGATCATCATTTGGAATATGAACAATCATTTCTTTTAATTGATTACGGACCAAATTTCTCAATGATAATGTAGATGCTGGAATATTTTCTGCATCATAAAAATCATTTGCTATGATTGGTTTACCATATTTTATCGATACACTGGTAGGATATTCAGAAGGATTTTGATAGGTTATTCCAACAGGAATAATTGTAACCTTTAAATCAGGGTATTTATCAATAGCTCCAAATACAATTCTAGTAAACCCTTTACTGATAGGTCTTACAGTTCTTTTAATATTATGACTTCCTTCAGGGAAAATCATTAGCGCTTGTCCTTTTTGTAAGATTGAAAAGCACTGATTAAAAATGGCTTCGTTTTTGGCTAACTCTTTAACACCATCTCTAATTCTGTAAATAGGCATTAAATTAAGTGTGCCTAATAATTTTTTAATTGTTGGATTCTTAAAAGATGCCGCTCTAACTAGAAAATGCTGCATTCTAAGATTTGTAGTAGCCACCAATAAAGGGTCAATTAGAGCATTTGGGTGATTTACAGTAAAAAGGATTGCTCCTTTTTTAGGAATATTTTGTTTACCCTCTATTTTTATTTTTTTTAGGTAAAAGAACAAAACGCTCTTAATTATAATACGAAAAGAATAATACCAAAGTGTTTTCAAAGGCTAAAAATTCAATTAAAAGCCTTCAGATAAGCTTTTTAATTTCTTGATGTCTAAAATAAAAATTTCTTTTCCTTTTAGATGAATAAGTTTCTCTTTTTTAAATCCTGATAGCAAGCGAATTGCAGATTCTGTAGCAGTACCAATAATGTTAGCGATATCTTCTCTAGAAAGCTGAATGTCTAGTGCACCATTCTCTTTTTGATCAAAGCTGTCATGAAGATATGCTAAAGTTTCAGCCAAACGCTGTTTTACCGTTTTTTGTGCCATATCAACAACAACATTATCCGATTGCTTTAAAGCAGAAGCTAAATCATTTAAAATACTCATTGTAAAATTAGAGTTGTTTTTTAAATCTTTCATGATTTCTTCTTTAGGAATAAAACAAACCTCCATATCGTTAATAGCAACAGCTTTTAAATTAGAAGCTTCATTAGAAACCAAACTTCGTTCTCCTATTAGATCTCCTTTTTTAATCAATTTAATAATTTGATCTTTTCCGTTAGAACTCATCTTAGAAACTTTACAAACTCCATCTCTAATACAGAAAATTCCATTAATATGTTCCCCTTCATCAAAGAGTACTTCTCCTCTTTTAACTAATGTACCTGTCTTACAAGCAGAAATTCGGACTAATTCATCTTTAGAAAGCTCTTTTAAAGAGTTAAGTTGTCGAACAATACATTGCTCACATTTGCTCATAGAAATTAGTATAATGGGTCTCAATCAAAGATAGGAAAAAGATGACAAATATCATATTTTAAAAATATTTAGTGACGGATATTTGTGCAAGGCAAAGAGTAAATATTTTTAATGGAAAATGTAACATGTTTTCACTGTGGGGATTCTTGTGATAAGAACCCTATTCAAATAGACAATAAACCATTTTGTTGTAATGGTTGTAAAACTGTATATCAGATTTTTACAGAAAATGATTTATCTTGTTACTATGATTTTCAAGAAAGCCCTGGAGCAATTCCTGATGAACTACAAGGTAAATACGATTTTTTAGCACATGATAATATTGTAGAAAAATTAGTGGAGTTTGATGACGGTGAAACACAGGTTATTAATTTATACATACCTCATATTCATTGTAGTTCCTGTATTTGGGTATTAGAAAACTTACATAAACTCAAAAAAGAGATAACAAGCTCACAAGTAAACTTTCCAAAAAAGACGCTTCGGGTAACTTACAAATCTGATAAATTTTCCCTCAAAGAGTTAGCTATCCTGTTAAATAGTATAGGTTATGAACCTTATATAAGTTTGGAAGACTATGATGCAGGAAAAAAAGCTGTTAACAGAAGTTTATATTATAAACTTGGGGTAGCAGGTTTTGCTTTTGGAAATGTGATGTTTTTATCTTTTCCAGAATATTTTGAAGTATCCGAATTTTGGTTAGAAAAGTACAAGTTTGTTTTTAGATGGTTAATGCTATTGTTTTCATTACCTGTAGTTTTTTATGCTGCTAATGAATATTTTATATCAGCATATAAGGGTTTGAAATCTAAAGTTTTAAATATAGATGTACCCATTGCTTTAGGTATTTTGGTTTTGTTTGTTAGGAGTTCAGTAGAAGTCGTTTTTGATATGGGCACTGGTTTTTTTGATAGTTTAACGGGTTTGGTGTTTTTCTTATTATTAGGAAAGTTTTTTCAACAAAAAACATATACCTATTTATCTTTTGAAAGAGATTATAAATCCTATTTCCCAATTGCAGTAACTAGAATATTAGATGGTATAGAAGAAAATACTCAGATATATGATGTAAAAAAAGGAGATAGACTTTTAATTAGAAATCAAGAATTAATTCCAGTTGATGGAATCTTAATTAATGGAAAAGGACAAATAGATTATAGTTTTGTAACAGGGGAGTCTAAAGCTGTAAGGAAAGAATCTGGCGATAAAATATTTGCTGGAGGTAAACAGCTTTCATCAACTATAGAAATGGAAGTATTAACATCAGTCTCTCAAAGTTATTTAACTCAGCTATGGAGTAATGATATTTTTCAAAAAGATAAGGAATCTTCTTTTAAAACCCTTACCGATAATATTAGTAAAAACTTTACAATATTTGTATTATCAATTGCAATAATAGCTACAACTTTCTGGCTGTTTAAAGACGCTAATTTAGCGCTAAATGTCTTTACATCAGTCCTCATCATTGCTTGTCCTTGTGCAATTGCCTTGGCAGCTCCTTTTACTTTAGGGAATATGATCAGAATTTTTGGAAGACATAAGTTTTATCTAAAAAACACCAACGTAATAGAAAGACTTGCCGCCACTAATTGGGCTATTTTTGATAAGACAGGAACGATTACTACAAATTCCGAAAGCACTATTAATTATGCTGGAAGTGGTTTGTCTAACCAAGATAAAGTATATATAAAAAGTGTCTTGAGATCTTCTAACCATATTTTAAGTAGAATATTATATGACTTTTTCAAAAGTGAAAATTATCTAGAAACTTCAGATTTTATAGAAGTTACAGGAAAAGGGATTGTTGCTTTTATAGATAATAAAGAGATTAAAATAGGAGCTTCTAGTTTTGTAAAAGGAAAAATTCAAGAGAAACCATTACAAACAGAAGTGCATTTAAGTATAGATAAAGAATACAAAGGGAAGTTTAATATTTCTAATGCTTACAGACCGCATTTACAAGAGCTATTAGCGGAATTGAATTCTGAATACGATTTATCTGTTGTATCTGGAGACAATGAAAGTGAAAGAGAAACCCTTTCGAAAATAGTACCTAGTAAGACAGCGCTAGTATTTAATCAAAAACCAGAGGACAAATTAGAATATATAAAAAATTTACAGGAGAATAAGCATTCTGTTGTAATGATTGGTGATGGTTTAAATGATGCTGGAGCATTAGCGCAAAGTAATGTTGGAATATCATTGTCAGAAAACATCAATGTGTTCTCTCCAGCATCTGATGCAATTTTGGATGCTAAAAGTTTTGAAAAGATTCCACTTTTTATGAGCTTATCAAAGAGAGCAGTAAAGATTATCAAATATTGTTTTATACTCTCGCTTTGTTATAATGCTATTGGTTTATATTTCGCGATTACTGGTCAGTTACAACCTGTAATTGCAGCCATATTAATGCCATTAAGTTCTATCAGTGTTGTTATCTTTACAACAATAGCAACCAATATTGAAGGTAAAAAATTAAAGAAATGAATATTCAGAAATATATAGATCACACTTTATTAAAAGCTACAGCAACAGAAGAAAATATTATTCAATTATGTAAAGAAGCAGTAAAATATGGGTTCTATGCAGTTTGTGTGAATGGATGTTATGTGAGCCTAGCAACAAAATTGTTAAAAAATACTGATGTCAAAGTAGCAGCAGTAGTAGGGTTCCCACTAGGAGCAATGACAACAAAGGCTAAAGTTTTTGAAGCTATAGAGTGTGTTAAAAATGGAGCAGACGAAATTGATATGGTTATTCATATAGGGCATTTAAAATCTAAAAATTTTGATTATGTACAAGAGGAAATTGCTGAAATAAAAAAGGCTATTGGACACACTATTTTAAAAGTAATTTTTGAAAATTCTTATTTAACTAATGATGAGATAACTAAAGTAGCAAAGCTTTCAGAAAATGCTGGAGCAGATTTTATTAAAACAGCAACAGGTTTTGGTGAGGGAGGAGCAACTTTTGAAAATGTACTATTGATGCAACAATCGGTGAGCAGTAAAATAAAGATAAAAGCAGCTGGAGGTATTAGAGATATAGAAACTGCAAAAAAATATATAGAGATGGGAGTCGCTAGATTGGGTACTTCATCTGGAGTATTATTAGTCAATTCAGGAATATCAGATAAAAATTCATATTAAGATGAGTATACATATAGGTGCAAAAAAAGGAGAGATCGCAGAAACGGTATTATTGCCAGGAGATCCCTTAAGAGCCAAATGGATAGCAGAGACATTTTTAGAAAATATAATTTGCTATAACGAAGTAAGAGGTATGTTAGGCTTTACTGGAACATATCAAGGAAAAAGAGTTTCTGTACAAGGAACAGGAATGGGAATACCATCAGCTTTAATTTATGCAAATGAATTGATTACACAATTTGGAGTTCAAAGTTTAATAAGAGTAGGATCAGCAGGGTCTTATCAAAAAGAAGTAAAAATAAGAGATATTGTTTTGGCAATGTCAGGATCTACAACTTCTGGTGTTAATATGCAACGATTTCATGGAGCAAGTTATGCTCCTACTGCTGATTTTGATTTATTTAAAAAAGCAATAGCTGAAGCTGAAAAAAGAAAAACACCTATTAAAGCAGGAAATGTCCTAAGTTCAGACGAATTTTATACAGATAATTTTGATGCTTATAAGCACTGGGCAGAATTTGGAGTTTTATGTGTTGAAATGGAAACTGCTGGTATTTATACAGCTGCTGCAAAACACAATGTAAAAGCATTATCTATTTTAACCATTTCTGATAGCTTAGTAACGGGAGAAAGAACTACCGCAGAAGAAAGAGAACACACTTTTAAAGAAATGGTATATATAGCTCTAGGAACATTATGAAATCTTTAATTCAGAAATACAATATTCCAGGACCTAGATATACGAGTTATCCTACAGTACCATTTTGGGAGCCAGAAACATTCAGCAAAGAAAAATGGATTTTATCATTTCAAAAATCATTTAATGAAAGTAGCCTGGATGAAGGAATCAGTATTTATATTCATTTACCTTTTTGTGAAAGCTTATGTACTTTCTGTGCGTGTCATAAACATATTACCAAACGTCATGATGTAGAAGAAGAGTATATCCATTCAGTATTGAAAGAATGGAAGTTATATGTAAACTTGATGTCAGATAAACCTATCGTAAAAGAAATCCACTTAGGAGGAGGTACTCCAACTTTTTTTTCTAGCCAAAATTTAGAAAAGCTAATGCAAGGATTGCTTGAAAATGCGGTAGAGCATTCAGAAGCTGAGTTTAGCTTTGAAGGACATCCAAACAATACGACTAAAGAGCATTTACAAAAATTATATACCTTAGGCTTTAGGCGAGTAAGTTTTGGCGTTCAAGATTATAATGTTAAAGTTCAAGAAGCAATTCACAGAATACAACCTTTTGAAAATGTAAAGAATGTAACACAATGGGCTAGAGAGATAGGTTATACTTCTATCAGTCATGATTTAGTTTTTGGACTGCCATTCCAAACTAAAGAAAATATTATAGAGACTATAAGTAGAACTAAAGAATTAAAGCCAGATAGAATATCCTTTTATAGTTATGCACACGTTCCTTGGGTAAAAGGGGTTGGGCAAAGAGGCTTTGATGAAAAAGATCTTCCAAAAGACGAAGATAAAAGAATATTGTATGAGCTTGGTAAAAAAATGTTTTTTGAATTGGGTTATCATGAAATAGGGATGGATCATTTTGCATTAACATCTGATAGCTTATATGAAGCAGAAAAAAGGAAAACATTACATAGAAACTTTATGGGTTATTCTTCTAGCAAAACTCAGTTAATGATTGGTTTGGGAATGTCTGCAATCTCAGATTCTTGGTATGGTTTTTCACAAAATGTAAAAACAGTAAAGCAATATATTAAAATTGTCAATGAAGGAGAAATCCCAGTATTTAGAGGTCATATTCTTACTCATGAAGATTTAGTTATTAGGAAACATATTTTAAACATTATGTGTCAAATGCATACTTCATGGGAAGCTGCTGAAGCTCGTTTTTCAAATTCAGAAGAGAGTGTTTCTTTACTCCAAGAAATGAAAGCAGATGGTTTAATAACTTTAGAGGAAGACACCCTTTCTCTAAGCGAAGAAGCTAGACCTTTTGTTAGAAATGTATGTATGGCCTTTGATAAAAGACTTCAAAAAAGCAAACCACAAACACAACTTTTTTCGATGACTATTTAACAATCATTTTTTTTGAAACATGATAAATGTCATTTTTTAAAGAAACTTAGCTAGGTACTTTTACATAGAAATTATCAGGCAAGATATGAGCGTTATTTATTTACTACTTACACTAAGTATTTTGGTAGCTATTGTTTTTTTTATAGCATTTATCATCTCAGTAAAAAGAGGGCAGTACGATGATTCGTACACACCTTCAGTTCGCATGTTGTTTGACGATGAAATTGTAAAAGAAGATAACAATTAACAACTAACAGACATAAAACAATTCAAATTATGGAAATGCAACAATTTTATTACGACAACAAAATCGTAAAAAAATTCATCTACGCAACGCTACTTTGGGGTATCGTTGGTTTTAGTGTTGGTTTACTATTAGCATTCATGTTTTTATTCCCGAACATTACAGATGGGATTTCATGGTTGAGCTTTGGTAGACTTAGACCATTACATACAAATGCAGTAATTTTTGCCTTTGTAGGAAATGCAATTTTTGCAGGTGTTTATTACTCATTACAACGATTGTTAAAAACGAGAATGGCTAGTAATTTCTTAAGCAACTTCAACTTCTGGGGATGGCAACTTATTATTGTAGCTGCAGCAATTACATTACCTTTAGGTTATACAAGTTCAAAAGAATATGCAGAACTAGAATGGCCTATAGATATTGCAATAGCATTGGTTTGGGTAGCTTTTGGAGCAAACATGATTTGGACTATTTTACGAAGAAGACAGCGTCATTTATATGTTGCAGTTTGGTTCTATTTAGCAACTTTTGTAACGGTTGCAGTATTGCATATTTTTAATAGTTTGGCACTCCCGGTTGGAGCCTTAAAAAGTTATTCAGTATATGCAGGAGTGCAAGATGCATTAGTGCAATGGTGGTACGGGCATAACGCAGTTGCATTCTTTTTAACAACTCCTTTTTTGGGGTTGATGTACTATTTTGTGCCTAAAGCGGCAAATAGACCGGTTTATTCTTATAAGCTTTCTATTGTGCATTTCTGGTCCTTGATATTTATTTATATCTGGGCAGGACCACATCATCTTTTATATACATCTTTACCAGGTTGGGCCCAAAGTTTAGGTGTTGCTTTTTCGATAATGCTAATAGCACCATCTTGGGGGGGTATGATTAATGGACTTTTAACATTGAGAGGTGCTTGGGATAAAGTACGTACAGATCCAGTATTAAAATTTATGGTAGTGGCAATTACTGGTTATGGTATGGCAACTTTTGAAGGACCAATGCTATCCCTAAAAAATGTAAATGCTATTGCCCATTTTAGCGATTGGATTATTGCGCATGTTCATGTTGGAGCATTAGCTTGGAACGGATTTTTAACCTTTGGAATGCTGTATTGGTTAATTCCAAGAATGTTTAAAACAAAACTATTCTCGATTAAATTGGCAAACTTCCATTTCTGGATTGGAACCTTAGGAATTGTTTTATATGCACTACCTATGTATGTAGCTGGTTTTGTACAGGCATCTATGTGGAAACAATTTAGTCCAGATGGAGGATTAACCTACAAGAATTTCTTAGAAACTGTTAATGAGATTGTTCCTATGTATTGGATGAGAGCAATAGGAGGAAGTCTATTTATTTTGGGAGCTATTGTTATGTTGTATAACATTGTGAAAACAGTTAGATCTGGTAGTAAAGTAACTGATGAATTAGCAGAAGCTCCTGCTTTACAGAGAGTTCCTAAGCACAGACAAAGAGGAGAAAAATATCACACATGGTTAGAGAGAAAACCTGTTAAATTAACCATCTATGCGACTATTGCAATTTTAATTGGTGGAGCTATTCAGATTATTCCGACACTTTTGGTAAAGTCCAATATACCTACCATCTCTAGTGTAAAACCGTATTCACCTTTAGAGTTAGAAGGAAGAGATTTATATATCCGAGAAGGATGTGTAGGTTGTCACTCACAAATGATTCGACCTTTTAGAAGTGAAGTAGAACGATATGGAGAATATGCTAAAGCCGGTGAGTTTGTCTATGATCATCCCTTCTTGTGGGGTAGTAAACGTACAGGTCCCGATTTGTTAAGAATAGGAGGGAAATATAATAATGCATGGCATTTTAATCATATGTATGATCCACAAAGTACTTCTTCAGGATCTATAATGCCAGCATATCAATGGTTGATTAGAGATCAATTAGATAAGACTGATACAGAAGCAAAAATGAGGGCAATGGTAACTTTAGGAGTGCCTTATACAGAAGAAGACATCCTAAAAGCACAAGAGAGTATGAACAAGCAGTCTAATGAAATTGCTACAGATTTATTAACTATAGATGCAATTTCTAAATCATTTAATGAGCAGAAAAAAGAGCTTGGAACGAGTTATGTTCCTTTAAAAGATAGAGAGATTATAGCTTTGATTGCTTACCTACAAAGATTAGGAACAGATATTAAACTAAAAGATGTAAAAGAAAATTTAACCCAAAACGAATAATACGATGCTGAAATTTATCAAAAATCATATGGAGAGTATTACAGGTATAGAAATCTATCCTTTAATCTCATTACTGATCTTCTTTACTTTTTTTGTACTCCTATTTTGGTGGGTGTTTACAGCAAAGAAAGAATATATACAAACGGTAAGTAATATCCCCTTAGAAGATACTATTAAATCAGATATAAGATGAAAAAATATATACAATCATTCGGATATATAGGCTTTATAATCATCACTTTTATTGGTCTTGCTAAAGCATTTATGGCATACGAAAACCCCTTTGATATCTATGAAAACCCACTTGTATGGTTAGCACTAATCGGTTTTGTATTAGTTATTATAATGAAAGAAATGGTCAATATCATTTCTCAAAAGAAAGCCGAAGAGTTACAGCGTGAGAAAGATGGAATTCCAGCTGAAGAACCTAATGCTTGGTTTAAGAAATTAATGAAGAATTGGACGAAGTCTAAAGATATTGAAGAGGAAACAGAAATCATACTAGATCATAATTATGATGGTATTAGAGAACTAGATAATACATTGCCACCATGGTGGGTATATATGTTTTATTTAACCATTGTATTTGCTGTTGTTTATTTAGTCAGATACGAAGTTTTAGATGGAGATGATCAGGTAACTGAATACAATAAAGAAGTGGCAGCTGCTGAATTAAAATTAAAGCAGTTTGAACAGAAAAATCCAACAGCACCTTTTGATATAGCAAGTATGGAAATCTTAACAGATGAAGCTTCTTTAAAAAGAGGTCGAGCATTATTTAACCTTAATTGTGTAAGCTGTCATGAGAAAGATGGAAGAGGTAATATAGGGCCAAATCTAACAGATAAATATTGGATTTTAGGTGGAGGATTACAAAATGTCTATAAAACTATTTCTGAAGGAGGTAGAGATGGAAAAGGAATGGAGCCTTGGAAAAAAACAATAAAAAAACCTACAGATATACATAAACTAGCAAGTTATGTGTTGTCTCTACAAGGAACCTCGCCAGAGGGAGGAAAAAAGCCAGAGGGGGAAATTTGGGAAGAAGAATAGCGAAATTAAAAATAGTTTTTTAATAGTTAGTAATGGAAACACCCGAGAACGAAAGTTTTAGAGATAGTATTGGTACTATTAATCAAGATGGTAAAAGGTCTTGGGTGTATCCTAAAAAACCTAGTGGAGTATTTTATACATACAGAAAGTGGTTAAGCTATTTTTTACTGATATTTTTATTATCTGCGCCTTTTGTAAAAATTAATGGGAACCAATTTCTGCTATTTAATGTTTTAGAAAGACGTTTTAATATTTTTGGCTTTCCTTTTTGGCCTCAAGATTTTCACCTGTTTGTAATCTCTATGATCATTGGAGTAGTATTTATTACACTATTTACAGTTGTTTTTGGTAGAATTTTTTGCGGTTGGTTTTGTCCACAGACTATTTTTTTAGAAATGGTTTTTAGACGAATTGAGTATTGGATTGAAGGCGATCGTGGAAAACAAATTAGATTGGATAAACAGCAATGGAATGCAGAAAAAATAAGAAAGAGACTCTTAAAATGGATGCTCTTTTTTATCATTTCATTTATCATTGCAAATGTCTTTTTAGCGTATTTAATTGGAGGAGATACAGTATTAGACTACATACAAGGTTCTCCATTTGACAACTTAAACACATTAATTTCACTAACCATTTTTACAGGTGTATTTTATTTTGTGTTTGCATGGTTTAGAGAACAGGTGTGTATCATAGCTTGTCCATACGGAAGACTGCAAGGCGTTTTACTAGACAATCAGTCTGTTGTAGTTGCTTATGATTATAAGAGAGGTGAAAAAGAAAAAGGGAGAGCAAAATTTAAGAAAAATGAAGACCGTGTTACTTCTGGAAAAGGAGATTGTATAGATTGTAAACAATGTGTCCATGTTTGCCCTACAGGAATAGATATTAGAAACGGAACTCAGTTAGAGTGTGTGAATTGTACTGCTTGTATAGATGAATGTGATCATATGATGGAAAACGTAGGTTTGCCTAAAGGTTTAATTCGATATGCAAGTATAGATAATATAGAAAAAAAGGCGCCTTTTAAGCTTACCGCGCGGATGAAAGGATATGCAGCTGTATTGATAATTTTGATAGGAGTTTTGTCTGGAATGTTGTTTTTAAGAAACGATGTAGAAGCTTCGGTATTAAGAGTCTCTGGTCAGTTATACCAAGAGAAAGAAAACAATGTTATTAGTAACATATATAGCTATAAAGTAATTAACAAGACGAATGATACCATAAGGCATATTCAATACAAATTACTTTCTCACAAAGGAATTATAAAGGTTATCAATAGTCAAAATTTTGATGTTCCAGGACAAGGCTTTGCAGAAGGAACATTATTAATAGATATAAACAAATCTGAGTTAAAGAATGATAAAGTCCAATTAAAAATAGGTGTATTTAGTAATGAAAAATTAATAGAGACAACCATTACAAATTTTTTAGGACCAAGATCATACAGATAAAAGAAAGAAAAAATGAAAATTAATTGGGGAACAGGAATTGTGATTACAATAATCTTATTTATGGGATTCATTATGTATTTCGTAATCAAAATGAGTACAGGCGATAACTATAATCATGATTTAGTTACCGAAAAATATTATCAAAAAGAGCTTGAATATCAAAATGAAATTGATGCTTCAAAAAATGCCGCAGATTTAGGAACTGAGTTAAAAATAGAAAAAACAAATAAAGGATTGGAGATTACTTTTCCACCTAAGTTAGATCCAACAAAAATAAAGGGGAAAGTGTCCTTATACAGACCATCTAATAAACAATTGGATTTTGAAATTCCGATTTCACTTCTCAATAAATATTTGCTCGTGCCTGACAAAAGTTTATTGGATGGTCGTTGGGACATGACTGTGAGGTTTACCTATTTAGACAAGAAATATCTCTTTAAAAAAGCAATTACATACTAATGCTACTATCGGGTTTCATTTTAGGATTATTTGGAAGTTTACATTGCGTTGGCATGTGTGGCCCCATTGCTTTTATGCTGCCAGTAAATCGTACAAACAAAGGCACTCAATTATTACAAGTTGTAAACTATCATTTGGGGAGATTAGTGGCTTATTCTATGCTGGGAATGTTATTTGGACTCTTAGGAAAAAGCTTTTACTTTTTTGGCGTTCAGCAACAGCTATCTATCATTGTAGGTGTTTTAATGATTCTTTCGATTATTATTCCAAATATATTTAGAAAAATTTCTATTGCTAAACCCATTTTTTCTTTTACACAGAAGATACAAAATAGATTAGGTCATGAGTTAAAGAAAAAAAGAAATAATACCTTTTTAACCATTGGTTTTTTAAATGGATTACTACCATGTGGTTTGGTTTATATGGCAATTTTTGGTGCGTTAACTTCAAATTCTGTTACACAGGGAATGTTGTATATGATGCTGTTTGGTTTGGGAACTATACCACTAATGACTTCTGTGGTATATATGGCTCATTTCACCAATAAAATTCATAAAAGAAAAATCCGAAAAATGATACCTATAGTTGTTGTTTTTGTTGGAGCTTTATTTGTATTAAGAGGTTTAGGATTAGGGATACCTTATGTTTCTCCAGAACCTGTTTTAAATTTAGTAGAGAACATTCATAGTTGTCACTAACTTTTTTCTTTTTTACTCCAATAAAGGGCTAAAATCATCCCAGAAAACACATCCCATATTCCCCAAAAAGCAGCTAGTAAGGCCATGCCACCTAGACCTTCAAAGAATCCAAAAATAAGCAGTAAGCCTAGTCCACCATTTTGAATCCCGGTTTCCATAGTAATTGTTTTGACATCCTTTTTTTCAAGTTTAAAGCTTTTGGCAACGAAATATCCAATAAAGAATGCAAAAATATTATGAAAGATTACTAGGAATAGTACATGATGAATATGCTCCGTAAAAATATCGATATTCTCAGAAAATGCAATTGCTATTAAGGCAATAAAAACAAGCATTGATAATGGTTTTAAGACTTTTTCAATCTTTAAAGCAAGAGCATCATTATAGCGTTTTAATAGCATTCCTAAAATTAGAGGAATTCCCAGTATTAACGAAACCAATTTAAATAGTTCAAAAGGATTTAATTCTACGGTTTTTAAAATAGTATTTGTAGGTTCATAAAGACTTCCCCAAAACTGTAAATTAAAAGGAGTCATTACAATACAAATTAATGTGGCAAACGCTGTAAGACTAACTGATAAAGCGGCATTCCCTTTTCCTAGTTTACTAAAGAAATTTGAAACATTGCCTCCAGGACAAGCAGCAATCATCATCATTCCCAAAGCAAAACTTGGATGAGGTTTAATGATTAATATGGCTAAAAAAGTAAGAAAAGGCAACATTATAAATTGAGAAAAAACACCTACAAACAAAATTTTAGGCTTCTTTATCAATCGTCTAAAATCATCTATGGTGATGCCCAAAGCTACACCAAACATGATTACAGCTAAAGCGATGTTTAGTATCCAAAGAGAATCTGTACTAAAGTTAATTTTTATAGCATCTACATCTATCGTAGGATCAGTGTTTAAAAGCATATTCTATAATGTTTGCACCCATTTTTAATGCTTTTTCACGAACTTCTTTAGGGTTATTATGTACAGAAGCATCTTCCCAACCATCACTTAAATCAGATTCATAATCATAAAAACAGATAAGTCTGCCTTCATAGAAAAGCCCAAATCCCTGAGGGGCTTTTTTATCATGTTCATGAATTTTAGGTAATCCATTTTTAAATGCAAATGTTTGATTATATATAGCATGATTCGTTGGAATCTCCTTTAATTCTAATTTTGGAAATACTTTTTTCAATTCTCGTCTAATAAACTTATCTAAACCATAATTGTCAGAAATATGTAGAAAGCCACCAGAGATTAAATAATTACGTAAATTTTTAGCCTCGTCATCTGAAAAATAAACATTTCCATGCCCTGTTAAAAAGAGAATGGGATAATTGAAAATATCTATATCATTTACTGCTATGGTTTTAGGGTCCTTATTAATTTTTGTATTACAGTTTTCGTTTGTAAACTTGATTAAATTTGGAACTGCTGTTGGATTAGAATACCAATCTCCGCCACCATTATATTTTAAAATTGCAACCTCTTGAGCATGTACTTCTATACTAAAAGCAAGTAAAAAAAAAGTAAGCAATAGGAATAAAGGATTGTTCTTGAAATTCATTTACTATATTTTAAAGCAATATAAGAATTCTTATTTTATTGATTTAGAAATGCAATGTTTTGAGTAGCTACAAGAGCAGCTGTTTCTGTTCTTAATCTATTTTTACCTAGACTAATAGGAATATAACCTTTATGCATACAAGCAGAAATTTCTTTCTTTGAAAAATCTCCTTCAGGGCCAATTAAGATAGTTGTGTTTTCTTTTGGATTTATATGTTCTTTCAATCCTTTTTTGATGCCTTCCTCACAGTGAGCAATGCATATTTTTCCATCAAAACTTTGTGATATAAATTCGGATAGTTTCATAGGCTCGTTTAATTTAGGAAGTCTAAATTGTAACGATTGTTTCATCGCAGATTGTACTATTTTATGAAAGCGCTCTAGTTTTACAACCTTTCGTTCTGAATTATCACAAAGAATAGGTGTAATCTCATCAATACCAATTTCGGTTGCTTTTTCTAAAAACCATTCCATTCTATCATTATTCTTTGTTGGAGCTATTGCTATATGTAAATAATAATCTCTTGGATTTGTTTTTTCTATAAACTCAATAATTCTAGCAGTACATTTTTTATCACTAGCAAGTATTATTTCACAAGAATATAAGAAGCCTTTTCCATCTGTAATATGCAAAATATCTCCTTCTTTTTTTCTCAAAACTTTTACAATATGTCTGCTCTCAATTTTATCAAAAGTAAATTGAGTAGTTGTTTTAGTAATATCTGAATTGTAAAATAATTGCATTATAGATTGAATCGATAAGTTCTTCTTCGTTTATGAGTTATAGGGTTAAAGTTTTTCCACATTTGATGTATGGCTTTGTTTTCTTCTAACTCAGGAGTTCTAATGCAATTTTCTATTCCTTTTTTTATAAATGTTTTACCAAATACATCAATAATAACCGCAATAACTCCTTTGTTTTGATATTCAGGATCTACACCAATTAAATAAAAGGTTACATCTTTAGAATGCTTTCTTGCGCGCAATAAATGAAAGATACCAAAAGGGAATAATTTTCCTTTTGCTTTTTGTAATGCCTTTGAAAAAGAAGGCATAACGATGGCAAAAGCAATCATCTTATCATTTTCATCCATTACAAAAATGATGTACTCAGGGTTGATAAAGCTGATGTATTTTTTTTTAAAAAACTCGATTTGAGCATCAGAGATGGGTACAAAAGAAGAGAGCTTTGAATACGATTTACTGAACACTTTAAACATTTCATCAGCATACGGCATGATGTCTTTTGTTTTGGTAAATGTTTTATAAGTGAGTTTAGAGCGTTTTTGTATGACTGCACTTACCCTAGAATAATAAGCAATAATTTCTCCATTAAATTTAAACTTATTTTCTAAATACTCTTTCTCTTTTACATAGCCAAGTTCCTCTAAATGATTTTTGTAATATGGATGTGTATACCAAGTAATCATGGTTCCTATATGGTCAAAACCTTCAGTTAAAACACCTACTTTGTCTAAGTTTGAAAAACCAACTGGACCTTCCATATATTCAAGATTGTTTTCTTTTCCAATTTCTTTTACTTTATCAAGTAAAGCCTTTGAAACAGAGATATCATCAATAACATCAAACCAACCAAAACGCATTTTTTTGATACCTTGTTTTTCAACTTCATACCAATTTATAATTGCAGCTACTCTTCCTACAATTTTTCCGTTTTTTAAAGCCAGAAAGAAACGAGCGTCTGCAGTTTCAAAAACTGGATTTATTTCTCTATCAAAGGTTTCCAATTCATCTTTAATAATTGGCGGAACCCAGTAGTCATTGTTTTTATAAATTGAAAAAGGAAATGTAACGAATTGTTTCATTTCCTTTTTTGTATGGCATTCTAGAATATTAATCATGCTACAAAAATAGTCATTTTACAAATTATTATCCTCTTCTTTAGAATCGTCTTTCTTTTTTTTCTTTTTCTTAACTGGCTTTATTTTACTTGGTTTTTTACGAACCCTTCTAGGTCTTTTCCTTGTCTCCTTTTCTCCCTCTTTTGTTGTTCCCTTATTAGATTTGTCTTTCTTCTTAAAAATACCTGTTACTTTTCCAAAAAGTCTTCCAAAGAATCCTTTTCTTTTTTTCTTAGCATACCTAGTTTCCTTTCCTTCTGGGAGTGTCTCACCATTACCGTCAGAAATAAGTTTGTCTTTATGTCTGTCTATTCTGTAGGAGACTCCTAAAGAAGAATATAAGCCTGTAGCATTACCTTCTACAACCAATCTTAAAGAGCTGTTAAGTTGTATGTTTCTATTGTACAAGTAAGCAACACCAGTCCCAACGTTTCCTCTTGAGATAAATTTTGTTTTTGCCCCTTGGTTTTCTAGAAAAATAGACCATTTTTCATCAAAATTTATTGTAGCAGTAGCAATATATGAGAGTTCAGGAGCATCCGTTCCAATCCGATCATAAAATATATTTGTAATTAAGTTGAAACTTTCCGAAAAATCATTCTGCAATAAAACTCCCACTTTAGGAGAAAATTTACCTGTTTTAAAAGCTTCACTAACAAAATCAGTATTTGCTCCAGCATAAACTGCTACAGAAGGAATCGCTCTTTTCCAATCGAAGGCATTTCTTTTTTTCCAACTTCTAATTTCTTTGCTTTTATCTTTATACTCTTGGTGGTACACAAGATATTTGGCGCCAATAGTTAACTCACTAATACCTGAATCAAAATAATGTGAAGTAAAAATATTTTTAAAGGCAAATTTATCTCTCTGATAACTAGCATTTAAATTTAATTCTAGTCGTTCAAAAAAGAAACTTGTCCTAAAAGCCAGATTTAAGCCTAAAGATTGAGGTCTAGAAAAAGTAGGTTGCGCAGAAGTATTTCTAAAAAAGATATTTGATTCAAATTGATAAATACCCGTTCCTACACTATATGGACTCTCAGAAAAACCAGGCCTATTAGAATTAATGACCTCAGTATATTGCGCCTGTATGAATTCTGTCCCTATAGAAAGCATAAAAACCAATGTGAGAACTTGTTTAATAGAAAATGAGCGTTTCAAAGAAATTAATTTAGAGTATCTTACAAACATAGCTGAAAATAACGATTCGTCAAATCCAATAAATACTTTTTTAATAGTTTTAAAGTTTTTGTAATATGTTAACGCTACAATTATTGTCAAATTGTTATTTTTGATTATTATTTAAACATAGAAATGCAACAAGCAGAATTAATGGGTTTTTTAAGAACAATATTAATTATCATATTCATTTATTATTTGCTAAAATTCTTAGGTAGAATTTTCGCCCCTATTTTGATGAAAAAGATGGTTAATAATATGCAGCAAAAAGCGCAACAACAATACAATAAACAACAAGCTACAAAAGCAAGAGAAGGAGAAACGGTAATTGATAAGAAACCTAATTCTCAACGTCAAAGTGATTCTTCTGTTGGAGAATATGTAGATTTTGAAGAACTAGACTAATATGAATTTTAAAAAAGGAGTACCTTATTTAACTGCCATTGGAATATTTATAATTGTTTCTTTAATTTATTTCTATCCCGTTTTACAAGGAGAAAAAATTTCTCAATCCGATATTACCCAATTTACGGGAATGGCAAAAGAGATTCAAGATTTTAGAGCCGATAAAGGAACGGAGCCTTATTGGACAGGAAGTGCATTTAGTGGAATGCCGGCTTTTCAGTTAAGTGCATACTATCCTAATGATTATGTGCGTTATTTAGATAAAACTATACGCTTTTTACCTAGACCTGCAGATTATTTATTTCTCTATTTTTTAGGATTCTTTTTACTACTAACAGCCTTAAATACGCATTGGCGATTATCTATTTTAGGTGCTTTAGCTTTTGGTTTCTCTACCTATTTGATCATCATTTTTGGGGCTGGGCACAATGCAAAGGCGCATGCAATTGGTTATATGCCTATGGTTATAGCGGGTGTTATATGGATTTTTAAACGAAAATACTTATTGGGCTTTATCGTCACAGCACTAGCAACAGCATTAGAGATACACGCAAATCATCCTCAGATGACTTATTATATGGCGTTTATCATCATTATTTTAGGAATAGTTGAGTTAATAGATACAAAAGCTCAAGGTGAAAAACCAAATTCTTTTAAAGAAACGGTGTCTTTAATTGCTAATGTTGTATTAGGTATCGTAGATAAAACAACGCATGCTTTTTGGAAACAAGTTGGACTTATACTATTTGCAATGATGTTAGGTCTAGGGGTAAACTCAACTCGATTACTTTCCATGAAGCAATATGCAGATTATAGCACTCGAGGAAAATCAGAATTGACAATTAATCCTGATGGAACAGAAAAAGTTGCAAGCACAGGATTAGATAAAAGTTATATTACTGAATATAGCTATGGAAAAGCAGAAACGTTTAATTTATTGATTCCTCGCTATATGGGAGGAGGCACAGTGGAGGAGTTGAGTAAAAGTTCTAACACGTATAAGTTTATAGCATCTAAAGCTGGACCAAAACAAGCTGATGGTTTTGTAAAACAAGTGTTTACCTATTGGGGAGAACAACCTATTATTGAAGCACCTGCTTATATTGGGGCTGTTATTTTCTTTTTATTTTTTCTAGGAATCTTTTTAGTCAAAGGCAAGTACAAGTATTGGTTAGTAATTGCTACCATATTTTCTTTGTTGATGAGTTGGGGTAAGAATTTTGAGTTTTTGACTAATTTCTTTATTGATTATGTGCCACTCTATAATAAGTTTCGAGCAGTATCCTCGATTCAAGTAATTGCTGAGTTATGTGTACCTATATTAGGAGTTTTAGCATTAAAAGAACTTTTTTATAACAAATTAACAACTGATGAAAAAATAAAAGCCCTTAAAAAGTCAGGATACATAACTGTGGGAATTATTTCAGTAGCTTTTTTATATGCTTATGGTTTCTCAACATTTGAAGGGATTAGAGATGCAAATTATCAGCAATACCCTGGGTTGTTAGATGCAGTTATCGCAGACAGGCAATCTATTTTAATTTGGGATACTCTAAGGTCTATAGGTTTAGTAACTGTTACATTTGGCTTATTATGGATGTTATTACATAAAAAACTGAGTGAAGCCAAAGTTATTACTGGATTGGTTATTTTGATTTTATTCGATTTGGTTTCTGTAGATAAAAGATATGTGAATGAGGAAGATTTTAAACCTGCTATAAAAATTGACAAACCATTTGTAGCTTCGGCAGTAGATACTCAAATTTTAAAAGATAAAAGTCATTATAGAGTCGCTAACTTTGCAACAAATCCAATAAAAGATGGTCGGACTTCTTATTTTCATAAGTCCATTGGAGGATATCATGCAGCTAAATTAGGTAGGTATCAAGAATTGTATGACTATCAGATTGCAAGGAATAATGTAGATGTATTTAATATGTTGAATGTTAAATACTTTATTTTTAGTGATCAATCTGGAAAAGAGCAAGCGCAAATAAATCCAGATGCTAATGGCAATGCTTGGTTTATACAGGAGTTAAAGATTGCAAACTCTGCTAATGAAGAAATAAAAGGCCTAGATAGTTTAGATACAAAAAGTGTAGCAGTTATTTCTAAATTAGATTACGGAAAGATAGCTTCTAGTATTGATACAAATATTCAAAAGGATTCTACAGCATCAATTCGACTAGTAAATTATGACGTTACAACTCTCGAATATGAATTTGTTGCAGCTAAAACACAGTTTGTAGTATTTTCTGAAATCTTCTATAAAGATGGTTGGAAAGCATACATAAATAATGAGTTAACACCTCATTACAGAGTTAACTATGTATTGAGAGGGATGCCTGTTTCTGCTGGAAAACATAGTATTGTATTTAAATTTGAACCTTCAGTCATTTCAAGAGGAAACACCATTACGTTGTTTTCTTATGGATTATTAATCTTAATACCAATTGGGTGGTTTTTTATTAAAAGGAAAAAGAAATAGTTATGGCATTAAAAACACATGCAAAACGGTATAAGAATACTTTATTATTTCTTCAAAAAGTAATCCCAGCTCCTGCAACAATTTTAGATTTAGGAACTAGAAATGATTTTACAGAAATTATGGAGCAGCATGGTTATACTGTATTTAATACTGGAGGAGAAGATTTAGATATACTACCAAATGTTGTCAAAGAGTATAAGGTAGACGCTATTACTGCATTTGAAATTTTTGAGCATTTAATTGCACCGTTTAATGTTTTAAGAGAATTTAATAGCCCAAAATTAGTTACTACAATTCCATTAAAGCTATGGTTTGCTAGTGCTTACAGAAGTAAAACTGATATGTGGGATAGACATTATCATGAGTTTGAAGATTGGCAATTTGACTGGTTACTAGAAAAATCAGGTTGGGAAATTAAAGAAACAAAAAAATGGACGAGTCCTATTAATAAAATTGGATTTAGGCCTATCTTAAGAACATTTACTCCTAGATATTATGCTGTGTATGCAGAACGTAAAGATTAAGAAATTTTGAGAATAGGAATGATTTTAGATTCAAATTTTCCACCAGATCCAAGGGTTGAGAATGAAGGAATTGTACTTGCTAAAAAAGGTCATGATGTTTTTTTATTTTGCTTGAGTTACGATAAACAATCGAATGAAGAGGAGATTAATAGTATAAAAATTAGAAGATACTCTTCCAATAAGTTAGAGTATAAATTGTCTGCATTAGTATACACTATTCCTTTGTATACTTTCTTAATGAGAAAGAAAATAGTCGATTTTATTCTTAAGAATGAAATAGAGGCACTTCATATTCATGATATCAGAATAGCAGAAGCTGTTTTTAAAGCAAATAAGAAATACAAGCTTCCAGTTGTATTAGATTTACATGATAATCTGCCAGAAGTGATGAAGCTATATCCACACTTACAGAAATTCCCAGGGAAGTATATCATATCTCCTAAGAAATGGAAAAGAAAAGAAGAAGAATTTATTGTAAAGGCAGATAAAGTAATTACTGTCTCGCAAGAGTTTGTCAAAGAAGTTCAGAAGAGAACCAAAGAGAACCCTCAAAAAATTGTCCTTGTTCCAAATACAATTAGAACTTCTTTTTATAGAGATGCTAAGATTGAAAAACGTATTATTAATAACTATAAGAACGATTTTGTAGTGTTGTATTTAGGCGATACTCATTTAAGAAGAGGGTTACAAACTGTTATTTCATCAATAAAAAACTTATCTCAAAATATTCAAAATATAAAGTTGGTTATTGTTGGTAGTAATACTACTGATCCTATTTTGAAACAGCAAGTAAAGAATCTAAAAATAGAAAATTATGTAGATTTTGAAGGTTGGCAAGATGTCTCTTTATTTCCTTCTTATATTGTTGCTAGTGATGTATGTATCTCTCCTTTACATAGAAATAAACAACACGATGTAGCTTATGCAAACAAATTATTTCAATATATGAGTTTTGCAAAACCGTTGTTAGTTAGTAATGCTACTGCTCAAAAAAAATTAATAGAAAGGATTAATGCTGGATTAGTGCATAAAGAAAAAGATATAAATGAGTTTTCTGAAAAGATGATGGAGCTTTATAATAACTCAGATTTAAGGAATCAACTGGGAGAAAATGGAGAAAAATTTGTAAAAAATGAATTTTCTTGGGATCAAACTTCAAAAGAACTCCTTACTTTGTACGATAATTTATCTCATTGAAAGTACTTATTATTACATATTATTGGCCACCATCAGGAGGATCAGGCGTTCAGCGTTGGTTGAAGTTTGTAAAGTACCTAAGAGATTTTGGTATAGAGCCGATAGTGTATACTGTTGAAAACCCAGAATATGCTATTGAAGACTTTAGTCTTGAAAATGAAATCCCAGAGGGAGTAACGGTTTTAAGAAAACCTATTTTTGAACCCAATACTTTTTTTTCTTTTTTTTCGAAAAAAAGTAAAAGCCAGAGTAGCGGTTTTTTAAACCCTAATCCAGGTTTAGCAGGAAAGATTTTACAGTATATAAGAGCTAACTATTTTATTCCTGATGCGAGAAAATACTGGATAACCCCCTCAGTTAAATACTTAGAAAAATACTTAAAAAAGCATCAAATAGAGACTATTATAAGTACGGGTCCTCCGCATAGTATGCATTTAATAGCCATGAAACTTAAAGAAAGGCTAGGAGTTACTTGGATTTCGGATTTTAGAGATCCATGGACAGAAATAGATTATTTTCATCAATTACCACTAACAGATAAATCAAAGCGAAAGCATTATGAATTAGAAAAACGAGTAGTCTCTAAGTCGAATGCAATTATTGTTGTAGGGAATACAATGAAAAAGAATTTTGAAAAAGAGGCCTCAAATATTCATGTGATTACAAATGGTTTTGATTCTGAAAATTCGCAAAAGATTGAAACATTAGATACAACTTTTAGTCTTACACATATTGGCATGATGAATGCCGATAGGAACCCAAAAAAATTGTGGAAAGTATTAAGAGAACTATGCGATGAAGACATCGAATTTAAGAACGATTTAAGAATACAATTAATAGGAAAAATAGCCCCAGAAGTGCAGGAACAAATTACTGCTTTTGATGCTAATACTATTTTTACCTTAGATTATATAAGTCATGATGAAGCAAAATTATATCAACAAAAATCACAAGTATTATTATTAGCAATTAATAATGTACCCAGTGCTAAAGGAATTATTACAGGTAAAATATTTGAATACTTACAAGCAAATCGCCCTATATTAGCTATTGGACCTGAAGATGGAGATGCAGCTGAAATTATTAACGATACCAAAGCAGGCATAATGGTTGGGTTTGAAGATAAACAGAAGTTAAAGAAAACGATTTTAGATTTTTACACTAAGTTTAAGCAGCATAATTTGACTACTGAAAAAATGAATATTCAAAAATATCATAGAAAAAAGTTAACTGAAGAGTTATCTTTAATTATAAAATCTACAATAGTTAAATAATGAAAAAAATTGTAACGATTTTAGGAGCAAGACCTCAATTTGTGAAAGCAGCTGTTTTAAGTAGAATTATAAAAGAACAGGGAAAAATTGAGGAAGTAATTATTCATACTGGGCAACATTTTGATACTAATATGAGTACAGTTTTCTTTAAGGAAATGGAAATCCAATCGCCATCCTACAATTTAAATATTAATGGCTTAAGTCATGGAGCTATGACTGGGCAGATGATGGAAAAAATAGAAGAGGTTTTAATAAAGGAAAAACCTAACGCTGTTGTTGTTTATGGAGATACAAACTCAACCTTTGCTGGAGCAATGACTGCCAAGAAAATGGGAATTAAAGTTATACATATAGAAGCTGGTTTACGTTCTTTTAATATGGATATGCCAGAGGAGATTAATAGAATACTTACAGATAGAATTTCTGATTTATTAATTTGTCCAACAGATGTTTCCTTAGAAAATCTTTCAAAAGAAGGATTCGATAATTTACCAATTACTGTTGAAAAATTGGGAGATATTATGAAGGATGCTGTATTGTTTTATAGTAAAAAATCATCAGAAAAATCTACAGTTTTAGATGATTTACAATTAGAAAAGGCAGACTTTGTTTTGGCAACAATACATAGGCAAGATAATACTGATGAAAAAACAAAGCTTCGAAATATATTTTTGGCTTTAGACAAAATTAGTTTGGATAAAAAGGTTGTCATGCCTTTGCATCCTAGAACCAAGAAAATGCTTTTAAAACACGATGTACATTCTAATATAACATTCATAGACCCAGTTGGGTATTTTGATATGTTGGAGTTATTAAAGAATTGCGCTATAGTAGTTACAGATAGTGGGGGTTTACAAAAAGAAGCTTTTTTTAATAATAAGTACTGTATTATTGCTAGAGAGGAAACGGAGTGGAAAGAGTTAGTTACTAATGGTTATGCTAAAATAGTTGGGTCAAATTCTGTTGAAATAATAAATGCATATCATCAATTCAAAGATGCAGAAATTGAATTTACTAAGGAATTATATGGAAGTAATGTAGGTTTTAAAATACATCAGTCAATTGTAAATTTAATTAAAGATTAGTTTGGGAATCGTCTTAAAACAATCCTTTAGGAATACCATCATTATTTATTCAGCTTTTATATTTGGTGGAATAAATGCGTTATTTCTTTATACCCGTTTTTTAAAAGAAGAGTACTACGGTTTGGTAACTTATTTACTCTCTACAGCTAACTTATTAATGCCTCTAACTGCTTTTGGAATACAATATACGATTGTTAAGTTTTATAGCAGTTATGATTCTAAAATAGAGCGAGATAAGTTTTTAAGTTCAGCATTATTAATTCCTTTGTTTATTGCCATACCTATTGCTTTTTTTGGAAATTTATGTTATGAAGAGATAGCAGCTTATCTTTCTAAAGAGAATGCAATTATTGAAGATTATACTTACATTATTTATTTAGTTGCTATAGCCACCGCATATTTTGAAATTTTTTACTCTTGGTCAAAAGTTCAATTAAAGTCTGTATTTGGAAATATATTAAAAGAACTCTACAATAGAATTGCTGTGATGATTCTATTGTTTTTGGTTTACTTTGAAGTGATTACCAAGTCGGAGTTTATATATTATCTAACAGGAGCATACTTTTTAAGAACTTTTATAATAATGATATATGCTTTTAAGCTATATCTACCAAAGTTTACTTTATCACTACCAAAAAATTATAGAGAAGTTTTTAAGTATTCTGGGTATATTATTTTAGCAGGAAGCGCAGGAGCAATTTTGCTCGATATAGACAAAGTAATGATTCCAGCAAAAAAAGCTATTGAATTTACTGCATACTATAGTGTTGGGGTATATATTGGTTCTGTAATTGAAGCCCCAGGTAGAGCTATGGCACAAATACTACAACCCTTAACATCTAAGGCTTTAAATGAAAAGAATTATAAGGAAGTAGAGAAATTATATAAAAGTAGCTCTATAAATCTATTTTTAGTAAGTGGTCTTATATTTTTACTTATCAATTTAAATATATTAGAATTATATAAAATGATACCAGAAAAATATTCTGGTGGAGTATGGGTAGTCTTAATGATCTCTTTTGCGAAATTATACATTATGTTTTTAGGAAGTAATGGTGCAATTATTTCTAACTCTAAATATTATAAAATTTTATTACCCTACGGAATTGTTATGGCGCTTTCTGTTTATTTCTTAAACTTATGGTTAATTGATGTAATTGGTATTAATGGAGCGGCATTATCTACGTTGGTAGTGGTAGTTATTTTTAATACGATTAAGATTTGGTATGTGAAACTTAAATTTAAAATGACTCCTTATACTAATAAAACATTAGTATTAATGGTTGTTTTAATAGTTAGTTATGGTCTTTTTTATCTCATTAATTTTAATTTTCATCCAATAACAAATATACTTTTAAAAAGTATTTTAATTATTGTTGTTTATACTTTTGCAATTATCAAACTTAAAATTTCTGAGGACATTAATATATTACTCAAAAAAATACTACCTAAAAGAAGCAATCAATCTGGTCAGTAATTAAATGAAGGATAATACCAATTCCGACTATTCTCGTTTTTTTAAAGAATAAAAAACCAATATAAATTATAAATGCATAGTATGTATGTAATGGGTGAAAGTTAATACTACATCTAGTAGCATCGTAAACTGGAACTGCTAATAAATGGTCTAAGTCTATAAGCATTGTAGCTAAGAAAATAAAATATACCTTTCTCCAATCATTTTTGTAAAATACAAGAGCAAGCACTAAAGGAAAAATATAGTGCAATCCATAATGAATGATAAATTTTAAAGTTAGCATATATAAAAAAAGACTTGCTAAATATATAACAAGTCTTTATATGGGTATTTAATAATTCTTGGGGGAAATATTATACTTCAAATCTAACTAAAATTATATTCTTAACAGTTAACCTATGTTAATGATTTGCTTTTTCTTGAATATAATTCTTTTCGAATCCTACTTAATTGAACAGGAGTAATGTTCAAATAAGCAGCAATATGGTATTGAGGTATTAAATTATCTATATTGGGTATTTCCTTTTTCAAATTAAGGTATCGTTTTGTAGCGTCTAAAACAGAAAGCTCAAAGATTCTTTTCTCCATTCTAATAAAGATACGCTCTAAAACTGTACTATACATATTTGCAAGGTCTATATGCTTTGAGGTTAAATCTTTAAATGCTTTATAATCTCCTGTATAAATTTCACAATCTGTAAGACAATCATAAGTAAGCCTAGAAGGTTTTTCTAAAATTAAGGCAGAGAAAGAACCAGTACTAGTTACCGGAACAAAAAAAGACCGTATAAACTCTTTGCCTTTATCATTTGTAATATAAGATCTGACAATTCCAGATTTTAAAACAAAAAAATGGGTGGGTACCTCTCCATACTCAGCAATTACAGCACCTTTTTTAAAGGATTTTATGGATAGTAAGTTTAAAAAAGCCTCTTTAGAAGGCTTTGAAATTACTGATAGGCTTGATACAAAATTGGTAATGAATTCCATAAATAATAAGGTACTCTATGAGCATTTTTAATATTTAGGGGTGGTAATATTGTTTACTAAGTTACATTATTTTTTATAAATAGCTAATAGCATTTGGACCTTCCATAAATAAAAGATCTAACATAGATAGGTTTTCTATAAATCCATACTTATCATCAAATACTTGAGTGTATTGTTTAAAAACTTGTCCAGAGCTATGTTTTACATTTGCTAAATCTCTAAAGTTTTTTTGAGAAGGGTGTGTTACATATTCTTTCGTTTTATGAAACGATTTATCTAAGTCTAAAGCACTATTAAAAAATAAAAACGTATCTATATTTAAATCTAGCAGATACTTGTAATTTTTTTTAAATATAATAGCTAAATCATCTTCGTAAAACTCAAAGAAAGGAGAGGAGCGGTAAGCTATTTTTAATGATTTAAAATGATGTCTTTGCCATGGGAACTCACCACTTATAGTAGTGTCTTTTGTTTTCTTTCTCTTTGTACTTGATGTATGTGAAATAGGGATGTTTAGTAATTGCTTTCCATTAGATCCATACATATAGCAACGATTTCTATAACTTTGTTTTTGAAAATTGTCTTCTACTTCAAAAGTAATAGCATCGCTTTTTACAATCTCTATGTATTGAGAAATAGGAGAGAAGTATGTTGGTATAAATAAAGACATTTAAACTATGACTTTTTTTTACGTCGCCCTCTAAAAACATTATATCCGAGGTAAGCTAGTATTAATCCTAAGACTAAGTATCTGTAAGAAACCAATTCGCCATTGCCCCCAACAGTTGTAAACATTCTATCCCAACGGATAGAAGAGGTTTTTGAATCCCAGCTAAACCAAACCATTACAGGTTTTCCTACAACATGATTAAAGGGTACAAATCCCCAGTATCTCGAATCTTCTGAGTTGTTTCTGTTATCACCAATCATCCAGTAGTAATCTTGCTTAAATGTATAAGAAGTAGCTTTTAGTCCATTTATATATATAACATCTCCATCGACCAACAATTCATTATTTTCATATTCATCAATTATTTTCTTATAAAAAGGGATTGTTTTTGTATTTATTTCGACTGTTTTTCCGGCTTCTGGAATATAGATAGGGCCTAAATTATCTTGAGACCAACCATTGTTTTTTATCTGAGGGAAAATATCATTACTTGCTTTATAGGGAAGCTTTTTAACAGATATCGTATTAGTATATTTTTGAAGTCTTTCCACTTCTTGCTGAGTCATATTGATATTAATCTTATTCCTTACTAAAGACATCCCAAGCTTATCAAAAAGTTCTTGACTAAGACCGCCACTTACTTCAGTATATAAAGAATCTCCGCTAATCTTTACAAGATATGCTTCTTTCTTAAATGCTTCTTGCACCCTAGGGTCTTTCCAGTATTTGGTAGCTATTCTATAGATTCCCATACCAGGTTCATTATATCTTAAAAATGCGGGTATACTTGCATTTGTTTCTTTAGACTCATAAGTGTAAAAAAACTGTAACTTGGCTCTATCTGGTAGTTCAGTTTTCTTTCCATTGATATATACATATCCACCAACTACGGATAAAGAATCTCCAGGAATTCCAACACAGCGTTTTACATAATTAGACCTTTTATCTATAGGTTTTCTAATCCTTTTATCTGGAGTTTTAAAAAACTGATGTACAGTATCTGCAGGCCAGCTAAACACAACAATATCATTACGTTTAATTTTCTGGAAACCAGGCAAACGCATATATGGCAATTGTAACTTATTGATCCATGCATTATCTTTTTTCTCCATATCATCTTCATATAAGTAAGATTTTTTATTGATGATAGGTAGTGTGTCATGTAGCATTGGTGCCGCTACTGTTGTCATAGGTACCCTAGCTCCATAATGAAACTTACTTACAAATAAATAATCTCCCACTAACAAAGTTTTTTCTAAAGAGGAAGATGGAATGGTATATGGTTGCATAAAATAAGTGTGTACCATTGTTGCGGCTATAATAGCAAAAGCAATAGAACTCACCCATTCTCCTAAAGGAGTTCTTGGGTCTAATTTTCTGTCTGCTCTATGAGGAGCTTCAGTAGCATAACTAATATAGTATGCAAAAAGACCAAAAGTGATTAATGTTGATAAGGTATATTTTCGATCTACAAAACCAAAGCTTCTAGCAGTTTCAATCCAAATAATAGGAAACATCAATAAGTTTACTATAGGGACAAATAATAATAGAATCCACCATCGAGGTCTTTTAATAATTTCCATTAATACAAAACCATTATAAATAGGAATCATTGCTTCCCAAGCTTTTCTACCAGCTCTTTGGTATAATTTCCATGTTCCTAAAAAATGAATTACTTGTACTGCTAGAAAAAATAGTAACCATCCTGTAAACGTCATACTTAATTTTTTTAATTCTTTATTGTGATGTTAGGCTGCAAAGTAACAAATATGTTACATTCTTTAACCAATGTTTAACACATCTTTCATTGTGAAAACTCCTTTTTTGTTCAACAGCCATTCAGCTGCAACCACTGCACCTAAGGCAAACCCTTTTCTATTATGCGCTGTATGTTTAATTTCTATACTATCAATACTAGATTCATATTGTATTGAGTGTGTTCCAGGCACTTCAGGCACCCTTTTTGCTTTAATTGGAATGCTTTCCTCTGGAGAATCTCCATCTAACAGCCAATTTTTTTTATCAGAATGATTAATAATACCTTCTGCTAAGGTAATAGCGGTACCACTTGGAGCATCTAATTTTTGTGTATGATGAATTTCTTCAATACTAGTATTGTATCCTTCAACATGATTCATCAATTTTGCTAATTGAGTATTCAATTCGAAGAATATATGAACGCCTAAACTAAAATTTGAAGCATAAATAAAAGCACCATTATTTTGTAAACAATATTCTTTAACTTCTTCATATTGATTCAGCCACCCTGTAGTTCCTGAAATGACAGGAATCGAATTTTTGATACAATTTGTAATATTATTAAAAGCTGCGCTAGGGATACTAAAATCGATAGCAATATCAGCCTGTGTGATGTCATATTCTGTGTCCGTAGATACTTTTAAAACAACTTCATGACCTCTTTCTAAAGCAATTTTTTCAATTTCTTTACCCATTCTGCCATAACCTAACAATGCAATTTTCATCTAAAAAGTAAATTTAAGTGACATTCCAACTGTGGGTGCTTGCACCATCATTCTATCTGGTATAATTACAGGCCTAAATGTTAAATCTGAACTTGTGTTAAATTGTAGTAAGTGTGCATTCACACTAGCTTCAACAATCTGTAGCGTATATAAAATAATTGTAGCCAGTATAGATAAGTCTCTATTGTTTCGTAATACTTTTTGTGCATTTACTAATCCATCTCTAGAAATCAGAACCGATCCATCATCTAATGTAAATTCATCTTGAATCCCTGCCTCTCTTTGCTTAAAAGCCCTTCTATATCTTTTATATTCGCTATTATTATCTAAGTAGAAATAAATACTAGTTCCCATAGCTCCCCAGACAATTGGAGCTTTCCAGTATTTTTTATTATATAGCTGCCCCATACCAGGAAAAATGGCAGAATAAAATGCAGCTTTAGAAGGGGATAATGGATTGTAAAAATCTTTAGTGACTTCAATTTTGCCTTTGACTTTAATATCGCCAACAGCAGTAGAATCTTTTTGAGCATTTATTTTTATAGAAAAAATAAATAGTAAACAAGCACATATGATGGTAAGCTTTTGCACTTATTTTAGTAAGTTTTTAATTCGATTAAAATCTTCTTCAGAATGAAAAGGGATGGTTAATTTTCCCTTACCTTTTGCATTTACATTCACTGCTACTTTATGCCCAAAAAAAGTGCTAATATCTTGTAAACTATCTTTAATATATTTTGGAACAACTTTTTTCGTTGGTTTAGAAATATCTCCTGCTTTTAAATTCTTCACAAGCTCTTCTGTTTGCCTCACAGAAAGTTTTTCTTGTAATATTTTTTCATAGATTTTTAATTGTTCGTCTTTATTTTTAACATTAATAATAGCTCTACCATGCCCCATAGAAATAAAGCCATCTCTCATTCCTGTTTGTAGAATAGGGTCTAACTTCAACAATCGTAAGTAGTTAGTTACAGTTGATCTTTTTTTTCCAACACGTACACTTAATTCTTCTTGTGTCAAATTAATTTCATCGATTAACCTTTGATACGACAAAGCCACTTCAATTGGATCTAAATTTTTACGCTGTATATTCTCAACCAAAGCCATTTCTAGCATTTCCTGATCATTGGCGATTCTTATATAAGCAGGAATAGTCTTATTTCCAATCAACTTAGATGCCCTAAAACGACGCTCTCCAGATACTAACTGAAAGGAACTACTGCTTAACTTTCTAACTGTAATAGGTTGTATAACCCCTAACTCTCTTATAGATGATGCTAATTCGCGTAAAGCCTCTTCATCAAAATAAGTTCTTGGCTGATATGGATTTACTTCAATCTCTTCCAAAGAAATTTCAATGATACTCCCAACAAGTTTGTCAGCATCTTTATCGCTGATAGAATTAATATCTGTAGTATCTTTTAATAATGCAGATAAACCTCTTCCTAAAGCTTGTTTTTTAGTTGCTTTAGCCATAGTATCGATTCTTTTTTATAAGTTCGTTTGCCAAATTTAAGTAATTTACAGCACCTTTACTTGTAGCATCATAGGCAATAATACTTTCGCCATAACTGGGTGCTTCTCCTAAACGTGTATTTCTTCTGATAATTGTGTCAAAAACCATCGTGCTAAAATGCGTTTGCACTTCATCTACTACTTGATTAGAAAGGCGTAATCTTGAATCAAACATCGTCAATAAGAGACCTTCTATATCTAAACCTGAGTTGTGTATTTTCTGTACGCTTTTTATAGTATTCAAAAGTTTTCCTAGCCCTTCTAAAGCAAAGTATTCGCATTGTATAGGGATAATTACTGAATTTGCTGCTACTAAAGAATTTAAAGTTATTAACCCTAAAGAAGGTGCACAATCTATAATAAGATAATCATAATCTTCTTGAATCTCTTCTAAAGATTTTTTTAACATATATTCTCTCTCTTCTTTATCTACCAGTTCAATTTCAATAGCTACTAAATCTATATGTGCAGGAATGATGTCTAGATTTGGAGAATTGGTTTTTTGAATAGCTTCTCTTGCAGGAATGGTATGTTCTAGTACTTGATAAGTACCATACTTAACTTTTTCTATATCAATACCTAAACCAGAAGAAGCATTTGCTTGAGGGTCAGCATCAATTAACAACACTTTCTTTTCTAAAACTCCTAAAGAAGCTGCTAAGTTTATTGAAGTAGTAGTTTTTCCGACACCACCTTTTTGATTTGCTATTGCAATTATTTTACCCATTAAAAAATACCATTTTCAACTAGTAAAATTACAATTAATTACTGTTTTTAAAAACCAAAGATGTTAACAAAAAAGTTAAAATTTAAATTACTGATATTTAAATGGTTACACTGTTTTTATTGAAGTTTTTAAACAATTTTTATTTTAAAATATTTTTATCTATTTCTGAGGAACATTCTTTAAAATTTCAAGTAAAAATTTCCAAAACTTCTGTACAGAAGAAATACTTACGCGTTCATCTGGGGAGTGCGCTCCTTTGATGGTTGGCCCAAATGAAATCATATCCATATTAGGATAATTTTGTCCAAGAATACCACATTCTAGTCCAGCATGACAAGCAACTACAGCTGCTTTTTCTCCATGTAGTTCTTCATATAATTTTGAAAGAATCTTTAAAATTTCTGAATTTACATTGGGCTGCCAGCCAGGATAAGAACCTGAATATTCAACATCAAAGCCTGCAAGTTCAAAAGTTGCTCTTAATGAATTTGCTAAATCGAATTTAGATGATTCAGAAGATGATCGTGTCAAACAGCCGATAGAAATATTACTATTATTTACAACAACTCTAGCAATATTATTGGAAGTTTCTACTAGATCTTCCATGTCGGCACTCATCTTATAAACCCCATTTAAGGCACCGTATATAGACTTTATAAGACCTTCTTGAACACCCAGTTCCATAACTGTATTTGGTATATCTGTAGCTGTTATTTGTATGCTTAAATTTGGGTCGACAACAGTAAATTCTTGTTTTATTGTATTTATAAGTGCATCCATTTCAAAATGGAAAGGCTCTTTTGAAATTTCGTCTATGGTAATAATAGCAAAGCTCTCTCTTGGAATTGCATTGCGTAGGCTGCCTCCATCAATTACAGCAATTCTTAATCCAAAATGCTCAAATCCATTGTAAAGCAAACGATTCATGATTTTGTTTGCATTTCCTAAACCTTTGTGGATATCCATTCCAGAATGCCCACCATTTAATCCGGTCACAGAGATTTTATAAGCTACAGATTTTTCTGGAGTGTCAATTTCTTTATAAGTTCTAGTTGCTGTAATATCTATCCCACCAGCACAACCAATATCTATTTCGTCATCTTCTTCCGTATCTAAATTTAACAGAATCTGACCTTTCAATAAGCCACCTTCTAGTCCCATTGCGCCCGTCATCCCTGTTTCTTCATCAATCGTAAACAAAGCTTCTATGGCTGGATGTGAAATATCTGTTGAAGATAAAATTGCCATAATAGTAGCTACTCCAAGACCATTATCAGCACCTAATGTGGTTCCATCTGCTTTAACCCAATCATTATCAATTAACATTTTAATTCCTTCAGTATCAAAATCAAAATCAGTGGTTGCATTTTTTTGATGTACCATGTCTAAATGACTTTGCATGACGATAGTTTTTCTACCTTCCATCCCAGAAGTAGCTGCTTTTTTTATAATAACATTTCCTACCTTATCTACATGAGTTTCTAAATCTAAACTTTTTCCAAAGTCAACCATAAATTGGATAACTTTTTCTTCTTTTTTGGATGGACGAGGTACTGCGTTTAAATCTGAAAAATGATTCCAAATACTTTTAGGTTCTAAGCTTCTAATGTCTGTGTTCATAAGTTTGTTTTGAATAAATGTTTGGAAGTATAAAGGTAAATTATTGGCTTATTTCAATAACCATTTCGGCAATATTTTTTCTTACTTTTTTTAAATCTTTCATATAATCATCTTCAGCTCTATACCCTATAGGTAAAACTAATACTGAGCTTAAATTTTCTCTTTGAAGGTTTAAAATTTCATCATATTTTTCAGGAATGAATCCTTCCATTGGGCAAGAATCTATTTTTTCCAAAGCACAAACTGTCAATAAGTTTCCTAATGCTAAATAAGCTTGGTTTTTTGCCCATAATTTAATTTCTCCTTTTGTTTTTTGAGAAATTGCATCTGACAAATAAGATTTAAAAGGATTTAAAATTTCATCAGGAGTATTTCTAACTTCTTTTACCATATCGAAGTATTGTTCTACAGCTTTTTTATCTACAATGTCTTGTGTGCAAAGAACTAATACATGTGAAGCTTGCCCCACCTGTTCTTGATTCCAAGAATGCGTAACCAAACTTTTTTGGAGTTCTTTATCTTTTATAATGATTAACTTAATTGGTTGTAAACCATATGAAGTAGCTGTTAAATTGAAAGCTTCTTTTAGAATTTTTATTTTGTCTTCTGATAAATATTTATTCTCATCAAATTTTTTTACAGCATAGCGCCAATGTAAACTTTCTATGGAGTTCATGTTTCGAATTTTATGCAAAAATAAGGCAATTATTTAGTCGATTTATTTCTAATCATCACAAATATTGATAGTCAAATAGAATCCAGCTTTTTAAAATTTTGTATATTGGAAACAAAAAGCTATGAAAGAAGATTTTCTCCATTATGTATGGCGCTACGCGCTATATTCTCAAGTTAAATTACAAACTACAAATTCTGAAGATATTCAGATTGTAAAGCCTGGACTGTATAATAAAAATACTGGACCAGATTTTTTAAACAGTGAATTAATTATCAATCATCAGAAATGGGTTGGCAATGTAGAAATACATGTCAATGCTTCTGATTGGTATGTGCATCAGCATGAAAAAGATAATAATTATGATGCTGTTATTTTACATGTTGTTTGGAATCATGATGTAGAAGTATATATGAAAGATAATACAACACTACCTACACTAGAATTAAAAAGAGTTGTAGATGGTAATGTTATAAACAACTATCAAAGATTAATAAATAATTCATTAAAATGGATTCCTTGTGAAGAAGATATTAAGCATATAGATAAATTCACGATAAATCACTGGTTAGAAAGCTTATACTTTGAACGCTTAGAGTATAAAACTATAGAAATTGAAAGTATTCTTGAAACCTCTCAAAATAATTGGGAAGCGTTGCTTTTTCATATGCTTTCTAAGAATTTTGGGTTGAGTATTAATGGCGATTCTTTTTTAAAATTAGCACAATCTTTTAATTTTACTATTGTAAGGAAAGAGAAATGCAATCTAAAAATGTTATCTGCATTGTTTTTTGGACAGGCTGGTTTTTTAGAAGAGCAACTTGAAGATGAATATCATATAGCCTTAAAAAAAGAATATATATACTTAAAGCATAAATATCATTTAAAGAGTCTCCAAAAAAAAGAATTTCAATTTTTTAGAATGCGACCATCAAATTTCCCTACTGTTCGGATTGCTCAACTTGTTGCTTTGTATGCTAGCAAGGAGCATTTATTTTCATCTATTATGAATGCAAAAAGTGTAGAGGATTATAGATTATTGTTCGAAATCAATATAGATGAATATTGGAAGACCCATTATAATTTTGGAAAACCTTCCAATCGAAGTAGTAAAAAGTTGACAAACTCTTTTATTGATTTGATTTTAATTAATACTATACTTCCTTTAAAATTTTACTATTTAAAAACACAAGGAAAATTATCTGAAGAGCATTTAATGAATCTGATAAAAGAAATCAAACCTGAAAAAAACACAATCATATATAAGTTTTCTGATTTACATATTAAAGCTGAAAATGCACTACAAACTCAAGCATTAATAGCACTAAAAAACAACTATTGTGCACATAAACGCTGTTTAGAGTGTTCAATAGGAAATCAATTATTAAGGAGTTAAATTTTAAAACTTAACTAGCATTGACTCTCAAACTACATTTAGTGAATATTGTAATAATTAAAAAAAAAGCACTAAACCATGTTTAGTGCTTTTCAATTTATAATTACTAGGTACTTTATTTCTTTGGATTTAAAATGTCGTCTATTCTCGAGATACAATCTCTGTAATGATATTTTGTAATTCTATTTACTGCTCTAGCTGATGCAGTTCTTAATTGCCTCTTTAAGGTTGTTAACTCTCCTCTAACAATTGACAGTAAATCAGAATTTTTAATAGTGTTAGCACCTGTTAGTGTACGCATCCGTTCAATAAATGATTTTTGTAAGTTTCTCCTAAAAACATCTACATTTCTTTGGGCAGAAGTTTCAGAGAAGATTCCTCTTCGTAAATCACGAATCATTTCTGTTGCTGAATAGAAAGATTTTTGAGTTACTTCTGCATTAATCATTCTTTGTAATCGATTAGAACTTAAAATACTATACAAATGTCTATTTTGTAAACGTAACATTCTTTCGGAGTATCCGCTTGGGCTAATATTTTCTAAAATATTATTTGGCATTAGCCATTTCTGTGTAGCAAAAGCATTTTTTTGTAGCCAATTCATAGCCCTCTTTTGCTCGGCCTTAGAAATAGTTACATACACATTTCCGTTTTGCTCTGGTTTTTTGTTATACTCACCAACACCACCAATGATTCCAGTAACATGTCCAACATATCTACTGTAAACACCTAATAACTCGCCATAAAGTTCTGCAAGATCATCGTAATTATTGGTTTGATCTGATGTCCAGCTTGGCAAGTTTTTAGCAACAATCTTTAAATTGTTCATCCCATATGTACTTGCTTTTACTTGATCGTTACCAATTCCTTCAGTTTGAGATTCAGGATCGAAAGAGCCACGCCTTTGGATTCCAAATTTATACATAGGATCGTTGCCTTTTTCAGCAATCCATTTGTCTAAAGTTTTTACTTCATCTTCTGGACTATTTACATTTGGAATAACACGGTATCCCCAATTAATAGAGTAGTGGTCATACGGTCCTAATTGACGGATAAAACGAATATTTTGATCTCCTGGCTGAGCAATATAATTGTAGCGAGCATAATCCATAATACTTGCAGCAATTCCATATTTCTGAGTGAATGTTCCAGAACGTAAAGAATCTACAGGGTATGAATAACTTGCTGCCATATTATGAGGTAATCCTAAAGCATGTCCAACTTCATGTGCAATTACCATACGCATCATATCTCCAATTTCTTTATCAGGAGTATCTAAAGTTCTTGCTGATGGATTTGCTGCTCCAGTTTCTAATAAATACCTATTCCTGTAGGAGCGTAAATGATTATGATACCAAATAATATCACTTTCAATAATTTCTCCAGATCTAGGGTCAGATACACTCGGCCCGGTCGCATTCCTTGTTGTACTTGCTACATAACGAATTACTGAATATCTAATATCTTCTGGACTAAATTCTGGATCCTCTTCTTTTGTAGGTGGATACTTAGCCATGATCGCATTTTTAAAACCAGCAGTTTCAAATACTTTTTGCCAATCATCTACTCCTTGCTTAATGTATTTCCTCAATTTTTCTGGAGTAGCAGGATCTAAGTAATATACAATCGGTTTTATTGGTTCAACTAATTCTCCTCTAGCATAGGCTGCTGGATCTTTGGGTTCTAATCTCCAACGTCTGATATATCTTTTACCATCTGCTTTTAATTTTTCTGAACTATAATCAACGGTGCCTACCGAAAAATATCCTACTCTTCTATCATGCATTCTTGGCATCATTGGCTTCTCGGGAAGCATAATCATAGATTGATTCACTCGAATGGTAATGGTATTGGTGCTCCTATTACTTGGAGGATTGTCTGCATCATAAGTAAAATCTTGTACTACTTCAATATTCTTTGGATAGCTTTTTATGGAGTTTATAAAACTTCGACTGGCGTCTAATCTTCTAACTCTATATGTTCTTCTATATCTCGCTGGTAAACCACTGATAGCTTTTATGTCTGAAGAAAAGAACTTTGTAACATCAATTAAAACTGCAGTAGAGTCTTTATTTACGGTCTTAATAGGGAAGGCATAGATAATTGGCTCTAAATTATTTGCTTTTACAGATTTATAAATAGGCAAAGAGTCTTCTGCAACCGCATTATAAGAACGGACTTTTAATAGTATTTTCTTTTGTTGTTTCTCCCAAACAATTACTTGTGTATTTACTTTTGTACCAGCATTTACATAACCGCCTCCAAGTCCACCTGGAATTTCTTTTAAACGCGTTACAAGTAACATTTCTTTCCCAAAAAAGTTCTTTGGCACTTCGTAATAGAACTTTCCTTTGGTTTCATGAACATCAAATAACCCTTTGTCTGTTTTAGAGTTTTTAGTAACAAAATCAGAATATTTAGGGGTCTTTTTTTTAGGCTTTGGTTTGGTTACCTGTGTAGTTTGATTCTTTTTGTTTTTTTTTGATTTTCTTCGTTGAGCATTGGCATCTGTGGGTATTGCCATTAAGAATATTATGGCAATTAAAAGTAATCGTTTCATTGAAAATGATTGTTAGTTGTTGAAGCAACTAAGGTATCAAATCTATAGAAACTAGAAGCTTAGAGAAGTGTTAAAAATAAGAAAGTAAAAATCCTTAGCTTTTTAATTTAAGTAAAAACCCTGATGTTTATGAGAGTTTACTATAATAGATTTGAGTTATAATTTTAAAAAATATATTATGATAACGTTGTCATTAGCATCGATTCAAGCAGCAATCTCAGCTGCATTTGACCACTGGTTAGATCAAAAGCCAGAAAACTTTCAAATGGAACTTGAGGGGCATAATGTAGAGGTAACAATTGCTTTAGTACAAGATAGGTTCAACTGTGGTATTCCAGGTTACAATATGTCAAGTGCAGATATACAAGAACTTGCAGCTTGGGTGCCAAACAACATAAAACATGGGAACAATAAAGGAATGTTAGCTCCGCTTAAAAATGGAGTTGTAAACGTTTGGTTAAAAGGAGGTGTTTATGTAATGTTTAATTTTCATGTAAACATTGTTTAAAACGGTTCGTCTTATTAATATAAACTTTTAAACTGATTGGGATTAGCTTCATGCATCATTGCATATACTTTTTCAAATACATCTTCAGCAGATGGTTTAGAGAAGTAATCGCCGTCTGTACCATAGGCAGGTCTATGTGCCTTAGCAGTCAAGGTAGCGGGTTTACTATCTAGGTATTGATATCCGTTTTGCTTTTCAATAACTTCTTGCAGTAAATATGCAGAAGCTCCTCCAGGAACATCTTCATCTATGACTAGTAAGCGATTTGTTTTTGCTACAGATTTTACGGTATCATGATTAATATCAAAAGGTAATAAACTTTGTGCATCTATAATTTCTACATCAATACCTACTTGTGTTAAATCTTTAGCAGCTTCTTCTATGATTCTTAGTGTAGATCCATAGGATAGAATGGTTACATCCTTACCTTCTTTTATAGTCTCAACAACTCCTATTGGAGTTGTAAACTCTCCAAGGTTGGTAGGCAATTGTTCTTTTAATCGATATCCATTTAAACATTCAACAATTAAAGCCGGGTCATCAGATTGTAATAAAGTATTATAGAACCCAGCAGCCTTTAACATATTTCTTGGAACTAATACATGAATCCCTCTTACATTATTAATAATCCCACCCATGGGAGAACCTGAATGCCAGATTCCTTCTAAACGATGTCCACGAGTTCTAATAATTAGAGGTGCTTTTTGTTTTCCAAAACTTCTATATCGTAAGGTTGCTAAATCATCGCTAATGATTTGTAAAGCATATAATAAATAGTCTAAATATTGAATCTCTGCAATAGGTCTTAATCCACGCATTGCCATCCCAATTCCTTGACCTAAAATTGTAGCTTCTCGAATTCCGGTATCAGAAACTCTCAATTCTCCATACTTCTCTTGTAGTCCTTCTAATCCTTGATTAACATCTCCGATATGGCCAGCATCTTCACCAAAAATTAAAACTTCAGGATATTTATTTAAAAGAGCATCAAAATTATCGCGCATAATAACACGTGCATCTACTGTTTCTACCTGTTCTGAAAATGAAGGAGCAACTTCTGGAATGTTTAAAGCGCCTTCTTCTGTTTCACTTAGTAAGTGAGAAGAATACTTATATGCTGCTTTTTGGATATATGACTTGATGAAACTTTGGAGTTCTATCTTTTCTGCAAAATTCTCATCTTTAATATATCTTAATGTTTTTCTAGCTGCAACTAAAACATCTTTTCTGATAGGTTCTGCAATTGCATTTATATCATTCTTTAATTTAGTAATGAAAGCTCCATTACTACTTTTTGCTGCAACTGCATTCATGAGTTCTGAAATGCTATTTATTTCAGACTTAATTTCGTTCGTAAAAGCGTTCCAAGCATTTCTTTTAGCGGTACTTACTTCTTTTTTTGCTTCTTTTTCTAAAGAAATTAATTCTTCTTCAGATTCTACAAATTTTAAAGAACCTCCATTGCCATCTTCTAGCTCAAACTCTAAAATCCAAGTTCGCATTTTGGCAATACAATCAAAATCTTGTTCCCATTGTAATCTCTCTGCATCTTTATAACGTTCATGAGAACCTGATGTTGAATGCCCTTGTGGTTGGGTTAATTCTTTGACATGAATGAATACCGGTATATGTTCTTCTCTAGCAATCTTAGAAGCTTTATTATAAACATCAATTAGTTGCACATAATCCCATCCATTAACTACAAACATTTCATAGCCGTTTGTATCGTTTTCTTTTTGAAACCCTTTTAAGATTTCAGAGATGCTTTCTTTAGTGGTTTGATATTTTGCATGTACTGAGATTCCATATTCATCATCCCAAATACTCATTACCATTGGAACTTGCATAACACCAGCTGCATTTATAGTCTCAAAAAACAAACCTTCACTAGTACTAGCATTTCCGATGGTACCCCAAGCGATTTCGTTTCCATTTTTAGAAAAATTTGAATGATTCTCTAAACCTTTTACATTTCTATAAATTTTTGATGCTTGAGCTAAACCTAATAATCTCGGCATTTGTCCAGCAGTAGGGGAGATGTCTGCACTTGAATTTTTTTGCTCGGTTAAATTTTTCCAGCTTCCATCTTCATTTAAACTATGCGTTGCAAAATGTCCTCCCATTTGCCGTCCTGCAGACATCGGTTCTACCTGAATATCTGTATGAGCATATAAACCAGCAAAAAATTGTTGAGCATTTAATTGGCCTATAGCCATCATAAAAGTTTGATCTCTATAATATCCAGACCTAAAATCTCCATTTTTAAACGCTTTTGCCAAAGCAAGTTGTGGGACCTCTTTTCCGTCTCCAAAAATTCCAAATTTAGCTTTACCTGTTAAAACCTCTCTACGACCTAATAGACTACATTCTCTACTAATTCTTGCAATTCTATAATCTTCTAAGACTTCTTTCTTAAAATCATTGAATGTAAGTTCAGTTGTTTTTGAAGTAGTTGTAGAATTAGCCATCATCTATAGAATTTTTGTGTTTTGCAAAGATAGTTTTTTTTATGTGAAATTTAAAAATAGTGTCATTTACTGAATATATTTCAATAAAATGAATCAAATATTGGATTTCAGTGAGGATTCTATAAAAAACCTCTTCTAAAAAAATTAAAAATAGCTCTTGGGTTGGCAGTAATTACAAATCGTATTTTTTTAGCATAAGCTTCTTGACCAGCTTCCCAACCATTATTAGAATATAAAGGGAAGTATATTTCAAAAATATTATGAACAAAATTTAATCTGATTCCACTTTCATATGCAAAAAATACAGGATTGTCTCTATTCTTTAAAAAAGCAACGTCATTATATATCTCAAACCATCTCCATAACCCTATATTTGAGTTAAATGAAAGCATGAATTGATTTGCAAACCGAGTAGGTAATACAGATTTGAATCCTCCCTCTGCAACAATAAGTTGTTGACTAAATATACCCGAGTTTTCAGATCTACCAATGTAATTTAATTGAAATAGGTAGTCATTAGCTCTATCGAGACCAAAACTAAAATAATCTCCTTCTGTATTATTGGTTATAAATGCTCCTGCAAAAACTCTAAAGTCTAGTTGCGTATTTCTATCTGTTAGGCTTCTAAATCTCATATCTGCTTGTAGTTTAGAAAATTTACTTCCAACTTCTGCATTAATACTATACTTAAAACCTTTAATAATATCTGGTTTGTTGTAAAAGAATCCTAGATTAAAAACGCTGTACTTATCTTGATCTGTTTTGATGATTCCTGGAGCTACTTCTTTATCTACATTAAAAAGTCTTGCAAATAAAACACTTGTTCTTGCGTCTCTAAGTGATTTTCTATTAAACTCAACACTAATACCTTGATTAAAAGATTTATAAGCTAAATCTTCTGCATAGTGTAAATTACTACCACCAATAGAATATCCAATTCTATAAATCTTTGAGTTTTCGAAATATTGATAATACCTTGTAAAAAAAGTTCCTGTTAAAGAATTACTCTTAGTTCCGTATGAAGGGGTGACTCCAAACTGTAAATATCTCGTTAAAATGGGTTTATTATGAATTTTTAAACCTAACATAATTCCATCATAAAAATTATATTTTACATCTGGCTGATAGAATATTTGATTATAATAAGGGTCGTTCACATCTTTTATAAAAGTAAATTTTAGGGGCTTATTAAATAAACCACGTTTTAAACTTTTAGAATTATCGATAGTATTATGCTCTGGATAAGAATTTTCGAAATTTAGAGAGAGTCGATCAAAATTTCCTTTTGCTATTTTTACAGTTTTAATACTATCAATAGTAGAAAACCATTTTTTAAATACAATTTTCTTGTTTTTTATCCCATATAATGCAATAGGAGCAGTAATGTTTCTTTTGTTCTTTATTGTAACATCAATAGAGTCTCCTTTTATAACTGCATTTTTAATGGTATAATCTATTTTTTTATTTGTAGTAAGGTAATCACCAAAGAACCAACTAACGTCTTTATTTGTTTTACTAGCTACAATCTCAGCAAATGATTTACTAGTAGTGATTTTTAAATTATTATTAAAGTAAAATTCTTGTATAGAATTTTTGATCACATCTTCTTGCAAATACTCTTCTAAATAACGTAAGCCTAAGCCAGCTTTGTATTTACTTACTATTTTTCTGTTAAAATTAGAAAGAGAATCTGCTCTAGTGGTAAGTGATTGATCTAAAAATTTTCTAGCACTGAATTGATAAATGAAAGGATATTTATCATTAAATTTTAGTTTGGAAAAATTAAAACTCCGAACTCCCCATATTTTAGATATACCTCCTAGTAAATTTACTTCAGGATAATACTTTTCTGCGTACTCCATCATAAGGTAAGCTTGTAATCCATCGGCAAGCCAATAATCAGATCGATTGTTTAAAAGTAATGTGTTTTCAATGTATTTTTTAGTAATGGCCTTAAACATTGTCATATCCCATTTAAAAACATCAGAAAAAGGGCGTAAGAAATTTGGCAATTGATTTAGCCCGTAGATAGGATTTTTCGATTGCGTGATTCTATCTATAAAAAGTTCTTTATGAGGATATTTCCCTAAATATTTCTCAATAAAAAGGAGCTCTCTATTTAAAATTGAAGTTCCTAGCTTAGTGTTTATTTGATTATTTGGAATGTCTGTTTTTATATGAACAAAATCCGTTTTAAAAGATTTGAAATTTTGAGTTTTATCAATATTTAAAATGATATCTGTTTTCTTTTTTCCTACTAAAAAATACTCTTTATTTTTTTCTTTTAGTGTTTCGTATTGATAAAGATTACTTTGTAAGTAGTAATCTTTGGGCGTGCTAATTGTTATTTGAAAATCGGAAACATCTGCATATAAATCATCGATGTTTAGATTACTCATCGTTTTCCATCCGTTTTGATAAACAGCTGGACTTAAATACCAAAATCTTAAATGATATCCGCTCGCTGTTTTTCCATAACCAGTAAACTTTGCATTAGGAATTTTTATACTATAAGAAGCAGTAATTGTTATGGAGTCTTTCGGTAGTAATGGTTTTTTAAGATTTATTTTTAAAACATCAATCTGATCTGCAGCTGTACTAAAATTTGCTGTCTCGTAATTAACAGAAAGATTTAATATATTGGTAAAACCTCTATCCTTTTTCTTGGCAAAATATAGGTTTTTTTTATAGTCTTCTATAAATCGTTTCGATAGAGGAGTTTTATTGTTTTTATAACTATTGGACCAATCATGTAAGAAAATTTCACTTAATGAATCTTTAGATTTATTGTAGAAAACAATATCCTGTTGTATAATTAAAATATCTTTTTCGGCATTTAATTCTGCTTTTATCTTTATACTGTTCTCTTGTGAGTTCATCACCAAAGAGAACAATAAAAAAAAAGATATTTTTAGAATGTTTTTCAAATTATATTTTTAAAAACTTAACAGGTTTTACTTGATTTTTTGCTCTAATATAATATACACCTTTAGAAAGGTTTTCAGTATTTAAATAGATGTTTTTTGATGACAAATTTTGTTCATTAATTAACTTTTCTATAACCAATTGTCCTAATTGATCGTATATATATATCTTATTGACGCCAAAAATTGCATCAACGTTTATAACTAATTGACTTTTTACAATATTCGAGCCAATAAATTTTATAGTTGTTACTTCAGGAACGGTTAAGGTGTTTCTTGAGGTTTCTATGTCCATAATTACAGGTAGATGGTCACTAAACTCAATTAATGCATCTCTAATATCTTGGCTATATGTACCATTACAATTAGTGTTGCTTATAAATGAATTGTAACAGTTTCCATTATTACCATAAGCTTTGTAACTATTATCTATATAGAACAAGTCTGAACTTGAATTAAAATTTTCAGACATCATAATAAAATCAAATCGATCATCCAATCCACCTGTAGCTCCACTATCATCTATTAAGCCAGAATTACTAGTTCTTGTTGATTGTGTGTGGATGTCTGCATAGGCATTACTTCTCCAAAAATAATTAATGTTATAATTATTAGGGTCAAAGTAATCTGTTCCATCATTAGGAAATGGTTGTGCTGGGCGATTGATTGGATCTACCATTAAGATAGGATTAGAATTGTCTATAATTCTATTATAAGCTTCCTCATTGCTGGTATAAAGATTAAAATCGCCAGCGAATAGTACAAAACTATCAGAAGGAATGTTGTATAACTCTCCAACAAAATCTTCTACAGAACTTAATCGTAGTTGTCTATTAGGACTTCCTGTAGAGGCTTTTAAATGCGTAACAAAAACTTCTATTCTTAAAGGGTCTGTAGCGACATCTACTGTGTTGATTTTAAAAGTATAATGATTGATATCTCTAACAACTGTTGTAATAGTACTACTCGATTCTAAAATTAACTTTTTAGAATTGTAATATACCATTTGTTGTAGTCCACTTGCTGGAGATTGACTTAATTGGAACGTAGCTTTTTCAAAATCAGGATTAGATGTTAGTACCGCATTATTAAAAAGATAATCAGAACCTTGAACGTTTACTAACTCACAAACCATAAACAAGTCGGGTTGGATATCTTCTAAAATTGTTTTCAAATGGGTAGTCTTATTTTGACTTACTACAGAATTAGAATAATTTAATAGATTATAAAACATAGTTTTTATTCTTGTCTGTCCATGAATATTCGAAATGAATAGGAACAAAAAAGAAACAATTAATGTTTTATAAATATTATTTAAGAAACTCATGCTAGAAGTTTGGTTTCAAACTATACTTAGCGTAGAATTTATTTAAGTGCTCAATAGCTTCATCAGCAGTATCTACGATTCTAAATAATTTTAAATCTTTTTCACTAATGTTTCCTTCTGCTAGTAAAGTATTTTTTATCCAGTCCATTAATCCACTCCAAAAACTTTTCCCCACAAGAACGATAGGAAAACGTCCAATTTTGTTAGTTTGAATTAAGGTAATTGCTTCAAATAATTCATCAAGTGTTCCAAAACCACCTGGCATAACAATAAAACCTTGAGAGTACTTTACGAACATTACTTTACGCACAAAGAAATAATCAAATTCTAAATTTTTATCCTTGTCAATCCAAGGATTATCATGCTGTTCAAAAGGTAATTCTATATTTAATCCTACAGAAGTTCCTTTGCCTTTATGTGCTCCTTTATTACCAGCTTCCATAATTCCAGGTCCACCACCAGTAATTACTCCATACCCATTTTGAGTTAGCTTAAATGCTACTTCCTCTGCTAGTTTATAATAAGGGTCTTCAGGTTTGGTTCTTGCAGATCCAAATATAGAAACACAAGGGCCAATTTTACTTAATTTTTCATATCCTTCAACAAACTCGGCCATGATTTTAAAAATGGCCCATGAGTCATTTGTCTTAATTTCATTCCAAGTTTTTTGCTGTAATTTTTCACGTATTTTTCTATCTTCGTTCATCATGTATCTTCTTTAAATATTATAATTCTTGTAATGCTTATTCAAAAATAAGCAGCCAGCTAAATTAGTTCTTTTTTCAAAAATTTAGCGGTATAGCTAGTTTTATGTTTAATGATCTGCTCGGGCGTGCCAGTACATAAAACTTGTCCTCCTTTTTTTCCACCTTCCATACCTATGTCTATAATGTAATCAGCTAATTTAACTACATCTAAATTGTGTTCAATGATAAGTACTGTATTTCCTTTGTCGGTTAATTTGTTTAAGACTTCCATTAATACTCTAATATCTTCAAAATGTAAACCAGTAGTGGGTTCATCTAAAATATAAAAAGTATTTCCAGTATCTCTTTTAGAAAGCTCTGAGGCTAATTTTATCCGCTGAGCTTCTCCTCCAGATAAAGTAGTAGATTGTTGCCCAAGTGTAATATATCCCAATCCAACATCTTGAATTGTTTTTAGTTTCCTGTATATTTTAGGAATATTCTCAAAGAAAAGAACAGCATCATTAATCGTCATATTTAACGTATCTGAAATAGATTTTCCTTTGTATCGTATTTCTAAGGTTTCTCTATTAAATCTTTTTCCCTGACAAGTTTCGCATACTACATGAACATCTGGTAAAAAATTCATTTCAATAACTCGGACTCCTCCTCCTTGACAAGTTTCACATCTCCCTCCCTTAACATTAAACGAGAAACGACCAGGTTTGTAGCCACGAATAGCAGCCTCAGGAGTTTTTGCAAATAGACTTCGTATTTCACTAAAAACACCAGTGTATGTTGCAGGATTAGAGCGAGGCGTTCTACCAATTGGTGATTGATCAATGTCAATTACTTTGTCTATATGTTCAATTCCTGTTATTTTTTTATAAGCCATTGGCTTTTTAACACCTCTATATATATGAGCATTTAAAATAGGGTAGAGGGTTTCATTTATCAAAGTTGATTTTCCGCTACCAGAAACTCCTGTAACACAAATCATTTTACCTAAAGGAAATTCAACAGAAACGTTTTTCAAATTATTTCCATTGGCTCCAGAAATTTTTATAGATTTTCCATTTCCTTTCCGTCGTTTCTTTGGTGTAACAATTTGTCTTTTGTTTGTTAAATAATCTGCAGTTAAAGTATCATGACTTTTTAAATCTTCAAAAGTTCCTTCACTCACAATTTCGCCTCCAAATTTTCCTGCCCCGGGACCAATGTCTAATACAAAATCGGCATGTTCAATCATATCCTTATCATGCTCAACCACTAAAACTGAATTCCCAATGTCTCTTAATTTTATTAGAGATTCAATTAATTTTTGATTATCTCTTTGATGTAACCCAATACTTGGTTCATCAAGTATATATAAGACTCCTACTAACTGAGAGCCTATCTGTGTTGCAAGGCGAATACGTTGAGCTTCTCCTCCAGATAAAGATTTTGAAGTTCTGTCTAATGCTAAATAATCCAATCCAACATCTAATAAAAACTGAATTCTAGTTCTGATTTCCTTTAAAATCTCAGAAGCAATGGTACGTTGTTTAGTAGATAGTTTTTCATTTATATTTCGAAACCAATCAGATAATTCGCTTATATCAAACTGAGCTAATTCAGAAATATTCTTGTTAAGAATCTTAAAGTGTAGGCTTTCTTTTTTTAAACGTTTTCCTTCACAAACAGAACAAGAAACTTCATCCATGAATCCTTTTGCCCATCGTTTAATAGAGGTACTCTCGCTATCTTTAAATTGATTTCGTATAAAAGCGTTAATTCCTTCAAAATCTATCTCATAATTCCTACTTACGCCAGCGGCTTTAGATTGAATGGTAAATTTTTCATTCCCACCATTTAAAATAATCTCCATAGCTTCTTTTGGAATCGATTTAACAGCCTCATTAAGCTTAAAATTATAGCGATCTGCAATTAACTGCAATTGCTTAAATATCCAGCTATTCTTTTGTTCACCTAATGGAGCAATACCTCCATTCTTAATAGATATGGTATTATCTGGAATTACTTTTAAAGGGTTTATTTCGTTTGTAATTCCTAGTCCATTACAATTTGAGCAAGCTCCTTTAGGAGAATTGAAAGAAAACGTGTTTGGCTCAGGACTAGGGTATGCGATTCCTGAAGTAGGACACATCAATTCTCTACTAAAATATCTAGGCTCATTACTTTCCACATCTATAACCATTAAAATATTGTTACCCGTATATAGAGCAGTTTTAATAGTTTCTTCTAATCGTTTTTCTGCTTTTTCATTAATAGCGATTCTATCAATTACAACTTCTATATCATGCGTCTTGTATCTGTCTAAACGCATTCCTTTTTCAATTTCCTTAATTTCTCCGTCAACCCTAACTCTTACAAACCCCTGTTTAGAAATTTGCTCAAATAACTCACGATAATGCCCTTTTCGTGATTTTACAAGTGGAGCTAAAACAGCAATCTTTTTGTCTTTAAAATCGGCGAGTATTAAACTTCTAATTTGTTCATCAGAGTAACTTACCATTTTCTCTCCTGTATTATATGAATAAGCATCAGCTGCTCTAGCATATAATAATCTTAGAAAATCATAGATTTCAGTAATGGTTCCAACGGTTGAACGTGGACTTTTATTTGTTGTTTTTTGCTCTATTGAAATCACTGGAGACAACCCATCGATCTTATCCACATCGGGTCGTTCTAATCCTCCTAAAAATTGACGTGCATAGGCAGAAAAAGTTTCTATATATCTTCTTTGACCCTCAGCATATATAGTATCAAATGCTAAGGAAGATTTTCCACTACCACTTAAACCAGTAATAACAACTAGTTTTTCACGGGGTATTCTTACGTCAATGTTTTTTAAATTATGGGCCCTAGCCCCAAAAACCTCTATATAATCTTGTTCAGTCAGAATTGAAAAATTTTGGAAAAACGCAAAGTTACACAATCCAATCTGATTTTTGACTAAAATAATAGAAGCATAATCACGATAAAATACTAACTTGCAACTTCATAAATATAGGAATGAAATTTGTAGATTCAGTACGACATTTTTTCGAAAGAAACGGTTTTCATGTTTCTTCTAGATTTGCAGATAGATTAGGAATGAGAACAATAAATGTTCGCTTATTTTTTATCTATATTTCCTTTATTACTGTGGGTTTATCTTTTGGTTTTTATTTGACATTGGCGTTTTTATTGAAATTAAAAGATTTAATATATACCAAAAGAAATTCTGTTTTTGACTTATAATGAATCTGTTTAAATCTAAATTACAAAAGGCCATACTTCTGCTTGTGTCATTAATTACAATTGGAGTGTTTGGATATATGGTATTTTCTGGGTACTCTTTAGTAGATGCCCTTTACATGACCGTTATTACGATATCTACAGTTGGTTTTTCTGAAATAAACCCTTTGAATGATGGAGAGAAAATGTTTACCATATTCTTAATTACGACAAGTATTATTATTTTTGGATATACAGTTTCGGCATTTACAGAATACATTATTAGTGGACAATTATTTAAACAACTTAAACTAAAAAAGGTGCGAAAGACAATTGAGAAATTAGATAATCACACAATCATTTGTGGTTTCGGTAGAAATGGAAAGCAAGCCATGTTAAAATTGAAAAGCTACAATGAAGAGTTTGTAATTATAGAAAAAGACGCAGAGAATATTAGCGAATATCTAGGAAAAGATTTCCTCTGTATAGAAGGTGATGCCACTACAGATGAAACCTTATTAAAAGCTGGGATAAAAAAGGCTAAAAACTTAATTACTGCTTTGCCTTCTGATGCAGATAATTTATTTGTTGTTTTAAGTGCTAGTCAGTTAAATAGTAATTGTAGTATTATTAGTAGAGCTTCAGAAGAAAGTTCATATAATAAATTAAAAATTGCTGGCGCCGAAAATGTAATTATGCCAGATAAATTAGGAGGAGATCATATGGCTTCTTTGGTAGTGACTCCAGATGTGATTGATTTTGTAGATAGACTTACAATAGCAGGCGAAACATCTACAAATCTTAAGGAAATATTGGTAGACGACCTTCCAAAAGAGTATGTTCTTAAAACGGTATTAGATTTAGATTTGAGAAAAAAAACTGGTTGTACTGTCATTGGATATATAACGCCAGAAAAAGAATATGTAATCAATCCTGAAGCTTCTACCATCTTGCATCAAGGGTCTAGTTTGATTGTTTTAGGAAGGTCAGAGCAAATACAAAAACTCAGAGAATTTTTTTAATGAAGAAAATTGTTATTACTGGAGCGAACGGACTCTTAGGTCAAACTTTGATTAACCTATTGTTGAAAGAGAAAGCTCAATATAAGGTTTATGGTTTTTCTAGAGGATTAAATAGAACCGAGAGAAGTGATTTTCAATATTCAGATGTTGATATTACTGACAAAGAAAAATTAGAATCAACATTGTATAAAATTCATCCTGATGTTATTGTCAATACAGCAGCCATGACTAATGTAGATGCCTGCGAATCTCAAAAAGAAGCATGTAATGAATTAAATATTGATTCAGTTGCTTTTCTAGCTGAAATATCTGAAAATATAAATGCACATCTAGTACATATGTCAACAGATTTTATTTTTGATGGTAAGAAAGGATATTATAAAGAAACAGATACTCCTAATCCATTAAGTCATTACGGGATGTCTAAATTAAAATCAGAACAAATTTTAGAAAAATCTGGAGCAAGTTTTACGATTCTTAGAACAATTTTGGTATATGGGCTTGTTAAAAATATGACAAGGAATAATATTGTTTTGTGGGTAAAGGAGATGCTTGAAAATAATAAAGAAATTACCATTGTAAATGACCAATATAGGATGCCAACTTATGTAGAAGATTTAGCATTAGCTTGCAAAATATCTATAGATAAAAGGGCGCAAGGAGTTTATAATATATCGAGTAATACTTTGCTAAGTATTTATGAGATGGTTCTTCAGATTGCTGATATATTTCAATTAAATAAAACCTTAGTAAAACCAATTTCTTCAGCAACGTTAAATCAAAAGGCAAAAAGACCAGCCAAAACAGGTTTTGATTTAACTAAGACAAATAACCTATTAGGCTTTCACCCTAAAAGTTTTCGAGAAGATTTAGAAAGATTTAAAGATAGCTTAGTCTAATTACTACTTTTTAACGCCCAAAAGTTGTTCAAAGGGCAATTTTTTAAGATATTGCGTCTCACTAATTAAAAAACTACTATTTCTCATGAAGAAAAGACTTCTTACATTACTACTCTTAGTAACTCCATTTATAACATTTGCACAAGAAAAAGGATTAGACCAAAAAATCGATGAGGCATTCAAGCCAGTGTCAGATTTTTTTAGTAGCGTAATTTTCTTTCCAATATATAAAAGTGAAACTATTGAGATTCCATTTGTACTTCTTTTGTTAGTTGCAAGTGCTGCTTTTTTTACAATATATTTTAAGTTCCCAAATATTTTTCACTTTAGAACAGCTGTAAATGTTGTGAGAGGAAAATATGATGAACTAGATCATCATAGTGTAGGTGATCCAGCATTAGCTATTGATGGAGATATTAAAGGAACGATTGCTGATGAAAGTGAAGAAGGAGAGGTTTCTCATTTCCAAGCATTGGCAACAGCAGTTTCTGGAACCGTCGGTAATGGTAATATTGCAGGTGTTGCATTAGCAATTGCCTTAGGTGGGCCTGGAGCAACTTTTTGGATGGTTGTTTGTGGGTTTTTAGGGATGTCAACTAAGTTTGTAGAGTGTACCTTAGGTGTACAATATAGAGATGTTGGAGAAGACGGAACTGTGTATGGAGGACCGATGTATTATATAAGCAAAGGATTGAAAGAAAGAGGATTTGAAATGTTAGGAAAAATAGCAGCTGTTATTTTTGCTATTTTTTGTATTGGAGGATCATTTGGTGGTGGTAATGCAGCACAATCTAATCAGGCAACTGTTGTCTTAAAAGAATTATTAGGATTAGATAGTACTGCAGCTGGAGCAATTATTGGTGTTATATTAGCGGTTTTAGTTGGAATTATCATTATTGGAGGAATTAAAAGAATTGCTTCTGTAACTGAAAAAGTAGTGCCATTTATGGCAGTAATGTATTTGTTAGCATGTCTATATATATTAGGTGCTAATTTCTCTTTAATTGATGATGCATTTTCTTTAATCTTTAAAGAAGCATTTAATCCAACAGCTATTGGAGTTGGAGGGTTTATTGGAGTTTTATTAGTTGGATTTAAAAGAGCTGCATTTTCAAATGAAGCGGGAGCAGGTTCTGCTTCAATTGCACATTCAGCTGTAAAAACTAAATATTCAGCATCAGAAGGATTGGTGGCATTATTAGAGCCATTTATAGACACTGTTGTCATTTGTACAATGACTGCTTTGGTAATTATCATCTTTAACTTCGGAGGAGATGCATCAGGAGCAACAATCTTTCAATACGGAGGAGATGGAGTTGGAGGGGTTATGATTGATGGTGTTTCTTATGAAGGAGCCGGAATCACATCGAAAGCATTTGCACAATATATACCTTACTCAAATATTTTCTTAACAGTAGCAGTAGTATTATTTGCGGTATCAACAATGATTTCTTGGTCTTACTACGGATTGCAATCATGGAAATTCTTGTTTGGTAGAGGTAAACGAGCGGATATGGCCTATAAGCTATTATTCTTATTGTTTGTAGTTATTGGAGCGGCAGCAAGTATGAAATCTATTTGGGATTTCTCTGATGCCATGATATTTGCAATGGTATTCCCTAATATGATTGGATTATACTTCTTATTCCCAGTAGTGAAGAAACAATTAAAAAGATATACAGATGCTATAAAAACGAACAATGCTTAAAGGTTAAAAAGACTTTAGGAAATTTTATCGACTGCTAAGAAAAAGAAAATGAAAAAAATGAAATCCCATTTCTGGTATAATAAAAACCAACGGAATGGGATTTTTTCTTTATTAATACTCATAGTACTATTTCAGATTATATATGTTACTGTAGATTTTTCTAAAGGAAATAAAATAAACACTTCATTAGATGAACTAGCGCGTTTTGAAAAACAATATGACAGTTTAAAAAAGCTACAGTTAAAGAAAAAAAAGTTACAGATATATCCTTTTAATCCTAATTATATAAATGACTATAAAGGGTATCAACTAGGAATGTCTATTAAAGAAATTGATCGACTTCAATTGTATCGAAAGAAAGGTAGATTTGTGAATTCCAAAAAAGAGTTTCAACAAGTAACAAAAGTCTCAGATTCTTTATTAAATAAAATTGCTCCTTATTTTAAATTTCCAGATTGGGTAGTTAAGAGAAATCAACAACGAAAAAATAGAGAAGTTAAAAAAGGTGTCAATAATACCAATACTTATAATTTTAAGAATCGGAAACCTACTACAATTGATATCAACAAAGCGATAGTGTCCGATTTCCAAACAATTAAAGGAGTTGGGAAACAACTATCGGAAAGAATTGTAAAGTATAGAGATAAACTACAAGGCTACACGTATAACGATCAATTATTTGAGGTTTGGAAACTAGAAAAAGAACTTGCACAAAAAATACTTACCGTTTTTAAGGTTATAGAGAAACCAATTATTAAAAAAATAAATATCAATACAGCTACTTTCAAAGAGGTGCTTAAAATTCCATATATAGATTACGAGCTGTGCAAGAAACTATTTGAATATAGAGATGAAGTAGCTGAACTTCAAAATATTGAAGAATTGAAAAATATAGAGGGTTTCCCTTTAGAAAAATACAGTAGAATAGTCTTATATTTGCTAGCTCAATAAATAAATAAGAAATATTAAATGGCAAGCATGTATTTTACGGAGGAACATGAAGCGTTCAGAGAAAGTTTTCGCGATTTTTTACAGAAAGAAGTAATACCTCATATTGAAAAATGGGAAGAAACTGGAGTTATAGAGAGATTTATTTGGGAAAAATTTGGAGAAATGGGATATTTTGGAATAAGCTATCCCGAAAAATATGGAGGCTTAGATTTAGATATGTTCTATATGGTAATTTTTCTAGAAGAATTACAAAAGATTAATTCCGGCGGATTTGCAGCAGCTATGTGGGCACATGCGTATTTAGCAATGACACATTTAAACAAAGAAGGAGATGATAGAATTAAAGAAAAATATTTAACTCCTAGTATTCATGGAGAAATGATTGGTTGTTTGTGTATTACTGAACCATTTGGAGGCTCTGATGTTGCTGGTATGAGATCTACGGCCATTAAAAAAGGAGATACTTATATACTAAATGGGTCGAAAACATTTATTACCAATGGAGTATATTCAGATTATTTGATTGTAGCAGCAAAAACAAATCCAGAAGAGAAACATAAGGGTATGAGTATTTTTGTGATTGATCGAGATACTCCTGGAGTATCTGCAACAAAATTAGATAAGTTAGGTTGGAGAGCATCAGATACAGGAGAGATTGCTTTTGATAATGTTGTGGTACCTGCCGAAAATTTAATGGGAGAAGAGGGAAAAGGTTTCCCTTATATTATGCAACATTTTGCTTTAGAAAGACTATTAATGGGAATCAATGCACATGCAAGAGCTGAGTATGCTATAGAGTATGCATTACAATATATGTCAGAACGTCAAGCATTTGGTAAGACAATAGATAAATTTCAAGCATTAAGACATAAGATTGCAGAAATGGCTAGCGAAGTAGAAATGTGTAAAGAGTTTAATTATTCTATTGCCAAGCGATTAGATGAAGGAGGCTATGTAGTTAAAGAGGCAAGTATGTCTAAATTAGTTTCAACCAAAATAGCAGATCAAGTTATTTATGATGCACTTCAAATGTTAGGAGGTTATGGATACATGGAAGAATACCCATTAGCACGTTTGTCAAGAGACAGTAGATTAGGTCCTATAGGTGGTGGAACATCTGAGATACTAAAAGAAATCATCGCTAAGATGATTATTGATAAAAAGGAGTATAAGAAAGCTACTTAAAAATATCTAAGTAAATAATTGTCAATTAAAAAAACCTTGTATCTTTGCAGTCCAAATTTTTAAAAAGAATACATTGAAGGGAGGTGCCAACATATGTTAATCATACCAGTTAAAGAAGGAGAGAATATAGATAGAGCTTTAAAACGTTTCAAAAGAAAGTTTGATCGTACGAAGACCATGAAGAACTTGCGTAACAGAAAACATTTTACAAAGCCATCTGTTTCCAAAAGAGCGCAAAAGATAAAAGCATCTTACGTTCAGAGATTAAGAACACAAGAAGAAGTTGGTTAAACTTTTTCTAAGAATATATAAAATCCCGTATCATTATGATACGGGATTTTTGTTTTACATTAAATGCCTAACTTTGAATAAAAGAACTTTAGAAAAATGATTATTGAATCTTTTCTTGATTATTTAGCATTAGAAAAAAAGTATTCTCAACATACTATTTTAGCTTATAAAAATGATTTAATTGACTTTAAAGATTTTTGCGAAACTGAATTCAGTCAAAGCAATATTCAAAACGTAGTATACAATCAAATCAGAACTTGGATTGTGTCTTTGGTAGATCGTGGCATTTCTAATAATAGTATTAATAGAAAAATAAGTTCTTTAAAATCTTTCTATAAATATTTACAGAAAACAAAACAGGTAGACAAAAACCCTTTAGCAAAACACAGAGCGTTAAAAGTAGAAAAAAAAGTACAAGTCCCTTTTTCAATAAAAGAAGTGAAAGATGTTTTAAACGATTTGGGAGGAGATGATTTTATAAGTTTACGGAATAAGTTAATAGTTGAGCTGTTTTATTCTACAGGAATAAGAAGGATTGAGTTGATATCTATTAAAATGTCTGCTATTAATTTTGAAGACAAAACGCTTAAAGTATTAGGGAAAAGAAATAAAGAAAGATATGTTCCGCTTATATCTCCTGTAATAAAAACATTGTTATTATACATTAAGTTTAGAAATAACATTTCTAACAGTAATGAGTACTTATTTATTACAGAAAAAGGAAACAAAATATATGAAACACTTGTTTATAGAATAATAAATAAGTACTTTAGTAATGTTTCTTCCAAAGTAAAAAAGAGTCCTCATATATTAAGACACTCTTTTGCAACACACTTATTAAATGAAGGAGCAGATTTAAACTCGGTTAAAGAATTACTAGGACATTCTAGTTTAGCCTCTACTCAAGTCTATACTCATAATAGCTTGGATAAAATAAAAAAGGTGTATAATCAAGCTCACCCTAGGAGCAATAAAAAAGATAATTTATGAAAGTATATACTCAATCCATCAACTTTAACGCTTCTGCTGACTTATTAAAGTTTATTGAAAAGAAGTTAGAATCTCTTGTGAAGTTTCATGACAAGATTGTAGATGCTGAAGTTTTTCTTAAAGTAGAAAACACTAGCGACAAAGAAAATAAAATTATCGAGATAAAAATGAATATACCAGGAAATGAATTGATGGTAAAGAAGCAAACAAAATCTTTTGAAGAGGGGGTAAGCTTGTGCGCAGATTCATTAAGAAGGCAGTTGAAAAAATCAAAAGAAAAAACCAGAGATATTTTAACTTTATAATTCTTGTAAAAAAAGGAAAAAAAAGTTTTAGAAATAAAAAAAACTTTATACATTTGCAGTCCGTTAGAAATAACGGGCTGTTTTTTTATAAAAACGCCGATGTAGCTCAGCTGGCTAGAGCAGCTGATTTGTAATCAGCAGGTCGTGGGTTCGAGTCCCTCCATCGGCTCTAAAGGAACAAACAAAGTTCATTAAAATATTAAAATTTTGGGGGAGATACTCAAGCGGCCAACGAGGACGGACTGTAACTCCGTTGACTATGTCTTCGCAGGTTCGAATCCTGCTCTCCCCACAAAAATTTTAAAAAGAATGCGAGAGTAGCTCAGTTGGTAGAGCGTCAGCCTTCCAAGCTGAATGTCGCCGGTTCGAACCCGGTCTCTCGCTCAAATTTTTTTCCAAGCCGATGTAGCTCAGTTGGTAGAGCGCATCCTTGGTAGGGATGAGGTCACGGGTTCAAATCCCGTCATTGGCTCGATAAAAAAGTTTATAAATTAGACACTAAATATATTTAACTAAGAATTAAAATTAATAATCATGGCAAAAGCAAATTTTGACCGTTCGAAACCACACTTAAACATTGGTACTATCGGACACGTAGATCACGGAAAGACTACATTAACTGCAGCTATCACTAAAGTTTTGGCAGACGCAGGTTTGTCTGAAGCTAAAGATTTCGATCAAATCGATAATGCTCCAGAAGAAAAAGAAAGAGGTATTACAATTAATACTTCTCACGTTGAGTATCAAACAGCAAATCGTCATTACGCTCACGTAGACTGTCCAGGTCACGCGGATTACGTAAAGAACATGGTAACTGGTGCTGCTCAAATGGACGGTGCAATTTTAGTTGTTGCTGCTACAGATGGTCCAATGCCACAAACTCGTGAGCATATTCTTTTAGGACGTCAGGTAGGAATTCCTCGTATCGTTGTTTTTATGAACAAAGTTGATATGGTTGATGATGAAGAGTTGTTAGAATTAGTAGACATGGAAATTAGAGATTTACTTTCTTTTTATGAATACGATGGAGATAATGGTCCTGTGATTGCTGGTTCTGCTTTAGGAGCTTTAAACGGAGAGCAAAAATGGGTTGATTCTGTAATGGAATTAATGGAAGCTGTTGATAACTGGATTGAAGAACCATTAAGAGAAGTTGATAAAGATTTCTTAATGCCAATTGAAGATGTATTCTCTATTACTGGTCGTGGTACTGTTGCAACTGGTAGAATTGAAACTGGTATTGCTAATACTGGAGATCCAGTTGAGATTATCGGTATGGGAGCTGAGAAATTAACTTCTACTATTACTGGTATCGAAATGTTCCGTCAAATCTTAGATAGAGGTGAAGCAGGAGATAATGCAGGTATCTTATTAAGAGGTATCGAGAAAACTGACATCAAAAGAGGAATGGTAATCTGTAAACCGGGTTCTGTAACTCCACATGCTAAGTTTAAAGCAGAGGTGTATGTTCTTAAGAAAGAAGAAGGTGGACGTCACACTCCATTCCATAATAACTATCGTCCACAGTTTTACGTACGTACAACTGATGTAACGGGTAATATCAATTTACCTGATGGAGTAGAAATGGTTATGCCTGGAGATAACTTAACAATTACTGTTGATTTAATTCAACCAATTGCATTAAACTTAGGTTTACGTTTTGCAATCCGTGAGGGTGGTAGAACAGTTGGTGCAGGACAGGTAACTGAAATTTTAGACTAAGTAATTAGTTCTAAAAAATAATATTTAACTATATAAGGTGTCCCGATTTATCGGGACGCCTTTATGAATAAATAGAGACGGGTTTAGCTCAGTTGGTAGAGCACTGGTCTCCAAAACCAGGTGTCGGGAGTTCGAGTCTCTCAACCCGTGCAAAAACAAAATAATTAAAATGGGTTTTATACAATATATCAAAGATTCTTTTGAAGAATTAAATAATCACATGACTTGGATTTCTAGAGAAAATGCTCAGAAGACTACAGTTACAGTTGCAGTTTTTACCATATTATTTGCATTAGGTGTTGCTGCTATTGATTTAGTTTTTCAAACAGGATTAGATAAGTTTTTTCAATCATTTTAATAAAGAAATATGACTGACTCAGTAATGAAATGGTATGTTGTAAGAGCAATCGGAGGCCAAGAGAATAAAGTAAAGTCTTATATAGAGACTGAAATATCTCGTTTAGGTCTTTCAGATTATGTAAGTCAAGTCCTTGTACCTACAGAAAAAGTCATCCAAATAAGAAATGGAAAAAAAGTAAACAAAGAAAAAGTTTACTTTCCAGGTTATATTATGGTGGAAGCCAACCTTTCTGGTGAAGTACCACATGTTATTAAAGCTATTACAGGTGTTATTGGGTTTTTAGGTGAAACTAAAGGAGGTGAGCCTGTTCCAATGCGTAGAGCAGAAGTAAACAGAATGCTTGGTAAAGTTGATGAACTTGCTGTTCAAGATGAAAATATAGCAATACCTTATACAGTAGGTGAAACTGTAAAAGTTGTAGATGGACCATTTAATGGTTTTGATGGTACAATTGAAAAAGTTAACGAAGAAAAAAGAAAACTTGAAGTTATGGTTAAGATTTTTGGACGTAAAACTCCGTTAGAGCTTAGTTATATGCAAGTAGATAAAATATAATTGTTACATAAATATACCGATGTGTTTTTTAGCTTCCAATTTTAAAATACATCAAATTTAAACATTTATTAAAATGGCAAAAGAAGTTAGTAAAGTAGTTAAATTACAAGTAAGGGGAGGCGCAGCGAATCCATCGCCGCCGGTTGGACCCGCTTTAGGTGCTGCTGGTGTTAACATTATGGAGTTCTGTAAGCAATTTAATGCAAGAACTCAAGATAAACAAGGTAAAGTTTTACCTGTAGTTATCACTGTTTTTAAAGACAAGTCTTTTGACTTTGTTGTAAAAACACCTCCGGCAGCAGTACAATTAATGGAAGCGGCCAAAATTAAAAAAGGTTCAGGTGAACCAAACAGAAAGAAAGTAGCATCTGTTACTTGGGATCAAATCAAAGTTATTGCAGAAGATAAAATGGTTGATTTAAATGCATTTGAAGTTTCTTCAGCAATGAGAATGATCGCAGGTACTGCACGTTCTATGGGATTAACAGTAAAAGGTAATGCACCAGCATAGACTTTATAAAAACTAGTAAAATGGCAAGATTAACAAAAAAGCAAAAAGAAGCTTACGCTAAATTAGATAGCTCTAAGTCTTATGACATTAACGCGGCTTCTGCTCTAATCAAAGAAATTACTAATGTAAAGTTTGACGCATCTGTAGACCTAGCAATTCGTTTGGGTGTAGATCCTCGTAAAGCCAATCAAATGGTACGAGGAGTTGTTACACTACCACACGGTACAGGTAAAGATGTAAAAGTGCTTGCATTAGTAACACCAGATAAAGAAGCCGATGCACAAGCTGCAGGAGCAGATTATGTTGGTTTAGATGAATACCTTCAGAAAATTAAAGGAGGTTGGACAGACGTAGATGTTATTATTACAATGCCTAGTGTAATGGGTAAATTAGGTCCTTTAGGAAGAGTTTTAGGTCCTAGAGGTTTAATGCCAAACCCAAAAACAGGTACGGTAACTATGGATGTTGCAAAAGCTGTAAAAGACGTAAAGGCTGGTAAAATTGACTTTAAGGTTGATAAAACTGGTATTGTGCATGCAGCAATAGGAAAGGTATCATTTGATGCTGATAAGATTGCAGAAAATGCAAATGAGTTAGTTCAAACGATTATCAAATTAAAACCAACAGCAGCGAAGGGTACTTACATAAAAAGTGTTTTTATGTCTAGTACTATGAGTCCAAGTGTTGAAGTTGAGGTAAAATCTGTTTAATCGCAGTTAAAACGTATAATTATGACTAGAGAAGAAAAATCACAAGTAATACAAGATTTAACAGCCACATTAGCAGATACTAATACTATCTACCTAGCAGATATTTCTGGGTTAGATGCATTAACTACATCAAACTTACGAAGAGCTTGTTTTAAAGCAAACGTAAAATTGGCTGTTGTAAAAAACACATTGCTATCAAAAGCAATGGAAGCTTCTGATAAGGAGTTTGGAGAGTTACAAGATGTTTTAAAAGGAAACACTTCTTTAATGATTTCTGAAGCAGGTAATGCACCCGCTAAATTAATCAAAGAGTTTAGAAAAAAATCAGATAAGCCTTTGTTAAAAGGAGCTTATGTTGAGCAAGCAGTTTATGTAGGAGACGATCAATTAGATGCTCTTGTAAACATTAAGTCTAGGGAAGAACTTATTGGAGATATTATTTCCTTATTACAATCACCTGCTAAGAATGTTGTTTCAGCATTACAATCAGGAGGAGGTAAATTATCTGGTATCTTAAAGACATTATCAGAAAAATAAATTAGCGCACTAATAAACTAAATAATAAAAAATTTTTAAAAACAATTGAAATGGCAGATTTAAAAGATTTCGCAGAACAATTAGTAAACTTAACTGTAAAAGAGGTTACTGAATTAGCTGATATTTTAAAAGACGAGTATGGTATCGAACCAGCAGCAGCAGCTGTAGCAGTAGCAGGACCAGCAGCAGGTGGTGCTGACGGTGGTGCAGAAGAGCAAACTGAATTCGATGTAATCCTTAAAGCGGCAGGTGGTTCTAAACTAGCAGTTGTAAAATTAGTTAAAGAATTAACTGGTTTAGGATTAAAAGAAGCTAAAGGTATCGTAGATAGCGCACCAGCTCCAATTAAGGAAGGTGTTTCTAAAGACGAAGCTGAAGGGCTTAAAGCTTCATTAGAAGAAGCTGGAGCTGAGGTTGAGCTTAAATAAGCTTACCTAGTTTAAACAAATTTAGGTTTAGGTACTAAGAATTTAACCGTTCTTAGACCTAAACCATTTTGTGTATATATTCGTTCTTTATTTAATTCAGATTTTTAATCAAAAATATATTCTCTTTTGACAACGAAAAACACTACTGAAAGAATCAATTTCGCATCTTCAAAACTTGGAACTGACTATCCAGATTTCTTGGATATTCAGGTAAAATCTTTTCAAGATTTTTTCCAATTACAAACTAAAGCTGAAGAGCGGGGTGAAGAAGGTTTGTACAAAACCTTCATGGATAATTTCCCAATCACAGATACACGTAACAACTTTGTACTAGAATTTTTAGACTACTTTGTAGATCCACCAAGATACAGCATTCAAGAATGTATTGAGAGAGGATTAACACATAGTGTGCCTTTAAAAGCGCGTTTAAAATTATATTGTACAGATCCAGAACACGAAGATTTCGAAACCATCGTACAAGATGTTTATTTAGGGACAATCCCTTATATGACAAACGCTGGAACATTCGTTATTAATGGTGCAGAAAGAGTTGTAGTATCTCAATTACACAGATCACCTGGAGTATTCTTCGGGCAATCATTCCATGCTAATGGAACAAAATTATACTCTGCAAGAGTAATTCCTTTTAAAGGATCTTGGATAGAGTTTGCAACAGATATCAATAGCGTGATGTACGCATACATTGATAGAAAGAAAAAGTTACCAGTAACAACGTTGTTCAGAGCCATTGGCTTTGAAAGAGATAAAGATATTTTAGAGATTTTTGACCTTGCAGAAGAAGTAAAAGTTTCTAAAGCTGGATTAAAAAAGGTATTAGGACGTAAGTTAGCAGCAAGAGTTTTAAAAACTTGGTTTGAAGACTTCGTTGATGAAGATACTGGAGAGGTAGTATCTATTGAGAGAAATGAAATTATTTTCGATCGTGATACCATTATCGAAAAAGAACATATAGATGAAATAATTGAAGCAGGAGCTAAAACGGTATTACTTCATAAAGAAGATAACCAACAAGCTGATTATGCAATTATTCATAATACATTACAAAAAGACCCTACAAACTCAGAAAAAGAAGCTGTAGAGCATATTTATAGACAATTGCGTAATGCAGAGCCGCCAGATGAGGAAACTGCAAGAGGAATTATTGATAAATTATTCTTCTCTGAGCAACGATATAACTTAGGTGAAGTAGGTCGTTTTAGAATGAATACTAAATTAGGTCTTAATGAAGATATGGACCAAAAAGTATTAACGAAACTAGATATTATTACCATTATTAAATATCTAATAGAGTTAATCAATTCTAAAGCAGAAGTAGATGATATTGATCACTTATCTAACCGTCGTGTTAGAACAGTAGGTGAACAATTAGCGGGTCAATTTGGTGTAGGATTAGCACGTATGGCTCGTACTATTCGTGAGCGTATGAATGTACGAGATAATGAAGTGTTTACTCCAATAGACTTAATTAATGCAAAGACATTATCTTCTGTAATTAATTCATTCTTTGGAACCAACCAATTATCTCAATTTATGGATCAAACGAATCCATTAGCAGAGATTACTCATAAACGTAGATTATCAGCATTAGGACCTGGAGGTTTATCTAGAGAAAGAGCTGGATTCGAGGTGCGTGATGTTCACTATACGCATTATGGACGTTTGTGCCCAATTGAAACACCAGAGGGACCAAATATTGGTTTGATTTCTTCACTTTCTGTATTCGCAAAAGTGAATAATCTTGGTTTTATTGAAACTCCATATAGAGAAGTAACTAATGGTAGTGTTGACGTAAAGCAAGATCCAATCTATTTAAGTGCAGAAGAAGAAGAAGGAAAAAAGATTGCACAATCTAATTTAGAATTAGATGCTAAAGGAAGCTTCGTAAGCGAAAGAGTTATTGCTCGTGAAGAAGGTGATTTTCCTGTAGTAACTCCAGATGTAATTGATTACATGGATGTTGCTCCAAATCAAATTGCTTCCATTTCGGCATCTTTAATTCCTTTCTTAGAGCATGATGATGCAAACCGTGCATTGATGGGATCGAATATGATGCGTCAAGCAGTTCCTTTATTAAAACCGCAATCTCCAATTGTAGGTACTGGATTAGAAAGAAGAGTTGCAAAAGATTCTAGAATCTTAATTAATGCTGAAGGAAATGGAGTTGTAGAGTATGTTGATGCAAATAAGATTACGATTAAGTATGATAGAACTGATGAAGAAAGATTAGTAAGTTTTGAATCTGATGAAAAATCATATAATCTAATTAAATTTAGAAAAACAAATCAAGGAACTTGTATCAACTTAAAGCCAATTGTAAGTACTGGTGATAGAGTTATCAAAGGACAAGTTCTTTGTGAAGGATATGCTACTCAAAAAGGAGAATTAGCACTTGGTAGAAATATGAAAGTAGCCTTTATGCCATGGAAAGGGTATAACTTTGAGGATGCGATTGTAATTTCTGAAAAAGTGGTAAGAGAAGATATCTTTACCTCTATACATATAGATGAGTATTCTTTAGATGTTCGTGATACTAAATTAGGAACAGAAGAATTGACAAATGATATTCCTAACGTTTCAGAAGAGGCTACAAAAGACTTAGATGAAAACGGAATGATCCGTATTGGAGCAGAAGTCAATCCTGGAGATATTTTAATAGGTAAAATTACTCCTAAAGGAGAATCTGATCCAACACCAGAAGAAAAATTATTACGTGCTATTTTTGGTGATAAAGCTGGTGATGTAAAAGATGCATCATTAAAAGCTTCTCCATCATTAAGAGGAGTCGTAATTGATAAAAAATTATTCAGAAGAGCTGTAAAAGATAAGAATAAGAGAGCAAGAGATAAAGAAGCAGTAGCGACTTTAGAATCTTCTTTTGTTTCTAAATTTGATGACCTTAAATCAGTATTAGTAGATAAATTATTTACACTTGTAAGTGGAAAAACTTCTCAAGGAGTTTTTAATGATTTAGGGGAAGAAGTTTTACCAAAAGGTAAAAAATATACACTTAAGATGTTAAATTCTGTAGAAGATTATGTACACTTAACAAGTGGTGTTTGGACTACTGATAAAAATTTAAATAAACATGTAAGTGAATTGGTTCATAACTATAAGATTAAAGTAAATGATTTACAAGGTGTGTTACGCCGTGAGAAATTTACTATTTCTGTAGGAGATGAGTTACCAGCAGGAATCTTAAAACTAGCTAAAATTTACATCGCGAAGAAACGTAAATTGAAAGTTGGAGATAAGATGGCAGGACGTCACGGAAATAAAGGTATTGTCGCTCGTATAGTAAGAGCAGAAGATATGCCTTTCTTAGAAGATGGGACTCCTGTTGATATTGTACTGAATCCATTAGGAGTACCTTCTCGTATGAATATCGGTCAGATTTATGAAACTGTTCTTGGATGGGCAGGTCAGAAATTAGATAGAAAATATGCAACTCCAATCTTTGACGGGGCATCATTAGACGAAATCAATGGATTTACTGATGAAGCTGGAGTACCTAGATTTGGACATACATATTTATATGATGGAGGAACTGGAAAACGTTTTGACCAACCCGCTACAGTGGGTGTAATTTATATGATTAAGTTAGGACACATGATTGAAGATAAAATGCACGCGCGTTCTATTGGTCCTTATTCATTAATTACACAACAACCACTAGGAGGTAAAGCTCAGTTTGGAGGACAACGTTTTGGAGAGATGGAAGTTTGGGCACTTGAAGCATACGGTGCGTCAAGTATCTTACGTGAAATCTTAACAGTAAAATCTGATGATGTAATGGGTAGAGCTAAAACATACGAAAGTATTGTAAAAGGTGATAGCATGCCAGAACCAGGTTTACCAGAATCATTTAACGTATTAATGCACGAACTGAAAGGTTTAGGGTTAGACGTTAAGTTAGAGGAATAACAGATATGAATTGTAAGAAGACGATTTTTCGTCTTCTTACACACTCATTTAAATACAAGCCTCTAGGGGCCATTTTTACAATTTTAATTCGAATCCATTATCATGGCAAGAAACAACGATAAGTACACTGTAAAAAAGTTTAATAAAATCTCAATTGGTTTAGCATCTCCAGAGTCTATTTTAGAGGCTTCTAAAGGAGAGGTATTAAAACCAGAGACAATTAATTACCGTACACATAAACCAGAAAGAGATGGTTTATTTTGTGAGCGCATTTTCGGTCCTGTAAAAGACTATGAATGTGCATGTGGTAAATATAAAAGAATTCGCTATAAAGGAATTGTCTGCGACCGTTGTGGTGTAGAAGTTACCGAGAAAAAAGTAAGAAGAGATAGAGTAGGACACATCAACTTAGTTGTGCCTGTAGCTCATATTTGGTATTTCAGATCTTTACCAAATAAAATGGGATACCTACTTGGTTTACCATCTAAGAAATTAGATATGATTATTTATTACGAACGTTACGTAGTAATTCAACCAGGTATCGCTAAAAATGCAGAAGGAGAAGCATTACAAAAAATGGATTTCTTAACGGAAGAAGAGTATTTAGATATTCAAGATACTTTACCCCAAGAAAATCTTTATTTAGATGATTCTGACCCAAATAAGTTTATCGCTAAAATGGGTGCAGAATGTTTAATAGAGTTGTTAGCTCGTATTGATTTAGATGCATTATCATTTGAATTAAGACATAAAGCAAATACTGAAACATCTAAACAACGTAAGACAGAAGCTTTAAAAAGATTAAATGTAGTTGAAGCTTTTAGAGATGCAAATAAGAATAGAGAAAATAAACCAGAGTGGATGATTATGAAAGTAGTTCCGGTGATTCCACCAGAATTACGTCCATTAGTTCCATTAGACGGAGGTCGTTTTGCTACTTCTGATTTAAATGATTTATATAGAAGAGTAATCATCAGAAATAATCGTTTAAAAAGATTAGTAGAAATTAAAGCTCCTGAAGTTATTTTACGTAACGAGAAACGTATGTTACAAGAATCAGTAGATTCATTATTTGATAACACACGAAAATCATCTGCAGTAAAAACTGAATCTAACAGACCTTTAAAATCATTATCAGATTCATTAAAAGGTAAGCAAGGACGTTTCCGTCAGAACTTATTAGGAAAGCGTGTTGATTATTCTGCACGTTCTGTAATTGTTGTTGGACCTGAGCTAAAACTTTTCGAATGTGGAATTCCTAAAGATATGGCAGCTGAATTGTACAAACCTTTTGTGATCCGTAAGCTGATTGAAAGAGGAATTGTAAAAACAGTAAAGTCTGCTAAAAAAATTATAGATAGAAAAGAACCTGTTGTTTGGGATATTTTAGAGAATGTAATCAAAGGACACCCGGTATTATTAAACCGTGCTCCTACATTACACCGTCTAGGGATACAAGCATTCCAACCAAAATTAATTGAAGGAAAAGCAATTCAGTTACATCCATTAGTATGTACTGCATTTAATGCGGATTTTGATGGGGATCAAATGGCAGTTCACTTACCATTAGGACCAGAAGCTATTTTAGAAGCACAGTTATTAATGTTAGCTTCTCATAATATCTTAAACCCTGCTAACGGTGCACCAATTACAGTACCATCTCAGGATATGGTTCTTGGTCTATACTATATGACTAAAGAACGTAAGTCAACAAAAGAAGTTCCTGTAAAAGGAGAAGGGTTAACATTCTACTCACCTGAAGAGGTAACGATTGCTTTTAATGAAGAGAAGGTTGACTTAAATGCAAGTATAAAAGTTAGAACAAAAGATTTAAATGAAGCAGGTGAGTCAGTAAATAAAATTATTCAAACTACTGTAGGTAGAGTTTTATTTAACGAAGTAGTACCTGAAGCAGCTGGATATATTAATGAAGTTTTGACTAAAAAGTCTCTAAGAGGAATTATTGGTGGTATTTTAAAAGCCACTGATATCCCTGCAACTGGACAATTTTTAGACGAAATTAAAAACATGGGTTATAAGTTCGCCTTCCAAGGAGGTTTATCATTTAGTTTAGGTGATATTATTATCCCTAAAGAGAAAGGAGATATGATTGCTGAAGCTAATAAAGAAGTGGATGGAATTGTAATGAACTATAACATGGGTATGTTAACGCAAAAAGAGCGTTATAATCAAGTAATTGATATTTGGGGTAGAACCAATAATCAATTAACTGAATTATCGATGAAACGTTTACGTGAAGATCAACAAGGATTTAACTCAGTATATATGATGTTAGATTCTGGAGCAAGGGGATCTAAAGAACAAATACGTCAGTTAACAGGTATGCGTGGATTAATGGCGAAACCTAAAAAATCTACTGCTGGAGGTGGAGAAATTATTGAGAATCCAATTCTTTCTAACTTTAAAGAAGGATTATCAATTTTAGAATATTTTATCTCTACTCACGGTGCTCGTAAAGGTCTTGCCGATACTGCACTAAAAACAGCCGATGCAGGTTATTTAACACGTCGTTTAGTAGATGTTTCTCAAGATGTGATTATTAACGAAGATGATTGTGGTACATTAAGAGGATTAGAAGTTGCGCCATTAAAGAAAAACGATGAAATCGTTGAATCTTTAAGTGATAGAATAGAAGGGCGTGTGTCTTTACAGGCAGTATACCACCCTGCTACTGATGAATTATTATTAGAAGCAGGTCAGCAAATTACTTCAGCTTTAGCAGATGCAGTTCAAGCATCTGGAATAGATAAAGTTCAAGTAAGATCTGCATTAACTTGTGAATCGCAAAGAGGAATTTGTGCAAAATGTTATGGACAAAGTTTATCTACTCGTAAGAAAGTTCAAATTGGAGAGGCAGTTGGAGTTATTGCTGCACAATCTATTGGAGAACCTGGTACACAGTTAACATTAAGAACATTCCACGTAGGAGGTGTTGCCTCTACAATTTCTGAGGATAGTAGTTTAACTGCTAGTTTCGCAGGAAATGTTTCTATTGAAGATTTAAGAACAGTAGTTGGAAAAGATAGTGAAGGAAATGAAGTAGATATTGTTATCTCTAGAACTGCTGAAATTAAAGTTACAGATAAGAAAACAGGAATTACGTTAAGTACTAATATCATTCCTTATGGTTCAACTATTTTTGATAAAGAAAGAAAATCTATTAAGAAAGGTGATGTAGTATGTAAGTGGGATCCATTTAACGGTATAATTGTTTCTGAATTCTCTGGGAAAGTGAAGTTTGAAAATCTAGAACAAGGTGTAAATTACCAAGTTGAGATTGATGAACAAACTGGTTTCAAAACAAAAGTAATTACCGACTCTAAGAACAAAAAAATTATTGCGTCTTTAATTATTGAAGATAAAGATGGAAATGCATTACGTTCTTATAGTTTACCAGTGGGAGCTCAATTAATGATAGATAATGGAGATGCAGTAACTAGCGGAGAAACATTAGTTAAAATCCCTAGAAAATCTGGTAAAGCAGGAGATATTACTGGAGGTTTACCTCGTGTAACAGAATTATTTGAAGCACGTAATCCATCTAATCCTTCAGTTGTTTCTGAAGTTGATGGAGTAATATCTTTCGGTAAAATCAAAAGAGGAAATAGAGAAATTATTGTTGAAACAAAAACAGGAGATATTAGAAAGTATTTAGTAAAACTATCTAATCAGATTTTAGTTCAAGAAAATGACTTTATTAAAGCAGGAATGCCATTATCAGATGGAGCTACAACTCCAGCAGATATCTTAAGAATTCAAGGGCCATCTGCAGTTCAAGAATATTTAGTAAACGAAATTCAAGATGTATATAGATTACAAGGTGTGAAGATTAACGATAAACACTTTGAAGTAGTTGTACGTCAGATGATGCGTAAGGTTAAAATTATTGACTCTGGAGATACATTATTCTTAGAGAATCAATTGATTCATAAAATTGATTTCATTAAAGAAAATGATGCTATCTATGGAATGAAAGTAATTGAGGACGCGGGTGATTCTGAGAATGTGAAAGCAGGTCAGATTATTAGTGCTCGTCAGTTAAGAGATGAGAATTCTATTTTAAGAAGAAATGATCAGAATTTAATTGTCGCAAGAGACGCTCAACCTGCAACAGCAGAACAAATATTGCAAGGTATTACTAGAGCATCTTTACAGACGAAATCGTTTATCTCTGCAGCATCATTCCAAGAAACTACAAAAGTATTAAACGAAGCTGCTGTAAGCGGTAAGATAGATACTTTAGAAGGATTGAAAGAGAATGTAATTGTTGGTAAGAAAATACCTGCAGGTACAGGAATGAGAACATACGATCATTTAATTGTTGGACCAAAAGAGGAAATTGAAAATAGTTTATAAATAATTGAACATGGACGAAAATCAACCCAAAGAAGGACAGATTAATATAGAGTTAGATGAAAGTGTTGCAGAAGGAACATATTCTAACTTAGCAATTATTAATCATTCAGTTTCAGAATTTATTGTTGATTTTATCAATATTATGCCTGGTGTTCCTAAAGCAAAAGTGAAGTCAAGAATCATCTTAACACCACAACATGCTAAAAGGTTAACTAAAGCACTTGCAGAGAATGTAAGAAAATTTGAGCAAGCTCATGGAGAAATTAAAGACTATGAACAACCTCCAATTCCAATGAATTTTGGACCAACAGGTCAAGCATAAATAAAAAAGCCGAAACAATGAGTTTCGGCTTTTTTTATAGTATTATATAACTTACCAGAGTAAACGTATTCTATGACCTAAAGCTAGAAACAAAGCACCTGCACATAAACCATAGACTATAATAGTAGTTAGGTATTTATTCTTTCCGTACAATCCACTAATAGTAAAAAGAATAACAAACATAGTAGGTAAATAGGTAAGAGGAGAAGCACCTACTTTTTGAATCCACCAGTAATTAAACGGATTCATACATTTATCATTTGGAATTAATAAAAGAAAACTCATTGCAAGTAGTAAGAATATGGCCAACTGTTTTTTGTTATTATAATACATCATGGCAGCAATAATGGGTAGAACGAGCAAACCTATACGAATTACTGCGCTAACTGGGTACGCTGCAATAAAGATATTTTCTCTATAACATACAGGGCTGACACAAATTACTGAGAGTGGAATGGCTAACCATAATATAAATACCCATTTCCCGGAGATTGGCTCCTTCCTAGATGGTTTTAAAATACCTCTTATATAGACACCCGATAAAACTACTGTAGCAATAGCTCCAAAAACAAATAGCATATTAAAGAACTTAGGAAAGCTAAATGAAGGCCTAATATTAGAATAATTGTATATATCTACCAAGGTTTTTATCCATAGCAGGTTTGCTATAACGAACGCTGAAATAAGTAACTTTAAATTGAGTCTCTTCATAACTTCCTTTAATAGATTAGGTGGTATCACTCAAACCTACAATGTTTTTTGTCAAAATCAAAAAGATATTCTTTCACTTTAGAAGTATCAAAAAGTATAATTCATAAAATATTTTTATACAAAACATTAAAAACATAGATAAAAATTTATGAATTATTTTACTCATCTTTGTAGTGTTAATTTAAGTATAAAATGGATAATACATTAGCAATATAAAAACTTAACAAAATAAGATTCTCTTTGGGGCAAGGAGAATAGAAATTAATATTGCCCTAGTTTGGTTGATTGTAAGTATTTAATTTTAATGTTAGTTAAATGCTAAAATAAGTCTCGTGTGTCCTTTCATGAGGCTTATTTATTTTATAGAATCTACGTTAGAATAATCGAATTTGATTGGTTTGATACTTGTCAAATAAAGAGTAATCTAAAGAAGGCATGCACGTATTAGAAAGATATAGCTTTCTAGCCAATCTAAATTGACTAGCAATTTGTTCTGCAATTTTACCCTCCCCTCGCATGCGTTTTCCATATCGTGTATCACTTAACCGACCTTCGTGGCAATCCTCTATTTGATGTAAAATTTTTGCTGCTTTATCTGGAAGTGTTTTTTGAACCCAGTCTGTAAAAATTTTACCAATCGCACCATTAAGCCTTACTACAGTATAGGCCACTGATTTTACTCCTAGCTCGCTAACTTTTTTAACCAAAGAGAAAATTTCATGATTGTTAATTGCTGGAATAATTGGAGCCATCATCACATTAACAGGAATTCCGTTTTCCGAAAGAATTCTGACCGTTTCCAATCGCTTTTTTATGCTTGCTGTTCTAGGCTCCAAAATACGTCTTGTATCTTCTGATAATGACGTAATTGAAATATTCACATGAATTAAGTTAAGTCTCGCCATTTCTTTTAAAATATCTAAATCTCTGAGCACTAAGGCGTTTTTGGTTATGATACTACATGGATGTTTTAACTTTAATAAGGCTTTTAGCATAGCTCTAGTGATTTTTAACTTTTTTTCAATAGGTTGATAGCAATCAGTATTACCAGAAAACATAATATTTGAAGCTTCCCAATTGCGGCTTTTTAGTTTCTCTTCTAGTAATTTAGCAGCGTTTGCTTTGTAGAGAATTTTTCGTTCAAAATCTAACCCAGCAGAATAGCCCCAATATTCATGTGTATTTCTAGCATAACAATAAATACAACCATGCTCACAACCTTGATATGGGTTCATAGAATACGTCATACCTATATCTGGGCTCGTTACTTTATTAATAATAGTCTTTGGGAAAATTTCTAAATAACTGGTTTTGTTGCTATCAGCAATTTCGTTTTCTAAAGCACAATAGTTTAAAAAATCGTCTCGTACTGTATGTTCATGTTTAAAAAATCGATTATGGGTGTTTAATTGCGCACCACGTCCTTTGATAGTTTTCATTTGTAATGATTAAAAAAGTTAGAAATACAAACGAGAAAGTATAAGCAAAGAAGCTACTCAAAGTTTGAAGTATTAAAGTTACATCAGAAAATTGAGAAAAAGAAAAAGTGTTGATAAGTTCACAGCAAATTTATAGAACAACCAAAGCTTTCTTAGCTTGTACTATATGTCTTTCATTGTGAAAAATAACAAACCGAAAAGTGTCTCCCAACTTAAATTTTAAAATAGGTAGTGTCGTGTATGTTTTAATTTTATTTAAGTTTTTAGAGAATGCAGCATGTAAAAAAGTGAGTAATTCATTTTGTAATCTTATAAAAGTTAATAATACCTGTTCTTTATCCAAGGTACTAGCATTTGGGTTTTTACTTTTAAAAGTATTCATAGTTTTCATCCCTTCTTTTGGTAACATATCATTAGAAAATTTATTTCCTAAATACGTACTTTTAAAAGTTTCAGTAAAAGGTAGCGATGAAGCATCCATTCTCTTGCTGATTTCCTTATTGTAAAAGGTAGCATACCTGTTTAAGTGTTCTAGACATTCTAAAGCACTCCAAGATTTAGAAGATGGTTTTGACTGTAATTTACTTTCAGGTGTTTCCAACAATTGCTTTGCATAGTTTATATGAGAAGTTGTCATTAAAATTAACTCAGAAAGTATATCTTTACTATTGTGTGTCATGGTATTATTTTTCTACAAAGATATAATCAAGTTCATTTGTGAAAATTGATCTCAATCAAGATTTTTTAAAATACGAGATAAAGTTTCTGGCGTCATTCTTAAATATGAGGCAATGTATTTTTGAGGAACCTCTTGAAACAATTGTGGACTTCTTTTAAACACTCTTTCAAATCTTTTTTGTGGCGAATAAATAATTAAATCATTTTCCCTTTCTATCTGTTGATATACAAAATCCTGTAATAATTGTTGCCATATCTTTTGGTTCTCTATAGATGAGTTAATGCACTTTAAAAAGTTCTCTTTAGAAATTACTTTGAGAGTACATTTCTTAATGGCTTGAATATAAAAAGTAGTTGGTATATCCTTTAAAAATGAATCAAGTGCTGTAATAAACGAATTTTTATACCCAAACCGAATAGTGTGCTCTTCAATATCATCTTCTATAAATACACGTAAACTCCCATCAACAACAAAATACATATTAGTATTTATATCTCCTGGAGTAGTAATAAACTCATTTCTTTTAATCTCAATTTCATCTTCTATATATGGAGTAAGAATAGCATAAAGTTCTTCAAGTAAACTCATTAAGATAAGGATATTTAATTGCTTTGATTTTATCAAAAGTACTATAATCTATAGGAGGAAAGAAAGAATTTGCTAGATACTTGTGTTTAGTCAATCAAAATCGAAGAGCAATTTGCTCTTCAATTTTATCTTCTCTCTGCATATGTTTTCCATAACGTGTATCATTCTTTTTTATCAGTAACAATCTTTTTAGTTGTTGCTGTAAATTACCTAACAGTTGTTAATAAATTCCGTAAAGCTTTGCTAGTATAGTTGTTTTATCTAGCAATTATTCAACTTATATTTGTTATCAAAACCAAAAGAATACACATGAAATCAAAGATTGCATGTGACCATTGAAAAACAATAAATATCAACACATGAAATTTTTTATAGACACTGCAAATTTAGATCAGATCCGTGAAGCTGAAGCTTTAGGTATTTTAGATGGGGTAACAACAAATCCGTCTTTAATGGCAAAAGAAGGTATTACAGGAGCAGATAATATTATCAATCATTATAAAGCAATTTGCGATATCGTAGAAGGCGATGTCTCTGCAGAAGTTATTGCTACCGATTATGAAGGAATGGTACGTGAAGGTGAAGCACTTGCTGCTTTGAATCCTCAAGTTGTTGTAAAATTACCGATGATTAAAGATGGTGTAAAAGCATGTAAATATTTCTCTGATAAAGGAATAAAAACCAATGTAACATTAGTGTTTTCTGCAGGGCAAGCTTTGTTAGCTGCAAAAGCAGGCGCTACTTATGTCTCGCCATTTATTGGAAGGCTAGATGATATTTCAACAGATGGATTGAACCTAATTTCTGAAATCCGTATGATTTATGATAATTACATGTTTGAAACTGAAATCTTAGCAGCATCGGTACGCCATACCATGCATATTATAGATTGTGCTAAATTAGGCGCAGATGTAATGACTGGACCTTTAAGCGCTATAGAAGGATTACTTAAACATCCTTTAACAGATATTGGTCTGGCGAAGTTTTTAGCAGATTACCAAAAAGGAAATTAAAATTATAAGATATAAAGTAGTAAAGTCAGAAAGTTGAAAAGGAGTTATACCTTTTCATTTTCTGACTTTTTTTGTATTCATAATTAATTCAATAATAAACATACTAACTTTGCAACTTGCAATTTTTTTAATTTTGTAACACAAAAGAATGTATCCTAAAAAAGAACTCGCACAATTAATACTCTCTGCTTGTTATCAATTTAATATTGATACGGTAGTTATTTCTCCAGGTTCGAGAAATGCACCGCTCACCATAGGTTTTACAAACGACCCCAATTTTGAGACAATTAGCATTGTAGATGAACGTTGTGCAGCCTTTTTTGCTTTAGGAGTTGCTCAGCAAAGACAAAAACCTGTAGCTATAGTTTGTACATCTGGATCTGCATTGCTTAATTATTATCCAGCTATTGCAGAAGCCTATTATAGCCAAATTCCTTTAGTAGTAATTTCTGCGGATAGACCAAAACATTTGATTGATATTGGAGACGGTCAAACCATACGTCAAGAGAATGTTTTTCAAAATCATATACTCTATAGCGCAAATTTAATTGAAGGCGCATCTCAGAGCAATATTGATGAGCTTAAAAATGCCTTTACATTATTAACTCATGTAAAAGGCCCTATTCATATAAATGCTCCTTTTGATGAACCTTTGTACGAGACAGTTTCTCAAATGAAAGATTTTAAAATTCATATAGAAGATCCTAAACAAATTGATGCAATCGATTATAATACTTTGGCAAACCAATGGAATGTTGCTAGCAAAAAAATGATTTTGGTAGGAGTACATTATCCAGATGTAGCACTAGAAAAGTTACTAGATAAAGTTGCCGATGATCCTTCTGTTTTAGTGTTAACAGAAACGACTTCAAACCTTCATAATAAAAGATTTGTTAGTTCCATTGATAATTTAATTTTTAATCTAACGGAAGATGAGTTTGCCTCATTACAGCCAGACATTTTATTGACTTTTGGAGGGTTGATTGTTTCTAAAAAAATCAAACAATTTTTACGAAATTATCAGCCTAAAGAGCATTGGCATATTAATGAATTAAGAGCGTTTGACACTTATCATGCATTAACAAAACATGTAAAAATTGATAGCCGCTCATTTTTTGTCGATTTCAGTAAATTAATTCAATACAAAGAAGATAGTACTTATGAATCTAAGTGGATTGGTTATAGAAATCATACCTACAAGAAGCACCTAGATTTTATAAAAAAGGCACCTTATTCAGACTTAAAAGTTTTTGAAAAGGTGATACATACCATACCTAAGCATACAGAAGTGCAATTTAGTAATAGTGCAGTGATTCGATATTCTCAGCTTTTTCCAATGCATAAAACAGTTACTGTTTTTTGTAATCGAGGAACGAGCGGAATAGATGGTAGTACAAGTACAGCAATTGGGGCTGCTTATGCCTCTAAAACTCCCACACTACTCATTTCTGGCGATTTAAGCTTCTTTTATGATAGTAATGCGTTATGGAATACATACATTCCAAATGATTTTAGAATCATTATTATTAATAATTCAGGAGGAGGAATTTTTAAAATTATTCCAGGACCTACAACCACAGAATCGTTGCCATATTTTGAAACACCACATTGCTTAACAGCCGAGTATTTGTGTAAAATGTTTGGTTTTGAATACCTAGTAGCATCAGATACTAAATCGGTAGAGCACCAATTAAAAACGTTTTATAAAGCATCTAATCAGCCTAAACTGTTAGAGATATTTACCCCTAGTCAAGACAATGACAAAGTTTTAAAAGCATATATTAATTATATAAAATAACATGGATTTAAAAGTAGGAGATCAAGTAGATTTAGTTATTGGAGTTCAAACTCCATTAGGATATACTGTTTTAATAAATGAAGAGTATGAGGGGTTATTATTTAATAGCGATGTTTTTAAAGCACTAGATGAAAATTTTAAAACAGAAGGATACATTAAAAATATTAGAGAAGACGGAAAAATAGATGTCTCTCTAAGACCTCAAGGATTTCGAAATGTTATAGATAAAGATGTACAAAAAATCTTAGAGAAGCTTCAAAAAGACGGGTTTTTACTTCTAACAGATAAAAGCTCTCCAGATTCTATAAAATTTCATTTACAGATGAGTAAGAAAGCTTTTAAAAAAGCAGTTGGAAACTTATATAGAGAAAAAAGAATCCTATTAAAGTCTGATAGAATAGAACTCGTAGAATAATTATCTTTTTCCTAATACGCGTTCTATATTCTGGTAAAATAAATCAGCCTTAGGGTCATCAGGATTTATTTTGCTATACCCTTTTCTATACATTTCTAATGCTCTCTTGTAGTTTTTGCCAGTTTCGTAGTAGAGTCCTAGATAATAATCACCTAAATGAGAATTTGGATATACTTTTAAAATCATTTTCCCAAAATCGTCTAAATAATCTCCATTTTCTTGATCAATTATAATACCTTCAATAGCAAAAATATCTTGCTCCCTTATCCCAATATTTGAACCAAATAAGAACTCAATATCTAAATATTTAGTTTCTAAATATGTAATCGCGTCAGGAGGTGTTAGCGCTTTCACCTTTTCTTCAAATTCAATTTTACTGATACCTGAATAAATTTCAAATATTTTAGCAAAAGACCTTCCCATGGCTTCACTCATAATAGAAGTAGCAGATGGAGAATCTTTAAAATCGTTATATACTACGTTTAAATTTGGCACTTCAAAACTCTTTAAATAGGTACCTAACTGATCTATCAAAACTTTCCTTTTCTTACTTTTAAAAGGGTTTCCAGCGATATATATATAAAACGTATTGTCTTCTTTTTTTAGTTTTTCAAGTTTATAACTTTCTATTTGCCTATTAATATCATCTGAAAAAGTACCATTTAAGCAGATATATGCATTAAAAATTTGTAATTTCTCTCTTAGAAAATAGGTGCTAAAATTAGCAGAAGTACCTTGCCCTACAATTGTTAAAAAAGGAGAAGTTTTATAGGCTCCTTCTATATAAGGGATTAACTCATCTCTTATAAATAGATAAAAATTGTTACTCCCTTTTGTCATTGCACTGGTCAAAGGATCAAAAGAGACATCTTTAACTCTGGTTTCTTTCATGTCTATGCCAACTATGATTTGTTTAGGGGCGTTGTCAGTCTCGGCATAAATCTTTGCATTCCCAACATACAAATCGAATAATTTTTCTGCATCTAGAACAATTGCTAAAGGATAATTTGAGATAGAATCTGTATCATGACCCTCAGGAATATAAATACGAAGGTTTCTAATTCCGTTTAAATATTCTGATTGGTATTTCTTTGTAATTACTTGCTGTCCAAACATAGAGGAAGTGCAAATAATAAATAAAAGAGCGAAGATTTTTTTCATACTAGGTTAGTGTTTATCAAATAAAAGGAATTCATTTTTAAAATGAAAACAAATTATAAGTTATAAAAATAGTCAATACTATGTGAATGTTTTATTTTTGTGTGACAATTTATAAACGTATTAAAGTTTAAATTATGATACAGCCAGATTGGATTACTGTTAAAGAATATGAAGATATTACCTATCAAAAGTCAAATGGCGTTGCTAGAATAGCATTTAATAGACCCGATGTAAGAAACGCTTTTAGACCAAAAACTACTTCTGAATTATATGATGCTTTTTATGATGCAGGTGAAGACACCTCTATTGGTGTTGTCTTATTATCAGCAGAAGGGCCCTCTAGTAAAGATGGAGTATATTCTTTCTGTTCTGGAGGTGATCAAAAAGCAAGAGGGCATCAAGGATATGTGGGAGAAGATGGCTATCATCGATTAAATATTTTAGAAGTACAGCGATTAATTCGTTTTATGCCTAAGGCAGTAATAGCAGTGGTTCCAGGTTGGGCCGTAGGAGGAGGTCATAGTTTACATGTAGTATGTGATTTGACATTAGCGAGCGAAGAGCACGCTATTTTTAAACAAACAGACGCAGATGTAACTTCATTTGATGGAGGTTACGGATCTGCTTATTTGGCAAAAATGGTTGGGCAAAAAAAAGCTCGTGAAATCTTTTTCTTAGGAAGAAACTATTCCGCGCAAGAAGCTTATGAAATGGGCATGGTCAATGCAGTGATTCCACACGTAGATTTAGAAAGTACCGCTTATGAATGGGCACAAGAAATATTGGCAAAATCTCCAACTTCCATTAAAATGCTAAAGTTTGCCATGAATTTAACAGATGATGGAATGGTTGGTCAACAAGTATTTGCTGGAGAGGCAACCCGTTTAGCCTATATGACAGATGAAGCTAAGGAAGGACGAGATGCATTCTTAGAAAAAAGGAAACCTAATTTCCCAAAAAAGTGGATACCATAATTAATTACTAATATGTCATTACAATGAAGTATGACGAAGTAATCTCAATCAATTATGTAGATTACTTTACTATGTTTGCAATGACGTTTATAAAGAATAATGAAGATAATTTGTATTGGGCGTAATTATGCCAAGCACATAGAAGAGTTAGCGAATGAAAGACCAGAAAACCCTGTTGTTTTTTTAAAGCCAGACTCCGCAATTTTACCAAAAAAGAATCCGTTTTTTATTCCGCCTTTTTCAAACGATATCCATTATGAGGTAGAAGTGTTAGTGAAGATAAATAAAGTAGGGAAACATATAGATGCAAAATTTGCACCTAAATATTATGATGAGGTTGGACTTGGAATCGATTTCACTGCACGTGACGTTCAGGCAGCTTGTAAAGAAAAAGGATTGCCTTGGGAAAAAGCAAAAGCTTTTGATGGAAGTGCAGTGGTAGGAGATTTTTATCCAAAAGAAAATTTTGATTTAGAAAATTTAAAATTTCAGCTTTTAAAAAATGATGAGGTGGTACAAGATGGAAATACCAATGCGATGCTTTGGAAAATTGATGAATTAATTAGCTATGTTTCACAATATTTTACCTTAAAAAAAGGAGACCTCATTTTTACTGGAACACCTGCAGGAGTAGGGAAAGTTTTAGAAAATGACGTGTTAGTAGGAACGCTGGAAGGTAAACAAGCCTTTCAAATAAGAGTGAAATAAATTTAACTAAAACTATATACTATGATAGGAATTCTATTGATATTTTTTATTGGAAAATATTTTTACAAATTAGCAGAACAATATGAAAAAAATAAATGGGGTTATGGCATATTAGGGGTCGTAAGTTATTATGCAGGGACTATGCTATATGGACTTTTTTACGGAATCATTTATTTTTCTATGTACCCAGATGCAAATGAAGATTCAATAGATGACCTTAGTTTTAGATTAATTGCTGTTGTTGTCGGTATTGTTGCTTGTGTTGGATTGTATTTTTTACTCGAAAGAAATTGGAAGAAGAATAAAAAAATTGACCCAAAAGATAGTATTGATAGTATAGGAAGTAGTTCTGAGTCAAAAGAATAATTGTATCAAATTATGAATGCAGAAATCATTACCATTGGAGATGAGATTCTTATTGGGCAAATTGTAGATACTAATTCGCAATGGATGGCTACAGAGCTTAATAAAATAGGGGTTTCTGTATATCAAATTTCGTCTATCCAAGATGATAGGGAGCATATTTTAAATGCTTTAAAAGAAGCACAAGAAAGAGCAGATCTTGTTTTAATTACTGGAGGATTGGGACCTACTAAAGATGATATTACTAAAAAAACAATTGCTGATTTTTTTGGAGATACCAAGTGGATAGATTACCCCGAGGTCACAGATCATATTAAAAGGATGTTCAATAAGTATAACATCCCATACAACGAAGTTCAAAAACACCAAGCAATGTTGCCTTCTAAAGCAACCTTATTAATGAATCGATTTGGAACTGCTCCTGGAATGTGGTTTTATGAAAACGATACAGTATTTGTTTCTATGCCAGGAGTTCCATACGAAATGAAAGGTTTGATAACCTATGAAGTACTGCCAAGAATTCAAAAACAATTCCAACTACCTTTCATCATCCATAAAACAATTATGACGTACGGTCAAGGAGAGAGTATAATCGCTGAGCGTATTGAAGATTGGGAGAATAATTTACCTCATTACATAAAACTGGCCTATTTACCTTCTTTTGGAAGAGTTCGATTACGATTATCGGCAAAAGGAACAGATAAAAAACTTTTAGAAGACACATTACAAGAAAAAATAAAAGAATTACAGGAGTTAATTTCTGATATTATTACTGGCTTTGGAGAAGAGGAGACCATAGAAAAAGCAGTTGGAACATTATTAATAGATGCTTCTAAAACAGTATGTACAGCGGAAAGTTTAACAGGAGGGAAAATTGCCGCAACATTGGTCTCTGTACCTAGAGCATCGGTATATTTTAAAGGAAGCTTTGTTACCTATACCGAAGAAATGAAACAAACTCTATTGCATGTTTCAAAAGAAACAATAACAACTCACACTGTGGTTAGTAAAGAAGTAGCAAAACAAATGGCCCTAAATGCCAGAAAACAAGCAAATACAGATTATGCGATTTCGGTAACAGGTAATGCAGGACCTACAACTGATAATACTGATAAATCTGTAGGGGTTGTCTTTATTGGATTAGCAACAAGAAATGGAGTAGAGGTTCGAGAATTTAATTTCGGACAACCAAGACAAAAAGTAATAAATAGAACGGTAAATAAATCCTTAGAAATGTTACAAGAAGAAATTCTAAAAAATAACTAAAATAGTTTTTGTAGAATTTTAAAAATGTCATACATTTGCACCTCGTTTAGAGATAACGATTTAAAACGATTAAGAAGATGTCTAGAGTTTGTGAATTAACAGGGAAAAAAGCGATGGTTGGAAACAATGTTTCTCACGCTTTGAATAGAACTAAAAGAAAGTTTAACGCTAATCTAATGACCAAGCGTTTTTATATTCCGGAAGAAGATAAGTGGATTACTTTAAAAGTATCTGCATCGGCTTTAAAAAATATAAATAGGAAAGGAATTTCTGCAGTGATTAAAGAAGCAAGAGCTAAAGGTTATTTAACTAAATAATTTTTCTCTAGATAAAAGTTTAGCAAGATGGCAAAAAAAGGAAACAGAGTTCAAGTAATTTTAGAGTGCACAGAGCACAAAGCAACTGGAAAACCAGGAACTTCTAGATATATTACTACAAAGAATAAAAAGAATACTCCAGATAGAATTGAAATCAAAAAATTCAATCCTATCTTGAAGAAAATGACAGTTCATAAAGAAATTAAATAATTAGATATTTTCACTCGTTTGAAAATGTCAAATACAACACATATAGGTCATGGCAAAGAAATCAGTAGCATCATTACAGACAGGTTCTAAAAGATTAAGTAAAGCGATTAAAATGGTAAAGTCTCCAAAAACAGGAGCTTATACATTTGTTGAAGCAATCATGGATCCTAAACAAGTAAACGACTTTTTAGCTAAAAAGTAATTACTTAAAGACAATATGTAAAGCTACTTTCTAACTTAGAAAGTAGCTTTTTTTATGCAGTTAATTTCCGTAATTTTGAACACCTAACAGATAAGTATCTGTAAACAATAAACTATGAGTTTTTTTAAAAAAATATTTTCAAAAGAAAAGAAAGAAACCTTAGATAAAGGGTTAGAAAAATCTAAATCTACTTTCTTTAATAAATTATCTAAAGCCGTTGCTGGTAAAGCAAAAGTAGATGATGATGTTTTAGATAATTTAGAAGAAGTTTTAGTTTCATCAGATGTTGGCGTAGACACTACACTTAAAATTATTGATAGAATTGAAGCGCGTGTTGCTAAAGACAAATATTTAGGAACAGACGAATTGAATCTGATTCTTAGAGAAGAAATTGCAGGGTTATTATCTGAAACAAATATTGGCGAAGAAACTGAATTTACGATTCCAACGAACCATAAACCCTATGTTATGATGGTTGTAGGAGTCAATGGTGTTGGTAAAACAACGACCATTGGTAAATTAGCTTCTCAATTTAAAAAGCAAGGATTAAAAGTTGTACTAGGAGCAGCAGATACATTTAGAGCAGCAGCTATAGACCAATTACAAGTATGGGCAGATAGAACAGAAGTGCCTATTGTGCGTCAAGAAATGGGATCTGATCCCGCTTCTGTGGCTTTTGACACCCTAACATCTGCAGTTACTCAAGGAGCAGATGTGGTTATTATAGATACTGCTGGACGTTTACATAATAAAGTCAACTTAATGAATGAGTTGACAAAGATTAAACGTGTGATGCAAAAGGTAGTAGAAGATGCTCCACATGATGTATTATTAGTCTTAGATGGATCTACAGGACAGAATGCTTTTGAACAAGCAAAGCAGTTTACCAAAGCAACAGAAGTAACTTCATTAGCAGTAACCAAACTCGATGGAACCGCAAAAGGAGGAGTCGTTATCGGAATTTCTGATCAATTTCAAATACCAGTAAAATATATCGGTGTTGGAGAAGGAATCGATGATTTACAAGTCTTTAATAAGCACGAGTTTGTAGATTCTTTTTTTAATCGATAAAGCGTTTAGTGAATAGCAATCAATCAAATACAGGCTTTTCTATTTATCATAATTTTGTGGTGAATGCAACTGCAAAAGAAGTTTTTGATGCCATTACCATGCCTAAGCATTTGAATAATTGGTGGCCCCTAGCATCTTCAGGAGCACCAAAAAGTGGAAATACATATAATTTCAATTTCACCGATGCCTATAATTGGTATGGGAAAGTAGTAGAATGTAATACAAATGCTACTTTCTATATCAAAATGACAGCTTCAGATTCTGATTGGAACCCTACTACTTTTGGTTTCGATCTAGAAGAGCATAATGGAGTTGTTTCGGTAAAGTTTAGTCATACTAATTGGCCAGCTTGTAATACTGAGTTTAAGCAATCTTCGTATTGTTGGGCAATTTTGCTACAAGGTCTTAAAAACTATGTAGAAAAAGGAATTGTCATCCCTTTTGAAGACAGAGAATAATTAATTGATAACGGCATTGATTTTCTCCCATAGTAGATTGTCATAACCAGAAGGTCCAAGTAAAGAAGTACCAGCAGCACCTCCTAAACGAATCACCACCATATTTAAACTCGGGATGATATACATTTTTTTATCATTCGCTCCTAATCCAGCAAATAAATCATCAGGAGCATTCGGTATGAGCTTTCCAGGGTATAATTGTGTAGAACCAGGAGCCCGATAACTTTCCTTTCCATTCAGCCAATATAGATACCCGTACGATTTATTTAAATCCTGAGAAGTAGTAGTCATCTCATTAAAATATGCCTCATTTAATAATTCATTGCCGTTCCAAGTTCCCTTATTCAAGTTTAATAGCCCAAAACGAGCCATTGATCTGGCATTGCCGACATAGTATTTATTATAATTAGGTGTTTGATACCAAAGGCCTGTCATGCCAATTACATTTTTAAGATTCGTATTAAAGTAATTTGAGAAACCTCCAGAAATCGCACCATCTAAAGCTGGTTGAATCATTGTATAAAAAGCATTATAATAATACCACTCTGTACCAGCATCGGCTAAATAGTTTAAGCAAATAGGATCTGTGCAATTCGTATCTCCAGTAGTATAATCACCACCAGAAGACATGGTTAATTGATGTTTAATTGTAATCAAAGATTCTTTATTTACAGGCATATTTGTCCAACCAGAGCCTAAATAATCACTCGATAGATCATTAATAGTTATGAAACCATCTTGTTGCGCTAAACCAACCGTAAAAGAAGTGAGGGTTTTGCTGGCAGAAAACCAAGGAATAAGCGTTGTACTTGTAGCACTGTTAAAGTATTCTTCTATTACAATTCTACCATTGACTAAAACCATAAAGGCTTGCGTGTTTGAACTGTTTAAAAAATTCTTTAAATCATCAACAGCAGCTACATTCCAGTTTAAGTCTGAAATAGATTTTGTTTCCCATACATCTGACCCATTTGGCGGAAAATAGAAGGCTTCGGGTACGGGAATGGCAACAGTATTCTCTTCATCATTAGTACAAGAAATACAAATTAATACCACTAAAAAGAAGCTCCATTTTTGAATATTCATGCACACTATTTTTAACTTAGACTGCAAGTTAAACAAATAGTTTAAAAACATTTATCTTTGAAAAGTACCAACCTTTTTATTATGAAAAAAATTCACATATTCTTTTTAGTAGTGTTTATCATTGCAGCTTGTAAGAAAAAAGAAGCCCCAGTCGTATTTACTACATACAATGAAACCGCTTTATTAGAAAAGCAACAAAACCATAAAAGTTCAAGAATGAAATTCAAATTATTCCAATCGAAAGTATTGGATATGAATGAAGTCTTTACACCTTTTGAAGACGATCTAGCTTATTTTTCAGAAAAAGAGTATAACGAACTAAAACCATTGATTATAGAACAAAATATTCCATCCATTCAAAAAAGTGTGGATGCAGGAAAATTGACCTATGAAAAGTTAACTCTCTTTTATCTATACAGAATCAGGAAGTTTGAAAGTGATAGCACAACATCTTTAAACGCTATCATTAGCTTAAACCCCAATGTACTTAAAGAAGCAAGAGAAAGAGATAAAAAACGTAAGGAAGGGTATCTTGGAGGTGAAATTGTAGGGTATCAAATATATGGAATGCCTATTCTCTTAAAAGACAATATCAATACAGCAGGAATGCCAACGACTGCAGGAGCGCTTGCTTTACAGGATAATAAAAATACAGAAGATGCTTTTATTGTAAAAAGATTAAAAGAAGAGGGAGCTTTAATTTTAGGAAAAGTAAATTTAAGTGAATGGGCTTATTATTTCTGTTCAGGCTGCCCGTTAGGATATAGTGCTATTGGAGGACAATCTCTAAATCCTTATGGAAGAGGAGAATTTGAAACAGGAGGCTCAAGTGCATCTAGCGGAACAGCTGTTACCGCCAACTATGCAGTAGCAGCAGTAGGTACAGAAACTGCGGGATCTATTACCTCGCCTTCTAGTCAGAATTCAGTTGTAGGATTAAAGCCAACCGTTGGATTGTTAAGTAGAACGGGGATTGTACCTATCTCAAGTACCTTAGATACTCCGGGGCCGATGACCAGAAATGTAGTTGATAATTGGATTTTTCTCAACGCGATGATTGGATATGATAAAAATGATTCTAAGTCTTTCAATTTTACAACAAAACCTAGTTATAATTTTGATGAAGATTTAAAAGGAAAACGATTCGGTATTTTAAAAAGCTATTTGCAAGATTCTGTGTTTAATGCCAATATCAATATATTAAAGAAAGCAGGAGCAGAGATTATAGAGCTAACACCACCACAAGTTGGGTTATCTGGCTTTTTGACTTTGTTGAATATAGATATGAAACACGATTTGCCCGAGTATCTAAAAAATCATGCAGATCCTAAGGTTACAGTTCGTTCTGTGCAAGATGTTATTGATTTCAATATCAAAGATTCTACGCTAAGAGCTCCTTATGGACAGCAGTTGTTTGAAGGGATTGTTGCCGATACAACTTCGTTAGCTCACTTACAAACGATTAAGAAAAAATTAATGACTAATGCACGTAATTATTTTGGGTCTTTAGATACTGAAAATTTAGACGCTATCTTATCTATCAATAATTATCATGCGGCCTATTCAGCTGTAGCCGAATATCCAAATTTAACGGTGCCTATGGGCTATAAAAAATCTGGTGAACCGATTAGTTTAACCTTTATTGGAATGCCTAAAAAAGAAATGGAATTACTATTATTAGGGTATGCTTTTGAGCAATTAACGAAGCATAGAAAATTACCAGCGAATTACGAGTAATTCTATTCAGAAGCCTTATTTTTGTCGCGATTTAAAAGCTGTAGACTTTCGTCATTTTCTGTCATATCGAGCGGAGTCGAGATAAAGAAAATGTTAAGGAGAATAGCCAAAAATGAGAAAGAAGTATCAAAAATATTAAAAGCAGATATAAAAAAGTTAAAACTTAGTATAGGGTAATTTCTTTTTTACTCTTTACAACTTTCTCTTTAATCATATAAAATATGAGAACCAAGTCGATAAAAAAAAATAAAATAAACGTTGTTACTCTTGGGTGTTCTAAAAACATCTATGACTCAGAAGTGTTAATGGGACAACTCAAAGCTAATGGCAAAGAGGTGGTGCATGAAGATGAAAATGATGACGGGAATATTGTAGTGATTAATACCTGCGGATTTATTGGTAAAGCCAAAGAGGAATCCGTAGATACTATTTTACATTATGTAGAAAAGAAAGAGGCAGGTGATGTAGATAAGGTTTTTGTTACGGGATGTTTAAGCGAGCGCTACAAACCAGATTTAGAGAAGGAAATTACTGATGTAGATCAATATTTTGGGACACATGATTTGCCGAATTTATTAAAAGTTTTAGGGGCAGATTATAAGCACGAATTAATTGGCGAACGTTTAACCACAACGCCAAAGCATTATGCGTATTTGAAGATTGCAGAGGGATGTGACAGACCTTGTTCCTTTTGCGCGATTCCATTAATGAGAGGAAAACATAAATCGACACCCATAGAAGATATTGTTACCGAAGCGACCAAGCTTGCAGAAAAAGGAATCAAAGAGGTGATGTTAATTGCCCAAGATTTAACGTATTACGGGTTAGATATCTATAAAAAAAGAAATTTAGCAGCATTACTAAAAGCTTTAGCAAAAGTAGAAGGAATCGAATGGATTCGTATGCATTATGCTTTTCCAACTGGATTTCCAATGGATGTGTTAGAGGTGATGAAAAACGAGCCAAAGGTGTGTAACTATTTAGACATTCCATTACAGCATATCAATACCGAAATTTTAAAGTCGATGAAACGTGGGACAACGCATGAGAAAACCACAGCGTTGATTCATAAATTTAGAGAAGCTGTTCCAGAGATGGGTATTCGAACAACCTTGATCGTAGGCTATCCAGGAGAGACAGAAGCACAATTCCAAGAATTAAAGGATTGGGTAGAAGAGATGCGTTTTGAGCGCTTAGGAGCCTTTGAATACTCTCACGAAGAGAATACTGGTGCTTATGTGTTAGAAGACGATGTTCCTGCTGATGTTAAGTTTCGTCGAGTTAACGAAATCATGGAATTACAATCGCAAATTTCTTGGGAAATCAATCAACAGAAAGTTGGAAAAACCTTTAAATGCTTATTCGATAGAAAAGAAGGAAACTATTTTTATGGACGTACCGAGTACGATTCTCCAGATGTAGATAACGATGTCTTGGTAGATGCTAGAGAACACTATGTTAAAATAGGGGAGTTTGTAGATATAACCATTCACGAAGCTGGCGATTTTGACTTGTACGGAACTCCAGTGAAAACTAAGTGATTCTTATTCTGATTTAGTAATTAATTATCTCAAGTTTTAAAAGATTCCAATGTGTTGTTCATATGACTTTACTATATAAGAATAAAATAATAAATAGAATCTATTATTTTATTGTTCTACAATATTGCTTGAAATCTTGTAGAGTAATTATAAAGTCAAAAATTGTTTCAATTACTTTATTATAGTCATCTCTGTACAAGTAATTTAATTTTGAAGATTTAAGTTCTGTCTTAGAGTTATGAACTGCAGTATCGTATTCGTAATCTTTTCCTTTCTTTAAGAGTATATTTAGCCCAGATTTTTTATAGAATTTACTTTTTTCTAATTTTAACAATTCAAGCTCTTTTGCAGATATTATTCCTGTTATATTTAATGTATTTCCTTTCTTCGTATTAGAAATATAAGCTTCATAAATATTACCACATTTAATTAAAATACTAGAACGATCAAATTTGATTTTACAATTCACATCTAATTCTTTGCTTATTAAATCACTTAAATATTCATCCCAACTACTGCTTTTTATTTCATCAGCATAATTTTTAATAGGAGAGTTTCTTTTTTTTATAGAAGAATTTAAACCTTTAAATGGCTTTAAATATCTATTATAATATTCTAATAATTCATTATACTCTTTTTCGGTTTCTGTTTTATATGCAATGTCAAGTGAATTCATATCAGAATAGGTCAATAAATTCATAGAAGATACTACGGCATATTTTTCATTAATATATAGTTTGGTATGTAAATTAATTACTTCAATTGGAGTAAAACCAATTTCATTAATTTCTTTAATTGTTTTTTCTTCTCCTTTTCTTACATAGAACTCAACAGGAGTTTTTTTTCTTTTTAAAAAATCAATTGTGTTAAGGAATTTCTTCCAATCAGAAAATTTACAATATGGTGAAACAATAATTAATTTTCTGTCAGCTTCTTCTATGAGCGTCATAATTTCACCTGAAATTTGACTGGGTTTGATTAATATCATTTTATATTGTTATTTTTCCATCCATTCTTTAATCTGTTTTACTCTTTCTTCATTATAGTAAATTCCTTGATTATTAAATCCCTTACCTGATTTATGAATACCTATTACTATTAGTTTACCATCTTTTTCAACCCAAAGAGGTGAACCACTACTTCCTCCTCGAGTGTTTAATTTGTAATTCAATAGTATTTTTTCTGAAATTTTAAACTTTTTCGTTGAATTGTGATATTGAACTCTTGCTTTTCTGGGCTTCCAAAATTCAAAAAATCTAAAAAATGGATAACCAGATATGTTAATGGTTTTAGAGTCTAGGTTTTCAACAAGTTCTATTTCAAATTTTTTATTGTTTGATTTTTCTAATACTTTCTTATAAACTTCTTCATTCTCAAATTTTATAACTGCATAGTCGTAGAACCTATTTAGAGAATCAATTTTATACTCTTTAGGATAAAAAATATTTTCATTTAGTTTAGATTTTACCGTTATTTTTCCAAATGGCGAATTGTTTTTTTTACTATACCCTGGATAAATGCTAATAGAATCTTTTCCTTGAACATTATGAGCATTTGTTATAATGCTATTTTTATTTATCATAATACCTGTACCGTGAAAAGTTCCACCATTTTTATGCATTAATAGTTTAACTACATATGCATAAGGGTATTCTGTCGGAATTATTTTTTTTGCCTGGCTAAAAGCAGCGCTATTTAGAAGTAGCAGACATAATGTAGGTAATAGAATTTTTTTCATATTGTTTAGTTTTTAATTTGACAAGGATGCTTTCTTTTTTTATGCAATATCCATTACTTGGCTTAGCACTTAACTATGCAAGTACACACCAAGTTGGAAATTCGCAGGAATTTCCAAAGTAGGCGAGAACAAGCAATTACTTATAGCCATTGTTGTGCATAGTTTTTATATTTCTTTACGTGTTAATTCAAATTTGAAAGGAACTTTTTCTGTTTGAAAGACCTTAATGTTTTTCTTTAAACACTCATTAATTATTTCCTCTTTATTCTTTTGAGAAATGTTCATCCCTAAATTTACTTCCTCAATAATTTCTGTTGGTACTTGAATTACTCTTTGTTCATTAGTCGGTTGATTAGGGAAAAATAAATTGGTCAATCTGTATTCTTCTTCGTATTCCCAATCTTTAGCTTTGTTATGCGTCTGTTTAAAAGATTTTTCCATTGTATGTTCTTGTTCCAATGGATTTAGTTCAGGAAAATCTTTAGTATATCCCACTGGACCACCTTTCCCGAAAAGTCCACAATTCCGCATTTTTTCTTCGTTGAATCCAATACAAAATCCTTTGTGAAAATCTCCATAGTGCGACCACATTAAAATTGAATTCCAGCGACCACTTAAAGAAAGGACTCCAAAGTGTTTGTCCATTTCAGAATATTCTAAATCTTCGTGTTCTTTTTGGAATGTTTCTATGTCTTGTAGGCGTTCTTTAAGTTGTTTTTTTTCAAAGTCAATATCTTTTCCATTTGCGATTAACCAGTCACGATGTTTTTCAATTCCGTCATTTATGTATTTTTCAATTTTTTCAGGTGTATCAATTAAATAATGATTTTTAGGAATTCGACAATCAAATGGGTCGTTAAAATCGCTTGGTGAAGACATATAAACTTCGTTTTTCAAAAGAATATTTCTATGAAATTCGTTATTCCAGCTTCTATATTTATAAATTATATCAGGGTAGTTTTCAGGTTTCATTTATTCATTTTCTTCTAAAACTGTTATTATTCTACTTTTAACGTCTTCAGAGAGTCTGAAGTCAATTTCTTCTCCACAATTACATCTGAAGTCTCCATATCCAAACTCTGTCATTCTTAATGGTTTTGGTGTACAGTTTAAGCAGTAAGGCCATAAATTTTTAATATAGTAACCTTTGCTTCCAATAGTCGGTTCAAATTTAAAAATGAATTTTCTATCACTACCGTTTACTTGAACTGGAAACTCTTTTGGTGTTCTTTTAATAGCCCTTAACATTTTACGTTCTTTCGATGTCTTTTGCTTAAAAGTCAGTTTATAAAGTCCGACTAAAATGAAGAAAACAATTAAGTAAAGAATTATCTCCCATAGGTAGAGTTCTGTACTGAAAAACCTAATGAACTTATTAGTACTATCCGAAAAAAAGGAAGTAACTCCTTTTAAATTTTCTCCTGTTTTTAAAAAGGCACCAGCAATTAATAAAATTATTGGGAATATGTATGGTTTAAATATTTTATCTAAAAATTTCTTCATTTCTCAAATTATGCACAACTAGTTATATAGAGAACAATGTTCTCCTGTATTGGTTATTATTTCCGGATAATAAGAACTTCTGTTCATTTTAATGATGTCACAGTTTTCACTTTTACAAAAGCATATACTTGTATATTCCAATAAAATTGAATTATAGTTCTGTTGAAGCAAGGCAGTAAGAAGTAGCAATCTTATTATTTTTTGTGTTACCTATAGGAGACGTAACAGCTTAGCTTCCTTTCAAAGATAGAAAAAAAGTTGGTAAAATAAAACCCTTGAAGTTTTCAAGGGTTTTAGAGATACAATATCACTAGACTATTTTAAAATGGTACTTAGTTTTTTATCTCATCAGAATTTCTAAAAAATAAGGCATTTACAAAGAACAGTTTTCCATTGTCCCAAAAAGATCGAAACAAAGGATTATCTACCATATATATAATACTCCCTCCACCTTTTCTCTCTTCACCAATAAATAGCGATTCAGGGATATTTTGTAAAGCTTTCTTTCCTGCAAATCCAGAAATATTACTCGCATCTTTGGTATAATAACCCACATTGCTACCATTCTGTAAATAGGCATAAGAACGACTTCCTAATTTTAAAGAAAAATACTCGTTACTGTATCCAAAAGCTAATGGATGCGTATAATCTATAGTACTTTTAAAAACTGCTCCTGTAATTAAGTTTACAGCCCCCGCTCTTTCGCGATCTGCATAGGGTGTTAAGTTGGCTTGTTTTTTCTTCTTTTTGTCTTTATCATCTGCTTTCTTGGTTTTTAAAGCAAAGCCTTTTTTATCGGCAAAGCTTCTTAGCGCATTTCCAATCGCAATAACCGTTCCGCCAGACTGTGCAAACTTGGTAACTTTCTCTAAGCCTTTTTTGTTTAAAACACTGCCATAATATCCATTCGGGATAATCAACACATCATATTTATTTAGATCTACACCAGTAACATAATCGGTATCTAAAATAGTTAATGGGTATTTTAATTGTGTTTCAAAGAAGTGCCAAATCTCACCAAAACTTAAGGATGAAGTCCCTTTTCCAGAGAGTACCGCTATTTTTTGTTTGTTGATAGGGTTTACGCTGTATGAGCCGAAATCGACTCCTTTGCTTACAAACCCAGTGCCTACTGGCGTTACTTTTCTGCCGTATTTGTTGGCTAGAGCTATCAACTCGCTATCAAAATTTGGATTGGTTTTATTATCACCTCGTAAGATGATTAAGCTTCCTCTATCATAAGCATTACCTTCTACAGTAAATGGCTTTTCAGAAAAACGTACTCGGATACCAGCATGTAAGGTTTGTGCTAAAAAAGTAGCATCTTCTAAGCTATTCCATTTTGTTAAATAGGCGTAAGACGATTTGTCCATTGAGTTCGTAACTAAACCAGAAGACACTTTCTTATTTGTACTCACTTTGGTCTTCGATGCAATGGCTTTAAATCCATGTGCATACGGAATAGACCAAGCGGTAATATCATAGGTCAATGAATCAGATAACTTAGCTACAGGCTCAAATAAAGCCTTTACCATTTTTCCTTTTGGTTGACTCGTATGTACCACCAAATCATTGTCCGATACATTCATTCTACCCTCACGCTGTGTATTGTAGTTATACCCTCTCACTTGTCCTTTGTTGGTATATTCATAACTGATTTCATGTTTATCCAATAAGCGAATCAAACGTTGTGTTTTATCAGCATTTTCATTTTTTAATACATAACTCTTATAGATTAAATTTCTGTTGTCAAAGAATTTCTTGAATTCGGTATTTAATTTATTGGCATGCTTAGATGCCATTTCTACGGTAGAGAGTCCTGTGGTTTTATGATGTGCAACTCTATCAACTAAGGTCAATTCATATCCGTGATCTGTATCAATACCCAATCCTGCCATTCCATGTCCGGCCTGCTCATAGGTCATTCCAATAGCTCCCATAAAGGTTGGATAGGTATCGCCGTAGCTAGGATATAGTAAATCAAAACTTTCTTTGGTAAAATATAACCAACCATTTTTATCGAAATACTTCGCGTGGTTTTTTCCAATCTGTGTTTGGAAATCGCGTTGCCAATCCGAAATTACTTCATGAAAAGGTTCTGCTGCTGGTGCAAAATAATACGGGTTATTGATAAACTGCTCATGGAAATCTACATGAATATGTGGCATCCACTTGTTATAAATAGATAAACGTTGTGTAGATTCTACCTGAGTTGCCCACGCCCAATCTCTGTTTAAATCAAATAAATAATGATTCGGTCTTCCGCCAGGCCAAGGCTCTCGGTGTTCTTTCGCATCTTGTGTGGTATTATATGGAGTGCTTTTTACTTGATTGAACCAGTTTACATAACGATCTCTTCCATCTGGATTGATACAAGGATCCATAATAACCAAAGTATTCTCTAAATATGCTTGTTTTTGAGTGACTAATTCATATAAAGTTTGCATAGAAGCTTCGGTACTAGACGCTTCGTTTCCGTGCACATTGTAACTCAACCAAACAATAGCAACCTCATTGCTTTTTTCTCCAGTACTTTTAATACCAGTTTGCGTTAGATTTGCCAATCGGATTTTTTCCAAATCTGCCATATTTTTTTTAGAAGAAATATAAGCCACATATAAAGGCCTACGCTCATTGGTTTCTCCATATTTCTCTAATGATACATTAGAAATGGTTTTACTTACGTAGGTAAAGTACTCGACCACTTTATGATGTCTAGTAAACTGTGTGCCTATTTTATATCCCAGAAATTCTTCTGGAGATTGAATGGTTTGTGAAAAAAGAGTCGTGCTAATGAGTAAAAATACGAGGGATACTATTTTGATTTTCATATATACTATTTTGTTGATGACCAAAAATAAGGATTTATTATAGATGTATAAGCGTTAAAAATTTGTTAGCGTAATTAGAATGAATTTTTCCCTCGTCAAATTTTAGTATTTTTAACAAAATTTATTTTATGACGTTGAATTCCGAATCTGAGTGTTGTTTTTTAATACAAAACCATCTGTACTAGTATGAAGGTAACACATATCCCTTTTCAAAAAACAGGCTTCTTTTCTAAAACAATGATTGATTATTTGGAACAACATCCATCTATTAAGCCGTATTATCATAATTTTCCGAACATAGAGGGGTTTGCAAAACAGATTCAGGAAAAGAAAACATCAGTAAGAGCAGCGTCGAGAACTACTTTAGTCAGCGCTTTACAAGAGCAGTATGCTAATACAAATACTTCTGAAAGTACTTTAGAGAATATTGCCTCTCTACAAAACGAACAGACTTTTACGATTACAACTGGGCATCAGTTAAACCTATTTACAGGACCTTTATATTTCTTATATAAAATTATTTCTGTGCTTAATCTATGTGAAGAATTAGCTGAGAAGTTTCCTGCACAACATTTTGTACCTGTATATTGGATGGCGACCGAGGATCATGATTTTGAAGAAATCAATTATTTCAATTTTCAAGGAAAGAAAGTGAAATGGAATAGACCAGATGGAGGCCCAGTTGGACGCTTTTCTACAGAAGGCTTAGCGGACGTTTTTGAAGAGTTTTCTGCACAATTAGGGACGACCAAGAATGCAGCTTATTTAAAAGAACTTTTTAAGAAAGGATATACCGAGCATACAAATTTAGCCGCAGCTACTAGATATATTGCCAATGAGTTGTTTTCAGCATACGGATTAGTGGTTATTGATGGTGATGACGCTCGTTTGAAAAAATTATTTAGTTCGCATATAAAAGAAGAATTGATACACCAACATTCTTATCATACGGTGACTCATACAATTGCTGATTTTGGACAGCATTATAAGGTTCAGGTAAACCCAAGAGAGATCAATCTCTTTTATATAAAAGATGGCCTACGAGAACGTATTATTAAGGAAGGAGCAAATTATAAGGTGAACGATACAGAAATGTTATTTTCTGAAGCTGAAATTTTAAAAGAATTAGAAGAACATCCAGAACGCTTTAGCCCTAATGTAATGATGCGCCCCTTATACCAAGAGGTTATTTTACCAAATCTATGTTATATTGGTGGAGGTGGAGAGCAAGCATATTGGTTGGAGTTAAAGACTTATTTTGAAAAGGTAGGTGTTCCTTTTCCAATCTTATTATTAAGGAACTCAGTTCAAGTCATTTCATCAAAACAACAACGAAAATTAGAGGCTTTAAACATTTCTTATGAAGACTTGTTTTTAAAGCAAGCGGAATTATTAGCTAAGAAAGTAACAGAGTATTCAGATATTCAATTTAGTTTTGCAGATGCTAAAGAATTATTGAATCAGCAGTTTTTAGCGTTGAGAAGAGTTGCTAACGAAACAGATGCTTCTTTTGTGGGAGCGGTTGATGCTCAAGAAAGAAAACAACAAAAAGGATTGGAAAATTTAGAGCATCGTTTATTAAGAGCAGAGAAAAGAAAACACCATGACTTGGTGTCAAGAATTACAGCTTTGCAAGATGAGTTATTACCTAATCAAAGTTTAGAAGAGCGTCAGCGGAACTTTTCCGAGTACTATTTAGAATACGGACCTCAGTTTATAGATGCGCTCAAAGTTGCTTTACAACCATTGCAATTAGAATTTACTATACTAGAATTGTAAATGAAAGAAAAATCAGGATTACACAAAAATAATGTACATAAAAAAGGATATGATTTTGATACTTTAATTGAAGTAAGTCCAGATTTAAAAGCTTTTACTACAGAAAATAGTCACGGAAATATTTCTATTGATTTTTCGAACCCGAAAGCGGTACGTGCTTTAAACGCTGCCTTACTAGAAAAGCATTACGGAATAAAAGATTGGGTATTTCCTGAAGAAAATTTATGTCCGCCTATTCCTGGAAGGGTAGATTATATTCATCATTTACATGATTTGATTGCGACATCTTCAATAGAAGGAGATATAAAAGTTTTAGATATTGGTACAGGTGCTACTTGTATTTATCCGCTATTAGGGGCAAAAGTATATGGATGGGATTTTGTGGCTACAGATATTGAATTAGACTCTTTAGATTATTCACAAGATATTATAGATGATAATGATTTGAGCTCTAAAATAACATTACGCCAGCAATTTAACGAACAACATATTTTAACGGGCATTATAGAGGCTGAAGATACCTTTGCCGCATCGATGTGTAATCCACCTTTTTATGCATCAGCTGAAGAGGCTAGAGGTGCTAATAGAAGAAAAACAAGAAACTTAGGAACGAATACGGTTCGAAACTTTGCAGGAAATAACAATGAGCTATGGTATGTAGGAGGGGAGAAAGCTTTTCTACACAATTACTTGTATCAAAGTTCTCTACATAAAGAAACCTGTGTATGGTTTACGAGCTTGGTGTCTAAAAAAGAAAATGTGGAGAGCTTACAAAAGTCAGCCGAAAAATTAAAAGCCACTACTTTTAAAGTAATCCCTATGCAGCAAGGAAATAAGGTCACAAGAATTGTAGCTTGGAGTTTTAAATAAGCGGATTATTAATTGATTATTTCTTTAAGGAGTAAGTCTTGTTCTAAAATCACTTTTTCTATTTGAATATACTCAAATACTCTCCATTGATTGATTTGTGCTTTAAGAGTTCTTATAAAAATAGATTTTTCATTTTCTTTATTCAATTCATTAATAAATAGCTTTAAATCTTTAGCTTTAATATTCTTATCTGGAGTTAAAATAAAATTTAAAAAAGGTAATTCAGCATTCGAATGACTATTTTCAATATACTTTATTATTGAATCTAATTTATTTATTGAATTTATTTTATCAAAATATTCTAACATCAACGACTTATTTTTTTTAGAGTAATCAATATTTATATATACGTTTAAATGCTCATTTGCAATTGAATCTGTTGGTAGATAATTACCTCGTGTTTTTTCTATTTTTAAGTAGTCAATATTTAATAATGTATTGTATTCAAGAAATCTATTACAAAATTTAGTTTCTTTTTTAGCAATAAATTTTATCCCTAGTGCATTTTCAAGATGAAGCTTTCCATTTATTACTTTATAATCAAAAGCAAACATACCGCAATCACTTGGAAAAAAAATCCCTTTTTCTTCAGGAAAATGTTTGCCTTTTACTGGATTTGAATTTAGAGAATGAGTTAGATAACAATTACTATTCTCATAAATATCAATACTAAACGTGGGTGAGTTTTTTTCTTCCGTTTTAACATGCCAATGCCCAGCTATTTGATTTTTACAGCCTATAATAATAAGAAGTACTCCAATAACTATAATATTTTTTTTCATAAGCATTATGTTAAAAAACCGAAGCTTTTAACTTCGGTTTTTAAAAAGGTGTATTTGTTCTTTTTCAATGACAAACTTCCCACCATTTTAGTACTTCAATTTTACAACGGTTGCACTAGTTGGCTTATATGTTAAAGTATTGTTAATACCAACAATGATGCCATATTAACAAGACCTTAAAATAGAACGCTAGTACTATTCAATTAGTATTAAAGCATAAGTTTATTAATAACCTCAAAAAAAGCTTTCTTGTATGTGTCGCCAATAGGTAGATTGTTACCATTGGTAACATACACACTTAAGGAATCTGTCTTTATAATATGCTGAATAGAAACAATATAGGATTTGTGAATTTTTATAAAACGTTCTTTTGGAAGTTCGCTTTCGAAATGTTTGAGTGTACTGTATGTAATAATTTGTTTGTTATTTAAATGGATGGATACATAATTTTTTAGACTCTCTATATATATAATTTCACTAGTAGATACTTTCTCAAAATTATTTTTACCATCAGTTTTTATGAAAATAAAATCTGAAGCTGCTTCTCTAGGCTTGTTTTTTGCAGGCTTTACTTTTAGTATCGCACTATAGAATCGCTCAAACTCAAAAGGCTTTAAAAGGTAATCTACTGCGTTCAAATCGTAGCTTTCAATAGCAAATTGTGGATAGGCAGTAGTAAAGATGATACTGATTTTATCTTTGATGATTTTTGAAAGTTGAATTCCAGTAATGGTAGGCATTTGTATGTCTAAAAAAATAAGATCTAACTCTTGTTGTTCTATAATTCTAATTGCTTCTATAGGATCAGTAGTAGAGGCACTCAATTCTAAGAAAGGCACTTTTTTAATATAAGATGCTAACAATCGAATCGCTGGTGCTTCATCATCTACAATTAAACATTTCAAAATTTTCATTTCAGTGGAATTTTTAAATAAGAGATGTAAAAATTATCAGCTTGCTTATGGGTAAAATCATATTTGTCTTTGTAAATCAAATGTAAACGTTTTTGAAGATTCTTTCTTCCTATACCATTACTGCTATAATTTTTTACGCTCGATACTTTATTTTGTGTCTCAAGAATTAATGTATTGTTTGCTACCTCAATGGTAATCTTCACGGGATTGTTTTTGTCATTAGTAATACCGTGTTTAAAAATATTTTCTACGAAGTGAATTAAAATTAAGGATGGAATTTCTTGATCATCTACATCTCCCTTCACATTAAAATTTAAATATAAATTATTCTCAAATCGTTTTTTGTAAAAGAAGATATAATCATTTATAAATTGAAGTTCTTTTTTTAGCGGGATGTAATCTTTCTGTGCATCATAGGTAAGGTGCCTTAACAAATCTGAGAGTTTATGAATGCCTTTAGCGGTTTCTGGTTGTGTCTCTATCAATTCGGTATAGAAAACATTTAAAGTATTGAATAAGAAATGGGGTTCTAATTGCATCTTTAAAGCTCCCATTTCTGCTTTTTGGTGCTCTAGTTGTAGTTCATGAATCTTATTGTTATTTTTTTGATACTGTAATAATAAATAGATAAATGTACTAAACAAAATAATCTGAAGACTGTAATACGAATTGTCAAATACATAATACCAAAACACTCTTCTGCTCTCATGGTAGTTATGATATCCTCCTATAGAGTATACAACAATTTCTTCTAAAAAATAGCGAATCCCTGCAAAGATGAAAAAAAGAGAAATCTGCCCAATGATAAAGAACACTAAGCTCTTTCTTGCCAATGTTTTGGGGCAAATGAACTTTATATTGATTGCATATACACTAAAAAAGGTGATGTAAAATGTGAACTTATACAAAACGGTTGAGATGTCAAACTCAATTAAAAATCTCTCAGAACCCTTTGTAACATAAGACCTAAAGATATCCATAGCGATTATAATGAATCCGAGAAGGAAATGATATTTTAAGGTGTTTTTTATTTTCATATCCCAAAAGTAATCATATTGATTCGTATGATACTGCTTATTATGACCAACTCCTTTTTTGTCGATACAAACCAGAGAAATGATACAACAAAAATAATGATACAATACATTTGGGGGTTTATCTTTCTATAATGCTGGTTGGTATAATATATATTTTCAAGGTGATTTTCGAAGGTACTTTTGAGGGTATAAATCATAAATTATAAAATCATGAAAACAAAATTTACCGTATTATTTTTCTTCTTTGGGTTCCTATTATATGCACAAGAAGCTGAAATTAAAGAACATTTTAAACAAATTAAATCGTCAGATTTAATGATTCTTGGATCTTTCCATTTTGCTAATCCTGGGCTAGATAGTTATAAGCCAAAATATGAGATAAACATTTTCTCAGAACAAAAACAGAAAGAACTAAAAGAGGTACTCGCAGTGATTAAAAAATTTGCACCTACCAAAATTGCTGTTGAATGGTCGGCTACAAGGCAGAAAAGATTAGATTCTCTATACAGTGCTTATTTAGAAGGAAAGTTTAAATTACGTTCTAACGAAATTTATCAAATTGGGTTTCGCCTTGCAAAAATGCTAGGTCATAAAAAAGTCTATGCTGTAGATGCACCTGTTAAAAAAGGGCTTAGTAGAATGACAAAGGAAGAAGTGAAAAAGAAAGAAGGCTATTTTTTACAAAAAGCTTCAAGAGAAACTTTAATGAGAGAACAATTGATCCATCAAACATTTATGAAGTTATATGCTAAAGGAGATTCGTTAAAAATGAAAATATCATTGTTAGATTTTTTTAAAGTAATGAATGACCCTTATGCTATACAAAACTCACACGGGCACTATTTAATTGGAAAATTTAAAATGGGAGAAGGACAAACAGGAGATTATTATGGTGCGGATACTGCTATGTGGTGGTATAATAGAAACTTAAGAATTTTTCAAAATATTTTAAACATCAATACTCCTGGGAAAGATAAAGTTTTTGTGTTAATGGGAGCTGGCCATTTACCAATACTAAATTTTTTAGCAAAATCTTCTGTAGATTTTGATTATAAGAGCTTGCAAGATGTAATTGATTCTAAGTAGAAAACAGAACCCATATCATTCTAAAAAAACTTTTCTTCAGGAAAAGTTTTTTTATTTATGTAGCGAAATGTTAATGATTAAGAAAAGATTAAGTATTTCTTATGCTTTTTTTTAAATATTTAACGAATGATTGGGTTACTCTTTTGTTTTCATTGGCTCTTTTTAACAAATCAATACGATAGTTTTGATGGAACTATTTAAATATATACACAATGAGAAAATTAGTAATTACATGTTTCTTGATAATGATTCCTTTCGTAGGATTTAGTCAAGAAAAAGAAAAACCAAAAGAGAAAAAAACAACATTTGGAATCACAGGAGGTTTTAACCAAAACTTTCAAACTACCGCTCCTTATAGTTTTGATGGACTAAATATTTATGCTGGATTTTTTGTAGAAAAGAGATTGTCTAAAAGATTTAGTTTACAGTTTGAATTATTACATACAAAAAGACATGGAATAGGTTATAATACTTTAGAGTTTCCAATATTCATAAGCTATAATGTTCATAAGAGATTTAACTTTTATGCAGGTACGCAATTTAACTTATCATATATTAATGATGCTTATGACAGCAACCGTTCTAATTCAAATGAGGAGCCTGGAAAATATGCATTTATTCTTGGTGTTCGTTATAACTTGTCTAAAAAAGGGTATGTAGATTTAAGGTATATACACAATCCTAGAAAACTAAGGTTCGATTCAGGTAGAAATAATACAATTCGTGTCGGAGTAGGCTATCGTTTTTAAAGAAAAAAGCCTCGCTATTAGTGAGGCTTTTTTTAGTTTTTTTTATTAGGAATAATGACACCATCTTTAATATTCCAAACTCCGTTTTCCTTTCCAGTTGTTATGTCGTATAACAAAACGGTACCGTTTCCATTTTTTAAGGTTCCTTTTTTTGCTTGATTTCCTTCTAGGTCATAACACTCTAAAATTTCCATCCATTTGCCATTTTTCATTAAAATGGTTTGTATAATTTGTTGGTTCTTATAGTAAAATACTAACTTTCCGTGACGCTGTCCTTCATTGTTTAATTCAGCTATAGATAAAAGCTTATCTTCATCTGAAAAAACAGCTAATTGTCTTACAACCTTTTCTTTAACTTTTCGAATGAACACAGCTTCTGCGATTTTTTTATTTTCATGATATTGTAAAATAATAACCTCCTGAGTTAGCTGACCTTCATCAAAATCTCTACGCTTTTTTGGGAGTCCTTTTTCATTAAACTCGGAATGTTCTCTATGTTTATATTTATAATTTGAGTCAAGAGGTCTTATAGACTCTTCAGTCATCCTTCCTTGTGTATCAAACTCTTTCCATAAAGCATATTTTTTGTTTTTTACATATTCAACTTCACTCTTTATTTTCTCGTCATCATAATAGTGTTTCCACAAGCCAGCTTTTTTTCCGTTATTATATTGCCCAATTTTAGCTAGGTTTCCATTGAGGAAAAATTCTTTATACGATCCATCTTTAGATAAAATTTCTTTCTTTTCCCCAGATTCATGATATCTATTACACGTACCATCTATTTCTCCAAATCTATACTTCGTTTTTTCTTTTAACTTTCCATTTGGCCAATATGTCAAACACAGTCCATGTTTTTCACTTTTAGAAGTAGATATTAACGATTCATAGGCTCCTTCAAATTTTAATTGACTATTCTCATAGTACTCTTTCCATGCTCCTGTTTTTTGCCCGTTAGCTTCGGAGTACAAACCTTCTCCGGATAGTTTTCCGTTTTTATGATACTCAGTCCATTTCCAATTTTTTTCTCCTTTCTTATTTTTATTTCCAATAGCCATTAACTCACCAGTACTATAATACCAGCGTTTTCGATCCTTAATAGCAAGTTCTTCTAATTCTTTACTTGTTTTATCTTTGGAATAGCGAATACCATAAAACGTCCAAGGTTGTCTTGCATTTCCTTCAATTAGATTAAACTTTGTAATTTTTTTAAACTTGATAGGTTCAAAGAAAAGCTTAACAGAAAAATCTTTTTCGATTGTTTTATATCCATAACCATTTTCTTTATTTCCTTTCCATCCCTCTTGTTTGATTAATTTATACTTAACTTCATTATTATCTACTAAGTAAAAAGCATCATCACTTCCAGGTGGATTCAATACTCCAGAGTTGTATTTTCCTGCAACAATATCTAATACAATCACCGTCATTCTTTTACCACCGCTTCTTTTGTTGTACACCTCACTAAGTTCAATATGCTCAGTATTACGAGATTTTGATTCGTAATAGGAGTTTTGTCCATTGGCATGAATAGAACATATTGTGATGAATAAAATAGAATAGAAGCTTTTTAGAATTCTCATAATGTTAAAGTTAGTTTACGTATTGAATTAGGATACAAAATATAAAAACTTTAGATATAAAAAAAAAGCCTCGTTATTAGCGAGGCTTTTTTTTATTCATAAGACCTTTCGACTGCGCTCAAGGTGACATTTATATTATAAATGTATTACTTCATCATATGCATCTGCAACAGCTTCCATTACCGCTTCACTCATGGTTGGGTGAGGATGAATGGCTTTTAATACTTCGTGTCCAGTTGTTTCTAGTTTTCTTCCTAAGACTGCTTCAGCTATCATGTCTGTTACACCAGCGCCAATCATATGACATCCTAACCATTCACCATATTTTGCATCAAAAATCACTTTTACAAAACCATCTGGGGTTCCAGCTGCTTTTGCTTTTCCAGATGCAGAGAATGGGAATTTACCAATTTTTAATTCGTATCCTGCTTCTTTAGCTTGCTCTTCAGTCATTCCAACAGACGCAATTTCTGGGCTAGCATAGGTACATCCAGGAATATTTCCGTAGTCGATAGCTTCGGTATGAATTCCTGCAATTTTCTCAACACATGTAATTCCTTCCGCAGAAGCAACGTGTGCTAAAGCTGGTCCGTGCACTACATCTCCGATGGCATAATACCCAGGGATATTTGTTTGATACCAGTCGTTTACTAAGATTTTATCTCTGTCTGTAATGATTCCTACATCTTCTAAACCAATGTTCTCGATATTGGTTTTAATTCCAACTGCCGATAATAGTATATCTGCTTCTAGAATTTCTTCGCCTTTCTTTGTTTTTACAGTAGCTTTTACTCCTTTTCCAGAAGTATCTACTGTTTCTACAGCAGAATTGGTCATCACTTTAATACCTGCTTTCTTAAAAGAACGTTCAAATTGCTTGGAAACATCTTTATCTTCTAAAGGGACTAAGTTTGGTAAATATTCAACAATAGTAACCTCGGTTCCCATGGCATTATAAAAATGAGCAAACTCTACTCCAATGGCTCCAGAACCAACCACAATCATAGATTTTGGTTGACTTGGTAAGCTCATTGCTTCTCTGTATCCGATTACTTTTTTACCATCTTGTGGTAAATTTGGTAACACTCTAGAGCGAGCTCCAGTTGCAATAATAATATGATCTGCACTATATTCAGTTACTTTTCCGTCTGTGGCTGTTACATCAACTTTTTTTCCAGTTTTTACTTTCCCAAAGCCTTCAATAACATCAATTTTATTTTTCTTCATTAAGAATTGAACTCCTTTGCTCATTCCATCTGCAACACCACGACTTCTACTAATTACAGCTTCGAAATCTTTGTCAATAGCTTCAGCTTTTAAACCATAAGCATCTACATGTTTTAAATAGTCATACACCTGAGCACTTTTTAGTAAAGCTTTCGTTGGGATACATCCCCAATTTAAACAAACACCACCTAAGTTTTCTTTTTCAACTACAGCAGTTTTTAATCCTAATTGTGATGCTCTAATAGCAGTTACATAACCTCCAGGTCCACTTCCTACTACGATTACGTCATATTTCATATCTAGTTGTTTTTCTAATTTATAATTACATTCTCTCAGGAACTTGAATCCCTAATAAAGAGAATGCCGATTTTATAGTGTCTGCTACTTTTTTAGATAGCTGAACACGGAATATTTTTTTTGTTTCGTTTTCTTCGCCTAAGATAGACACATTTTGATAAAAAGAATTAAATTCTTTTACCAAATCATAAGTGTAGTTTGCAATGAGAGCTGGCGAGTAATTAGCAGCTGCTTGTTGTACAGTCTCGGGATACAATTCTAATTGTTTGATCAATTCCTTTTCTTTGATATGCAAATCAATTCCAGAAATACTAGCTGAGGTATCAAAGGTAGCTTTGCGCAATATAGATTGAATTCTAGCGTATGTATATTGAATAAAAGGGCCAGTGTTTCCTTGAAAATCTACAGATTCTTTTGGATCAAATAAGATGCGTTTTCTAGGATCTACTTTTAGAAGAAAATATTTTAAAGCACCCATTCCAATGATTGAATATAATTCTTCTTTTTCCGAATCAGAATAGCCTTCTAGTTTTCCTAGCTCTTGAGAAATTGCTTTAGCAGTACTTGCCATTTCTACCATCAAATCATCGGCATCTACAACAGTTCCTTCTCTAGATTTCATTTTGCCAGAAGGTAAATCTACCATTCCATAGCTCAAATGATATAACTGTTTTGCCCAAGAAAAACCTAACTTTTTTAAGATTAAGAATAGTACTTTAAAATGATATTCTTGCTCATTTCCAACGGTATATACCATCCCATTGATGTCGGAAAAATCTTTTACACGCTGTATAGCCGTTCCAATATCTTGTGTCATATAGACAGCTGTTCCATCTGAACGTAATACTAGTTTTTCATCTAATCCATCATCTGTTAAATCACACCAAACAGATCCATCTTCTTTTTTAAAGAATACACCGCTTGTTAATCCTTCTTCGATAACATCTTTACCTAGTAGATAGGTATTGCTTTCATAATACAAGGTGTCAAAATCGACACCCATATTTTTATAGGTCACTTCAAAGCCATTATATACCCAGCCATTCATCATCTTCCAAAGAGCGACAATTTCTTTGTCTCCAGATTCCCACAATCGAAGCATAGCTTGTGCATCTATTAAAGAAGGGGCTTGTTTTTTTGCCTCTTCCTCAGAAATTCCAGAAGTAATTAACTCAGCAATTTCTTTTTTATATTCTTGATCAAATTTCACATAATAGTTCCCCACCAACTTATCACCTTTCAATCCGGTTGATTCAGGAGTTTCTCCATTTCCATATTTTTTCCAAGCCAACATTGATTTGCAAATATGAATTCCACGATCATTAATGATTTGTGTTTTATAAACTTTTTTACCTGCTGCTTTTAAGATTTCAGCAACCGAGTAGCCTAACAAATTATTACGAACATGACCTAAATGTAAAGGCTTATTTGTATTTGGAGAAGAATATTCAACCATGACTGCTTCTTCACCTTGTGAACTATGCCCAAAAGAAGTATCTGAATATACTTTGCTGAAAAAATTCAAATAAAAGGTATCATCAATCACAAGATTTAGAAAGCCTTTTACCACATTAAATGCATTGATTTCATTTACATGCTTTACTAAATAGTTTCCAAGATCTTCGCCTATCTGAACTGGATTTCCTTTTTTATATCGCAACAAAGGAAAAACGACCACCGTAATATCTCCTTCAAAATCCTTACGAGTCGCTTGAAATTCCACATTGGGGATTGCTATTTCATATAAAGCTAAAAAGCCTTCTTTTACTTTGTCCTCTATAAGGGTTTGAATATTCATGGATTCAATTAAAATGAAGTGCAAAATTACATATTTTATTTGTTTTTGTGATGATGATTTTGCCTGTAATTAATTGTACTTTTACGTTATGGAAAAACGATTGTCAGCTTTACCTCAATTGGCTAAAGAAGCTTTACCTGAAAGCAGAAAGTATTTCAAAATGCTAAAGAAGAGAACGCCTAAGAATTTAGATGTTGTGATGAAAGAATTACATGATGAAGAGTTTGAAAAAACGGATTGTTTATCTTGTGGTAATTGCTGTAAAACTACCAGCCCTATATTTATTGAAAAAGATATTCAGCGTATTTCTAAACATTTAAAAATGAAAGAGCGTGATTTTATAGATCAATATTTAGAAAGAGATCAAGATGATTTTATGGTCTTAAAAACAGCTCCCTGTTCTTTTTTAGATATGTCAGATAACTCTTGCTTTATTTATGATGTGCGTCCAAAAGCATGTGCAGAATATCCGCATACCAATCGAAGAAAGTTTATTCAGATTACTGATTTAACGCTTACAAATACAGAGATTTGTCCTGCCGCTTACAATATTGTTGAGAATTTAAAAAAGCGATTGCCTTTACAGCATCATAAAAAAACAAAGAGGCGGTAGAATCATTCATTGGTCATTTCTAAATGAGCTATTGCTAGATATGTTAGATGTCTCGTTTCACTTAAAATGACATTTATAAAACTTTCCTTATTTTAGTGCAAAATCATTTACTTTGGAAACCATTTTTAATTACTTTGAAAATATCCCTTCTGCTCATAGAAGTATCATTCTTGTCGGTGGGATTACTTTTTTCTGGTTGTTGGAGGGCGCACTGCCTTTATTTAAATTCAATTATAAGAAATGGAAGCATGCGCTTCCCAATTTGTTTTTTACTGCAACAACGGTCATTATCAATTTTAGCTTAGCTTTTTTGTTATTAAAAACCTCAGATTGGGTACAGGTAAACGATTTTGGGTTGATGAATTGGTTACCAGAAATGCCACTATGGTTATATGTAATTTTAGGCGTTTTAGGACTAGACTTTTTCGGAGCGTATTTAGCACATTTTGTAGAGCATAAGATAAAACCATTATGGATGGTGCATTTGGTACATCATACAGATCACAAAGTAGATACTACTACAGCAAATAGACACCATCCATTAGAAAGCATGATTCGTTTTTCTTTTACGCTATTTGGTGTTTTAGTAGTAGGAACCCCAATAGCAATAGTCATGTTATACCAATCGATGTCTCTGATTTTTACTCAGTTTACACATGCTAATTTAAAGATGTCTAAAAAAGTAGATAAGATATTGAGTTATGTAATTGTGTCTCCAGATATGCATAAAGTGCATCATCATAATTTGTTGCCGTATACTGATTCAAACTATGGAAATATATTTTCTATCTGGGATCGTTTGTTTGGAACCTATATGTATTTAGACCGTGAGAAAATTGTGTATGGAGTAGATACTTTTCCTGATGAAGCAACGAATAGTAATTTATGGGAATTACTCAAACAACCATTTCAGAAGTATCAGAAGCCAACTAATTTGAAAGAAATCAAATAATTAATTTAGCAATGAATATATTAAAAGCTTTTTACGTTTACGCTTTAATATCAAGTCTAATAGCAATTTGGAATAGTTTAAATGATTTAACAAATATTACAGTATTTGTTGGATTACTAGGTGTTGTAAGTTCAATCTTATTTTTTTTAAAACAATACAAGTTTTATTATTTAGCAATTATTTGGATTATTATTCAAATACCTTTTGTAATTGTTGATGATATTACAATTGATTTGTCTCAGTTTTTAAATGTCCATCTCTCTTTAAATATTGGAGATGTGAGTTTGGGAGTTAATGCTCAAGTTTTTTTACTTTTTCTTCTAAAATATTTGTATTTATCAAAGTATTTAAATCAAAATATTATGGTTAAGCCTTTTACTGAAAGTGCTAAAAAAATCCTAAATAAACCACTTGTTTTTTTGGTTAATGACTTAACTGAAGGCAAAAGATTATCTGGGCAAATAGATTTTAAAATCAATGATGAATCTTATTCTAAGGCTCTTTTTCAGCCGATGAAAGATGAAAGAGTAAATAAGGGGGCAATAGTATTAATTCCATCGAACTCAAACTCAAAAACTCCTGTTAAATTTATGGTGACTTATGAGGTTGGGGAAAACTAATATTTTGTTGTTTATTTATACATCAAATACTTATCCCTCACTTTCTTAAACCTATCTAACCCTTCTTTCCAAGAAGCTTTAATTTCATCTTCAGAAATTCCTTTTTCTATTTGTTCTTGTAGTTTTTTTGTACCCGCTAATTTGGTAAAAAAAGCATTAAAATAATGCTTGGTTTTATTCTGGCGATACGCTTTTATCAACCAAGATAAGTCTAAAGATGCTAATTTTTTATGAGCGCTTAAATCTTCACCATAACAAATCATATGCTGATGCTTTGGGTATTTAGAGCCTTCATTTGCTTTAGGGGTAAACGTAAAGCCTTTTTGCTGTAAAAAAGGAGAACCATAAATCTGAAATTGTTTATCCGTTCCGCGACCCGCATTTACGTTAGTGCCTTCAAAAAAGCATAAGCTAGGGTAGAGGTTAATAGCTTTATCATTTGGTAAATTTGGAGAAGGCTTAATTGGTAAAGAATATTCTGATTGGTGCGTGTAATTTTTTAATGGGATAACGGTTAATTTAGATTTTATTTTATTGGCAAGCCATTTTTCACCATTAATCATCTTACCATACTCACCGATGGTCATTCCATATACTACAGGAACGGGATGCATCCCTACAAAACTTTTATGAGCTGTTTCTAAAAGAGGTCCATCAATATAATGCCCATTCGGATTGGGTCTATCTAGAACAATAACTTTCATGCTAGCCTCTGCACAAGCTTCCATTACATAATGTAAACTAGAGATATACGTATAAAAACGTGCACCTACATCTTGAATATCAAAAACTACGATATCAATTCCTTTCAATTGTTCCTGAGATGGCTTTTTATTTTTACCATATAAAGAAATAATAGATAATCCAGTTTTAGTATCTACCCCATCTTTTACTATTTCTCCAGCATCTGCTTTTCCACGAAACCCATGCTCTGGAGCAAACACTTTTTTAATATGAACACCTAAAGAGAGAAGGCTATCTACTAAATGAGTATATCCATTCGATTTTTTAATTACTGAAGTTTGATTGGCAACAATAGCAACCCGTTTTCCTTTTAATTTAGATAGATATAATTCCGTTCTATCTGCTCCAGTTTCAATTGCAGTATTTTTTTTGGCTTCTTGAGCACAAGAAACCAGCTGAAAACTGATTAATAAAAACAAGAATAAATATGTACTTTTACGTGGAATTAATACCATAGCATTGAATTACGAGTTATTTATTGCAAAACGCATTATTGCGGGCAAAGAGTATAAAAATAGCATTTCATCACCAATAATAAAAATTGCAATCACAGCAATTGCGTTAGGAATTATTATTATGTTGATTGCAGTTTCTACTGGCGCTGGATTACAGCATAAAATTCGTGATAAAATGTCTGGTTTTAAAGGGCATGTTCAGATTACAAATTATAACAACAATAACTCTGAAGTATCTTTAATCCCTATTTCTAAACACCAATCTTTTTACCCTAACTTTTCAAATATTGATGGAATTAAAAAAGTACAAGTCTTTGCTAATAAAGCTGGATTGATAAAGACAGATACTGATTTTGAAGGTGTTGTTTTTAAAGGAGTTTCTAAAGAGTATGATTGGTCGTTTTTTAAAGAATATTTGGTAGAAGGAAATGTGCCTAATTACAACCAAAATAGAGTGAGAGATGTACTTTTATCTAAAACGTTTGTAGATAAATTACAGTTAAAACTAAACGATACTGTTTTTGCAACTTTTTTTAAGGATAAAAGGAATCGTTTACCTTCTTCTAGAAAATATGTAATCAAAGGAATATATAATACAGGCTTTTTAGAGTTTGATAAAAGCATGATGATTGGAGATTTGTATGAAGTTCAGCGTTTAAATAAATGGAAAGAAGATGAAGTTGGAGGCTTTGAAGTTATTTTAGAAGATTTTAATCAGATCAAAGAAAAGACCAAAGCCATTTATACTGAAATACCCCCAGAGTTAAATGCAACATCTATTGTAAATGCATATCCTGCTATTTTTGATTGGATACAATTGTTTGATAATAATGTCTGGTTTATCATTGCAATTATGATCTTAGTTGCTGGTATTAATATGATTACTGCACTTTTAGTTTTGATTTTAGAACGAGTACAAATGGTGGGAATCTTAAAGTCTTTGGGGAGTACTAATATGAGTATTCGAAAAGTATTTTTGTACAATGCCACTTATTTAATTTTGAAAGGACTCTTTTATGGCAACTTAATAGGTTTGTCTATTATATGTATTCAGAATTACTTTGGTGTAATTACTCTAGATCCAGAGACTTATTATGTATCGGTAATGCCAGTATATATTGATTTTGTTGATGTGCTTTTATTGAATTTAGGTACGCTAATTTTATGCTTTTTAATGCTATTAATCCCATCATACATTATTACAAAAATTCAACCTTCAAAATCCATAAGATTTGCGTAATTTTGTCGCGTAAATTTGAATAATGGAATACGCAAAAAATATATTAGAAACGATTGGAAATACTCCTTTAGTACAATTAAATTCTGTAACAAAAGAAGTAGAGGCTTTGGTTTTAGCTAAAGTAGAAACATTTAATCCTGGTAACTCTGTAAAAGACAGAATGGCCTTAAAAATGATTGAAGATGCTGAAGCTGATGGAAGGTTACAACCCGGAGGAACTATTATAGAAGGAACTTCTGGAAATACAGGAATGGGCTTGGCTTTAGCAGCTATTGTTAAGGGTTACAAATGTGTTTTTGTAATCTCTGACAAACAATCTCAAGAGAAAATGGATATTTTAAGAGCGGTAGGCGCAGAGGTTGTTGTTTGTCCAACAAATGTAGAGCCAGACGACCCTAGATCTTACTATTCGGTTTCTAAAAGATTAGGAAAAGAAACTCCAAATTCTTGGTATGTAAATCAATATGACAATCCTTCAAATGCCACTGCACATTACGAGCAAACTGGTCCAGAAATTTGGAAACAAACAGATGGTAAAATCACACATTTTGTCGTTGGAGTTGGAACTGGAGGAACAATTTCAGGAACTGCAAAATATTTAAAAGAGCAAAATCCGAATATTAAAATATGGGGAGTAGATACTTATGGCTCTGTCTTTAAGAAATATCACGAAACGGGTGTGTTTGATGAGAATGAGATTTATCCTTATATCACTGAGGGTATAGGAGAAGACATCTTACCAGAGAATGTCAACTTTAGTTTGATAGATGGTTTTACAAAGGTAACTGATAAAGATGCCGCAGTATATACTAGGAGAATTGCTAAAGAAGAAGGTATTTTTGTTGGAAATTCGGCAGGATCTGCAATTAAAGGATTGGTACAGTTAAAAGAACATTTTACTAAAGATGATGTAGTGGTTGTGCTATTTCATGATCATGGAAGTAGATATGTAGGAAAAATGTTTAATGATGATTGGATGCGGGATCGTGGATTTTTAGAGGAGGAAGTAACCACTGCTGAAGATTTAATTAAAGATCATGTCAATAAACCCTTATTAACGGTAAAAACAGAAGAATTAGTATCTCATGCTATAGAACGTATGAGAGACTACAAAATATCACAAATTCCAGTGGAAGATATAAAAGGCTTAGTTGGATCTGTAGATGAATCTGCTTTATTAAGACATTATTTAGAAGATAAAAATATTGCTGATAAACCTATTAAAGACGTTATGGGAGCAGCTTATCCTATTGTTTCTAAAGACACATCTATAGACAGGGTATCTAAACTAATTACTAAAGAAAATCAAGCAGTGTTAGTAGATTTAGAAAACGGAAAGCATCATATCATTACCAAGTACGATATTATTAATGCGATTTAATTTACTTAATTAAAATATAAAAAGAGGAGCCTAAGGCTCCTCTTTTAGTTTTTAACTACCACACCATATATTTACAATAGTAGTGTCTTTTGTTTGCTTAATTTGGAAATAACAACCAGCTTCTTTGTCTTTGGGACCGTACTTATTTTCATTTGGATACCAGACATTTTTAATTTTAGTAAATCCAGCTTCATAAATCAACTCAACCCATTTTTTTATAGCCTCCATTGAAGTTTTTGGAAATGTGATTTTCTGAATCTCGTAACTAACCTCATTGCATTGTTCTATTTCATACTCTATATTATGTTGGAATACTTTAGAAAATCCACATTCAGTAATCCCATCAGAATCTTTTTTTATAATTTTCTTTTGAGAATTTTTACCATAATTATTTTCTAGATAAAGAAATATAGCGCTCTTTAGATAATCAGATTCTTGTAAGGTTTGATGAATTTTTTGAACATCAGGCTTCTTTAATGTAAATGTTTCTTGACAAATACAGGGAAAACATATAATAAAGGTAAATATAAGTGAGAGGAAAAACTGTTTCATAATTTAAAGATACAAAAATTCAAAAGCCATCTTAAGAGAGATGGCTTTTGTTAATCAACTAATTCAAATAATTTACACGATGAAACAATAATATTGTTACATGACTATGTATTTACAAGCATCGTGCCAAAATGAATATTAAATTGTTTTCTTGTTAAAAAAATAGTTTTTTTACATTTTTTTAACAGTATAAGACTGTTTTATAAGAATATTTTAAAATAAATCACACGTGAGTATAGATTGTTTAAAAACTATACTAATAATTTTAGAATGTAAAAAACTTAGTTAGCGTGTTTATGTGCCTTATAAGAAGATCTTACTAATGGACCACTCTCTACATACATGAATCCCATTTCTAGCCCTAAGGTTTCATATTTTTTAAACTGTTCTGGGGTAATAAATTCTTTTAAGGGTAAGTGTTTTTTGCTTGGTTGTAAGTATTGACCAATTGTAATTACATCTAAGCCAACATTTCGAAGATCTTTCATAGTTTGAATTACCTCTTCTTCTGTTTCTCCTAACCCTAGCATAATCCCAGATTTGGTTCTCATACCATTTTCTTTTAGATATTTAAGTACACCTAAACTGCGGTCATATTTTGCTTGAATACGCACCTCTCGAGTCAATCTTCTTACAGTTTCCATATTATGAGAAACTACTTCTGGATGCACTTCAATAATTCGATCGATTAATTTTTCGTTTCCTTGAAAATCTGGAATCAACGTTTCTAAAGTCGTATTTGGATTGGCTCTACGAATAGCTTCTACAGTTTCAGCCCAAATAATAGATCCTCCATCTTTTAAATCATCTCTATCTACAGAAGTAATTACCGCGTGTTTGATACCCATAATTTTAATAGAACGGGCCACTTTTTCTGGTTCATCCCATTCTACAGTTTCTGGCCTTCCTGTTTTTACTCCGCAAAAACCACAAGAACGAGTACAGATATTTCCTAGAATCATAAAGGTAGCAGTTCCTTCACCCCAACATTCGCCCATATTCGGACAGCTTCCACTTGCACAAATTGTATTTAATTTATACTTATCTACTAAACCTCTTAATTCTGTGTATTTTTTACCAATAGGAAGTTTTACACGTAACCATTCTGGTTTTTTCTTTCTTTCAGGAAGTACAGCGGTGTCGTTTGCCATGTTCATCTATATTGAAATGCAAAGTTACAACAGAAAACTTTTAGAAACTAATAGGTTTTTGAATCAATCAAACTACTTTTTTTTAGATTTAAGCCTCAGTAAAAATGATAATAATAGAAATAAAAGTAAAAATATGAGTGCTTTTTTACCAATAGAAAAAGGCTTTTCATGGTACTGTATTAATTCACTTTCACTATTAAAAATGATTGAATCAAAAAAATTTTCTCTTTCAAATTCATTTAAGCCATTAGTGTTTGTGTAAGAAAAAGAATAAAAATTTTTATTGATAATAAAAAAACATACTTCATTAACTGCGATGTCATTTTTATTATTAAATGTTAATTTATAGCCTTTTAGGTTAAATTTATTCATTTGTTTGGTATGAGCTAAATCATATTTACTACTTTCTGTAAATAACCAAGTAATATTTGAGTAATATTTTTCTAAGCTATTATGATCGTGAGGCAATGGCGGTATTTCTACGTTAGAATATACTTTACCTAAGTAAAGTTTTTGAGCTATAAATTCTAAAGAGTCGTTTCCAGAATATATTTGATAGATCTTCCTATTATCATTGATGGTATCTATTTCATATACTGTAAAAGGTAAATCTATAGATACTATTGAGTCTAAATCATAAGTATCCCATTTTTTTGTTTGAGAAAATGATATTTTATAAAAAAGAATTAAAGCAAACAGAAATTTATAATTCATAATCAATTAACTGTTAAAAACCAAATGCTAAATCCAATTAAAAAAAGAATCCCAATCCAACTCAAAATTTTAAGATAGATGTTTGGTTGATGTTCTTTAGGAGTATGTTTTCCTGTGATTAGAATATAATTTAAAATAGCATAAATGGGTGCTGTTAAAAAGGATAAAATAGTTGCTAACTTTACTAAATAACCCATATTACTCATAAAGTATTTTAAAATTAGGAAAGTTCCTACAGCTAATAAAACTATCCAAAACCAATAGTTGAAAAAAGTATTTTTCTTGAATAATAAATTTGTCGTTTTTGCCATAGCTCTTGGAGAAGCATCCAATGTAGTAATGGTAGTACTAAACATGGTTGTAAACGCAGCGATGGCTATAAAAATATAAGTTCCTTCCCCCAAATTTTGCGTGTATAGATTAATGAGTTGCCCCGCAAAAATACCCCCAGAACTAGAAAAGGTTTCTCCTGAGTTATACATAACCATAGCTCCCAACAATACAAAACAGACTCCTAAAAATAAGGTGCCAATATATCCGATGTTGAAATCAAAAATTGCTTCTTTGGGTTGAATTTTCTGGAAAGTCGTTTTTTCTTTTTCTACTGACCAAAGGGAGTGCCAAATTGAAATATCCAAAGGAGCTGGCATCCATCCTAGAAAAGCAATTAAAAATGTAATTTCAAGAGCTCCGCTAGGAAATATTTGAGTAAAATCAAAAGTTTGATTTGTATTTACAATGGCAACTAAAACCGCAATTATCGTACTTATTGTTAAAATAAGAATGATGTATTTCATTAAATTATCTAGTAGTTTGTATCTACCAACGACTAAAATTATGATACTAATAACTGTAATGATTGCTGACCAAGCTACAATGGAATCAATGCCACTAATAGTTCCAAATAAATTGACAGCTAACCCAGCTGTTACAATTGTAACAGCAGCTTGAATTGTAAACATAGTGGCAAAACTTAATATATAATAGATTGCTAGAACACCTTTACCAAGTTTTCTGTAACCGTCTAATAAAGTTTCTCCAGTTGCGGCAGCATATCTAGGGCCATATTGAAAAAATGGATATTTAAATATGTGTACTAACAATAATGCCCATAAAAGGCCAAAACCAAAATCGGCACCCGCTCTCGTAGATTGTACCAAATGAGAAACACCAATTGCAGCACCTGCAAAGAGTAGTCCTGGGCCTAATGAACGTAAGATGGTTTTTTTCATTACGATTTTTTAATAATCTCTGCTAATAATTTTTTAGCTCGTAGTAATTTTACCTTAACATTATTTATGGGTTCATCAATCTGTTCCGATATTTCTTTATAGCTTAATTCTTGAAAATATCTCAATTGAATTACTTCTTGATATTTAGGTTTTAATTGTTTGATGTCTTTAAGTAGTTTCGCTAAATTTTGCTCCGTAATAATTTTATCTTCTGGAGTAGGACTATCATCTACTACTTGATAAATCTCTTTTGCTTGCTCGGTGGTATGCTCTGCTTGAATAGAGGTTTTTTTCTTTCTACTCATATCAATATGAATGTTCTTAGAAATAGTAATCAACCAAGTTTTGAATGTAAACGCTGTATTATAAGTGTCAATTTTGTCAAATGCTTTTGAAAAGGCTTGAATGGTAATATCTTCAGCGTCATTTTCATTTTGAACCCTTTTAAGTTGATATCCATAGACATCTGACCAGAATACATCAAGCAAAAAATTAAAAGAAACTTGACTCCCTTCTTTAGCTTTTTGGATATGCTGATGTAAAATTTCTTTGGTTATTTCCAATGATTAGGTTTTGACACGATGTTGGCTATAAATATAGCAAATTGAAAGAGAAGTAAACTTATTTCTAGTAAAGGCAATAAAAAAATCAATCTAAGCTCATTCAATTTTTTTGCAGAGAAGCCAACAACTAAAAATTGAACCATATAGTAAATACTTACTATAATGACAACAAGAAACCAGTTATAAGTAAAAAGTAAGCTGATAAAAAGAGTAAAAAGTAGAAACTTTGAAATATAAAACCCTCCTAATAAAAGTTGATGATTAAACCGATAATATTTAGAAGTAGATATATGTCTTCTTTTTTGACGAAACCACTCACTAAAATTTTTTGGAGCTAAAGATTCCGTAAAACTATCTGGAGAAAAACAAATAGACGTATTTTCTTTATTGGCAACTTCTTGTATAAAAAGGTCATCATCTCCAGATTTTATTTGCAAATGCTTTACAAAACCATTTACTTTAAAAAAAGCAGCTTTAGTATATGCTAAATTTCTACCTACACCCATATAAGGGTTTCCAAGTTTTGCGTAGCTAAAATACTGAATGGCAGTTAGTAAGGTTTCATAGCGAACTAGTAAGTTAGTGATTGAATTTGATACTTTCTTATATGAACTATAACCTAAAACAATTTGCTTTGAAGTGTTAAACTGCTTGACCATTTCTTGTATCCAAAACTTAGATATTGGTTTACAATCTGCATCCGTAAAAAGGAGATGCTCATATTTGGCAGCTTTAATACCCAAAGTAAGGGCATATTTTTTACTACCCCAGAAAGCTTCATTAGCATCTACATTTACAATTTTAATAGTATTGTTGATCTTTTTATAAAATTCCATTATTTCTAATGTATCATCAGAAGAAGTGTCATTAATTAAAACGATTTCAAATTTCGGATACTCTTGAGAAATAATTGCTGGTAAGAAGGAGCGTAAATTTTTTGCTTCATTTTTAGCGCAAATAATAATAGAAACAGGTAGTAATTGCTCTTCCTCTTTAGCGATTCCTTTTGAAAATGCAAATGAAGTAAAAGAAATGTAATATAAAATTTGTACAATTACTACGGCTACAAATGTGTAGAAAAGTACAGTAATAAACATTTCTTATAAAAATTATTTATGTTGAGGTTCATTACAAGTCTCAAACTGATCAGGTGTTTTTCCACAGAAGCCACATGCTTCACCATTCGTATTAATCATAGGATTTTGACTAGCACAGGTTCCAGCAAATTCACCATCTTTCTTGGCCCATATTTTTATAGCAATTCCTGCAACACCAATAGCCAAAAGCCCTATAGACAACAGTATAAGTTTCATGAGAAAAATTTAGTATTACAAAGATAATTATATTCTGATAATAAGTAATTTAATATCCTTACATATTAAAAGATTTTTTTAATTTGGCCTACTAACCTTTTTTGTTTTTGACTGACCTAAAATTTATAGAGGAATTAAAATCTGGAAAGCAATCTGCATATAGCAAATTGCTAAAAGATTTTGAGCAAAAAGTATTTGCTACTTGTATATCTTTTGTTCCTAACAATGAAGACGCAGAAGACATAGCTCAAGAAGTATTCTTAGAAGTATTCAGATCTGTTTCTAAATTTAAAGGAGATGCCAAGCTTTCTACTTGGATTTATCGAATTACAACGAATAAGTGTTTAGAATTTATTAGAAAGAAGAATTCTAAAAAGAGGTTTGCATTTATGCAATCAATTTTTGGAAATGAAACCCCGCTAGATAAAACCACTTTTTTTACAGAGTTTCAGCACCCAGGTGTTTTATTAGAGAATAAAGAAAAATCAGAAACAATATTTAAAGCTATAAATTTGCTTCCTGAAAGTCAGAGAGTTGTGTTTACTTTAGCAAAAATAGACGGTAAAAGTTATCAAGAGATTGTAGAAATAACAGGAAAAAGTTTGTCGTCTGTAGAATCAATTATGTTTCGAGCAAAAAAGAACCTAAAACAAAGCCTAGAAAATTTTTATAAAAATGATACCTAAACGCAAGTTTTTAATTTTTATTACATCTAAATGAATAAAATGAAAAAAAATACTACTATTCAGGATAAGATAGATCAAACATTTAATGTGTTAGATGCTATTAAAGAAGTTCCATTACGTGAAGATTTTTCTGATATTGTTTTGAGTAAATTGAATACCGAAAATGATAAAAAAGGAAAAATAAATACTTGGATGACGCCACAATTACAATTTGCAGCCATGATTATTGTTTTACTAGTAAATGCATCAGTCATTTATTATGCATTTAAGACATCAGATAGTAATGAGAATGTTTCAGGTATAGAACGATTTGCAAAAGAGTATCTTATAAACTCGGAATCTTCAATTTCATTAAACTAAAAGATATGAGAAAAAAAATACTTTATACTTTTTTCATCTTTCTCCTCATAGCAAATACATTTTTGCTATATATGTTAATAGAAAAACCTCATAAAAAAGGAGGAGAGAAAGATAATTTTTTAACAAGTGAGCTACAATTTGATAAAATACAGGAAGAAAAGTTCCAATTTTTTGATCAAGAGCATAGAATGCGTATGCAAGAAATAGAAAAAGAAATTAGACTTTTAAAAGAAGTCCTTTTTAATTCTTTTTCAGACACCACATTTACCTCAAGCACAACTACTGAAAAAATAGGTACGTTAGAAGCAAAAAAAGAACAAGAAGTATATGCTTTTTTTAAGCAGGTTAGAAAATTATGCGATAAAGAGCAGGCAAAAAAGTTTGATCAAATCATAAAAAAAGCACTTCATAAAAGAGGTCCTAAAGGTAGAGGTCCAGAGGGAAGAAGAGAAAGAAGACCTCCTCCTAGATAAAAAAAGCATACTTACCGCAAGTTTTTTTTTAAGACTACATCTAAAGACTAAATACTAAAACTTAATCTTATAGAGCAGAACTACTTTTTTAACCATAAAATTTGTAATTATGAAAGTCTTAAAAACGTGTTTTGCTGTCCTTATATTTATTAGTGTAACCTCATGTTCTCCTAATGAAGATTATGTAGATATTACCTCAGACCCTATCGATGGCGATGATAACGGAAATGGAACTGGAACTGGAAACGCTTCAGACGTATTAAACTTACCAGCAACATCATTTAATTATGCAAATGTTCAACTACCAGGTTATTTCTTAAACAATGATCTTGCTAGAGAGGATAATACACCAAATAATAACCCTATTACTAATAGTGGAGCAACATTAGGTAGAGTACTGTTTTACGACAAAAAAATGTCTTTAAATAATACAGTATCCTGTGCTTCCTGTCATGTACAAGAAGATGGGTTTTCTGATGCAAATGTATTAAGTACTGGTTTTGACGGAGGATTAACAGGAAGAAACTCTATGGGATTAGCTAATGCTAGATTTTATAGAAACGGACGTTTTTTTTGGGATGAAAGAGCAAATACTTTAGAAGATCAAGTATTAATGCCAATCCAAGATCATATAGAAATGGGAATGACATTAGCTGATTTAGAAACAAAATTAAATGCTGAAACGTACTACGATCAGTTGTTTATAGATGCATTTGGAGATGATACTGTTACAAGTAATAGAATTTCTTTAGCGTTAGCACAGTTTATTAGATCGATGGTTTCTTATGAATCTAAATATGATGCAGGTATTGCACAAACTAATAATGCAATGGCTAATTTTCCAAACTTTACACAATCTGAGAATTTAGGGAAAAACTTATTTTTTAGCAATAGAACTAGATGTTCTGATTGCCATGATACCAATGCATTTGTAGGAGATCAAGCAAGAAATAATGGTTTAGATGCTGTTTTTTCTGATTTAGGTGTTGGAGGCGTAACAGGTAATAATAATCAAACAGGAGATTTTAAAGTTCCCTCTTTAAGGAATATTGAGCTTACTGGTCCTTATATGCATGATGGAAGATTTGCTACACTAGCCCAAGTAATTGAGCATTACAATAGTGGAGTTCAAAATAGTCAGTTTTTAGATAATAGATTACGACAAGGCAATGGTGTAAGAAGATTGAATTTAAGTGCTCAAGAGAGCCAAGCTTTAGTTGATTTTCTATTGACCTTAACGGATAATAACTTTATTACAGATGAGAAGTTTTCGGACCCATTTACAAATCAGAATTAAAAAATAAAGTGAATGCGCAAGTTTTTTAAAACTTGCGCATCTAAAAGAATATAGTTAAAAACATTACATAGATGAAAACAAAATCAATAAAATTAGAATTGCTTTCTTTAGTATGTATCCTGTTAGTTTCAGCACATGCAATTGGTCAAGAGTCAGATAGAAAAAGAGAAGATAGAAAACCTCCAAGTATAGCTAAAATTTTTAAAGATTTAGATGTAAATAAAGATGGGAAAATCTCTTTTAAAGAGGTAAAAGGTCCTTTAAAAAAAGATTTTAAAAAAGTTGATGCAAATAAAGATGGTTTTATAACAAGAGAAGAATTGAAGAAGGCTCCAAAACCAGAAAGAAAAGGTCCACCAAAAAGAGAAAACTAACAATTTATACAAACTTTAAAGTAATTTATCATGAAAAATCAAATACCAAAAATAATAGCAGTATTAGCAATGGCTTCTATTGTATTTGCATGTAGTTCTAATTCTGATGATGATGGCGGAGGAACTACCACAGGAACACTACATGAAGCTTTTGCTGAATTTGATGCTACCGAAACAGATATTTATTTGTCAGGTAGCAATGTTGTAATCGAAACCACAGGATTGCCTAATCATACCACTCCATATTGGAGTGAAAGTCATCCGCTATATGTTGCTCCTACTGTAACAAGTACAGCAAACATGACACCAACTAGAATTGACACTTCTGGACGAGATAACTCTTCTACTTTAACAGTCAGTACAAATCCTACTATAGCTAGTTCTACAACCAGTACTCAATTAGGTGCTATAGGCATTGCTGTTAGTGGTGCTTACATTTATAATGATCAAGAAGGTGCAGGCCCTTTAGATGGTGCTGCTGGTAGTTTAGATTATACTGGAGCCCATATTGGTCCTTCTAATTATCATTATCATTTAGAGCCCAAAGCATGGTCTGATGATGATGAAGATCTTATTGGGATTATTTCTGATGGCTTTTTTATTTATGGAAGAAAATGTAATTCTACAGGTACATATCCTACGGATTTAGATGCATCTGGTGGCCATACAAGTACTACTCAACATACATCAACAGAAGAGTACCATTACCATATTATTAACGAATTATATGGTTCACTTGGAAGGTATTTACTTTTTGCGGGACCATATCAAGGATCACCAAATGCGATTAACTAAATTTATTTTTCTATTTTTTTTATTTGTTTTTGGTAGCTGCAACCTACAGACTACCAAAAGTAAGTTTGTTGTTTCTGCCAAAAAAATTAATAATATTAGTATTGTTAAAGAGCAAGTAATATTAGATCCTCTAAAAGGTCAATGGTTTTATAAGGATAAGCCATTTAATGGATTTGCAGTTGCCTATTTTGAAAATGAAAAATTATCAGAAAAGATTGGTTTTTTTAATGGTAGAAGAGAAGGAAGTTTTTTTAAGTATTTTAAGGACGGTTCAATAAAAAGTGAAGGATATTACATTAACAATATGCTGCACGGTGTAAAACGGAATTATTTTAAAAATGGAAACCTATTTTCTGAATCTAATTATGTTAATGGTAAAAGAGATGGGCTTCAAAAAACATGGTTTATAGATGGCCAATTAGCAAAAAAGAAAAACTTACATAAAGGTAAAGAAAAAGGGCTACAGCAAGCTTGGTTAAAAAATGGAAAACTATATATTAATTACGAAGCAAAAAACGGTCGAGTTTTTGGTTTGAAACGCGCAAATTTATGTTACACCTTACAAAATGAAAAGATTGTACAGAAATAATATATTACTCATATTTATACTGCTTATTATTATAAGCTGTAAAGAAACAGTACAAAAAGAATTAGTTACTAGTAGAGTTGAAGCGTTGCCTTTTTTTGATGAAGGAAGTTTTACACCTATATGGTTGAATAAAGACAGTAAGGAGTTGAAAACATTTCATAAGATTCCTGACTTTAATTTTATAAATCAAGAAGGAAAAGTAGTTACGCAAAAAACATTTGAAAATAAGATATATGTTGCTGATTTCTTTTTTACAACTTGTCCTGGTATTTGTCCTATTATGACAAGCAATATGGGTATGGTGCAAGAAAAGTTTAAAGAAGATCAGTCAGTACTTATATTATCACATTCAGTGACTCCTAAAATTGACTCAGTACCACAATTAAAAAAGTATGCTATAGAAAAAGGAATTATTAGTAGCAAGTGGCATTTGATTACTGGGGAGCGATCAGAGATTTATAATTTAGGTAGAAACTTTTATTTTGTAGATGACGATTTAGGTGTAAAGAAAAGCGATGATGATTTTTTACACACAGAAAATTTTGTTCTCATAGACAAACAAAAGCATATCCGTGGAATTTATAATGGATTAAATAAAAATGATGTAAAGCAATTAATTGCAGATATCGAAACCTTAAAAAAAGAAGGGTAATTAAAAAATTATAGTTGGTTTTGTAAAAGTCCTGGTACTAGCAGCTGGGGCTTTTTTTATATAATTACATTTACTTCAATATCTAAGTAAATATTAAACTTTTTCAAAATGGTTTTTTGAATGTTTTTTGCAAGGTCATATACCTCTTTACCACTAGCATTTCCATAATTTACAAGAACGAGCGCTTGCTTTTCATGTACGCCAGCATCTCCAAAACGATCTCCTTTAAAACCAGCCTGTTCAATCAACCATCCAGCTGGCACCTTAACTTCGCTATCAGAAATGATATAGCTTGGTAGGTTAGGATAAGAACTTTGTAATTTTTTAAACTGAGTTTTTAAAATTACAGGGTTTTTAAAAAAACTTCCACTATTTCCAATTTCATTTGGGTCTGGTAACTTAGATTTTCTTATAGCAATAACAGCATCAGAAATATCCTTAATATTGGGGCTCGAAATGTTTTGATTTGTAAGATATGCCTCAATAGCGCCATAAGAAGTATTTAAAATATGATTTACTTTCGTCAGTTTAAAGCTAACAGCAGTTAGAATATATTTCCCTTTAACTTCATTTTTAAAAATAGAATCTCTGTACTGAAAGTTACAATCTTCATTTGAGAATATAACTCTTTGCCCAGATGTGATATCTATCCCTTCAACTTTGGTAATTGTATCTTTTACTTCTACACCATATGCACCAATATTTTGAATAGGGCAGGTACCTACATTACCAGGAATTAACGATAGATTTTCTAGGCCTCCATAGTTCTGAGCAATGCACCACAAAACAAACTGGTGCCAATTTTCTCCAGCGTTTACAGTTAGAAATACATGATTGTCAGTTTCACTATCAATAGAGATACCTTTGATATTTATATGAACTACTAACTTATCAATATCAGTTGTTAGTAGCATATTGCTCCCTCCACTAATTAAAAAGAAATCTTTCTCGTTTTCTACAAGTTGTTGTAATTCGTAATAAGAAGTAACTGAAACAAATCGTTTCGCAAATACTTCAATACCAAAAGTATTGTATTTTTTTAGTGATATGTTTTTTTGAAAATTCACTAATCTTTATATACTCTCAGAGCTTCTTTAAGAATTACGATTGTTTCTAAAAGGCTTTCCTTTTTAAGAACATAGGCAATGCGAATTTGATTTAAACCAACTCCAGGTGTTGAATAAAAACCACCTGCTGGTGCAACCATAATTGTTTTACCGTCTAATTGAAAAGATTCTAAAAGCCATTGAGCAAAATGATCAGCATTTTTAATAGGCAATTCTGCAACACAATAAAATGCACCTTTAGGATTGGCTACTTTAACACCTTCTATCTCTTTTAATCCATTAATAAGTGTATTTCTACGCTCTACATATTCTTCAATTACTTCATCAAAATAACTTTGTGGAGTGTCTAATGCAGCCTCAGAGGCAATCTGAGCTAAAGTTGGCGGACTTAATCTTGCTTGAGCAAACTTAAGTGCAGTAGAAATTACTTGTTTATTTTTAGAAACTAAACACCCAATCCTAGCTCCACACATGCTATAGCGTTTTGAAACAGAATCTATAACTATGGCATTGTCTTTAATGCTTTCTTCTTGCATAATAGAATAATGCGTAATACCATCATAAGCAAATTCACGATACACTTCATCGGCAATTAAAAAAAGATCATATTTCTTAATAATCCTTGCTAATTTTTGAATTTCATCTTTACTATATAAATATCCTGTTGGGTTTCCAGGATTACAAATTAAAATAGCTTTGGTTTTTGGAGTAATTAATTTTTCAAACTCTTCAATAGGAGGTAGTGCAAAGTTATCTTCTATTTTAGAAATAACAGGAACAATATTAACACCAGACGCTGTGGAAAACCCATTATAATTAGCATAAAAAGGTTCTGGAATAATAATTTCATCATCTATATCCATAATACTTCCAAAGGCGAAAAGTAAGGCTTCAGAACCTCCAGTAGTTACAATAATATCATCACTCTTTACATGGATGTCATGTTTGCGATAATAATTTGCAATTTTAATACGATACTCTTCTGAACCCTCAGACCTTGAGTACTCTAAAGTTTTTAAATTATGAGCCGAAACTGCATCTAGAGCAATTTCAGGGGTTTTAATATCTGGCTGTCCGATATTTAAATGATATACAATAGTTCCTCTTTTTTTTGCTGCTTCAGCATAAGGAACCAACTTTCTGATTGGTGATTCTGGCATTAAAGCCCCCTTCTTAGAAATAGATGGCATACGATATTTTGTAAATGTTGTCTATTGCAAATTTGCAAAATATATTTTACAAGTTTGGCATTGTTTGTGAGAGAATTTATACAACAGTAAAAGGTTAAAGTTTTCCTAAAGGTCTAGCCAACCTGTATAAGAATTCTTACATTTATTTTAAATCAAACTCGTATTGAAAAGAATTACTTTATTTATACTGCTTATTTTTTTGTCCTTTAACATATTAGGACAAAATAAGTTTAATTTCTATGGGCCTAATCAAGATAAACAAGATGTGAGGTTTCGATTGATTAATAATTTAATTGTATTTCCAATAGAAATTAACGGAAAGCAATTGTCATTTATTTTAGATACCGGTGTAAATAAAACCATCCTTTTTAGCCTCTTACAGTCTGATAGCCTAGACTTAAGAAATGTTGAAAAAGCAGCCTTAAAAGGCCTAGGAGAAGGACGCCCGGTAGAGGCATTATTGTCTAGAAACAATACATTTCGCATTAAAAACTTAATAAGTAATAACGAAACACTTTATGTTATTTTAGAAGATAAATTTGATTTATCCTCTAAAATGGGCGTGACAATACATGGTATTATTGGATTTAATATGTTTAAAGATGTAATTATTAAAATAGATTACAGAAATAAGAGGCTCACATTTTATAACCCTAAAAAGTATAAACAAGAAAGATGTAAAAAGTGTGTTACATTCCCCTTAATTTTTCACAATAATAAACCCTATATAAGAGGCAAAGTGGCAACATTAGAAGATCCAGATTCTTTAGTAGATGTTAAGCTTTTGATAGATTCTGGAGGCAGTGATGCTTTATGGTTGTTCGAAGGGTCGCATGAAAAAATAAAAACCCCTACTAAGTTTTTCAACGATGTATTGGGAGAGGGACTAAGTGGAACTATTTATGGAAAAAGGAGCAGGATTTCCAAATTCATTCTAGGACCCTATCATATTGAAAAACCAACAGTATCTTACTTAGATACCATATCTAGTTTTAATGCTAGAAAATTTAAAGGTAGAAATGGAAGTTTAGGAGGAAATATCTTAAAAAGATTTAAGGTGTGGATAGATTACCCAAATCAAAAAATAACTCTTAAAAAAGCAGGTTCTTTTACAACAGGTTTTAATTATAATATGAGTGGTATTACTTTGACTTATAGTGGTAAAGAATTAGTTAAAGAAGCTCAGAATACTGAAATGTCTGTATATGATAGGGCGAATCAATCTGGATCTAAAAGTGTTTCTTTTATAACAAGTTACCGATATTTTTTTAGAAATACTTATATGATTAGTGGAATAGCAGAAGGGTCGCCAGCAGATTTAGCTGGTTTAAAAGTTGGAGATATTTTTTTGGCAATTAACAATAAAAATGCACATGAATTCAACTTGCAAGATATTATCAACCTATTCCAAGAACGAGATGGAAAACGTATCTTTTTAAGAATGAAAAGAAATGGAACGTATATGAAGTTTAAATTCCGATTACGAAAAGAAATCTAGCTATCTTCAGAAAGCATGCTTTTCTTTTTCTCAGGAGCAGTTACTTTTTCGACCATTCCTTTAATTCTAATTACTTTTCTTTCGTTTTTTGCATTTGAAAAAATAGTAATAGACTTTGAAAAACCACCAACTCTTTTAGTATCATAAGACACTTCAATTTTTCCTTTTTCTCCAGGTAAAATAGGATTTTCAGGTTTCTTAGGAACCGTACATCCACATGAAGCTTGTACGCGCGAAATTACCAAAGGAGTTTTACCAATATTGGTAAATTCAAATACACGAACACCATTAGAGTTCTGCGCAATTTTACCATAATCTATTATTTCTTTCACAAACTTAAATTCAGCTTTCTCTTGTGCAATAGAACTAAAACCAACAAATAAAAAGATAGTAAAAGATAGAATTGTTTTCATAATACTTAATTTAAGGGATAAAAATACAATATAATATCATATTAAAAAAACAGTTACAAGTTTTCAATTCTTCTTTATAATTGTACTTTTGTTGTCATTATTTAATTAGAGATTCAACATATGAATATTCCATCAAAATATGATGCAAGTAGCGTAGAAGATAAGTGGTATAACTACTGGATGAAACATAACTATTTTCATTCAGAAGTAGATGAAAGAGAACCTTATACTATTGTTATTCCGCCGCCAAATGTCACAGGGGTATTACATATGGGACATATGTTAAATAATACCATTCAAGATGTATTAATTCGCCGTGCTCGTTTATTAGGTAAAAATGCTTGTTGGGTACCAGGTATGGACCATGCATCAATTGCTACCGAAGCAAAAGTAGTTGCCAAATTAAAGGAACAAGGAATTGATAAGTCAGATTTAACTCGTGATGAGTTTTTAGCCCATGCTTGGGATTGGAAGAATGAATATGGAGGAATTATCCTTGAGCAATTAAAAAAGCTAGGCGCATCATGTGATTGGGAACGTACGAAATTTACGATGGACCCAGAAATGTCTGAAGCGGTTATTAAAGTCTTTGTTGATTTATATAATAAAGGACTTATTTATCGTGGCTACAGGATGGTAAATTGGGACCCAGAAGCTAAGACAACCTTGTCTGATGAAGAAGTAAACTATGAAGAGAAACAAGGAAACTTATATTATATATCTTATGCTATAGAAGGTAGTGAAGATCATTTAACAATTGCCACAACCAGACCAGAAACCATTTTTGGAGACACAGCTATTTGTATCAACCCAAATGATGCACGTTTTACTCATTTAAAAGGGAAAAAAGCTATTGTGCCTATATGCAACCGTGTAATCCCAATTATTGAAGATGAGTATGTAGATATAGAATTTGGTACTGGATGTTTAAAGGTAACACCTGCTCATGACGAAAATGATAAGGTTTTGGGTGATAGACATCAACTTGAAGTAATCGATATTTTTAATGATGATGCAAGTCTTAACTCTTACGGATTGCATTACCAATATAAAGATCGTTTTGTAGCCCGTAAAGAAGTTGCCAAAGAGTTAGAAGAAATAGGTCAACTTGTTAAAATAGAACAGCATACTAATAAAGTAGGAACCTCAGAAAGAACGAAGGCTGTTATAGAGCCAAGGTTGTCAGATCAATGGTTTTTAAAGATGGAAGACTTGGTAAAGCCAGCCTTATCTTCTGTATTGGAAACAGGAGAAGTAAAGTTGTTTCCTAAGAAATTTGAAAATACATATCGTCACTGGATGGAGAATATTCGCGATTGGAATATCTCTCGTCAATTATGGTGGGGACAACAAATCCCAGCTTATTTTTATGGTGATGGAAAAGAAGATTTTGTAGTTGCAGAAAATATTGAAGAAGCTCTTGAGCTTGCGAAAGAGAAAACTCAAAACTCGGGACTTAACTCTCAAGATTTACGCCAAGATCCAGATGCCTTAGATACTTGGTTTTCTTCATGGTTGTGGCCAATGTCTGTTTTTGACGGTATTCGTAATCCTGAGAATGAAGAAATTAAATATTATTATCCAACAAACGATTTAGTAACGGGTCCAGATATTTTATTCTTTTGGGTAGCAAGAATGATTATTGCGGGATATGAATATAAAGACGAAAAACCATTTGAAAATGTTTACCTCACAGGTTTGGTACGTGATAAACAGCGACGCAAAATGTCTAAACAGTTAGGGAATTCTCCCGACGCTCTAAAATTGATTGAAGATTTTGGTGGCGATGGTGTTCGTGTAGGGTTGCTATTGAGTTCTGCTGCAGGGAATGACTTAATGTTTGATGAAGCTTTATGTCAGCAAGGAAAAGGACTTTCCAATAAAGTTTGGAGTGCTTTCTATCTCACTACATTATGGGAAACTTCAAACACTATAGAGCAACCTGTATCTAGTAAGATCGCAATCGATTGGTATCGTTCAAAGTTTCAAAAAGTCTTATCTGAAATAGAAGATCATTATAGTAAATATCGTTTATCAGATGCGATCATGGCAATTTACAAATTGATTTATGATGATTTTTGTGGATTATTCTTAGAAATTATAAAACCACCATATCAGCAACCGATAGATTTAAAAACATATAATGAGGTGATGACTATTTTTGAAGATAACTTAAAAATATTGCATCCATTTATGCCTTTCTTAACAGAAGAGGTTTGGCAATCTATTAAAGAAAGAACACCAGAAGAAGCGTTGATTATTGCAAAATATCCGACAATTACTTCTTTTGATGCTAACCTGATTTCTGATATTGATTTTATGACCGATGTTATATCAGGATTAAGAACCATTCGAAAAGAAAAGAACATTGCCTTTAAAGAAGCTGTTGAAATTTCTGTGCTGAATCATGAAGGGCTTACTAATGAGTATGACTCTATTATACAAAAGTTAACGAATGCGTCTCAAATTACTCAGGTTTCTGAGAAACTAGATGGAGCAGCCTCTTTTAGAGTAAAATCTAATGAATACTTTGTACCAATTTCTATAGGAAATATTGATGTAGAAGCCGAAATAAAGAAGCTAAATGCCGAATTAAAAAGAGCAGAAGGATTTTTATTCGGAATTCAAAAGAAACTTTCTAACGAGCGATTTGTAAGTAATGCACCAGAGCAAGTGATTACTTTAGAACGCAAAAAAGAAACCGATACGCTAGCAAAGATTGAAACCATTAAATCAAGTTTGGTGAGTTTGCAATAAGAAGTTTAACCATCTCTTGTATATCCTTTAAGTAATTGCACAGTTTACAAAATCAACAATGAACTACGAATTTGCAACTATAAATTTGAAAGTTAATATGATTTAAAACTCAGTATGATCATTCACAATTATACTAAGGCTTCTTTTAAAATCGTAATAGGGTGTTTAGCAATTCGTTTGGTGCCATCAAATATTTGATGTCTGCAACTTGTTCCTGCCGCTACAATTTCGATGTCTTTAGATGTGTTACGGACTTTAGGAAATAAGGTGTCTTCTCCTACTTGCATACTTATCTTGTAATGTTCTTTTTCATACCCAAAAGACCCAGCCATCCCACAGCAACCTGTATTCATAATCGTCGGTTTGTAGTTCTTAGGAATGTTTAATATGCTAAATGTAGCATGGGTACTCGACAATGCTTTTTGGTGACAATGTCCGTGGATTTTTAAAACCTTATTGTTCTTCGTGAATTGGTTACTTCGTATAGCTCCTTTTGAAATTTCATTACTTAAAAACTCTTCAATAGTAAATGCATTTACGGCAATTTTTTTGGCAGCATCGCTATCATCAGCCAACCTAATATATTCATCTCTAAAGGTTAAGATGGCAGAGGGTTCAATTCCAATTAAAGGATTTTTTGAAGAAACTAAATCTTTAAATATGGCTACATTTTTATTTGCGATATCTTTTGCTTCTTTTAAAAAACCTTTAGAGATAAAACTACGACCACTTTCTTCATGATCAATTATCTGTGGATTGTAACCTAAATGTTTTAATAGATGAATTGCATCTTTACCAATTTCTACATCATAGAAGTTGGTAAACTCATCACAAAACAGATATACTTTCTTCCCATTTTTAGAAGGGACTTGTTTTTTATACCAAGCACTTAGGGTCTTTGGAGCTAATTTTGGTACACTACGTTTTGAAGCAATACCCATTATTGTTTTTGTGAGTGTTGTGTTTAAGACTAGATTGGTAAGGATAGGAGCGATACTTCCTAACTTATTATATCTCACATTATTAGCAAAGAGTTTACTTCTAAATGAATAGCCATTGGTTTCTTGATATTGATATAAAAATTCACTCTTTAGCGCAGCGACGTCAACATTACTAGGGCATTCAGAAGCGCAAGCCTTACAACTCAAACAGAGGTCAAATACTTCTTTTAATTCTTTATGATTAAACCTATTTGATTTTTCAGAATTCGTTAAGAATTCACGTAAGGTATTTGCCCTTGCTCTAGTTGTATCTTTCTCGTCTTTAGTAGCTCTATAACTTGGACACATAGTTCCGCCGGCTGAAGCAGGTTTTCTACAATCTCCAGATCCATTACACTTTTCAGCTAATTTTAAGATTCCTTCATTGTCAGAGAAATCCTGAATGGTTTCAAATTCTGGCTCAATTCTATCAATCTCATAGCGTAAACTTTGATCCATTGAAAAGGCATCGGTAATCTTTCCTTTGTTAAATATATTGTTAGGATCGAATGCTTTTTTAATGCTTCTGAGCAATTGATAATTCTGTTCACCAATCATCATTGGAATAAACTCTGCTCTTACAATTCCATCTCCATGCTCCCCACTAAAGGATCCTTTATACTTTTTTACAAGTTGAGCAGTTTCTGTAGTTATTTTTCTAAATAAAACAACATCTTCAGATTTCTTTAGGTTTAAGATGGGACGTAAATGTAATTCACCAGCACCAGCATGGGCATAATAGACCGCTTTTTGCTGGTACTTATCCATAATTTGAGTAAACTCATCTATATAAGCAGGTAAGTCTTGTAAATCCACTGCGGTATCTTCTATACAGGCAACTGCTTTTTTATCGCCAATCATATTACCTAATAACCCCAATCCGGCTTTTCGCAAATCAAAAACTTTACGGATATCATCACCTGTTACTTTAGGATGGTAATATCCAAATCCTTGTTCTTGCAATTCTTTAATAAGGACATCGGCTTGTTGTTGTGCCTTATGTAATGTTTCTGCCTGTATTTCTAACATCAATACGGCTTCTGGATCGCCTTGTAAAAAGAAACGGTTTTTTGCTTGCTCTCTGTTGTTTTTTGTACAATCTAAAATTACTTTATCCATTAATTCACACGCTCCTAAATTGTGTTTCATTGCTATTACAGTTGCCTTTAAACTTTCATTTAGATTTGTGAAATGTGGCAAGACCATTACGCTTATAGGAGGAGGAAGGTTATCTAATTGTAAGGTAATAGCAGTAGAAAATACTAAGGTCCCTTCTGAACCGGTTAGTAATTTTGCTACATTGACATGAGATTGGTGACCACCAAACAACTCGAAATTCAATAATTCATCAACGGCATAACCCGTATTCCTTCTATGGATAGTAGGTTTAGGAAATTGTGATTTAATTTCTTCTTGTACAGATTCAGGCTCTAATTCTCTTCGTAAAGATGCATAAATAGCTCCTTCCAATGTTTTTTCACGACTTTTTGCTTTAAAATCATCTGTGGCAGTTTCTTCAAAAATAACTGATGATCCATCACTTAAAAGGCCTTCGATACGTACTACCTTATCTCTAGTTACTCCATATTTAATAGAAGTACTCCCAGATGAGTTATTTCCAACCATACCACCAATCATGCAGCGATTTGAGGTAGAAGTATTAGGTCCGAAAAACAAACCATAAGGCTTTAAAAAGAGATTCAATTCATCTCTAATAATTCCAGGTTGCACTGTAATCGTTTTATTGGCTTCATCAAAAGCTAGAATTGAAGTAAAATATTTAGAAACATCCACCACAATTCCGTCACCTACGCATTGGCCAGCTAAAGAGGTTCCAGCGGTTCTTGGAATCAAAGTAATACTGTTTTTACTAGCAAATAAAATAAGAGTTTGTATATCTTTTTTATCTTTTGGATAGGCTACTGCTAATGGAATTTTCCTATATACAGAAGCATCTGTTGCATATAAGGTTCTATGCAAATCATCAAAAAGTAATTGTCCAGTAAGTTTTTTTTCGAGGGCAACTAATTGCGATTTCTGAATCATTTCGGCCATTTACATTTGCACATTTTTATCTTCTGGAAATTGTCCAGGAATTTCATCTTTTTGCTCATCTAACATTTGACGTAAATCGATTTCAATTCCTCTAGAAATTGTAGAAATTGGAACATCATTTGCTCCGCCTTCAAAGGGGTTTTCTCCAACTCTAGCCATGCGTTCCATAATATGAAAAGCCCAAGAAACGCAAGCGCAAAAAGGAATGGCTAACCAAATAAAATAGCTTCCAATAATAGGATGATTCACAACAATATCTTTAGCGATATCAGCAAATTCAGAAACAATTCCAAAAGGCAATAAGACCACAAATAATTTTACCAAATAATAGGCAAGACTTGCATACTGTCTGGGGTATGGAAAGTTTTTAATTCGTTCCGACTTTCCTTGATGTGTGAATAACTCTTCTAACACATTTTCTAATTCCAGAAAAGAAAACTGCCAAATGGCACCTTTTTCTTTTAACTCTCCGATGTGTTTGGACTGTAGATATAACAGAGCAGTTTGCTTGTTATTTTTACTCAGTACATATTTTTGTTCTTTAGGAGATAAATACATCATTAAATTATCTTCTAGGCTAGATATATTTTCTGGAATATGTAGCATTTCTGACCATTTTCTATTGCTTCTAGACAAATGATTTGTTTCCCATGTTTTACGCTGCCTCATTGCATACCGCAAAGCAGTCATCCAAGCAATATGACGATAAATCAATACTCTTTTATGTTCTTTAATTTCAGCTTCAGTAAAAGGATTTTTGCTATCGCTATTATCCACCATATCTTGAATTTTCATTCCCCAAGTTCTAGAAGTATTTACTATAGCACCCCAGATTTTTCGCGCTTCCCAAATCCGATCATACGCCGCATTGTTTTGAAACCCTACCATAAATGCTACCGCAGTACCAATTAAGGCAACGGGTGTCCAAGGAACATCTAAGAAAGTAAAACCTTGAACTTCGTATAAAAATGTAATGAGCCCTGCGTAGGCTAAAAGTATAAGAGTTTCGCCTATAGACCAGATAAACATGTCTTTTACTGAATATCGTACTTTGGTTAGCATATGAGTAAGTTAAGGATCAAAAATAAAACTTTTGTTGTTCAAAAAGCACACAAAAACTTAAAGATATGATTTTAATATCTTTGTTGGAAATCAAATCAAAATCAAATGAAAAAAATAGGGCTTTTCTTATTGTTAATTACAGTAGTTTTCTCATCTGTAGCTCAAAAGATAGATCTTCATTACTATATTCCTAGTGATGAAAGGTATAATACTAATATACCTACACCGAGGAGTGTGATTGGACATGAAGTAGGAGAGTGGCATGTAACGCATGACAAACTAGTGGAATATATGAAAGCGCTAGCCAAAGCTTCTGATAGAATTACCCTAGCAGAAAGAGGAAAAACTTTTGAGGGACGTCCTATTATATTATTAACGATAACATCTCCAGATAATCATGCAAACCTAGAAGCGATTAGAAAACGACATATAGATGGAACTAATGATGCTTCTCTAGATGTATCTAAAGATCCAATTGTAGTTTACCAAGGTTTCTCTATTCATGGAAACGAGCCTAGTGGGTCTAATGCTTCATTGGCTGCTGCTTATTATTTAGCAGCATCGACTAAATCCACTACTGAGCAATTATTAAAAAATACAGTCATATTATTTGATCCATCTTTTAATCCAGATGGATTACAACGTTTTGCTTATTGGGCAAATACCAATAAGAGTAAGAATATTAATCCTGACCCAAATGACAGAGAGTATACGGAGGTTTGGCCTAGAGGTAGAACCAATCATTATTGGTTTGATATGAACCGAGATTGGTTACCTGTGCAGTTACCTGAGTCTAGGGCAAGGATTAAAACGTTTCATCAATGGTTACCAAATATTTTAACGGATCATCACGAAATGGGATCGAATTCTACATTCTTTTTTCAACCTGGAATTCAGAGTAGAACACACCCTTTGACTCCAAAAATGAATCAGGATCTAACGCGCGAAATAGCAACCTATCATGCAAAGGCATTTGATAAAATTGGTTCTCAATACTATTCTGAGGAAAGCTTTGACGATTTTTATTATGGCAAAGGCTCTACATTTCCAGATATAAACGGAAGCATTGGAATCTTATTTGAGCAAGCGAGTTCTCGTGGTCATGCTCAAGAAACCAGCAATGGAGTACTAACATTTCCTTTTACGATTAGAAACCAGTATACAGCAGCTATGTCAACTCTTGCTGCTGCCAATAGTATGCGTGAGAAAATCTTGAAATATCAACAGGATTTTTATAGAAAAGCTAGAAATGAATCAGCTAAAGCAAAAGCAATAGTTTTTGGTGATGAGAAAGATGGTGCAAAAACATATCACTTAGCAGAGGTATTAAAAAGGCACCAAATTAAATTTCATCAAATTAAATCTGATTTTACTGCAAATGGGAAACGATTTAAAAAAGGATATAGTTATATCGTACCAATGAATCAAAAGAATCAGCGCTTAATAAAAGCTATGTTCGATGTAAGAACATCTTTTAAAGATAGTTTGTTTTATGATGTATCGGCTTGGACGTTTAATCATTCTTTTGGTGTCGATTTTGCTGAGAATGTTTCTTTAAATAGAGTTGGATCCGAGGTGAAAAACTTGAAGTTTAAAGAAGGATTTGTAGATGGTAGAAGTAATGTTGGGTATTTAATGCCTTGGAATGAATATTATACTCCCAAAGCATTGAATGCAATTTTAAAGAAAGGAATCCGTGCTAAAGTATCAATGAAAAACTTTAAAAATGGAAATATTTCTTATGATTATGGAACCATATTTATTCCAGTTCAAAATCAAAAACTAAATAAAGAAGACTTATTTAATTTTTTAAGTAAAGTAGCAAATGAAAGTCATTTACAACTTAATGGAGTGTCTACAGGGTTAAATGTTGGTATTGATTTAGGAAGTAATAATTTTAGAAATGTAAAACTTCCTAAAGTTGCTATGCTTGTTGGAGGTAGAATCTTTGGTAATGATGCAGGAGAGGTATGGCATTTATTAGACCAACGTTACGATATGCATGTAACAAAGTTAGATATGACCTACTTTAATCGAATAGATATTAGTAAATATACTACAATTATAATCCCAAGCAGTAGCAGCATTAGCAGTACTGCTGCAAAGAAATTACAAACTTGGGTACGTAATGGAGGTGTTTTAGTTGGGTACAGAAATGCTGTTAAATGGTTAAGTAGTCAGAAATTTATCAAATTAGAACTTGATAAATCGAAGATTGATACAGTAAAAAATGTTTCTTTCGAAAATAGATCTAAGCAATCTGGAGCACAGGTAATTGGAGGTGCTATTTTTGAAGCAAAAATAGATCGCTCTCATCCGATTAATTTTGGATATAAGAATGATAAAATCGCTTTATTTAGAAACACTACAGTATTTATTAAGCCAGATAAGAGAAGTTATAATAATCCAATTCAATATACAAGTAACCCATTGCTATCTGGTTATATTTCTAAAGAAAATGCTAAAGTGATAAAAAATACCGTACCCTTTAAGGTACAGCGTATGGGTAGAGGTAGGTTGATTGTATTTACTGATAATACAAACTTTAGAGCTTTCTGGTACGGTACCAATAAGTTATTAATGAATGCAATTTTCTTTGGCGATAAAATGTAAACTCTATGAATACATCGAAACAAGATTTTACCGAATGGAAGAAAAAGCATCAATTAAAACGTAAGGAAGATTGGAAGAATTTGATTACTAGAGGTATTCTTGTTTTTGGTGGAATTATATGCATTTCAGTATTTGTTTATTTTTGGGCCATTGGTAGTTTTCAATTCCTAGGTAAAGAAACCATAGAAGTAGAAGCTTCTAGTGTAATTGTAAACGATTATCATATAGGACGTGGTAATTATATTCCAAGACTTACTGTTGAGTATATTTATAATTCTAAAATTTACACTACCTATAAAAATATTACAGATGCTTCAAAACATCAGCCTACAGATGGTGGAGATACTATATATGTTTCTGCTTTTGTAACTTTTGATGTAGATAATCCTAATAATTGTAGGGTACGCTTAATTTATAATTAAACAAATCTTATTTTATCTAGGTTATCTTTTAAGTGCAAAATGTGCTTGGAATTTTCTTCTAACTCCATTTTCATCGTTATAAGAAATGATAAACCAATAGTCGTTACCGAGTTGTTTTTTTCCAGCATACATTCCGTCCCAACCTTCACTATCTTTTGTCAATACTTTCAAAAGTTTTCCGTATCGATTAAAAATATGGATGGTAGGTTCTCTTAAAGATTCAATGTCTTTAATATACCAAGTATCATTAAAAGAGTCATTATTTGGGGTGAAAAAACGCGGGTAATTAATTGCTAACTTTTCAACCATTATTTCTCCGCATCCATTAATATCTCTGATGTAAAATCTATGATTTCCAGCAGGCACATTTTCAAATAATGAGCTACTTTGATAAGGCTCATCATCAATTCTATATTCATAATTTCCTAGTCCAGAAACCTGAACACTTACAGTAATAATGTCAGTAAAAAGACCAGACTCTAAAATAATTTCAATAGTTCTCGGTTTTCCTGAGGTAACCACATCAACATCTTTTCTTATGGAACAGCCTGTAGCTACTGTAGTGACTTCTACACTATAATTTCCCATCCCACTTGGAATTAATGAAGATTCAGTATTCGGAAGCAATGTATTGTTAAAAAACCATTGAAAAGTATAATCTGTACTGTTTAAACCCGTCTCTATTGGAAAATTAAAATCAGGATCGACAGTATCATCTGATAGAAGGCATAGATATCCATAATTAATATCAAAATCGACAGGAATATTTATAGTAATTGAAAAAGTTCCAGTTTCAAAACATCCACTGGTATTATTTTCTACTCGGACAAATAAATCATAATTTGGACTCCCATTTGTTTCATAGTTTGTTTTAGAGACAGCAACATTGTTGTTTGCGTCGTCTAATGATTCATGATATGATACAGTATAATCAGCACTACTTAACCCATCTAGAGCAAAAACATCTAGCGGAGATAAATTAATCTCTGTAACGTAATCTAAATCGGCATCACAATAGGCTTGACTTAGAATTGTTCCAACGCTTATTGAAGGAAAAGTTCCATTCAATATTATTATACTAGTATTTGAAGCACTACAATCAGTTGAAATATATCTTAAATTAAAATTTGAGTATTCACCATTTACAAGATTGTCAATAATAAGTTCTCCACTACTATTTGTAGATATGGTTGAGATAGGCATTGAAACACCATCTGCATCATAGGTAATTTCGATATCTTGATTGGCAATTAAACCTGTTAAGACAACTTGCCCATTATCGCCATCACAATTTGTGGGATCAATACCAGATGCTACAGCTATTGGGGTACTTGGATCGGATAATTCATACGTACTATTTACAATTGTAGAACATCCATTATATTCGATATCAAAATCAGAATAGGTACCTATACCAAGATTTGGTATTTGAACGAATCCATTGCTATCTGCAGTATAGGTTATTGAGCCGCTTGAAACTCCATTTCTTTGATAAGAAATAATATAATCTTCATTTTCGTCTAAACCAGAAAACAAAATACTTCCATCTGATCCTCCACAGGTACTTGGAGAAGTAGGAGTAATATTTACAATAAGCGGGGTAAAGGAATCATCAATCTCTTCTAAGATGTAGTAGTAAACAAATGTTTTGGTTTCATTTGGCGCTATATTATCTAGTTTGAAAGCGATAGAAATAGCCAAATCAGAATTTTCAGTACTCCCAACCGTATTGGTAAAACCAAATGATGCGTTCCATACATCTGAAGCATTACGATTATTAAAATTCCCGAAAGTTACCCTTGCTTTAGGGTCATTTGCATAAAAGCTTACAGCAGATCCATCCATATCAAGGGTGGTTGGTATATCTGGTGCGTTTTGGGTAGCCTTTACCATAGCGATATTATTTGCCGATGAAGGTTGACTAATAATTTCTAAATTGGTTGCATAATCTCCAGTCAGGGTTACATTATTGTCAGGATCAACATTATGCATAAAATAAACATCATTTTTAGTCTCACTACTCGTATTACTAATAGAGGTAATCATTTGAATAAATAAACCATTTTCGGTAACACTGTAGGAGCGCTTAATTGTTAAATCAGCAACAGATCCTTCCCAATCAATTTTTGCACTACTTTCAAAACAATCAGACTCTACAATACCAACATCTACGATGCCTCCTTCAATTTCAGATAAAAAATCTGTGTTATTATTCGAGTAATTAACGCCTCCTACTTGAATTGTAAAACCTTCTTCTGGGCTACCTGGAGTAAAGAAATCACCATCATAATCTACCCAGTTATCTTTTAAAGGGTTCGCGATGAATCCAAATAATAAATTGGCCGTTTCTCGGTTGTCGTGAAAAGATGGAGGTCTATTAGCTGTATTATTACCAAAAACACCTTTACTATTCACTCCTATTTCAACAAAATTAGCTTTAACCCAAGCTTCATTATCAATTAAATAAGATTCTAATTGTGCCTGTGCATTTAAACTACATAATAGTAGTGGTATAAATAGAAAAAATATGAATGTTTTAGGTCTCATAACTTTTTTAACCAAAAATATGATATTATGTAACAAGATGCAAGTAATCTCGTCTATTTAGTATACTAACCAATTGAAAATAAATTATGAGTTTCTTACGCGTCTTACTGGCGATTTTATTTCCACCATTATCAGTAATTGATAAAGGCTGTGGATCTTTCTTTATTATATTTTTATTAACCTTATGTGGTTGGATACCTGGTGTTATAGGTGCTCTTGTAATTTTGAATAATCCTAAGAACTAAGATATTTGTTCTCCATTTTTAGCTCCCTTAGAAGCTTTTAAAAGCACTACTTGCCCATTATCATCATAGATGCCTAAAACTAAACATTCACTCATAAAATTTGCTATTTGACGAGGTTTAAAGTTTATAATTGCATTGACTTGTCTGTTGAATAAAGCTTCTTTGCTATATAAATCGGTAATCTGAGCACTTGATTTTTTAATTCCTAAATCACCAAAATCTATATGCAATTGATACGCTGGTTTTCGAGCTGTTGGAAAATCATTTACTTCTATAATAGTTCCAATTCGAATATCAACTTTTAAAAAATCATCGAATGTAATTTCGTCTTTCATATTATTTTTTTGTTCCTAGTTTTTTAACGACCCACAAAGGACCAATTAATAAGAATTGTAAATCTTTAAATGCAGATGGTTTTTTGCCTTCTATTTTATGACCATAAAACTGCCCAATCCATGCTACAACAAAAATACCTAAGGACACGTATAATAAATCTATATTATTACTTAGCCAGTAATTTCCAATAATAGCTAATAAAATAAAAAACAACATTTGAGTAAAATACCAAAAGCCCAGACGTAAATAGAAAAGTAAGCTAAATAGACCAAATACAACAGCCCAGTTTTCTATAAGAGGATTATAAAGTTCAAAAGTGTTTTTTAAAAAGTCAGTGGGAATACTCATGAATAGACCAATGACGCTAAAAAATATCAGAGGTACACAAATATAATGAACTAATTGGTTGGTTTCATTTTGATGACTAACAGCATATTCATCGAACCATTCTTGAGCAGTTTTCATGGAATAAAAATTTGATTCTAAAGATAGAAATTATTTCCAACCTTTACGAATCAAAAGATGTTCTATGTGAGCATAATGATGATTGGAGTGCCAAGCGTAAATACCAATATTCTCTTTTAAAACAACTTTACTATTATCTGATGGGTGAATAAAGTGTCTATTTAGTTGTGATTCTGTAAGCCCTTTTAATAAATATACTAGCTTAGCATGAACCGCTTTTAGATGTAAAATAGATTGTGCAATAGGAGCAGATTGTGTGTCAAATAATTCAGCCCAATCCTTTTCCTCATATGCTTTAATTACTGGACTATCTTCTGTGAGTGCCCATTTAAATCTTATATAACTATGATGATGACTATCTGAACAATGATGAACTACTTGTCTTATAGTCCAACCACCTTCTCTATATGGTGTGTTTAGTTGTTCATCTGTTAGATGTGCTACTAGATTATCTAATTTGTTTGGAAAATTTTCTAATATAGAAATCCATTCATTCTTTTGAGCGTCTGAGATAAATGCAGGAGCTATAAATTTGCCGATAGGGTATTGTAAATTTTCCAATGCTATTTAATGTTATGTCTTTTTATAAACCTTTTTGCGCCTCTGTTTTCAGGGTTTATCGCTAAAGCCTTTTTAAAATTCATTACTGAGTTAGCTGTATCTTTAGCATACCAATAGGCCTCTCCTAAACTATCGTAAGGGTTAGATTTGTATGGGTATAAAGCCACATTTATTTTGAAGATCTCGATAGCCTCATCATATTTTTTCTCAGCAATTTTATTATATCCCAATCTATTCAACACCCTTTCTCTTATTGTTGGGTCTAAAGAATCTTTTTGCTTGATCCTTAAATACCCTTTTAAAGCTTTATCATATTCTTTAGTTGCTAAATATTCTGCGGGTGTTTTTTCTCCTTTTGCTAATTTTGTAAAAGAAAATTTTTCTCCATCATGTTCTCTTTTGGGAGCAAGTTCTATATGTATGTTGGGGGCGGTAACAAAAACAAGTTTTTCATTCATTTCTTTTAAATAGAAAGAAGAATCATTCGCTTTAATAGGAACCATATCTTTCCCTCTCCATTTTACTCTCAACTCTTTATCTACATAATAAATTTCTATAGTCTCATCGGAATTGAATAAATATCGACCTTCTGTATTCTTAATAAATTCATCAGTATTTTCTGAGTTTACACAGCTTAATAGTAGCATGAAAATAAGAGTTAAAGAAAATAATCGTTTCATAGAAGTTGGTTTAGTTGTTAAATATACGAGTTCGATTTGAGAATTCTATCTTCTCAATTACTATTGAGACGATTTTTAGAAAAAAATGTTACATTATTTAAACCGAGTTAAACTATTAGCAATTTCTTAGGTCAAAGAATCAAACTAATCTAATAATGAAAATCAAACAGACTTTATTTTATATATTCCTTTGTACATTATTTATCCATTGTAGTACTTCTACCGAAGAGCTTATCGTAGATCCAGATCCTTCCATTATGACTAAACCTAATATTCTATTAGTGATTGCTGATGATTTTGGAAAAGATGCTTCTCCGAATTATGCAGAGGGAACCATAAAGCCTAACATGCCAACTTTACAAGGTTTAATCAATACAGGTATTACATTTGATAATCTATGGTCTTATTCTGTTTGTACACCTACAAGAGCTTCTATTCTAACTGGTAAGTATGGTATCAAAACAAGTGTGTTAGAAGTAGGAGATATCATCTCTACTTCAGAAACTTCTGTTCAAGAGTATATAGCTATGAATACTGGAAATGAATATGCTACAGCTATTATTGGAAAATGGCATTTATCTTTAAATGCAAATGACCCCATAACAATGGGAGTAGATTATTATGCTGGATTGTTAAATGGAGGAGTGCAATCGTATACAAATTGGAACCTTACAGAAAATGGACTGACAGCAAATACAACAGCATATTCAACAACGAAATTCACAGATTTAGCAATTGATTGGGTAGATAATCAGACAAAGCCATGGTTTTTATGGTTGGCTTATAACGCGCCTCACACACCTTTTCATTTAGCGCCTACAGATTTACATTCTCAAGGAAATCTTCCTACAGACCAATCTTCTATTGATGCAAATCCACTACCTTATTTTATGTCAGCAGTAGAAGCTATGGACAACGAATTAGGTAGATTATTGAATAGTCTATCTACAGCGGAGAGAAATAATACGATTATTATTTTTATTGGTGATAATGGAACACCAAATCAAGTAGCTCAGTCACCTTATAGGTCAACTAGAGCAAAAGGATCTATTTATCAAGGAGGAGTAAATGTTCCGATGATAGTTTCGGGCTATGGAGTGAATAGAATGGGAGCAAGAGAATCTGCTTTAATACATACTACTGATTTATTTAGTACGATTGCTAATGCAGCTGGAGTTTCTACACAAGAGATTAATAATAGTGTAAGCTTTTACAATTTGCTTTCTGACACGAATGCTTCAGAAAGAACTTTTGTTTATACTGAAAGATCTAATAATGGAGTAAGCTATGCTATTAGAGATGCTACCTATAAACTGATAGTTAATGACAATGGAACAGAACAACTTTATAATCTATCAACTGACCCTTATGAAGTCACTAATTTAATAGGAACTACATTAAGTACAGCTGCTACAATAGCTAAAGCTGCTTTAGAAGCTGAAGCCATAAATATTAGAAATTAAGTAAGGGGGTTATTTTATGCGAATGAAAAGCCCAAGCATGTGCTTGGGCTTTTCTATTTATAGAATCGTTTAAAATAAAAACTATTTTACACTCATTAATTCAACATCGAAAATTAAAGTAGCGTTTGGAGGGATAACTCCACCTGCACCACGCTCACCATAAGCTAAATGAGAAGGAATGACAAACCTAGCCTTATCGCCTACTTTTAATAATAATATTCCTTCGTCCCATCCAGCAATCACTTGACCAACTCCAACTGCAAAGTCGATAGGTTCTTTACGTTTGTATGAAGAATCAAAAACAGTTCCATCTAACAACTGCCCTTTATAATGAACAGAAACCATGGCTCCCTTTGTAGCTTGTTTTCCGTCTCCGTTTTGCAATATTTTATATCGTAAACCACTAGCAGTTTCATCGTAACCAGCTGCTACAGTATCTAACAATTCTTTTTGCTTTTTTAATTCTTCAGCCTCACGCTCAGCTCTAGACCCCTCAAAGACTCTAAAAGCTTCTACAGCATTAAAGTTTTCGGCATCTGATCCTACTCTAATAATTTCGATAGTAGTTAGTTGATCTCCTTGTGCAATAGCATCTACAACTTCTTGCCCTTCTATTACATTACCGAAAACAGTATGCTTATTGTCTAGCCATGGTGTTGGTACATGTGTGATAAAGAACTGACTTCCGTTTGTTGCGGGTCCAGAATTTGCCATTGATAAAATACCAGGTCTATCATGTTTTAAATCAGAGTGAAATTCATCATCAAATTGGTATCCTGGATTCCCGGTTCCAGAACCTAGAGGGCAACCCCCTTGAATCATAAAATCTGGAATGACTCTGTGAAAATTTAAGCCATCATAGTAAGGCGTTCCTTGAGGCTTAGAAGAATTCTCAAGATTACCTTCAGCTAATGCTACAAAGTTTCCAACAGTTCCTGGTGTTTTTTTGAATTCTAAGTTTACTAAAATATCACCTTTAGTGGTGTTAAATTTTGCGTATATTCCGTTATTCATATTATTATATTTGTATTTGTTTAAATAGTTACTGAAATAAATTCAGCATATAATTATTTTTTTGCATTCAAAAATGATAGGCCATAGTTAAAGCCAACATTCAAGTTTGTTGAGTTCACACCTCCGCTTAATGAAATTAATCGTCCACCAGATAAATTAACTGCTAAACTATTGGAAATATGATAATTGAATCCTATCACAGGCTTAATTATTAATCCTTCAGCTGTATTAACTCCACCTCCACCTGCAGCACCGCCTAAAATTTCGGCATAACCTGAAATCTTATTGTTTAATAATGTATTACTTTTTATACCAATCCCAAGACCTCCATGGGCATAACCTCCAGCTTTTCCTTCATAGGCAAAACCAGCTTCTCCAAATACATAGGCTTTTTTGCTAATATTATACTGTGGTTTTAGTGCTATTAATTGTAAGTCAACGGGAGCAGTATCAACTCTGTCAACCTGAAAAAAAGTTTGATTCTCAACTCCAATTTTGAATCCTTGAGTTTCTAGTTTTTCTATATCATTATTAGTAATAGGGTTTCTACTACCACCAGATAATCCCATATATTTTATGCCAAACCCAGTTGAGTATGCTTCAAAGCCTCCATCGAGATATCGTAAATAACCACCAGAAATACTAAGGGCCAAATTTTTGTTCAATTTGAAGTCAAATCCAGCACTAGGAAACATTGAGAAACCACCCTCTTGTTTTATTCTTCCTCCTGCAGATCCAACTCCGAATTTACCGAAAAAATTGATGAATTTTGTATCAATAAAATTATACCCTGCTCCAAAAAACAAATCCATAAAACCAGCAGTTAAGCCTTTGTATACGGTATCTGTATGAACATATAAGAAGAAATTTGAATTCAAATATTTTTGATATTCAAACCCAATTACATAAAGTGTTCTTCTTAATAGTGCATTATTGGTATTTAAATCTTCTCTAGAATTTCCAATTGGATGTAAAAAATTAAATCTTACCTGTTGAACATTTTTAACAGTTGGTCTCTGCCAAAAATCATCTGGAGATAAATTTTTCCCAATAAATTCTTTACCTGCATCAGAGTAATCGGCAAATCTTAAAAGACTTGGGATTTCAATAAAAAAAGAAACAGCATCGCTCTTCATAATACCTGTAAAGAAATTTACATGACTATATTGAGCTCCAAAAGAAAAATACTTCGTTTTATATTGTAGTCCAATATTAGGTTGTATAATCGCTCCGCCATTTACTAATGATCTAAAACCACCACCACCACCAAAGTGCACATTAGCATCTAGATATAGATTCTGATATATTTTTTTATTTACCCCTAAATCTACTCCTAGAGTAAATAATCCTCCTTGGTCTCCAAAGGCTGCAGCTTTCATACCTACTCCAGTGTATAACCAATCATTAAGACTTATTAAATAATGTAAACTTGTCATGCCCATTTTAGATTCCAAAGGGAATCTTATTTGCCCAACTGGCATATCCATAGAAAGATATTGAAAACGAATCCCAGTCTTAACTAGTGTACCATTTAAATTTGATAAGTTTTCTGACTCTTGACTGAAACCAAATGTAGAAACTAAAATAAAACTAAAAATCAATAGTATTCTTTTCATAATTCTTTTAATTAAAATTCGCTAGTGAAATGTAACTTTACTGAGGGGTACTTACTTTGTGTCATTTGTATTGTGAAAGCAGAATCTGCTAAAAAGACTAATTGACCTTGCTTATCTTTTGCTAAATAGCGTTGCTTTACTCTTTTAAACTCTTTAAACTCATCATTTTTTTCATCTTCCGCTTCTACCCAACATGCTTTGTGTACGTGAATATTTTCATAGGTGCATTTTGCTCCATATTCATGTTCTAATCTATACTGAATTACTTCATATTGTAAAGCGCCTACTGTTCCAATAATTTTACGTCCATTCATGTCTAAAGTAAATAATTGTGCGACACCTTCATCCATTAATTGATCTAATCCTTTAAAAAGTTGTTTTGCTTTCATAGGATCTGCATTATTTACATAGCGGAAATGTTCTGGTGAGAAGCTTGGAATCCCCTTAAAGTTTAATACTTCACCTTCTGTAAGAGTATCTCCAATTTTAAAGTTTCCAGTATCGTGTAACCCAACAATATCTCCAGGAAATGATTCATCTACAATTTCTTTTTTCTCAGCAAAAAATGCATTGGGACTTGAAAACTTTACTTTCTTTTTATTTCTTACATGAAGGTAAGGTGCATTTCTTTTAAAAGTCCCTGACACAATTTTTACAAAGGCTAAACGATCTCTATGTTTGGGATCCATGTTGGCATGAATCTTAAAAACAAAGCCAGTTAACTTATCTTCTTTAGAGTCAACTAAACGTTCTTCTGCTTTTTTAGGTTGCGGGTTAGGAGCAATATCTATAAAGGCATCTAATAGTTCTTTAACACCAAAATTATTTAAGGCAGAGCCAAAAAATACAGGTTGTAAATCACCTTTTAAATATTCTTCTTGATCAAAACCTGGATACACTTCATATACCAATTCTAATTCTTCTCGAAGAGTTTGCGCAGCACCCTCTCCAACAATACTATCTAATTCAGGGTTGTTTACATCATCAAATTGAACGCCTTCTGAGATAGTTTGCTTGTTATCAGCTGAAAATAAATTTAATTTTTTCCCATAGATATCATATATGCCTTTAAAATCATAGCCCATTCCAATAGGAAAACTCATAGGGGTAACTGTTAATCCCAATTTTTGTTCTACTTCATCTAATAGATCAAATGCATCTTTTCCTTCTCTATCTAGTTTGTTGATAAAGACAATCATTGGAATTTTACGCATTCTACATACTTCTACTAATTTTTCAGTTTGTTCTTCAACTCCTTTCGCCACATCAATCACAACTATCACACTATCTACCGCAGTTAAAGTTCTAAAAGTATCTTCTGCAAAATCTTTGTGCCCAGGTGTATCTAGGATGTTAATTTTTTTATCACGATAAATAAAAGCTAAAACAGAAGTGGCAACAGAGATTCCACGTTGACGCTCAATCTCCATAAAATCTGAGGTAGCCCCTTTTTTTATCTTGTTATTTTTTACAGCTCCAGCTTCCTGAATAGCTCCACCAAACAGTAAAAGTTTTTCTGTTAAGGTTGTTTTACCTGCATCTGGATGTGAGATAATTCCGAAGGTTCTTCGGCGCTCTATTTCTTGTAAAAAACTCATTTATAAAAATTGAGGAGCAAAGGTAACTTTTAATAGAACAAGAGCAAAATGGAATGATGTAATTTGTTGCCCTTTATCTAATCACAGAAGCTTTAATAAATACTTCTTTGATAGGCCATTCTTTGACATCTGTCTTTAGTTTCGAAATTTTTTCCATGGTAGAAAACCCTTCAATAATTTCTCCAAAGACTGTATGTTCCCCTTCTAAATGATGACTCCCTCTTTTATCTTGAATCATATAAAATTCATAAGGAGTCGATCGTTTTTTCGGATTGTTTTCCCACTCTCTAGCAGCTGCTAAAGCACCATATTTATGTCTCCTATGTGGTTTCATTTCTGAAGCTAAAGTATAATTATAATCAATTCTATACTTTCGTGTAATAGGGCTATCTGAATTTCCTCCTTGAATGATAAAACCGGGCACAATTCTATGAAAACAGGTCGTGCTAAAGTATCCTGATTTTATTAAAAAAATAAAACTGGCTCTATGCATTGGAGTATCTTCATAGAGTTTAATTTTGATATTTCCCAAACGTGTTTCAAATAATACAACAGTTTCTAAATTCTTTTTCCCATATTCTGTAAAAAATACTACCGCATTTTTATTTGTAATGATGTTAGTTTTTTTCTTCTTTTTAATTACTCTTGATTTTTCAATCGGTTTTTGGATAGTAACTCGATTTTTAGGTTTGGAAGTTTCTTCTTTGCAAGAGATGATAACGCATAGGGAAAAAATAAAAACAATAAAGATTCGAAAAAGATTATTCATCATTTAACAAATATAAATATTCAATGAATTTATTGACTTATTTATTGGCGAAAGATTAACAAAAAGAGCGTTAAATTCAATAGTTTCATTTTCGTATTTTTGTTTCACTAAATTCTATAGATGGAAGAAAAAGTAATTTTGGTAGACGAACAAGACAATCAATTAGGATTGATGCCAAAAATGGAAGCACATGAAAAAGCAATGTTGCATAGGGCTTTTTCTGTTTTTATTTTTAATGATATAGGTGAGCTAATGTTGCAACAACGAGCAGCAGAGAAGTACCATTCTCCATTGTTATGGACAAATACATGTTGTTCACATCAAAGAGACGGAGAAACTTCTTTAGAAGCTGGGAAACGTCGACTAAAAGAAGAAATGGGCTTTACTACGGAACTAGAGGAGGTTTTCTGGTTCGTGTATAAAGCGCCTTTTGATAATGGCTTAACAGAGCATGAGTTAGATCATGTGATGATTGGCTATTATAACGATGCGCCAAATATTAATAGAGAAGAGGTTGCTGCTTATAAATGGATGACACTTGAGGCTGTAAAATCTGACATGGAATTAAATCCTGATGCCTATACAGCTTGGTTTAAAATTATTTTTAAGGAATCATATTCAAAACTAACTCATGCCTAAAATAACTGCTTATCGTAAAGCGCATTTTAATGCAGCACATAGATTGTTTCGATCAGATTGGTCGGATGATAAGAATCTTGAAGTATTTGGTAAATGTAGTAACCCAAACTTTCATGGGCATAACTATGAGATTGTTGTAGCAGTTACAGGTGAAATTGATCCCGAAACTGGTTATGTATTTGATTTAGGAATATTGAAACGTTTGATTCGTTCTGAAATTGAAGATGCTTTTGATCATAAGAACTTAAATATAGAAGTGGTAGAATTTAAAACCCTAAACCCTACTGCGGAGAATATCTGCGTTGTATCTTATCAGAAACTACGAAAGCATTTACCTGAATCTTTAGATTTAGAGATTACGTTATATGAAACTCCAAGAAATTTTGTGCGTTATTCAGGCGAGTAGCTTATTTGCCTAATTCTTCATTAATGGCTTCTTCAAGATTATCAAGTACAGATTTTACTCCTAATAAGAATGTTAACTTACTTGTATCTGTTTCAATTTTTAGATTAAGTAGGTTTTCTAGTTCTTTATCTCCTATCAGTGTAGAAAAATCGGTAACAGGATTTATGACAATCATATTAGGATCTTTTGTTAGTTGAGCAAAGTTTAATTTTTTAATAAAATACGGACTTATATGTATGTTCAACTGATTATTTGCATAGTTGTCTAATGTCATAGAAAATACTTTTAGCCTTTCTAGAGTAAGCATATTGTTTTTTAGTTTGACATTATTGATCTTAGAAATATAACCCGACTTAATAAAATCTTCAACGCTAGAAATATTTAGTACAATAGAAGTTGCAGACCCAAACTGATTAAGCGTGTTTTTCAATTTTTTAATAGAATCTTTATTTCTTGATTTTAGATAGGTTAATGTTTTTCTATTATCATTAATGTATACTGAATCTATGGTCTTGTAGTTTCCTTCTATCGTTCTTCTAATGTTCTTTATATCATCATTTATATGTATAAGTTTTGACCGAATTTCATTTTTTTCAATTCTTTTTTCATTCCAATTATTTACCTGTAATGCCAGTAATATTCCAATCATAACTAAGGCAATCTCACCAATCGCATATTTGATATATTGACTTGTTTTGTTTTGCATAAGTAGTTGTTGGCGAATTTTTCTAAATAAATGTATCATAACCTCTTTTCTAGTTCTTTATCTATCATTCTACTAAGCTCTTCTATAATATATTCAGCATATTTATATCGGTTTATTTTATACGCTCTGTATGTATACGACTGATGCATTAGCATTAAAAACTCAGGATCTTTTTTTAATTTTTCAAAATCTTTGGGTTTATAACCAATAGTAATGTAATACTCTTTTCCGTTTACTTTCTTTTTATATGGGAAAGTGTGGACATATCCAGGAAATTGTTCTTTGAAAATAAGTTCTTTATTATCATTTGGTGAAAAGTTTTGTTGGAAATAAGGTGAAAAGAATTCTTCAATATTTGGATAAAAAGCATTGGTTCTTATTAGACGGGGGAAAATATTTTCGAAAGCTATTTGAATCCCATTTCGTATAGAATCATTTTTAACAATATTCAGGCCCTCTCTTTTCATAAGGTCATAGGTAGAGGTACCAGGGTATATATATTCATCTTTAATTAGCCAATGAAAATCAAAAGACATACTATCATTATAGACTCTTTTTTCTTTGATGTAATCTTGAATCCTAAAATAGCTTCGCTCTCCTAATTTCATCGTTTTTAAATCATTAGATACATCTCCATACATGCTGCTAAGATCTTCCTTAAGTTTTTGTAAAAGATCTAATTCTAAGGCTTCTTTTTGTAGATTTTGATTCCAATTACTTACTTGCAATGCCAATAGAATTCCAACCATGACTAATGCAATTTCTCCAATGGCATATTTTACATATGTACTTGTCTTATTTTTCATGAGGGAAGTTTGTCTAATTTGTCTAAAGAATTTAATCATATTCATTCAGTATTAGAAAGACGTACAATTTCTTTTAAATGATATTGTAGAGGTTCTCTGTTTATAGATCGTATAATGTTTCTAAGATAAAAAATGTGTCGCTCTGTTAAGTTTTTAAACTTCGTGGTCGTAATTAAAGCAAAATTTTTAGAGCTAGCTAAATTAACAAAATCACCACTCTCAATAATATAGGGCTCAATTTTTTCAGACCAAAACCTGTTAGACACTTCCTCTTCTTCAATATAATCTTCTAAGGCATCTTTCCACGATATGAGGTAATTACGCAATGTATCATTCTTAATTAGTTTGTATTCTCCTGAAGAAATTAGAGACTCTACAACGCCATTAGATGGATTATAAGAAATCCCATTAAAAGCTAAAAAATAATATTTAGCAATACTATCTTGCACTACTTGAGGTTTAGGGTAATTTATATAGGCTTTAAATTTTATGGAAGCATTTAAAGACCTAGTATGCACATTTTTTACATTATTAAACTGCTGTAAGTTCTTTTTAAAATCTTTATGTAGTTCACTTAAAATAGCTTTCTGCTTCATCTGATCTTTCCGGTTTTCATTCCAATTATTAATATATAAAGCGATTAGAATACCTACAACAACTAAAATAATTTCACCAATAGCATATTTAAAATAGTACCCAGTTTTGTTCTGCATAAGTAATTTTTGACGTGTTTTTCTAAAAAGTTTAATCATAAGCTACAATATACTAGCCCGTTTTACCATCTCCATCTATATCTTTAGAAAGGTGGGTTTCTAAAGCTGATAATGTTTTCTTTAATAATTCTTTAGTATTTGCCAATTCTTGCTCTAAATCACGAACACGATCTTCTATACTATCTGCTTGTTCTTGTTGCTTGTTTAATTCATTTTGCTGCATTAAGTCCCAAAAAATTCCCATTGTTTTTATTTTTTTAAAGTTAATATTTCTTTGTGTTTTATTGTAATTTCTTTTTTCAATTTTTGATAAGTCACCAACACATTTAAATCTTTTTGTTTTAAAAAATGAAACCTACCATCATCAAAAACCTTTCCATCTTTTTTGTTCAATAAAACATATTTAGCTTGATCTGCTAATGAATATCTTATTCCGTTATTTAATATCACAATAGGGTTTAATCTTTGGTAAAATACCCCAGGTTTAGACTTACTTTTTATAACTTCTATCTCTATGCTCCAATTCTTAATGATGCCTTTTTCTTTTCCTGAAAACAGAATAATAGGATAGGTAATTCTATTTTTCCAATCCTTTATGGTATGTTCTCCTTTAGGTACCTCATAGTAAAAAATAGACCTACCATAGATACCTCCTTTTTGTTTAGCTTTCTTAATAAAAGGGATATAATAGTTCCATTCATTAGTGCCAATATCAAACCAGAAAGTGGTTTTTGTTTTCAAGAGACTCACATCCTTTATTAACTGATAATCTGCGACCCAAAAAGACGGAGAGAAACCTGCACTAAAAGAAAATATATTTGAATAATATATAGTCAACCATGTGGCATTTAAACCACCAAAAGAGAAGCCAAAAATAGCTCTGCCATCTCTATGTTTTATGGTGTTATATTGTTGATCTATAAAAGGAATAATTTTTTTTGTAAGGTCATCCGCATATTTTTTCGCTCTAGAATTAAAGCTTGGAACATCCTTTATTTTATATGGAACATAATTTATTGTTCTATTGGCATCACTATGGATACCGACAACAATTACAGGGTTTATTACTTTGAGGTTAATTAAGCTATCTAACTTTTGTCTGAGGTCTAAACTCCTTGAATTGAATAACCATTGACCGTCATTTACATAGATAACTTTATAAGGTTTTACACTATCATATCCTTTTGGTAGATATATTGAAGTATGGTAGTTAGAAATAGATTGTTGAATGACAACACTTTTCTGTGCAAGAATTGAATTAATACTACTAATAAAGAAAAACACAAGAATGTACTTTAAGTTAATCATTAGATTTTTCTTCTTTTTTATGTTTTCTGTAACCTACATATAATCTTACTCCTAATCTTGCAAAAAGAATAATAGCAATTACCATTACTACATTAAATCCATCCATTTATCTACTTGTTTTTTTGTCTATTAATTCTATAATTTTTTTTGCACCATTCTTATAGCTGTTTACAAATAATAAATGATTTTTTGCACCAAAAATATTGTGAGCTGCAACTCTTTTCCTATAATCTTCACTCAAATAATAATCGATGAGCTCAGGAGTCATTTTTCCTTGAGTCCAATCTACATACCAATCTTTATCTTGAAAGCTTTCAATGTTTTTTAAAACTTCACTTTTTATAAATCCATTACTATCTCTAAGTAATTGATCTAAGGTCCCATAAAATTGAGTGATGGTTATTGCAAGAGTATCATTTTTTAAATTATTTTGATTACTATATTTTTTAAGCATTTCTAATCCTTTAGTTTGAGGAGAAAAGGGTTGATAGATTGTAACTAAATTTTTACAAATTAAACAAGCGATGATACTATCTCTGTTAAATTTTTTATTAATGATTTTTAAACTCTGTTTTTCGTTTTCTTCGTAAAACTTAATAATACCACTTGCTACAATTGTATCTCTAGTTAGATCTAATTTTACTGTATTTAAAATAGTAGACAATTCTCTTTCTTGTTTTCTATCTTCATTCCAATTATTTACTTGTAATGCTAGTAAAATACCAATCATCACTAGTGCCACTTCTCCCAATGCATATAGTAGATAGTTTTTAATATTATTCTTAAGCATAAATTTCTTTCTTAGATTTCTGAAAATTTTTATCATGACTAAACGAAGTGATTATATGATTTGTATATAAAAATGTTAAAATGTTACAAGTAACTGAGCCACCATTTTTCTTTATTACGAGCTTTGTATTTCATATACCGTTTACATATTGGGTAAAGCACTGCTATTATTACTATCCATACTAAATATACTACCCATAAAGAATACCCGTATCCTGCAAGCTTTCCTTGCTGAAATACATCATTGGTAAGAATCATGTTTCTCCAATTACCTCCTGTGATTAATAACCCTAAAATAGCACCTGCATGCACTACAAAAATATGTAGGATGTAATAGAAAAAAGGAACTCTCCCAAAGACTAATAAAAAATTAGTAAACCAGTTTTTAAGATTCTCTATAAAATATAAAAATAAGAATGCAGGTCCTAGAGTAATTAGCAAAAACGATAGTGATGGTGGATATTTTGCTAGATTAAAAAAAGAATACATTGTTTTTTCAAAGGTCTCTTGAGAAGTCCAAGGGTTAAGATCACCATATACATTAATCCCTCTTACTACAAAGAAAAGAGTAATACACCCAAATCCTAAATACAATAACCATTTTCTACGAATAGTGATATCAAAATCTTTTTTATAAAAATAACCAAAACAATAACCTAAAAAGATGACACCAATCCAAGGTAGAACAGGATAAGAGAATGAAAGAAATCTATTTTCTCCTATTTGCATCCCTCCAAGTTGATGAATTGCATACCAAAAATGATCAAAGAACCCTACAGCTTTATCTTTAAGATTATAGATGTCTAAGGTGTTATGCAAGAAAACAATAAGTATCCCTATAGATAGGATTATTTTTTTTGGTAAATAAATTGCTACACCTAATACAATCATACAAACACCAATAGCCCATATAACTTGCAAATTAATAAAACCAAATGAAGGGTCAAACCACCATAAGAAATTATTAACTACAATTTCAACAAGAATAAGCCATATACCTCTTGTAATCAAAAATTTAGAAAGTTGATTTTTTGTTCTTTTTTGACCGTATAAAAAGGCAGATGTACCCGCTAAAAAAAGAAAAATAGGAGCACAGTAATGTGTAATAAATCGAGTAAAAAACAACATTGGATTCGTTGTATCTACATTCATAGGGTCTACAGAAGTAAACGCATTCAAATGGTAGTAATCTCTAACATGGTCTAGCGCCATAATTACCATTACTAATCCTCTTAGAATATCTATAGATTCAATTCTGGTTGACTTTAAAGTATTCATATACAAGAATTAATATGATTGATATATTATTACTTACTTTCTCAAAGTTAATTAAACTTTATTAAGGTTTAATTGTGTCAAAAATCTTGTAAATTTGACGGCGTAAAGAATAAAAGATGAATCAGTTTTTAAAATTCAAACCCATACTAAAAGAAAAGATATGGGGTGGAGAAAAACTAGAGGCCATACTTCATAAAAAATCTACTAGAAAAGATATTGGAGAGAGTTGGGAGGTTTCCGATGTAGAAGGAGATACTTCTATTGTTGCTAGTGGAATATTGAAAGGAAAGGATTTAAAAGAATTAATTATTGAATATAAAGGTGACTTAGTTGGCGAAAAAGTGTTTAATCATTTTGGACATAAGTTTCCATTGTTAATTAAGTTTATTGACGCAAAGAAAGCTTTAAGTATTCAGTTACATCCACATGACGACTTAGCTAAGAAGAGACATAACTCTTTTGGTAAAACTGAAATGTGGTATGTAATGCAGGCAGATAAAGAGGCTAATTTGATTGTAGGGTTTAAAAAGGAGGTAACTCCAGATGAATATCTACAGCATCTACACCAGAAATCACTTACACAAATATTGAATATTGATGAGGTCCAGAAAGGGGATGTGTATTTTATTCCTACAGGTAGAGTTCATGCGATTGGAGCTGGAGTTTTACTAGCTGAAATTCAACAAACTTCTGATGTTACTTACCGAATTTATGATTGGGATAGAAAAGATAATCATGGAAATTATAGAGATTTGCATACCAAAGAAGCTGTAGATGCAATAGATTATTCAGTTAAGGATAGTTATAAAACTGCTTATCATAAAAAAGTAAATACCTCCACAGAAGTAATTTCATGTCCTTATTTTACTACAAATGTATTACCTGTCGAAGGAATGATTGAAGTAAATCATAACGATAAAGATTCATTTGTTATTTATATGTGTGTAGAAGGAAGTGTAGTTTTTAAAAGTAAAGATATTGTTGACGAATTACAGTTTGGAGAAACCCTATTAGTTCCTAATAGCCTTAATAATTTTACGATTACTTCTGCTGGAAAGTCTGAACTCCTAGAGGTGTATATAAAATAAAAACTGGTTAAGTCTTACCCTAACCAGTTACAAACAAACCAAAATCAACTTAATTGAATTAAGAAGCTTTTTTAAAGGTGTAGCCAAAAGTGGCCTCGCAAATAGTGTCTTTTTTATTTTTCTTTAGCACAGTAATAAACAGAATTAGATGATGTTGATCTAATTTTTGGATTTGATTCTTTACAATCAATTCATCGTTTAAATATGCATTTGTTATAAAGTTTAACTCAAATGATTTAGGTACCTCATCAATGACATTTTTATTTGGAATCACAAATTCTTCAGCAAGAAGAGAGACCTTTTTGAATAGTACAGAAGCATGCAAAGCTTTTTCTCTAGAGACTTGTTTTTTATTTACTACGAAATGAAACGAATCTTGTATTGGTTTTATAATTTTATTTTCCATGTTTTTATTTTTTATAAACTAAAAAAAGGTGCTTTTTAATAAAAGCACCTTTTTGAATATTGTTTGAGATATAAATAATTATTTTTTCCTAAATCTTCTTTCGGTGCCAGTTTTTACATAAATAGGTTGCTTGCGCATTGAAATATTGCACATGGTGGTAAACATCATTTGTTTTAGCTCCGAATATATCTTGATAAGATTTTTCATATACTCAAATGTAATACATAAAATTTAAATTCGTGCCAATTACCTCATAATTATAGTGTTAAATTTTTGCCACATTCAATATTATTTTAGCAAAATTTAAGAATCTGTAAATATGTATCTTTGAGATGATACTTTAAATAGTTTGTAATGAGTCAGAAAATAAAAGTTATAGCATTTGATGCAGATGATACTCTTTGGGTAAATGAAACTTATTTTAGAGATGCCGAACGTGATTTTGCAAAGCTCTTGTCTTCTTTTGAAACTGAAAATAAAATTGATCAAGAATTGTTTAAAACAGAAATTAAGAATTTAGGGATATACGGATATGGTGTAAAGGGTTTTGTATTATCTATGGTAGAGTGTGCCTTAGAAATTTCAAATAAAAACCTACAACCCATCATTATAGAAAAAATATTAAATATAGGGAAAGAGATGATTGAAAAGCCAATCGATTTATTAGAAGGAGTAGAAGAGGTTTTATCGTCGTTATTCGGAAAATATAAACTTATTGTTGCTACAAAAGGCGATTTGTTAGATCAAGAGCGAAAGTTAGAGAAATCAGGATTACTTCAATATTTCCATCATATAGAAGTAATGAGTGAAAAAAAAGAAGCTGACTATAGAAAACTAGTAAAGCATTTAGATATTGAGCCCCACGAATTATTAATGATAGGGAATTCACTAAAATCAGATGTGTTACCACTGCTTAATATTGGAGCACAAGCCATACATGTTCCTTTTCATACAACTTGGGCACATGAAGAGGTTAGTAAACAAGATGCTTTAAGTTCTGATTATAGAACAGTTCAAAAGATTACTGATTTACTAACTATCCTTTAAAGATATGGATATAATCACTTAGATATAGAACCAGATTGTTTGTTCATAAATGAAGACCATTTTTTGAGAGTTTTTTAAATACTATCAAAAGAATTCAATTAAATAACCTAAATTTGTAGCCTTAAATAAATGAATTATGGCAAGTGTAAAAAACCTAAAGAAAGACATTAATTATACCTTAGGTGATATTATTGAAGAATGTTATGTTTGGGAATTAGTAAACCCAAAAGAAGAGACTAAAAAGTCTGAAGCTATTATTGATGAAGCAATAGAAGTGTTTGACGTATTAATAGCTAAGGTACATGCAAAAGATGTAGATAATAAAAAAACACATTTTAAAGCAATCAGTGCTGAATTAGAAGAAAAAGCAAATGAGTTAGTTGCAAAAATTAATAAGCTTTAAATTAACAATTCTTATAGATTACATTAACCGTTTTAATTATTTAAAACGGTTTTTTATTTTTATTTTTGTAAGACATACGAAAACGTTTTCGTTTTCGTTATAATAAAAAATGAATTTATGGCAAGAGCTATGTTTGAGTACACTAAAACGATTCTAAAAAAAGTAAGTTTTAATAAAGAGTTGTTTTGTAGAGAGTTAGAGAAAGCATTAAAAAGACTCCTACCGCATGAGATTAATGAGTTAAATATATGGTTGAAAAATTATATTATAAATAAACCTGAACTATATATTTGTATGAATATCATAGAAAAATAAAAAAAGGAGCTTCAAGCTCCTTTTTTTATTTTTTATTTTTTCTCTCCTTAGTTTTCTTACGTAGTTTTCGAAACATATTTCTAGTAAATTCTCTTTCAGCAATTTGTAATTGAATTATTTTTTTAAAAGTAATTACTTTTTTTAAACTAGTAAAGAATGCTTTTTTAGTATCGTACATTTCTTTTTCTATAAAAAGCATTAACTCTGTAATGATTTCTGCTTCTTTTTCAGAAAGAGCTTCAATACCACCAGCATCTTTAATTCTCTTTTTTAGTTTATAACGTTCTACTGTTCTTAACTTTTGCAGTTTCTTGTCAAACTTATTATATACTGGCCAGAATTTTTCTGCTTCTTGTTCAGTTAAATCTAATTTATCTGTCAAATAAGCAATTTTTAAAGCATGAATTTTTTCTCTACTTTGCTTTTTTATTTTCACTTGCGCTTGTAAGCCAAAGCTTATTGCTAAAAATGAAAAAAGAATTATTTTCTTTAGTTTCATCATCATCTAATTTATTTCATTTAATAGAGGCGTTGTATCTACGTTCTCTAAGTAATTTTCAATTTCATTAATACCTATAAAGGTTTCTGTTTCTTCATCGCTTAAATCAATATCTTCAAATGCAATAGTAATGTCATCATTAGGGATTCTATAAATATCACTTTCAAACCAACTAGCTATTTCATCTTCAGTAAGACTATCTCCGCCAAATTTAACAAAAGTTAAAGCGATAAACAATGCTATTGAAGCTGCAGCTGCGGCTGGAATCATTCTAATAATTCTTTTTCTTAAAGAAATTACTTTTGGTGTTTTAGGAATGCTTACTTGACTAAGTACTATATCTTCTAAATTGTCTAAATAAGAGTTGGGAGTTTTAAAGCCATGATTTTTAGGAAGTATTTCTTCACGTAACTTCATAGAGAAAGTATCTTCAACACTATCAAAATAATCTTTAGGATTAATAAATCCTGACTTTTTTGAAGTGTATCCTTTTATAAAATCTTCACTATTTTTTAACTCGTTATCCATTGGTTTATAAGACTATAATATTCAATAAAGGTTTAATTTGTTTGTGTTTTTATATAGTTTTCTATTTTTTTTACTGCATGAAAATAGGAAGCTTTTAAAGCTCCTACAGAAGTTTCTAGGATGTCAGAAATTTCATCATACTTCATATTGTCAAAATACCTCATATTAAAAACCAATTGTTGCTTTTGTGGTAATAAAGAGATTGCCTTCTGTAAAATAATTTCAACCTCATTACCAGAATAAAGGCTATCCGAATCTAATGTAGATACTAATTCTTGTTTCATTTCAGTAATATCTATGTTCCGCTCTTTTGCTCTTTTATTTATAAAAGTAATAGATTCATTTGTGGCAATTCTATACATCCAAGAATAGAGCTTACTATCTAGCTTAAAATTATCGATACCTCGAAATATTTTTATAAAAGTATTTTGTAAAACATCATCTGCATCGTCATGAGAGATTACAATCTTTCGTATATGCCAATACAACCGTTCTTTGTATTCGCTAATTAATACACGAAAAGCTTTTTCTTTCGTTCGAACATCTTTGAGTTCTTCTACTAAAGTAATTTCATCAATCAATTACAAGTATGTTTATGATTTAGACGAAATAAAGATAAGAAGGTTTAATAACTTATTTTTTTATTCTACTTCTCGAATAACCAAATAATCTATTTTGAACAATAGTTTCAGAAATCCCCTCTGGTAACATTTCCTGCCATCCGTCTTCTCCCTCAGAAATCATTCGTAAAACTTCTCTAGAGAAAATGTGTAAAATTTCTGGATTAAAATCTTTAATATCATTTAGTTTACCATTGTTTTTAAAGAACTTGTAGAGTTCTTTCATACGAGGATGCACCTTTAGGTTATCGCTTGTAATGTACTCTTGGGTTGTATCATCTTTATAAGGGTACATGTACACTTTTAAATCTCTATAGAATAATTTTCCAAAGGCTTCTAGGATACCTCCACTTAAATGGCGATAGTATTTCTCGTCAAATATTTGAATTAAGTTATAAACTCCCATTGCGAGTCCCATTCTAGCTTTGGTAAATTCACTAAAATATTCTACTAGTTTAAAGTACTCTTTAAAATTAGTAATCATTACATTCTGTCCTAAAGAACATAATAATTCTGCTCTGTCTAGGAAATCACGTTCGTTAATTTCTCCTTCGGCTCTAAGGTTACTTAAAGTAATTTCAAAGATGATTTGAGAGTTGTCGGGGTCTACTTTATTTTCTGCAAAGAATAAATCTTTTGACTTTTGAAACATGTCCATGTTTACTTTCGTAACTGGTCTAAAGCTACCGCGTAAGGCAAGGATGTTTTTTTTGTATAAAACTTGAGCAGGTAATAAATTGTTGCCGTCAGGTCCAAACATAACGGCATTTGTCATTTCGTTTTTAACCAACTGTAAACTCATCAATCTATTATCTACATACATAAACCTAGGGCCAGAAAAATTAATCATGTCAATTTCAATCTGATCTTTATCTAAATTATCATAGAACGATTTTAAAAGCTCTTTTGGATTATCATTTAAATAAAAAGCACCATAAATAAGATTTACACCTAAAATACCTAACGTTTCTTGTTGTAGCCTAGCGTCAGTTTCCTTAAAACGTAAATGCAATACAATTTCATTAAAATCTTCTAAAGGATCTAGTTGAAAACGAATTCCAACCCAACCATGACCTCTAAATTTTTTTGAAAAATCTATAGTTGCTACTGTATTGGCATAACTAAAAAATAATTTATCAGGATGTTTTCTTCTGCTTAATCTGTCTTCAATCAAATCGACTTCATGTCTAAGCATTCTCTTTAAACGAGGTTCCGTTACATAGCGTTTATCTTTTTCAACACCATAAATAGCATCGGAAAAATCTTTATCATAGGCACTCATTGCCTTTGCTATTGTTCCAGAAGCACCTCCAGCTCTAAAGAAATTACGAACAGTTTCTTGTCCTGCTCCAATTTCGGCAAATGTTCCGTAAATATCTGTATTTAAATTGATACGCAATGCTTTGCTTTTTGTAGCAGGAACATTACTGATTTTCTGATCTCCTTTTAAAGAAATAGCCATTTAGTATGCGTTTGATATAAATAACAAATGTAGTGAATTTAAGCCCTATCAGTCAATTTTTATGCTATTTTTGTGCTCATATGAAAGTTACTTTTTTAGGTACAGGAACTTCACAGGGAATTCCAATGATAGCCAATAATGATCCTGTATGTTTGTCTAAAGACACTAGAGATAAACGTTTGCGTTCTTCCATTATGGTATCTTGGGATAATTGTACATTCATTATAGATTGTGGTCCAGATTTTAGACAACAAATGCTGAGAGAAAATGTACAATCAATAGATGGAGTTTTATTTACGCATGAGCACTCTGATCATACTGCTGGTATAGATGATTTAAGACCTTTTACTTATCAAATGGGAGAAGTGCCTATTTATGCTAAAGAACGGGTTTTAGAAAACCTGAAAATACGTTTTGGTTATATCTTTGCTACCGAAAACAGATATGTTGGCGCTCCTAAGCTCGCTGAAAATTGTATTACAAATGAATCGTTTAATTTAAAGGGTGTTAAAGTTTCTCCTATAGAAGTTATGCATGGTAAATTACCAATTACGGCTTATCGTTTTGGGGATATGGCATATATTACTGATTTAAAAACAATTAGTGAATCTGAAAAAGAAAAACTCCAAAATTTAGAAGTACTTATCGTCAATGCTTTACGTATTGAAGAACATCCAACTCATTTAAATTTAGAAGAAGCTTTGTCTTTTGTTAACGAAGTTAAACCTAGAAGAACTTATTTTACACACATAAGTCATAAACTTGGCTTTCATGAAGAAGTACAAAAAAGACTTCCCAAAAATGTCTTTTTAAGCTATGATGGTTTAAGTATTGATATTTGATTGGTTTTCAATATTTAATTACTGACTTCTTGTGAAAACGATATTAATATTCTTAAAATATTACAATCTTTCTTCTATCCATTTCTTAAAACTAAAGAAATTTTGAGGAGCCACACCATGCCCAACTGGATATTCGGTATAGATGTTTTGAAGCCCTAATGAATCGAGTATTGGAGATGCTTTTCTTGCCCATTCTACGGGTAATACCTGATCAACACTGCCATGAGAGATATAATAATCAGTTTGTATGTTTGAAGAAATATTCTCGGGAAGCAACGCTTCATTTATATAGCCACTTAAAGCGATAATATGATCCACTTTGTTAGGAAACATAAAACTCAACGCGTAACTTAAAATAGCACCTTGACTAAAACCTAATAAGAATGTTTTATTCGTTTTATAGGTGTTTTTAATTTCATCTATGGTCACAACAATCTTATCTAATGAGGTTCTAGCTTGATTTAAATCAGAAAATTTATTATTGCTAGCATCTAAATTAATAGCATACCATGCATAACCGCCGTAACTCATTTCGTATGGAGCTCGAAGACTAACAATTAACAACTCATCTGGGAGCTCTTCAGCAAAAGAATATAAATCTAATTCATTACTCCCATACCCATGAATTAAAACAAGTAAAGAAGGATTATCTATGGATTTTTTGGGTTGCCTTACAACGTAGTGTAGTTCTGAATTCATAAACTTGCAACAAATAAATTGTTATGAATAGTTCCGTAAACTTGTCCTTTTATTTTTTTTCCTAAAAAAGCACTGTTTTTTGAGGTTGACAGAATCTTATCTTTAGAAAATATAGAATCACCTTCAGGGTTAAAAAGTGTCATATCAGCTTTTATGCCTTCTTTTATTTTTAAAGTTTCAATTCCAAAAATTTGTCTAGGAATATTAGTTAGCTTTTCAATAGTGGTTTCAATATCTAATACCGAATTTACTACGCCAAATAAACTCTCTAGTCCAATAGTACCATCTAATGCTAAACTAAATTCTAATTTTTTATTTTCAATATCAATTGGATTATGATCTGAGGTAATCATATCAATCGTTCCATCTTTTAGGCCTTTTATTAAAGCTTTAATATCTGACTTAGTACGTAATGGAGGATTTACCTTAACATTACTATCAAAACCATATAATTCATCATCAGATAAGCTTATATGATGTGGTGTAACGCTACACGTTACCTGAAGTCCTTTTTTCTTTGCATCTTTAATGAGTTGTACAGACTTTGCAGTGGTTATCGTTGGAATGTGTAATTTACCTCCAGTATATTCTAATAGAAAAAGATCTCTTGCTATTTGTAAATGCTCAGAAAGAGCAGGAATTCCCTTTAAACCTAGGTTTGTGCTATTGATTCCTTCATTTACGATTCCTTCTCCAGCTATAGAATTATTCTTTGGAAAACTTAAGACAAGGCCATTAAAATTCTGTGCATATTGTAAAGATATTTTAAGGATATTGTCATTTTCTATAGAACCATTATAATCTCCAAAAGCAATGGCTCCAGATTGTTGCATGTCATATAATTCTGCCATTTCTTTACCATGACCGCCTTTTGTTAAAGAAGCTATTGGGAAAATTTTCACAGAACTAGAAGCGCTTTTGTTGATTAAAAACTCAACAGACGATTTGTTGTCAATTACTGGATTTGTGTTACTTGAAATAGCTACAGCGGTAAATCCACTTTTTGCAGCTACTAATAATCCATTTTGAATATTTTCTCTTTCTTCATAGCCTGGTTCACCAAAGGAGACACTTGAATCAAACCAACCGCAAGAAACATGTAAATTAGGCAGAGAGATTGTCTTGTAATCCTTTTTAGAAGGAATAGTATCAGCTATTTTTTTTATAAAACCATCAGTAATTAAAATATCTTTCTGTTGCTTGTGGTATGGGCTTGAAGCATCTATAATAGTAGCCGACTTTATAAGCGTGGTCATGTTTTGAAGAATTTTAAAATTAAAATTTCCAGCAACAAAGATACAATTGCTAACGCTAAAAACAACTTCCAAAGCCAATGAACTTCATTTTTTTGATTCTGCTGTGAGAAAAAATCTGAAATTGAATTATAAACAGTCATGTTTTTGTTTTCATCAGCAATACTGTTAATGTCAGCAAAATCAATCAGACTTTCACTTAAAGGGTTGTTATAAGAAACAGTTTGTAGTGTATCTTTTAGTATAATGTGATAAAAACCTTTTATGTCAGGATTGTCTGTAGTAGTAATAGATACTTTGTTTTGTGAGTTTTGCTGCAAAGGTATAAATGTAGTAGTCTTGTTACTCATCGAAACTACATTATCTTTTCCAATACTACTATTTAATTCTATAGTGTTTTTTTCGTGTAATATATAGTAGGGTTTTGTAATTCGTAAGCTGTTTTGTCCAATATTATAAAGTGTGGGGACAATTAATGGAGAATTACTAAAATTTGAGTTATTAATATTGATTGGGGCCGAAAACCAGTACACAGCACCTTTTTTTAACTTAGACTTTAATAAAAAAGGGCTATTACTTTCGTAACTTAATAAAGGAACTCCTTCGAAAGTGCTTTTGAAGCTTTTAAAAACAGAAGGGTATTGAAAATTCTGTATTTTTTTTGTAAAAACGTTTTTAAACAAAGGATGGTCGTAATGAATAGTCGTTATTTTAAGAGAATCTCTTTGATTTTTTGAAATACGTCCCATCTTTAAAACGCTAAAAAAGGAATTATAGGAATTTATAGCAGAAGAAATACTCGGAACAATAAGTAAAGAACCACCATTTTCTATAAACTCTTGCAAAGAAGTGGAAAGTGATGCAGGGATATCATCCAATTCATTTAAAATAATAAGTTGCTGTTTTGGTATAGTATTATAATTAATTTTTGTTTCTGAAAATTCAGTAAAAACAAACTCGTCTTGTGTAAAAATTTTGGAAAAATAGGGTCCTTTTTTTCCGATACTTAAAACATTAATTTTCTCATCAAAATTGATTGTAAAAAAGAAGTTATTATCAAATAGAAAAGCGTCATTATTTTGTATCTTTATTTCGCCTAAAAAACGAACGCTATTTTGTATTTCAAAATCAATACTTTTTTTAGAATTTTTTTCGATAGAGAAGGAGCGTTTACTAATTAGTTTGGTGTCGTTAAAAATTGAAATTGGGACATTGTCTTTTTTTAATCCTTGGTTTTTGACTACAACATTTAATGTGAAATTTGTTTCATTTCTATCACTAATGAAAATACTGTCAACTGAAATGTTGTTTTTTATTGCAGTTTCTAATTTTAGTAAAGAAATGGGGCTTTTTACATTTGTAAACTTTTTGTTTTTGTATTTTTCAATATTCTGAAAATCAGACATTAAAATAATATTATCTAAACTCCTTGTTTCATTTTTATTTTCAGCATTTATTTTTAATAAAATTGCATCAATACTTCCTCCTTTAGTTGTGAAATTAACTTTTTTAAGCACATTTTTTAATTCTTGAGCACTTAATCTTGGGTAATAATTTGAGTTTGTAATTAAAGAATATATATTCTCATCAGAAATATTTTCTATAATTTCTTGAGCTGCTATAGGTAATAATTTCCCTTTTTCTCCTAAAGAATTTAAGCTAATAGAGTTATCTAAATAGATGTAATTATGCAATTTTTCTGCACTATTTTTTTGACTAAAATAGGGCTGAGAAAAGGCAAAAATAATACATGAAAATAAAAGCATTCTAGTTGCTAAAATTAACCACTTTTTTAGTTGCGAACTTTTACGTGTTTGAAGCTCTATTTTTTTTAAAAAAGAGACATTCGTAAACACTATTTTTTTAAATCTTTGTAACTGGAAAAGATGTACTAAAATTGGAAAAATTAGTGCTAGAAGAAAATATAAAACTTCTGGGTTTTTAAATTGCATTTATACCGTTTTAATATTTTGCAGCTTTACCTTTTGCTGCACTATTTTTAATAAACGCTCTTAAATCATCATTTGCTTTTTTAAGATCTTTATTCCTTAAATACATCATATGTCCGCTTCGGTATCCTTTAAAATAGAAACGATCTTTCATTTTTCCACTCGGATCTACTTGCCACATTGTATATTTTGCATTAAAATAAGTTGTAGCGCCATCATAATAACCAGATTGTATCAAAACTTTTAGATACGGATTCTGTGCCATAGCTTTTCGTAAGCCTTCTCTTACGTTGTTATTTCTATTATCCCATGGTCTTACGGGTCCAAAGACATTATACTTTACATCAGTTTTAAAGTTTAAATGCTCTCTTATATAGTAGTTTATGGCTGGAGTAAATGAATGCAACCATGAAGTCAATTCTGAGTTAAAGTCTGGGCTGTCTCCAGCTTCACGTTTATCTAAGCCTTTATATCTCGAATCTAATCGGCCAATAGTATATCCGCTTTTATCTCTTAAAAGTTCTTTCCAGAAATAACCTTTAGGAATATCTAGATTATGCTGTAAGATTACTTTTTTTGAAATCCCAGAAAAATAGGCCATTTTTTCTGCCACATCGTTTTTCTCCTTAGCTGAGATAAATCCACCTTTCGAAATGGCAGGAATCAATTTATTGATAGCATACTCCTCAGCTAATGGCAATACTTCTAATAAATCTTTACGCTGTAATTCGTTAGGAAGCATTTTATGATACCAAGCTGCTGCCGTAAAATATGGAAGGTTAATAGCAGATTCTAAAGAGCTACCAGTTCTTAAAACTTGATAATCTGCAGGCGAAACCATAATCACTCCGTTTAAATACATCCACTGACTGTTTTGTAACTCTGCTGCTAACCCCATAACCCTAGTACCTCCATAACTCTCTCCAATAATATATTTTGGAGATTCCCAACGATTATTTCTGGTGATAAAAGTATTTAACCATCCTGCTAAATATTTGACATCGGCATTAATTCCAAAAAATTTAGAGGTATCTAATTTCTTCCCTTTCTCTACAACAGGCCTAGAGTAACCAGTATTTACAGGATTTACAAATACAATATCTGCAACATCTAAAATAGAATACGGATTGTCTTTTATACCATAAGGTTGAATAGGAAAACCTTCATCATCAATTTTTAAAACTTTAGGCCCTGTATAAGCAATGTGCATCCAAACCGAAGCAGAACCTGGTCCGCCATTAAAAGACATAATAATGGGGCGTGCTTTTTTGTTCTTTATATTCGTTCTTTGATAGTAAGTATAATAAAGACTTGCAGTAATTTTTCCATGAGCATCCCAAACAGGTTGCATTCCTGTAGTGGCCTTATATAAAACTTTAGTTCCGTTAATGACAATTTCTCCATTAGTGTTTACAATAGTGTCTAGTGGAATTCTGTTGTCTTGTGAGTATATTGATAAAGACGTAATACAAATTAATAAGAAAAGTATATTTTTCATGGTGATGTAAAAATTAAGATGTCTAATTTATTACAAAAAAACCATTTTACAGCATTCATTTTGTTAATTAAAATTGCTCAAATACCCCTAATCCAAATAGTGCAAAATCATATTTTACTGGGTCGTATTTATCAAAATCTCTTAAAGAAGTATCTAATTCATGTACTGCTTTCCAATCATTTTGTTTTCGAGATAGTATACCAATTTTTCTAGCTACATTTCCAGAATGAACATCTAAAGGACAGGATAGGTGAGCGGGGTTATGTTTTGTCCAAATACCAAAATCTACTCCTGTAGATGCTGTTCTTACCATCCATCTTAAAAACATATTAATACGTTTTGCAGCAGAATTTTTCATGGGATTAGAAATATGTTTATGTGTTCTTTCTGGGTGATCAATTTCAAAAAAAACTTCCTTGAAATGGGCAATACTTGTTTTGTAATTTGTTGAGCTATCTTTAATAAGCAATAGATCTTCTAAACCTGAATGATTCTGATAAATATTCTGTAATGACTTTATAAAATGTTTAAAATCAATACTATTAAATGTTCTGTGTACAAAAAACTCTACTTTTTTTAAATCTGCATCTGTATGGTTCATAATGAAATCGTATGGAGCATTTTCTAACAGTTCCATCATGTAACGTGCATTCTTGATAATCATTTTTCTATTACCCCAAGAGATTGTAGCAGTTAAGAAGCCCGCAATTTCGATATCTTCTTTTTTTAAAAATAAATGAGGAACTTGTATAGGGTCTGATGCTATAAAATTTGGACTCTGGTACTGAATGACTTTTTGGTCAAGAAATTCTTTTAGTTCAGCTTTTTTCATTCTAGCGGTGTTAGATGATTACACCATCTTTCATCGTTAATGTTCTATCTGCCATTTCTGCTAACTCTTTATTATGAGTAACTAAAACAAAAGTTTGATTAAACTTGTCTCTAAGAGTAAAGAACAGCTTGTGTAGATTTTTTGCAGACTGTGAGTCTAAATTTCCGCTTGGTTCATCGGCAAATATTACCGAAGGACTATTAATTAAAGCTCTAGCTACTGCAACTCTTTGTTGCTCTCCACCAGAAAGTTCATCGGGTTTATGATGAATTCTATCTGACAATCCTAGAAAAGTTAAAATTTCTATCGCCTTTTTTTGAGTTTCTTGCTTTCCCTTTTTAGCAATAAAAGCAGGGATGCAAACATTCTCTAAGGCAGTAAATTCTGGCAATAATTGATGAAATTGAAAAATAAACCCAATATGTTTATTTCTAAAAGCAGATAATTCTTTATCGCTGAGCGATTTTAAGGAAACTTCGTTTAACTCAAGTTCAAAACTCTTGTCTTTTAAAGGTGTATCTAAAGTCCCCAAAATTTGTAATAAAGTAGTTTTACCAGCTCCAGATGGACCTACGATGGCTACGATCTCTCCTTTTTTGATATGAAGATTTACTCCTTTTAGAACTTGAAGTTCTCCAAAGTACTTGTGAATATTTTTTGCTAGAATCATGCAGAGTTGTTAATACTACGAATGTATTAAAAAGGGCTCAATTAACGATTGTTAAAATATATTTTTTGCTCTATTGTAATCTATGAAATATACTAATCTTACTGAGAAAATATGCTGATTAGGTTCATTGAATAGATTGTTTAAGTTGGCAAAGAAATCTTGACCAGTCTGTTCATTTACACTAAAAATACTGTTTCTATAAAAAGCAATCAGCTGACTACCTGGTGCAAACTGCCAGAAGTAATTCAAATCTAAATTCCAACTATTGAAATTGATGTCTTGATTTTCTGAATGGTTATTAGGAACTAAATATCCATCAGCACCTAAGTCATAGAATTGATCTTGATAGCGTACGTCAGACCAGTTATGTCTGAAGGTTAAACTTAAAGATGATTTTACGCTAAAATTATATTTTGCAGAAACTGTATTATTAAACGTTTTACGATCTCTTCTCCCAAAAATTGGAGCGTCAGTAACTTCATCTGCAGTAGCATAGCCTTCTTCATTATAGTTCTGATTGAAACTGAATCCGTATGAAAAAGATAATTGGTTACTAAAACGATATCTCGGTCTAATATTAAAACCAAAAGCGCTTCTAGGGTTATTGTGATATCCAGATCTCCACCAGTTTGCATTTACAGAAAATTTCTTTCTTCTATCAGAATCCATCCAGTTATTTACGGTAATCCTAGTAGGTCTCACAAAAAATACTCCTGAAGTTGTCCCTTGCCTTGGTTCAAAGAAATCAAATTGTCTACCAATATTTCCATTTACATTACCACCAAAACTTAAACGGTTTTTAGTTTCTCCCCATCCTCCAATTCCAACATTATTACCTGTATAGGTTCCAGGGCTGTGCAGGTAATTAATATTATACCAAGTATTAAATCTATAATTATTAAATTTCCCTTTAGGCTGTAAAATCCGATAAGACGCATTTCCATAAACCCGCTGCCTGTTATTTCTGAAGTTTACCCCTAAGTCATTAATGTCATAATTCTTGTCGTCAAAGGTATATCCAGCTTCATACTGCCAGTTTCCAGCTGCTTTAGCAATACTGGTATCAAAGCTATGTCCAATGGTAGTTAGTCCACCATCCATTACATTACTTTGTGCATAGGAACCGTCTATAAAGTATTTACTATCCTTTGTTCGTACGTGGTAATCAAGACTTGTCACATTTCCATCACGAAAATCACCATCTCTGGTTACATTGGTATTGGTTAAAGTAATTGCTGAATTTCCATTAAAGTTTTGATCGATTACGATAACATTATAATTAGCAAAAGGCTCAGTAACTTCCTTCCTAATTTCGTTGGTAGTATTGTCTATAATGGTCGCTTCTGTTTTTTCTGTAATGGCATTAAAAAAACCAATTCCGAGCCCTTTTTTTGTACGACCAGAGATTTTTACAGCATTCAGCATTTTTACAGCGTCCGGATTTTCAATGATCTCTTCATTCGCTCCCAAATTGTCTGAAACTACAGAGTAGTTTGTAGGCGTATTCCCAATTCTCCTTGAAAAAAACAATCCAGCTTTATTAAATAGTTCTGTTCCTTCAATAAAGAATTGACGTTGTTCATTAAATACTTGTTCAAAAGGTCCCAAGTTTAAACTAACATTGTCAAATGCTACCTGACCAAAATCTGGAACCAAAGTTGCATCTAAAGTAAAGTTTTCGGTAACTCCATATTGAATATCCATACCTACGCTTCCAGAAGTTTCAGTAGTACCATCAAAAGAATCTACAGTACCTGAAGTGTATGGGTAAAATGCTAATCGAGTAGGAGGTTTAATATCTTTAAAATCTTCTATTAAGCCATCATATTGTGTCCAAATTCCTTTTGTATTATCAATCCAGTTCCAGGTATGTTGTGCATTTTCGTTTAGTAATCTTCTATGAAAATTAAATCCCCAAGATTGTACAGGAACATTTGCAAAACGCAGTGCTCTATAGGGAATTCGTATTTCTACAGACCAGCCTATTTCATTTATTTTCGCCTCGCTCTCCCACACAGCATTCCAGCTAAAATCTTCATTCCCTTCAGAAATTTTAGATTCGGCTTGAGACCCTGAACTCATGACTACAAATTCAAAAGCATTTTGTCCATCATCATTTGGATTGATGGTTACTAAAAAGAAATCTGCCTGCCCAAAATTGTCTCTATTGGTAAACTCCATTGGAATTTTTGAAGGATTAGGATCATACATATTTGCGCTGATGTAAATCGCGCTATCATCGTACGTTACTTTTACCTCTGTTTTATGAGTTTCTGGAGCTTTCGTTCCGTTGTCTGGCCTTAAAACAACAAAATCCTTTGCGGTTTCAGCATTTTTCCAAGCAGCATCATCTAGGATACCGTCAATTTTAGGAGCTTTCGTTATTCTTGTTGTTTTAATTTTCTTTCTATTACTGTTTAAGACCTCCTGTGCGGACAAACTTATAGACACACAAAAGATTAGAAAGAAGGATAGAACTTTAGACATAGTGGTTGATTGTAGTTTGTGGTTGCTAATGTATTTATCATTTTATAACATAAATCATAAATTCATGTTAATTACAGTAGGGACAATGTTAATATTAAACTGTTACAATTTTTGAAAAGCAATAACATAATTTTAACATTTTAATGAGGCTAAAGTAGCTTAGAAAGCAAGAAAAAAAGAGCGAAATGTCATGAAGTGTAGGATATATGTAGTGAATTGCTTCATTTTTTTTAGCTGCTAATATTTTGTTAAAAAAAGAAATACGCACAATAAAAAATAGTAAAGATTTTATGTGGTTATTTTTCATTAATTATAAGATTGAATTTGTATTTTTGCGTCGTTATTAAACATCATAAGAATGAATCTACACGAATATCAAGGAAAAGAAATTTTAAACAGTTTTGGCGTAAGAATTCAACGCGGAATTGTAGCTAGTAATCATAAAGACGCTGTAGATGCAGCAAAGCAATTAACAACGGAGACAGGAACTAGTTGGTATGTGATAAAAGCTCAAGTACACGCAGGTGGTCGTGGTAAAGGAGGAGGAGTGAAGTTAGCAAAAAACTTACAAGAAGTAGAAACCATTTCTAATGATATTATTGGAATGATGTTGGTAACACCTCAAACTTCTGCCGAAGGAAAAAAAGTAAACCAAGTTTTAATAGCAGAGGATGTGTATTATCCTGGTGATTCTGAACCAGAAGAGTATTATATGTCTGTATTATTAAACAGAAATACTGGTAGAAACATGATTATGTATTCTACAGAAGGTGGAATGGATATTGAAACAGTTGCAGAAGAAACTCCGCACTTAATTTATACTGAAGAGATAGATCCTGCATTAGGGTTATTGCCTTTTCAAGCTAGAAAAATTGCTTTTAACTTAGGATTATCTGGAGGAGCATTTAAGGAAATGACAAAATTCGTTTCTGCATTATATACTGCCTATATCAAATCGGATTCTTCGATGTTTGAAATCAATCCAGTATTAAAAACGTCTGATGATAAGATTTTAGCCGTAGACGCCAAAGTTACTTTAGATGACAATGCATTGTTCCGTCATAAAGATTATGCACAATTACGTGATTTACGTGAAGAGAATCCTATTGAAGTAGAAGCAAATGCTGCTGGGTTAAACTATGTAGATTTAGATGGAAATGTAGGATGTATGGTAAACGGAGCTGGTTTGGCAATGGGAACTATGGATTTAATCAAACAAGCGGGTGGTGATCCTGCAAATTTCTTAGATGTTGGAGGTACTGCTGATGCACAAAGAGTAGAAACTGCTTTTGGGATTATTTTAAAAGACCCAAATGTAAAAGCAATCTTAGTAAACATCTTTGGAGGTATTGTACGTTGTGACCGTGTGGCACAAGGAGTGGTAGATGCCTATAAGAACATGGGAGATAAGATTAATGTACCTATCATTTGTAGATTACAAGGAACCAATGCTAAAGAAGCAAAGGAATTGATTGATAACAGTGGTATGGAAATTATCTCTGCAACAGAGTTCCAAGAAGCTGCGGATAAAGTTGCAAAAGTATTGACTGCTTAAATAAGAAGAAAATATAGTTACCTGCCGTAGGTAGGGAGTAAAGAGAACGCCGCACATTGTGCGGCGTTTTTATGTTTTAGATATATTGACTTATAGTCATTGTTGTAAAACGTTTTTTATTTAAATAAGCGTCCTCTTTCTTTTTCCAATTTCAAATAGTCAATTATGACAAGCCACATTAAAGCAGATGATAAAATTTGATATTCCTCTCCAACTATATGTAAATAAGTTAAAATTCCGTTAGTATATGCCACAATTACCCAGGCCAGCTTTAAAAAATCAAGACGCCTTTTAATTGGTTTGCTCAAAAAACTAAAGAGATAAGTAATCATTATTCCAGCTAATCCCATAATCATAATTGGACGGTCATATTCCCAGTGCATAATTTTAAACAGTGTACCAATAATAATGATAGCAATTACTCCTTTTAAAATTCTGAAATATTTTGTTTTGATGAATGTTCCGTTGAGCAATAACATAAAAAATCCGAAAATTTCACTAATCCAAAGTCCGATATAGGTCCAGTTTTCGGCGTCATAATTGTCCGTAATGTTTGACATTAAAAACCCTCCAAGAGCTATTAGAAGTCCAATTCCAATTAATACGACATATGGTAAGTTATGTGTTTTCAAATGTTTACTAATGGTCTAGTGTATAATTTCCTTGTGTAAAATTAATTAGAATTTTTCGATGAACTAATATAGTTAATTGTATGAATAGATCTTCTTCTTAACCAACTTGTGAAGCAATTAATTATACACGGTGTTGTTCATAGTTAATTATTCATTTCTAATAATTTATCAATTTTAAGTCTCCAAAATTCTATTAATTCAGGCTTTTCTAAATCTGTATTATAAAGAGAATCTTCCATTATTTGCAATTCTGCATATATTTTATTTCCAATCTTTTCTAAATCAGAGAATGATTTGTCATTATCGTACTTAATTTTATTTATTTCTCTATTAAACTTTCTAGCATAACTTTCGTAAAGGTCAAAACGTAACTTTTGAAGTTTCATATTTTCCTTAAAATTCAAAGTATCTTTTATCCAAGATTTATTTTTATCAAATATTGCTTTTACTTCAGCATCTTTCAAGTTTGTTGATTTTAAATAAAGTCCGTGAAACCACCATATTTTGGATTCAGAATTATTGTTTATTTCAGCCTGAAAGTCAGTTGGTTTTAATTCAACATTTTCTTTCCAAAAAACAACATGTTTCTTAAAGAAGTAATGTTTTATCTCAATTCTGAAATTCCAATAAATAATTCCAATTATTAAGATTGATGTTATTATAATTAAGAGTTTTCTAGGGTTTTTCATAAGTAAGCCTGTAAAGCAATAGATCATTTATGTATTTGGAAATGTTATTTAATTTATTTCACTACCAAAGCAAAGAATATATCCATTATTGTCTTCAATTTCAAAGTCTCTATTGCCGTATTCAGTATTTTGGATTTCCTTGATTATCCGAACCTTATTTTTTTTAATTCTGCGATATAGTTCGTTAATTTTATCAACCCAAATATATGCATCCCAAGCTTCTTCTCCATTGGTATGCCAACCAGATTCAATAAAAGGAATTCTGTTTGGTCTCTTTGTATTTTGTATGTGAAGCTGTCTAAACATTATTTTTATATTTCCTTTGCTAATTATCGCGAATTTGCTTCCAACCCAATCTTTAGAGAAGTCAAGTTTATTGGTATAAAAATCCAACGTTTCTTCTAGGTCATCAACTATCCATTGCGGTGCTATTCTCTCCATAAAAAATTAAAGTTTAAACCAAATACATCTTCCGTTATAATTTTCATTATTGGTTAGTCTTCTTTGTTCAGTACCATCTTTTTTCATAATATAAACTTCACCATAATTATTGTGCCTTTGACTTTCAAAAACTACCCATTCTCCATTTGGAGATACATCTGGGTGCAGATTTATTCCTTTAGTTAGCTGAGCTAATTTACCGTTTTTAATATTTACACTATAAATTTCGTATAGTGTTTTGCCTCTTATTTTAAGATTAGCAATAAGTGTTTCATTATCATTTAACCACTTAATGCCAGAATTCATAAAACCTCTTTCTGTGATAGTAACTACTTTTTCTTTTTCTACATCATACATTCTAATGAATTGATTAAACCAATCTGGACCACTCATAAAAATTAGGTATTTTCCATTTTTAGACCAACTAAAACCAACAGACATGGTTTTATAGAGCTCACTCTTTTTGTCAGAGATCTTTATTTCTTTTTTAGTGAGAGTATTATAAATATAAAGTTCTCTGTCTCTATAATCATTAGACCTCACAAAAGCTACAAGTTTTTTGTCACTTGATAGGGTTTCCCATTTAGCTTGATTGACAATAGGGTTTTCTCTGATTTTCTGCTCCTTTTTAGTAATGATATCTATCTTAAATTTTTCCTGATTTTTTAATGAATCAGTTCTTGTAAACCCAATAGTCCTCTTATCAATCTGAAACGGGAAACTATTATTTTCTTTGGAATCAGTTATTTGTTCGACATCACTTCCATCTGCATTCATTAAATATATCTCAGCGGTACCAGTTTTATATGATACAAATGCTATTTTTAACTTATTAGGAGTCTCTATTTTTTTTTGACTTAGAGCTATCTGAATTGACAAGAAGTATATTATACAAGCAAGAAATATTTTTTTCATGAGTTTTAGATTTGCTGCCAATATAGTATATGATAGAGTTAAAAATCAAAAAAGATGACTCTCAATATATCATTTGAGAGAACTAAGACTTGTCAGATAAATATTTTTTCGGAGTAGTTCCTGTGCTATTCTTAAATATTCTGTAAAACGATGATTCTGAATTGAACCCAGCTTCTTCAGCAATTCCTAGGAGAGTTTTCTTTTCTAATTCGCCAGCCCTGAGTTGTTTTTTAACATGTGCTATTCGAAGCTCATTTATGTAATTATGAAAAGATTTATGTAAGCCTTTATTTAAAACAAATGAAAATGTTTGAACAGAAATTTCGAGTTGTTCTGCCACTTCTTTCGACCTTAAATCAGGTTTTAGAAACAATTGTTGCTGATCCATTAAAGACGTTAGTGCTCTAATGATCTTATCTTGTTCTACAGAAGAGATTAAATCCTTATACGACCCTTTTTCGAACTTAACTAATACTTTTTTCTTTGTTTTAAAGGAAAAACTAACAAAATAGGCAATAAAAGCAATAAAAAAGTAATAGGGGTAAAAGTAGAGATAGCTTAAGCTATAGTTCATGATAAATACATCTACCACAGTTAAGATTCCCCAAATAACTGTAAAAATGAGTAGTAAGAAAAGTAATTTTTTTAACCATTCATAAGTTTCTATGTTTGAATTTGAATAATTTTTATTAAGTAATTGTTGGTATTTTTTCAATTCTTTTATTCCATAAAAAAAGTAAGCTGTAAAACTTACAAAAGCAAACACTTCTAGGGTAGGCTCAATAAAATTCCAATGTGTCATATAGAATTTTTGACGAAAGGCTAAGGGCTTACTGTACACAATTATAAAATAAAAAACCTCTAGAATTCCTGGTATCAAATGAAGCCATTGTTTTTCTTTGAAAAGAAAATTTTCATCTGTACTTTTCTTAATAAACAACCAAATTAGAGGCCCAAAGAATAAATTAAAAGTAAGAGGCAAAAACAAAGTAAAAGACTGCCCAAAATACTTGTATAGATTAGAACTATTAATAATGATTTGAAAATTGGACATTGCAAATAGCAATAGCCAAAGCCCAAGAATTAGATTCGCTTTTTGAAAAGATTTTTTGAAAAATAAATGTAGGGAAACAATCAGTCCTTGTATGACTCCAACAAAAAGGAAAATATTTAGAATATTTATAGTGTTTAAATCTATGGACATAAAAAGTTCAGCTTTGCTGAATGTGCTTCAACGTGTCTATATATGGTTTGTTGCATGTTTTGGTATCGTTTTTATTTAATCAATAAGTTCGATTCATTTTTGCTTTTCCAATCATAGAGATTATTAAACCTCCTGCAATAGGTCCATATGCAATAATTCCAACACCTTTTAAGTCAATTAATCCAGTTAACGTTCCGATTGTCAAAACAAGTCCAGCACCAGCTAAAATTAGTCCGCCATAAAACAAGTTCTTTCCTTTTTCTTTATCAGCTCTAATCTCAGCCGCTCTGATAATTTTTCTATCAATAAATGGAACAATTATATCTATTTCTCTTTTTTCAATATTCTTTGCTTCGAGAGCTTTTCTCAATTTCGAAAATTCTAATGCTCCAGAATTTACTTTTTCAAAAAAAGTGTCTATTGTTTTTGCTCTATTGTATTCACTCATTAGAATTCGGTTTATGTTTTACAGCGTGTCTATATATGGTTAGTTGCGCCTGCCTGCTGCAGGCAGGTGTTTTAAACACCTAATTTAGCAAATAAAAACTGAACTTGTCCAAGTGAGGATTTTCAGAAGTAGGCTTTAATTAGCAATGAATTATAGCCATTGTTGTGTGTAGTATTTTTACCAAATTTTCCACCAAGGTTTTGATTCATCCTTTTCCTCTAAATCCTTATTTTCTGATTTATGTTCTTTTTTTACATCAAACTCAGGCGGATAGGTTTTAGTTCCTTCAATATAATGATAAATTGCAATTCCAAACCCTTCCTCTGGTGTAATATTATTACTTTGTTGGATAATAAATGCTGTTGCAATTGCAGAAGATTGAGCCATTTGCTCGTAATTTAATTCATTACTTTTCATAATTTTTAAAGCAGGGTTTTGAATCTCACTTATTACATCTACAAAGTTACTTTCAGCCTGTTTTTGGTTTCCGTCTGACATTTTATCATTGTCAATTTGAATTCCAAAATTTTGTAAGACAGCGTGAGTTATATTAACCAATTGAGGTCCTTTTATGTTTGCTTCCTCTGAAAGCATTGCTGTTCCTGGCTTTGCATCATTTATTTCGAATTCAAACGACCTAAATAAGAAACTCCCTGCTAGTCTAGCTGTACTTGAAATGGCCTCTGTTGTATCGATTTCTCTTGAGCCTTTTCCTATTACGCTAACAACCATTTCAACTATGTCGTTTACTGCTTTGTTTTGATTTTTAGTTATTTCCATTAATGTAAGATTAGTTCGTTTTTATTGCACACAACTTTGTTGTATAAGATTAGTTGCATGGTTTAGTAATTAACTTTGCAAGTACACACCAAATCTGCCTGCCACAGACAAGGTAGAAAATCTGATCGGTAGCTTATCTGAGGATATTCATAAAAGTACATCAAAATAGCTATAATTATGCACGGAATTAACAACAGTTATTATTTCATTAATCTCTTAATATATGCTTTAATGCCTTTTTCTTTTTTTTCAGCTGCATCGAATGAAAATTCCAAATTGGAACTCCAATTTATTTTAAAAATATTAGCGCCTTCATCAGTTTCAATCGCAACACAATCAAATGCTCTCAAGAATGTAATTAATGAAGAAGGTCCACCATAAGGATATCCTCCTGCTTCGAAATCAAGTCTCCCAATTCCAGTTTGATCAATGTTAAAATCGATGAATCTTACATCTAAATCTTCAATTATAAATTCATACAGGTTTATTAAACTCCAGCTTTTATTTTTTTCGGAAACTTTTAAATATTCAACAGCATATTGAGGTGTTATTTTCAACCAAAACTCTTTCGCTCTTTTTTCTTTTTCATTCTTACATTCTACGATTTGATTAAAAACTTTTTTACAGTTTTCAAATTTAGTTTTATCACTAAAGGTAAATGCTATGTATTCTGGTTCGTTCATTTAATAGTTGACAACTAGTTATTTAGAGAAAAAAAACCGCTCATTGGAGCGGCTTTGTTTATTATTATCTTTAAAGTGTTAAGGTTTTACTTCTTCCATGCCTTTATCTACCACAATACGTTTTTCACGATTCGCTACTTCCCAAGCAGTATGAAATACCAAACGAGATCTATTCTCTAATAAATCGTAATTGATCTTGTCTGGAGTATCACTTATTTTATGATAATCATCATGTGTTCCATTAAAATAGAAAATGATTGGAATGTTATTTTTTGCAAAGTTGTAATGGTCAGAACGATAGTAAAAACGATTTGGATCGTTCTCATCGTTATAAGTATAATCTAATTCGATATTCGCAAATTCTTTATTCACTTTTTCAGAAAGGTTATGCAATTCTGTACTTAATTTATCACTTCCAATTAAGTAAATATAATTACGATCTCCTTTACGTTTTGGGTCGATACGACCTATCATGTCAATGTTTAGGTTTGCAACAGTATTGGCAAGCGGTACTAAAGGCTCGTAATCTGTATAATATCTAGAACCTAACAATCCTTTTTCTTCACCAGTTACGTTTAAGAAAATAATAGAACGCTTAGGACCATGACCGTTATCGGCAGCCTTTTTAAATGCTTCTGCAATTTCTAAAATAGAAACAGTTCCAGAACCGTCATCATCAGCTCCGTTAAAGATTTCTCCCTTTGCATTTACACCTACATGATCTAGATGAGAAGAAATAATAATGTATTCTTCTGGTTTTTCCGAACCTTTAATCATAGCCGCTACATTTTCTGACGGTCTTGCTTCAGACGAAGCTGTGAAATTCATTTCAAATTTTGCTGCAACGGTTGCTGTTTTAGTTGACTTGTTTATATTGGATACTAAGGCTTTACCCATCTTATCGCTAATTAAGAAAAAGTAGATTTCAGGGTCTGCATCTTTTTTACGGGGTAAAGATAAACGACTACTACGACCACTTTCTTCACGTCTTTTAAAGAATGAAGAATAACGCTTAAACAACGCGTCGTCCATAAAAAATAATGCTTTAGCACCTTTCTCTTTAGCAGCATCTCTTTTAGTTGAAATCGCTTGTCGCCCGTTAGACCATTTAGAAGCTTTTTTATCGCCAGAAATCACATTGTTACCATCTTTATCTTTAGGCTCACCAGTTCTTACAACGACTACTTTTCCTTTGACATCAAGATCTGTATAATCAGAATATTTTTCATCATCAATACCATATCCCGCATATACAAGTTCAGAAGCAGCAACTGTTCCTGATGCAGCAGAAGTTAGAGAAATAAAATCGTCAAAATAGTTAAACGATTTTCCGTTTACAGTAATATCTACCTTTGGAGTTTTAACGAGGTTTAAAGGTACGTTTTGAAAGTAGTTCCCATCTATAACAGGCTTAATCCCTAATTTTTCATATTCTTTTTTAAGATATTCTACGGCTTTCTTTTGTCCAGGATCTCCAGTATTACGTCCTTCAAATTCATCTGAAGCATAAATGTATAAATGCTCTTTTAACTCTTCTTGAGTAATGGTACTTGCGTAATTTACAATGTCTTCTTTGGTTGCTTCCTTTTTACAAGAAAATATAAGAAACAAGGCACCAAATAATAATAGTATTTTTTTCATTTTAATTAGTTGTTAATGTATAGGGTTACGATATTACGAAAAAGAATGAATAGGGGATTTAAAAGCTTTAATTTTAACATAAATTAACAAAACCTCTCATCACTCTATAATCAATGCTCTTTCAATATTTTTACTAAAAATATTATTTTCCATGTTTTACTGGATACCCAAGTTGAGCCCAGACAAGCACACCTTCGTCTATGATAGCAGTATTTTTATAACCGTATCGTTTTAAGGTATTAACCACTCGTTTAGATGCTGCATGAGGGCAAGCACAATACACCACAATCCAAGTATCGTCTTTGGGTAAATCATTTACAAACTCTTCAGGTTCTTCATAATACGGAACTGGTACAGCACCAGGAATATGTGTTTGCCTCCAAGCTACCTTTGATCGTGCATCAAGAATCACCATTTTAGTACTATCTTTCATGGCTTTAAAAACTTGTTTTGATGATACATAAAGGCCATCTCTTAATGTAAAATTGGGTCTTTCTCCTTCTGGGTTTAATACATACTCATCTGGTGTAGGAATGGTAATAGAATCTGTTTTGGGAATGTTCCACCCAGAGGCACGGCTTCTTAAAAAAGCAGTAACCCCATTAATTTCATCTTTACTTAAAATATTTTTATAAGCGACCATGGGCGTGCTATCTCTTCCTTCTTTAATGGCATACTTTAAAAATTCATCTGTTGCAGTCGCTAATAACATTGCGTTTCCAAGAGCAGGAGCAGAGATGCCTTCACCATTTGTGCCATGACATGCTGCGCAATTATTAGCATAAACTTTTGCTCCTAATGTTTCATCTCCTTTTACAGGTTCTCTCGAAATTTTAATTTCATCTTCTACACCGCTGGTTTCATAAAGCCATTGTAAGAGTTGTTCTATTTCTATATATTCCATTGGTCCGCCCTGTGAATCCAAATAACCACCCATAGCAGTATTAGCTCTACCAAATTGAATGGTGTAACGCATAAAATTACTGGATTTTGATGTTGCTAATAATGAATTAGAACGAAGTGAGGGAGCATTATCGGCTGCATAACCTTCACGGTTTTCAGCATGACAAAGCGCACAATATTTTTGATACATTCTGGCTGCATTCTCTGAGGCAACACTATCTAGTTTTCCACCTATTTTTAGTTGTTGGGCCATTAAGGCTTGTTCTTTTGATTCATTCACAAACTCTAATTGAAGACCTTCTGCAAACTCACTTGGAATTGTAATAATGCCTTTTATGGTATCTAAAGAAAGTGCTTTGTTGGATAATCTTTTAGTAAGATATAGATATGTAGAATCTAAGTTTTTAACTTCAAAACGAATTGCATACACACCTGAGCCACGTTCTTTTAGAAATTTTGAAATTTTATCATCAGAAGATAGTGGCGTTTTTAACTGAATTTCCTGTTGTCTTTTTACTTGAAAACGAGCGTTGTTTTTAGAGTTGGTATCTTTTAATTCTAAAAGTCCCATTTTTTTAAACTTCTTACGAGCCGCTTCTAGACTATCCACAGCTATTTGAATGGATGCAATACCAATGACACCATTTGGATGTTTAGCATAACTACGACTATAGGCATAATACGATTTCCACATTTGATTAGTCTTCTTATAATCAGATGTTATACGTTCTAAGAAGTTCGGTAGGTAGGATGAATTTATGTCGGCAAATTCTAAACTTTTTTCTTGCGCCTTTCCATCATCTCTGGACCATCCTTTAGCAGGCTTGGTTGAAGTTCTGTAAGATTTTATCGAATCCATTTTAAAGCCTTGACTGGTTAGCCATGAAAAAGTAGTATCTACTGACGAACTGGATAAAGTATAGTTTTGTATTCCTTGGTGATTGGCTAAAAAATCTGTAATGAATGAGGGTGTGCTATTTGAAACTAAAGAATCTTCAATAGCAAGAAATTCAATAGATGTCATTCCAGGGAAGCTCATTCTTGTAGTGATAGATCCATCAATAACACCCTTTTTAAACCTATTAACCTTAGGAATATCAAACCCTAGTGTGTCAGCATAATAGTCTCTTGTTTTTTTCAGATTCTTAACTAAAAAGGTAGATTTATTTAAACCTGTTCCATCACTTAGTAATTTATATTTGAGCTTAGTATAATCTGATTGATCGGTAGAACAAGATGAAATTACAAAAAGAAGTATTAACGATTTTATTTTAAAAAAGAAAGAAGAACGTTGTATGATATTTTTTAAACTGAAAAAGGTAAATGGTTTGTGCATAGATAAAGTTCTGATGTTGAATATTTAAGCATGTAATTTAATAAATTAAATTAGAAACCTTTGAGAATAATGAGTTTATAAAATGTATTTATAAATTCTCTTTCAAAACTTTTATTTCATCTCGTAATTGAGCGGCAACAATAAAATCTAATGCTTTAGCTGCAATTTCCATTTGCTTACGCTTTTCTCGAATTCGTTTTTCAATTTCAGATTTAGGTAAGTATTCTAAGTCTTGTTCTGCCGCTTTTTCCAAAGCACTATTATATTGATATGAAGAAACTGCTTTTTTAGTCAATGCATCATCTATCTTCTTATGAATCTGTGTAGGTGTAATGTTATGTTCTGTATTGTAAGCAATCTGCTTTTCTCTTCTTCTATTTGTTTCATCTATGGTTAATTGCATGCTACGTGTAATTTTATCAGCATACAAAACGGCCAGTCCATTTACATTTCTAGCAGCCCTTCCAACGGTTTGAGTTAATGAACGATGACTTCTTAAGAAGCCTTCTTTATCAGCGTCTAAAATAGCTACTAAAGAAACCTCTGGTAAGTCTAAGCCTTCTCTAAGAAGGTTTACCCCAATTAATACATCAAATAAACCTTTACGTAAATCTTGCATGATCTCTACACGTTCTAAAGTATCTACATCTGAATGAATATATCTACAACGTATAGATACTCTGCTTAAGTATTTGGTCAGCTCTTCAGCCATTCTCTTAGTTAATGTTGTCACTAAAGTCCGCTCATCTTTTTCTACGCGTACTTGAATTTCTTCTATTAAATCATCAATTTGATTTAAACTTGGGCGGATTTCAATGTTTGGATCTAATAGTCCGGTAGGACGAATGACTTGCTCCACAAATAAACCCTCGGTATTTTGTAATTCATAATCTGCAGGTGTAGCACTTACATAAATGGTTTGGTTTTGTATGGCTTCAAATTCTTCAAATTTTAATGGACGGTTGTCCATGGCAGCAGGTAATCGAAATCCATACTCCACTAGGTTTTCTTTTCTACTTCTATCTCCACCATACATGGCATGTGTTTGAGGAATGGTAACGTGACTTTCGTCAATCACCATTAGATAATCTTCTGGAAAATAATCTAATAAACAAAAGGGTCTAGTACCAGCTTCTCTTCCGTCTAGATACCTAGAATAGTTTTCGATACCTGAGCAGTATCCTAATTCGCGAATCATTTCTAGATCGAACTCTGTACGCTCTTTTAAGCGTTTAGCTTCTAGATGCTTACCGATTTCTTTAAAGTAATCATATTGTTTCATTAGATCTTCCTGAATCATATGGATTGCATTTTGTAATATATCTGGAGAGGTCACAAAAAGATTCGCAGGGTAAATCGTTAAACTTTCGTATTTTTCAATAACTCTATTGTTAACTATATCAAAAGATTCAATCTCTTCTATTTCATCACCAAAAAAGTGAACTTGATATCCATTTTCACCATAGGATGGAAAAATAGTAATGACATCTCCTTTTACTTTAAAAGTTCCACTTTTTATTTCTACATCTGTTCTAGAGTATAGACTTGTTACCAATTGATGTAAGAATTTTGTTCTAGAGATGATTTGACCAACTTCTATTGGGATTACATTTTTCTTGAATTCAACAGGGTTTCCAATTCCATATAAACAAGAAACTGAAGCGACAACTAATACATCTCTTCTTCCAGATAGAAGAGAAGAGGAGGTGCTTAAGCGCAGTCGTTCAATATCATCGTTAATAGATAAGTCTTTTTCGATATAAGTTCCAGTCACAGGGATATATGCTTCTGGTTGATAATAATCGTAATACGAAACAAAGTATTCTACAGCATTATCTGGGAAGAATTGTTTGAATTCTGAGTATAATTGTGCTGCTAAGGTTTTGTTATGGGCTAAAACTAATGTAGGACGATTTACTTTTTCAATCACATTTGCTACCGTAAATGTTTTTCCAGAACCAGTTACTCCCAAAAGTGTCTGAAACTTTTCGTTTTGAATAATTCCTTCCGAAAGCTGTTTAATGGCTTCTGGTTGATCTCCTGTTGGAGAAAAATCTGAGACTAGTTTAAAATCCATTCCACAAAAATACAGATACTATTCATTTCTAATCAAACTAAAGTTGCCATTTTTTTTGATAATATTGTCGTTGAGGTCAATAATTTGAGCAGAGAACCAATAATCGTTTGGCATCATTTTTTTTCCATTGTATGTGCCATTCCAACCTGTAGATTGAAAATCAGTGATTTCATAAATCGCTTTTCCGTACCGATTATATATTCTAATGTAAATAGATTTGTAATAACTATCTGATACTCCTTTAATATTCCAAAAATCATTGATATTATCATCATTTGGAGTAAAAAAGGGAGGATAGCCTATAATGGGAATTTCTTCTTGAGCTGTTGGCTCACAATTATTAAGATCTCTTACATATACTGTTCTAACTCCGGGCAGAACATTGGTTAAAGTATGACTTGTTCCGCTACCAAAATAATCGATACCATTCATAGAAAATTCATAAGAACTATCACCTTCAACAGTAACCAATACATCAAACAAACTTGTATTTTCACTAACTTCTATCGAAACAATTGTGGGTGGAGGATATTTTATGACACTAAATGTTTTTGCATTGGTACATTCTAAACCATTTTCTGTCTTAAAAGCAATTAAGGTGTATGTTCCAATTTGATTTAAGAAAATACTTCTTTGTGTAGATATAATTTGTCCGGCATCATCTAACCATTGTACGTTGTCATTTGAAGTGTCAGCAGTTAAAGTTATTGGATTTACTGTTGGGTCGTCACAAATAGAATAGCTGTCTTGTAGATTAATAACTGGTTTAGGATTTACTATAATATTAAATGATTTTAGCCCACCACAATTTAAACTACCAATTCCAACGATTCTAACCCATATAGTTTTCGTAGATGAGTCATAATCAATCGGAAGTTCGTTAGTAATTGTCTGCGCATCTTGTAACGTTTCAAAAAAAGTTAAACTTGTAGAGTTTGGAAGTCCTAATTCGGTACGGATTAAATTTCTTTTAACTCTTAAATCAAAATTACCAATAGGTGTTGTAGATTCATTGTCTTGAAACTCACAAGTAAACATATCAGCTATAGGAGCTACAGGTATAAAATCAGCTCTTAAGAAGAATGAAGTGAATTCTACACATCCATTACTATTTATGACTCTTACAAAAATTTCTTGATCTGGGACCGAGTTATTATATAGATCAGGATTGGTAATTTGATTGGTATCCGCTAAAGCATCAGCAGAACTTTCATAAAAGAACATCTCTTCTTCTAAAGAAGGGTCTGTAATTTTCTCTCTAATATTGAATAGATTAAAAGTAGATAGGCCATCGTTATCGGTATCACATTGAACAAGGTCTTGCCCAGAAATTAGATTGGGTAAGGCAAAAACAGTTACATATTTATACACTAAAACATTAGCTCCAGCGACTACCATTTCGGCTTTTACAGAATAATTTCCAGCGGTAGTATAAATGTGGTCGGGTGTAAGAGAAGATGATGTATTTCCATCGCCAAAATCCCAATTGATAGAATCGATATCTGCATAAGATTCGGCAGAAAAGCTAAATGTATCAAATACACATTGGTTTTCTGTAAGAACTTTAGAGGCAAAATAAGATTGAGTAAAATTAGGGAGCCCTTGTCTAGATTTCCCTGGAGTTAACCTTAAAACATTAGGGTCGTAATTACTTAAAAATCCTCTTTCATTAGGGTTTTGGATAGCCCCTAAAGCGTTATTCTCTTCGTCGTCATCTGAAGAAAGTACTACATATATCATTCCGTCGTTTGCTAGTTGCATCCCTCCATGAAACGTTCTAGAATCTTCATGTAAGATTGTTTTAGTACTTAAACCTAATGGGTCAAAATATAATTGAACGATACCTGATACTGCACCAGATGCTTGTGTAGTTACATGTTTATAGGTATAATATAAAGTTTCAGAATTAGGCGAAAAAGCTACCCCGTTTGCTACTAATGGAGTGAAAGGCATGGTGTCTGGTAAGATCCTTATATCATCGGTAACCTCTCCAGTAGTATTATCAAAATCAAAAACAAATATAAACCTAGTAGCATCGTCATCTGGAGTATTCCCAGTCATTGCTATTCTCTTACCATTTTGAGATATATTCATCATCCCTAATGTAGGAATATTATAATCTGATACAGATTGAATTGGAGTTTCATTAACACCATTGTTATCTATATTGAAAACATTGAATGTGTTTTTAGGATTTACATCGCCTAAACTTTCGGATGTTAAGGTAATTAACCAAATCGATTTTCCATCTTCATGATGTACGGCTGTTATTTTCTCTGAAGATGCAGATCGAACTAGTAACTTATTTTTTTCAGTTACAATTCCTAAGGGGTTTGTACTCGAAAACTCTATGGTAGAGTAGTAAACCCATCTACCTATAAAAGTTCCAATTTTATCCTCTATTCTTGTCGTGAAAATATAGTAGACATTAGGGTCTTCTGGTTTGGGAATAATAATGGAAGATTGTGAGTTTTCTTTTTGCCCAGCTAAATCTGTACCATTATCCATGATGACATGATTTTTATTCCACACAGTTTCTCCATTTGTATAAAACATTAAGTTTCCTCTCCAGTCTGAAATTGTAGAACAACCGTTTATGGTATTCATTTCTCCATCTCCTAAAGCACTTACCAAGCCTCCAGTAAAATCTAAACCTGCCTTATTTCCAAAATACCAATTCATCGTTTCTCCTTGCGCAAACAGGTTTGCACATAAAAGCATGGTAATTAGATTGATGAATATGTATTGTCCCCTCTTCATAGAAATTTTATAAATACAATATTGTGTATCTGACTTTATATAAATAGATTTACTCTATTTAAAATTACAAAATATCAATGCAATTTTAGCCTAATATTTAGGCATCTTTCTGATAATAAAGATATTGATTATTTTTTTACTTCTTTGTGGAGAAAAATTTATTTCTATATTTTTATAGGAATAAGTATAGAAATAGTTTAGTTAATTAGTTATAGATAAGTACATATTATTCATTTCTAATTAAACTAAAGTTACCACTTTTCTTAATAATATTATCATTAAGATCTATGATTTGGGCAGAATACCAATAATCATTTGGAATCATTTTTTTTCCATTATATCTACCATCCCAGCCTAAAGATTGTAAATCACTAATTTCTGAAACTACTTTTCCAAATCTATTATAAATCCTAATATATACAGATTTGTAATACGTATCGGAAACACCTTTAATATTCCAAAAATCATTAATTCCATCTCCATTGGGAGTAAAGAAATCTGGATAACCAACAATAGAAATATCTTCTTGATTTGGAGGTTCACAATTATTAATATCTCTAACATAAATCGTTCTAAAGCCTGGAGCAACATTGGTTAATGTATAACTTGTTCCACTACCAAAATAATCTGTTCCGTTTATAGAAAATTCATAAGAACTATCTCCACTAACAGTTACCAAAACTGAAAATGAATCTCCAGTTTCTATCACCTCAGTTGAAGTAAAGGAAGGAGGAGGATATTTATCTACTTTAAACTCTAAAGAATTAGAACATTCTATTCCATTCTCTGTTTTGTAAGCAATTAAAGTATATCTATTTTTTTCGTTTAACGGAAAAGTAGGTAACGTAGAAATAACCACTCCAGTTCTATCTAACCATTCAACTCTGTCATTAGAAGAGTCAGCAGTTAGAACTACGGGATTTACTGTTGGATCATCGCAAATAAAATATTTATCTTGAATCGTAATTACAGGCTTTGGGTTGACAATAATATTAAAGGACTGTAAACCGCCACAATTTAAACTACCTGCTCCTACAATTCTAACCCATATAGTTTTTGTAGACGATTCATAATCAATTGGAAGTTCATTAGTAATCGTCTGTGCATCTTGTAACGTTTCAAAGAAAGTTAAACTAGTAGTAGTTGGCAAACCTAATTCGCTATAAATTAAGTTCCTTTTCATTCTTAAATCAAACTTTCCTATGGGTGTCGATAATTCATTATCTAAAGATTCACAGGCAATCATTTCAGAAATAGGGGCTACACTTACAAAATTTGCTCGTAAGAAAAAAGAAGTGAAATTTTGACAACCGTTACTGTTTACTGCTCTCACAAAAATTTCTTGATCTGGAACACTATTTACATAAACATCTGGGTTTGGAATTTGATTAGTATCAGCCATAGCATCTGCTGAAGTTTCATAAAAAAAGAATTCTTCTTCTAAAGAAGGATCTGTAATTTTCTCTCTAATATTAAATAGATTAAAAGTAGATAAACCATCTGTATCGGTATCACATTGAACAAGATCTTGCCCAGGAATTAGATTGGGTAATGCATAAACAGTAACATACTTGTAAACTAAAACATTTTCTCCAGCTACTACCATTTCGGCTTTTACAGCATAATTCCCTGCAGTAGTGTAAACGTGGTCAGGAGTGAGAGAAGATGAAGTATTTCCATCACCAAAATCCCAATTTATAGAATCAATACCTGCATAAGATTCGGCGGAAAAGCTAAATGTATCGAATACACATTGATTTTCTGTCAATACTTTAGATGCAAAATAAGATTGAATAAAGTTAGGTAAACCATTCATTGATTTTCCTGGAGTTAATCTTAAGGAACCTGATTGGTAATTGCTTGATGTTCCTTGTTCATCAGGGTTTTCAATTACACCTACAGTGACAAAGCCTTCTCCTGAAGTATCAGTAAGAGCAACATAAATTTTTCCATCATTAGCCAATTGCATAGAGCTACGAAGAATACCTTCTCCGGAATTTAAAAAAGTTTTACTACCAAGCCCAAGTGGGTCTAAATCTAATTGCATAAGTGCATTAAGAGACTCACCCAAATTACATGTATAATACAAGTATTTAGAATTTGGAGAAAATTCAATACCTTTTGGTACAACAGGAGTAAAAAGTGCTGGATCTGGTCTTATTTGCCTATCATCTGTTACTAAACCTGTTGTTTTATCAAAGTCAAACATAAATATATACCTAGAATCCTCTTCAGAAGTATTTCCAGAAACAGCTATTTTTGAGCCATCTGGTGATACTTTCATAATCCCAAAAGAGGGTATTACAAACTCAGAAGCAAACTGTATAGGTGTACTAGCAATACCAGTCTGATCAATTTTAAAAACATTAAAAGTTTTTTTGGGATCAGGTGAACCTAATCCTTGACCAGTAAGAGTAATTAACCAAATAGATTTACCGTCTGTATGATGTGTTGCAGATATTCTTTCAGATGAAGCAGCATTCACTAATTTAGTATTCTTAGTGGTTATAATTCCAAGTGGATTACTTGCCGAAAATTCAACAATTGAATAATAGACACTTCGTGTAATAATAGTACCAGTTTTGTCATCAACTCTTGTAGTAAAAATATAGTATGTATTTGGATCTTCTGGCTTAGGAATAATAATGGAAGACTGTAAGTTTTCTTTTTGCCCTGCTAAATCTGTACCATTGTCCATAATGACATGGTTTTTATTCCAAACAGTCTCTCCGTTTGTATAAAATAATAAGTTTCCTCTCCAATCTGAGATTGTTGAACAACCAGCGATAGTGTTCATTTCTCCATCTCCTAAAGTACTTGCAAACCCTCCAGTAAAATCTAACCCAGCTTTGTCTCCAAAATACCAATTCATTGTTTCTCCTTGCGCATAGATCTGTATGCTAAAGAAAAAAGTAATAAAAACGGTAAGTAGAAAATATAAATCTCTCATAGAATTTATCTAAAAGCAATATAATTGATACTAAAGGTATCAATTATATTGCTCATTCACATATTTATTTTCTAAGG
>JAGDZT010000008.1:0-2399 GCA_049115635.1 Flavobacteriaceae bacterium
CATTGCCAGTGATTAGCAATGTTGTAGAACTTAAACAATGTGATGATGATACAGATGGTTTCTCTGATTTTAATCTTACCGAAGCCAATATTCTAATCTCTACCAATGCTGCTAGTGAAACATTTACATATTACCCTTCACAAGCTGATGCCATAGCAGACACCAATGCAATTGCCAACCCAATTGCTTTTACCAACAGAACAACTCCAACAGATACTGTTTGGGCTCGGGCTACCAATGCAAACTCTTGTTATAGAATCTCTCAAGTCGATCTTGTAGTATCTACCACTGGAATCCCTGCTACTTTCGCTCGTGCTTTTAATGTATGTGATGATTTCTTAGACATCAATGGAGTAGATAATGCTAATAATGATGATACCGATGGAGTGACTGCTTTTAACTTTAGCTCTGTAGATGCTGAAGTTAGAGCACTATTCCCTCCTACTCAACAATTAACCATTACTTACTATAGAAACTCAGCGGATGCTTTAGCTGAATTAAACGCCATCACTGATATTAGTAACTATCGTAACATAGGATATCCTAACATGCAATCTATTTACATTCGTGTAGATAGTGATTTAGATAATGGATGTTTAGGATTTGGACCCTACATTACCTTAACTGTAGATCCTGTACCTGTTGCAAATCCTGTTGTTGGTGATTATGAACTGTGTGATGATTTCCAAGATGGAAATGGAACCAATGGAATCATACAGTCTTTTGACTTAGAAAGTCAAACTGCAACCATACTAGGAACTCAAGACCCTGCTAATTATACCGTAACCTATCACCTGAGTGCTAATGATGCTTTAGCGGGAACTAACAACTTAAGTTCTCCTTTTACCAACACTGTAAGAGACAGGCAAACCATTTATGTAAGAGTAACTGGTAGTGGTGCTAACTGTTTTACCAATCATACCAGTTTTGATGTAGTGGTAAATCCTCTTCCTATTGCTAACTTTGTCGCAGATTTAGAAGTATGTGATGATAATACTGATGGGTCTGCTCGTAACGGATTCTCTCAAAATATTGATCTAGAAATGCAAACCGCTACTATTTTAGGAACTCAAGATCCTACTCAATTTACGGTAACATATCATATCGATCTTGCCAATGCTCAAGCGGGAACAAATCCATTAGCTTCTCCTTTTTCAAACTCAGTGGCATACAGACAAACTATATTTGTTCGTGTATTTAACGCTGCAACACAATGTGCTAATGGAATCTCTAACTTTGATGTGGTGATTAATAGAGAACCTTTATTTACGCCTGTATCTAACCTTAGTTATTGTGATAATGATGATGATGGTGACGATACTAATGGCTTTATACAAACCATTGATTTAGATCAGCAAATTGAACCGCTTTTAGATCAAATAACAACAGGACAAGATCCTGATGATTTTAATGTTACATTCCATACATCGCAATTAGAAGCTACAAGTGGTATGAATCCTATTGCTAGCCCGTACAGTAATACAACGGCTAGTTTAGAAACCATTTATGTGCGTATTGAAAACAAACGTACGGGATGTGTCAATGATGATGCTTCTTTTGATGTTATTGTAAACCCTTTACCTGATTTTCAGGTAACAACGCCTCAAATTGTATGTCTCAATGGACCTGTACTAACCATTAGTGTAGAAAACCCTGCTGACATTTACGATTATGTATGGACAGACCCTCTTAATAACAATACTATAGGAAGTTTCTTAAATGTAACTTCTGGTGGATTATATACCATTACCGCGACCACGACAGATGGTACTAATTGTTCTAGAACAAGAACTATACAAGTAAACGAATCTATCATTGCAACCATTACACAAGATGATGTAACCATTGTAGATGATTCCGATAATAACTCTATTACCATCGATCCTACAAATCTAGGTATTGGTGATTATGAATATGCATTAGCGGATGAAAATAATATCATTGTTCATGGATATCAAGATAGCCCGGTATTTGACCGTTTACAAGGTGGGTTCTATTATATTAGAGTAAGAGACAAAAACGGTTGTGGTGAAGTATCGCTATTAGTATCGGTAATTGAGTTCCCGAAGTTCTTTACTCCTAACAACGATGGTATTAATGATACTTGGACAGTAAAAGGTGCTAACTCTACATTCTTCCCGGATAGCTCCATATATATATTTAACAGATACGGAAAAGTCGTCGCCAATATACCTCTTGACTCGCAAGGATGGGATGGATCATATGGTGGAAATAGACTCCCCTCTGATGATTATTGGTTTGCTATTAAACTTATTGACCCTAACGGAGAAACTAGAGAAAGAAAAGGAAACTTCTCACTCCTTAGAAAATAAATAGGTGAATGAGCAATATAATTGATACCGTTAGTATCAATTATATTGCTTTTAGATAAATTCTAT
>JAGDZT010000009.1:0-59416 GCA_049115635.1 Flavobacteriaceae bacterium
ATGAGGTTTTTTTATTGTGCTATATTTACTTTATGAATTATAAACATTCTTATTTAATTAGAATTCAATATTTAGGTTTTAGATTGCATGGATGGCAAAAGCAGCCTGATTTGAAAACTGTACACTTTATATTAGATAAAACATTAAAGTTTGTATGTACTGGAGTTCGTTTTAAGAGTATAGGAGTTGGAAGGACAGATGCTAAAGTTTCTTCTACAAATTATCCATTTCAATTATTTATAGATGAGTCTCTGGATTGTAAAACTTTTTTAAAATCTTTTAATAGAAATTCTCCGGCCGATTTACTTGCGTTAAGTATAGAAGAAATTTTTGATCCTTACTTTAATATTATCCAACATGAAAAAATCAAGGAGTATCATTATTACTTCTCAAATGAAGGGAAGAACCATCCTTATGCAGCTCCTTTTTTAATTGGGTATAAAGGCCTTGATATACATATAATGAAACAAGGAGCAAAATTATTTGAAGGAACACATTATTTTGGTTTGTATTGTACAAAACCCTCTAAAGATACTAAGCTTACTAGAAATATTGTTAGTTGTAAGATTATGAATAATGATATATTACAAGCTAATTTTTTTCCAAAGGAAAGCTTTGTTCTTAGTGTAAGAGGAAAAGGGTTTTTACGTTATCAGATTCGTTTAATGATGGGAGCACTAATAGAACTGGGCAAAGGCAATATTACTTTAGAAGACATTAAAGAGTCTCTGAAAGAATCAAAAGAAAAAAGAAAAGCATTAGCAACAATTGCTCCAGGTTCAGGGTTACATTTATACGATGTGACATTTTCTAAATAAAAAAGCCCATCTTGTTCAGATGAGCTTTATATAAATGTTATTAAATACAACTAGTCTCTTAAAATACTTCTTGAAATTACTATTTTTTGAATTTCAGAAGTTCCTTCATAAATCTGAGTAATTTTAGCATCACGCATTAAACGCTCTACATGATATTCTTTTACAAAACCATTGCCTCCATGAATTTGTACTGCTTCTACCGAATGTTCCATAGCTACCTTAGAAGCATATAGTTTTGCCATTGCACTAGAAAGATCGTAATTATTCCCTTGATCTTTATCCCAAGCGGCTTTCATAACCAAATGTCTAGCAGCTTGTATTTCTGTATGCATATCAGCTAGTTTAAAAGCAATAGCTTGGTGATTACAAATTTCTGTTCCAAAAGCCTTACGTTCTTTAGAATATTTTAAAGCTAATTCATAAGCCCCAGCAGCAATACCAAGTGCTTGAGATGCGATACCAATTCTACCTCCAGAAAGAGTTTTCATTGCAAATTTAAACCCAAATCCATCTTCTCCTATTCGGTTTTCTTTAGGAACTTTTACATCATTAAATTGTAGTGTATGAGTGTCGCTTCCTCTAATTCCTAATTTATCTTCCTTTGGTCCTATGTCAAAACCTTCCATTCCTTTCTCTACAATAAAAGCATTGATTCCTTTATGCCCTTTCTCGCGATCGGTTTGAGCAATTACCAAATACACATCTGATCTACCTCCATTTGTAATCCAGTTCTTTGTTCCGTTAAGGATATAATGATCTCCCATATCTATAGCTGTAGTCTTTTGTGATGTGGCATCACTTCCAGCTTCGGGTTCGCTTAAACAAAATGCACCTACATATTCTCCAGTAGCTAATTTTGTTAAATATTTTTGTTTTTGTTCTTCTGACCCATATTGCTCAATACCATAACAAACTAAAGAATTGTTTACAGAAACAATTACGGATGCAGAAGCATCAACTTTAGAAAGCTCTTCCATAATTAACACGTAAGAAAAAGTATCCATTCCACTTCCTCCATATTTTGGATCTACCATAATTCCAAGAAAACCAAGCTCTCCCATTTTTCTAACCAATTCGTTAGGAAATTCTTGCTTTTCATCTCTTTCTATAACTCCAGGTAATAATTCAGTTTGCGCAAAATCTCTTGCAGCATCTCTAATCATTAAATGTTCTTCGGTAAGGTTAAAATCCATTTTTATTTGTAATTATTAAATTCGTAAAAAAAGTCCTCAAAGATACTTCTTTGCTGGCATATTTTCAATATACTTTTTATATTTTTACGATATGCATGATGATTATGTTTTTTCGATTGGTTTAATGTCTGGTACTTCATTAGATGGCTTGGATGTTGTCTATGTTAAGTTTAGAAAGAATGACTACAAAGAGTTCAAAATATTAACTTCAAAAACATATGTTTATTCTAATGACTGGATTGAGAAACTAAGAAATGCTATTTTTTATTCTGAAGATAAATTGAAGGCACTTAATTTGAACTATGGTCGCTTTCTGGGCGAAAAAGTAAATCGATTTATTAAAGAGGAAAATATAAAGAGAATTGATTTTGTTGCCTCACATGGACATACAGTTTTTCATCAACCAGAAAAAGGAATAACACTACAAATTGGAGATGGACAAACGCTAGCGAATATAGTTAAGTTAAAAGTTGTTTGTGACTTTAGAAGCCAAGATGTTGAATTGGGAGGGCAAGGAGCTCCTTTAGTTCCTGTTGGAGATGATATTTTATTCTCTGAATTTGATGCATGCTTAAATTTAGGAGGTTTTGCCAATATTTCTTTTGTAAAGAATAATGATAGATTAGCTTTTGATATTTGTCCAGTCAACATTGTGTTAAATCATTACGCTAACAGAATAGGATTTAAATATGACGATTCTGGTAAAATTGCGTTAACGGGTAAGTTAAATAATCAATTGTTAGGGGAATTGAATAAATTAGAGTTTTATTATTTAGATCCTCCAAAATCATTGGGTTTAGAGTGGGTTTCTAAATATATTTTCCCTCTAATTGATAAGTATAATCTTAGTGTTAAAGATATTTTAAGAACTTATGTGGAGCACATTGCTATTCAAATAGGTCGAATAGCTAAACATATTTCGACTATTTTAATTACAGGAGGAGGCGCTTTTAATTCATATCTAATGCATAGAATTTCTAATCATTCGAAAAGTGAGTGTGTGATTCCTTCTGATGATATTATAAATTTTAAGGAAGCACTTATTTTTTCTTTTTTAGGACTCTTAAAACTTGATGGGAAGATTAACTGTTTAAGGAGTGTGACAGGCGCTAAAAAAAATCATTCATCTGGATTAATATTTAATCCAAATAATTCTTAATCCACATTTATTTTTTTTACTTTGGTACTGTTTTTCAGTACTTATTTCTTACAGAAAAACTAAACTATATTTAATGAAGGAACTACTTAAAAAGTACGAAAATAAACAACCAGAAATTGTTTTTAATTGGAAAGATCCAGAAACAGAAGCAGAAGGTTGGACGGTTATTAATTCTTTAAGAGGAGGAGCTGCGGGAGGTGGAACTAGAATGAGAAAAGGGCTAGATGTAAACGAAGTCCTTTCTTTAGCCAAGACAATGGAAGTAAAGTTTACAGTCTCTGGGCCTGCTATTGGTGGTGCTAAATCTGGTATTAATTTTGACCCAAATGACCCAAGGAAGAGAGGCGTTTTAGAGCGTTGGTATCAGGCTGTTACTCCATTATTAAAACACTATTATGGTACTGGAGGAGATTTAAATGTAGATGCAGATAAAGATGTAATTCCTATCACAGAAGATTGTGGCGTGTGGCATCCTCAAGAAGGAATTTTTAATGGTCATTTTAAGCCTACAGAAGCAGATAAAATTAATAGAATAGGACAATTACGCCAGGGAGTTATCAAAATCATTGAGAATAAAAAGTATTCTCCTGATTTATCAAGAAAATATACTGTAGCAGATATGCTAACTGGTTATGGAGTTGCTGAAGCAGTAAAGCATTATTATGCTATTTATGGAGGATCTATCCAAGGTAAAAAAGCTGTCGTACAAGGTTTTGGAAATGTTGGCTCTGCAGCGGCATTTTACTTAACACAATTAGGAGCTAAAGTTGTCGGGATTATAGATAGAGAAGGTGGACTTATAAATGAAAGAGGCTTTACAATGGATGAAATGACAAATTTATTTCTAAGTAAAGATGGAAATAAATTAGTATCGAAGAATATGATTCCATTTGAAGAAATTAATCAAAAGATTTGGTCATTATCTGCAGAAATATTTATCCCTGCAGCAGCTTCTAGATTAGTATCTAAAGATCAGATATCTCAAATGATTTCTTCAGGATTAGAAGTGATTTCTCCCGGAGCTAATGTTCCGTTTGCAGATAAAGAAATTTTCTTTGGACCCATTATGGAATACACAGATTCTCAGGTTAGCTTATTGCCCGATTTTATTTCAAATTGTGGAATTGCTAGAGTTTTTGCGTATTTTATGGAATCAAGAGTGGATTTACCAATGAATGATGAAGCTATTTTTAATGATACTTCTGAAACCATACGAAAAGCATTAGTACATACATTTGAAAAAAATAATAGTAAAAAAGAAATCTGTAAAACAGGATTTGAAATAGCATTAAAACAACTTATATAAACTTATATTTATGGAATCAGTAATTATTATAGTCTTCATCGTAGGGTATTTAGCTATTACTCTAGAGCATAATTTAAAATTAGATAAATTAATTCCAGCCTTAGCAATGATGGCTATTTGTTGGGCTGTTGTAGCTTTAGGAATTGATTCATTTTCTAATTGGTTTGATTCCTCTGCACATTCTTTAGTTGAAGGGTTTGCTGATAAGTCACATGAAGCCAAAACACATTTAGTAGAGGAAACACTATTACATCATTTAGGGAAGACCGCAGAAATTTTAGTATTCTTATTAGGTGCAATGACTATTGTTGAAATCATTGACTACTTTAATGGTTTTTCTACAATTAAAACCTATGTTAAAACCAATAGTAAGAAGAAGATCTTATGGATATTTTCTGTTCTAGCTTTTATTCTTTCGGCAATCATAGACAATTTAACAGCTACTATTGTATTGATTTCTATATTGCAAAAAATCGTAAAAAAGAGAGAGGATAGAATCTGGTTTGCAGGTTTAATTATAATTGCGGCAAATGCAGGTGGTGCTTTTTCTCCAATTGGAGATGTAACGACTACTATGTTATGGATTGGAGATAAAGTAAGTACAGGTAAATTATTTATTTATCTATTTATACCATCATTATTATGTATGATTGTACCTTCTTTTATTGCAAGTTTTTTACCTGCTTTTAAAGGAGAGATTGAAACAGATGAGCAAGATGATTCTAAACCAGGAAAGCATAGTGCTGTTATGCTATACTTAGGTCTGGCAGCAATTGTTTTTGTTCCAATTTTCAAAACATTAACACATTTACCTCCATACGTTGGTATGATGCTATCTTTAGCAATAGTAGCCACATTTGCAGAGATATTTAGTAGAACAAAATTCTCTTTAACAGATTTTAATACTATGGATGAATCTAAAGAGCATGCATATCATAGCCCAGTACATAGTTCTTTGTCTAAAATAGAAATGCCAAGTATTTTATTTTTCTTGGGGATTTTGATGGCAGTAGCCGCATTAGAATCGTTAGGAATTTTATTTGGTTTTGCAGATAGCTTGAAAGAAGGTGTGCCTTTAATGGGAACTGAATTACCAAATACTGGTGTCTCTGATTTAGTGGTTATGCTGTTAGGAATTGGGTCAGCAGTAATAGATAATGTGCCATTAGTGGCAGCAAGTTTAGGAATGTTCACAGAGCCACTTGATGATCCTTTGTGGCATTTTATTGCATTCTCAGCTGGAACAGGAGGAAGTATGTTAATCATCGGTTCAGCAGCTGGAGTGGTTGCAATGGGTATGGAGAAAATAGATTTTTTCTGGTATTTGAAAAAGATTTCATGGTTAGCATTGGTTGGCTTTTTAGTCGGCTCCTTTTCATTCATTATATTGAGATCATTTATTTAAAAAAAAATACCCGAGTTTTTCTCGGGTATTTTTTTGAAACAATTTAAAAACTATTCAGTCGTTAGTATAAGAGAACTTTAAAAATTCAGAATGTTATTATTTATTCAAGAAAACCCAGAAATTGCAGAAAACTTATCTGAAGAAAAAACGCTATCCATCTATAAGCTTATTATGGAGAGTGGTACTGGAGGGTTAATCATTATTTCAATACTCTTTTTTCTACTGACTATTGCGTTGTATATTTATTTTGAACGATTTTTTGCAATCAAGTCTGCAGCCAAGGTTGATAAGAATTTTATGAATCAAATTAAAGATTATGTTTCTAATGGTAAGTTAGAGTCTGCTGATGCCTTATGTAAGAGTAATAATTCTCCAACAGCAAGATTGATTGGTAAAGGAATTTCTAGAATAGGGAAACCATTGGAAGATATAAATACCGCTATTGAGAATGCTGGAAAACTTGAAATTTATCAATTAGAAAAAAACGTAAGTGTATTAGCAACTATTGCAGGAGCAGCACCTATGATTGGATTTTTAGGTACCGTAATCGGTATGATTGTTGCTATACATGAGATAGCTAACTCTGGAGGTCAGATTGATATTAAAATGTTGTCTGATGGATTATATACCGCTATGACAACAACAGTAGGAGGTTTAATTGTTGGTATTATAGCTTATATTTCGTATAATCATATTGTTGTAAGGACAGATAAGGTAGTGTATCAAATGGAAGCAAAGTCAACAGAATTTTTAGATTTACTAAACGAACCTGTATAATGAATATAAGAGGAAGAAATAAAGTAAATCCGAATTTCAATATGTCTTCAATGACAGATATTGTTTTTCTTCTGTTAATATTTTTTATGTTAACATCTACATTAGTAACGGTAAGTGCAATCGATGTGTTATTACCTAAAGCTGGTGGAAAGACAGAAAATAAAGCTTCTGTAGCTGTTACCATTACAGGTAAGTCTAATTTTTATATTGATAAGCGAAAAGTTACTGAGAATAACTTAGAATTAGAGATTTTAAATAAAGTAGGTAAAGATAAAAGTAAAACGGTAGTGATTAGAGGAGATCAAAATGTTCCTTACAAGAAGGTAATGAAAGTAATTGATATTGCTAATAAGAATAAACTTAAAATGATTTTAGCTGTAAAAGGAGGTAAGTAATGCCAATACTAGAAACTAGACATAAAAAGAAATCAGCAATCATAACAACCATTATTATGTTGTTGTTAATCATTGGTATTTTAAACTTTGGTATGCAATATTTAGACCCTCCAGCAGAATACGGATTAGCAATTAATTTTGGAGACTCAAATGTTGGAAAAGGAAAACCGAAAGTAATTAAAAAAGTAAAATCTGCTCCAGTAAAGAAAACTGAAACTCGACCAGAAGAAGTAAAAGATATACCTAAAGAGACTGTAAAAGAGAAGGTGCTGACCCAAGAAACAAAAGATGCTCCTGTTATAGAAAAACCAGAGGAAAAGAAAAAAGAAGTTCCAAAAAAAGAGATAAAAAAAGAGAAGCCCAAAGTAACTCCAAAACCAAAACCTAAGAAACCATCCAAAGCTACTAGAGATGCATTAAAAAATTTATTAAAAGGAGATAAGTCAGGTGGCAAGCCTAAAGGAGAAGGAGATGATAATGAGCCGGGTTTAAAAGGTAAAAAAACAGGAGACCCTAATTCTCCAAAATATTACGGAAATGAAGGTTCTGGTGGAGATAAAAACTACAATTTATCAGGAAGAAAAGCCTTAGAAAAGCCAAAGCAAAAACCAGATTGTGAAGAAGAAGGGATTGTGGTGGTAAGTATTGAGGTAGATAAAACCGGAAGAGTTATTAAAGCAATTCCTGGAGTTAAGGGAACTACAAACTCTGCTCCTTGTTTATTAAAACCAGCTAGAGAAGCTGCCTTAAAAACAAAATGGAATGCAGATGGTAATGCTCCTATAAAACAAAAAGGAACAATAACGTACAAGTTTTCTTTGATTAAATAATGAATTACCAAGAAACGTTAGACTGGATGTTTGCGCAACTGCCAATGTACCAAAGACAAGGGGCTGTAGCGTTTAAAAAAGATCTCACTAATATTTTAGCATTTTCAAAAGAACTTAATTTTCCTGAAAAGAAATTTAAGTCTATTCATGTAGGAGGAACTAATGGAAAAGGCTCTACTTCACATATGATGTCCAGTATTTTACAAGAAGCTGGATATAAAGTAGGCTTATACACTTCTCCGCATCTTAAAAACTTTACAGAACGAATAAGAATAAATGGAATAGAGATAGCACAAGATTTTGTAGTGCGTTTTATTAATAATCATAAGGCTTTTCTACAAAAGCAGCAGCTATCCTTCTTTGAAATGACTGTTGGAATGGCATTCGATTATTTTTCAAAAGAAAAAGTAGATATTGCTATTATAGAAGTAGGATTAGGAGGAAGACTAGATTCTACTAATATTGTTACTCCAGAAGTCTCAGTTATTACTAATATAGGCTATGATCACATGCAGTTATTAGGTGAAACACTGCCAGAAATAGCATTTGAAAAAGCAGGGATTATAAAAGAAAGAATTCCAGTTGTTATTGGGGAAAAGCAACAGAAAGTGAAAAAAGTATTCCTAGATAAAGCAAAAGAAATGAATACTAAGGTCTTTTTTGCTTCTGATTATTCAGTTGAATATACTTCTGATTTATTAGCCAAATATCAACAGAACAATATAAAGACAGCTGTTGTCTCATTACAGCAATTAGTTAATTTTAAAATATCTGAAAGTCATATTAAGAAAGGCTTAAAAAAAGTTTTAGAGAATACAGGTTTCAAAGGAAGATGGCAGGTGTTGGGAGAGAATCCAAAAGTTATATGTGACACTGCTCATAATAAAGAAGGACTGAGTTATGTGATAAAACAATTATCTGAAGAAACATTTGAAAGATTGCATATTGTTTTAGGAGTAGTTAATGATAAAAAATTAAGCGATATACTTTCTTTTTTTCCAAAAGAGGCGCATTATTATTTCTGTAAACCTAATGTTCCAAGAGGATTAAATGAAGTAGAGCTTAAAAATAAATCGGCTAAGTATGGATTATTAGGAAGTGATTATAAATCTGTTGCAAATGCATTACAAGGAGCTCATAAAAGAGCATCAACGAATGACTTAATATATGTTGGAGGCAGCACTTTTGTAGTCGCAGAAGTTATTTAAAATAAAACATATTTTTCTTTGGTAAAATTAAAAACCGTTTTATATTTGCATCCGTTTTAGGGCAATTAGCTCAGTTGGTTCAGAGCACTTGGTTTACACCCAAGGGGTCGGGGGTTCGAATCCCTCATTGCCCACTTTAAAAGCTTCACAATTTTGTGAAGCTTTTTTATTTTTTTAAGGTTATCTGTAAGATTTTTGTATTTTCGTTCCTTGAAAAAGGATAAAGCTTATTAATGTATGGAAGTAAACTTAACTAAGAGGAAAATTCTAGTTACTGGAGGCGCGGGATTTATTGGTTCAAACCTTTGTGAAGCTCTTTTAGATCTGGAGAATACAGTTGTTTGCTTAGATAATTTTGCTACTGGTAAAAAGGAAAATATATCAGCGTTATTATCAAATCAAAACTTCACACTTATTGTTGGAGATATAAGAAATCTTGATGATTGTATGAATGCTTGTGCTGAAGTCGATTATGTTTTACATCAAGCAGCTTTAGGCTCAGTTCCAAGATCCATTAAAGACCCTATTACCTCCAATGAAGTAAATGTTGGTGGTTTTTTAAATATGTTAAAAGCATCTTCAGATAATAATGTAAAAAGATTTGTTTATGCTGCGAGCTCTTCAACCTATGGAGATTCGGAGTCTTTACCAAAAATAGAAGATAAAATTGGAAAACCATTATCGCCGTATGCAGTAACAAAATATGTAAATGAATTATATGCCGACGTGTTTTCTAAAACTTATGGGTTAGACACTATCGGGCTACGATATTTTAATGTATTTGGCAGAAAACAAGATCCAAATGGAGCTTATGCAGCTGTGATACCAAAATTTGTTAACCAATTAATGAGTGGAGAATCTCCTGTAATTAATGGAGATGGAAATTTTTCAAGAGACTTTACCTACATAGATAACGTAATTCAAGCAAACTTATTAGCATTGGTTTCTGATAATAAGGAAGCTTTAAATACTGTATACAATGTTGCTTATGGAGATAGAAATACATTAAATGATTTAATTGCATATTTAAAAACCTATTTAGCTCATTTTGACTCAAACATTAGTGATATTGAAGTAAAATACGGACCAAATAGAATAGGAGATATACCGCACTCACATGCGAGTATAGATAAAGCAAAAACATTACTAAATTATGACCCTAAATATTCTTTACAGAAAGGTTTAAAAGAAGCTGTAAGCTGGTATTGGGAAAATTTATAAATAAAGAAATGAATCAAGAAAGAATAGCAATTATTGGATTAGGGTACGTTGGATTGCCTTTAGCTAGATTATTTGCAACCAAATATTCTGTAGTAGGATTTGATATCAATAAAGAAAGAGTTGAAGAACTGATGTCTGGAACGGATAGCACTTTAGAGGTTGATGATGAGATACTTCAGTCTGTTTTAAAAACCCAATCAAACGAAGATTTGGGACTATATTGTTCAACTTCTATTGAAGATATTAAGGATTGTACATATTACATTGTAACAGTTCCTACACCAGTAGATAAGAATAATAGGCCTATTTTAACACCATTGATTAAAGCGAGTGAGACGGTAGGTGAAGTTTTAAAGAAAGGAGATGTTGTTGTTTATGAATCTACAGTTTACCCTGGAGCGACAGAAGATGACTGTATTCCAGTTTTAGAGAGAGTTTCGGGATTGAAGTACAATAAAGATTTCTTTGCTGGATATTCCCCAGAAAGGATTAATCCAGGAGATAAAGAGCATACTGTTGAGAAGATATTGAAAGTTACTTCAGGTTCTACACCTCAAATAGGAAAAAAAATTGATGGTCTTTATAAATCTGTTATTACTGCTGGTACTCATTTAGCACCTACAATAAAAGTTGCTGAAGCTGCTAAAGTGATTGAGAATTCACAACGAGATATTAATATTGCATTTGTCAATGAACTTGCCAAAATTTTTAACTTAATGAATATAAACACCCACGATGTGCTTGAAGCAGCTGGTACTAAGTGGAATTTTTTACCCTTTAAACCTGGTTTAGTCGGTGGTCACTGTATAGGAGTAGATCCTTATTACTTAGCCCAAAAAGCCCAAGAGTATGGGTATAACCCAGAGATAATTCTCGCAGGGAGAAGAATGAATGACAGTATGGGAGAATATGTTGGTTCTGAGGTGATTAAATTAATGATTAAAAAAGATATTAGAATTAAGGGTGCAGATATTCTTGTGTTAGGAGTCACTTTCAAAGAGAACTGTCCAGATGTTAGAAATACTAAAGCAGTAGATGTAATAGCTTCATTAAAAGAATATGGTACAAATGTAACCGTATTTGATCCTTGGGCTAATTCTGAAGAGGTGAATCATGAGTACGGATTAGAATCAACTACAGAGATTCCAAATTCTAAATTTGATGCTATTGTATTAACTGTTGCTCATAATGAATTCAAGGCTCTAAATTTTGAAACATTAAGAAAAGATTCTTGTGTTGTTTATGATGTGAAAAACTGTTTATCTAAAGCCACAATAGATAAAGTACTATAAAGAATGAAAAACTTTGCATTAATTGGAGCTGCAGGATATATAGCACCAAGACATCTTAAAGCTATTAAAGAAACTAATAATAATTTATTGGCCGCTTTAGATAGATTTGATAGTGTTGGTATTTTGGATAGCTATTTTCCTAAAGCCGATTTTTTTGTTGAGTTTGAGCGTTTTGATAGACATATTGAAAAATTGAAAAGAAATAATATATTCCTTGATTATGTTAGTATTTGCTCTCCTAACTATTTACATGATGCACATATAAGAATGGCTTTGAGGAGAGGCGCTAATGCTATCTGCGAAAAGCCTTTAGTACTTAATCCTTGGAATTTAGATGCTTTAAAAGATATAGAGAAAGAATCTGGGAAAAAGATTAATACTATCTTGCAGTTAAGATTGCACCCTAGTATAATTGAATTGAAAAATAAGGTTGTAAGTAGTAATAGGCAAGAGAAATATGATATTGATTTAACCTATATAACCTCTAGAGGAAATTGGTATTACTCGTCTTGGAAAGGAGAAGAAAGTAAATCTGGCGGAATTACAACAAATATTGGAGTTCATTTTTATGATATGCTTTCATGGATTTTTGGAGATGTCCAAGAGAATCAAGTTCATTTAAGAGAAACATCAAAAGCAGCAGGTTTTTTAGAGTTTGATAAAGCAAGGGTAAGATGGTTTTTGTCTATTGATGAAAAAGATTTACCTAATGAAGTAAAAGAAAATGGACAAAGAACCTATAGGAGTATTACGGTAGATAAAGATGAAATTGAATTCAGTGAAGGTTTTACAGATTTACATACTCTTAGTTATAAAGAAATATTATTAGGAAAAGGTTTTGATTTAGATGAGGTAAAACCTTCAACAGAAATTATTCACCAATTAAGAAATAAGGAAATTATTATTAGCAATAATTTGAAACACCCTTTTATTAGATAAAAATGAAAATAGCTGTTATTGGTACTGGTTATGTTGGGTTAGTTTCAGGAGCCTGTTTTTCTGAAATGGGAAATAAGGTTGTTTGTGTTGATGTTGATGCTGATAAAATAAGCAAACTTCAAATAGGAGAAATTCCAATATATGAACCAGGATTAGAAGCCATAATTAAAAAAAATAGTACGCAAAAGACTATAATTTTCTCAACATCTATAAAGGAAGCACTTGAAGAAACTTCTATTGTTTTTATAGCTGTAGGAACTCCTATGAGTGAGGATGGTTCTGCAGATTTACAATATGTTTTATCAGTTGCGAAGGAAATCGGTAAAAATATGAATAATCGATTAGTGGTGGTAAACAAATCTACAGTCCCTGTAGGAACTGCTGATCGAGTAAGAAAAATTATAAGCAAAGAATTAAAGCAGAGAAATGTAAAAGTCGAATTTGATGTGGTTTCTAACCCAGAATTTTTAAAAGAAGGGTCAGCTATCACCGATTTTATGAAGCCAGATAGAGTAATTATTGGATCAGATAGTGAATATGCTTCTCAAAAAATGAAAGAATTATATTCACCTTTCTTTCGAACGCACCAGCGATATTTAGAAATGGACATTAGATCTGCAGAAATGACTAAATATGCTGCAAACGCTATGTTGGCTACTAAGATTTCATTCATAAATGAGATGGCTATTATATGCGAAAAATTAGATGCAGATATCAATCAAGTTAGATTAGGTATTGGTTCTGACAAACGTATTGGATATGACTTTATTTATCCGGGAATCGGATATGGAGGGACTTGTTTTCCAAAAGACATAAAAGCAATTCGAAAAGTAGCTACTGAAGCAGGTTATGAACCTAAATTACTTTCTTCAGTATCAAATATCAATCATTATCAAAAAAAATATTTCCTTCAAAAAATCATATCTAAATTCGGAGAAAATTTATCAAATAAATTTTTTGGAATTTGGGGTTTAACGTTTAAACCAGGGACAGATGATATGAGAGAAGCTCCGTCAATTTACATTATAAATGAATTAATTTCTTTAGGAGCAAAAATTAGAGTGTACGACCCTAAGGTTACTAAAGAGTCTATTGAGTTTTATATAAATGAGTATGGTAATGTTACAATATGTAAATCCAAATATGAGGTTTTAAAAAATGCCGAAGCTTTGATTCTACTCACTGAGTGGAAAGAATTTAGATCCCCTGATTTTGAAGAAATAAAAAAAGAACTCTCAAACCCTATTATTTTTGATGGTCGTAATCAATACGATTCTTTTAACTTGAATAGCAAAGGCTTTGAATATTTTCAAATAGGAAAAAATTAGATGAAGAAAAACCTTATAATTTTTGGCACTAGACCTGAAGCCATTAAAATGGCTCCTTTAGTAAAAGAATTTCAGAAAAACTCACATGATTTTGAAACAAAAGTATGTGTGACTGCTCAACATAGAGAAATGTTAGATCAAGTATTAGATTTTTTTGAAATTATACCAGAATATGATTTGGATTTAATGAAGCCTGGTCAAAACTTATATGATTTAACAGCTATTATTATCACTAGTTTAAAGCCTGTTTTAGAGGAGTTTAAGCCAGATTTTGTATATGTGCATGGAGATACTACTACTACTATGGCTGCTAGTATTGCCGCTTTTTACAGTGGAGCTAAAGTTTGCCATGTAGAAGCAGGTTTACGAACTCACAATAAATGGTCTCCATTTCCTGAAGAAATTAATAGGCAAATTACTGGAAGAGTGTGCGATTATCACTTTGCACCTACAACTACTTCTAGAGAGAATCTATTAAAAGAAAATGTAGAAGAGTCTACTATTCTAGTTACAGGAAATACTGTTATTGATGCTTTGATACAGAGTGTTGATAAGGTAAATAAAGAACCTAGTAAACTTGTTAAAGCAATTAATGAAAGAGTAGCAGGCAAAGAGCTCATTTTAGTTACAGGTCATAGGAGAGAAAATCATGGAGAAGGTTTTGAGAGAATTTGTAGTGCTTTAAAAAGCATTGCTGAAGATAACACTGAAAGAATCATTATTTATCCAGTACATTTAAACCCTAAAGTGCAAGAGCCAGTAAATAGAATCTTAAAAAATGTTTCTAATGTGTTATTAATAGACCCTTTAGCTTATCAAGATTTTATTTGGTTGATGAATCGATCTAAATTGATTATAACAGATAGTGGAGGAGTTCAAGAAGAAGCTCCAAGTTTGGGTAAACCAGTATTAGTATTAAGAGATACAACAGAAAGGCCTGAAGCTGTTGATGCTGGTACGGTAGTATTAGTTGGTACAGATGAAGAGTTAATTGTTAAAGAAGCATTAGATTTATTGTCTAATAAAGAAAGGTTTGATAATATGTCTAGGCTACATAACCCTTATGGAGATGGGAAAGCATGTAAGAAAATTGTAAAATTTATTAAAGAAATATAATATGAATCCAGAGGTTGTTACAATAGGTTTAGGATATATTGGTTTACCAACATCAGCATTAATTGCTAAACATGGAACTTATGTTCATGGCGTAGATATTAATCCTCAAATTGTGGAAACTATTAATCAAGGTAAGATTCATATAGTAGAGCCTGACTTAGATGAAGTTGTTGCAAGAGCAGTTCAAAAAGGATATTTCAAAGCTTCTACCCAGCCAGTCCAAGCTAATGTATATTTAATTGTTGTACCTACTCCTTTTAAAGGAAACCATGAACCAGATATTTCTTTTGTAGAAGCTGCAACTAGGGGTATCATACCTTTGCTAAAAGAGGGAGACCTATATATAATAGAATCTACCTCTCCAATTGGGACTACTGATAAAATGCAGCAGCTTATTTATCAAGAAAGACCTGAGTTACAGAACAAAATATTTATGGCTTACTGTCCTGAGCGCGTTTTGCCTGGAAATGTGATGCATGAATTGGTTTATAATGATAGAGTTATAGGTGGAATAAACGAGAAATCTACAACAAAAGCCTTAGACTTTTATAGTCAATATGTAAAAGGAGAATTGCATGCTACAAATGCTAGGACTGCAGAAATGTGTAAATTGGTTGAAAACTCTTCTAGAGATGTTCAAATAGCATTTGCAAATGAACTATCATTAATTTGTGATAAAGCAGATATAAATGTTTGGGAATTAATTGCATTAGCAAATAAGCATCCAAGAGTTAATATATTACAGCCAGGTGCTGGAGTGGGAGGGCATTGTATTGCTGTAGACCCATATTTCATTGTTTCTGATTACCCTATGGAATCTAAAATTATAGGCACAGCAAGAGAAGTAAATAATTATAAATCATTTTGGTGTGCTGAAAAAGTGAAAAATGCCAAATTAGATTTTCAGCTAAAAAATAAGAGAAAGCCTAGCGTTGCTTTAATGGGCTTGGCTTTTAAACCAAATATTGATGATTTAAGAGAGTCTCCCGCAAAGTATATAGTTCAAAAAGTTTTACAAGATGCGCAAGATGAGCAGTATTATATTTGCGAACCTAATATCACTGAACATTCAGTATTTAAATTAACAGATTATAAGGAGGCAGTTAATAAGTCAGACGTAGTTGTTTTTTTAGTGGCCCATGATGAATTTAAAGATTTACAAGTTTCTCAGGATAAAATTATCTTAGACTTTTGTGGAGTTACAAATTAATAACTTTTGACTTTAAAGAATAAATTAGTTAGCGGAGGGATTTTTTTAGGGATTACTAATGTAGTCTCTCAAATTACATCTGTTGGTTTAAATATTGTTTTAGCAAAGCTTTTATTTGCAGAAGATTTTGGTTTAATTGCTTTGACTACTACATTTATTGGTTTTATTATTATGGTTTTTAATGTAGGTTTTGGCTCTGCAATAATTCATTATAAAGAATCGAGTAGAAGACAAATATCAACCCTATATCTATTAAACTATTTTATAGCTTTATTAACTTTTGTAATTGTTTATATTTCTTCACCATTTGCTGCAGAATATTATAATAGCCCTCAATTAGACTCGTTAATAAAGTGGTGCTCTTTAACTCTATTAATCAATCCAGTATTTCTAACTCATTATAAAATATTAGAGAGAGATTTAGAATTTAAAAAAATTAGCCAAATTGTAATTTATTCAACCATATTAAGTGCAGCGTTATCTATATGGGCAGCTTTTAATGGGTTTGGAGTGTATGCATTGGTAATTCAAACACTAGCCATCGTGTTTTTCAAGTTAATTTTCACATTAGTTTTCAGCCGATGGAAACCATTATTATATTTTAATTTAAGAGAAGTTAAACATATGATTTGGTATGCTGTTAAGTATAGGGTTTCAATGGGTTTTTTGTATTTTGAAAGAAATATTGATTACTTAATTCTTGGGAAATTTTTTAATTCTTCAACTTTAGGATATTATTCTTTTTCATATAATGTAATGTATACGCCAGTAAAAAGAATATCTAATATTTTTGCTGATGTATTATTTCCTTCATTATCTAGCATTAAAAAAGATACGAAGCAAATTATAGAGATTTACTTTAAATCTATGCAGATAATTGGAATGATATCTTTTCCTTTAATGACATTAGTATCACTTAATGCTGATTGGATTGTCTTATCTATATTTGGTGAAAAATGGCTTGGGGCAATACCTATATTACAAATATTATGTTTTGCAGGAGCTATTCAATCTATATCTCAGTTTGGCACTGTAGTGTTAGATTCTATAGGTAAACCGGAACTGTCATTATATGTATCTTTTTTTAGAGGACTTGTTACAGTTTTAGCGATAGTTATTGGTGCACAATACGGTGTTATAATGGTGGCTTATTTAATTTTAATAACAAAAGTTTTAGGCTGGTTAATTGTATTGTTTATTATTAGGTTAAAAATACATTTTCAATTTAATATTTTATTTGGCTATTTAAAAGGAATTTTCCTGTCGATATTGTTATTACTATTAATAGACTATATATTTGAAAATGGTTTAAAAATAAATATTTCAGGAAAATATAAATTAATATATCATACAATAATTATTAGTGTTGCCATATGGTTTTTTTATAAATCTATTTTAAAGTTATTATTTAAAAGTCTAATGAAAAAGATAAAATAATGTATATAGATTATTATAAGGACAAATTAGAACTTACAAAGTCATTACAAGAACTTATAGCAAGAAAGTATAAAGATGTCTTTTATGCTGTAATAGTACATGGGAGTGTTGCTACAGGTGAAGTAATTCCATATAGTGATTTTGATGGGTTAATTATCGTAAAAGATAGTTATGTTAACTCTAAGAAGCTTAAGCAATTTAAGAGATCATCAATGAAATACATTTTAAAATTCGATCCTTTACAACATCACGGTTGGTTTGAGATGAGTGAAAGTGAACTATTAGATTACCCTGAAAGTTATCTGCCAACTAGTGTGTTGGAAAAAGCTAAACTATTATACCCAATAACTCCTGGAATTGAATTGAATATTTCTAGAACTAATATTCCAGATTATAAAACTGGATTATTAAGAATGATGGATCAATTTGAAAAGAGGGATTCTAATGGTTGGAGACCAAAAAACATTTACGAATTGAAAAGTGTAATGAGTCAATTAATGTTAGTGCCCTGCTTATATTTCTCAGCAAAAAATAATGCTGGAATATTTAAAAGAGAAAGTTTCGATGCAGTTAGAGGCTCTTTTACTACATCTGAATGGCTTGCTATTAAAGTTTGCTCTCAAATAAGAAAAGATTGGAAATATAGTATGAATCCGTTGCAAAAAGTTTTTTTTACTATTCCAAATAGGTTTTTTAGAAAAATTATCTCAAAATATTATGCACCTAAAATTCCGCAGAAGTTTTTAGAATTACTAAATGAAGATTTTTATAATAGTATATTACTTCTCAATAAGAAGATTAAAAAAGAAATAACATGAGTGTTAAGTTTATAGAGTACCCTCAAGAAATAACAATACAATCTTACGAAGAACTTAAAGTCAAGTTAGTCAACAAACTTTTATTAGAAGATGCTGTTTTAAGTGTTTATCAAATGGGATCTGTAAAAGAACCAGGAATTTCAGATTTAGATTTAATTTGTGTTTTTAGAAATGAATCTACTTGTAATTTAAATGTAAGAGTAGATTTATCTAATCATGAAAAAAATATTTTAACACACGGAGTTTTTGGAATTGAAGAACGATTTTTATTTAAATCGATGTCTTACAATTTATTATCTAATCTTAAACTACTTGGAGGGGAGGATTTTTCTCTCGAAGAAGTTAAAAAAGAAACTAGTGAAGAGTTAAAAACACAAATTGCATTAGAATATATGCTAAAGATGTATATAACTTTAGAAGCACAAAAAACATTAAAAGTAGTTAAACTTCGATCATTTTTATTGTTGGCTAAAGCTATCTTATTTGATTTAGAACTGATCGGAATCCAGGAAGGGAAATTATACGATCTAGTTCAACAAGTTTTTAAATATAGAGCTGTATGGTATGATAAAACTCCAAGTGAAAAGGAAATAAAAGTATTAGTTTTGAATTTTCATTTGGCAATAGAAGATATTTTAAAGAAGATGTTTGAAGAACGTTCTTTTTATTTACCATATGAAAAAATAGATCTTTTAGGGAATTTTAAAATTGAAAAAAGCCTTTGTTTTGAGACTAAAAGAAAAGGAACAATTCTTCCGAGTTCATTTAAGTTTTTAGGAAAAAAATTTATTAATTTACAGTATAGATTAAATACGTTTACATTCTATATACCTTTTAATTTACCAGAGAAGGAAACGGAGATTTATGATAGATTTGAGTTTAATAAAAACCTAGTAGGTATTGGTAGAGAAAGATTTCCTTATTTTATTCCTATTACTTCTAGTTTATCTATATACTAAATGTTTAATGTTTATTTAATTAGTAGTAAAAACCAAATTGTATGTTAAACTTATGTTTTTGATTTGGGGCAAGATCAATTATTCTACCAAGTTGTGAAAAAATAGGTAATAGAGTAATTATATGAGTAAGTGTTGTTTTTATTGAAATTGGTTCTAATCTTGCGACAATTGGTTGTGGTCTAACATAAATAATTAAGTATATAAATTAATAACGCATGAAAGTTGTTCATTGTATCGGTAGCTTTAATTTTGGAGGAATTGAGCGTCTTGTTTACGATTTAGCTAAGTTACAGCTAGAAAGGGATAGCTTGTACATTGCTATTTCAGCTCGAAATTTTAAAGGAGAGTTTAAGGAAGATTTTGAAGGCTTAGGCATAGATTTAATCAATTTTAATTTAAACTCAGGCTTCGACTTAAGTCCAATTAAAATAAAACGAATAGAAAAGCAGTTTAATAACTTTGATGTTATTCATTTACATGGTTTTAATTTAACAACTAGTATTGCAGCCATTTTATCTAGAAAAAAAATAGTATATACAGAACATGGAAATTTTGCTTTTGGAAGAAAAATAACATGGTCAGATAAGTTAAGCTTTTGGTTAAGAAAAATATTTTTTAAGTATACAAAAACAACAATTTGTTCGAATTCAGAGTTTACTCGAAATTATGTAATAGAAAAATTTTATCAAGGGTCTAGATTATGTTTAGTATACAATGGAATAAGTTTAGATTATTTAATAAATGTATCTTTGCAACAAAAATTAAAAGAAAAATATGCTGACAAATTTGTAATTGGGACATCATCAAGATTGGCTGGATTTAAAAGAGTTGATAGATTGATCTCGGTCTTCAAAGAGTATCTAAAAATTAACACTGATAGTGTTTTACTGATAGTTGGCGATGGGATAGAAAGAGAGAAGTTAGAAAAACAAGTAAAAGATTTGAAGATAGAAGAGCAAGTAGACTTTGTTGGTTATCAAAAAGAAGTAGCTACATATCAATCCGTTTTTGATGTATGTGTTTTTCCTTCAACTAGCGAACCATTTGGATTGGTTGCGGTTGAATGTTATAGTAAAAAAAAGCCAGTATTGGTTTTTGGAGATGGAGGAGGAATAACCGAGGTAGTACAAAGATTTGAAGAAAAAGATGTGTGTTCAGATGCTAAAACAATGATCGATAGATTGAATTATTACGCTAAAAATAATTTTAAATGGAAAAGTTGCCATGATAATGAATTAGAATTTTTCAGTTTAAAAAGAATGGAACAAGATTATTATATTCAATACAATAATAAAAATGAAGAGTCTTAAAAGTAATATGCTATGTTAGAGTTAACCAATCGGAACGGGAAATATTTTTATTCAATTTTGCATCACCCAGTATCAAGAGTTCTGAAGTCAGAACTTTTTATAAAATATTTTAACCTTATAGATAAGCGTTCCTCTGTTTTAGACTATGGTTCAGGAGATGGACCTTATAAGGTAATGCTTAAGAATTATTTTGATGAATATGTAGCTGCAGATTACCAAGTAACAAATACCCATCATAGTGTAAGGCCAGATATATTTATAGATGACAATCAACACGTTAATGTAGAGGATGGAACTTACTCTTGTGTTGTTGTTTCTGAAGTACTTGAACATTTGTATAAGCCACATGAAGCTCTTCGAGAAATAAAACGTGTTTTGAAGCCTAACGGATATGTTATAGGTACGGTGCCTTTTTTTATGTGGGAACATGAGAAACCATATGATTTTCATCGATATACTTATTTTGGATTAAAACGAATGTTTGAGGATAATGGGTTTGAAATTATAAAGCTTGATTATGTTGGAGATATCGCAGGTGTTTTTACCTATTGTTTTTCTAAATTATTTGGTGTTTTTATAAAGCCATTTAGAAAAATTAAACCGTTATATTTTATCTTAAAACTTATAATAAGTTTACCGTCTATATTATATTATTTTATTGTTAAAATAAAGTTTGTCAAATCTTTTCTTAGGAAATACTTTGGAGAATACCCTTTTGGGTTTGTTTTTGTACTAAGAAAAATAGACTAATGATGTTAACCTTTTTACTTTTCTCTCAAATAATATTTAAATAAAATGAATCTAAATAAAAACTATAATCAATACAAAAATTTTATATAATGTGTGGTATTAATGGAGTACTTAAATTTTCATCTGACAATACACATTTAATTAATGCTGTATCTGATATGAATACTAGATTAGCACATAGAGGGCCTGACGATGAGGGTGTTTGGATGCGTAATTCAGGAGAAGTTGCTTTAGGGCAAACTCGCCTTAGCATATTAGATTTATCTAGTGCTGGACACCAACCAATGAAAGATGTAGAAGCTAAAACTACTATTGTTTTTAATGGAGAAGTTTTCAACTATAGAGTTTTAAATTCAACCTACTTAAAAGAAGAACAATTCGCATCTCATTCAGATACAGAAACTATATTAAAACTGTATAATAAATTTGGAATTGATATGCTAGAGAAGTTAAACGGAATGTTTGCTTTTGCTCTTTGGGATGAAAATAAGGAAGAACTCTTATTAGCGAGAGATCGATCTGGAAAAAAACCACTGTATTATACAACAATGGAAGGTAAATTCTCTTTCTCATCTGAGTTAAAAGGGCTTTTCGAATTGCCTTGGATAAAGAAAGAATTAGATGAAAAAGTATTATATGATTTTTTAACATTCAATACTGTTGGTACTCCTAATACTATGTTTAAAGGTATCCATAAATTCAAACCAGGTCATTATATGGTTGTGAATAAATATGGAATTAAAGCATATGAATCCTTTAATGATTTAAAGCATATCGATCTGGATTTTTCATCTGAAAAAGAGTTAGAAGATCTTGTGTACAATAAATTAGAAGAGTCTGTGAATTTAAGAATGATTTCTGATGTTCCTGTAGGAGCTTTTCTAAGTGGGGGAGTAGATTCTTCTGCAATTGTTGCCTTAATGAGGCAAAACACAAAAAATGAGATTAAAACATTCACAATAGGTTTTGAAAATCAGCCTGATTATAATGAATTAAATTTTGCTGAAAAAATTTCAAAAAAATACAATACCAACCATTTTGTTAAAACAGTAACGCCTAACGATTTATTAGATTTTATTCCAAAGATCACAGATATTTATGACGAACCTCAAGCAGATACTACAGCTATTCCAATATATTTTATTTCGGAATTGGCTAAACAACAGGATATTAAAGTTGTTTTAAACGGAGATGGACCTGATGAATTATTTAGTGGTTATAGTAATTATGAGCGTTATGTTAAACTGAACAGGTATTTTAAAATTTTAGAGAGTTCCCCGCAATTTGTAAAAAATTTATCCAAAAGTGTTATTAATAGAATAAAACCTGGAGGACCATTGTCTGAAATGTCTAATAGATTAGTAAACAAACAAGATTTCTATTGGCCTGGAGCAGGGGGGATGAAAGAAGGAGTTAAGGCTGGTTTGTTGTCTAAAGATTTTAAAGGAAAAGTAAATGGACATTCTTCATACAAATATGTGGAGCAACTTAAAAAGGATTACCATAAATTTCTTAATGGAAGTAAATTCGATTATACAAATTGGTTATGTTATTCTGGTTATAGACAGGCCGTTACAGAACGTTTTTTGTTTAGAGCAGATAGATTAGGAATGGAACATTCTATTGAGGCAAGAAGCCCTTTTTTAAATCATGAAATGGTGCAATTAGCACTTTCTATCCCAGGTCAGTATAAAATAAAGAATGGAGTAAATAAGTATATTTTAAAAAAATCACTTGAGAGAATCTTACCTAACGAAATTCTATATAGAAAAAAAATGGGTTTTTGTTTGCCAATCAAAGAATGGGCAAGCGATACTATACATAACTATGTAAAAGATAATATTAAACAGTTTTGTAGAGAGACCAACTTGTTTGACGAAGAGGCTGTAAATCAACAATTAAAATTTTTGAAGTCTGGAAGAGAAGAGTATACAAATACAATTTGGTCGATTTATTTTTTAATGAACTGGTATAAAAAATGGCTCTAATTGAAAATATGGATAGAAAAATTAAAATTGGAATACTAACTAATTCTCTTCAATTAGAATTATGGAAAGATGAAATTCTTAAAGAGATACAAAGTTTGCCGTATGTAGATGTTTGTGTTTTTATAAAAAGAAATGAAATTAAACCTCTCACTAAAAAGCAAAAAATATGGAAATTTCGAAAAAGTATAATTTATAAAATTTTAGAGAAAATAGATATCTTTTTATCTAGAAAATTAACAAAGAAACATGTAAACGCTTTTACTAAAGTAGATTATAGTAAAACCAAAATACCTTTGCTAGATGTCTATCCAAAGACAACTAAATTTTTAGATATAATTCAAGAAGAAGATATTCGAAAAATTCAAAAACACGAATTAGATATTATTTTAAGGTTTGGATTTCGTATTTTAAAAGGAGATATATTAAATAAGGCTTCAAAATATGGCGTTTGGTCTTTTCATCATGGAGATAATAAAGTCAATAGAGGTGGGCCACCAGGCTTTTGGGAAGTTATAGAAGGGTGGAAAGAGACTGGATGTGTCTTACAAAAATTATCTGATGATTTAGATGGTGGATATGTATTGTCTAGAACTTGGGTTGGGACATACAAGCATAATATAATAGAAAACAAAAACAGAATATACTGGAGGGCTACTAAAATTATTCCTAGATTACTAAAAGAGATACACGATAATGGGTATGAATCTTTTTATAATAGTAAAAAATCACTAAATTCTTCTAATGATTTTTATACAAGAAAATTATATAAAGCTCCAAGCAATACTAAAGCATTTATTATATTATTTAAGTACACTTCTATAGTTTTAAAGCAGATATTTAGTGTCTTGTTCACAAAAGATCAATGGTTTTTATTATATAAAAAAGGTAAAATAGCTCCAGAAACTTCTTTTAGAACTATGAAGAAGATTGTGCCTCCAAAAAATATATTTTGGGCGGATCCTTTTATTATATCAAAGAATAATATTGATTATATATTTGTAGAAGAATATGATTTTTCAATAAAAAAAGGATACATTTCAGTTATTGAATTGTTTAAAAACAAAATACAAAAAGTAACTAAGGTTATTGATAATGATTATCATTTTTCATATCCTTTCATATTCGAATATTCTAATGAAATTTTTATGATTCCTGAGACTTCAGAAAACAAAACAGTCGAATTATATAAGTGTAATAATTTTCCATATGATTGGTCTTTTCAAAAAAATATTTTTGAGAATATTTCTGCTGTAGATACTACATTGTTCTATTATGATAATACTTGGTGGTTATTTACATCAATTGACGAAACAAATAAAGTTACTAGAAATGATGAGTTATTTGTTTTTTATGCTAATTCTCCGCTAGATTGTTCATGGATTCCACACCCAATGAACCCTGTTGTTTCTGACGCAAAACTAGCGCGACCTGCAGGAAAAATTTTCATTAAAAATAATAAAATTTATAGACCTTCTCAAGATTGTACAGGGGTTTATGGGTCTTCAATTAATATTAATCAGATTAAAACATTGGATAGAAAGACGTATCTAGAGGAGCATATTACCAATTTAAAGCCTGAGTGGGATAAAGAAATAAAAGGAATACATACACTTAATTTCAATGATCATTCAACAGTAATAGATGGTTTTAAAACAATGTCTAAGTTTTTTTAGAATGGGTATGAAAAAAATATTGTGGATTCTTCCTAACTATAACTTTTACAATATTCAGCGGTTAAATCTACTATCATCAGATTATGATATTTTGGTTTTAGCTGGTAAGAATAATGATAAACTAGGTTTTAAAAACAATGTTATTTCAAAATCTAAAGTTATCTACGCTAGCAAGCATAAAGATAAGTTTGGGTTTTCTCTACAAGTTATGATTAAGATATTTAGTAACTTAAAGGGAAAAGATTTTATTTATCTAGCAGTAGAAAAGAAAAACTTTTTCTTGTTAATTTTAATTCTCAGCTACCGTTTTTTTTCGAAAAGTAAAGCTAAAGTATTTTCATATAATCATATGCTATTAAAATCTGGTAATGCTAAAAAAAACAAGTTAAATAGATACTTGACTAAGTTTTTTTATAGAAGATTAGATAAAATTATTTTTTACACTAAGGAAGGTTGCGAAAAAGCCGTTGAACTACAATTAATTAAACCTGAAAAAGCATTTTGGGCAAATAATACCATAAATACAATTGAAGTAGTTAAGCATTATACTTTTGATTTTCCTCCAGAAAAATATACTTCTATCCTTTTTATAGGGCGCCTCATTCCAAGTAAAGAAATAGCTAAGCTTGTAGAGTATTATAAAACTCTTAAAGAAAAATTACCTTTTCTTAAAATGGAAGTCATTGGAGATGGTCCAGATAAACAATATATTAAGGATCTCGTAAAAGTTGACAAAGATGTTTTATGGCATGGAGCAATAATAAAGGAAGAAATAATTGCGTCTATTATGAAAAGAAATAGTGCTGTATTTATTCCTGGCCTTTCAGGTTTATCTATTAACCATGCTTTTGCTTATGGTCGACCTTATATAACACTTGAAGCAGATAAACATGGTCCAGAAATAGTATATTTAAAGCATAATAAGAATGGTTTTATATTAAGAAATGATTTTAATGACAATGTTCGTGAAATGACAGAGCTACTTTCTAATAAATCTAAATTATATGAATTCTGTCTTAGCGCTAAAGAGAAAGGGGAAGAACTTACCGTTGAAAAATGGGTTGAACAAATGAAATCAAGCTTAGAATATGGGAACTAAAAAGCCAAAAATATTGTTTATTGGACCTACACCTCCTCCTTATTCTGGGCCAGAGTTAAGCATGCAGCAGTTTTTAGAGTCTAATATTTTAAACGAAGCATTTCATATTCAGTTTTTAAAGACAAACTTTAGGACAGATAATACAAATAAAGGAAAGTTTGGAACCTCAATGATACTTAATTTTTTTAAATTTTTTTCTAAACTTTTAAAATTGTTAATAGTATTTAGACCAGCTTGTGTTTATTATCCGATTACACCAACTCAGATAGGTTGGATAGGGAGAGATGTTTGGACAATTTTATTAGCAAAGTTTTTTGGAGCGAAAGTTATTATTCACCTAAGAGGGAGTCATTTCAAACTAAATTTTCAGATGTTTCACAGAATAGTTAAACGTCTTATTGGATGGACACTAAAGAGAGTTGATAAAGCAATTGTACAAGCTAGATACTTAGAAGACCAATTTTTGCCTTATATTGAGAGAAAGAATGTTGAAGTGTTGTATCAGGCAATGGATATAGAAGAATTTCCATTTGGAAGTAAAGAGCAGATTAAGAAAAATAGAATTTTGGTTATTGGACATATGACCAAAGCTAAAGGGTATACAGACATATTAAAAATTATTCCTGAAATAGTAAAAGAGTTCCCAAATGTTTCTTTTAATTTTGCCGGAAACATGAGAAAAGGAGAGAGAGGGGTTTTCTATAATCAATATACTGGAGAAAAAATACAATATGAAGACCCTGTTGAAGCTGAGAAAATAATTTTAAATGGAAATTCTGCTAAGAATTATAATAATTTAGGGATAATTAAAGGGGATGAGAAATTGAAGCAACTTCAAATGGCTGATGTGTTTTTAACTGCTTCTTATTCAGAAGGTTTTTCTAGAGCATTACTAGAGGCTATGTCAGTGGGGAAACCAATAATATATACACCAGTAGGTGCTCATAGAGAAGTGTTTAATGATTCTCATGGTATAAGTTTTATACCGGGTGATTTAGAACAGCTTAAAAAGGCAATTCAAGAAATGCTTAGAAAGGATAATAAGATTGAAATTGGAAAAAGAAATAGAAATTATGTATTTGAAAATTTTTCTATAGATAAAATTGTTAATAATTTTAAGAATATAATTAATAAAACAGTTCAATAGAATGAAAATACTAATTAGAAAATTTATACACCATCTTGGAAACATTATTCGATTTCTACAAGTAACTTTTTTAAGAGCATCTGGTGCAGAAATAGGTAAGAATACTATGATTAGTTTAGGTGCAAAGATAGATGTCAGAAGAGGTAAAGTAAAAATAGGAGATCATTGTTTAATTACTCATGGATGTTATATTTTATCACATGATGGTGCTGCTCATGTTTTAAATGAAGAAGATTCTGGGACAGGTTATGTAGTAATAGGTAATCATGTTTTTATTGGTGTAAATACAGTAGTCATGAGAAATGTAACAATAGGAGATCATGCAATCATAGGAGCAGGTTCAGTGGTGAATAAAGACATTCCATCTGGTGTTGTTGCAGCTGGGAATCCAATAAAAATTCTAAAAGAACTACCTATGCCTTATAAACCATTGCCAAAAAAACATAAAGCATTAGAATGATCTTTATTGCAGTTATATTATTTATTAGCTTATTTCTTGTAAATCGTATTAAAGGACCTTTTGCAGCTCTTTGTTTTTACTTAGCTACTAAGTCAGTTTTGGATGCTATGTGGACAGTGAGGATTGGACCTTTTTCACCAATATCTATAGGAGGAATTATTAATCCACTTTTATTCTTTATGGTATTTAGAAGCGACTCAATATTGAGCTCTAAATGGAAGAACATGGGGAAGGGACTTTTTATATGTATTTCATTTAGCTTAGTGCTGGCAGTATTTTATTTAGATACCATTATGATTTTTGAGAGAATCTTTGTGCATCTCAATTTATATTTAGGTTTTTTATTAATACCTGTTTTTGTAAGAACTAAGAAAGATTTTAAATATATTTTGATTAGCCTAATAGTAGCATCAATATTTCCAATATTAGTTACGCTTTTTCAATTTTTGTCAGGAAACCTTATTTATGAAAGGAAAACTGCTGGTCTAATAAGATACGTTGGGTTTTATCACGATGCATTTCCACCAAGATTTTATGGCTCCATTTCTCTGTTTTCGGTAATGATTTATTTAGATTATTTTAAACCTAAAGGCAAAAAGAAAATTCTATTTTTAACTTTAGGATTCTTATCTATTTTAACATGTTATTTAGCTTTTAGTAAGGCAGCAGTTTTGATAATACTTTCATGGGTAGTAATATATGCATGGTATTCTAAATCTAAAGTAAAAATAGTTGGAGGACTTTCTTTATTTTTGGTTTTTTTGTTCTTAATCTTTGGTAATAAGTTTGTTGAGAATGTTGAGCAATTGTTTTCAAAAGAAATGAAATATAATCAAGGAAATATTACCGATGCTAGAAGAACTTTAGCAGGAAGAGGATATATATGGGAAGAATATTATACATTCTGGGCCGATGAGCAAACTTTTTTTTATCAGACCTTTGGAGATGGAATACCTAGACCAACGCATAACGAATATTTGAGGCTACTATTGGTTAACGGTTATTTAGGATTAATAACTTATGCCATTATTTTAATTTCGGTTTTAATAAAAATATTATTTTTCAGAGGAAGATTTAAAAAATACGCATTAATGCTTTTTGCCATGATTTTTATTGATAACATTGGTTTAACAACTACTGATTATTACCACTATAATATAATATTATGGGGCTTAATGGGTGTGTTTTTAGCGGTTAATAAGAAAGCTAAATTTCTCTATAATGGTTAAGCAAAGACTAGTTGATATAGATGTAGTTGTAGGTATTGCTATTGCCTTAGTTGTTTATGGACATTTGAAGTATGAAGATATAGCTAATTTAACTTGGTACTCAAAATCAAGAGATATTGTTTATAAATTCCATATGCCTCTTTTTATGTTCTTTTCTGGATTTTTAATGGGAATTAGTTATAAACCACTTGATAATTTTAAATCATACTTAAAATTCATTAAGAAGAAAGCAAATAAATTCATTCCAGCTTTTTTGTTTTTTTCTATAGTGTTTACAGCTTTAGAATATATAGCCCATCGAGATACTATTAAACCACTAAAAGAAACAGTAATCGATATTCTACTTAGACCATCCAAATCTTATGCTGGATTTTTATGGTATATTTATTTAATATTTCAGTTTTATATAATATTACCTTTACTGTCTAAATTTGTAAAGAACTATATATTGATAATGCTTCCTTTAGCTATCTTTCTCAATTTTTTTGAATTTTCAAACTTATTCAATTTTGATTTGTTTTCGTTTTATTTTCTTTTTGTAGTTCTTGGCTTGTATTCTAGCCAAAACTTAACTATATATTATAAATTAGTAAATAAAATTGGATTAATAATGGTAATCGCTTTTCTATCGTTTATAATTATATGCTTTTGGTATAATATACCTAAAACAGTTTTTGGACTAGTTTCTATTCCTGCTATTCATTTTATAAGTATAAAGGTTGGATCACCTTTTAAAAGTGTAATAAGCGAAATAGGAAAGTATAGTTATTATATATATTTACTTAATTCACTAATTACTGGTGTTATTTTTGTCATTTTAAAGCAAGTCTTAAAAATTGAAATTACCTCGTTATATATTTTAATACTATTTCCATTAGGTTTATTTTTGCCTCTCATTTTATTTAAAAGAGTCATTAAGAAAACTCCAATCATCAATAAAATAATAAAATAATGCAACAATTGACACAGAAGTTAGGTTCAGGTGAGATGATAATACAGGAAATACCATACCCTCAGTTAGGAAAAGGAATGATCATTGTAAAAAATCATTATTCAATTATTAGTGCGGGAACTGAAGGTTCTACTGTTCAAGCAGCTCGGAAGAGCTTAATAGGAAAAGCCAAAGAAAGACCTCAACAAGTAAAACAAGTCGTAGACACGTTACTAAAACAAGGTCCAGTACAGACTTATAGAGCTGTAATGAAAAAATTGGATGCATATTCTCCATTAGGATATAGTTGTGCAGGAGAAGTAATTGAAGTTGGAGAAGGAGTAACAGAATTTCAAGTAGGAGATAAAGTAGCTTGCGCTGGAGCAGGGTATGCTAACCATGCTGAAATAGTTGCAGTTCCTATAAACCTTTGTGTGAAATTAGACAACGGTACAGATTTAAAAAATGCAGCATATAACACCTTAGGAGCTATCTCAATGCAAGGTGTACGACAAGCAGATATGAGGTTAGGAGAATCATGTGTAGTTATTGGGTTAGGCTTATTAGGTCAGTTAGCTTGTTTAATTTTAAAAGCATCTGGAGTAAAAGTAATTGGTGTTGATGTTTCTGAAGCTGCAGTTCAGTTAGCTATAAAAAACAATGTAGTTGATAAAGGTATGGTTAGAAATGCAGCAGGAATTCAAGAACAGATTTCTGACATGACTAATGGTGCTGGGGCTGATGCTGTAATCATTGCAGCGGCAACAAGTAGTGTAGATCCAATTAATTTTGCTGGAGCTATCGCTAGAAAAAAAGGAAAAGTAATTGTTCTTGGAGCAGTACCCACTGGTTTTGATCGTGACCCATTTTGGTATCGTAAAGAGCTAGAATTAAAAATGGCATGTTCTTATGGCCCTGGGAGATATGATTTAAACTATGAAGAGAAAGGTATAGATTATCCAATAGCTTATGTTAGATGGACAGAGAAAAGAAACATGGAAGCTTTTCAATATTTGCTTTCTAGTGGGAAGGTAGATATAGATTATTTGACGACACATTCTTTTTCTTTTGATGAAGCACCTAAAGCATTTGATTTAGTTGTTAATAGAACAGAGCCTTTTATAGGTATTGCTTTAGAATATGACTTTTCAAAAGAATCTACTAAGAGTATTATAGTTACAAATGAAGCAAAAGCCGTTGGTAAAGTTGCAATATCATTTATAGGAGCTGGGAGTTATGCACAAGGTAATCTTTTGCCGAATATTCCTAAAAAAGAGGAAGTTACTAAAATAGGAGTTATGACAAACTCGGGGACTTCATCAAAAAGAGTTGCTGAAAAATTTGGATTTAATTTTTGTGCTTCAAATGAGGAAGATGTTTTGGATGATAAAACCAATACGTTATTTATTGCAACAAGGCATGATTCGCATGGAGATTATGTTTTAAAAGGATTGAAAGCCAATAAGAATATATTTGTAGAAAAACCATTATGCCTTCACGAATCAGAACTAGAAAATATAATTGAAGAACAAAGGAGAAACAAAAAGTCTGTAATGATTGGTTTCAATAGGCGATTTTCACCATTAACAAAAACAATTAAATCAAAATTAGGTGATGGTCCAAAATCTATAATTTACAGAATTAATGCTGGTAATATACCCGCTGACACATGGATTCAAGATATGGAAATTGGAGGAGGAAGAATTCATGGGGAGGTTTGTCACTTTATAGATTATTTAACATATATGTGCGGTAGCTTACCAACTAGTGTAAGTGCACAAGCAATACCAGATGCTAATGGTTTAAATGATACCTTAAATATTTTATTAAAATTTGAGAATGGATCTACAGGTGTAATTGCTTATTATGCAAATGGTGCTAAATCATTAGCTAAAGAATATATAGAAGTATACTCTCAAGGAACTACCGCGGTCTTAAATGATTTCAAAGAGCTTAAAATCTATGGTAAAGGAAAACCGACCAAAAAGAAACTACTAAATCAAAATAAGGGTCAAAAAGAAATGGTGGAATCTTTTGTGAATGGTTTATTAGATAAGGGAGAAACGCCTATTCCTTTTAACGAAATAGTAGCCGTAACTAAAGCAACTTTTAAGGTAATTGAATCTTTAAAAAATGATGGACAACAATTTAATGTCTAAAATACACACCTCTTTTTCGAGATTAAAAGACTACTGCGAAAAAGAAAATTATAAAGGCTGGGACCCTTATGATGGTTTAAATTCAAAGCTTTTTCAAGCACTACCATTTTTAAAAAATTGGGATTTAGCACGCTTGGTTTGGATACAATCATTTAAAAGATCTCCAATTAACTTTAGAAAAATTGTTGCTGTACCTAAAGAGCACAACTCAAAAGGTGTTGCGCTGTTTCTTTCAGGATATTGTAATTTATATCATATAGCAAAAAAAGGTAATACTGATTTTGGGACTGTAGATGAACTGAAATCTAAAATTATTGAGGTTGCAACATTACTTTTAAGTTTGCAAAACATCCAATATAGTGGTAGTTGTTGGGGATATAACTTTGACTGGCAAGCAAGACGATTGTTTCTATTTCCTAAAAACTTGCCTACTGTAGTGGCAACATCTTTTTGTGTTGAAGCATTATTAAAAGCATATGAAATTACTAAGAATGAAGATTATTTAGATACCTGTAAGTCTGCTACTCAATTTATTTTAAAAGATTTAAATAGATCAGAATTTAAATCAGGTTTTTTATTTTCTTATTCTCCAATGAATGGTAATAATACAGTATTTAATGCTAGTTTACTTGGGGCAAAAGTATTAAGTTTAGTATATAAATATACTAAAGAAGAGTTACTTAAAAGTACGGCTTTAGAAACAGTAAGAGCTTGTTGTGATGCCCAAAAAAAAAATGGCTCATGGGTATATGGAATGTTGCCAGTGCAGAGCTGGATTGATAGTTTTCATACGGGTTATAATTTAGATGCCATTCAAGTATATCAAAATTGTACAAACGATAGACAGTTTAAAGAGAATATTAAAAAAGGGAATGAATATTATTTGAAAAACTTTTTCTTGCCAGATGGAACCCCAAAGTATTATCATAATAGAACATTTCCCATAGATATTCATTGTCCAGGTCAACTTTTTGTAACATTATCAAAAACAAAAACATTTGAACAGAATAAAGAATTGGCAACTAAGGTTTTAGATTGGACATTAAATAATATGCAAAATAAAAAAGGGTATTTTTATTATCAAATAAAAAAAGGAATAAGCTCTAAAATATCTTACATGCGTTGGAGCAATGCTTTTATGTTTAATGCAATTTCTTACTATCTATTAGAAAATAAAAAATAATCATGAATTCAGCTAATTTAAATGATGTAACCACATACGCTCCAGAATCTAGAGAGGTATTGATTGATTATGCAATGAATAATAGTAGTATTTTAATAGCGGTTAATGCAGAAAAAATACTCCACGCAACAGATGAAACTAGATCTATTATTAATAGAAATGTTGGATATCCTGATGGAATTGGGGCAGTATGGGCATTACATAAAAAAGGATTTAAAGAAGTTGTAAAGATTCCAGGCTGTGAATTATGGTTAGACATTGTCGAAAAATTTTATAAGAGTAAAACATTTTATCTAGTAGGAGGAAAAGAAGAGGTAATTAATCGAACAGTAAAAAAGCTAGAGGCAAAGTTTGAAGGCATAAAAATTTTAAATTTCAGAAACGGATATATTAAATCTGAATCCGAGAAGGAAGAATTATTAGAAGATATAGTACTATTGAAACCTGATATTGTTTTTGTTGCTATGGGTTCTCCTAAGCAAGAACTTTTGATGGAAGAGATCCAACAAAAACATTTAGCATTATATCAAGGATTGGGTGGGAGTTTTGATGTTTTTACTAATAATGTTAAAAGAGCTCCAAATTGGTGGGTGAAAAACAATCTAGAGTGGGCTTATAGGCTTGTAAATCAGCCATCAAGAATTTTAAGACAAGTGCATTTGCTAAAGTTTCTTTATAATTTAGCCCTAAAAAGATACTAATATTTATATATTTGTAAAAAAAAGAGAAAAAATATGTATGGTCTAGAACTAGTATTATTTTTATTAGGTTCGTTTATCATCACTTATATTGTAATCCCTAAAGTAATAAATGTAGTTCATTATAGACAACTACATGATGATCCAAATGAGCGTAGTTCGCATAATAAAAATACACCTACACTTGGAGGTATAGCTTTCTATTTTACTTTTTCAATAGCCTTATTTTTTCTTGCAAAATGGGATACATCAGCTATTATAAATAGCCTTGTCCCTGGACTTACAATATTATTTATCATAGGTCTTAAAGATGATTTAGTTTCAGTATCTCCACTAACTAAAATATTGGCTCAAATTACAGCGATTGCGTTTTTATTATCGAATAATGATTTATTAATTACATCTTTAAATGGATTTTTAGGAATATATGAGATTCATTATATAACATCATATGTTATTTCAACGCTGTTTATGTTGTCTATTATAAATTCATTTAATTTAATTGATGGTATAGATGGTTTAGCTGCAGGTATAGGTATTATTGTTTGTTCACTTTTTAGTATTCTTTTCTTTTTAACTGATCAATTATTTTATTCGTTTATAAGTATCGTTTTAGTTGGGGTGCTTGTTGCTTTTTTATTCTATAACTTATCAGATCGGAAAAAGATATTTATGGGAGACACGGGTTCTTTGATAATTGGGTTTCTTATAAGTTTTTTATGTATTAAATTATTATCTACAAAACCAGTAATGTTAGAGCCTCTACCTTTTATTGTAGAGAATTTACCTATTATTGTTGGAGCAGCTATTATTATTCCACTATTTGATACTGTAAGTGTATTTATTATTAGAACCACTACAGGGAAAAGATTTTTTGAAGCAGATAGAAATCATATACATCACACTTTCTTAGAGTTTGGATATAGTCATAGAAGAGTTTCTTTTATTATTAGTTTAATTAGTTTAATTTTCTTTGGATTAATATTTTTTGTAAGTCAATTCTTTAACAGTTTTGTAGTCTTTTTTGCATCATTAGTGTTTTTGTTTTTAGTTGGCTTTATACTTTATAATATTCGTCAAAATGTTAAGCAACCAAAAATACCTGCTAGTTTACTTCAAAGAATATTTAAAATTTTCTTCTAAGAAATAGTATGAGTTATTCTGAAAAACTCATAAAGAGGATTTTTGATTTTATTCTTGCACTTTTTTTTTTAGTCTTATTAATTATTCCAATTGTTACGCTAATAGTTATTGCTACTATACATTGTAAAGAAATAGGTCTCTTTACTCAGAAAAGAGTTGGTAGAAAAGGAATGTTATTTACAATCCTTAAAATAAAAACAATCAAACCTTCTGGAACTATTTCAAAATATTGCCAATTTTTAAGAGATAATAAATTAGATGAGTTGCCACAGTTGTTTAATATTTTTATTGGAAATATGAGTTTTGTTGGTCCTAGACCTGATCTTAAAGGTTATGCAGATGAACTAAAAGGGGAAAACAAAATGTTACTTGATTATAAGCCAGGATTAACTTCACCTGCTTCATTATTATATTTTGATGAAGAAAAATTGTTAAGTGATAAGGAAAGCCCAATGAGATATTACAATAAAGTAATATGGCCTGAAAAAGTATCTATCAATCTTACATACTTTAAGAAATACAGTTTGGCAGCTGATTTGAAATTAATACTTAATACATTCTGGTTTACTCTTTTTAAAAAAGAATTGTTTAGATTTAATAAATATTATCGCCCATAAATGGAAGATCGAATTAATTTATTAGACCCTCATTTATCCGGAAATGAGAATTACAAGATTCAGGATGCATTTAATAAAAATGAAATCTCAAGCATAGGAAATAATGTATGCGAATTCAAAAATAAACTTGTAAACTACCTAAAAGAACCTGTACATATAACTTTATTAAACTCTGGCACATCTGCAATACATTTAGCATTGATGGTTTTGGGTGTAGATAGAGGTGATGAGGTTATTTGTCAATCGTTTACTTTTTGTGCATCCGCTAATCCTATTTTATATCTAGGAGCTAAACCAATTTTTATAGATAGCGAGATAGATACATGGAATATGTCACCATTTTTTCTTGAAGAAGGGATAAAAAATAGAATTGAAAAAGGGAAAAAACCAAAAGCTATAATCGTTGTTAATTCCTATGGTATGCCTGCAAAATGGGACGAATTAAAAAATATCTCTATTCGATATGATATTCCTATAATAGAGGATGCGGCAGAGGCTTTAGGGTCAGAGTATAAAGGACGAAAGTGTGGAACATTTGGAGATATTAGCATCATATCATTTAATACTAATAAAATAATTACTAGCGCCGGGGGAGGAGCTTTAGTCTGTAATAATAAAATGATAGCTGAAAAAGTTACCTATCTCGCTACTCAAGCAAAAGAGGTAGCAAATTTTTATTTACATAAAGAGGTCGGATATAATTATGTTATGAATAATGTTAATGCTAGTATTGGTAGTGCACAGATGGATATGTTAGATATACGAGTACAACAGAAAAGAGAAATTCATACATTCTATAAAAAATTATTTGATAAGATAGAGGGTTATGATTTATTAAACTCTATTGGGTCAGCTTATTTTTCTAATCATTGGCTTAATTGTATTTTAATTGATATTAATATAGTTAAGAAGTCTAACCTAGAATTAAAGGAAATATTCAATAAAAGAAAAATTGAAACAAGGTTGTTATGGTACCCTCTTCATTTACAGCCTATTCATGAAAATTATCCATTTTATGGAGATAATACATGTTTAAAGATGTTTAAAAGTGGTTTATGTTTACCGTCTAGTACCTTTTTAACTGAGTTAGAAATCAAAAGAGTATCTTCTATATTAACCACTTTATTATGATTATTATTGTTGAAAAACACGCAAAAATTAATTTGAATTCTAACTAGTCATTTTTGATTATTAGTATTACTTTTGAAAAAAATAAAAAAATGACAAGATTTTTTAAGTTAGCTACTTATTTAGGTATAATTTCTCTGGGCTATTCTTGTGTTTCCCCTAAGCAAATACATTATTTTCAAAATGATACAATTGATCAAGAGAAGGTAACTAATATTTATACTACCACATATAAGCCAGATGATTTATTAAGAATCACAGTATCTTCTCAAGATATTGTATCTGCAAGGCCATTTAATTCCATTACAATTAGTGTTGATAATAATACAAATATGGGAGCTGGTCAACCTATTCAACAGCCCTATTTAGTAGATAATGAGGGCTATATTAACTTTCCAGTTATAGGTAGATTCAAAATAGGAGGACTTACAAGGAATCAAGCTATAGAAGGATTAACCAAAAAAATATCTCCAGAATATATTAAAGAACCAATTATAAATATTGTCATCACTAATTTTACAGTTTCTATTCTTGGTGATGTTCGTAAGCCGGGTTATTATACGATTCCTAATGAGCGATTAACGATTATGGATGCTATAGCTTTGGCGGGTGATTTAAATATTTCTGGAATACGTAATTCTGTTACAGTTACAAGAGAAGAAGAAGGGAAGAAAAATATTTATTCAGTAGATTTGTTATCGAGTAAATTGTATACTTCAGAAGTATATTATTTAAAGCAAAATGACTTAATTTATATTAAACAAAATAATGGTAAAATACAGGGAGCAGCTACTAACCCTAATTCTGGACTATTTATCTCAATCGCTGCAGTAATAATATCTATATTAACCTTAGCTATTCGTTAAAAGATGAGTAATTCAGAATTTCAACTTAATCATAAAGCAGAAAACGAAACAATTAACTTAAAAGACGAACTAGGAAAGTACTTTTTTTACTGGAAATGGTTTGTGTTAAGTGTCTTAATATGTTTGGGAGTTTCATATATCTACCTTAGATATTCAATCCCACAATATAAAGCTACGACAACAATATTAATTAAAGATAATAACAAATCAGGAATATCTACTGAATTGGCTGCCTTTGAAGATCTAGGGATAATTGGAGGTAGATCAAAAAATAATACCGACAATGAAATTGAAATTATAAAGTCAAGAAAAATTGTTAAAGATGTAGTTCAAGCTTTAGACCTTTACAAGACATATTATATTAAAGGAAGATTTATAAAGACTGAAGTCTATTTTAGAAACCCAATCAAAATTAATTTTACGGATAGTCTAATAGAGATAAAAAAGAGGCAAGTTTTTAAAGTTAGACTTAAGGATAATTCAAATTTTGAATTATTGGATAGTGAAGAAAATATTATAGGTAATTATCAATTTAATGAAAGAATTTCTCATAGCATAGGAGAATTTTATATAAGTATTGATGTAAAGAAATTAGAAAGGTTTAAAAAAAGAAATATAAAAGAAATAGAAATATTAATTAATACTATTGATGCAACTATTGATAAATATAAATCAAAAATTAAAATTAGTTCTACAGATCAAAATTCTAGTATTGTTAAAGTTTCTTTATCTGGACCTATAAAAGATAAAGTAGTTAATATTCTTGACGAACTGATATTTAGATATAACTCGGATGCTATTAACGATAAGAATGAGGTTTCTAGAAAAACAAAGACATTTATTAATGAGAGATTACAAAATATAGGTAAGGAATTATCATTTATAGATGATAAGGTTAAGGATTTTAAAACTGATAATAATTTTATAGGTATTCCTGAGGAAGCCAATATGATTCTACAATCTTACTCTGACAATAATAAATTATTAATTACAATTGAAACTGATATACGAATTGCTGATGGATTAAAGGAAATGCTTAAGAAGCAATCAGAAAAATATGATATACTGCCTTCTATAGTTGGTTTTGAAGATGATTTAATTGGAAGTTCTATAGAAACATATAATGCATTAATTATGAAACGAAAAAGTTTACTTAATAATGCTGGACTAGATAACCCTATTGTTATACAAAATGAACAAAGAATAAAAGACTTGCAGAAAAATTTATTTTCAGGAATAGATAACCTAATTAAAATTTTGAAGCAAAGAGAAACAAATCTAAAGGATCAAGAAACAAAAATTAAATCTAAAATATCTTCTATTCCTAGTAATGAAAGAGGTTATATAGACATTGCTAGAGAACAACAGATTATAGCTGGTCTTTATACATATTTGCTTAAGAAAAAAGAGGAAACGGATATTTCGTTAGCTGTAACTGTTGCAAACGCTAAGATTATTGAAGAAGCATATGGTGTTAATAGTCCAATTTCTCCTAAAAAAAGTATTATACAGACAGGAGCTTTACTTATAGGAATATTACTACCTTTTATAATTATTACAGTTAGAAATGTTTTAGATACTAAAATACATTCTAAGCAAGATTTAGAAAAAGCGGTGTCTGCCCCATATCTAGGGAGTGTACCAAATACAAAAAGTAAAGAAAAAGTAATTGTTGGAACCGCTGCTAGATCAAGTATAGCTGAAGCTTTTAGATTGATTCGCACTAACTTAGACTTTATGCTAACTGGTGTTAATACGAAAAGTAAAACAATATTTATATCTTCTACTACTAGTGGAGAAGGGAAGTCATTTGTGTCTATTAATATGGCAGCAACTTTGGCCCTGTCAGGAAAAAAGATTTTATTATTAGGGATGGATTTGAGAGCTCCAAAAATTACAGAATATCTAGAAATTCCTAATAGAAAAGGAATTACAAATTATATTACTGATAGTTCTACTAATATTGAGAATTTAAAATTTAATATCCCTGAAGTAGAAGGGCTAGATATTATATCGTCAGGAGCAGTTCCTCCAAACCCGGCAGAGTTATTAATGTCTACTAAAATTGATGATTTATTCGAATATTTTAAGAAAGATTATGATTTTATAGTTGTAGATACAGCTCCAGTTAATTTGGTTACAGATACACTATTGATTTCTAAATATGCAGATTTATTTATGTATGTTGTTAGAGCGAATTACCTAGACAAAAGATTATTATCAGTGCCAGAAGATTTATATAAAAGTAAAAGACTACCTAATATGGCGGTAGTATTAAATGACACTAGTTCTGTAAAAGGATATGGTTATGGGGGCTATGGTTATGGTTATGGTTATGGTTATGGTTATGGTTATGGTGATATGGACGAGGAAAAAAGCCCATGGTACAAAAGAATATTTGGTAAATAAGTAAATAAAAAGGTTCTTTGAAGAGTTCCTTTTTATTTTAAAAATAACTGATTATTCTTTAATAAGTGTTCAATTTTATTTTTTGTTTTAATATTAGAAATACTTTCTAAAAGCTTTAAATGATTATGATGGTGAGTATCTGTTCCCACAAAGTCATACATTCCTAGCTTTAATAATTTTTCACTTGTTTTCTTTACCTCTTTTCCATATTGCTCAGTTAAAGAGAGCAAATTTAATTGAAATAAACACCCAGATTTTTTAAGCTTATAATAGTTCTCAAAATCTGAATGATAAAATAAATAACGCTCTGGGTGAGCTAAAATAGGCTTATACTGTTTCATTTGAATTTCAAATAAAATATCGTATAGATTCAAAGGGGCACTAAAAAAAGACATTTCTACTAAAATAAAATTGTCTTTTAAGGCTAAGATATCATTTTTCTCTAGTCGAGTAGAGAATTGCTCATCCATCATATATTCAGCTGCTGCATGTATAAAGATATCGTTTAACCCTCTATTAATTAATTCCGCTTTTACCTCTTCAAGCTTTTCTTTAATAGTATCAGAAGAGTTAGGATAAACATCTCCTAAAACATGAGGCGTAGTAATAAAGTTTTTGATACCAAAAGAATGCATCTTAGAAATTAATGCTATAGAATCTTCTAGGTTTTTTGCTCCATCATCAATGCCAGGTAAGAGATGTGAGTGAATATCAACGAACGAATCGTTAAAAAAGTTAGTTATGGGTAATTTTTTCTTTCTAAAAAGCACAAAAATTTAATTTATACAAACTTACGTTTTTTAATTATTTTAAAATACTTATAAACGAAAACGATTGAGAAATCTTAATTTATTGTGTATCCTAAATTGTTATGATATATTTGATTTTATATTAAACCAATGATATGATATTAATTGCTGACGGAGGTTCTACAAAAGCAGATTGGATAGCTTTAGATACATCAAAAAATGAAATTTTTAGAGTAAGAACTCTTGGGTTAAATCCTGCAGTTGTTCCACAAGAAGAACTTAATAACAGGATTATTAATATGTTTCAATTAATTAACATCAAAGACGAAGTTGAAGAAATTCATTTTTATGGAGCTGGATGTGGAACGCCTAAACCTGTTGCTATTCTTAAAGAAGTAATGGAATCTATTTTCATAAATGCTAAGATTGTTATTTCTGAGGATATGCTAGCGGCTGTATATGCTGCTTCTGGTAAGGTTCCTGCCATTGTTTGTATTCTAGGAACAGGTTCTAATAGCTGTTATTATGATGGGAATAAAATGCACATGAAGGTTCCTTCTTTAGGCTATAGCTTAATGGATGAAGCAAGTGGGAATTATTTCGGAAAGCAATTGATTAAAGATTACTATTATGAGAAAATGCCTAGACGTATAGCTGAACAATTCGAACAGCAATTTAATTTGGAAGCTGATTTTATTAAATTTAACATGTATAGACAGCCGAATCCTAATATGTATTTAGCAAGTTTTGCGAAATTCATGTTTGAATTTAAAGATGATAAGTATATTAAAAAAATTATAAAAAAGGGCTTTCAAGAATTTTTCAAATACAGAATTTTACCATTAGATACTCCAGTTAACACTCCAATTTACTTTATAGGCTCTATTGCATTTTATTTTAGTGAAATTTTAGAAAAAATAGCAGGCAAGAATGGTTTAAAAATTGCAGGAATTATTCAGAGACCCATAGATAATTTATTAGAGTTTCATAAAAATAATATTATTTAATAATTTTCAGTAACCTTTCTAAAGCCATACCTCGAGAGCCTTTAATTAAAATAACGGATTCGTTAATGTGATTTTTGTTTAATTCGTTTTTTAAATCATTAAATGATTTAAACTTAGGTGAATTCGTATTTGTTTTATAAAAGTTTTCACCAACTAAATACACTTTTGTAAAATTAAGAGACTTAGTTAAATTCGCTATTTCTTGATGCTCAAAAAATGCTTCTTCTCCCAATTCAAACATGTCCCCTAAAATTGCAACCTTGTTGTCAGCATTCATAGCATCAAAACTTTTTAAGGCAAGTTGAACACTAGAAGGGTTCGCATTATATGCATCTAGTATAATACTATTGTGATTAGTTTTAATAACTTGAGATCTATTATTACTTGGCAAATATGATTCTATAGCTTCTTTAATTTCAATAGTGCTTATGTCAAAAAATTGCCCAATAGATATAGCACAAGCTATGTTGCTGAAATTGTAAGCTCCTATAAGTTGAGTTTTACAGCTCATAGTATCAAAATGTACTTCTAAAAAAGGATTTGATTCTACTAATTTTATAGAACGATCAAAAAAAATGGGATGAAGATCATTTGTTAAATCTACCTGTTTGGGATCATAAGGATTAACAAAAACTCTTTTTTTATGATTCCTTATATATTGATATAACTCGGATTTTCCTTTGATAACTCCCTCTATCCCACCAAAACCTTCCAAGTGAGCTTTTCCAAAGTTTGTGATATAACCAAAATCAGGTTTTGCAATAGTACACAGAAATTCTATTTCCTTTTGATGGTTGGCACCCATTTCTACAATTCCAAATTCAGTTTTATCATCAAAAGACAATATTGTTAATGGCACTCCGATATGATTGTTTAAATTTCCTGACGTAGCTACCGTATTAAATTTTCTTTTTAATATGCAATTAATAAGTTCTTTAGAAGTGGTTTTGCCATTACTCCCTGTTAGACCTAAAATAGGAAATGTAATATGATTTCTATGAAAGGTAGCTAATTCTTGTAGCGTCGTTAAAACATCTTCTACTAATATGATTTTGTCATTTACAACATATTTTTCTTCATCAACAATACTATAAAGAGCACCTTTTTTTAGAGCCTCTTCAGCAAAGGTGTTTCCGTTAAAGTTTTCTCCTTTTAAAGCAAAATAAATACTATTCTGCCTAATTTTTCTAGTGTCAGTATCTACTTTAAAATGCTTTTTGTATAAGATATATAAGTCTTCTATTCTCATTTAATAAATATAAAAAAACCTCATTGAATATTACAATGAGGTTTTTATTTTATAATTTTTTTATTTTATCTAGCAGGATTTCTAGCTCTCCTTTTTTTGTATGCTAAAGGACCAACAATATCTGTTGCACATCTAAAACCAATATCATAAGTTGACATATACTCTAACATAAATCTTCTCTGAGCTGGATCTAACCAATACTCTCTATCGCTCCAAGCCCCACCTTTATATACTCTACTTTGGTCACTAATTAACGTAAAACGTTTAGCATCATCGTATTTTTTTACCATTCTTCCAGTAAGTGTATCTCTTTCTACAGTTGGTTTTAAAGGAGAGTTATACATTCTAGATTTAGTATTAGTTCTATCATCATCATCTAAGTCATAAATTCTAGAAGAATTTTTGTCACCATCATTTTTACCTAAATTATCAGCAGAATTATAATCTCTGCTAAAATATGCTTCTTCCTTAGTAATTGGTACATATTTTATAGTTCCAGGTAATTCTGTAGGAACAATTTTACCGTTTGGCAGAGTGTCGTATTTTACTTGAGGAGCACCTTGCCCTCCAACAAATACTACATTGCCATCTTTATCGATAAATTTCTTTGTATAATAGTTTCCTCTGTAATAATTGAAGTCATTTGCTTCTGTATCTACAATCTGTCTATAAACATCAGAAACCCATTCAGATACATTACCAGACATATCGTATAATCCAAATGCATTTGGTGGATACGATTTTACTTTAATTGGAATATCAGATCCATCAGAACTCCATCCAGCAACACCACTATAATTACCTTTTCCTTGTTTAAAGTTTGCTAATTGATCTCCTTTATATCTTGGTGATTTATCTCTAGTATATTTACCACTCCAAGCATATTTTTTTCTACCTCTTACAGTATTATATTCTCTATTTTCAATGGTAGCCTTAGCAGCATATTCCCATTCAGCTTCAGTAGGGAGTCTAAATTTTTGAGTTAAAATTCCGTCAGAAGAAGTTACGTGTCTTCCAGTAAAAGTCCCTTTTTCTGGTCTTGGTTCTCCTTTTTTTCTTATTTTTTTTACAGGAAGTCCTTTTTTATATGCAGAAGAGTCTCCTTCAAACAAAGCATAAGGATTTTCTAAATATACATCTGTATCAAAAAAGTTACGTACAGTATCAGCTGCTAGGACATTACTTAAAACACCTTTATCTATTAAGGTTTTCATATTTACTGCATTCGTTCTCCATTTACAATATTGAACAGCTTGCATCCAACTCACTCCAACAACTGGATAGTCTTTATAAGCAGGGTGTCTTAGGTAATTCTCAATTAATAAATCTGTATTCCCTAAACTCTTTCTCCAAACTAATGTGTCAGGTAAAGCAGCATTATATATGTGCTTATATTTGTCTTCTTGCGGAGGGAAAACTTGCTTAGTTACTTGTAGGTATAAATGATATTCTTCATTAGTAACTTCAGTTTCATCCAAATAAAATGAACGAATGTGCATTTGCTTCGGAGTTGTACTCCAATCGAACATAACATCATCTTGCACCTGTCCCATAGTAAAAGTACCACCTTCAATTGCCACCATTCCTTCTGGTGTTTTTTGCCCTTTAAAAGCATCTCCATTTAAGAAGTTACCATATTTTGGGTCGTTAAAATTCCAACCTGTTAAGGAAGATTTACTTTTACGCTTAAGATTACAGCTAGTCATTAGGACTGCTGCACTTAAAAAAATCGTAACTTTTAATAAGTTTCTCATATTTTATCTAAAACTAATTAGGGTTTTCATTCAGCTTTGCAATTTACAATAAAAATAAAATTATACAACGTCATTTCGGTTTTTTATAAGCATCATTTTTATCAAACAATAATTAAACGTAGGCATTTAGTTTTTAGTATATTTTAAAAGCAATCTAATTAAAATATTTACATTTTATTTCCGTTATTTGGTGTATCATTATGAAGAGAAATCTACTTTTTTATATATTATTATTTTCTTTGGTTATAGGATATTCTCAAAACTCGAGTAGTATTCTATCTGAAGGAACATGGTATAAGTTTTCTGTAGATACAACAGGTGTATTTAAAATTGATAGAAATTTATTACAACAAATCGGAGTTTCTACTTCAGGTTTAAACCCTAAAAAAATTCATATCTATGGAAATGGCGGGAATCTATTACCTGAATTGAATAATGATTTTAGATATGACGATTTACAAGAGAATGCCATATATATAGAAGGAGAAAGTGACGGAGTATTTGATGCAAACGATTTTATCCTTTTTTATGCAAAAGGACCCCACGATTGGATTGTTAATCCAGCTTCAAATTCTGTTAGCCATAGGCAAAATATTTACTCTGATAAATCTTATTACTTTATAAAAGTAGATGCTGTAGATGGTAAACGAATTTCTAATGCGACACCAGTTACTGGGACAAGTGTACTACAAATAGATACATTCGACGATTATGTTTTCTACGAAAAAGAAGATGTAAACCTATTTGCTGTTGGAAGGCAATGGTTTGGAGAAGATTTTAGTGTAGAGAGTGATAGAACTTTTGTAATTCCATTTCCAAATGCTGTTCCAAACGAGAATATTACTATAAAAGTAAGAGGAGTGGCAATATCTTCGTTAACTTCTTCTATGGATGTAAGTATTAGTGGACAAAATTTATTCGCATTAAGTTATTTCGCAGTAAATCCGGCATCTCTCACCTTAGCTTTTGCGGATGAAAGATCAACAACTATAAGTAATAGTAGTGATAATCTCTCTATAAGAATTAATTATAATAATAACGGAAACCCATCCGCCAAGGCATATTTAGACTATATAGAAGTTAGAGGGAAAAAGAATTTAATAGCAAATCAAAATCAATTTTCTTTTAGAAGCTTTGATGCTGCCAATAATACTGGCATTATAGAATACCAAATAAATAATGCTACTAATATTTTTCAAGTTTGGGATGTTACAGATCCAATCAACCCTAAAAATATAGAAAACCAATCTACAGGAACAGATTTTACATTTAAAGAAAATGGAGGAGAATTAAAAGAATATATAGTCGCGAACTCTACAGATTTTTTTATTCCCGAAGCATTAAGTAGCGGTTTAGTAGCAAACCAAAACCTACATGCTCTTCAAGATATCAATTATTTAATTATTACAAATTCTGAACTTTCTTCTGAAGCACAAAGATTGGCCGACTATCATGAGACGAATTCTAATCTTACTACTAAAGTGGTAATTGTAGACGAAATTTATAACGAATTTTCTTCAGGATCTAAAGATATTACTGGGGTAAGAGATTTTATTAAAAGGCTTTATACTACAAATACAACAGCAGATAAAAAACTTACTTATATCTGTTTCTTTGGAGATAGCTCCTATGATTATAAGGATCGGATTATTAGTAATAACAATATTGTGCCAGTTTATGAATCACTAGAAAGTTTTAATTTGGCAAATTCTTACGTATCAGATGATTACTTTGTAATGCTGGACCTTAACGAAGGCTCTATGAGTACGGCACACACAATAGATGTAGCTACAGGAAGAGTCCCAGTTTCTACCCTTCAAGAAGCAAAAGATGTTGTAGATAAAATGTTGAGTTATTATGGAGAACAATCTTTAGGGAACTGGAGAAATGTTGTGACTTTATTATCAGATGATATTGACGAAAATTCTGACATCCCTATACAAGAAGGAGTAGAAAAAATAGCAGATTCTATAAAAGTAAATAAGCCTGTCTTTAATATCAACAAAATTTATGCAGATGCTTTCACACAACAGAATTCTTCTGGAGGTGAAAGATATCCAGATGTAAACAATGCGATTACAAATAGTATTGAAAAAGGAACTTTAATTCTTGATTATTTTGGTCATGGAGGAGAAGATGGTTTCGCTACTGAAAGAATACTTGAGAGACCACAAATACTGTCATTTTTTAATGAAAACACATTGCCATTGTTAATAACAATAACCTGTGAATTTACAAGATTTGATAATCCTAATAGGGAAACAGCAGGGGAGCTTACTTTTAAAAATAGTCAAGGTGGTGCTGTTAGTATGATAACTACCACAAGAGAAGTATTTATAAGTGTAGGGCAAGATTTTAATGAAGATTTAATTAGGATTCTACTAGAATTCAATAATGAAGATCTCTCCATTGCGCAAGGATTAGCAAAAACCAAAAATGAGTTTTCAAATTTCCAAAAGTTTTTTATCTATTATTTAGGAGATCCGGCTATGAATTTAGCAATCCCTGAACCAAACATTTTAATCACTAAAATGAATGGAATAGATGTTACACAATCTTTAGATACATTAAAAGCATTATCAAGAGTTAGTTTTGAGGGTATTGTTACAGACAATGCCAATTCCATTTTAACGGACTTTAATGGAACACTTTCTACGACAGTCTATGACAAACCTATAGATAAAACTACATTAGATAATGATGGATTTGGAGTTTTTCTGAATTTTGATTCACAAGAGAGTAAATTATTTACAGGGAAGGCTACTGTTGAAAACGGAGTATTTAATTTTGATTTTATTGTTCCAAAAGATGTAAGAATAGCTTATGGAAAAGGAAAGCTAAGCTTTTATGCTACAAATCAAGTTATAGATAAATCAGGCTATAATTTAGATGTTGTTGTGGGAGGTATAAATGAGAATGCCCCAACAGATGATGTTGGCCCAGACATAAAACTATTTATGAATGATGAATCATTTATAGATGGAGGTAATACCAATACATCACCCAACTTAATTGCCGTACTTTCCGATGAAAGCGGAATCAATACTTCTGTAACGGCGGTGGATCATGATATTGTTGCTATTTTAGATGGAGATGAATCCAATCCAATCGTGCTGAATGATTTTTATGAAACTGAGTTAAATGACTTTACAAACGGAAGAGTTACCTATAAATTAAGAGATTTATCTGTAGGTCCACATACGTTAAAATTAAAAGCATGGGATACTTACAATAATTCTTCTGAAGCAACGTTGAACTTTGTGGTAGTCAGTGACGCAATTTTAAATTTGGAAAATGTATTAAATTATCCAAATCCTTTTGTAAATTACACAGAGTTTTGGTTCAACCATAATAAACCAAATGAACCTTTAGAAGTACAAGTCCAAATATTTACCGTATCTGGAAAATTGATAAAAACAATCAATCAAAATGTACAAACTACTGGAAATCTATCAAGAAATATTATATGGAATGGTTTAGACGATTTCGGTAACAAAATAGGTAAAGGAGTATATGTTTACAAACTAATTGTAAAATCTACAACGAGTAATTTGATTGCTGAGAAATATGAAAAATTAGTAATACTTCAATAATTATTAGATATTTGTAAAACTAACTTAACAAAGAGTATGAGAAAAATTGGACTTTATATATTGTTGTGTGCCATGTTTATGTCAAAAACAAATGCACAAACAAGAAACGGAATAACAACTGCAACCCCATTTTTATTAATAGTTCCAGATGCAAGAGCTGGAGGTATGGGAGATGTTGGAGTATCTACTTCAGCAGATGCATTCTCGTTATTTCATAATCCTTCTAAGATTGCATTTAGTTCTAGGCAAGTTCAAATTGGACTTAACTATTCGCCTTGGTTACGTAATCTTACAGATGATATTTTTATTGGAGGAGCATCGTATATCAATAGATTTAGTGAAAATGCAGCATGGGGAGCAGAGTTTAGATATTTTTCTCTAGGTCAAGTAGATTTAACAGACAATCAAGGAAATTCTACAGGAACTATCAACCCTAATGAATTTACTTTTTCGGGAACCTATGCGTTAAAATTGAGTGAAACGTACTCTATGGGAGTAAGTTTGAGGTACTTTAGATCTAACTTAGCATTTACAGGAACTACTTCTAATTTACAACCTATTAATTCATTTGCTGTTGATGTATCTGGGTACTATCAATCAGAAGAAGAAAACTATGGAACCTTTAATGGACGCTATAGATTAGGATTCAATATCGCTAATATTGGACCAAAAGTATCTTATGTGCCTGGAGAAGAAGATTTTATCCCAACGAACCTAAAACTTGGTGGAGGTTTTGATTTTATTTTAGATGATTATAACGTAATAGGAGTAAACCTAGAGTTTACAAAACTATTAGTTCCAACACCTCCAGAAAGAGATGCAACTACAGGAGCAATTATCAGTGGTAAAGACGACAATGTGGGTTGGGTATCTGGAATGTTTCAATCTTTTGGAGATGCACCAGGTGGATTTAGCGAAGAATTAAAAGAATTTACCTATGCTTTAGGTGCAGAATATTTATATAACAATGCCTTTGCGTTAAGAGCTGGATATTTTCATGAAAGTGAAGTAAAGGGAAATCGTCAGTTTTTTACTTTAGGAGCAGGATTTAAAACCAATGCACTGAATATAGATTTATCATATTTAATCAATTCTTCAGACGTAAACAATCCATTAGAAAATTCGCTGCGATTCTCATTATCTTTCGATTTAGGAGAGATTTATGAAGATTATTAGTAACTTAGTTTTCTGACGTTTTATTGAATGAAGAAAATTAATATATCTAGTGCTGCAATTGTATATGAAAATCGATCTGAATTATCAGAAGAAGATAGATTACTATTAGCAGAAGCTTTAAAAGCCACACAAAATTCGTATGCTCCTTACTCTAACTTTAGAGTTGGAGCTGCTTTATTGTTGGAAAATAGTCAAGTTATTTTAGGAAACAATCAGGAAAATGCTGCCTACCCATCAGGAATCTGTGCAGAGCGGGTAGCCATCTGGAAAGCAAGCTCAGATTACCCTAATGTAAAAATTAAGAAAATTGCCATCACTGCTACATCTAAAAATACCAATGTAGATAAACCAGTTGGACCTTGTGGAGGTTGTAGACAGACCATGCTTGAGTATGAAGTTAACCAAGAAGAACCTATAGAAATTATTTTTATGGGGGAAACAGGGAAAATTGTAAAAACAGAATCTGTGGTTTCTTTATTGCCTTTTTCTTTTGATGCATCATACTTATAGGTTATCATATTCTTACTTTTTTAACAAAATTCTTCAAAATATTTATTAAAAGTTGATTTTTTTAATAAATTCATAAAAATTATAAAATTGTCAAAAAAAGCATAGGTTAGATGTATGAAAACTTGTTCATTTGTCGTTAACTAGCTTAACTAAAGGAAAAAATTATGTTTTCATCAGTAATCACAGGTACAGGTACTTATATACCAACTATCAAAAAGGAGAATGCCAAATTTGACTCCCATCGGTTTTTAAATACAGATGGAGTAGATCTTCCTAGTAGTAATGATGTCATTATAGATAAGTTTAAATCTATTACTGGAATTGAAGAGAGAAGGTATGCAAAAGCTGAATATAATACTTCTGATTTAGGATATTTTGCAGCTTTAAATGCTATTGAAGATGCGGGAGTTGATCCAGAAGAAATAGATTATATTATTCTTGCTCATAATTTTGGCGATGTAAAAAGTGCCGCCATTCAGAGCGATATACTGCCTAGTTTAGCCACCAGAGTTAAATATAGATTAGGAATCCAAAATCCTAATTGTGTTGCCTACGATATTCTTTTTGGATGCCCAGGATGGGTAGAAGGAGTTATACAAGCAAATGCATTTATTAAGTCTGGAATTGCTAAAAAAGCACTGGTTATTGGAGCAGAAACCTTATCTAGAGTATTAGACAAGCACGATAGAGATTCTATGATATACAGCGATGGAGCAGGAGCTTGTATCTTAGAACAAAAAGAAAGTTCTGACTCAGGTATTATTAGTCATGCTACTCAAACTTTTGCGAAAGAAGAAGCCTACCATTTATTTTTTGGGAATTCATATGATAAAAATGAAGACCCAGATGTGCGTTATATTAAAATGCACGGAAGAAAAATATATGAGTTTGCATTAAATAATGTGCCTAATGCTATGAAAGCAGCTCTTGATAAAAGTGGAGTTCCAATAGAAGATGTTAAAAAAGTATTTATACATCAGGCTAATGAAAAAATGGACGAAGCAATTATCAAACGTTTTTTTAGATTGTATAAGAAACCGATTCCCGAAGGGGTAATGCCAATGAGCATTCATAAATTAGGAAATAGCTCTGTAGCCACAGTGCCTACTTTATTAGATTTAGTATTAAAGAACAAAATAGAAAATCAAAAAGTAGAAAAAGGAGATGTTATTATCCTTGCTTCTGTGGGCGCAGGAATGAATATTAACGCCATTGTATATAGATATTAAAAACCTATAAAAATTCTTTCACAAATAGGCTAAATTTAAATTGAAGTACTATTTTTGCACATGCAACAACACAACGTACTTATTTTAGATTTTGGATCGCAATATACACAGTTAATTGCGAGACGCGTAAGAGAGTTAAACATCTATTGCGAAATTCATCCTTACTACAAATTACCCACAAACATTAACAACTTTAAAGCTGTTATTTTATCTGGAAGCCCTTTTTCTGTAAGAGCTGAGGATGCTCCGCATCCAGACCTTTCAGAGATTCGTGGTAAAAAACCTTTGCTGGGTGTTTGTTATGGCGCACAGTATTTAGCACATTTTTCTGGAGGAGAAGTAGCCCCTTCTAATACGAGAGAGTACGGAAGAGCAAATTTATCATTTGTAAAGGATAACGAACCTTTCTTAGAAAACATAAATGTAGGAAGTCAGGTATGGATGAGTCATTCCGATACGATTAAAAAATTGCCTACAAATGCTACACATTTAGCAAGTACAAGTGATGTAGAAAATGCAGCATATAAAATTGAAGGAGAGCAAACTTATGCGATACAGTTTCACCCAGAAGTATATCATTCTACAGATGGTAAACAATTGTTAGAAAATTTTCTAGTAAAGATTGCTGGAGTTGCTCAAACTTGGACACCAAATTCTTTTGTAGAAACTACGGTAGCTAATTTAAAAGCACAGTTGGGTAATGATAAGGTTGTTTTAGGTCTTTCAGGAGGAGTAGATTCTAGTGTTGCTGCTGTACTACTTAATAAAGCAATAGGAAAAAATTTATACTGCATCTTCGTAAATAATGGATTGCTAAGAAAAAATGAGTTTGAAAACGTACTCAAGCAATACGAAGGTATGGGATTGAACGTTAAAGGTGTAGATGCTTCGGCACGATTTATGAAAGCACTAGCAGGATTGAACGATCCAGAAAAGAAACGAAAGGCGATTGGAAATGCTTTTATCGAAGTTTTTGATGATGAAGCCCACCAAATAGAAGATGTAAAATGGTTGGCACAAGGAACTATTTATCCAGATGTTATAGAATCTGTTTCAGTAAATGGAGGTCCATCTGCAACCATTAAAAGTCATCATAATGTAGGCGGCCTTCCAGATTTTATGAAACTAAAGATTGTGGAGCCTTTGCGAATGATTTTTAAAGATGAAGTTAGAAGAGTAGGAGCATCTATGGGGATAGATAAAGAATTGTTAGGGCGTCATCCTTTTCCAGGTCCAGGATTGGCCATTCGTATCTTAGGAGATGTTACAGAGGAGAAAGTGAGAATATTGCAAGAAGTAGATGCAATCTTTATAAATGGACTCAAAGAGTACGGATTATATAATAAGGTATGGCAAGCTGGAGCCATGTTATTGCCTGTAAACTCTGTGGGTGTAATGGGAGATGAACGAACTTATGAAAAAGTAGTAGCTTTACGAGCTGTAGAAAGTACAGATGGAATGACAGCAGATTGGGTAAATTTACCTTATGAGTTTTTACAAAAAACGTCAAATAATATTATTAATAAAGTGAAAGGTGTAAATAGAGTTGTGTATGATATTAGCTCTAAGCCACCTGCCACTATTGAATGGGAATAGTATATGAGAGGGTTTAAACTGTTTATGTTTTTTTTATTTTTTGCGGTAGCAACTTCTTGCGGTCAGCAGAAAAAATATATTTCTTATACCGTTAAGAAAGGAGAAACTATTAAAGACATAGCTAAAAGATTAGATATGAGAACGAAAGAGTTACTTCGTTTAAATCCTAATGTTGGTAGAAGGCCTAAACCCAATACAATTATTATGATTCCTAATAAGAGTTTTGTTCCTGTTAAGGTTATAGATTCTATAAAGGTTAAAGATCCTATGGTTAAAGATTCTATCACTCCTACTATAGAAGAGATAAAAAAAGAATTTGTTATACACACGGTTAAGAAAGGCGATACCTACTTTAGCCTAACTAGGTATTATAACGTTTCTGAGAATCATTTAAAATCTCTCAATCCTGAACTTTCAGAGGGACTTAAATTGGGAATGATTCTTAAAATAAAACCCATTAGAGATGAAGAAGAGGTGTTGTTTTATCAGGATACTATTAAAGAAGGAGCCGCTTTAAAGTTGGCAATCTTACTTCCTTTTAGAGCCGTAGCTTTTGATACTATTGAAGCACAAGATATTTTTACAACCAATCGATTGGCCAACATTACCACAGATTTTTATTTAGGTGCAGAAATTGCCATAGACTCATTACGAAAACAAGGGATGCAAATAGATGTTTCTGTGTATGATACAGGCAAGAAGAATTCTAAGATAAATGATATTTTAAACGAGAACGATTTAAATGAGAATGATGTCATTATAGGACCTATCTATTCAGAAGAAGCTGTTGCCTTAGCAAATAAAGTTAGCACAGAAGTAGTTTTCCCTGTATATTCTAGAAATCAAGAACGCTTTTATTCTTCTAAGTTGATTAAAACCTATGCTGATAAGTTAATTCATCAGGAAGCCATTTTAAAGCATATAGATACGGCTTATACTAATGAAAATATTTTGATTATTAGTGATAGCACTGCTACATCTATAAGAAATGCAAATCAAATTCGCTCCTTTTTATTAAAAAATGATTCTATTTCTGAAGCAAAGATTATTCATGCTGCGAATGGATTTATAAGAAAAGATTTTATCATCAATTCATTAAAAGCAGAGGTAGGTAATTGGGTGGTTTTAGCAACTGATAAAAGTGCTATTGCCTCTGATGCAATTAATAGCCTTATAAGTTTACCAACAGAAGAAGACGAAGAAGAAGATGAAGATAAAAAGGATGCAAAGAAAAAGAAAGACGATAAACCAGAGATGCAGATTCTCCCAGAAGATACTGTTATTAAAATATTTGCTTTCGATAAATCTACTACCTACGACAAGATAGACAATAGCAAGTTAGCAAAACTAGGTTTTACCTATACCTCAGATATTTATGTAGATGAAACTTCAACAGCTGCGCAGTTGTTTACTAAGCAATATCTAGAAAAGAACTACGCCACCCCGTCTTATTATGCAACCAAAGGATTTGATATTACCTATGATGTGCTTATGAGGCTTGCTTCTGGCGATGATTTAAAAGACACGTTTAAGCAAGGGGTTTCATATCGATTAGAAAGTAAGTTTGAGTTTAGTAAAAAGTTGTTTGCAACATCTAGCAATAAGGGTGTATTTATATTACAATACAACCCAGATTTAACAATTACCAGAATTAAGTAAATAAGAATAACAGTTAATTACAAACTGTTGATGTTAATTTTTTAAATCCTTTACAATCTTTATCTACTCCTTTAAGGAGCAATATCCCTAATACTAAAAAATTGAAAATTTTCATATTTAAATTATTTCACCTAAGATTAAAATAATACCTAATATTATTGCTCCAATACCTACTAAACCTAATTTTGAGGAATATCCTGCAGATTGATGTTTTCTTATGATATACTCACGTATATAAATAAAAAGAAAACCTAAAGCAATTAATAATATTCCTAACACTAAATTGTATATATCCATTTTTTGATTTTTTTCATTTCAATGCCCTTCAGATTTTTTTCTTCAATAATAGGTGTATTTTAATTGAAAATACTTTCTACAATCTTTACAATAAAATCGTTGCTTTTTATATGAATCTTTAATATACAATTACTATCCATTAGTCCATAATTCTCAAGCACCATTTTGACCCATGAAGCAAAACGAATCCCTTATTTTAAGACCTCTAACAAACTTTTTATATTTCAAAGAACATAATGTACCGCTCTGAAAAGAGCGGCATCTTTATGTAACTAACTGAAAATCAATATTAATTTTCATTCATTTTGAGTAAGCACCATTTTGATACATTACCCACTTTATGTAACTCACTGAAAATCAATATCAATTTTCACTCATTTTGAGTAAGCACCAGTTTGGGACATTACCCATTACCCCCATTACCGACATTACCTTTTTAATCTGTTTAAATAAGTAATTAAATTTAAAGCATTTTTTATTTTTTTAGATTCACTTTTATTCAACTCATTGTAGCTATATGATGTTGAAAAATATTTAAAATTAATCTTTGAACTTTCTCTTGTAAGAATCATATAAGAATCATTGCTTGAACTATATGAACAAGTTTGAATAAAGCTTTCATTTTCAACCATATTAAATAATTTAATAAAATCATTATAGCTATAATTCACAATTTCTTTAGTGTTTTTAGCGTCATCTTTCATTATTTCATTTAACTTATTTCCATCTAAATACCATCTTTTTAAAAATGATTTTTTTTCATTTCCTCCACTAACAAAAAGATAGAGAATATCATATTCGTTTTTTGATTCTAAAAAATCCTTAAGCTCTTCTTTAAAATTATCGTAACTATTATAATCAATACTAAACTCTTTTTTTGTTAATTCACAATTATAATTACTCAATGTTGAAACATTATTTTTTTGAATTGATTTGCAACTAACTAACAAAATCAAGAAACAAAAACTAAACTTAAATTTTATCATTTTATTTATTTTTACTGCTTTTTAGTAAGCACCATTTTGGGACATTACCAAACAAACCTAGTTATAACAATATCTAACAAATTTTCAACATTTCAATAAATATAAGACACCGCTCTGAAAAGAGCGGCATCTTGATGTAACTAACTGAAAATCAATATCAATTTTCACTCATTTTGAGTAAGCACCAGTTTGGGACATTACCCCAATTTGATACATTACCCTTGTTTACTACATTACCTCTTTCCTTTTTAATATTTAACTTTCTGATGATACTTGTTTCTTCTATAAATTTGAGTTATTTTTTCCATGTAAGAAACAATTTGAATATTATCAAACTTATTTTTTGTTAAAAAAAAGCTTATTTTTTTTAATGCTTGTGAAAAGTTTTTTAATTCTATAATTTCAACTTTTTCGTCATTTTTTAATAGAATATATGTTTCAGAAGGAGAGCTAAAAGTTCCAACTCTATAAATACCTTTTTTATTATACCCTAAAATCGTATTTTCTAACAACTCTGTAACATATATTTTCTCGTCAACATATTGTAAACTGTCAATTTCATTATTTTCATAAAGAAATTTTGCCACCTCATTTTTTATGTTTTTTACATTTTGTGAATAACAGCTAATAGAAATAAAAATAGCTATTAATAAAAATATAATATTATTATTTTTCTTCATTTTTTTTAGTTTTAATTTCATCACTTATTTTTTTACCCACTTCGTTTGGCTTTTCTTCTTTATTTCCTCCGGTAGCACTAGTAAGAGCATTCTCATCAGTGGTATGCTCAATTTCATGACCAAGTACAATTGCTAATATTTCATTAAAATCTAACCCTTTAAATATCGCTTCTGGATTGTCTTGTTGTAGGACAGCATCTATACTTCCAAAATTAATTTTAATATTAGATTTAATAGTTTTTGCAGTCATTACTTCTCCAGTTTTAAAATCCGAACCAGTTACTACTTGAGAATCAGTAACACCTAATTGAATCTCTCCATTTTTACTTTTCACGACTTTAGAACTCATATCCATTTCTATAGTTATTTTCGCTTCCGAAGTAACTAATTTTTGAAATTGAGCTTCACCTGTTTTTCCCGATTTTTTCAAATTATTGCCTAATACTTTATCATTATGTGTGGCATGTTCTGTATATCCTCCTTCTCCTCCATTTAATTTGGGGTCATATATTTTTTGACCTTTTTTATTTACCCAATCTGACGGAGCCATCCCATCAGGGTCAATGTAATATATCGGATTATCAAATGCATAATTGTAAGGAGAATGTCTTCGCATCTTTTCAGCAAGAGGATCTAGATTCATCCATCTACCCAATGCTGCATCATAATTACGGGCTGTAATATCTATCCATCCTAAGCCTAACTCATCTTGGTGTTCTTTTCCTGTGAAGCCCCATTTCTGCGCCACACTATTCCCATTAGAAGAAGTTACGTAATTATACCCTCTATGTTTTAAGCCAAAGGGATAGTAATTAGATTCTTCTATGATTTCTGTACTCGCATTTATACTACCATTATTATCTGCATCTGTATAAGAGAGTCTTACATTTCCTAAATGGTCTTTGTATTGATATACATACTCATACCCATTTGTACCATCATGCTTTACATAGCCTTCTGCATGGTTAAAGAATTGGAGATCATTATTTTCATATATAAAATTACCAGCATAGTCTGTGGTTGTGCTTTGTACCGTCTTGCGTAACTTTACTCCCGAAGCATCATATACATAGTAAATATTATTACTGCCTATGGTTACCTGAGTGGGTAGATTTAAATGGTTATAGGTAATATTAGTAATGCCTTTGTTGGCATCTGTAATCATATTGCCATTCACATCATAGGTATAATCATTCCCTGTATTAGTGCCATCTTTAAAACCAAATTGAGAGCTTCCTCCATCAGTAACTTTTATAAGTTTGTTACTGTTACTTTGATAAAAATAATCCAGTTCATCCATTACATCGAACACCGTAGCAGCAGAATTTACCGCTCCTTCTCTGTTTAAGTAAGTAATATTTCCGTTTTTATCGTATTGCACTTCTTCTAACTTATAGTTTCCTGTATTGTCCATGCCGCTAATTATCCTATTGAGTGCATCATAACTATAGGTATAAGTTCTGGTGCTCGTATCTGTATTTAGCGTATTCCAACTGGTCTGACTGATGTTTCCGTTATATAATGCCGTTCCAGAGGTAGGATTATTATAACGCAAGCTAAAGTTAAACAAATCATTGTCATTTTGAGCATCTTGGTTAATATTTGTCAACCACCCTCTTACATTATAGGTATAATCTACCGTTTGTAATCTGCTTGCGGTAGTTAATCCTCCAACACCTTTGCTCTCTAATTGACCTAGTTCATCATAGTGATTACTCACAATAACTTCTGTCGTACTTGCGCCATTAATGTTCTGTGTCTGGGTTAACAATCTTCCCGCATGGTCATAGGTCATTACATCGATCAAGGTATGAGTGCCATTTGCTGTATCGTTTATATTGACATGTGTACTGGTGGTTTCTTCTACCCGTCCTGTAAAATCGAGTTTGCTTTTTACAATATCGGTAGTCCCTAGATAAGTATTCTTACTATATACATAAATGGGTCTTGCTCTCTCATCGTAATAGCTTACTGTTACTACCCATGTGTTTCTTCCAAGTACTCTCACTCTACTTCCTGTAGCCAACCCTTTAGTGTTGGAGGTAGAAGTGACTCCATAACTAACTACAGAAGTCCCAGCACCTTCTCTATTAAAGGCATAATTGTCATAATAGTTTACTGTAAGTACTTCTAGATTATTTACAGGGAAATTAGCATTGCTATAATAGATTCCTAAAGGGCCTGAGGCGCTTGTCCATTGTTCATACAATTCTGAAGAAAGATCATTCTGAGTATCAAAACTACTTTGCATCGCGATTCTTGTACTGCTAGATCCATGATCATAGATTCCTGTATAAGCAACTCTTCCTAGTTGATCATATTTGGTAACTAGCCACTCATCATTGGTCGCTTGGACAGCATCTTGAGTCATCACAGGTCTGTCTAGTTTGTCATATATAATAGATTCCCAGCCTTTGCCTGGAATCTTCTTTGCTACCAAGCGGTTTCTAGAATCGTATTTGTATTGATAACACAACTCACTTAACACCGTACTGGTCGGAACAGTGGTATCTGCTTCTGCCTTTGGAGGCAGTACATAGGTCAAATTCCCATAGTCATCATACACATAATAAGTATCATGTGCTTGACCGCCATTATAGGTTCTCTTTAAAATTACCTGTCCGTTCTTGTTTTTAAACTCCTCAGTGGTTTTATTTAATGCGTCTGAGACACTCCAGTTTTCGTCTTTGGTCACTGATTTAGTCAGTTCTCCTGCTGGATAGTCAGTAG
>JAGDZT010000010.1:0-3726 GCA_049115635.1 Flavobacteriaceae bacterium
CTCTCCAGAGTTTTTAGCAATGGAGAGATTAAGTGGAGGTAACGAGACAAATGTCGAACTTCTTTAATGATGACTTATTTACTATTGTGAAAATATTGACTGATATATAAGTATCACTGAAAAAGGGTACGAAAAAAAAACACTAAATTCAGTGATGGTAATTTTAAAATTTATTCATTAGATTTGTTTTGAGGGATTTACAAAAAATTATTAAAAAAAGAAAAGTTTTTTATATATTTGGAGAAATATTGATATAATCTTATATTAAATATTCTTCTTATAATATTCCTCCAAATTTTATAAAGACTAACTATAACCCTCGTTTCGAATGAAATATTTTCTGAGAAGCTTAATCCTTGTTGTAACCATAGTAACAGGGCTACATTCGGCTAATGCTCAAACTGCTGGTTTAATTTTTGAAGGACCAACAGGTTCAAACCCAATGAATCCTAATGGAGATGCTTATGTTTCTAAACCTCCTTCAGAAACACCTCCTCAGTTTACCAATGTTGGTTTTCCTGCCAATATCAATATTACAGATATTTTCGATATTCTGTATAGTGAAATTCCTTATGTACCTATTCCAAAAGCAGTAGCTGAACCTGATTCAGATTTAGGACCAGGGCCAGATTGCGGATTTACTGATATGGTAACAGATGCAGACGGAGAATCTACCTATTATTATAATGATGGAACAAATATGTTATTCCGATTTCGATTGGGAGATACAGCACCAAACTCTAAAGGGTATTCCGTTTTAATAGATACAGATCAAAAATTTGGACTTTCTGGGCCTAATAGAGATCCGAATGCAGTAGTTGGAAATCTAGGATTTGAAGTAGAAATTGTTTTAAGAACAAATTTTCAAGTAGATGCTTATAATATAGATGGTTCTGCTACTGGGGGAACTTTAATACCGCCAGTTGGAGGAACAAGGTTGGCGAGTACCCACTCTCAAAAATCTTTAGCGCTCACAACAGTTTGTGACGATCCTGATTACTTCTATGATTTTTATGTGCCTTTTTCTGATTTGGTTGGATATATTACAAATACAACCAAAATAAGAATGGTAACCTTAACGGTAATCAATCCTAATCAAGCTACAGGTAACAATGGAGTATCTGATGTTGGAGGTACAGATGATTCTACAGGAAATACGGATGATCTAGAAGACGAAATTATAAATGGACAGACACCAACAGATGGTACACCATCAGATCCGCCTTTACCAAGAGCAGCTTGTCCAGCAATAGATAATGGTATCATAGATGGGGCTACTTCAGTAAGTGGAACGTCAACGGAAGCAGATACTACTGTAATTGAAGTATTTAAAAATGGAGCTTCTATTGGAACAACTACTGTTACTGGTATGACTTGGACCTTGTCTAGTATTTCACCAGCCTTGGCAAATGATGATGTTATTACAGCAACAGCAACAGTACCTGCGTCAACAGGCGAACAAAAAGGAACTTCTATCGCAAATTGTGATCCAGAAACAGTGGTGCTAACAGTATGTACACCTCCAACAACACCAACAGTAACAGGTATTGGTGGTTCAGGAGGAAAAGATTTGGAAGGAACATCTGGTTTAATTAGTCANNAGAATTTTTGATGCAGGTGGAGTAGAAATTACCTCATGGGGATCAGCAGCCACAGATCCTACAACAGGATATTTTACAGTAACCACAGATGGATCAGGGAACTGGGTTATCGGTGGAGGTGGAGGTTTTAAAGCAAATTCAGGATATTATTCAGTAACAATAATAAGAACCACACCAGATACATGTGAGTCTGCTGTAAGTAATTCACTACAATATTGTAATACTGGAGGAGGAGGAGATGGTATAAATAGTGGAACGATAAGTCTAACAAGTCCTACAACTGTTTTAACATCAACAGGTACTATTTCAGGAGTGTTAGGAAATACAAATGCCACTACAGTAAGGGTATATGTTAATGGTTTGTTCTCAGGAGTTTCTGGAGCTTTTTCAGGAACTACGGCTTGGTCATTAGATATATCAAGCATAACATTAGTTGCAGGAGATGTATTACATGTAACTAATAAAGAAGATGCAGCAACATGTACCTCAATTTCTACTCCATCTAATACAGTAGTAGAACAATCAGAAAAACCTGTTATCACTGGAGTCTACTGTTCTACAGGTACTGGAATAACCTCAGTTACAGGAACCTCCTCAGAACCAGATGGAACAACCATAACAATATATTCAAAGAGTGGCACAGGAGTAACAACTGGAGATACCAATAGAGGTACAACTACTACGATAACGAATGGTTCTTGGACAGTAACAACTACAGAGATACCGAATACTCATTACTTTATAGCAACGGCAAAAAATGGAGCTGAAACTACAAGTGAAATTTCAAATGAAGTTCAAGTATTATCGCAAACAACAGGAACAATAACAATCACTACAGATCCTGTAACCGAAGGAGATACATCCATTACAGGAACAAGTAGTTTTGCAGATGGAGTAACTGTAATGACATTATATTTGGATGGAACAGAAGCCTATGATAAAAATGGAAGTATTATTACTACTGTTGTTGATGGTTCTGGAAATTGGACGTTCTCTAGTTTAGATGATACTATAGATGTATTATATACAGATGCAGTAATATCGGTAACCGCCAAAACAGGAAGTGAGTGCGAAAGCACGCAACAAGGAAGTAAGACAGTTGTATGTAGCCCACCAACAGCTCCTACAATATCAGGGAGTATCTCTCCTGCTTGTGAAGGGAGTACAATAACAGTAACAATAGCATCTACTGAAGCTAGCGTAATCTACCAAATCCTAGATCAAGCTAATAATTCAATTGGCCCGTCTATTGTTGGAACAGCTGGAGGAACCAATGTAAGCATAACATCAGACCCGCTTCCATCAACAGTAACTTCTGTAAAAGTGAGGGCATCTAAAATTGGAGTAGTATGTACTTCAACTGATTCAAATACTTTAGCATTAACTATAAATCCTTCACCAACAATCACATTAGGGGCTAACCCTTCTGCTGCTGAAGGAGCAACTTCGGCAGATCTGCCATATTCAGCATTAACAGGAGATCAATATACAATTGACTACGATGATGTTTCCATTACTGATGTTTCAACATTTACAAATTTTACAGGAACACCCATAGGACTAGTATTGCCAAATACACTAACAGCTGGTTCATATACAGCAACACTAACCATTAGAGAAAACACAAATAGTTGTACTAAAAGTTATCCGTTTACAGTAACGATTACAAATGCTTCTACGCCCACAATTACATTAACAAACACAAGTGCAACAGCTTGTTCTGGAACCACCACAGTTAATTTGGCTTATTCAGGGACCACGAATTCACCAACGTTGTATGATTTAGATTTCGATGTAACAGCTAACCTGCAGGGATTTACAGACATTTCTAGCGCTACTTTAACTTCCACTCCAATTGTTGTAAATGTATCCGCTGCTGCTGTAGATGGAACATACAATGCAGTATTAAAAGTAAAAACCGGAGGAGGAGCCATTAGTCAAGAATACCCAGTTGCTATAATTGTTAGTAAACCTAACGGAGGAACAGTAGGAAGTGATCAGACAATTGCAAATGGAGCAGATGTTGCAGCATTTACAGAATCTGTTGCGGCATCTGGTCAAGGAACGCTAACGTATCAATGGCAGATTAGTACTACAAGTGCTTCTACTGGTTTTTCAAATGTAC
>JAGDZT010000010.1:3739-3964 GCA_049115635.1 Flavobacteriaceae bacterium
CGACAACTTCTTATTTTAAAAGAATCGTAACAAGTACTTCAGATGGGGTTGCTTGTACAGGAGATAGTAATGTAATTACAGTAACAGTGTCTTCATGTGTTTCTCCACCTACAGCGGATGCAGGGGATGCAACTGCAAATGTTTGTAAAGTCAACACCTATACGTTAGCTGCTACGGCAACGAATGGAACGATTGCATGGACGGCAAACAACGGATCAGGAACTG
>JAGDZT010000011.1:2500-5616 GCA_049115635.1 Flavobacteriaceae bacterium
CGCTTTCGCTACGGCTCCATGTCTTAAACACTTAACCTTGCTAGAAACAGTAACTCGTAGGCTCATTATGCAAAAGGCACGCCGTCACACAGTAAATGTGCTCCGACCGCTTGTAGGCGTACGGTTTCAGGTTCTCTTTCACTCCCTTACTTAGGGTTCTTTTCACCTTTCCCTCACGGTACTAGTTCACTATCGGTCTCTCAGGAGTATTTAGCCTTACCGGATGGTCCCGGTGGATTCATACAGGATTACTCGTGTCCCGCACTACTCAGGATACCACTATCAATAACTTCGCTTACTTTTACGGGACTATCACCCTCTTTGGTCTGTCTTTCCAAACAGTTCTAATTCACTTAGCATCGAATATCGTGGTCCTACAACCCCCAATTTGCCGTAACAAATTGGGTTTGGGCTAATCCGCGTTCGCTCGCCACTACTAACGGAATCACTATTGTTTTCTCTTCCTCCGGTTACTTAGATGTTTCAGTTCACCGGGTTTGCCCCTATAAATAGGTGATATGCCTTCAGCATACCGGGTTGCCCCATTCGGATATTTACGGATCATAAAATATGTGCTTCTCCCCGTAACTTTTCGCAGCTTATCACGTCCTTCTTCGCCTCTGAGAGCCTAGGCATCCGCCATACGCCCTTACTTAACTTATTGTACTTTTTGCTGTAGCTTGCGCTACAACGAGCTCTTTTATTCTTATAAAAATATTTGTAGTTTATTTCTCAATAAACTTCTCTATCTTGATTCTTTACGATATCATTTCTTCCAATATGTCAATGAACGTTGCGAATCGCAACCGATAATAAATTATCAATCTCGATTCATGCAATACTCTAAAGATAATTACTTATCTAAAGGCATTGCCTTGTGGAGAATATCGGAGTCGAACCGATGACCTCTTGCGTGCAAGGCAAGCGCTCTAGCCAGCTGAGCTAATCCCCCATTGTGAAATTCAGAATTATGAATTCAGAATTGTGAATGATGAATCCTCTAACTTCCAGAATTTCCTTTCACATTTAATAAACTTTAGTAGTCTCGGGCAGACTCGAACTGCCGACCTCTACATTATCAGTGTAGCGCTCTAACCAGCTGAGCTACGAGACTATAATAGCTTTAAATGTGTATATGTTAAAATTGACAGCAAAGAGTAAAACTCCCCTTTTGTAACTCACCATCTTTCTCTAGAAAGGAGGTGTTCCAGCCGCACCTTCCGGTACGGCTACCTTGTTACGACTTAGCCCTAGTTACCAGTTTTACCCTAGGCGGCTCCTTGCGGTGACCGACTTCAGGCACCCCCAGCTTCCATGGCTTGACGGGCGGTGTGTACAAGGCCCGGGAACGTATTCACCGGATCATGGCTGATATCCGATTACTAGCGATTCCAGCTTCACGGAGTCGAGTTGCAGACTCCGATCCGAACTGTGATATGGTTTATAGATTCGCTCCTATTTGCATAGTGGCTGCTCATTGTCCATACCATTGTAGCACGTGTGTAGCCCAGGACGTAAGGGCCGTGATGATTTGACGTCATCCCCACCTTCCTCGCGGTTTGCACCGGCAGTCTCGTTAGAGTCCCCATCTTTACATGCTGGCAACTAACGACAAGGGTTGCGCTCGTTATAGGACTTAACCTGACACCTCACGGCACGAGCTGACGACAACCATGCAGCACCTTGTAAAGTGTCCGAAGAAAAATCTATCTCTAGACCTGTCACTCTACATTTAAGCCCTGGTAAGGTTCCTCGCGTATCATCGAATTAAACCACATGCTCCACCGCTTGTGCGGGCCCCCGTCAATTCCTTTGAGTTTCAATCTTGCGATCGTACTCCCCAGGTGGGACACTTATCACTTTCGCTTAGTCACTGAGATAAATCCCAACAACTAGTGTCCATCGTTTACGGCGTGGACTACCAGGGTATCTAATCCTGTTCGCTCCCCACGCTTTCGTCCATGAGCGTCAGTATATACGTAGTAGACTGCCTTCGCAATCGGTATTCTAAGTAATATCTATGCATTTCACCGCTACACTACTTATTCTATCTACTTCCGTATAACTCAAGTCAACCAGTATCAAAGGCAGTTCCATAGTTAAGCTATGGGATTTCACCTCTGACTTAATTGACCGCCTGCGGACCCTTTAAACCCAATGATTCCGGATAACGCTTGCACCCTCCGTATTACCGCGGCTGCTGGCACGGAGTTAGCCGGTGCTTATTCTTACAGTACCGTCAAGCTCGGACACGTCCGAGTGTTTCTTCCTGTATAAAAGCAGTTTACAACCCATAGGGCAGTCTTCCTGCACGCGGCATGGCTGGATCAGAGTCTCCTCCATTGTCCAATATTCCTCACTGCTGCCTCCCGTAGGAGTCTGGTCCGTGTCTCAGTACCAGTGTGGGGGATCCCCCTCTCAGGGCCCCTACCTATCGTTGCCATGGTAAGCCGTTACCTTACCATCTAGCTAATAGGACGCATAGCCATCTTTTACCGATAAATCTTTAATTAGTGATTGATGCCAATCTCCAATACCATGAGGTATTAATCTTCATTTCTAAAGGCTATCCCTCTGTAAAAGGTAGGTTCTATACGCGTTACGCACCCGTGCGCCGGTCGTCAGCGGGTGCAAGCACCCCTGTTACCCCTCGACTTGCATGTGTTAAGCCTGCCGCTAGCGTTCATCCTGAGCCAGGATCAAACTCTTCATTGTATATCTTTTATAATATATATGAATAAGTTTCAAAAGAATTTGTTTAACGAAGTTAAACATGGTTATTCTACTCTTTGTTTACGCTGTCAATTTCAATATTTTCAATGAACTTATTGAGATACTATATATGATCCTATTTCAACCACAATGTTCTCCCAATTTCTTGTAGAAACGTTAGAATCGAACTAACTGATTTTTTAACAAAAACCTTTCCAAAATCTCTCTTTTTATAATCCGTTTTATAGATCGTGAACTTGCTTATTTATCTAAGCGGGTGCAAATGTAAAAACTATTACTGAATTACAAAATAAAAAAATAAACTTTTTTTTATTTTTTTTAACACAACTACACAAACCAATGAACTAACAGAAAAAACGAACCGCAAAGATAGAAACTTTTTA
>JAGDZT010000012.1:0-95916 GCA_049115635.1 Flavobacteriaceae bacterium
GATGTAAGTAGTGATCCCAATGATCCTGACCCAACGTGTACAGGCTGTACCGATGTAGATACACCTATGGCAAGTGCCGACTTGGTAACAGTCAAGACCAATGGTCAGACGACTTATACTCCAGGAACCGATGTAGTGTATACAATAACGGTGACCAATAATGGTCCTAGTGATGCTATTAATGTTCGAGTTCAAGATCCGTTCCCAACAGGGATCACGGTAGGTACATGGCAGAAAGGCTCCGGTTCTATCAACAGTGGATCCTTAGATGATACTACCTCTAGTTTATCGAATGGTTCGAGTTTAGTTTATACGGTGACCTTAAGTGTACCGAGTGATTATACAGGAAACTTAACCAATGTAGCGGATGTAAGTAGTGATACCAATGATCCTGACCCAACGTGTACAGGCTGTACCGATGTAGATACACCGACAGGTATGATTGATTTAGAACTTGTTAAAAACGTAGATGACATTACCCCTAATGTAGGAAGTATGGTAACATTTTCTTTAGTACTGTCGAATAATGGCCCGAGTGATGCTACTGGTGTAGCTGTTGAAGATATATTACCTGTGGGTTATGAGTCTATTGCTAGTATTGATAATGGAGGTATCTTAACAGGAAATATTATAAACTGGACAAGCTTAAGTATTATGTCAGGTTCTAGCATAACGTTGACTTACACAGCCATTGTTGCAGAACCAGATAGTGTTACAGATCAATATAAAAATATTGCGCAAGTAGTTGCTAGTGATCAAATGGATATAGATAGTTCTGTGAACAATGATAATGGTAGTCAGAGTGAAGATGATGAAGATAGTATTACATTATTACCAGAAATTGCTGATTTAAGTTTATCAAAAATTACCACAACTCCTAATCCAAATGTTGGAGATGAAATTACATTTACTATTACTGTAACTAATAATGGACCAAGTAATGCAACCAACATTGATTTAGAAGATGTACTTCCAATAGGTTATTCATATGTGCCAGGAACTGCAAGTAGTGGAGGAACCTATAATTCAACCAATGCTACACTTTTATGGTCTGGAATAAATTTAAGCGTGAGTGGATCAATAACTTTACAATATAATGTGATTGTTAATGCACCTAGCTCTTTACCTATCCCTGTAGACGAATATAAAAATAAAGCTCAAATAATAGCTAGTGATCAGTTTGACCCTAATAGTAAATTAGCAAATGATGATGGTGATCAAAGTGAAGATGATGAGGATAGTTTTAGTATTGTTCCCCAGATTTCTGATTTAAGTTTAGTAAAAACTGTAAATACAACAACAGCAGGAGTAGGAGATATTATTACTTTCTTTTTGAGTTTAAGTAATAATGGTCCTGATGATGCTAGTAATGTAACTGTTATAGATAATATGCCATCAGGTTTTGAATATGTAACACATAGAAATGGCACCTATGATGCTTCAGTATTTCCACACGTTTGGGATGTTGGAACAATTTTGAACGGTCAGACAATAGTTTTAGAGATTGATGTTAGAGTATTGGCTTCTACAGGTACTCAGGGAGAATATAATAATGTAGCAGAAGTATCTGGAACGGATCAATTTGATCCAGATAGTGACACAGGTAATGGAAATGTAAATCCTGGAGAAGATGATACAGATGACATAGGCATTCTAGTAAATTTAGATTTATCTGTTGAAAAACTTGTTGATGAAATAGCACCATTAGTGAATTCTGAAATTAACTTTACAATTAATGTCACTAATAATGGGCCTGGAATAGCAAGTAATGTACAGATAAGCGAATCCTTAGCGTCTGGATATGAATATATTTCTCATACTGTAACAAATGGTCTTTATGATGAATTTACTGGGTTATGGGATATAGCTTCAATTTCTGATAATGCTACTGAGACTTTGATAATTACTGTAAAAGTAAGAGAATCTGGAGATTATCTTAATACAGCAAGTCTTACACAATTAGATCAGCAAGATTCTAACCCTTCTAATAATGAAAGCTCTTTAACCCCAGTTCCTATTTGTTTAACAATTTATAATGAATTTTCTCCAAATGGTGATAACATCAATGATTTTTTTGTAATTGATTGTATAGATCAATATCCAAACAATACATTAGAAGTATTTAATAGATATGGTAATACAGTATTTAAGAAAAGGAACTATGACAATACTTGGGATGGGACTTCAAATGGAAGAGCTACCATACAAGCAAATAATAAGCTGCCAGTTGGTACATATTATTATGTGTTAAATTTAGGAAATGGAACAAAGCCAAAAACAGGTTGGTTATATATTAATAGATAAGAATTAAATAATATATTCAAGGAAATGAATTTATATAAAAAAATAGGTTATGTATTACTGGTTCTTTTTTTGATACCAAAGATTAGTTTTGGTCAACAAGATCCACAATATACACAATACATGTATAATACAATGATGATTAATCCTGGGTATGCTGGAGCAAAAGATTATGCTTCGTTTGTAGCATTGGCCAGAACTCAATGGGTGGGTATTTCTGGAGCACCAGAAACACAAACATTTAGTTATCAAACTCCTATAGGATATAGTGGTTTGGGTCTTGGTTTTAATATTTTAAATGATGTTTTAGGACCATCAGAAGAGATTTATGTAGATGCTAATATTGCTTACACTATTAAAACAAGTGAAAATGGAAATTTAGCATTTGGATTAAGATTAGGGGGTAGGATGTTAAATATAGATTGGTCTAAAGGAAGATTTCAACAAGCAGATGTAACTTTCAATCAAAATGTAAATAATCGTTTTTTACCAACACTAGGAGCTGGCTTATATTATCATAAAGAGAATTGGTATGCTGGAGTTTCTGTTCCTAATTTTTTGAGAACAGAACATTATGATGATCTTATAGAATCCGTTGCAATAGAAAGATTGCATTACTTTTTTATTGCAGGATATGTTTTTGATTTAGATGCATCCATTAAATTTAAACCAGCAGCTATAGCTAAAGTTGTTTCTGGCGCCCCGATATCTATAGATATATCTGCAAACTTTTTATTTAGAGAAACATTTACAGCTGGTTTGGCATATAGATGGGATGATTCTATAAGTGCGCTTGTAGGGATTCAAGTAAATGATAGATTGAATATAGGATATGCCTATGACTTAACTACCTCTAATTATAGAAATTATAACTCTGGTACTCATGAAGTAATGTTACGATATGATATCTTAAGAACGCCTAAATTAAAATCACCTAGATTCTTTTAATTATGAAAAAAATTATAACACTTAGTATGCTGTTTTTAACTATAGTTTGCTTTTCTCAAAGGAAATTTGCAGCAGATAAGTACTTTAGTAAATTTGCGTACATAAAATCTGCTGAATTATATGAAGCTATTCTAAAAAAAGGAGACACATCAAAACAAGTTTTAAGTAGGCTAGGAGATTCTTATTACTTCAATTCAATTACTGAAAAATCTGAAGTTTGGTATAAAAAGTTATTTTCGCTTTATGAAAAAGAAGGTATAGAGTCTGAGTATTATTATAGACTTTCTCAGAGTTTAAAGTCTAACAAAAAATATAAAGAAGCCGATGCTTGGTTGTTAAAATTTAGAGAATTAAATAAAGATGACTCAAGAGGAAGTAGAATTACATCAGAAGCAAATTATCTTGATAAATATACCAATCAGAAAGGGATATATATTACTATTAATAACCTTTCAAGTAATACTGAATACTCAGACTATGGCGCTTTTAAAATAAATAACCTTATTTATTTTTCTTCAACTAGACCCAGTGATAGTCTTTCTAAACCAAAACTATATAGTTGGAATAAACAACCATATTTAAATATTTACAAGGGAAAAGAATCGGTTTTTACTAAAAACAATAGTAAAAAATCCTTAGATGTTACTTCTTATGAAAAAGTGAATGGAATTAATACCGTCTATCATGATGCTTCTGCTGTAGTAACCAAAGATGGAAAAACCATGTATTTTACTAGAGATAATTTTGATGGTAAAAAGTTAGGAACAGATAAAAAGAGGGTTTCTCATTTAAAGATATATAAGGCAAGTCTTAAAGAAGGTGTTTGGGCGGATGTTATAGAGCTTCCATTTAATAATGATGATTATTCTGTTGGTCATCCTGCATTGAGTAAGAATGAAAAAGAACTGTACTTTGTGTCAGATATGCAAGGCGGTTTTGGGCATACAGATCTTTATAAAGTAGAGATTAATACAGATGGAACTTATAGCAGACCTCAGAATCTGGGAAAAGAAATTAACACCGAAGGAAGAGAAATGTTTCCTTTTGTTTTAGAGGATGTATTATTTTTCTCCTCCGATGGTCATTTAGGTTTAGGTGGATTAGATGTGTTTACATCTAAGATGACTTTAAATGGATATGAATCGCCTAAAAATATAGGAGCGCCAATTAACAGCTCAAAAGATGACTTTTCTTTCTCAATAGATCAAGAAAAAAAAGAAGGTTATTTTTCTTCCAATAGAGAAGGAGGTAAAGGAGACGATGATATTTATAGTTTTGTATTCTTTGAGTGCAAAGAAGCTATTTCTGGAGTTACTTACAATAAGAAAGATGGAAGTATATTACCAAATGTAGCAGTGAAATTATTAGATGCAGAAGGAAAAGTATTGGAAATTGTAAAATCTGACGCTAGTGGTGTTTATATGTTTGCTAATAAAGATTGCAATGTTTCTTATACTGTTGTAGGAGATCTACAATATTTTGTCTCTGATTCTGATACCGTTCAAATGTTAGCGATTGATCAAAAAATAATTCCTTCAAAATTATATTTGAAGCCTTTAATAGTGGACAACCAAATTGTGATTAATCCAATTTTCTTTGATTTTGATAAATCTAACATACGACCCGATGCTGAATATGAACTTGAGAAAGTAATCACAGTAATGCAAGAGTATCCTGAATTGATTATTAAAATAGAGTCTCATACAGATTCTAGAGGAAATGATAATTACAATCGGAGACTATCAGATAGAAGAGCAAAATCTTCTAGAGATTATATTATTTCTAGAGGAATTGACGCTTCAAGAATAGAAAGCGCTATTGGATTTGGAGAAGACAAATTGTTGAATGAATGTGATGATGCCAATGCAAAGAAATGTACCGAAGAGCAGCATCAGAAAAATAGAAGATCCTATTTCTATATTGTCAAAGGAAAAGGTAAGGTTACCTCCTCTAATGAATAACATATTATGATATAATTACAAAAAAACCTCGCAATATATGTTGTGAGGTTTTTGTATTTTAGACTTTATGGATTTATTCAATCAAAATGTGATTCAGAATATTTTACCTTATGATGGAAAAACATTCTATCATGGATTATTATTCAACAAAAAACAATGTAAGTTTTATTATGAGACTCTGTTAGATACTATCAATTGGAAAAATGATGAAGCGATTATTTTTGGGAAGCATTACATCACAAAAAGAAAAGTAGCTTGGTATGGCGATTCAGAGTTTTCTTATACCTATTCTAACGTAACAAAGCAAGCAAATCTCTGGACAGAAGAATTAATTGCCTTAAAACAGGCAATAGAGAAAGAATCAGGGGTTGTTTTTAACTCTTGTCTACTAAATTTATATCATACAGGCGAAGAAGGAATGGCTTGGCATTCTGATGATGAAAAATCCTTAGGAAAAGATACCACAATTGCTTCGCTTTCTTTTGGAGCTGAGCGTAAGTTTTCTTTTAAACATAAATCGACAAAACAAAAAGTTGATATTGTCTTAGAAAATGGAAGCCTCTTACTAATGAAAGGAACTACGCAGACACATTGGCTACATCGATTGCCGCCTACAAAAAAAGTGCAGTCTCCAAGAATAAATTTAACTTTTAGAACTATTGTACTTTAAAGTTTCTGTTTCTTTGTAAAAAATAATTTTATCATTGAATACCAATCAACATTCTACTAATTTAAATAAGTATATCAGCTCTACAGGGATTTGCTCTCGAAGGGAAGCTGAAAAGTTTATTATAGCCGGAAGTGTTACTATCAATGGAGAAGTAGCTCAATTAGGAAATAGAGTCTTTGAGGGAGATGTAGTAAAATTAAATGGTAAATTACTGAAGGCAAAGCCTAAAACGCTTTACATTGCTTTAAATAAACCAGTAGGAATCGTTTCTACTACAGACTCTAAAGAGCGTAAAAATATTGTCAAACATGTAAATCATCCACAACGATTATTTCCAATTGGTCGTCTAGACAAACCTTCAGAAGGATTAATTTTCTTAACAAATGATGGAGATATTGTTAATAAAATATTACGTGCAGGGAACAATCATGAAAAAGAATATATTGTAACCGTAGATAAAGGAATCGACGAAATTTTTATTCAGAAAATGAGTAACGGAATTCCTATTCTAGGAACGGTTACTAAGAAATGTCATGTAACAAAAATTAATAATTATACCTTCAAAATTATCTTAACTCAAGGTTTAAACAGACAAATACGTAGAATGTGCGAATACGTAGGATACGAAGTAAAGAAGTTAAAAAGAACTCGTATTATGAACGTGCAATTAGGAGCTTTAAAACCTGGAGAATGGCGCAATTTGACTGAAAAAGAAATGGACGAAATTAACAGCATGATTCAAACATCATCTAAAACAGAAGAAGCTTCGCTAGATAAGAAAAAAACAAAAAGCTTTACTTCTAAATCTACTAAAAACAAAAGAAGATACCGAAGGTAAATCTTAAGAATGTTTTAGCCTTTCTCCATATCCTATTTATGTATATTTGCAGGCAATGAAATTTCAATTAAAATCTAAAGACCCACAATCTAAAGCCAGAGCTGGTAAAATTACCACAGATCATGGTGTTATAGAGACTCCTATTTTTATGCCAGTTGGGACTGTTGCTACGGTAAAAGGAGTGCATCAATCTGAATTAAAACAGCAAATAAATCCAGATATTATTTTAGGGAATACCTATCATTTGTATTTACGTCCTAAAACCGATATTCTAGAGCAGGCTGGAGGATTGCATAAATTTATGAATTGGGATCGAAACATACTCACCGATTCGGGAGGGTATCAAGTATATTCTTTATCAGCAAGAAGAAAAATAAAAGAAGAAGGAGTAAAGTTTAAGAGTCATATAGATGGTTCTACACATTTTTTTACACCTGAAAATGTGATGGAAATTCAACGTACAATTGGAGCTGATATTATTATGGCCTTTGATGAATGTACACCCTATCCATGCGATTATAATTATGCTAAGAAATCGATGCATATGACTCATCGTTGGCTAAAGAGGTGTATTTCTCATTTAGAAAAGACACCACTTAAGTACGATTACAACCAAACGTTTTTTCCTATTGTACAAGGGAGTACTTATAAAGATTTAAGAAAGCAATCGGCAGAATTTATCGCATCAGTAGGAGCGGAAGGAAATGCAATTGGAGGGCTTTCTGTTGGAGAGCCCGCAGAAGAAATGTATGAAATGACTGACATTGTTTGTAGTGTTTTGCCAGAAGATAAACCTAGATACTTAATGGGAGTAGGAACTCCAATAAACATTTTAGAAAACATTGCTTTAGGTGTAGATATGTTTGATTGTGTAATGCCTACTAGAAATGCTAGAAATGGAATGTTGTTTACGGCACATGGAACCATCAATATCAAAAATAAAAAATGGGAAAACGACTTTTCTCCAATAGATGAAATGGGTATTACCGATGTAGACTTACAGTATTCTAAAGCATATCTTAGACATTTATTTGCTTCTAAAGAAATGTTAGGAAAACAAATAGCATCCATTCATAATTTAGGATTTTATTTGTGGTTAACTAGAGAAGCTAGAAAACATATAATTGCTGGAGATTTCTTAGATTGGAAAAATAAGATGGTCGCTCAAATGAATAAACGATTATAGGGTGAAGAAATTAGATTGGTACATATTGAAGAGGTATTTGGTAACGTTCATTTTTACGTTACTCATTCTTATTCCTATTGCAGTTGCCATTGATATTTCTGAAAAAATCGATAAGTTTTTAAGACACGATACCTTAACAACTTTCGAAATCTTAAATGATTATTACAAGAACTTTATCATTTATTACGCGAATACTTTTATGCCATTGGCATTATTTATAGCGGTAATTCTATTTACAACTAAGTTATCTAGTAATACAGAGATTGTAGCGATGACAAATGCTAGAATTTCTTTTACCAGATTTTTATACCCTTATTTTATAGGAGCTACCTTAGTTACGGTTTTTGCCTTAGCAATGAATCATTATGTGGTACCTAATAGCAGTAAGACCAGAAATAATTTTGAAAAAACATACATCCGAAAAGTAAAACACGGAGAGAATGCGATTCAAGATTTTAGTTTGCAATTAAGTGATAGTACCTATTTATACTTAAAAAACTATAACTTCAGGTTCTCATCAGGTAGTTTTTTCTCTTTAGAATATTACAAAGGAATTGAATTGACTTATAAGCTAACCGCAGATAATATTGTCTGGAATAAAAAAGATAGTACTTTTAAACTAACCAGTTATAAAATTAGAAAAATATTCCCAAAACGAGATAGTATTTTTTCGGGTGTAACTATGGATACCACATTTACATTTACTCCTAAAGATTTAATGTTTAAATCTACCTTATCTCAAGAAATGCCTACTGATGAATTGATAGCTTTTATAAATATTTCTAAAAAGAGAGGCGTTAAAAACTTAAACAACTACTTAGTAGAATTGCACAAGCGAACAAGCTTACCCATATCTTCTTATATTTTAACCATCATTGCCGTAGCTCTTACTTTTAAGAAGCGTAGAGGAGGAGTAGGTGTAAACTTAGCGGTAGGGATAGGAATTATGTTTGTTTATGTGTTCTTTTTAAAAGTTTCTGAAGTACTGGGAGCAGTAGCCGGTGTTAATTCTTTATTGTATGTTTGGTTTCCGAATATGGTATTTGGAGCCTTAGCTATTTACTTATATTTAAATGCAAGAAAGTAAACTTAAACACTACTTACACCTTCATTTTATTGTTTTTATTTGGGGCTTTACAGCCATTTTAGGAGCATTAATCTCTATAGATGCAGTTCCATTAGTTTGGTATAGAATGTTGTTGGCTGTTATTTTTATTGCTATTTATTTTCTGTTAAAAAAGAAAACATTCTTTATAGAGAAAAAATCTGTTTGGAAATTTGTACTCACGGGAATTATCATTGCCTTACATTGGATTACTTTTTTTTTAGCGATTAAAGTTTCTACGGTCTCCGTAGCATTAGTTACCATGAGTACTGGCGCTTTTTTTACATCATTTATTGAACCTTTCTTTTTTAAAAGGAGAATTAAATCTGTAGAGGTTTTACTTGGAGTACTAGTGTTAATAGGACTTTATATTATTTTTAAATTTGAATCGCAATACACTTTGGGTATTGTTTATGCGTTAATTTCATCGATGCTATCTGCTTTGTTTTCTGTATTAAATGGTCTTTATGTTAAGAAATATGATGCCAATGTCATTTCTTTTTATCAGCTATTATTTGGAGTTATTTTTATTACTATTTTTCTAGCTCTGCAAGGAGAGTTTGATATTTCTTTTTTTAATTTAGAAACCATGGATTGGCTTTGGTTATTTATTCTTAGTAGTATTTGTACTGCATATGCTTTTATTGCTTCAGTAAAGATTATGAAATATCTAACACCCTATACAGTAATGCTTACCATAAACCTAGAACCTATATATGCAATTATTTTGGCACTCATTATTTTTGGTAAAAAAGAAGAAATGAACTCAGAGTTTTATTTAGGAGCATTAATTGTGTTAGGGGTTGTTTTACTAAATGGGATGATTAAAGGAGTTAAGAAAGTTAAAAACAAAAGAAAAAACACTGCCAATTTAAAACGCAAAAATTTGTAATACGATACAAAAAATATAGTAAGTTTGTAAATACAAACAAACATTAGAAATCTATACTATTTTACAAAATTTAATCAGTAAATTATGGAGTATTTAGACTTTGAATTACCTATTAAAGATCTTGAAGATCAGTTAGAAAAGTGCTACAACATTGGCAAAGACAGTGATATAGATGTTACTGCTACTTGTAAAAAAATTGAAAAGAAATTAGAAAAAGCTAAAAAAGATATATACAAAAATCTAACGCCTTGGCAGAGAGTACAACTTTCTCGTCATCCAAACAGACCTTATACTTTGGATTATATCAATGCTATTTGCGGAGACACTTTTATGGAACTACATGGCGATAGAAGTGTTAAAGATGACAAAGCAATGATTGGTGGCTTAGGTAAAATTGGAGATCAATCGTATATGTTCATTGGCCAACAAAAAGGCTATAATACAAAAACACGTCAGTATAGAAACTTTGGAATGGCAAATCCTGAAGGCTACCGTAAAGCCTTACGTCTAATGAAGATGGCAGAGAAATTTGGAATTCCAGTTGTTACCTTATTAGACACTCCTGGGGCTTATCCTGGTTTGGAGGCAGAAGAGAGAGGACAAGGTGAAGCGATTGCAAGGAATATATTTGAAATGACAAAATTAAAAACCCCAATTATAACCATTGTTATTGGTGAAGGAGCATCTGGAGGAGCTTTGGGAATTGGAGTAGGAGATAGAGTATATATGATGGAAAATACATGGTACACTGTAATTTCTCCAGAATCTTGTTCGTCTATTTTATGGCGTAGCTGGGAATATAAAGAACAAGCTGCTGAAGCATTAAAGCTTACAGGAGATGATATGAAAAAATTAAAGTTAATCGACGCAATTATTAAAGAACCAGTTGGAGGGGCTCATTCTAATAGAGAAGAAGCTTTTCAATTGGTCCAAGATGCTATTACAAATGCTTACGATGAATTAAAGGAATTATCTGATGTAGATTTAGTATCAAAGCGTATGGATAAATATGCCGAAATGGGAGTTTATAAAGATTAACCTACTTATCAATATAAAAAAAAGCGAGATGAAAATCTCGCTTTTTTTTATATACCTAATTCTTTAAAAAGTTCTTTTAATTTAGGATCTCCTGGTCTTGGAGCATTATTGTCTACAATTACTCCGTTAGGATCCAGAATAATAAATCTAGGAATTTTTCCAACTAAATAATCTGTGACAAATGTATTGTCTTCACCTACAAAAAGCTGTACACCTTTAAGTTTATATTTCTTAACAGCATCTCTCCATAACTTTTTAGCCTTTGGCCAAGATCTTGCAGTTTTGTTATCATCTGTTGCAATACTAATAAATGTAATGTTTTTATTTTTATACTCTTCTTCTAATTTTTTCAAAGTAGGAAATTGTGCAATACAAGGCTTACACCATGTTGCCCAAAGGTCTATATAAACATATTTTCCTCTATAATCTTTCAAGCTGTTTTTTCCTCCTCTATAATTAATGTAATTTTTAAATTCAGGAGAAGGTTGACCTTTTGCAATCTTATCATTTAAAGCTTTAAACTCTAAAGCTCTTTTATGTTGAGATTCATATACTTTCTCTTTCCTCATATTTGTTAAAAAACGAGAATTCAATTTTTTTGACTCATTAATAACGGTTGTATCAACATCAGTATAAATATTAAGAATACTATCTATTCCTTTTTCAATACTATCTAATCTTTTGTAGTAAGCATCTTTACTCAGTTCAAAAAATTTAGATGGATTTCCAAAACTTTTCTGAAAAGTATATTGACTATTTATATAATTATTGGTATTTGCACCAATTCCTTCATAAAAAATTTCTTGATTAAAGGCATCTGCGTCAGTAGTAAACTTCAAATCATATCCATTACTAAAATAAGCAATGACTCTTTGTCTGCCTAAGAACATTTGATGATTTCCTTTCTTCTTAACAACTAAAGTATCTTTAAAAGTACCATCGGTATTAATAGTTATTTTTTTACTTAATTTTTGACCTCTTAATATAAGAATGGAATCTTTGTTGTTTTCAATTTTTCCAGAAATTGTCATGTATTCTAGTGGATGTTCAGGACCACAAGAAGCCATAAAAACGATCATTAATAAAAATGCACTAAATTTTTTCATATTTATTTACCTTTTTTTGGAGGGCCAAAGATAAAACATATTCTATAGAAATATTGTTAAAATTAGTTGCATAATTATCTTTGAATGTTGACTTTTATAGCTACAATCAAATCAACATGAAATCAATTCATTATATAGATGCTACTCCTTTAGATTTAGAGACGATCTATCATATATTATATTTCGATACAAAGCTTCAATTATCAGAAATTGCTGAACAGAAGATACTACAATGTAGACACTATTTAGATGATAAAATGGCACAGGTGTCTAAGCCTATATATGGTATTAATACTGGTTTTGGAGCATTGTATAATGTAAAGATTAAAGGTGAGAATCTTCAGAAATTACAAGAAAATTTAGTTATGAGCCATGCATGTGGTACAGGAGACGAAGTACCAGTAGAGGTGGTTAAATTGATGTTACTTTTAAAGATACAGTCTGTAAGTTATGGTCATTCAGGAGTACAGCTAGAAACTGTAAACAGGCTCGTAGATTTTTATAATAATGATATTTTCCCCGTTATATACACTCAAGGATCTCTTGGCGCTTCTGGAGATTTGTCACCACTAGCACATTTATCTTTGCCTTTAATAGGGTTAGGCGAAGCTAATGTAGGAGGAGAAAAAATATCTGGAGAAGAAGTGTTAAAAAAACACAATTGGAAGAAAATAAATTTACAATCTAAAGAAGGTCTAGCCTTATTAAATGGAACTCAATTCATGAGTGCCTATGGAATATACAACCTTTTAAAGTGTCATAAACTTTCTTATTTAGCAGATCTAATCGGAACAGTTTCTTTAGAGGCATTTGATGGTAGAATTGAACCTTTTAATGAGTTAATTCATCTAGTAAGACCACACCAAGGGCAATTAAAAACTGCAGAAAGAATTCGTGAATTTCTAGAAGAAAGTGAGCTGATTGCTCAAGAAAAACAACATGTGCAAGATCCATATTCATTTCGTTGCATGCCTCAGGTTCATGGAGCCACAAAGGATACCATTCGTTTTGTTACCAAAACATTTTTAACGGAAATTAATTCAGTAACAGACAACCCTAATGTTTTTGTAAATGAAGATATTATTGTTTCTGGTGGAAATTTTCACGGCCAACCATTGGCGCTAGCGTTAGATTACTTAGCTATAGCTATGTCTGAGTTAGGGAATATTTCTGAGCGAAGAATTTATCAACTAGTTTCTGGTCATAGACATTTACCTCCTTTCTTAGTGGCTAATCCAGGGTTAAATAGTGGTTTCATGATACCACAATATACCGCAGCAAGTATTGTCAGTCAAAACAAACAATATGCAACCCCATCTAGCATAGACTCAATAGAATCTAGTGATGGTCAGGAAGATCATGTAAGTATGGGGGCAAATGGAGCCACCAAAGCCAAGAAGGTAGTAGATAATATTCAAACTATTCTTGCAATAGAATTGTTTACTGCTTCGCAAGGATTGAGTTTTGGAAAAGCAAAAAGTTCGCCTTTTATAGAATCTTTAGTGGCTAGTTTTAGAGCGGAAGTTTCTTTGGTAAAAGAAGATAGAGTATTGCATACTGATATTATGAACGCTTCTGAGTTTATCAACTCTTTAGAAATTGATAGTGGAGAGTTATTTTAATTAAATCCCTTTTTAAAATAGAGTGTGATTTTTTGACGCTTATTTGTCATTTCTAAGGCCAATTCATTACTGTCAATAGATATAATTTTTTGAACAGTAATTTCATCTTTATTTTGAGTGTACTTACTATTTTCTATGAACTTTAAATTTTTAGTTTCATTATTTAATTCCCATACACCTTTGTGCAATCCATTTGTACTCATAGCTTCAGATGTTCCGTCTTTGTGTAATAGAAACCATGTATTTTTTCTCCTATCTTCTTGAAAATTTCTTTTTACACCATTTATAATTCCATAATTGATATACCATTTTCCAGAACAAAGTAACTCTATAGTTTTCTGTTTTTGAAAATTAGTATTTGTAAAAGAGCTAAGTGATATGATTACGAAAAGAAGAACAATTTTTTTCATAAAGTTTATTTTTTTAGTAGCTATAAATGTAATAACAAAGATTGTAAATAAAAACCCCAAACTTTTTGTTTGGGGTTTTTATTATTCTTCAGAAGAAGTCTCTGATTGTGTTTCGGGAGTCTTTTTTCCTTTTTTAATTTTAATAGTCAGCTCATTTTTCTTGACATTAAAATCCATTTTAATGGTGTCTCCTTCTTCTAATTTCGAGTTTACAATTTCCTCGGCAAGTGCATCTTCAATGTATTTTTGAATGGCTCTTTTTAGCGGTCTAGCGCCATACTTTTTATCAAACCCTTTGTCTGCTATGTAATCTTTTGCTTTTTCGCTTAAATTTAAAGTATAGCCTAAATCACTTATTCTTTTCAATAACTTATCAAGCTCAATATCTATAATTGAATGAATATGCTCTCTTTCTAAGGCATTAAATACAATCACGTCATCTATTCTATTTAAAAATTCAGGGGCAAAAGATTTCTTTAATGCACCTTCAATAACACTCTTCGCATGTTCGTCTGCCTGTGCACTTTTGGAAGAAGTTCCAAAACCAACACCTCCGCCAAAATCTTTGAGCTGACGAGCACCAATATTTGAAGTCATGATAATAATAGTATTTCTAAAATCAATCTTTCTTCCTAAGCTATCTGTAATAAACCCATCATCTAAAATCTGTAATAACATATTAAAGACATCTGGATGTGCTTTTTCAATCTCATCCAGTAACACAACCGAATACGGTTTTCTTCTTACCTTTTCTGTAAGTTGACCACCTTCTTCATATCCTACATATCCAGGAGGGGCTCCAATTAATCTAGAAATAGCAAATTTTTCCATGTATTCACTCATGTCAATTCTAATTAAAGAATCTTCAGAGTCAAATAACTCTTTTGCTAGTACTTTTGCCAATTGTGTTTTACCCACACCAGTTTGTCCTAGGAAAATAAACGAACCTATAGGCTTGTTAGGATCTTTTAATCCTACTCTATTTCTTTGAATGGCCTTTACAACTTTAGTTACAGCCTCATCCTGACCAATAACCTTTCCTTTAATCATGCTAGGCAATTCACTTAGTCGATGGCTCTCTGCTTCAGCAACTCTATTTACTGGAATTCCTGTCATCATTGAAACCACTTCTGCGACATTATCTTCGGTAACAATTTCTCTATTTAATTTAGAGTCATCTTCCCATTGTTTCTGAGCAGAATCTAGAGCTGCTTCTAAGTTTTTCTCATCATCACGCAACTTTGCAGCTTCCTCATATTTCTGACCATTAACAGCCTTTGTTTTACGATCACGAATCACTTCTAACTGTGCTTCTAATTCCAACACTTGTTGCGGAACTACAATATTTGTGATATGAATTCTAGACCCTGCTTCATCTAAAGCATCAATTGCTTTGTCTGGAAGGTAACGATCAGTCATGTATCTATTAGTTAATTTTACACAAGATTCTACAGCTTCATCTGTAAAATCTACATGGTGATGCGCTTCATATTTGCTTTTAATATTATGTAAAATTTGAATCGTTTCTTCAACACTTGTAGGATCTACAATTATTTTCTGGAAACGACGTTCGAGCGCTCCATCCTTTTCTATGTTAGTTCTGTATTCGTCTAATGTAGTTGCTCCTATACATTGAATCTCTCCTCTTGCTAAGGCAGGTTTTAACATGTTTGAAGCATCTAAAGAGCCTGTTGCTCCACCAGCACCTACAATCGTATGGATTTCATCAATAAATAAAATAATATCTTCATTCTTCTCTAATTCATTCATCAACGCTTTCATACGTTCTTCAAACTGACCTCTGTATTTTGTTCCGGCAACTAGACTAGCCAAATCAAGAGATACTATTCTTTTATCAAATAAGATTCTAGAAACCTTTCTGTTTACGATTCTAATAGCTAAACCTTCAGCAATGGCAGATTTACCAACTCCAGGTTCGCCAATTAGCATTGGGTTATTTTTCTTTCTCCTACTCAAAATTTGTGAAACACGCTCGATTTCTTTTTGTCTTCCAACAACAGGATCTAACTTATCTGCTTCTGCAAGGGCAGTAAGATCTCTACCAAAATTATCTAAAACAGGAGTTTTCGATTTTTTAGCGCTTTTTCCTTTTTGAGAAGATTGTTCGTATGGATTGCTTTTATCCGAAGAGGCAAACTCATCATCAGATGGTGTTTCTGCAATTGGATTTATAGGCAAATCGTCTTCTTGTGTATGTAATTCTTTGTATAGAGCTTTCGATTGATCATAATCTACATCGTACTTATTTAGCAACTTTGTAGTAGGGTCATTCTCGTTTCTTAAAATGCATAATAACAGGTGAGCAGTATCAATTGCTTCGCTCTGATATAGTTTAGCTTCTAAAAAAGTAGTCTTTAAAGCCTTTTCAGCTTGCCTAGTTAAATGCAAACTTTTTTTCTGAGTCTCTCTATCAATAGAAGGCAAAGCAGGGTTTAATTGCTCTAATTTCTTTCGTATTAGGGTTAAGTCTAATTCAAAAGTATCTAATATATCGATGGCTTTACCTTCGCCTTTTCTAATCAAGCCTAACAATAAATGCTCAGTTCCAATAAAGTCATGTCCTAATCTTAGGGCTTCCTCTTTACTGTAAGTAATCACATCTCTGACTTTTGGTGAAAAATTATCGTCCATATTTTTTGTTATCTATTTGTAAATTTAGTCCTTTTTTCAATAAAAAATTACAAAAAGAATGCCATTAGCTAAATACTGTCATTTTGACGGCTAAAAGTAAGCTAAAAAGTACTTGAAAATCAGGCGTCTAAAAACTGTTAAAAATTTATCAAGAAATGTTGATAACTCTAGGGAAATGCGCCTTTAAAATCTTGGTAAAAAATAGGAATTATAGTATCTTGCCTTGTTATTAAAAATTAGTAAAAAATTAACACGAAAAACATATGGCTGAAGGCGAAAAGTTAATTCCGATTAACATCGAAGAACAGATGAAATCTGCATACATAGATTATTCTATGTCTGTTATTGTATCAAGGGCATTGCCTGATGTGAGAGATGGTTTAAAACCTGTTCATAGAAGAGTTTTATATGGAATGCATGAATTGGGGATAAAATCGACTGGATCTTATAAGAAATCAGCAAGGATTGTTGGAGAGGTTTTGGGTAAGTATCACCCCCACGGAGATACTTCTGTTTATGATTCAATGGTACGTATGGCACAAGATTGGAGTGTACGATATATGATGGTAGATGGACAAGGTAACTTTGGTTCGGTAGATGGTGATAGTCCAGCAGCAATGCGTTATACTGAGGCAAGAATGCAAAAGATATCTGAAGAAATGTTATCAGATATTGAAAAAGATACTGTAGATCATCAATTAAACTTTGATGATACTTTAAAGGAGCCTACCGTTCTGCCTACTAGAATTCCGAATTTATTAGTAAATGGAGCTTCTGGTATTGCTGTTGGAATGGCAACAAATATGGCTCCACATAACCTTACTGAGGTTATTAATGGAACTCTAGCATATATAGACAATAGAGACATTGAGATTGATGAGTTGATGCAACATATAAAGGCTCCTGATTTTCCTACTGGAGGAATTATTTATGGTTATGATGGGGTTAGAGATGCTTTTCATACCGGAAGAGGTAGAGTTGTGATGAGAGCAAAAGCTGTTATTGAAGAGGTGAAAGGTAGAGAGTGTATTATTGTTACCGAGATTCCATTCCAGGTAAACAAAGCAGATATGATTAAAAAAACTGCTGAGTTGGTTAACGATAAAAAGCTAGAGGGTATTGCCAATATTAGAGATGAGTCTGATAGAAATGGAATGCGAGTAGTATATATATTAAAGCGTGATGCTATTCCTAATATCGTGCTTAATAAATTATACAAATACACAGCTTTACAAACGTCTTTTAGTGTAAATAATATTGCATTGGTAAAAGGAAGACCTGAGCAGTTGAATTTGAAACAAATGATCCATCATTTTGTAGATCATAGACACGAAGTTATTGTTAGGAGAACTCAGTATGAATTAAAGAAAGCAGAAGCTAGAGCACATATTTTAGAAGGACTCATTATTGCGTCTGATAACATAGATGAGGTAATCAAAATTATTAGAGGCTCTAGCAATGCAGATGAGGCAAGAGAAAGCTTAATGAAGCGTTTTGAATTGACTGAGATTCAAGCTAAAGCTATTGTTGAAATGAGATTGCGTAGTCTTACTGGTTTAGAGCAAGATAAACTACGAGCTGAGTTCGATGAGATTGTTAAAACTATTGCTGATTTAAAAGATATTTTATCGAATGAGCCAAGGCGTTATGAAATCATTAAAGATGAGTTAATTCATATCGGAGAAAAGTATGGAGATGAGCGTCGTTCTACTATAGAATATGCTGGAGGAGATATGCGTATAGAAGATATGATTCCTGACTCTAAAGTAGTGGTTACAATTTCAAATGCAGGGTACTTAAAACGTACAAATCTTGATGAGTATAAAGTTCAAAATAGAGGAGGTAGAGGACAGAAAGGAGTTGCTACTAGAAATGAAGATTTCTTAGAACATTTATTTGTTGGAACAAACCATCAATATATGTTATTCTTTACTCAAAAAGGGAAAGTGTTTTGGATGCGAGTTTATGAGATTCCTGAAGGAGGGAAAACATCAAAAGGAAGGGCAATTCAAAACTTGATCAATATTGAGCAAGATGATAAAGTAAAAGCATTTTTGGTGACCCAAGATTTAAAAGATGAAGAATATGTAAATAGCCATTATGTGATTATGGCTACTAAAAAAGGTCAAGTAAAGAAAACCTCATTAGAACAATATTCTAGACCAAGAACAAATGGAATTAATGCAATAACTATTAGAGAAGATGATGAGCTATTAGAAGCAAAACTTACAACAGGTGATAGTCAGGTAATGCTAGCGCTAAAATCTGGTAAGTCTATTCGTTTTGAAGAGGCCAAAACTAGACCTATGGGTAGAACTGCTTCTGGAGTAAGAGGAATCACTTTAGGTCATGAGAATGATGAGGTAATTGGTATGGTTGCTGTTAATGACATGGATAGTAACATCTTGGTAGTTTCTGAAAAAGGCTATGGTAAACGTTCTAAATTAGAAGACTATAGAATTACTAATAGAGGAGGTAAAGGTGTTAAAACATTGAATATATCAGAAAAAACAGGTAATTTAGTGGCCATTAAAAATGTTGACGATAGTAATGATTTGATGATTATTAATAAATCGGGAATCACTATTAGAATGGCAGTTGAAGATTTACGTGTTATGGGAAGAGCAACCCAAGGAGTAAAGTTAATCAATATTAAAGAAGATGATAGTATTGCTGCAGTTGCAAAAGTGATGCGTGAGGAAGAGTCTGATGAGGATATAGAAAATACTGGCACAGAAATTGAAAACGATACAAACGAAAACAAAGATTAAATAGTAGAACATAATAAATAACAAAATGAGAAAACAAGTATTAGCGCTTTTTTTAGGTCTTTTAACAACCGGTATTTTTGCGCAAAAAAATGAGCTAAAAACTGCTGAAAGAGCTATTAAAAAACTAGACTATGCTTCAGCCGCCTCGGCAATTAAATCTGCGGAAGCCTTATTGTCTAATATGGATGATAAATTAAAAGCGAAGTTTTACTTTTTAAAAGGTAAAGTATTAAGTACCAAAAAAGATTTTAAAGGTGCTTTAGATGCGATTACAAGTTTAACTGACTTAGAGAATAAGACAGGAAGAAAAAAATATTCTTCTCAAGCTGTAGACATTAAAAAACAAATGTTAACTGAAGTGTCTAAAAGAGGAATTAAAAAGTTTAAAGCTAAAGATTATAAAGGAGCTGTTGAAGATTTTTATATGACTTTTGTCTTAAGCCCTACAGATACTTCTTTTTTAAGTAATGCTGCATTAGCTGCTTTTAATGGTAAAGATTTTGACACTTCTTTAAAACACTATATAAAGTTAAAAGAGCTTGGTTATACTGGTATTACTGAGATGTACTTTGCTAAAGACAAAGAAACCGGGGTAGATAAGAAATTTAACTCTAAAACAGAAAGAAGTTTATATTTAAAATCTGGTCAGTATAATCAGCCAAGAAGTGAAAAAACAAAGTCTAAAAAAGGTGAGATTATTGAAAGAATAGCACTTATATATTATTATAAAGAAGACTATGATAAAGCGATAAAAGAAATTCAATTGGCTAGACAAGAAAATCCTGAAAATGTTGATTTAATTATTAATGAAGCTAATTTCTATTTAAAACTCGGTAAGAAAGATAAATATGGAGAATTGATAAAAGTGGCTGCTGAAAAAAATCCTACAAACGCTGAGTTATTCTTTAGCTTAGGTTTAGTAAGTCGTGATCAAGGTAAAAAAGAAGATGCCGAAAAATATTTTAAGAAAGCTATTGAGATAAAACCTGACTATGCAGATGCTTATAATAGTATGTATGCCCTTATTATTACTGAAGAAGAAGTGATTAATAAGCAGATGGAAGGTTTAACAGATTTTGATAAATATGACGAATTAGAGGCAAAAAAGAAAGTAATCTATAAAAAAGCATTGCCTTATTTAGAAAAATCTGATGAATTAAATAGAACGGAAAATACCGTAAAAGTATTAAGAAGTTTGTACGAAATTCTTGGAATGACAGAAAAAGCAAAAGAGTTTGCAGATATTCAAAAGAAAATGGGTTAAGTCAATCTCTTAATATAAAAAAAACCGAAACTTTTAGTTTCGGTTTTTTTTATATTATTTTTTTTATGACTCTTAGTTTATGAGTATGCTTTTTAGTATCTAGATTATAAATACCACTATGATCTAACAAATCTATTCGGACTTTACCGTGCGCATGAATGATATAATAATCCTTCATAATAATTCCAACATGAGTTATCATACCTTCATCATTATCAAAGAAAGCTAAATCACCAGGTTCACTTTCTTCGATAAAACTCAATACCTCTCCTTGAGTTGCTTGTTGTTTAGCATCTCTTTGTAGATGATATCCACATAGCTTATAAACCATTTGAGTAAAACCAGAACAGTCTATTCCAAAAGGAGTTCTTCCTCCCCACAAATAGGGGCTGTTTAAAAATAGATATGCTATGCTTATAATTTCTTTTTTAGGTAATAGTCCAGTAAAAGTAATACCATCGTAATTGTATTTTTTGCTACTTAAATGAAATTTAGTATGATCAAAAAAAGGTAAATTACATCCAATAGGAATTGTAGTAAGGTTATTTCTAGAATCAGATATAAAATTTAATATTTCTCCAGAGACCGTATGATTTTCTTCAGATAGCTGAGTATATAATTCTTCAGAAATTTCTAAATACTGTTTATTGTCTATATACCCTTCGTAATTATCATATTGCAGTTGAATCTTACTCCATTTTTTCTCCCTTTCAAGTATTGCAAAATACTCTCCAAATAATACCTGTGAAACCATTTCAGTAGCATCACTAGGCTCTAAACGAAGAGGCACAATACTTAAATTACAAATGCCGTAGAGCATATAAGATTCTTTTAGATTCGCTCAATTACCATTGCACTAGCACCACCACCGCCGTTACAGATTCCTGCAGCACCAATTTTTGCGTTATTTTGTTTTAAAATAGAAGTCAAAGCAATAATAATTCTAGCTCCAGAGACCCCTAAAGGATGCCCCAAAGAAACAGCACCTCCATTTACATTTACTTTATTGTTATCTAAACCTAATATTTTCATATTAGCAAGGCCAACTACAGAAAAGGCTTCATTTAATTCAAAATAATCAACATCATTAATAGTAAGATTCGCTTTCGCTAATGCTTTTGGCAAAGCTTTAGCTGGTGCAGTTGTAAACCATTTTGGTTCGTGAGCAGCATCTGCATAACTGCTAATTTTTGCCAAAGGTTCTACGTTTAATTCTTTTGCTTTATCTAAAGACATTAAAACTAACGCCGCTCCACCATCATTAATGGTAGAAGCATTTGCAGCAGTTACAGTACCTTCCTTTGTGAAAGCAGCTCGTAAGCTAGGAATTTTTTCCATTTTCACATTTTTATACTCTTCATCTTCAGACATTACAATTGGTTCTCCTCTTCTTTGTGGAATTTCGATAGGTACTACTTCATCAGAAAATTTTCCAGATGCCCAAGCCTCAGCTGACCTATTGTAAGATTGAATAGCATAAGTATCTTGATCTTCTCTAGAAAAGTTATATTCAACTGCACATTCATCTGCACAAACTCCCATGGCAACTTGACCATATGCATCTACCAAACCATCTTTTTGCATACCATCTTCCATTTTTATAGGTCCAAATTTAGAACCTTTTCTAGCATGATGGTAATGTGGTATAGAGCTCATATTTTCCATTCCTCCAGCGATAACAATATCTGCATCACCTAAAGCAATCGTTTGAGCAGCTAACATGATAGATTTCATCCCAGAAGCACAAACTTTATTTACAGTAGTACAAGGAACAGTGTCTGGTATTCCTGCAAAAATAGCTGCTTGCCTAGCTGGTGCTTGACCCAAGCCAGCGGAAACAACATTACCCATAAAAACTTCTTCAACCATTTCTGGATTTAAATTAATTTTTTCTAAAGCTCCTTTAATGGCATGCGCCCCTAATTTTGGAGCAGAGATATTAGATAAGCTACCCATAAAACTTCCAATTGGAGTTCTTGCTACGGAAACTATTACGACTTCTTTCATCTGAGATTTATTGATTTTCTAACAGTGCAAAATTAACCATTTTTAATCAATTTTAACTCGATTGTTTCACTTCAATTTTTGACCTCCAATTTTTTAAGTTAAGTTTGTTCATTCAAACTTTTATAATGAGTGCTACTGTAAATAGGTTATATCAACACAATACAATTATTTATAAGATAATTCTGTTTTTAATTACCGCAGTTTCTATCGTTTACTTTTTTCCTAAAGGAGGTCAGTTTAAATATGATTTTAATAAAGGTAAGCCTTGGCAATACGATAATTTATTAGCCCCATTTGATTTTGCAATTCAAAAAACATCTGACGAATTAGAACAAGATAAACAGTCTATTAGAGAGAACTCAAAGCTCTATTTTGAAGAAGACATTGATATGTCCGAAAATGTGAATGATCGGTTTTTAACAAAAATGTCCTTTATTACATTAAACGATTCTATAAATAAAGATCAGTTAAATCAGATTACTATTCTTGGATCCTCAATTATCAAAGATGTTTATGAATTAGGTTTTGTAGATAATGTAAGTGCTAGCGTTGTTACGAATGATAATACGTTAATCTCTTTAAAACATGATAACGAAGTTAAAGAAGTCTTTTTTACTCGGTTCTTAACTTCTAATGAAGTGTCAGCTATTATCATTAATAAATTAGGAAATAGGCCATTAACGTATGAAAATACTATTGTTTTTGATGCTTTGTCTGAAGTGATTACTCCCAATATTTCTTTTGATAAAGAGTTTACAGATAAGGTTATTGATGAGGCAATTAAAAACATATCATTAACAATAGGAAAGGTTTCTAAAGGAGAACTTATTATTTTGAAAGGAGATATTGTAGAAGGGAAGGAGCTTGCTATTCTGCAATCTTTTAAAAGCGAATCTGAGTCAAAAGTATGGACAGAATCTAATTATACTTGGATTGTTTTTGGATATACTGTATTAGTCTCTTTAGCATTGTTAATGCTACTGTTATTTCTGAGGAAATATCGTATAGAAATCTTTGAAAATAATAATAAAGTAACCTTTATATTTTTCAATGTATTTCTAATGGTACTTATACAGACATTAGTTATCAAATACAATTCGGAGTATCTATATGTCGTACCTCTTAGTATTTTACCTATTGTTTTAAAAGCATTTTTTGATGCACGTTTAGGGTTGTTTGCTCATGTGCTAACTATATTACTACTAGGTTTTATAGTGCCTAATAGTTTTGAGTTTATTTACTTGCAAATCATTGCTGGTATTGTAACTATATTAACGGTTTCTGAACTACATAAAAGAGCCAATCTATTTATATCTATTGGTCAGATTACACTCATTTACATGATTACCTATTTGGCTTTTTCTATCATAAAAGAAGGGAATGCCTCTCAGATTAAATGGGAATATTTATTAATGTTTGGAGCGAACGGATTGCTGTCATTTTTATCTTTATTTTTCATATACATCTATGAAAAAACATTCGGATTGGTATCAGATGTTACTTTATTAGAACTTTCTAATACAAACACAAAACTATTAAGAGAGTTAAATGAAAAAGCTCCAGGAACCTTTCAACATTCGATGCAGGTTGCAAATTTAGCAGAAGCTGCTGCAAATGAAATTGGAGCAAACTCTATGTTGGTAAGAACAGGAGCCTTATATCATGATATAGGTAAAATGTTAAACCCAATGTATTTTATTGAAAATCAATCAACAGGAGTAAATCCGCATAATGATTTATCTCCAAAAGATAGTGCTACGATTATCATAGATCATGTAATCAAGGGAATAGAGCTTGCAAAAAAGAATAACTTACCAGATAGAATCATAGATTTTATTAGAACACATCACGGAACCAGTTTGGTTTATTATTTTTATATGAAAGAAAAGGAGCGCTTCCCTGAAGAAGAAGTAGCTATAGAAAAATTCCAATACAAAGGACCTATTCCTTTTTCTAGAGAAACAGCCATATTAATGATGTGTGATGCAGCGGAAGCAGCTTCGAAGAGTTTAAAAGCACCCACTGCTCAATCTATAGATGATTTGATAAATAAGATTGTAGAAAAACAAAAAGCAGAGAATCAATTTATCAATTCTGATATTACTTTTAGAGAGATTGAAAAAATTAAAAAAGTGATAAAAAGGAAGTTGATGAATATTTATCATTTACGCGTAGAGTATCCTGATTAATTTTTTATACAAAATAGAAAAAAACACTTGCAAGATTGTTTTTGTAATCTTACATTTGCACTCGCAATTTTTAATAAATACTTCGGTATAAAAATTGAAGGAGAGGTGGCAGAGTGGTAATGCAGCAGATTGCTAATCTGTCGACGTTTTTCGTCGCCAGGGTTCGAGTCCCTGTCTCTCCGCTAAGAAAATTGCACTCGGGGTGTAGCGTAGCCCGGTCATCGCGCCTCGTTTGGGACGAGGAGGTCGCAGGTTCGAATCCTGCCACCCCGACACTGTTTTCGTAGAAACATTAAAACTACGGGCTCGTAGCTCAGCTGGATAGAGCACCTCCCTTCTAAGGAGGCGGTCATAGGTTCGAATCCTATCGGGCTCACAGATAAATAAGCCTGACAAGAAATTTCTTGTCAGGCTTTTCTGGTTTTTAGAATGAATGTGAACATTTTAATTCTAAAAAATTAAAAATCCGAAGGAATTTCCAAGTAGGCGATAACCAAGGCAATGAATTATAGCCATTGTTGTAACACGTTTTAATTCCATTTCTTTTCTTTCAGTAGTTTTCCATCTTTATTCCATTCTTTCCACGTTCCAGTTGGAATGCCGTCGATGAAATATTTTTCACTCTTTTTTTGACCATTTTCATACCATTCAGTATGCTTTCCATGGTCGAACCCATTATGACGCATTCCCTTGTATTTCAATTTTCCATTCGGGAATTTTTCTATTACCTCCTCAAATTCATTGATAATTTTTATTTTCTTTTTACTTCTTCTATAATTTGTTTCAGTTGAAAAGAGGCTATTGTAATCTTTTAATATTAAAATATCCTTGCTTAATTTCGAAATAATATATTTCCTATTACCCATTATTAAAAGGCTATCTTTCAATTTATATTTTACTTTGTATGGAATGCCACCTTGAGTTAAATCCATTTTGTTTTTTTGATGAAACTTTAAAATTATTTCTATCGCATTGCTTTTTTCATTTGAACCAATCGATTCTGTTATTGGTCTATTTTGTTCTCTTTCTTTTCGTTGGGCCTCTGTTTCATATGATTCCCAAGTTCCGATTAGTTGCTCAACCTTAAATTGAGCATTAATATTTTGAAGTGAAATTGAAATGATAAGTAATACTAAAGCTTTTCTTTTCATAATGTGTTACAACGGTCTTTTATAAGAATAGTAGCGGATTTAAACTCACTTACTTTTCAGCTAAACACAGACCTTTTTTATACTTACTTACGTTTTAGCGGTATAACCGCTATTATTTTTTTATGAACTTAATTATTTTTCTATTTTCTTTTCCAATTAACTCTAAATAATAAACTCCATTGTTTAAATAGTCAATTGAAATTTTTGCTGATTCCTCTAATGAACCAGATTTAATTTTTTTACCATTTAGAGAATAAATCAAGTATTCAGAATAGGTTTTGATAGATGATATATATATAATGCTATCAGAAGGATTCGGATAAATTTTAGTAGTGTTAACATGTAATTCAGAGTCATTTATTCCCAATGTAGAACTTACATTTATTCTAGCAAATCTATTAACGGGTGTGCCATCGAATGTTGAAAAAATTCCTCCAATCAGAATTTTTCCATCTTCTTGAATTGCACAAGTATTGATTCTTGTATTGGTTCCAGAGCCTCTTCCATTTAAAAAGTCATCATCTTGAAGCCCATTAGATTCATGTAAATAAATACCTCCTGAGCCAGATCCTCCGATTGCAATTTCTCCATTTTCACCTACTGCTAATTCATAAGGTGTATTACCTGTTCCATGATTAAATGTATTGTCCAGAGTACCATTTGAGTTAAGGCGCATCAAAAAATTAACAGTATCTCCATTATAGCTTGCGTTTTCTCCACCTACCAGTATTTTATCATCATCGAGAACTTTTAAAGTATTGATCTCATTAGATGGACCAGAAAACACTGTATTCCCATTTTGAAAAGTTGTATCATGACTTCCATCTGGGTTTAAACGAGCCAAGAATCGAGAGATTGTTCCATTATATTTGTAAAAGAAACCTCCTACAATAATTTTTCCGTCAGATTGGGTATCAATGGCTCGAATAACAGGAGTTACTCCAGAAATGTTTGCTTCAAAACCAGATCCACCAGCATTAAATGTTGTATCGTGACTTCCGTCTGGATGTAAACGAACTAATGTTCTTTGACCACTTTCAGCAAAGTCATTTAAGATTCCCACTAATAAAATCTTACCATCTGCTAAAACATGAAAATCGTAAGCGGGACTGCTTTGATTTGAATTGTGAATTACAGTAAATGAAGTATCTCTGGAACCATCACTGTTTAGTTTTACAATAAATTCACAGTCTTGATTATTGTAACGCGAGATACTTCCTGCTATAAAAATCTTTCCATTTTCTAGTATTTTGATTTTGTGCACAACTCCTGAAGGCCCATCTCCAATATCAAAACTAGTGTCCAAGCTTCCGTCAGAATTTAGTCTAGCTAATCTATTTATACTGGTGCCGTTATATGAAGTAAAAAGACCTCCAATTAGAATTTTTCCATCAGGTTGTATTGCAATGGTTTCGATACTTGAACTGGGGCCATCGCCAATATTAAATGAATCATCTAAAGTCCCTGTTTGAGCTCTTAGCAAAAAACTGCTAAAAATGAGAGCAAAAATCAATATAAATATCTTCATGAATTACTGTTTTAAGATTATACACGGTGTTTTACTTTCGTTATTTGTTGTTAGAAGCTAAAAGATTCAAAACCAATTCGGTTTGTTGCAATACATTTTCTGTTAATTCTATATACCTTGAAATGGTGTAATGTTCTTGTGCCAAATGATTGACTAAATCTTTTGGTAAATCATCTACTTTTACATTTTTCCACAAGAGTTGGTGTGTTTTATTATTAGTTAAAGGACTTCCAATGTTTGGATATTTACTTGCAAGGTTTTGCATAAAGTCTAAGAGGAGGCCTTTATTACCATTTTGTACAGTTTTTTCAAAAGTTTGAAGTCGATTTAATTCCATAAGTTCTTTTCTTAGGTCTTTATCGAACAAATCAATTTTTCCACTAGATATGAGTAAATTAAAACTATTGGTATTATAAACATTGGTAACTCTTATTCCAACAAATTCATTATTTAATAGATCATAGTAACTTTCCAGATTATTAAAATGCCCATTTTCAATACTATCACCAAGTGAGTTAATCCTTTCAATTCTAAGATTATTTCTTAAAAGCCTTGCATTAATTTGAATCGTATCTTTTGTATAATCATTAATCAAGGCTGTTTTGTATTCGTTTTTTAGAGTTTCTTTTTTTCTGTTTTCATTCCAATTATTAATCTGTAATGCAATGAGAATTCCTATAACAACAAGAACGATTTCACCAACTGCATACTTAAAATACTTTCCAGTTTTATTTTTCATTAGTAAGTTTTGTCTGATTTTTCTATAGAATTTGATCATTGGTTAGGGGTTAGTCATAATGTGCTTCAACGTGTTTGTGTATGATTTGCTGCGCCTTCCATAGGCAGGTGTTTCAGCAACTAAGTTAGCAAATAAACAGGAATCCATTATTCAGAAGCAATAGAAATTCCGATTGGAATTTCCGAGCAATGAACTATATAAATTGTTGGGCGCTGTTTTTATTTCCAGCTTTTAATCATTCGTCTATAACCATATTTTATTGAGCTTACACTAAACCCTTTTTCAATAATTTCCGAATAGTGTTCTTCCTGTTTTTATTTTGTATTCTATATCCTAATCCATTATTTCTATTAGTTTGGCTAATTCTTTACCATAATTTATAAATGCAATGGTTTCATCTGTCCTCGCCAATTTGATTTTATCAAAAATGACTAGTGCCTCACCATTACTTTCTATATGATAAATCTGATGACTTTCGAAAAAGCGAATGATTTCATCTGAAAAAAATGACCTAATTTCAGATTCATTATTCCCCATAAGCAAGAATTTTTTAGAAAAATCAGGATACATCTCAAAATCAATGTCCTTATAACCTGTAAATGCCATCACTCTGTCAAATATTTTTTCTAAAACCGCTTCTTTTTCCATGGTAAAAACGGGGATTTTTTTATTTAATTTTAAGACCATTAGAGTCGTATTAAACGTTTCAGCGGTAAAAGCCTGGCCTTCATTGAATGTTACATCTGCAATTTCCCAAGACACATCCAAATCTTTAAATGTTCCCTTAAGACAATTGTATTTGCGTTCAATAGGTCTAATTTCAAAAAAGTGGAACTTCTTTAAATAACCTGTATTCCAATCAACTTGACTTGCGTATTGATAATTTTTCTCAGTTGCTAAATTTCGTAATCGTTTTTGTCTTTGCGATAGTTTAGCGTCAGAACCAATGAAACTAATCTTTAAAGCCCTATTATAGGTAGATGATGAAACATGAGAGTCTAACCCAGATATAAAGACCTTGCCGCCTGTAGCTCTTTGTATGTTTAGGTATTCTACTAGGTAGTCCATATAGGTAATGCCTACCAACCTTGTTTCTGATAAATCAATATTGACATCTGCTCCAGAAGGAATTTGAGCCACTAGTTTATCGACTTTTATAATCCCTAAAAAATTCGCAATACCTCTAATCTTTAAATCGAAACTGCCATCTGGTCGTTTCATCAATTTTGTGCGCGACTTATAAACCATTTTAAAAAATCGAGAGATGGATACCCTTGCCAATAACATGTGAATGACTAGCGCCAATAATAACCCGCCGAGTAAACCAATTAATAAATTGGTGTAAAGCGTTAAAACCATGGTGCCAACAAAAAATATTAATTGCTCGATTCCTTGATTGTAAATTTGTTTAAAGACGGCAGGCGAAGCTAATTTAAATCCGGTATAAACTAGTAAAATAGCAAAAGCACATAGTGGCACTTGTCTCATTATTGGGCTCAATAACATAATAAAAAGTAACAACAAAAGTCCTTGATACATATTAGACCACTTTGTTTTTGCGCCATTATGAATATTGACTGTACTTCGAATAATCACAGCAATAATTGGCAAACCTCCAATCATACCAGCGACCATCGTACTCAATCCAATACCTGTCAAATCCTTATTCAAATCCGTCTTTCGTTTATAAGGGTCAATTTTGTCAATAGCTTTCGCAATGGCTAATGATTCAATACTAGTTATGATTAAAATGGATACTACTGTTGTCCAGAATTCTAAGGTGTTTATTTTACTAAAATTTGGATGCATTATTGAATCCATAATATTATCTGGAATATCCAACAGTAGATTAGGTCCTACTTCGTATGCCTTTCCAAAGAATGAAAGCGTATGTTGGTCAAAGAAATTGAAAAAATAAACAAAGGGAATGGAAAGGGCGACGACCCACATTGGTGTAGGCAAAATATGGAAAAATCGATTACTAATTTTGGAATGAAACAATAATAAAAGTAAGCCTACCAAAGCAATAATCACAACAAAGGGATTCGCTTGCGGTAAGAATAGAACCGCATCAATAAGGTTTTGTATAATACTCGGACTATCTGAATGCGTGCCTAAGGCAACATGGATTTGTTTAGCAAAGATGATAATTCCTATGGCTGCCAAAATACCGTGAATTACGGATGAATGGAATATATCCGCTAATCGACCCAATTTTAATAATCCTAATAATACTTGAATTGCACCTGAAACGACCACTGCAGCCAATACATAATTAAATGCTTGCCCAGAACCATCATCCATCAATACAATACCCAAAAGTATAACTGCAATAACTCCTTTGGCTGGTCCGTTGACTGATATATGACCACCTCGATAAAGGGTTGTTACAACACCTCCAATAATTGCTGAGATGATACCCGACATTGCAGGTGCACCTGCTGCCAAAGCAATGCCTAATGAAAGAGGTAGAGCAATGAGTGATACACTCACCGCTGCAATTAAATCACTTTGCCAATTTTCAATTAAACCTTTAAAACCTTTTTTTGGTGTAATTTCCATGTATTTAATTATCTGTGTTTATAAAATATTTGGATTTTGAATATAAAACAAGTCAATAGATCTTTTCACAATTGTTAAATTATATGATATATAACCTAGCGTTACTTTTGAGAAATTTGAATTTAAATCGATGATTTGTAACATAAAGTCGTATTAAAACTATATATATTGATTTTATTTGTTAATGGCGCATACAGACCTGCTAAACGTAGTTCTGTATTTTTTGAGTAAATATAAAGAATTTGGGGGAACAATTATTAGAGAAGCTACTTCCTATTATCCTCTGATAATTGTTTGTCAAATAGATAATGCAGTCATTGTTATTTGCCAAATTTTGGTTCGAAGCCCAGTAAAGCTTATTTGTCTTAATCAAGACAATTAACTTCTAATTTGCTATATACCGTGTTGGCGTGTCGTTATTTATTCTTGTCGAAATACATTTTTTGAGAACGTTTGAAAGTAATCTTCAGATAAATTTTTCTTTTTCGAAAATTCCTTAATGAATCGTTCTAAACCACTATCAGATTGATACAATACTTTGTTTTTAGTATTCTCAAATTCTTCAGTTGTGTATTGCCGTGGATTAGGATGACCTGTTCCAAAAGTAGACTGGGCTTCATTGAATAGAATGTAATAAAGCATTTTGAATTTATAGTCGTTAGACCTTAAAATGTCTAAATCTTGTTCTGTGATTTCGAATTCAAAATTCATATCCACTTGTCCTGATGAAACAGGGAAGGTATAGATAAGTCCATTCTTACTTTTATAAACAAATGGACTATAACCACTAGCCAGGCTATAAACCTCAGTCTCTCTTCATGTTATTTGATTTTTCTTATTCCCTTTTCACTAATTGAAATAAGTGTTTTATCATTTCATTTTTCTAAAAGTCAAACTCATTCTTCCATTTTCTGTATCTGATTTGGGAATTGCATGTTGCCATTCATCTTGCACTTTATTTGTCATATAGATAAGTGAACCAGAAGGTAAATCATAGTCCATTATTAGTTCTTTGTTTTCAATATTCCTAAATCTCAGAGTTCGAGTTTCTCCTATCGAAACAATTGCAACTCCAGTTCCTTCGAAAAGAATATCAGTTTGGTCTGAATGAAATCCCATCTTTGATTTTCCGTCCAAATAATAATTAATGAGACAGTTATTTGGTTCGAAATTTAATGTCTTATCTATAGAGTCAATTATAATTTTTAATTCAGTAGTAAATTCTTGAAATGGATAACTCATTTGAGAATAATTATATGCTTTTCCATAGCTAGCAGTTTTACGAGCCGACATTCTTTCATCCCATTCAACTTTATTTTTTAAAATGTTGAATAATTCAGAAGGATTACTGATAAAGTTCTCTAAAAATGTTATTCCATTGATCTTCATTTTTTTCTAATTGTAGTTAACTAGTTATATATCAACAAATATATGGAATTATAGGTTTCTGCCTTAGGATATAAGAACATTAAGGTTCTTATAACAGAATCATAAATATTGATTATCAGTAATTTATATTTTATTATAATTCACTTCTAAGGAGGCGGTCATAGATTCCAACCCTATCGGGCTCACATAAAGTTTCACAGAAATGCAAAGCTTTTTTGTTTTTCTGTTAAATCGTATCTTTAAAAACGAAATATATTCCATGTGTGCAATAAATTAAAAATAACAGTATTCTCAATACTTCTTTTATCTTCTTTCTATGTTCAGGCTCAGAATAAAAAAGTGAGTTATAAGAAATTAGAAAGTAAATTAGAAACTGCTACCACTGATTCTCTAAAAATTGAGGCCTTATACGATTTTGGGACCTATCTTATTCAGAGAGATAATGCAAAATCAATGCGCTATTTAGAGAATGGATTGAAGTTGGTTAATAAAGCTCCTAAAAATAACTATTATCAACATAAAAAAGCGGAATACTTTTCTCGTATGGGAAGTGTTTTTAGAATCAAAGGAAACTATAAAAAGGCGATTAATAATTTTATGCTTGCTCAAAAAATTGGACTTCAACTAAAAGATAACGCATTAATTTCTGACATGATTCATAATATAGGCGTGGTATATAGAACCCAAGGAAAAAATCTGAAAGCACTTGGATATTTAAAAGAGGCTCTCGAGATTAAAAAAAGTATAAAGGATGAGTTATCACTAGCAATAAGTTATGGTGAACTAGGGGTGAATTATAGAAAAATAAAACAATTAGATTCTGCTCTTGTATGCTACAATAAAGCCAAAGAAATTTATATCAAATTAAAAAATGAAGAGAAACTCTTTAGTATTAAAGGGAATATGTCCGTTTTGTATTCTAGTAAAGGGGAATTAGATAAAGCATTAGTGTTGGCAAAAGAATGTAGTGTTTATCATAAAAAACAAAATAATAAAGAATCGTTATGTAATGCGTATTCAAATATCGGAGCCTTTTACAAAAAAAAGAAAGACTATGTTAGTTCTTTAAAGTATTATAATAAAGCGCTAATGATTGCTGAAGAAGAGGAGTATAAGCATCGAATGATGAGAATTTATAAGCTAAAAGGAAGCCTCCATAGTTTATTGGGTAATTATAAAGAGGCCTATAATTTTAGTAAACAGTATAAGCGATATTCAGATGACATCTTTAATAATACTAACGAGAAAAGAATTGCAGAATTAGAGTACACATTTAATTTACAGAAACAACAGTTAAGTTTTGAAAACGAAAAAGCGAAACTAGATCTTAAAACTGCAGCAGAAAGAAAAGAAAAAATCTTATACTTTGTGTTATTCTTAGTTGCAATACTGTCGGGAGGTTTAATAACGATACTTATTAGAAAAAATAGTAAACAACGTATAGCTATGGCTATGAGTGATTTAGAAAGAGAGCAATTAGAAAAGCAATATTTAAATAAAGAATTAAAAAGTAAGAAGGGAGATTTAAAAAAAATAGCTGTAGATAATAAGATTCGACAAGAATTAGAAAAAAAAGTATTAAATGAGGTAAAGACAATTATAAAACTTGAAGATGAAAAAGAACGAAGATTAGCTTTAAAGTCTTTAAATGCATCTTTATTATCACAAGTTGCAAATCATGAATCTTCATTAGAAATTCAAGAATATTTAAACGAGGTTGATGCCAACTTTAAATTAATATTAGACACTAATGATTTTAACTTAAATGATAAAGAGAAAAATCTTTTGTGTTTAATGAAGCTTGGATTAAATACAAATGAAATCAAAGTTTTACAGAATACGACTTTGGCTTCATTAAAATCTATGAGATATCGGATTCGAAAAAAAATGGGTATAGACTCTAGTATAGATATTGTTTCTTATATAAATGAAAAAGGATAAGTTTTTATATTGATACCTTTTTGATACCCTCTAAATTTTTAAACAAAAGACTTTCCTTTTAGTTTTGCAGAAGAATTCTAGATGTCCCCCATTATAGATAACAAGGAATGGAGTTGCTTCTAACGTGACTCCATTTTTCTTGTTCAAAATCTTTATTTTTTAAAACCATAAAAAAGTTGCCCCCAGAAACTTTTTGGGAATTTATCATCATTAAGAAATCCAAGTTCTATCGTTCCGCTATCTTCTGGGATATAATTGGTTTTAAAGAGATAATCCCAAATACTTAAACTGATACCAAAATTAACTCCAAACTTTCCTTTAGGCAATGTATATGCATGATGGTATAAATGCATTACTGGGTTATTAAAAAGGTATTTTAAGAGTCCCCAAGTAATCTTAATATTGGCATGATTAAAATGACCTATAGTTATCGCAGTAAAATGAACAATATAGGCTTGCTCAGGTTCAAAGCCTCCTAAAATCATAACACCGATGGTTTTCAAAGGTTTGTAAAGAATGTTTTCCATCCAATGATATCTCAAATGCGCTGCAAATCCCATTTCTTTAACACTATGATGTACTTTATGGAATTGCCAAAGTACTGGAAACCTATGCAATAATACATGTGTAAACCACTGTACAAAATCTAGAACTATAAAAAAGATGACAAGTTGTAACCATTTTGGCCACTCAGAGATGTCTAAAAGAGCTAAACTATTGGCATGCAAACCTAGATCGATATAGCCAAGGTTTAATACTCTGTAAAACCCATCAATAACAATAGAAAAAACGAAAAAATTAAAGAACATGTAAAAGGCATCTAACCAAAAATCTTTTCTGAAAATAGATTGATTCTTGCGCCAAGGAAAAGCAACTTCTAATCCCCATACTATAAAAGAAATGACAATTAAGCCCCAAAAGTAATTGGTGTACCAAGGAACTTCAAATAAAATTGATTTCCAAGTCCAATCTAAAGTGCCATTAAAAGCATTTACAAAAGCATCTAAATATCTATTCATCTCTAATTTTTTATGCTGGTGATACTGTCTTTATGGAAAGGTAAGTCGTTAAAATAACTCCATTCTGTCCAAGATCCATCATAATTTTTTACATTATTATATCCTAAGAGCTTGCTTAATACAAAGGTAGTGTGTGCAGAACGAACTCCACTATGACAATACACAATAATTGTGTCTTCTTTTGATTTTATATAAGAACTGTATATTTTTTCTAATTCAGCGATTGGTTTTATTTTTTTATCTCCATGATAGTTAATCGCTAAAGTCCAATCAATAGATATGCTATTTGGAATTCTTCCCCCTTTAAAAGCGCCTTTTTTTTGCCGCTTTCCAGAGTATTCATCTGGAGTTCTTGTATCTATGATTAATGCCTTTTTTTTTGCTGCGGATAGCACATCTTCTTTTATGATAAATAGTTCTTTTGAAAAATCACCTGTAAACTTAAAATGTGAAACTTTTGGTTTTGTAGTTTTTTTGCTAATAGCTCCCTTTTGCTTCAACCAATTTGAGTACCCTCCATTTAGTAATCGAGTATTGGTGTGTCCATAATTCTCTAAAACCCACCAAAGACGAGCAGCATCACATAAGCCATTATCATCATAAATAACTAATAAATCATTTTCGTGAATGCCTAAACGACTCAATAGTTTTTCAATAATACTCTTATTAGCCATCATTCCTTTATAAGGGAAATTTTTATTTTCTATGTCATCTCTCCAGATGTTCAAAGCATTTTCAAGATGCCCCTCATTGTATAAGTTAGGTTTTCTAAAATCAATAATCTTAAGATTAGGAGCAGAAATTATTTTTTGCAGTTCATCAAATTCTATTAGAGGGTTTACGTTTCCAATGTTTAGAGATGATTCTTTCTGTTTGCAAGACAAGAAAAAAAGACAAAAAATAAAAAAGCTAATCTTTAATTTCATACCAAGTAATGTTTGTTAATTGATCTCGTCTATTTTTTTCAGTCACAGGATAATTGGCTACTAAGTAATCTACGATTACTTTTTGATTTTCTCCTAAATCCCATAAATTTTGAGTTTGTTGCATCCATTTTATGGTAGCGTCCCACCTTTTTTTATTCATTCTATTTTGTGTTACGAGCTTAGCAGAATGACAATTGGTACAATTATTAACTACAGTCATTAATCCTTTACCCTCTTTTAATCCAGTACGAATATGAATGCCATTTTCGATTTTATCTTCTTCTTCTAAAACAATTTTTTCAAGTTGCTTTTCTTTAAAAATGGAAAGTGTTGGGTCATAAATTAAAAATAGTAAGAGCAAGGTAGAAATAGATAGCAAGAGAATTGCTTTTTTAAGCAATTTTTCTGCTTTAAGTATTCCAATTTTGTACTCTTTAGGATCCATTTATTTTACTTTAATTGCTATTCTATGGCAAGCATTGTTTAAATAGCCTTTCGGATTCCAACCTGGCAAAATCATAGGTTGAGATACACCATTACTGTCTGTCGCTTTAGCCCAAACTTCATAATACCCCTTTTTAGAAAAGCTAATTTTTGCAGAAAATTGTTGCCAAGCCAATCTGTTTTTAGGTTTCTCTAAAGTACATAGCTTCCAAGTAGCTCCAAAATCAATAGAATAATGAACTTTAGAAACTTCTAGCTCACCAGCCCAAGCATGTCCTTTAAGGTTAATGAATTTATCTTTAGAGATAATTCCACCAGACTTAGGTGATGTTATTAAAGATTTTACAGGCATAGACTCAATAATACACATGTTCTCATCTTTTATAGTATCTCCAGGTGCAACAGTTTCACAAGGAATTCGATAAGCTTTTCCATTCATTTTTGTACCATCATGGACTTTATTCCTAATGCTAATACGATGCAACCATTTACCGGAAGCTGAGGCTGGCCATCCACCAGCGACTAAACGTAAAGGATATCCGTGTGCTAAAGGAATGTCCTTTCCATTGACTTTAAAGGCAATTAATGTTTCCTCTTGTATTGCTTTAGAAATAGGGACTCCTCTAGAAATAGGTTCTTTGTTAGGATCGCCACTTAAATGAACATCAGTAGCATGATACCCAATATAAACAGCATCTTTTTTTACACCCACATCTTCTAATAAATCTTTCAAACGTATTCCTGTCCATTCTGCGGAATGAATTGCACCTACCGTCCACTGATTTCCTTTGGCAGGCGGATTAAACTCACTTCGTCCATTTCCACCACATTCTAAAGTAAGCTGATAGGTATATTGCTTAAATTTCGATTTTAACTCTGCGAGTGTGTATATTTTCTTTTTTAAAACTGATTCGCCATCTATGGTAAGTGTCCATGAAGAAACATCAATATCTTCTGGAATTCTACCATTATTACGGATAAACATTTTTGTAGTTGGAGTTATAGCATCATTTAATAAGTGAGCTTGAGCCTCCATGTTCCATGGTCTGTTGTTTAGAACAACCATGTCTTTATGTTTTTTAAAAAGTTTATATGGATCTGTATCTTGTAGTGCAATAGGAGTGTACCCATCTAACATGTTAGACCCAAAAACAATATCAGTACCTAGAAGTGCTACAAAGGAACTTAGAGTAGTTTTTTTAACAAAATCTCGTCTTTTCATGTTTGTTGAGAAATTTCCTTGAAAGATACTAAAATTACAAGTTATAGATGAATGTGTTTGCTATTTGTATGACAGTCAGATTAATGAAGAATTCTATTTTCTTAATTTTTGTATCTTGTAAACATGAAAGGAAAAAGAACTATTACAGGTATTGTAATAGCAGTTGCTATTGCTATTATTTATTTTTTGGTTGACCCCAATCAGGAAAAGCCTAAGATTACTACTAATGTTTCTGATGAAATAATAACTGTAGAGAAACGAGATTTTAGACTTCCAGATTCTATAACCACTCAGATTATTAAGAGACCTTTTTTTACTTTATCTTATAATGAATTACATGAACAAGCGGATTGGGTTGCATATACTTTATATCCAAATAACGAAGACTCAACAGTAGTAAGAAAGAATAGATTTAAATCCGATCCTCTAGTAGTGTCTGAATCTGCGAGTCTTAAAGATTATAAAGGATCAGGATATGATAGAGGTCATTTAGCTCCTTCAAAAGCTTTATCGTTTAGCCAGGAAGCAAATGATGCTAGTTTTTTTATGAGTAATATGAGTCCGCAAGAATTAAACTTTAATAGAGGCATTTGGAAAAAAATAGAAGCAGCAGTTTATAAGTGGTCTCAAAAAAGTGATTCTTTATATGTGGTTACAGGCCCCGTTTTAAATACAGTTATAGATACGATTGGAGAAAATAAAGTGTCAGTGCCTAGTGCATATTATAAAACTGTTCTAAGGTTTAAAGATGCTCGTATGAGTGGGATAGGTTTTTTGATTGAAAATAAAAAATCATCCCAACCTATTGAATCCTTTTTTTCTAGCATAGATTCTATCGAAAAGGTGACAGGATTTAATTTTTATGCTTTATTAGATACTATAAAACAATCGAGGTTAGAAGCAAATAAATTACTAGATCAATTCATTGATTAATTTTTTTCTATCGTTATAATGACTGTTTTTGAAGTGGGTGTATTGCTAATATCTGCTTTACTTTGTAATGGAACTAATACATTTGCTTCTGGGAAATAGGTAGCGGTGCATTGTTTTGGAATTGAGTAGGGGATTACCAGAAAACTATTAGCAACTCTTTTTTCGCCATTAAAATGCGAAACCAAATTAACTTTATCTAGTTTATGTAACCCAAGGTTTTTTATATCCTCAGGATTCATAAAAATAATTCTTCTTTCATTTAAAATACCACGATATCTATCATCTAAGCCATAAATAGTAGTATTGTATTGGTCATGAGTTCTAATGGTCATCATTATAAACTGATGATTATCCAGCTTTAATTCAGAGGGTTTGTTTAATGAAAAATTTGCTTTTCCTGTAGCTGTATGCGAAAAATTATTATCTCTAGCATTATTTGGCAGATAAAAACCACCTTTAATGCGCACTCTTTTATTATAGTTTTCAAATCCAGGAATAGTAGCTTCTATTTTATCTCTAATACGGTCGTAATTTTGAATAAGGTCATTCCATGGGGTGCTAGACTTTTGTAAACTAGCGCTAGCAATACCAGCCACAATAGCTGGCTCGCTTTTTAAATGAGTAGAACAAGGCTTTAAATTTCCTGAACTTTTATGCACAACTCCCATTGAATTTTCTACACTTACAAACTGTTCTCCATTTTGTTGTATGTCTTTTTCTGTTCTTCCTAAACAGGGTAGAATCAAGGCTTGTTTACCATGAATTAAATGACTTCTGTTTAGTTTTGTAGATACCTGTACTGTTAGCTCGCAATTTTGTAGTGCCTCTGCTGTATATTCTGTATCTGGTGTGGCAGAAATAAAATTTCCTCCCATACCAATGAATACTTTTGCTTTTTTCTGATGCATAGCTTCAATGGCATCTACAACATCATATCCATGTTTTCTAGGTGCTTTAAAGTTAAATTCTTTTTCAAGATTATCTAGAAAAGTATCTTTAGGTTTTTCCCAAATCCCCATAGTTCTATCTCCTTGAACATTAGAATGGCCTCTAACTGGACATGTTCCTGCCCCTTTCTTACCAATACTTCCTTTAAGTAATAATAGATTTACAATTTCTCGAATATTATCAACTCCATTTTTATGTTGTGTTAATCCCATTGCCCAGCAAACAATTACTTTTTTATGCTTAGCAATCATATCTGCTGCTTCTTTAATGATTGAAAATTCTAAACCAGTCTGGGGTAATAATTCTTCAATAGAGTAATTTTGTAAGTCTTTAATAAGAGCATCATAACCCAACGTTTTTTCTTTGATAAAATCATGATCAAAAACACTGTTAGGTTTTTCTGTTTCTTTATTTAATAATAATTTAAGAATGATTTTAAGTAAAGCGACATCACCATTAATTTTAACCTGTAAAAATAAATCTGTTAACTTTTGTCCTTTTCCAATCCATTTAATGGGATTCTGAGGATCATTATAGCGCATTAATCCAACTTCTGGTAGAGGGTTGATTGTAATTATTTTTCCGCCATTTTTTTTAGTATCTCCAAGAGCTGTTAACATTCTAGGGTGATTTGTTCCTGGATTTTGTCCCATAACAATTACTAAATCTGCATGGTTAAAGTCATCTAAAGTTACCGAGCCTTTACCAATTCCTAATGTTTCAGAGAGAGCTGCACCGCTACTTTCGTGGCACATGTTAGAGCAGTCAGGCAAGTTATTTGTTCCATATTCTCTAACAAATAATTGATACAAAAAAGCTGCTTCGTTACTTGTTCTTCCAGAAGTATAAAAAATTGCTTCATCTGGAGATTCAAGTTTATTTAGTTCAGAGCCTATAAGACGGTATGCATTTTTCCAAGAAATTTCTTCATAATAATCTGCATTCTCTTTTAAAATCATGGGATGCGTAATGCGCCCACTTTTTCCAATTTCATAATCTGATAATTTAGATAAATCACTTACAGAATGTGTCGCGAAAAACATGGGAGACACTTTATTTTTAGTAGCTTCTTCTGCAACTGCTTTTGCCCCATTTTCACAATACTCAGCTAAAAAAGCTCTTTTTTCATCTGGGTCAGGCCATGCGCAGCCAGGACAATCAAACCCTTCTTTTTGATTAATACTAGCAAGAAGTCCAATCCCTTTTATAATACCAACTTCATTTTTTATATGAGTCAATGCAGATTTTATCGCTTTTACCCCAACGGCTGATGTAGGAATTTCACTTTCTTTAATTCCAGTAAACTTTTCAGGTGGCTGAGCGTGTATTTTTTTTCTATTCATGATTTAAATCTAAATAAGGTGCATTGGCATAAATAGTCATTTTAGAATCTCTTGTAAAACCTATCAAGCAAATTCCAAATTCTTTTGCAAAGTCTACAGCAAGGCTGGAACAGGCAGATACAGCAACAATTACGGGGATTTTAGCTATAAACGCTTTGATTACTATTTCATAGGAAACACGACCGCTTACTAATAAATAACTAGCACTACTCAATATATTTTTGTGAAGTAAGTCACCAACACATTTATCTACAGCATTGTGTCTGCCAATGTCTTCTTTAATCGTCAATAGTGTATGAGACTTATTAAATATTCCAGCAGCATGACTGCCGCCAGTTTTTGAAAAGGTCTCTTGTTTTTCTCTTAGTTGATGAAACATTTTTAATAAAAAAGCACTCTCAAAATTTTGCTCAGGTAGCTTATCAGTCTTTTCTACTTTGATATCTTTTAGTTCTTTTTTTCCACAGATTCCACATGAAGAAACTGACAGTAATGTTCTTTTGTTTAAATACCCTTTCCCAAGTTTATCAGTTTTAATATGAATATCTATAATAGAAGAGTAATCTTGGTTGAGTTCTATAATTTCATATTCTATATCTTCTTTTCCTTTGTATATATCTTCCGCATATAATAAACCTCTAATTAACTGAATATCATCATTCGGCGTTCTCATTACTACAGTATAAGGCGATTTGTTAATGTTTATTTGAAGAGGAGCTTCTATGACCAAGTTATCATCTGTAGATGATAGTTTTCCTTTAGAAATTTTAATTCCTTCGTATAAAAGCGTCTGCATAAATTGGTGGCTTGTTACACAAACTTAATGAAAATATAGTAGCTTTAAAAAACAAAAGCCTTGAATAAATCAAGGCTTATGAAGTATTTTATACCCCTAAAATAAAATACTTTAGTAGCAATTCCGAAAAATTACTAGCTCAAAAGTAATACAAAAAAATTAAAATCCTATAAAAAAAGAATATTTATATCATTGCTTATTAGTGTTTTAGTAACTTTTTAACACAATTGATAACAATTAGTTGATTGTTCTGATTTGTAGTAAAGAACATATAATTCTCTCCACCATCTTTTAATTTTAGCTCTTTCCGTAGTTGAGAAACTGATTTTGGAAAATTACGTGTTGTGATATTTACCTTATTGAAAGGTAATTTTTTCTTTAGTTTTTTATCATAATGAAACACATCTTTTATCTTAAAAATTCTTCCCGGAAAGTCTGTAATAAGCTCATCGCTAGTATATAGGTGAGAATGTTGATGAAGTTTTAAGATATTAAATTGCTGGGTAATTTCTTTAAATCCACCAGATTTAAGAATAGCAGCATTAGGTTCATATAAATATTCTTTAGGATCTCCTAGTGTAATATCTGTATTTGAATTGTAATCAAATTCAAATAGCTGAATGTTCTTTTTAGCGAAATTTATAGTTGTTATATGAATATTCTCCTCAAAGCTTTTTTTTAGAAGAAATAACAACTCTTTTACTTCATTATTTACTGCAACAATATGAATTTCCTTTACAAACTGTAATTCTTTAATAGTACTAGTAATATCTAAGATAGGTGAGTTTTTGATAAGTATATGATTAGATTTATCGAAAAGAGATTTTAAATTTTCGGGAATATTTGGTTCGCAATCTTTTAATAAAAATACTTTCTCTTTTTGATCATTTCTTCTAGAGGGGTCTATATAAATAACATCGAAATGAGTTGAGGTGTCTTTTAAATACTTAAAACTATTTTCAGCAATAGTAGTAATATTACCTATTTGTAACTGTTGATTATTGTGAGATACAATTTCCGATAATTCAGCGTTTAATTCGCAGTGAATAACCGATTTAAATTTTTTAGCAAAGTAAAAAGTATCTACACCAAAACCACCAGTTAAATCAATTATTGAATTGCCAGAAACAAGAGTGCTTTTATATTGGGCCGTTATTTCTGAAGATGTTTGTTCAATACTTAATTTGTTTGGATAATAGATGCCTTCTGCTTGAAACCATGTAGGTAACTTCGTTTTTGATTTTTGTTTTGCAATTATTTGATTTGCTAATTCTTGTACAGAAATATTAGGAAATGGAGATCCTTTTAAAATCAGTTTTGTAATGTCTGAAGTAAGGTTTTGTTGTATGTAATCCTGAACTTCTTTATGTAGAATAGACAAATTCAAAAGAAATACTAAATATCTTTAGTTAACGATTTAACGATCTTGTTATCAGATAAAAACTCTTTTAAAATCACTTTTAATACAGTATATGTTGGTACAGCGATAATCATTCCAATTGGTCCCATTAACAACCCTCCAATAATAATAATCAAAAAGATTTCTAAGGGATGTGATTTTGTGGTTTTTGAAAAAATAAGTGGCTGACTAAAAAAGTTATCCATTAATTGAGCAATTACATAACCAATCATCACATAAATAGTTGTTGGTAGTATTACTGTTTGAAAATCTTGACCTAGATTACTAGTCATTGATAAAATAATCATTAAAAAGGCTCCAATTAAAGGGCCTACATAAGGAATGATGTTTAGTAAAGCACATAAAAAAGCAATCACTACAGCGTTAGAAATTCCAAAGATTAAAAGAATGATGGTATAAAAAACAAATAGAATTGTAATTTGTAACATCAACCCTAAAAAATAACGAGATAAAAGATCATTAATTTTTTCTAATGATTGAGAAAATCTATTTTCAGTTCCTTTAGGAATAACTGTTAAGATCGAACTTTTAAAAATTCTACTGTCTTTCATAAAAAAGAAAGAAATAAATAAAATTGAAAACAGTCCAACACTTAAGGATCCCATAGCTCCAACAATAGAATTAAGTACTTCAGGGATTGATTTTAACCCTGAAAAAATATCTGCACTTTGTAATTCACTAAGGATATCAATATTTTTTGATTTAAAATAGTTATTAACTTCTGTTATAATTTTGCCGATATCATTTTCTAAATCTGTAGTTTTTAATAAAGAAAGGTTTCCTCCTTGCTCTACAACTAAAGGAATAAACATCCCAATTAACCCAATAAGAATTAAAATAAAAATAACCATAGATGTTATTACAGCCATAGTATTTGGGAATTTTAGTTTTCTTCTTAAAAAAATAATTAGCGGTCTAGCGATTAATGATATTACAGCAGCAATAGCTATGTAAACCAAAACTGATTGTATGGTATATAAAAAGAGAAATAATAATGCAATGCCTAAAATGATTGCAACAGCTCTTAATATTCCGTTAGATATTGTTTTTGAATTCATATTAATTGTATCCTTTTACGTCTCCCATGCTTAATTTTCCACCACTCGAAAACGTGTGATTTTTTGGTAATAAAGTACCCGATTCTGTAGTTGTCCAATCTTCCCAAGTGGCTGGTGTGCCTACCATTTTCATGGATGGAACATACATTTTATAACTTTTAGGCACATACGTTGAATCTAGAATCCAAGTATAAGAATCTCCAGGGGTAGAACCTCCAGTGGTATATTTTACATTAAGAGCGTCTTTTCCATTTTCTTTAACAATACTTCTTATAATCCCATCTTCAAATAATTTATGAGGAGCTACTAACCAAAAACTATCATTGTTAAAAACATCCCAAGCTCTTTTTACCAAGCCTTGTTTATTTTTAGTTTCTACTCCCTTAAGAAAAGCACTACTTTTCTCTAGATTATTGGGATGTAAAATTACTTTAACATCTTTCCAAAGCACTTCAACAATATGCTCTTTTTTGTCCCATTTATAAGACCTTCGTCCACCAAAACTCCATTCAAGATAGCGTGTTTTTTTATAATTTTCGTGCTTTACAGCAGTAAGTATTTTTTGTGCTAAAGCATCAGCATTTGGATTGTATGCTTTTACATTTCCCAACTCTAATTCCATTCCAAATATGGAGAGTGTATGTTTAGATGGTAATTTTACACCAGAATCCATTACTGATAAATTATCCCATGTAGCAGAAACACCACCTATAGGAATAATTTGTGTCCACATTTTATAAGAAGTAGGCACAAAATTACTATCTAAAATCCAGAGATAGGAGTCTCCTGGTGTACTTCCTCCAGAAGTGTATGTAACCATCAAAGCATCTTTTTCTTCATGTTTTACAATACTTCGTTTCGTTCCATCGTCAAAGACTTTGTAAGGAGCCACCAACCAAAAACTATCATTATTAAAATAATCTAAAGCAGTTTGTATTAATTCAGAAGTGTCGCCTATACTTTTAGAATGATCATTTAAGTCTAATATAACTTTGTAATTTTCCCAAGTAACTTCAACCTTTCCTTCTTGTTTTTTCCATTTGTAAAAATGACTTCCTCTAAAACTCCATTCTAGAATTTCTGTAGTTTTAAAAGAATCGTTATTCATGGCTGACAACATTTTCATGGCAAGCATATCTGCTTCTTTACCTTCAACTCCTTTTGGAAGACTTTCATTATTTGCAAAATAATAGACCGCAACAACCAAGATGAGTATTGCAATTATACTGCCAAGTATTTTAAGAAATTTCTTCATGCTTATGTATTTGTTTTTTAATTCCTTTTGCTAATTCAATTGCAGCTTTAGGATGATTTCTAAACCATAATTCAGGCTCAATCAATTCCAATTCAGCAAGAGCTAACTTGTTTTGATTGTCTAAAAATACATCAACTCTAGCATATATCGGCATTTCTATACATGATTTTACTGCATGTTCTGCGTAGGCTATTTCTTCTTGAGTAGGAGTGTGGCTATGAACCGAGCCTCCGTAATCATCTTGGACTCTAAAATCTCCTTCTTTTGCGATTTTTAGTATCGCATGAGTAAAGCTTCCATTTATAACTACCATAGAAATTTCTCCTTTCGAAACAATATTATGTTGAAATGGTTGTAACATCATCGCTTCACTTGTAATTAGTTCAGAAAAAATAGCTTCATAATTTGCAATCGTATTTCTATTAATTTTATAGGTATGCCTTGCTGCTCCAGATACACATGGCTTTAATACAAAGTCGCTCAAATGATGTTTATCAGCTAATTCTTGTAAAGTAGCAGTGTCTCCTTTCTCTACAAAATAAGTTTCACAAATATGAACTCCTTGTTTTTTAAGATCAAGCATATAGTGCTTGTCTATATTCCAATGTATCAGTTTTTCTGAATTTAAGAGTGTAGTGTGCTTACTTACTTTATTTAACCAAGAAGAAAATTCATCAAAACGATCAAAATAATCCCAAGTAGTTCTAAAAATAACGAAATGAGCTGATGACCAATCGAAATTAGGATCATCCCAAGATTTTCTAGAAGCTTTCATCCCTAATTTTTCAATAGCATCTTTTAGTAGATTGTCTTCTAAGTATACATTCCTACTGTATTGATCTACTTTAGATTCATCTACATAACGTGAATCTGTTAAAATAATAACGTCATACATTTTCATAGATGCAATGTACTATGTAGCTTTATGTTAAGCAATAATTTATAAGAATTTTATAAACCTATTTTTTAACTATTATCCTTGTAGTATTGAAGCACATGATTTGGTATTTCTATCTCTCTTTTTAATTTTTTGTCAGAGATTGGATATTTTGCTATTTGCTTTAGAGGTACAATACCAGCCCAAACGTCTAAATCATAATCTTCAGGTTCATCATCTACGCCAACATCTCTAATTTTTGCAGATGCAGCTGTTATTGTCATCTCAACAACTAATGTTCTATCTAATTCTTTTTGATGCATAGGACGAATACCGTCCCACCTGCCTTTCATCATATGCTCCATAAAACATTTCAGTCCAGCTTCCTTTTCAGTGTCATCTTCTAATTTTCGTGCAGACCCAAATAGCGTGGCAGAACGATAGTTCACTGAATGATGTAATCCAGACCTAGCTAAAACCAGTCCATCTAAATGCATAACAGTCATAGAGACTTCTTTTGCTTTTAAAATTGAAACTAGCATTCTATTTGCTTGAGAACCATGTAAATATATTTTATTGTCTATCCTTCCATATCCCATTGGGATAGAAATTGCTTTACCTTCATAACTATAATTTACAAAGCCAATAAAACCAGCATCTAAAATAGTATTGATTTTTTTAACATCATAAGTAGCTCTATTCTGACCTCTTTTGATTCTGTTTAAAGATGATTTTGGGTATTCTTTCATAATAAGTTTATTTTGTTTTATCAGATGGAAGATTTTCCTGTAATTTTTTTAAAAATAAAATATTGTTATAGTTTGTTCCGTCTAAAATAAAATCTGTAAAGCCAATAGCCTCGAAATCATTTTTTTTATAAAAATTAATCGCTCTTTCATTTTTAAAATAGACAGAAAGCCAAATAGTATCAAATTCTAGTTCTGCTGCTTTATCTAGAGAAATATTTAATAAGTCTCGCCCAATTTTCATTGGAATAAAATCGTTAAGCACATATATTCTTTCCAAACTACAAGTGTTTTTTGAAAGTACCAGCTTCTTTTTTGCTCCTAAAATTAATTTTGAATAGCCAACAGGAAGTCCATTTACATAAGCGATATAAAAAAGAGCAGCTGGGTCTTGTAATTCTGCTTTGATTTTTGCAATAGAAAAAGCATCATTTTGATAGTTTAACAAACTATCTTTATTTTCTATAAAATCTCCATGAGATTCTTTATAGGTAACTCTTCCTAATAAAGCAAGTATTTGAGCATCAGCAAGAGTGGCAATTCTTATATTAATCAATTTGAGTTGTTTTTTTAAGGGTTATTTTTCTTAAATGATAAGTGTGTAGAATAACAGCAATAGTACATACTAAAATGATGGGTGTAGCACCAATAAGCAATCCGTATAAAATATAAATGATATTAGCTATTCCAGAAATCAATCGTAATTTATATTCTCCATTTGAAGACATAGAGTATAAATTGAGAATCAATCCAAGGTATCCAATACATTCAATTAAATATGAATTCATAATCATCTTTTAGAAGGTGAAATATGTTTGAATTTTTCGGACAACCTCTTTGCTTTTTCTAAATCTTTTTTATCCAAAACGACCTTGTCAGAAACTGGATACTTATCGATCATTTTACTAGGTCTAATAGGTCTCTCAACAAAGTTGCCAGCACAACTAGGGCACACGTTTTCAAAGATATGTATTGCACAATCTTTGCAATACGTGCATTCAAAGCTACAGATCATTGCTTCAGCAGAGCTATTGGGTAAGTTTTTACCACAATGCTCACAATTGGGTCTAATTTCTAGCATGCTAAATATTTTTCCTTAATTACTTCCATATGCCAAATATCATGACCAATGATTGTAAAGGCTGCTGCTCTTGCAGATATCTTACCTCCATTAGAATTTCCAATGAATTTTAGATCTTCATCCGATAAACTATTTAATAAAACCATAGAGTTATTTCTATTGATGATAAACTCATTCAATAAATCATCTATAGATTTGTTATTAGCTCCTGAGGGTTCGATGTATATATTCTGGTCAAAACCAGCTAATGGAGTAGTATCTTTTCTTGCAATTCTAAAACATCGGTAGATAAACACTCTTTCTGTATCAATTAAATGTTGTAGAATTTCTTTGACACTCCATTTTTCAGGTTGATATCGATAAGTTAGTGTGTCTTCTGGAATCGATTTGAAAAAATCTACAACAACTTTTTTACCCATGAGAAACCCTTTTCTAAGTGAAGTGCTTTCTGATAGTTTGTCTATATATCGATGATAATAAACATCGTATTCTTTTGAATCTAACTCTAATTTTGTCATATTTTTTTGATTTCTACTCCAAAAATACTAAGTTTATGGACTGTTTAATTCGTCCAGAATTAAAATAATAAATAGTCCAGTTATGTTTCCGTATAAAACAAGTTTTTCCTTACAAAGAAAACAAGGAGTTTCTTTGTATTTACAATTAGCGAATCAATTTATAGACCTTATAAAGGACAGAACATTACCACCAAAAACAAAGTTGCCTAGTAGCAGGAGTTTATCTCTATTATTGGGAGTACACAGAAAAACGGTTGTTGCATGTTATGAAGAATTGATATTGCAAGGTTGGGTAGAGAGTATTCCTAAAAAAGGAACATATGTAAATGCGAATTTACCTATTTTACATCAACAAGAGTATATCAATGGAGATGAAGAAATTTGTAATGATTCTGCAAATTTTACATTTTATAAAAGTAAGTTACTACAAAGAAAATTTTTTGCTACAAAAAGTGATTGGACAGTTGTAGATGACGGTGTCTCTGATGTGCGATTAACACCATTGGAAGAAATTGCAAGAACATATAGGCGATTGGCAAAAAAAAAGAGTGCCTTAGAAGCACTAACTTATGGATCTACTTATGGAAATATAAAATTGCGAAAAGCCTTAGCAGAATATTTGAATAAAACTAGAGGCTTGCATATTTCTGAAGAAAGAATTCTAATCACTAGAGGAAGTCAGATGGGCATCTTTTTAGCCAGTAGATTACTATTACAAAAAGGAGATAATGTAATTGTAGGAGAAACAAATTATATCTCAGCTGATGTAACTATCAAAGAGCAACATGCTAATTTAATTAGAGTTGAAGTAGATGAAAATGGATTAAACACTCAAAAGATTGCAGAGGTTTGTAAAAAACAAAAAATAGCAGCGGTATATGTCACATCTCATCACCATCATCCCACAACGGTAACACTTTCTGCAGAAAGAAGAATTCAATTATTAAATTTAGCGAAAGAATATCGGTTTGCTATTATTGAAGATGACTATGATTATGATTTTAATTATAATCACGCGCCAATTCTTCCTTTAGCAAGTCATGACACTCATGGTAATGTCATTTATATAGGTTCGATTTGTAAAACGGTTGCTCCCGTTTTTAGAATAGGTTATTTAATAGCCCCTAAAGAGTTTATAGATGAAGCAGCAAATACTAGAAGATATATAGATAGACAAGGTGATGCTTTGTTAGAACTTACCTTTGCAGATTTTATAAAAAATGGAGATTTAGATAGACATATTAAGAAGATACTGAAAGCGTATAAATTGAGACGTGACTTATTTTGCTCCTTGTTGAAAGAGGAATTGAGTGATTACTTTTCTTTTGAAATCCCAAAAGGAGGAATGGCAGTATGGATTACACTTCACAAAAAGTATTCTTGGAACACAATTGCAGCCGCAGCGAGAAAGCACCAATTAGAAATAGGAGATTGGCAGCGTTATGATATGCAAAACAGCGGGCATAATTCTATTCGCATTGGTTTTGCTAGCATGAACGAAAATGAAATTAGAATTTTGATTAAAAAGTTAAAACAGGCTTTTTATGAGATTAGTAGTTAGGAAATATCTTGGTGAACTTTTTTGGTAATTTATTTTTAATAATCATTTTCTTATTAGTGTTTGGATGCGTAAATTCTAACTCACTAGCATGTAAATACAAACCTTTCCCTTTTAAAAGCAGCCCCTCTTTAGCATAGTCTTTATCACCTAAAATTGGATTCCCAATACTTGATAGATGTTTTCTTAATTGATGCCTCCTGCCAGTATTTGGTCTAAGCTTAACTAGATTAAGTACAACAAATCTTTTTGAGGTAACAGACTTCAAAACTTTAAAAGATGAATGAGCTTCTTTTTCGTCTATATCTAAAGAAACAATGCCTTCTTTTTCCATATGCCCGATACTAATTGCATGGTAGGTTTTTTGAATTTCTTTTTTCTCAAATAGTTGATTTAACGCCAGAATACTAGTACTTGTTTTTCCTATTAATAACAATCCAGTAGTAGGGTAGTCTAAGCGATGTACTGGTCTAGGTCTAACTGCATCTGATTGTGTACTCTTTTGTAGGTTTTGCAGCAATGCATTATCAATAGTTTTAAATTTATTTCCACTTACTAGAATTCCAGCGGGCTTATTAATCACTGCCAGGAAATCATCTTCATAAATAACTTCTAAAGTTAACCTAAGCGGCTTATAATTGTTTTCTTCAGTTGATTTTAATAGAGTAATAATATCTCCACTCATTACAATATGAGCCGTAGAGGTAGATATCTCATTCACTAAAATGAGTTCTTTTCTTATGGCTTTTTTTATGGCTGACTTTGTTGCAACAGTTTTAAAAACACCCACAGCATATTCTTGTAACCTGATAGGTTTTTTTTGCTGAGGAACAATATGCTTTTCTAGAATTTGCATCTATTTCGCAAACAACTGACTCATATCTTTAAAAGCTTTGAATTCCAGCGCATTTCCTTCAGGGTCGTTAAAAAACATTGTGGCTTGCTCGCCTACTTTTCCTTGAAATCGAATAGTGGGTGCTATAATAAACTTTGTTCTTCTCCTTTGTAACCTTTCAGCAAGTATGGTCCAATCTTCCCAAGAAAGTACAACTCCAAAATGTGGTACGGGAACATCATGTCCATCTACAGGATTAGAAATTCTTTGTGGTTGAAAATCATCTTTTTGATGAATCACCAATTGATGTCCAAAAAAATCAAAATCTACCCAATAATCAGAACTACGTCCTTCTTTGCATTGCAAGATATCTCTATAAAACGCTCTACAAACTCCTAAATCTTGTACAGGAATGGCTAAGTGGAAAGGTTGTATCATTGTTTGTTATTAAGTAATTAAAATTGGTATCAAAACCCTACAGCTTTATCATCACCTCTTGGGTCCGCTCCACCTTCTAGTTTTCCATCTTTCAAAACTAAAATAGCATCAACTTTTCCAATGACTCTAGAATTACGTTCGTCTAGTGTATAACCTAATTTCTGTAAATCTAATTTTACGATAGAATCAAATTTATTTGGCTCAAGGATTACCACATCTGGTAGCCATTGATGATGAAATCTAGGTTGATTAACCGCTTCTTGCATGCCCATTTTATATTCATGCACATTCAGAATAGTTTGAAGAACGGATGTAATAATGGTAGAGCCTCCTGGCGACCCAACCACCATATGTAGTTTGCCATCTTTTTCAACAATTGTTGGTGTCATAGAACTCAACATTCTTTTTTCAGGCGCAATTTCATTGGCTTTAGCGCCTACTAATCCATAGGAATTTGGTACTCCTGGTTTACTGCTAAAATCATCCATTTCATTATTTAAAAAGAAGCCTAAATCTGCACAGTATAATTTAGATCCAAAACCGCCATTTAATGTAGTAGTTACAGAAACTGCATTACCATATTGATCTACAATAGAGTAGTGGGTTGTTTCATTACTTTCAACAATCTCTATATTTCCATAAGAGATATCACTTGATTTAGTTGCGTTGTTAAATGAGAAATCTGACATGCGTTTTCTAGTATAATTTTTACTAATTAAAGTATCCATAGGAATGCTTACAAAATCGGGATCCCCTAAAAAGAAACTCCTATCTGCATAGGCTCTTCTTTCTGCCTCAGCAATTACCTGAATTGCTTTGGTTGTATTATGGCCATAAGAAGTTAGATCATACGATTCAATTCCATTCATAATTTGAGCTAAACAAATACCCCCACTTGAAGGAGGCGACATAGAAATGACTTTTAATCCGTCATAATTAAAGGTAATGGGTGTCCTCCATTTTGCTTTGTATTTTGCTAAATCTTCTAAAGTGATAATTCCTCCACTTTCTTGCATGAACTTCACAAAGCGCTGTGCGGTTTCTCCTTTGTAGAACTCATCGCTGCCATTTTTAGCAATACGTTCAAGTGTATTTGCCAAAGCAGTATATTTTACAGTATCTCCTTCTTTGGTATGCTCTTTAAATAGATTAAAACCTGGATTTACTTTTTGAAAAGCTAGTTGGTATTTTTTGATTCTAGCTTCTTGTTTTTGAGTAACAACAACGCCTCTTTTTGCTAAGGCAACTACGGGTACTATGATTTCTGATACAGATAGCTTTCCAAATTTTTCTTGTGCTTCAAAAACCCCAGCGATAGTTCCAGGGATTCCCACAGCCATAGCTCCTACAGTACTTTTACCTGGTATTACATTTCCATCGGTATCTAAATACATATCTCTTGTAGAGGCTAAGGGTGCTTTTTCTCTATAGTCCAATGCACCTATATCTCCGTTTTTCATTCTATATACCATAAAACCACCTCCACCAATATTTCCAGCGTAAGGATAGGCAACCGCTAGTGCTAGTTCTGTAGCCATCATAGCATCAAAAACATTCCCTCCTTTTTGTAGGATTTCTACACCTATTTTTGAAGCCTCTTCACGTGCAGAAACAACCATACCTTTTTCAGCTGTTACTCCAACTATTTTATGGGTAGGCTCGGGAGTACAATAATAGAAAGTGAAAGAGATTAAAAAGAGATAAATAAGTTTTTTCATAATGATATTTATATAGAGTGTATTTCTTTTAATTTTTGATGCGAAAAGATACGTAATTCTTTAAAAAATAGTGTGAAGTCTTCCTGAAACTCATGGTCTAAAACCTTAAGATCTTCGATAGCTAAATCTATCTGCCCTCTGTTTTTTGTACGTCTATTCATACCGTTCATCACTTGTTCTATGCCTTTATGAAACTGATAGTTATAGAGCCAATTATGAGCTATCATATAAGGTAGTAAATGCTTTGTTTTTTCTGGTAAAATGTCATGTTGGTCTTCTAATAATTGATAGACTGAATTGACAAAAATATCTAAAGGAATTACAGAGTATTGTTCCCAGTTTTTAGCAAGATAATGGTCGTAAAAGATATCAATAACTATCCCAGCATAAAGACCATATCGTTTGTGTAATCTACGCTTACTTTTTCTAACAATCTCATGGGCATCTGTAAAGGTATCTATCTCTCTATGGAGTTTAATACCCTGCTGTATCTCTGGATGTAGATGTGTAAACTGATTACCTCGAATATGATCTGCTATAAAATTCCCAATCATAATATTGGTATTACTTTCAGACAAGTAGAGGTGGGCTAGGAAATTCATTTGCTAAAAATAAACAAAAAAAAAGCATAGTAATTAAACTATGCCTCTAATATATTTTTTAATTACTTTCTAGCTATTCAACATCACTGGCATTACCAACATGGTGATTTGCTCTCCTTCGTCGGTGCCGTCAATTGGAGTTAAGATTCCAGCTCTATTTGGTAAAGACATTTCAATCAATACTTCATTAGAAGTTAAATTGCTTAACATTTCGCTTAAGAAACGTGAATTGAATCCGATTTGCATATCGTCTCCTTGATAATCACAACTTAAACGCTCGTCTGCTTTGTTAGAAAAATCTAAATCTTCAGCAGAAATATTTAACTCAGTACCCGCCATTTTTAAACGAATCTGATGTGTAGTTTTACTAGAGAAGATAGATACACGTCTTACTGAGTTTTGAAAAGAAGCTCTATCTACAGTTAATTTATTTGGATTCTCTTTTGGAATGACAGCTTCATAATTTGGATATTTTCCGTCGATTAAACGACATACCAATACAAAATTATCAAACGTAAATTTTGCGTTAGAATCGTTATACTCAATGGTTACTTCTTCCGAACTCCCTAAAATACCCTTTAATAAGTTTAAAGGCTTTTTGGGCATAATAAATTCAGCAGTTTGTCCAGCTGTAACATCTGTTCTGGTATATTTTACTAATTTGTGAGCATCTGTAGCTACAAATGTTAAACTTTCAGAACTAAACTGAAAGAATACACCGCTCATCACAGGACGTAAATCATCATTTCCAGCAGCAAAAATAGTTTTAGAGATTGCCGTTGCTAATACATCGGAAGGCATTACTGTTTTGCTTGGAGAGGGTAAACTTACCGCTTTTGGAAACTCATCACCTCCAAAATAAGCCATATCATATTTTCCCTGATCAGAACTAATCTCAATGGTGCTATCTCCTTCAGTTTTAAAGGTTAAAGGTTGATCCGGAAATGTTTTTAGTGTATCTAACAATAAGCGAGCAGAAACTGCAATAGAGCCAGAAGAATCAGATTCAACATCAACAACCGAACTCATGGTTGTTTCTAAATCTGATGCAGAAACCTTTAAAGTGTTTTCAGATAATTCGAATAAAAAATTATCTAAAATAGGTAAGGTATTATTACTATTTATGACGCCTCCTAAAACCTGTAATTGTTTTAATAATTGAGAGCTAGATACTATAAATTTCATGAATTCTTTTTTTAAGAAAAATTGAATTACAAATATATCCTAAATAAGTGATTTTAAAAATATATTTATTAACAGATTTCTAGCATTGTTGATAGCGGAAATAGAAACGTTATAAAAATGTTAATCCTTCTAATTTCGTAGATTAAAATGTTACATTTGTTAGCAACCAAATCGTTTTTCATGAAGAAAAATAGTCTATTTATTTTTTCATTTTTGCTGATTTCTTCAGCTATTTTTGCCCAAAAGCCTAACAAATTATCTTCAAATCAAGTATTCGAGAAATTACAAAAACTGAATTTTTTAGGGACAGCACTTTATATTGCGGCACACCCAGATGATGAAAATACACGTTTGATTTCCTATCTATCTAATCACGTAAAAGCAAGAACTGCTTATTTATCGTTAACACGTGGTGATGGCGGTCAGAACTTAATAGGGCCAGAGATAAGGGAACTGTTAGGTGTTATTAGAACACAAGAATTATTGGCGGCTAGAAGAGTTGATGGTGGAGAACAAAGGTTTACAAGAGCCAATGACTTTGGATACTCTAAACATCCAGATGAAACGTTAGAAATTTGGGATAAAGACAAAGTATTAGGGGATGTAGTTTGGGCTATTAGAACTTTCAAACCCGATATTATTATCAATCGTTTTGATCATAGAACACCTGGTACAAATCATGGACACCATACAACTTCAGCAATGTTGAGTATGGAAGCATTCGATTTGGTTGGAGATAAAACTAAATATTCTGAACAACTCAAACTGACAAGTACTTGGCAACCGAAACGCCTATTTTTTAATACCTCTTGGTGGTTTTTTGGAAGTCAAGAAAAATTTGATGCCGCTACAAAAGGAAACGATACTTTTATGTCGATGGATGTTGGTGTGTATTATCCATTAAAAGGATTATCTAATAATGAAGTTGCAGCTATAGCAAGCAGTCAACACTTATGTCAAGGATTTGGAAGGTTGACAACTAGAGGAAGTCAAAATGAGTATGTAGAGTTTTTAAAAGGCGATAAACCAAAAGATGAAAAAGATTTGTTTTCAGGAATCAATACTACTTGGAATCGCGTGAAGGGTGGAGGAGAGATTGGAGATATTTTATATAGTGTTGAGAAAAATTTCGATTTTGTAAATCCGTCAAAACATTTACCTGAATTGGTAAAAGCCTATAAAAAAATTCAATTATTAGAAGACGAATACTGGAGAAATCTAAAGCTCCAACAGATTACAGATATTATAGAAGCATGTGCAGGGTTGTATCTAGAAGCTTCTGCTAATAGTTCTTCTGCAGTTCCTAACTCTGAAATAGAGTTGAGCATCGAAGTGTTGACTAGGAGTGATGTGAGTACTTTTTTTGATTCTTATCGGGTTACTGGAAACCCTGTTACTCTAATAGAACAACCAGAAATTCAATTAGAGAATAATAAAAGAGTTCGTATCAGTAAGAAATTTAAAATTGGCGACTTATCATATTCTGATCCTTATTGGTTAAAAAATGATTGGTCATTAGGAATGTATAACGTTAACAATCAAAAATTAATAGGAAATCCTGAAACCAATAGATTGCTAAAAGTAGAATTTGTATTGAATATTTGGGAACAAGATGTAGTATTTACTAAAAATGTAGTTCGTAGATATTCGAAAAGAGATAAAGGTGAGTTGTATGACCCTTTTGAAATTTTACCAAAGGTTACCACAAAGCTAAAAGACAAGGTGTTAATTTTTTCTGATAAAAATGAAAAAACAGTTTCTGTAGCCGTTCGTTCTGGGGCAAATAACATCAGCGGAAAACTCACTTTAAATGCACCAAAGGGATGGCAAGTAACACCTTCATTTATTGATATAACGATTGCCCAAAAGGGAGATGAACAATTATTCGATTTTAAAGTAATACCACCAGATAATGAATCTGAGGGGAAACTAAAGCCCTCTGTACTTGTAGATGGTAAGAATTTTACAAAGGAATTGGTAGAAATCAATTATGAGCACATTCCAAAGCAATCGGTTTTGTTAAACTCCGAAGCTAAAGTAGTTCGCTTAAATATTCAGAAATCTGGAAACTATATCGGATATATCAAAGGCGCTGGAGATGCAATTCCAGAAAGCTTACAACAAATAGGTTATACAGTTATAGAAATCAACCCTAAAGAAATTGATGCTGAGAATTTACATAAATTTGATGCTATTGTTATGGGAATTAGAGCATACAATACAGTTTCTGAATTAAAGTTCAAGCAGAAATTCTTACTAGATTATGTAGCAAAAGGAGGAAATATGATTGTGCAATATAACACTGGTGGTAGAAGAAGAGTAGATGTTGGTGCGCCTTATGAGTTAAAGGTTTCTAGAGATAGAGTTACAGACGAAAATGCCAAAATAACTGTGTTAGCAAAGAATCATTCTTTGATGAATTTTCCTAATACCCTTTCTGAAAAAGATTTTGAAGGCTGGGTGCAAGAACGTGGTTTGTACTTTCCGAATGTTTGGAGTTCAGAATATACGCCTATTCTTTCGATGAAAGATAAAGGAGAGACAGAAAAAAAAGGAAGCTTATTGGTTGCTAAATACGGAAAAGGAAATTATATCTATACAGGTTTAAGTTTCTTTAGAGAACTCCCAGCTGGTGTTCCTGGTGCATACAAGCTTTTTGCGAATATGCTTTCTGTAGGAAAAGAGAATATTAAAAAAGAAGAAAAAATTAAGAACTAGTTATGAAGCTTTTTTTTAAAATTGGATGTTTGTTCTTTTTTATTTCCTGTGCTGCCCAAAATACTGAAGTTAAACAAATAACAACTGAAGAGCAGACTCAACTAAAGGAGTTTCAAAAGGTTCCTAATGCTGCTCGTTTGCAGATGACGGATGCTAATGAGCCTGGGGAACAACTTTTATTATGTTTAACCTTTGTCGATAAAAAAACAAAAACTCCATTAAAAAATCAAAAAGTACTATTGTATCAAACTTCAAATGATGGGAATTATAACGCTGAAGTTGCAAATGATGAACGTACAGCAAAGATAAGAGGCTCAGGTTATACTGACGAAAACGGGAGATTATACGTACAGACAATTTTACCGGGAAGTTATGCTACTTCTGGAGATAATAGGCATGTTCATACACAAGTATTTGGAGCAAAACCAGAAGCATATGATATTCATTTCAAGCAATATACAAATGCAAGAATGAGACGTTTTATAGAAAAGAGAGATCAATTCTTTTTAGTTGATTTGAAATATGAACAAAAGAAAAATTTGATAGGTTTTCTAACTATTGAAGTCAAAAATCCAAAATAAATCAAGCAATATGGATAGCACAAAATCACCTTGGAGAAAGATTTACACCTTAATATTGGTGGCTAATCTTATTTATATCATCCTTTTTTATTTTATTACTAAAGCCTATTCAATTTCTTAGATTATGAATGGAAATTTACACTATTATGATTGGATAGTATTATCCGTAACTATATTATTTATTGTTGGCTTTGGAGTCTATAAAACTAGAAAAAGCGGCAACGTAAAAGATTTTATTAAAGGAGGTAACGATACCAAATGGTGGACCATTGGTCTATCCGTTATGGCAACTCAAGCCAGTGCCATTACTTTTTTATCTACACCAGGACAAGCTTTTCATGATGGAATGGGCTTTGTACAATTCTATTTTGGATTGCCTATTGCCATGGTTATTATTTGTTTGGTGTTTATTCCAATTTATTATAAGCTCAATGTGTATACCGCTTATGAGTATTTAGAAACTAGGTTTGATTTAAAAACAAGGTCTTTAGCAGCTATATTATTCTTAATTCAAAGAGGATTGGCGGCAGGAATTACTATTTATGCTCCTGCAATTATTTTATCCTATGTTTTAGGCTGGGATTTAATTGCATTAAATATTGCAATTGGACTATTAGTGATTGTTTACACAGTTTCTGGTGGGACTAAAGCCGTTAATGTTACTCAGAAGCAACAAATGGTCATTATTTTTGCGGGAATGCTAATTGCTTTTTACTTGATTATGCAGTATATGCCTGATAGTATTACTTTTAGTAAGGCCCTAGATATTGCTGGATCTAGTGATAAGATGCAAGTCTTGGATCCTTCTACCGATTTAAGTAACCGCTATACAATTTGGACTGGCTTTTTAGGAGGAACATTTTTAATGCTTTCTTATTTTGGTACGGATCAAAGTCAAGTACAACGTTATCTATCAGGAAAGTCTTTACGAGAAAGTCAGTTAGGATTATTATTTAATGGCTTGTTAAAAGTACCCATGCAATTCTTTATTCTTCTAGTAGGAGTTATGGTATTTGTATTTTATCAATTTAATGCATCTCCATTAAACTTTAATCCTAAAGCTACTGAAGCAATTGTTAACTCTAAGTATATAGACGAATATAGAGCATTAGAAGCACAGCATGTTCAAATTGAAAATCAAAAGAAAACATTGCTATTAGATGGTGTTCAGGATAGTGAAAGAACTTTAATTCTGGAATTAAATACAAAAGATAAAGACATAAAAAAGAAAGCGAAATCAATTATTGATAAAGTTGCTGAAGAGTCTGGTGAGAAAATACAATCGAATGATAAAGATTATGTATTCATTCATTTTATAGTTAATAACTTACCTAGAGGTATTATTGGACTATTACTCGCAGTAATCCTAGCCGCAGCCATGTCTTCTACAGCTTCAGAATTAAATGCATTAGCTTCTACAACAACCATCGATATTTATAAAAGAAATGTTCGGCAGGGTAAAAGCGAAAAACACTATGTATCAGCTTCTAAATGGTTAACATTGGGTTGGGGACTTCTCGCTATTTTGATTGCATGTGTTGCTAATTTATTTGATAATTTAATTCAGCTCGTAAATATTATCGGTTCTGTTTTTTATGGAAATGTATTGGGAATTTTCTTATTGGCATTCTTTTTTAAGAAAGTAAAAGGAAATGCTGTTTTTTTCTCGGCAATCATAACACAAATATTAATTTTTATTATTTATTACTTCGGTATTTATTTATTAGAAAGTCAAGATAAAGCCCCAATTCTTAGTTATCTATGGTTGAACTTTATTGGCTGTATTTTTGTAATCTACCTTGCACTTATTCATAAAGTTAAAGCGATTGATTTGAAAAGTAAAATAGTTCTGGCATTCACTACTATAGTTATTGTTAAGGCAGTATATGATGTCGTTTATAGTGAATTAAAAATAGGACATATCATTTCTTTAATTGTAATGTTCACTCTTTTAGGAGTTTTTAATATTGAAAGAAAAAGAGTATCAAATGAACATAACCACTAGAAAGGCAACGCTAGAAGACATAGAAGTTTTATTACTCTTTGAACAAGGTATGATTGCTGCTGAAAGACCTATGGATGAAACTCTGAAAAGAGAAGAAACGTATTATTATGATATTTCATACCTTATTAATGAACCTAGCATTGAACTTGTTATAGCTGAGGTAGATGGTAAAATCGCTGGCTGCGGATATGCAAGAATTATAAAAGGTAGAGATTGCTTTCAGTTCAATCAATTTTCTTATTTAGGATTTATGTTCACAGAAGAAAAGTATAGAGGAAAAGGAGTTAACAAAGTTATTATCGATTATTTGTATGACTGGACGTTGTCTAAAGGAGTTTATGAAGTACGGTTAGAAGTATATCCTGATAACCCAGGAGCTATACGAGCGTATGAAAAAGCAGGAATGAAGGCTAGTATGATAACCATGCGAATTGATTTAAGAAAATAAAAAAGGCGAACCCAATTGGTTCGCCTTTTTTATTATAAGAAATAGTAACTTATTTAGCTTCCCATTCTTTTAGAGATTCAGTATTCATTTTTATATAAGCATCGTTTTTTGCTTCTTTAGCGCCCGCAAGTGATTTTTTTGCAATTTCTATAGCCTTTTTAGTATCACCCATTTTTGCATAAATTAAAGACTGTTGTCTTAATTGCCAAAATGCTGGTTTCTCTGTCATAGACATTGCTTTGTTCATCCATTCATTGGCTTTTTTTATGTCTTTGTTTTGTTGACTGTAATATATTGCAGCATTATAATAATCTCCAGCTTTAGGAGTAGCAGACAAAGTTGCATCAATACTAGCCATTACCATTTTGTCTGTAGGAACTTGAAATTTAATACCTACGTATGTTTTTTCCCATAGAAGTCCTATAACAGCAGAATTTGTTGTTAAGTCATCAAATGTAATTGTAAACGTTTCAATAGGCATTGGCATTGGATAAATCTCTACTGAAGTTTTAGCAGCTACTTTAGTATCATCCCAATCACTAGGAACACCTCTTTTGTCTGACTCTGAATAAAACATTACTTCCCATTTATCTTTATTAGGAACTGTATAGACTCCATAAGAACCTGCTTTTAAAGTTTGACCATCTACAACAACATCCGAACTAAATGTAACTTTTGTATTTGCGTTTGCACCAGTTCTCCATGTTTTTCCGAAAGGAACAAGATCTCCAAAAATAGTTCTACCTTTCATACTTGGTCTTGAATATTCTATAGTAACATCGGTTAACCCTACTTTTTGTTCTACTTTAGAGAAAGGGCTTGGTTGTGGAGTAGTTACTTTTAAAACTACCACTGGTTCTGTATTATCTTTAGTGGTTTCTTTAACTTCTTCTTTACAGCTAGTTAATGAAAATAAGACTGCAAGTATTGTGATACTTGCTAATTTAACGATTGGTTTTTTCATGGTTTATGAGTTTGTTTTTATAGGGTAAAAATACAAAAAAGTATCTAGCTAATGTTAACACAGTCTTAAAATAAGACCGTGTATATTTGCAAAAACATTTTTTGTAAAATGAAAAAATATATAGCTGAATTTATCGGAACATTCTCAATGGTCTTTTGTGGTACAGGGGCTATGACAATTAATGAAGTTACAGGAGGAGATGTAACACATGTTGGTATTGGAATTACTTGGGGACTTATTGTAATGGCAATGATTTATGCTTTTGGTGAAATTTCTGGGGCGCATTTCAATCCTGCGGTTACGATTGCCTTTGCTTATGCAAAGAAATTTGCATGGAAAGAAGTACCAAAATATATCTTTTTTCAAGTGTTAGGTGCATTTGCTGCTAGCTTTTTACTTTGGTTTTTATTTCCTGACAGCGAATTGTTAGGGTCTACAATTCCTAAGATAGATGTTTGGCGTGCCTTTATTCTTGAACTTCTGTTAGCCTTCTTTTTAATGGTAGTTATAATTAATGTATCTACAGGAAGTAAAGAAGTAGGAATGATGGCTGGAATAGCAGTAGGGAGTGTTGTGTTATTAGAGGCTTTATTTGCTGGACCTATTACCAATGCTTCTATGAATCCAGCACGTTCTTTAGCTCCAAATGTAGTTTCAGGAAACATCCATGGGTTATGGTTATATATGGTAGCACCAGTTTTAGGAGCGCTCCTAGCAGTTGTAAGTTGTAAGTTGGTAAAAGATGATAAGTGTTGTGAAGAAGAGTGCTAAGAATATTTTTTCTTTCTTAAATAATTAAAAATAAAACCGAAAATACCCAATAAGATAAGCGGAAGAATAACATTTATAAATTGCCAAAAAGTCCTTTCTTTAAAAGCTTTTTGCTTATCTAAATTATTTATTTGTAAACTTTTACTTCTAAGCTCAATTAATCCAGAATCATCTAATAAATAATCTACAACGTTTATTAAAAATTCTTTATTTCCAAACTGTTCGTTTGTCCATTTATCAGAAGAAAGATTGTGAGGACGTCCTTTTAAAATTTGATTTTTTCCCACATCACCATCAGAAATAACTACCATTTTATTGAAACTTCCCTGTGCTTTAAATAATGGTGTTTCAAAAGGCTTTATTCTATTCTTATAGGCTGAATTAAAGTTTCCTTCAAGTAACACACTAAATAATTCATAGTTACCTTTATAATCTTCTTCCTTCGGCTCTTTGTCAATACTTTGTAACTCAATAATAGAAGGCGTTCCTGTTTTTCTTGTTAAAGAAGAGCTTACCAATAATGGAATCTTCTTTATATTATTTTTTAGGGTATCAATCTGAGTTACAAATTGCATTCTTACTGGAGATACATCTTTTGTAATCGGATGATTAGGATTTCCATTCACAACTGGGTGATAAAACCAAGGTAAATTTTGAAACTGTGGTTGATTGCCAATGTTACCAGTTACTAAAGGAATCTTAGCTGCATATAAATCTTGAATTAGCGAAGTATTAATTCGAACTCCATAATTAAATAATAAATCCGTAAGATTTAAATCTCTTGGATAGGCTAGCATTTTGCCAGAGCTATATAAGCTATCCATTTCTGCTTGCACATTATCGATCATCCAAAGAGTATTCCCTCCATTTACAATGTATTGATCTAATGTAAACTTTTCTTTTTCTGTAAATTTCTGAGTAGGTTTGGCAATAATCGCTAAATCAAAACTACTAAGGTCTCGTAATGTTCTCTGAGGGTTTCTTGAGACTGAGTCTAAAGTAAACTTAGCCAAACTATTTTTCTTGGCTATTTCTGATAAAAAACTATACAAATATTTATCCTGTAATTCACCATTTCCAGTAATCACTGCAACTTTTTTTCTTTTCTTCTTAATAAGTGTATTGATACCATCTAAAAAAGAAAACTCTAAACTTTCTACGGCAGTTTGTAATTGCTGTTCTTGAGAAGCAATAGTAGTATTAGGTAACAAAGAGACTAATGCATTCCGATCTTGATATTCAATTTCTGCCCAAGGAAAAATAATAGCTTCAGATAATTTACCTTCTTCTTCTACAGTTAGTTTACTAGGGATCATTCCTTTTTTAATAAGAGTTTCTCTATCGTCATCAGGATTTTCAAATCGGATTATGATGTTAGTGTTTTTTGCTCTTAATTCATCTAAAAACTGTTTTGTTTCTATTTGTAATCTTTTAAATTCAGCGGGGAAATCACCTTCTAGATATACGGTTATAAATAAAGGTTTATTTATCTTATCTAATATGGTATTAGTAACTTCTGATAAGGTATAACGTTGGTCTTTTGTTACATCAAGGCGTTTGTAAAAGCTTTGATTTATGATGTTTAACAAAACTAAACCGATAATTAATATTGAGAGTGATCTGATCTTTTTATTCATGGCCAATTTTTTGTTTGGTTAGAAATAAAAAGAATAGGATTACACTTAAGAAATAAATAAGATCTCTTGTATCTATAACCCCTCTACTGATGCTTTTAAAATGTTCATTAATCCCTAAAAGTTTTATGATATAGCCATCATTAGTAAAGCTATTTGCTAAGGTGTCAAATCCATAAAAAAGAAAAAAGGTGATAAAAACACCAAGAATAAAAGCAACAATCTGATTCTTTGAAAGTGTGGATGTAAACAAACCGATAGCAGTATAAGTTGCTGCGAGTAAAAGCAACCCTAAATAAGAACCTATAGTGCTTCCAAAATCAATATTTCCAATAGGATTCCCTAAACTATATACACTATACACGTAGGTAAGAGTAGGAATTAATGCGATAATAACTAATAAAAGACAAGCTCCAAATTTGCCGATGACTATTTGCCAATCAGTAATTGGTCTTGTTTTTAATAATTCAATAGTTCCAGAATTGAATTCATCTGCAAAACTTTTCATAGTGATTGCTGGAATTAAAAAAAGAAAAACCCATGGAGCTAAAAAGAAAAAGTTATTCAAATCGGCAAAACCAGCATTCAATATATTAAAATCATCTTTAAAGACCCATAGTAAAAGACCATTTACCAACAAGAATACTCCAATCACTAAATAAGCTACTGGAGACGAAAAAAACGAATTGATTTCTTTTCTTAAAATTGGAAACATAATTATTTTATATTTATACTAAGCTTACCTCTTTGTCTAAACTCCAAGCTTCAGGTTTATCATTAAATAGTACTTTTGTTTTTGCCCATACTTCTTTAAATAAATCGGAGTTTCTATAGTTTTCAAGGTCTTCTTCTTTGTCCCAATAACTATAGGTGAAGAAAATAGTTGGATTTTGCTTTCCTCTATACAACTCTAATAAACGACATCCAGAGCTATTTCGTATATATTCTTTCTTCTCGTCGAAGTTTTTTAGAAAAGCATCAACATGCTCCTTATGAAAACTCATTTTAACGATTCTAACAAACATTTTTTAAATGGATTTAAATTCAGGTAAATTAGATGGAAGAAATTCTATTGTGACCATATCTCTATATGCTAAACCTAGCAGAGTAGAAGCTCCTCCAACAGTCTTTAAATTACTTCTATAAATAGCTATTTCTAAATAACCAGCAGTATTAAATAAAGCGAGTCTATTTCCATCAAAAAGCCTTTTGTCTTCAGCACTATAATCTACAACCTCGTTATACTTATTAAAGACTTTGGTAAACTTATAACGAGAAGCAGTAATTACAAAACTCCTCCCTTTTCCAATATCCGTAAACATCTTCTTACTAATGTTGGAGATAATATTTCCATAATTATCTATATAAATAACCCCTCCAATGATTTTGGTTTTTTCTTGATTGACCTTTGGCTGAATTTCTATAAGTTGTTTGTACTCCTTTATTTCTTTACCAATAACTCCCAAACTACCCCCTCTAGAAATAAAACAAGCAACTTGCACAAATACATCTAATACAGGAAAACTACTTTCTATTCTGTCATGAATATTAATTTCAACAATTTTAGTCGGTTTAATGTCAGAGGTAATCATACATATTAAGCCATTATCAGGACAAATGAAATAATGTCCATCTAAGGCTAATGCAATATGTCGATTATCTTCACTTAATTCAGAATCAACACCAATTATATGAATAGTGCCTTCTGGGAAGCTTTTGTAAGAATTCTTAATAATATAAGCCGTCTCGGCAATATTAAAGGGTGTAATTTGATGCGTAATATCTACAATTTTAGCATCTGGAAGTTCCGAATATATTGCTCCTTTTACAGCACCAACAAAATGATCTTTGGTTCCAAAATCTGTAGTTAAAGTAATTAGAGACATTAAACGTAAACTGTTAATTAAATGTGTAAAAGTTGTAAAAAAAATACTCACAAATCTAAGCAATTCTGAAAATTAATTAGCTATTTTTAAAATGAATTATTAATCAAAAGAAACTTCTAAACTTAAACATTTGAACGAACGAATAATAGAGCTAACAGAAATCAACCCAAAAGATTTTTTTGGAACCCATAATAGTACTGTAGAACAATTAAAACGCTACTTCCCAAAGATTAAAATTGTAGCTCGAGGATCAAAACTTAAAATCTATGGAGAGTCACACCTTCTGGATGAGTTTGAAAAGAGATTAGAAATGCTAATCAAGTATTACAATCGTTATAATAAGTTAGATGAAAATAGTATTGAGCGCTTATTAACATCGACAGGAAAAGAAGAAAGTACTTCTTCAACAAATACAAAAGATGTATTAGTACATGGTGTAAGTGGTAAACTTATAAAACCACAAACTGAAAACCAACGAAAAATGGTTTCCTTAATGGAAAAAAACGACATGCTTTTTGCGGTTGGACCAGCTGGAACAGGAAAAACATATACTGCAGTAGCTTTGGCTGTAAAAGCATTAAAAGAAAAAGAGGTTAGAAGAATTATTTTAACAAGGCCTGCAGTTGAATCTGGAGAAAATCTAGGTTTTCTTCCAGGCGATTTAAAAGAAAAATTAGACCCTTATATGCAGCCGCTATATGATGCTTTGCGAGATATGATTCCGCATGAAAAATTAGAGTCACATATAGAAAAAGGTGTCATTCAAATTGCCCCGTTGGCATTTATGAGAGGAAGAACCTTAGACAATGCTTTTGTAATCTTAGATGAAGCTCAGAATACAACACACAATCAAATGAAAATGTTTTTAACCAGAATGGGCAAGCATGCGAAATTTATTATCACTGGAGATCCAGGACAAATAGATTTGCCAAGAAAGCAAGTATCTGGATTAAAAGAATCATTACTAGCCTTAAAAGATATTGATGGAATCGCTCAAGTATATTTAGATGATAAAGATGTGATTAGACATCGATTGGTGAAGAAAATTATTACTGCATATAAAAGTATAGAAACGGAATAGCCTTTAGTTTGTTATTTCTAATGTATATTTTCGACTACATTAGTTGAAACTAATGTCAGCGCTAAAATATTTCAATTCATTACATGTGTAAATTTTGTATTTTATATCCATTATCTATGAGAAATAAGATCAAATACACGCTATTTATACTTGCCATGTTCTTTGGTTTTGTAGGTCATGCTCAAATGTGTCCGCCTTCAGGAGATGTTATTTTAAATACTCAAACGGAGGTTGATGATTTTATTAATCAATATAATGCTTGCACCATAATAGATGGCAATCTTTTTATTATAAGTGTTACAAGTGGAGATGTTATTAATGATATTTCAAGACTTGATAGGATAATACAGGTAAAAGGAGATTTAGTCATAGACTCTTTTGTTACAAATTTGGATAATTTTGACGATTTAGAGAGAGTTGAAGGAAATTTGCAATTAGTAGAAAATAGTAAACTAGAAAATATAAACGGATTCAACAAGCTTACCTATTTTGAGAATATGATTATTGGTATAAGCGATTCTTTAACAGAAGTTAATGGCTTTGAGAGTTTAGCATCAATTGGTGGAGAACTTCAAATACTAGGAAATCCACTTTTAAAGTCGGTCTCTGGATTTTCCTTACTTCAATCTACGGGAAGTCAGCTGGTTATTTTCCGAAATCCTGAGCTAGAGACTATGCCTTCTTTCCATAATTTAATAAGTATAGGTGATAAATTAGTTATAGAAGAAAACACAAAGCTAGTAACAGTTAATGGGTTCGATAACCTAGAAACGATCGGAGAAGACCTTCGAATAGGAAGTAGCATTATAACTTCTATAAATGGATTTGGAAAGTTAAGAGAAATATCAGGTGGAGTTAATATCTCTTCTTTTTTCCCTAGAACTCATTCACCTAATTTAACAACCATACCAGATTTCGATGCATTAGAAACTATTGGTGATGGTTTATATATTTGTAATTCTGGAATAAGAAATATTAGCGGTTTTAATAATGTAACATCATTTACGGGAGATTTTATAATGCTTGAGAATGCTAATTTAGAAACTATTAGTGGATTCTCAAATTTAATAGAGCTAAAGGGAGGAATAGAGATTTCTCAAAACTCAGATTTAACAAGTTTAAGTGGGTTTTCTAATCTAATTACAATAGATAACGAGCTACAGATTACTAATAATAACTCAATTTCTACTCTTTTAGGTTTACAAAGTTTAGGAAGTGTTGCAGAACTTTTAGATCCTTCATTAACAGGAGTTGATATATCTAATAACCTTTCTTTAACGAATTGTTCAGCTATTTGTAATTTACTAACTAATGGAACAGTTGGAGGTATTGTAAGAATAACGAATAACCCATCAAAGTGTAGTTCTGAGGCTGAAGTAATACAAGACTGTATTGATTTTGATAATGATGGTGTTTTGGATACTATTGATTTAGATGATGATAATGATGGGATTTTAGATACAGAAGAACAGAATGGTGATCCAAATAGAGATTCAGATTCAGATGGCAATCCAGACCGTAGAGATTTAGATAGTGATAATGATGGTTGTTTAGATGTTATCGAAGCTGGTTTTACTGATGGAGACGGAAATGGTACTTTAGGAAGTTTACCAGACTTAGTAGATACAAATGGTCTAATTACTGGAGCTCCTGATGGATATACTTCCCCACTAGATGCAAACTCTAATGGTATTAATGATTTTCAAGAAGATATATTTTTGAACCCAGGTACAGATGGGAACTTGACAGTTTGTGAAAATAATGGACTTATAGACTTATTTGATAGTCTAGGTGGAGTTCCTGATACTGGAGGAGTTTGGAGTCCTAGTTTAACAAGTAATTCAGGAGTTTTTGACCCTTCAGTCGATGCGGCTGGTATCTATACCTATACATTAAATAATGGAGTTTGCGGTAGTGAAAGTGCCAGAGTTACAGTAAGCATAGAAGCATTGCCAAACTCTGGAACAAATGGAGTATTACAAATCTGTGATAATGCTATGCCTACTGATTTATTTGTTAATTTAGGTGGAACACCAGATACAGGAGGAGTATGGACTCCAAGTTTAACAGGCGGTACAGGGTTTTTTAATCCTGCTCTAGATGCAGCAGGAACCTATACTTATACAGTAAGTAATGGAGTTTGTAATCCTGTTAGCTCGCAAGTAACAGTTACTGTTAATGCTTCACCCAATTCAGGATTAGATGGTAATCTTTCTATTTGTGTGAACAATAACGAAGTGGATTTATTCGATAGCCTAGGAGGGAACCCTGAATCAGGAGGTGTTTGGTCTCCACCATTAATAAGTGGTACTGGCACTTTTGACCCTTCTCAAGATGCTTCAGGTATTTATACCTACACAGTATCAAATGGTAGTTGTGTAAGTACAAGTGCTCAAGTAAATGTAACTATTTTTAATAATTATGAGATTCAAGATTTTACTATTGAAACAACTAGTTTTTCAGCGAATAATTCAATCATTGTAACGATAAACTCAATTGGAGTATTTGAATACTCTTTAGATGGTATAAACTACCAAACTAGTAATACATTTAATAATTTGAGTGGAGGTAATTATACAGTTCAAGTAAGAGAAGTAAATGGCTGTGGTAGTTTGTTGCGAGAAATATCAATACTAGATTACCCAAAATTTTTTACTCCAAATAATGATGGTATAAATGATGTTTGGGAGTTAAAAGGAATCTCCGATCAAGAATATTCGATATCTATATATAACCGTTTTGGGAAGTTAGTTAAAGTCTTAAAAGATAAAAATGAATCATGGGATGGAACAGCAAATGGATACAAATTAACATCTAATGATTATTGGTTTAGGATTCAGTTTACAGATGGAAGAATAGTGAGAGGTAATTTTTCGTTATTAAGAAGATAATTTGGAATTATAGCTTATTTTTGTGAGTATCAACACAAAACTATGAACACTATAAACGAAACTAATTTTCAGTTCCCAAATCAAAAAACCGTTTATAAAGGTAAAGTAAGAGAAGTCTATAATATTAATGATGAAGTGCTTGTAATGATAGCTTCTGACAGACTTTCTGCTTTTGATGTAATTCTGCCTAAACAAATCCCTTTTAAAGGTCAAATTTTGAATCAGATTGCTACAAAAATGATGCATGAAACTGCTGATATTGTGCCAAATTGGTTACTTGAGAATCCAGATGAAAATGTAGCTGTTGGGCATCTTTGTGAGCCTTTTAAAGTAGAAATGGTTATCAGAGGATATCTCTCAGGTCATGCAGCAAGAGAATACCATTTAGGGAAAAGAACTTTATGCGGAGTTTCTATGCCTGAAGGCCTTAAAGAGAATGATAAATTTCCAATGCCAATAATTACACCTTCTACAAAAGCAGAAAATGGTGAGCATGATGAAGATATTTCTAGAGAAGACATTTTAGCTAAAGGAATTGTTTCCAAAGAAGATTATGAAGTATTAGAAGATTATACAAGAAAATTATTTGCACGAGGATCTGAAATAGCAGCGAAAAGAGGATTGATCTTAGTCGACACAAAATACGAGTTTGGAAAAACTAAAGAAGGGAAAATCGTCTTAATTGATGAAATTCATACGCCAGATTCTTCTAGGTATTTTTATGCAGATGGGTATAGCGAGAGACAACGTAAAGGAGAAAAACAGAAACAATTATCAAAAGAATTTGTGCGTCAATGGTTAATAGAGAATGGCTTTCAGGGTAAAGAAGGGCAGCAAATACCAAAAATGTCCGATGCTAAAATTGTGGAAATATCTGATAGATATATTGAATTATTCGAGCAAATTACAGGAGATACTTTTACTAAAGCCAACACAGAAAATGTATTGAGCAGAATTGAAGAAAATGTAACTACTTTTCTTAATAGAAGATGAAAGCTGTAACTGTAAAAAAAATTAAAGACGAATTACAACATCGTTCAACTAATGATTTAATAGAGCTTTGTTTACGGCTGTCTAAATTTAAAAAAGAGAATAAAGAATTACTTACCTACTTGTTGTTTGAATCTCATAATGAAGAAGGGTATATAGAAAGTGTAAAAGAGCAAATAGACGATTTATTTGATCAAATTAATACCAAAAGTTTCTTCTACATTAGAAAGAGTATTCGTAAAATATTATCACTTACAAAAAAATATATCCGATACTCAAAAAAGAAAGAGACAGAAGCTGCACTTTTACTTCATTTTTGTAGTAAGTTAAAACAATTCAAGCCATCTATAAAACAGAGCCCAAGACTCCAGAATGTACTTTATACTCAATTGAACATGCTAAATAAAGCTATCGATTCTTTACATGAAGATTTACAGTATGATTATCAAATAGAGTTAGCCCAATTTAATCCTGAAGATACACATGGATAAAAAATCGATAAGACCAGAGATATTAAATATTTCAAGACTTAAGGGGATGTCAGAATTTGAAAGGTTTCAAAATAAAACCGTTCGACCTATTATTAAAATGCAGCACCCTATTATAATCGCTTTTTTTAAAACTTATTTAAAAGGGAAAAGAGGTGATGTATTTTATAGTCAAAACAAATTAAGCACCCACATTAATACTTCTCTAAGTAAGGATATATCATTCAAGAATAAAATGATTGGTATTATTATAGGGCAGTTTACTATAGAAGAGTTTGAGTTCTATACTCAGGAATCATCAGAAATTAACAAAAGAATAGTATCTATAGTAAAGCAAAGATTGTCTGATAGTGCTTCCGAACTAATATAAAAAACCCGCTACCTAGAGGTAACGGGTTCCAACAATCAACCAAAACTTCTTTACTTAGGCATTACAACGCTATCAATAGCATGTATAATTCCGTTTGAAGCCTTTACGTCAGCAATAACAACTGTAGAGGTGTTTCCCTTAGCATCAGTTAATATTACTTTATCATTTTGCATCGAAGCTGTTAATTTTCCACCCTGTACGGTAGTGATTACAAACTTTCCTTTATTAGCTTTTATCGCTTTTACAACAGCCTTTGCGTCAAATTTTCCAGCCACAACATGATATGTTAGAATAGCAGTTAGCAGCTTTTTGTTTTCAGGCTTTAGTAATGTACCTACAGTTCCTTTTGGTAATTTATCAAAAGCCCCATTTACTGGTGCAAAAACAGTAAAAGGACCTTTACCAGATAATACTTCTACTAGCCCAGCTGCTTTTACTGCAGTAACTAATGTGGTAAAATTTTTGTTAGATACTGCTACACCTACAATGTTTTTACTTTCTTTTTTTACAACCTTAGTTTTCTTTACTGGATCTGTACTATTTTTTTCGCCTGCAATAGCGGTAAAAGAAATGCATATCGCTAATACTACTAAGCTTAAATTTTTTAATTTCATGGGTTATGTTTTTAAGTTCACTACAAAAGTACAGAGCAGTATTCATATTTTGTTTAATGTTTTGTTAAAATAATTAAACAAAATATTAAAATTGTATTAAAATTTAAAAACCGATTACGAAAAAGTAAAATAGAAGATCTAGTGTTACTAATATTTTATAACAAGTATGTCCATAAAACTCGAAGAGCAACAAAGGCAATAAGAATAGCGGTAGCTCTTTTTAACTGAATCGCAGTAAAATAACGATTACTCATTCTGCTGCCTACTTGTCCTCCAATAAAAACGGTTACTAATAAAATAGATGTAAAATACCAATCAATTGTAAAATCATCATTAGAGTATTGACCAACAAGACCAGAAATTGAATTAACTAAAATAAATAAACTAGCAGTCGCTGCAATTTTCTTAGGACTACTCCAATTAGTTAAATGTAGGGTTGGTGCTAAAAATATTCCGCCACCAATGCCAACTATTCCAGATAAAAAACCAATAATTCCTCCATAGAAACTATTCTGAAATATGTTTTTACTAGATCCTCCATCTTTATTTGCTATAATTTTTTTAGAAACCCACATAGTAATGGCGGCAAATAAAAGAGTAAATCCTAAAAGAATAAAGAAAAAAGTCTGACCAATCCGTAATTTACCACCTAAAAAAGCAAGAGGAATACTGAATAATACTAATGGAAGAATTTTTTTCCATTGTATTAATTTTCTTCGATGATAAAGAATCACATTTCCGCTTACAACAATAATATTACAAAGCAATGCAGTAGATCTCATTTGTATATATGCGATTCCCATTATTGCAAGAATAGCTATATAACTAGAGCCACCACCAAAACCAACCGAAGAATATAAAACAGCGATTATAAAAAATAATATGATTGTTAACCAATGGCTATGAATAACTTCAAAAAGTAACGAAAAATCCATATGTTAGTACCTTAGCTAACAAATATAATTTTATATTGTTCCTTATTTATATGAAAAACTAAATTTCAAAGAATGAGTTATCAACAAAATGCCACTGCTTATTGGAAAAAAAATATCAAATACTTAATTTTTTTATTATCAATTTGGTTTTTAGTTTCTTTTGGAGCAGGAATCTTATTTAGAGAAGAACTTGATACAATTCGTATTGGTGGCTTTAAACTTGGCTTCTGGTTTGCTCAACAAGGTTCTATATATGTATTTGTAATTTTAATCTTCGTTTATATTAGGTTGATGAATAAACTTGATAAGAAATATGGTTATCATGAAGAATAAAAATTTTAAATAGCAATAGAATGAGTATTCAAATTTGGACATGGATTTTAGTAGGTGTCACATTTACTTTATACATAGGGATAGCTATTTGGTCTAGAGCATCATCAACCAAAGATTTTTACGTCGCTGGAGGTGGTGTTTCTCCATTAGCAAATGGATTGGCTACAGCCGCAGATTGGATGTCAGCTGCATCTTTTATCTCAATGGCTGGAATTATTTCCTTTGGCGGATACGATGGTTCTGTATATTTAATGGGTTGGACAGGAGGTTATGTTTTATTAGCATTATTATTAGCTCCTTATTTGAGGAAATTTGGAAAGTTTACCGTTCCTGATTTTATAGGGGATCGTTATTATTCTAATACTGCTAGAAGTGTTGCTGTCTTTTGTGCATTATTAATTTCGTTTACATATGTAGCTGGTCAAATGAGGGGAGTTGGACTTGTTTTTTCTCGTTTTTTAGAAGTTGATATCACCACTGGAGTTATTATTGGAATGATTATCGTGCTGTTTTATGCTGTATTAGGAGGTATGAAAGGAATCACATATACTCAAGTTGCTCAATACTGTGTTTTGATTTTTGCTTTTATGGTCCCTGCTATTTTTATCTCTATTCAGATGACAGGAAACCCAATTCCACAATTAGGTTTTGGTGGAGCAGATGAAACAGGTGTTTATCTTTTAGATAAATTGGATGGATTGCATAAAGAATTGGGTTTTGCTGAATATACATCAGGAAGTAAATCTTCATTAGACATGTTTTTAATTACTGCTGCTTTGATGGTTGGAACAGCAGGATTACCACATGTAATCGTTCGATTTTTTACTGTCAAAAAAGTGGCTGATGCTCGTAAGTCTGCAGGATGGGCTTTACTGTTTATTGCAATTCTATATACCACAGCACCGGCCGTGGCAGTTTTTTCGAGAACCAATTTAATTGAAACTATTAGTGATAAAAAATATACAGATGTTCCAGAATGGTTTACAAACTGGGAACGTACTGGCTTAATAAAATTTAATGATAAAAATGGAGATGGTAGAATTCAATACCTAGCAGATGTTTCTAAAAATGAGTTGACTGTTGATAAGGATATTATGGTCTTGGCAAATCCTGAGATAGCCAATTTACCCAATTGGATTATTGCTTTAGTTGCAGCAGGAGGTTTAGCAGCTGCTTTATCTACTGCAGCTGGATTACTATTAGTAATTTCTTCTTCTGTTTCTCATGATCTAATTAAAAAAATAATCAAACCGAGTATTTCAGAAAAAGGTGAATTAATTGCCGCAAGAATTTCAGCTGCTGTGGCTGTTTGTGTTGCTGGTTATTTTGGAATTCATCCACCAGATTTTGTTGCTGCAACAGTAGCATTGGCTTTTGGATTGGCAGCAGCATCTTTTTTTCCTGCCATTCTGCTAGGAATATTTAGTAAGAGAATGAACAAAGAAGGAGCTGTTGCTGGAATGCTAGTAGGAATACTATTCATGCTGTTTTACATGATGAAATTTAAATTTGATTGGTTTGGTGGAGGAACTAAAGAAGATTGGTGGTTTGGAATTTCGCCAGAAGGTTTTGGTACTGTGGCTATGATTGTTAATTTTATTGTTTCCATTGTAGTATCAAAATTTACAGCTGTACCACCAAAAGAAGTACAAGAAATAGTAGAAAAGATTAGAATACCAAGCAGAGCTGGTTCAGCTCAAAATCATTAAAAAAATATGTCGTTAGAAATTAACTCCTTTGAAGATTATCAAAGTCATTATAAAGAAAGTCTAGAAAACCCTTCTAAATTTTGGGGAGATATCGCAGAAAATTTTTACTGGAGAAAGAAATGGGATCAAGTTTTAGAGTATGATTGGTCGAAACCAGAAACGAAATGGTTCTTAAACGGAAAGCTAAACATCACTGAGAATTGTTTGGATCGTCATTTAGAAACAAAGGGAGATCAAACAGCAATTATTTGGGAACCGAATGATCCAAATGATAAAGCACAACATATAACTTATAAACAATTGCACAGCAAAGTATGTGCTTTTGCTAATGTATTAAAGAATAATGGAGTTGAAAAAGGCGATAGAGTATGCATTTATATGCCTATGTTGCTGGAATTATCTGTGGCAGTTTTGGCATGTGCTAGAATAGGAGCTATACATTCTGTAGTATTTGCTGGGTTTTCTTCTACAGCCTTAGCTGCTAGAATAAATGATGCTGAATGTAAAGTGTTGTTAACAGCAGATGGTGGACTTAGAGGCGATAAAATTACTCCATTAAAAGATATTGCCGATGAAGCGTTAAAAACCTGTCCTAGTATACAACGATCAATTATTTTTAAAAGAACAAATCAAGTAATATCATGGAATCCTTCTGTTGATGTTTGGTGGCATGAAGAGTTATCAAAAGTAGATGACAATTGTCCAGCCGAAATTATGGATGCAGAAGACATGTTATTTATTTTGTACACTTCAGGATCTACAGGGAAACCTAAAGGAATGGTGCATACATGTGGAGGATATATGGTGTACACAACCTATTCTTTTAAAAATGTATTTCAATATAAAGAAGGAGATGTGTATTGGTGTACAGCTGATATTGGTTGGATTACAGGACATAGTTATATTGTTTATGGGCCCTTATCTGCAGGAGCAACAACAGTCATGTTTGAAGGAGTGCCGAGTTATCCAGATTATGGACGCTTCTGGGAAATATGTGAGAAGCATCAAGTCACTCAGTTTTATACTGCTCCAACAGCTATAAGAGCTTTAGCTAAACACCCGGTAGAGTTAGTTAACAAATACGATTTATCAAGTATAAAAACGTTAGGAACTGTTGGAGAACCCATCAATGAAGAAGCATGGCATTGGTACGATGATCATGTAGGGAAAAATAAATGCCCTATTGTAGATACTTGGTGGCAAACCGAAACAGGTGGAATGATGATCTCTTCTATGGCGGGAATTACAAATGATAAACCAACCTTTGCAACTTTACCCATACCGGGAATTCAACCTGTATTATTGGACGGTAATGGAGATGAGATACAAGATAAAAAAGCAGAAGGAATTTTAGCAATCAAATACCCATGGCCTTCTTTAGCGAGAACTATTTATGGAGATCATGAACGTTATAAAAATGTGTACTTTTCTGCATATTCGAGCTACTATTTTCCTGGAGATGGCGCTTTACGAGATGAAAAAGGAAATTATAGAATTACAGGTAGAGTAGATGATGTAGTGATTGTTTCTGGGCATAACTTAGGAACTGCCCCTATTGAAAATGCGATTAATGAGCATGAGAAAATTGTTGAGAGTGCAGTAGTTGGATTTCCGCATGATGTAAAAGGAAATGCTTTGTATGCTTATGTGATTACGTATGATGGAGTAGAAGAAACCCCTGAGCTTGCTAATGAGGTAAGACAGGTTGTAGCTGATACGATTGGCCCCATAGCAAAGCCAGATAAAATTCAGTTTGTAAAAGGATTGCCAAAAACTAGATCTGGGAAAATAATGCGAAGAATTTTAAGAAAGATAGCTTCAAATGATACTTCAAATTTAGGAGATGTATCTACACTACTCAACCCAGAAGTTGTTAGAGATATTATAGATAATAAATTATAGTAACTGAAGGACACTTGCCCCAAAGTAAATATATAAACTACATAAGAGCAATTCTCCTATAAAAACTCCCAAGAAAACATTTTTAAAAGGTATTTTTAGTATGCCGCCTACATAGCTTAACATATCAGTAGGTACAAAAGGGAAAAGAGACCACCCAGCAATAAAAAGAATAGATTTTGAACTTTTTAAACGAGATTTCCATGCATTAATTTTTGTAGATTTCCTATGTAGGTATTTACTAAAGCCAAGTAAGTCAGAGAAGTAATATAGCGCAGTAGTAGAAAATATTATACCAGACATAGAAATGAACAAAACCAATAACAATTGATTAGGGAAAAGAATTCCGCCAGCAATGACAAATGGAGTGCTTGGAATTAAAAAGAAACCTCTAATAAAAGTTAATAGAATATAAATCCATAACATTTCTGTAGTAAACTTTTTAATAAACTCACTAAGATATTTTGGCGAAGTAATTTCAGGATATAAAAAACAAGAAACACATAAGCCTAAAGTAATAATAGCCCATATACTGTATAGAATAATTTTACCTTTTTTAAGCATCCCGATTACAAAATAATATTTTAAAGTTGGTTAATGATCACTAGCATGATCTATGATGTAAACGAATCTTAAGAAATAATGTTACAGCGTTGTAAAAGAGAAAGAACATTTATATTATATAAATCCTTTTTCTTTAGCAATTAAAATAAGTTCTCTATCATCTTGGCTCGTAATATTAAAAATTTGCTTTAGATGACGCTTGCGTTTTTCAATGCCAGCATTAGAAAGAGGGACTAAATCCTGTAATTCTTTCATCTTGGTTCCCACAGATAATTCATATAAAATTTTTCGATCGATATCATCTAATAGAAAATCACTAGAGACTTGTTTGCGAAGTAATTTCATCACTGTTTTGCTATAGTAGGGAGGCTGAGTGAGTACTTCTTTAATTGCAGAAACTAATTCTTTAGGTGTAATATCATTCTTAATTAAAAAACCATCAGGATTAATATTTTTAAAAATACTATGTATTCTATAATTATCATTAAATGTGGTAGATACAATAATCTTAGCTTCTGGTAATAGCGAGTTAATATGAAGCCCTAAATCTTCTCCTGAGAGTATTTTTTTATCCTTAGAGGGAGGTAAACTCATATCTAAGAAAACAATGTCAAGTTGCTTCTTATGAATAGAAAAGTGTTCAATAATTTCATAAGCAGTTTCACAATCATGAGCTACTTGAATTTCAAAAGAAATACCACTGTCTTGTTTTTGAATATAAAGAAAAGCGCTTTTATAAGCTTCGGAGATTAGAGGATGATCATCTATAATTAATGCGTTATATACTGACATTTTTATAATATTGGAATAGTAATATGAATAGTAGTTCCTTCATTTTTCTTAGAAATGATTTGAAGTTTTCCTTTTAATTTTTGAACTCTAGATTTTATGTTTCTCAAACCGATTCCCTTTTTATGTTTTTTAACATCAAAACCAAGACCATCATCTTTTAAGGTGAAAATAAAGGACTTATTTTTAATTGAAAAATCTAAAAGTACTTGTTTCGCTTTGGCATGTTTTATAATATTTTGGAGAGACTCTTGAACGATTCTATATACATTTACTTTTATAATTTCATTCATACTCTCCCATGAAAGGTTTTTATCTGTGTTTATTTCAAAGTCAAAGCCTCCTAGAATACTTTTATTTTTTAATAGTTGCTCTATAATACTTTTAAAACTGACTTTACTATTACTAAAATCACTATTTAATTTATGTGAAACTTCGCGTATTTCTTTTTCGATTTCTTGGAGTTTTACTAAATAAGTTTCCTGTTTAAATTGTTGTTCTTTGCCTCCTTTTACTTCAATAAATCCTAAACCAACTCTAGTACCAAACAAATTTCCTAAAATACCATCATGAAGTTCTTGAGAGATTCGGTTGCGTTCTTCAGCTTTTTCTTTTTCTAAAGCTGTTTGTTGTTGAATCGTTAATAGATATAATTCTTCATTAGCCTTCTGTTGTTCAGTTTCCAATAATAGTTTTTCAGTTTTTACTTTTTGAATTCTTAAAAAATAAAGTAATGAGAGGATAAGTAAAACACCTATACCGGTAATCATTATCCACACTTTTTGAATAGATAAACGCTTAGTTTCTTGTATATATTCGTCAGTTTCAAATGCAATACGAGTAAATTTATTTTGAGCCTTTCTCTCTATTTTAATTAAACTGTCATTATAATAAATATATCGATCTAAATATTTTTTTGCATTCTTGGAATCAAAAATAGAAAGGAGTTTAAGTGATCCTAAGTAATTAGTTCCATCCTTAATTTTGCCTGCTAATGTATTTGCTTCATAAGCATAAGATAAAGCCTTTGCTGTATCTTTAGCATAAGCATAATATGTAGATATAAGCATTTTACTAGGAGATATACCTCCTATATAATTGATACTATCTCTAATATGTAATACTTTAAAAAAATCTTTTTTCAGACCGGTAGTATCTTCCAGAGACAACAGACAACTAGCTCTATTGCCTAATACATTTGCGTAATTAATAGTATAAATATCGTTTTCAGTATAATAACTTAACGCTTTATCAAAATACTCAATGGCTAATTTGTATTTCTTCATTAATAGATATGTATAGCCTAAATTATTGTAATAAGTTTCATAATAATCTTCATTGTTTTTTAACCTGGGAATATATTCAAGAGATTTATTTAAATAAAAAATAGCTTTGTCATACTCTTTCATATCCAAATTCATAATACCTAAATGATTATAAGCACCTCTCAAGCGTTTAGAATTATTTACTAACTTATACTTTTTAATGGCTTGGAAAACTAGATTCTCACTGTCAGTAAAATCATTATATTTCCATTTTATCCATCCCATAGCAAATAACATTCTTCCAGCCTCATGATGCTTTTGTATACCATTAAAATAACCATAGGCAATATTATAATTAGAGTAGGCTTTATCAAATATTTCTTGATAGATATAGAATTCGGCATAACTCCAATATGCCTTAGCAATGATACTAGAATCTTGGTATTTGGTGCCTAATTTTAAGACTTTGTCATTAATTTTCTTAAAATATATGGTGTCTTTTAATTTTGCAAAACGAAAGGCAACATCACCTAAAATCTTAGCATTTGATTTACTTTCAGGTTTAGATGCTATCATTTTTTCCGCCTTTAATAAATCTTGTTTTCTTTTATCTAATGGAATTGTATTATTTTTTGAAGACTCTATCCATATTGAGGTGCTATCGTTTTCAATTTTGTGGGCATTTGTTTTTTTATTGATCTGTGTACAGGAGTTCAGAACTAATAAAAGCCCAAGAGAAGCAATAGGAATTTTCACGAATAATTTCAAGCGATTTTTTTTTTGTACTTAAACAAATCTAAAAAAAAATATTTAATAGATGATTATCTATGCTCTGAAGGGAATTTGAATGCAAATATTTGTTCCTTGATTAGCTGCTGAAAAAATTTCAATGCTACCATTTAACTTATGAACTCTAGAAGAGATATTTTTCATTCCAATCCCTTTTTTATTTTTCTTCTTTTCAAAGCCATGACCATCATCTTTAATAGATAATAGAAGGTTTTTATCTTGTATTGAAAAATCAATCAATATATGTTGAGCGTTCGCATGCTTTATAACATTTTGTATAGCTTCTTGAAGGATACGATAGATATTGATTTTTGTAATCTGATCAATATCTTCCCATACAATAGTTGTATCATTATTCATTTCATATTCGAAACCGCCTAGCTTGCTTTTGTCTTTAAGTAGTTGCCCTACAATAGTTGTGAAGTTAATTTTAGAGCTTTCAAAAGAAGCATTCAGTTTATGAGAAACTTCTCGAATTTCTTTTTCAATTTCCTGTAATTCCTCTAAAAAAGATTGATGCTTTTGCTGTGATTCGGCATTCTCTTCTACAGGAATAAATCCTAAGCCTACACGGGTGCCAAAAAGCCTACTTAAAACACCATCATGTAGTTCTTCTGAGATTCTATTACGCTCTTTTACCTTTTCTTCTTCTAACGTAGCTTGCTGTTGAATGGTTAATAAAAATACCTGTTCATTTGCTTTTTGTTGCTCAGTTTCTAAGAGTAGTTTTTCTGTTTTGTTTTTTTGAAGACGTAAGAAGTAGAGTAGCGAAAGAATAAGTACAATACTGATACCTGAAGATATAATCCATATTTTTTGCTCAGACAAACGTTTGGTTTCTTCTATATATTCATCCGTTTCAAAATCTATACGCGTAAATTTGTTTTGTTCTTTACGTTCAACAGCTATCAAACTGTCATTGAATTGAATGTATCTTTCTAAATACTGTTTTGCATTTTTAGCATCTAAAATGGCTAGTTGATTAAGTGACTCTAAATAATCACCACCATTTTTTATTTTACGGGCTAATATATTTGCCTCTTTAGCATACTTAATAGCTTGTATGGTGTCATTTATATATTTATAATATTCTGATATTCTAATTTTACTACTTAGAATTCCAGCTTTATCATGAATACTGTCTCTAATTTTTAAAGCTTGATATAAATCCTTTTTTACATTAATAGTGTCATCAAGCATTAATTTACAATACGCTCTATTATCAATGATTCTAGCATGATTTCCTATATCTATATTATATAATAAAGACTTATTAAAGTAATTGATAGCCTTTCTATATTGTTCTTTTTTTAAATAAGTCAACCCAATATTATTAAGACTACCAGATTGGTAATTTCTTTTATCCTTCATTTTTTCTAAATACTCTAACGCTTTTTGATGATAAAATAAGGCTTTATCGTATTCTTTGATATCATTTTGTAATAACCCTAGACGGTTATATGATTGATAAAGAAAGTTGTAATTCTTCAAAGTTTTAAATTTTTTAATAGCCTCAAAAGTTAATATTTCGCTTCCAGTATAATCTCGATATCTAGCTTTGATAAAAGACATGGAGTAGAGCATTCGAGCTGCTTCATATTCCTTTTTAATACCATTAAAATGATCATAAGCAATTGAAAAATGTTTGTAAGCTAGATTATAAATTTCACCATTCAAATAATAATCTGCATAACTCCATTGTGCATCGGCTATGGCAAAGGAATCCTTAATCTTATAAGCAAGATTCAACGTTTCTCGGTTTATGTTTTTAAAAAGCAAAGTATCTTTTAGTTCATAAAAACGATAGGCAATTGAGCTCAAGTTTCTAGCTTTCGATTTTTTTTCAGGTCTTAATTTTAGTTCTTTATATGCTTTTAGTAAGAATATTTTTTGTTGAGAAGAAGTATAGGCTTTATTTTTGGATGATTTAATCCAAAAACCAATACTATCTTTTTCAGCTTTTAATTCAATCATTTTAGATTTCGTTAAAGCTTTAGATGATGTTGAGAACGCTACAAGAAAAAGTAGCAAAGCAATTTTTGTTAGGGATGTATACTTCAAGTGGTTAATTGTTTGATAAAAACAAAGCTAACAAAAAAGCCCCTAGCATAAAAATGCTAAGAGCTTAAGGCTTAAATCGTGAATGTATTACCCACCTTTTCCGCCACCACCCCCATCTGTACCACTTCCACCAGTAAAGTCGGTATCATTGGCTCCATGTGTGTTTTCAATGGTCTCTAACATCTCTTTGTCAGTATCTGTGATGATATCTGTACAAGAAGTTAAGTAAAGTGACATGATTATTAATAGTATAATTGTTTTTAAAGTTCTCATAATGTAATTTTTAAAATTTGACAATAGTTTCCTGTGCCGTAAATACAGCGTTTGTGTAGAAAGGAATCGTGAGGTATATTCTATCGGAGCTACCGATGAAATAGTACCCTGAATTCGTTTCAGGATTATTGCCTTCTGCAGTCAGGCATAAAGAATTTCAAATTGGTTTTTAGCAATTTTTTTGAAGCCTACCGAGTACTCCTAGGCCTATCATGGAGATAGTAGGTCTCGTGAAATTCTATTCGGTTCAGAAATAAGGAAGCGTTAGCAATTTTTTAGTAGCGCTTTTTGAATCGTATTTTCTAAAATACTTTAGATTTAGATAGAAAGCAACGCTGTTTTAGTAAACAAAGCTTGTGAGTGAGTAAACACCCTTTTTCATTTAGTATTAGCATATTTTTATTTTTTTCATAGATTAATTGTTAATCTTAAGATACAAAAAATCAGGGACTTATGCAAATATTATGTGATGATTTTGTCTATCTTACTATTAGAAATATCAATAAATATGCCGTAACAATTTTTATTGTTTATAGATAAAAAAAAGGTGCCTTAAACAAGGCACCTTTTATATAATAACATGAGCTAACCACTCATATAATATCGTTCTCTATAATAGGCTTCCTTATTTGAATTAAAAGTGTAGTCGTTGTTTTAAATTGACTACCCCAGTAAATGTAATTTAGTTCCATATGTTCTTGCTTTTAGTTAATTAAATAATGATAGTCACATAACTATCACTTACTACGGTACAAAGATGAAAACATTTTTTTAAAAACCAAATAAAATTTTAATTTAATTTACTGAAAATCAATTAGTTAAGTTAAAAATAGGTATAGGGATTCCTGCTCGGATGATCTCCAAGTAATGCATTTTTATACAACTGTTTATGTTTCAATTGTTTAATGTTCAATGCGTATTGTTTTATATGTCATATTTATCTCTTCATTTTTTTTTTAAAAATTATAAAAAAAGCGTCCAATTAATTGGACGCTTATGTTTTTTCTGCTTTTCTTTAATTAAATCATGTCAATAGAATCGTTTAGAATTGTCATATAGCGTCTTATTTTTAGGAAATGGTTTAGTTTTTCCTAAAATCAAAGTGATATTATCTGGTGTTTTTAACATAATATGTAATGTCTGTTGTCTCATAGTTATATGACAAATATAGGCGGTTTCGGTTAACTTTTTATTTTTTGATAAGATATTGATTATAAAGCCTATTAAAAAGTAAGGATTTCCCTTACTTTTTGTATGGCAAATCCTTACTTCTCTTATATGAGCATTGTATATTTTTGAATTGAATCTTTGGGGTATATTATTTACAAGCAATTAAATATTTCCAGAATTATTTTAGGGAAAATTTAATATGAAAAGGAAGCAGAAAACTCAAATACAATAATTGCTTGTAACATTTAATAGTAGGATAAATGTATGTTTTGAATGCTAGTGTAATCTTTTTTGAGTTTTCATATAGATGACTATATTTATAGTCGATAAAAGGCGTTTTGTTATAAAGCGTCTTTTATTTTTGTAAATTGTCAAACAAAATTTCGACACACAAACAAATCTTCTACTTATGAAAAAAATAATATACGTATTCTTTGCTGCCATGGTATTAATTTCATGTAAAAATGAATCAAAAAAAGAAAATTTCCCTGATGCTTTAGGTAAGGTTTTTGAAAAGCATGGTGGTATTGACGCATGGAGAAATGCAAATACCTTATCTTTTAATAAAGGGGATGAAGCGCATACAGTAGATTTAAAATCAAGAAAAACGACCGTGCACTCACCCAAATATTCTATGGGATATAATAGTAAAGAGGTATGGATAAAGCAGCAAGATTCTACAGCTTTTAAAATGGATCCTAAGTTTTACTACAACTTATATTTCTATTTCTATGCAATGCCTTTCGTTTTAGCAGATAATGGGATTATATATGAAGAAGCAAAGCCTTTAACTTTTGAAGGTAAAGAGTATCCAGGGTTTAAAATTTCTTACGAATCTAATGTAGGCACCTCACCTGAAGATAATTATTTTGTGTATTATAACCCTAAGACATATCAAATGGAATGGTTAAAATACTCTGTCACCTTTTTTTCTAAGAAACCTTCAGATAAGTTTAATGTAATCAGATATAACGATTGGGAAACAGTAGATGGATTTGTATTGCCTAAATCGATTACTTGGTATAAAAAAGACGATAATGGTTTACCAACCAAGCCTAGAGGGCCGTCAACAGAATTTACATTAGCTATTGTAAAGAAAGCAAAATTACAAGATACCTTTTTTGAGAAGCCTACTCAATAATATCTGCAATTTTTGATAAGACAAACTGATAATAATCAGAAGTATTAGGCACTAATAAAATTCTTTTATTAGTGCTTTTTAGTAGACTGAAATCAAATAACTGCAAATCATCTATTTCGTCATCTTGTTTTTTTAAAGTACTTAATTCACTTTTCAATTCAACTAAAAATACATGGTAAAATTCATGATCCTGAATACCATTTGGGTGACTTCTCTCTCCTTTACGAATTGCTATTTTTTTTAAATCTGCTTTTTGAATAGTTAGCCCAATTTCTTCTTTTACTTCTCTAACCGCTGCATCTAAAATAGATTCACCTGCATGCACATGACCAGCTACCGAAACATCCCAGCGATTAGGATAAGTCTTCTTATAGGCACCTCTTTTTTGTAACAAAAGTGTATGATTTTTGGTATAAAACCATACATGAACAGTAGCATGATACCAGCCCATTTGATGTGCAATGGATTTTAAAGCAGTTTTGCCTGTTGGTTTTCCTTCATGAGTTAAAATGTCTATAAGCTCATCCAAAAAAAATGTGATTTATAAATTTAATTTTTGATAATTATTCTTAGTGTCTTTTAAAGAAGGAACTAAGATTTCTTTTTTAGGAAGGTACGTAAAAATAGTTTCTTTCATATTTTTAATGACTTTAATTTTTGCCATAAAATTTATCCTGTTACTATCATATTGAAGTGGAACTATTTCATCTCCTTTTCTCAAACCAGCTTTATATGCATTTGAAGTTTCATCAATTTCTGCAATGTATTTTCTGTCTTTCGAAAATGTAAAACCTTTATCAAAAACAAATGAAGTGTCTGAAAAATCGAATCCATTATCATTAAAAAACTTTTTTAAATCAATTAACTTTCCTTGTTCAATATATGTATCAAACTCTAAGGCAATATCAATACCAATTAATTTTTTAAAAACTTCAACGAAATATTCATTATTGATTTTCTGACCATTTTTGACAGCTTCATTTTTAATATGTAGCATTATATTATCTAGATTTTTTTTGTTTTTAGTTTCTTTTTTTATTTTCATATCCAAATAAAAAGCAAATATTGCACCTCGTCTGTAAGGTAACTTTTCATATTCTTGATTAGACCAAAAATTATCATAATTAATTTCACTATTTGGAGCTTCTTTAACTGATGAAGTGTGTAGTTTTTTAATAAACTCATTCATTTTTTTAATAAAGAAGCCTTCATCTAAATTATAAATAGTATTTCTAGCAATATTTTTTATAGTATAATAATCTGTGAACCCTTCACTAAACCAATATTGCTCTTCTTCATTTTCTTTTAAAATTGTATGACCATTCCAATTATGTTGTAATTCGTGATTAAATAAATAAACTAAACTTTCTACTTGTAAATCTTTGTTATTTGCTGCAATTGTAGAGAAAGAGTTAGTTAATCCTGTTCCAAGAAAATTACCATAATGTTCTTCGTAACTTGGGGTTAATGTTACCGAAAAATATTTTTGAGAATGATCTTGCCAAAAATCACGTTGACTTTTTACCGTTTTTTTTAAGACTTCAACTAAAGTCGAATCTTCAAAGGTTTTCCATTTATCTTTAATTCCAAAGGTCAATTTGTTTCCATCAATATCTATATTGTATTTCTTATAATCTCCACCAACAAATTTTGACGCATGAAAATCACTTGTTTCTATATTTTTTATTTCTTGATGAAACTCACCTTCTCCAAAACTATTAATTAGTGTATAATCTTTCGGAAAACCTTTCCAAACTATATCAACATTTATAGGACTACTCATATGCTTGGGTAACATAAAAAGATTATGTGAAAAAGAACTGAAACCAGTTTTTGAAACTACAGGTCTAAAAGCTTCAAAAACAGATAAAAGAGAATCAGTGTCCTGATGAATTTCGTAAGATAGCTGCAATTGATTTAAGTCTTTAGGATGTTTAATTATTATCCATCCGCTATCTTTTTTAAACTCTATTTCTGCTATAGCATTTAAAACTTTTAAATTTTTTATTAAATTATGTAAATCTTTTTCTCCCCATTTTTTGTCCTCAAAAATATAAATAGTTTTTCCATTCTCTCCAGTTTTATTATTAACAGATACCTGTAGATAATTATCATTATTTTCTGAAATTTTAGAAACTGCAAACTGAATTTGGTTATTATTCTTTGAGCAAGAAAAAAATAAAACAAATAGTAAAAATGATAGATTTTTCATAAAAGTCGTGTTGGTTAATTTGATACTTATTATAAGTAATGACTTGAAAAATGAAAAAGTGTTGCGTTTTTCTAAACTAACAAGATAAAATACAATTTACTAACTTCTCAAAATCTTCTTTTGTATTGTATAAATGACACGAAATTCGGATGTAATTTCCTCTAAAGGAAATAAAAATATTTTCTTTTTTGAGTTGTGATTTTAGTTTTTCAATATCTAATTCTTTTGGCAATTCAACTCCAAATAAATGATGGGTCCTAAATGTATCATCCTCAATAAAACAACCTATTTCTTTTAGTTTTAAAACAGCACTAGAAGTAACCTTTTTACAATACTCTTGAATTGCTTTTGGTGTCCATTCCAGAACTTGTTTTAAGCCTTCAATTTGCATTCTAATATGAATAAAACTCGCATGCTCACCAACAGAATATCTATTTGCTAAAGGTTTGTATTTTGATTGATAGGAGGTTAAGCCAGCCATATTTTCGCTATCAAGACGGTTAGACCAGTTTTCTTCTAATGGATTTCCATCATCAAAATATTTCCCAAAATATGCATATCCACACCCATACGGACCAAACAACCATTTATAGCCAGCACAAATTAACGCATCGGGGTTAATTTCTTTTACTGAGAAAGGCAATGCACCAATGGATTGACTTCCATCAATAATTAATAAAGCGTTGTTTTTTTTTGTTTTTTTTCTAATGGATTTTAAATCAAATAAAGTCCCATTTGCCCATTGAATATTCCCTAAAGAAACAACTTTTGTTTTATCAGATATAGAGTTTAAAATAGCTTTATTCCAGTTTTTACCCCTATTTTTTGTAGGCTTTGGCATCGAAACGGTTTTCAGTTTCGCCTTATACTTTTTAGCTAGCTTTTCCCAAACGTAATAATTACTTGGAAACTGACTTTCAGCCAAAATAATTTCATCCCCTTTTTTTAAAGTGATGTTGTTAGCAACAGTTGCTAAGCCATAAGAAGCAGAAGGAATGTTAGCAATTCTGTTATAATCATTAACGTTAATTAATTTTGCAAACAGCTTTTTTACTTCTTTTACAGGTTCAAAATAACTATCTCCATTAATTTTATAAGGATGACTTTTTTCTAAAACACCCTTAATACCGGCTTGTTCAACTTTTTTAAAAGAAGGTGATTGACTTGCAATATTTAAATAAGTAATATCTTCAGGAATACTGAATAGATGCTTTTGGTTATTTAGTTCCATTACTTTAAATTAAGTCAGTTTGTCATTTCGCATATGATTATTTAAAATATGAAAAGGTTTCTCCGTCTTCTATCTTTAATAAGGTTTCATAAATTAATTTAATTACATTTTCAACATCATCTTTATGAACCATTTCTACAGTTGTATGCATATACCTTAGAGGTAAAGATATTAAAGCAGAAGCGACACCACCATTGCTATAAGCAAAAGCATCTGTATCTGTTCCTGTAGCTCTAGATAATGCTGAACGCTGAAAAGGAATCTTTTTTTCTTCTGCAGTATCAGTAATTAGGTCTCTAAGTTTTTGTTGTACAGCTGGAGCATAAGCTACTACAGGACCATCACCATTTTTAATAGCGCCTTCTTTCTTTTGATTAATCATTGGTGTAGTAGTATCATGAGTAACATCAGTCACAATAGCCACATTTGGCTTGATAGTTTGGGTAATCATTTCTGCGCCACGTAATCCTATTTCTTCTTGAACAGAGTTGGTAATATAGAGTCCAAAAGGTAACTTCTTTTTATTTTCATGCAATAACCTTGCAACTTCAGCAATCATAAATCCACCCATTCTATTGTCTAAAGCCCTGCATACAAAATTGTTTTTGTTTAGAATATGAAACTCATCGGGATAGGTAATAACACACCCAACATGTACACCAAGCTTTTCTACTTCTTCTTTAGTTTTGCAACCACAATCAATAAAAATATTATCAGGTTTCGGTGCTTCCTCTTTTGCTCTATTTCTAGTATGGATTGCTGGCCAACCAAATAAACCTTTTACGATGCCTTTTTTTGTGTGAATATTTACAATTTTACTAGGTGCAATCTGATGATCACTACCTCCATTGCGAATCACATAAATCAATCCATTATCAGAAATGTAATTTACATACCAAGAAATCTCATCTGCATGCCCTTCGATCACAACTTTGTATTTAGCCTTAGGATTAATAACTCCAACAGCACTACCATAAGTATCTGTAATAAATTCATCTACATAAGGTTTTAAGTAATCCATCCAAATTTTCTGACCTTCCCATTCATACCCCGTAGGTGCAGCATTGTTTAAATATTTTTCTAAAAAAGTAAATGATTTTTTATTCAGTATTGATTTTGCCATGTTTTTTTCGTTTTTGTAAAAATAAAACGATTTTTAGAATGATTTCAATTAAATTCAAAAAGTTGTAACAAATGTTGTTACTTTGATACTTATCAACCAACAAAACCAAGTAAACTTTTAGCACATATGAAACTAACTATTCAGAACTTAACAAAGACGTATAAAAATGGCGTCAAAGCCATTGATAATTTAAACATAGAAATTGGAACAGGAATGTTTGGGCTCTTAGGGCCTAATGGAGCAGGGAAATCATCTCTAATGAGAACCATTGCAACATTACAAAGTCCAGACTCTGGCTCAATTACTTTTGGAGAGATCGATGTATTAAAAGATAATATGTCTTTAAGAAAAATATTAGGGTATTTGCCACAATCTTTTGGTGTTTATCCAAAAATGTCTGCAGAAGCATTGTTAGATTATTTTGCTACTTTAAAAGGGGTGAGCTCTAAATCAGAAAGGCAAGCGTTGGTTAAAGAAGTATTGGAAATTACCAATCTATATGATGTGCGTAGAAAAAATGTAGCAGGCTATTCTGGAGGAATGAAACAGCGTTTTGGGATTGCACAGCTATTATTAAATAATCCAAAATTAATTATTGTTGATGAACCTACTGCTGGATTAGATCCAGCTGAACGCAATCGCTTTTTAAATGTGTTAAGAGAAGTAGGAACGAATTGTACTGTGATTTTCTCGACTCATATTGTAGATGATGTAAAAGAATTATGTAAAGAAATGGCAATTTTAAATGGAGGAAGGATACTACAGCATACAACTCCGCAAAAAGCTACTAAAGAAATAGAAGGAGAAATTTGGACCAAAATAATTCAAAGAGATGAACTAGAAGATGTTGAAGCAAATTACAATATGCTTTCATCTAATTATAATCAGGATAATTCTTTAAATGTTAGGGTACATAGTTTAGAAAAACCTGGAGAAGGTTTTGAAAAAGCAAGTCCTCAATTAGACGACGTCTATTTTATTGCTTTAAAACAAGATGAATTAGTTGAAACAGCTTCGGCATAAAGATTAGAAATATGTTTTTAACGATATTCAAACACGAATTAAAATATTGGTTTAAGAAACCAGCATTTTATATTTACCTAGTCATTTTTGCATTGCTATCATTATTGTTGTCAGCTGCTACTGCAGGTGTTTTTGATTCTGTAACAGTAACCACAGGGTCTGCAAGAATAGTGAATTCTCCAATTGGAGTTAACGGCTTATTTAATAGTTTAACCATTTTTATATTCTTTCTATTTCCATCTATTATAGGAGTTTCTATATATAGAGATTTTAAAAGTGAAATGCACACGATTTTATACTCATACCCATTTACAAAAGCAAACTACCTCTTTGCCAAATTTTTAAGTTCGGTGGTAGTCGTAACATGCATTGTATTTGTTATTGGGGTATTTCTTTTTTTAGGATTTAGATTTCCAGGAACAAATTCAGATATTGTTGGTGGGTTTAATATGTACTCTTATTTGCATGCGTATTTAGTTTATATATTACCAAATATTTTATTATTTGGAACTATCGTATTTGCTGTAGTAACCTTTACAAGGAATATAGCAGCGGGTTTTATAACTGTTATTTTACTACTCTTTATTCAAGGTTTAACAGAAAGTTTATTAACGGAAGAGGATACAAGATACTTAGCAGCATTATTAGATCCATTTGGAGCAGCGGCATCAAACTATTATACAAGATACTGGACATTGTCAGAACAAAATGAAATGATGTTGCCTTTTAAAGGAGTGATCCTTTATAATAGATTGATTTGGTTAGGTGTATCTTCTTTAGTTTTTGGATTCGTTTTTAAATACTTTGCATTTAGCCAAAATGCATTTAGTTTAAATTTAAAAAAACATAAAGGAGAAAGAAGTGCTAAGAGAAACTTTGGAGGTATTGTTACCATTAATTTACCCAAAGCAACACACAATTTTTCATTCATACAGAACTTGAAAACTATGTGGAAATTATCAGTTATTGATTTTAAATATATTGTAAAAAGTTGGGCTTTTTTAAGTATTGTGTTGGTAGGTCTTATATTTATTTTAATTGTTTTAAGTGAAGCAGGGAATATTTTTGGAACTGCTACTTTACCTGTTACATGGAAAATGTTACAAGGAACAGGCGTGTTTACAATATCAATTAATATATGTACTTTTTTATATGCAGGAATGTTAATACATAGAGGAGCAATTGCAAAAACAAACCACTTAATAGATGTTACACCAATTCCTAATTGGGCCTTACTGTTATCAAAATTACTAGCATTGCTAAAGATGCAAATTGTATTGCTGTTTGTGATTATGTTATCTGGAATTGTATTTCAAATTTATAAAGGATACTATGATTTTGAAATTGGGCATTATCTACATGAAATTTATGGATTAAGATTTATTAACTATATAATTTGGGCTTTGTTGGCATTGTTTATTCAGACAATATTAAGAAACCCATATTTAGGGTTATTTGTGTTGTTGGTAATTTCAATCGGAATAGGCTTTTTAGATTTAGCAGGAATTGAAAATGATGTATTTAAATATAATGAAGGTGCTGGTTTTTCGTACTCAGATATGAATGGATATGGAGCAACTTTTAATAGGTATATGACATATAAAGGATATTGGTTATTATTTGGACTCACTTTATTAGTTATTGCTGGATTATTTTGGGTGAGAGGAATTCCAAATTCATTTGGCGAAAGAATATCTATAGCAATGAATAGATTTAAAGGGAAGGTAATAGTTGCATTTGTTGTATTCTTTGCAGGATTTATTTTTATAGGCTCCACTTTGTACAATGAAGAAGATGTCTATGGAGAAAGAATTTCTTCTAAAGAGGCAGAGAAGAGGAGAGTAGAATGGGAAAAAACATATAAGAAATATGAAAAATATAAGCAACCTAGAATTGTATCTGTTCAAGTTGATATGAATATATTTCCTAAAGAGAGAGATTTTAATGCAAATGGTAAGTACATAATGATCAACAAAACTAATCAGGAAATTGATAGTATTTTCTTAAATCATAATGCTTACCCATCTATGTTTAAATTTGATAAAAAAGCAGAACTAGTCTCTGAAGACACTATTTTTCATTTTGATATTTATCAATTAAAAACACCGTTACAACCAGGGGATACTTTAGGGCTAAAGTTTACAGTTGAAAATAGCCCAAATACCAGTTTAAGAATAAATTCACCAGTCATCAATAATGGTACTTTTATTAATAATTTTCAATTATTTCCTTCTTTAGGATATTCAGGAGCATCAGAATTGGTAGATGATAAAACCCGTAAAAAGTATGGCTTACCTAAAAATGATTTACGTCCTCATCCGTCAGACTCTACAGCCTTAGGAGATACCTATATTTCTAAAGATTCAGATTGGATAGATTTTGAAGCAACAGTTAGTACTTCAGAAGATCAGATAGCAATCGCTCCAGGGTATTTATTAAGAGAGTGGATTAAAGATGGTAGAAGATATTTCCATTATAAAATGGATAGCAAGATTTTAAATTTCTATGCATTCAATTCAGCAAAATATGAAGTCTTACAAGAAGACTGGAACGATATCAGTTTGGAAATTTACTATCATAAAGGTCATACCTATAATTTAGATCGAATGATGAAAGGAATGAAAGCTTCATTAGCTTATAATGCCGAGAATTTTAGCCCTTATCAGCATAGACAAGCAAGAATTATAGAATTTCCTAGGACAGCAGGTAGTTTTGCACAATCTTTTCCAAATACCATTCCATTTTCAGAAGGAGTAGGGTTTATTGCTGATGTAGATGACACCGACGAAGGAGGGGTAGATTATCCCTTTGCAATTACAGTGCATGAGGTGGCGCATCAATGGTGGGCACACCAGGTAATAGGAGCAGATGTTTTAGGAGCAACGATGCTTTCAGAAAGCCTATCAGAGTATGTAGCACTAAAAGTATTAGAACATGAGCATGGAAAGAATAAAATGCGAAAATTTTTAAAGAAAGCCTTGGATGGATATTTACTGCAAAGAACTCTAGAGCGTAAAAGAGAAAACCCACTCATGTATAATGATGGACAAGGCTATATACGTTATCAAAAAGGATCGCTAGTATTTTATGCTTTGAGTGATTATATAGGAGAAAAAAAGCTAAATAATGCATTAAAGAAATATGTTGAAAAGGTAAAGTTCCAAGAGCCACCATACACGACTTCAATAGATATGGTTAATCATATTAAAGAAGTAACACCAGATTCATTGCTATATGTTATAAAAGACATGTTTGAAACCATTACTTTATATAGGAATAGAATCATAGATGCCTCCTATAAAGAATTAGAGAATGGAAAGTATCAAGTAGATATAGAATTTAATGTAAGTAAATATAGAAATGATGATAGAGGAAAAAGATATTATGGAGAACAAGTAGGAGACACCATTACCTATAAAACAGATAAAATGAAAAGACCTGTACTTTCAGTAGTATTAAATGATTATATTGATTTAGGAATATTCACTGAAGAAGAAGTAAAAGGAAAGAAAAAAGAAATTCCGTTGTATCTAAAAAAATATCATGTTACTAAAATTAATAATAAAGTAACTATCATAGTAGATAAGAAACCTACAGAAGTAGGTATCGATCCTTATAATAAATTAATAGATACACAGTCAGGAGATAATAGAAGAAAGCTATAAGCATCATTTTATAGTAATTATAAAAACTCATGAATACTATTCATGAGTTTTTTCTGTTAAACTATGTATTCATAATTATATATCGATTTTCAAAATAAGTATATTTACAAGCATAAAATAGTAGTAGTGAAAAAAGCTGGATTCTTTTTAATCATATTGTTCTCAACTTTTGTGTATTCTCAAAAGAAAGACTCTCTACCATTAAACCTAGAAGATTACCTTTTGGTAAAAAAAGGAGATACGCTAACTATAGATCTAGATGAAATTGCTCTGATTCCCAAAAACAAATTTAAATCTCCTAAAGATGCAAGGTATTACTATTGGTTTAGAAGTAAAGTATATAAAGCATATCCTTACGCAAAATTAGCTTCCCAAAGACTAGATACATTAAACAATAGATTAACTAGAATTAAGTCTAAGAGAAAACGAAGAAAATATACTAGAAGAGCTCAAAAATATTTAGAAGGAGAGTTTACCGATCAGTTAAAGAAAATGACAAAAACTGAAGGCAGAATTCTTATCAAGCTAATTCATAGACAAACGGGAAAAACAGCATTTCAAAATATAAAGAAATTAAGAAGTGGGTGGAAAGCATTTTGGTACAATACTTCAGCAAACTTATTTAAGCTCTCATTAAAGACAGAATACCACCCAGAATCTGTGAATGAAGATTATTTAATCGAAGATATTTTGTTTCGGGCATTTCGGGATGGGAATTTAGAGGGGCAAAAAAGTAAATTAGACTTTGATTTCCCAAAGATAGCTTCCAGGAATCGGGGTATTGTTGATGTTGAGGAGTATAAGAGGATGTTTTCGAAGTTAAAGAGTCGCAGTAAACGTAAGAAACGTAAGAAACGTAATAATTCGGGTGGTTCAAAGAAATAATTTATTGTATAAAATATTCATTATTAAAGAGTTCTGTATTTGTATAGGATTAGGTTTTAATTTTTTGGTAAAAAGGGTATTTAGTTTCTAAAAAGTTTCTATCTTTGCGGTCCGTTTTTTCGGGTAGTTCATTGGTTTGTGTAGTTGTGTTAAAAAAAATAAAAAAAAGTTTATTTTTTTAGTTTGTAATTCAGAAATAGTTTTTACATTTGCACC
>JAGDZT010000013.1:0-9185 GCA_049115635.1 Flavobacteriaceae bacterium
TGTAATAGACAACCTAAAGTTAGGATTTGCGTATGCTATTACGATGTCTAATTTGAGAATTGCAAATGACAATGGTTCTTTGGAGTTTATTCTAAAGTATCAGTTTAAGTAGGGAGGTTAGTTATTATAAAAAAAAGAAGTATTAGCATTTCAGAAAATTGCTCAAAAACACGGAATGACATTGTCAGAGTTATCGTTGGCTTTTGTAAATCAACTGCCTTTTGTGACGAGTAATATTATTGGAGCTTCTAAAATGAGCCAATTAAAAGAAAATATAGGAAGTATTAAGTATGATTTATCAGACGAAATTATTTCAGAAATCAATCAAGTGCATGCCTTAATTCCTAATCCAGCACCTTAGAATTCATCTTAGACTCTAAAAATTACCAGAAAACATACATAGCTTCACATTTCTTCCTTTTTATTTGATTTAAATTAATATTTTTAGACGAAATCACAGTTAATTATTATCAACTATCAAAAAGACAGGTGTACATATTGTCAAATCTGTTCTGTATGTTCTCTTTATATGCTTTTATTCATCCTATTGTCTAAGTCAAAATTTCGACGATAAAAATGTAAAAAGCAAAAGCGATTTTATAGAAGCAAAACGCATATTAGATACAGTAAATAAAAACTATGGAGTTCTAAACAATTATTTTTCAAATTTTGATAAGGCAATTGAGTATAACTTAAAAACAATTGACTGGGCAGAAAGAGAAGAAAATGTTGATGAAATCATTGAAGCCAAGTTCAATTTACTCAGTATCTACTTTACAACAAACGCTCACGCTAAAGCTATTGTTTTATCAAAAGAATTACTCGCTAATTCAGAAGTTAAAGAGACCAGACTCTCAACCAGAATTTTATTTGGACTAAAAGAAGTATACAGGAAGACTGAAAAATTCAATGAATTTTTGAAAATACTTCCGGTATACTATGAAACAAGTGAAAAGGTAGGATACCCTGTAAGTGGAGGAAGTGTTTATGAAAGTGAAGTTGCATATGTGCATTATCGCTTAAATAATTATGAAAGAGCCATAGAGTCCTATAAGAAAAGCGCTAAAAAGTATGAAGAGCGAAAATTGTATTTATTGCAAAGCAGTTCATTGAATAACATTGGATTGTGCTTTAGAAACATGAAGCGAAAGGATAGTGCTCACCATTATTTTAACAAAGGAATTAAAGTTCTTGAGTTTTTGAATTCAACACCAGAAGGAGGCCATCCTTATATAAATTATTTTGAAGATGTTTTGAGGACGAATGCAGAAGAGACATCGTCTGAAGCGGACAATGCGAATAAACTCATGTTTTTATATAAAAAAGAATTGAAACAAGCTAAAGGGTTTAACGAGTTGAATATAGTTATTGATGCATACAATGGGTTGGGTAAGCTTTTTTTAAACCAAAAAGAAATTGGGTTATCGCTAAAATATATAGACAGCGCCGAAACTAGCTTACAATCCTATGTGTACCCCAAGGCAAAGTCCGAAATGCTAGAGTTAAAAGTAGAAGCACTCTTATTGAAAGGAGATCACGAAAAAGCCAATTCTTATTTCAAACTATATAATAAGTATTCAGACTCTTTGAATAAAGTTAAGATAGATAAGAGCTTTATGAGTGGTGTACTAAAATATGAGACGGATATTAAGGAGAAAGAATTAGAAGAGACTAGAAAACTTGTGACATCAGAAAGAAGAATCAACTTATATCAGAAAATAGGACTCATAAGTTTACTATTAGTTTTTGTATTTTTTGGTTTTACTTTTCTAAAGATCCGAAGAGACAATAAGATAATAAGTCAACAAAAACTAACTGTAGATAAAGCACTTGCCGAAAATAAAATACTGGTAAAAGAAGTACATCACAGAGTAAAAAACAATTTACAAGTGGTTGCTAGTTTGTTACTTATTCATTCTAAAAAGAATAAAGGATTTAATTCTGAAGAGATTTTAACTCAATCGCAACATCAAATACAGTCGATGTCTTTGATACATGAAATGTTATATCAAAAAGAAGATATTATAGATATCCCTATGCAGGAATACCTAGAAAAATTGAGTAATAGCTTGTTAACTGCTTATCCAAATAAAAAAATAGATGTCAACGTAGATATGAAAGATATTTCATTGCATTTGGATTATGCAAATCCGATAGGACTAATTATTAATGAGTTGATGACAAACTCTGTAAAGCATGGATTTAAAGAAATGACTGAAGGAGAAATTTCTATAAAAATGAATGCTATTAAAAATGAGTATAGTCTTATCTACTCTGACAATGGAGTAGGGATGAAGGTAGATAAACGTGTTTTAAAAAACAGTAAAACATTTGGTAGCAGATTGATAGTGTCATTATCAGAAGAGATGAATGCAAGAATAGATATTGTAAACGGCAAGAAACTAACATATACATTTACTTTTTTGGATAAAAACAATTTAATATGAGCCAAGAAAAATCTGTTTTTATTATAGAAGATAATGGCCTTAATAGGATTTCTCTAGAAACAATTTTAGAAGATAATAATTTTAAAATAGCAGGATCATATGCAAATGCCGAAGAGGCTTGGGAAGTATTAAAAAACATAAAAGTAGACATAGTATTAATAGATATTAACTTAGCCGGAGATAAAGATGGTCTTTGGTTGGGAGGCAACATTAGAAAGTACCATAACATGGCCTTTATTTATTTAACTGCGTATGGAGATAAAGAAACGATAGATAAAGTTAAAAACACCAAGCCAAATGGTTATTTGATGAAACCATATAACCAACCCACACTATTGACAACTATAGATATTGCAATCAATAATTTTACCGATTATAAAGAGGTTAGGACTAGTATTTATATAAAAGATAATTATGTTCGAGTTAAATTGACTTTAGAAGAGATTAACTATATTCAATCGGATGGAAATTATTTACATGTTTTTTTAGATCATAAAAAACATATGATTCGAGCAAAACTTACCGATTTTTTAACACAACTACCAGATACGCTTTTCGTACAAGTGCATCAGCGTTATATTATAAATTTTTCTAAAGTGGATATGATAGGAAATGGTTTTATTATGATATCTAAACAAGAAATCCCTGTGTCTAAAAGATATAAAGCAATAGTAGAGAAGTTGTTGACTCGTTTCTAAAAACAACTTTGGTTAAATTTCACAAAAAGAAACATAAGCTTCACATAATTTTGTGAGCCCAAATAAAATATAAGTTTTTTGTATCAACCTACTGCATTTTTTAAGATGAAAAGTGCCTTCGAATTATTAAGTTTTAATACAAAAAATATGTGCCCAAAGTGTACTAATAATGAAAGGAAGAAATCTCTGTTGCATAAAATCTTGCCAAAGATTTATTTCTGCAAATGTTTTAACTGCAGAGAGAAAACTATCTGGGTACTCTTTTTAAATAAACGATTTATTCTAAACCAGAAATCTTTATTGAAGTAAGAAATCATAGTTTAGTAAAAACTGAGAATAATCGTTTTTCTATTTCTTATATGAAGACTCCAGTAAGTCTTTCAAACTTCACTAAAAAACACAAATCCTTCACTTTTTTTTGTAAACGCTTAAATTATCACTAATTTGAGTGAGTTAATTATATTGCTCATTTTTAAACACATGTCAAAGAGATAATTGAGGACTCTCTAGGATTATTAAATAAGCATTAGCATTAACACTAAATATTCCCCCGATTGTGAGAGGGGTTTTTGTAACTAAAACCAAACTATTATGAAGAAAATTACTTTTCTTAAGACCCTTGTTTTCCTATTTTTCACCATTTTTTCTTTTGCTCAAGAAGTTGGCACTAACGATTTCAGAATCTCAGATATGGGAGCAGATGGGAATGCCAGTATTGATGGAGACAGGGCAGCAATTGCTTATAATTCAACAACAGGACAGTATTTAGTTGTTTGGGAAGGAGATGATGTAGATGGAGAACAAGACATTTACGGACAACTTATTAATGCTTCTACTGGGGCAGAAGTAGGATCGGATTTTAGAATTTCTAACATGGCTCCTAGTGGAGTCAATTTATATAGAGGAAGTGCGCCTAGTGTTGCATATAATGCAACTACCAACGAATTTCTAGTAGTTTGGACAGGTGATACAAATACTGGCGGTTTAATAGACAGCGAGACAGAAGTTTGGGGACAAAGAATTTCAGCAGCTGGAGCAGAAGTAGGTTCGGATTTTCGTATTTCGGATACTAACGGAACGGGAAGTGTCCTTGGATTGTCTTCCAATGCTAAAGTAACATGGAACGCAACGGATAATGAATACTTAGTCGTATGGTCTGCAACGGACCCTAGCTTAGGGATGATCTATCTAGAGTTCGAAATTTTTGGCCAACGATTAAGTAGTGTAGGTGCCGAAGTGGGAACTAATGATTTTCGTATTTCTGATATGGGAGGTACTGGAACATTAGATCCAGATGCTCAACATCCAGATGTGGTATGGAATAGTACAAATAACGAATACATGGTGGTATGGTATGGATCAGAAAGTACAGCAAATGGTTTTGAAATTTATGCGCAACGATTAAGTAATGCAGGAGCAGAAATTGGAACTAATGATTTTGTAATCTCAGATATGGGAGATACCAGTACCACATACAGCGCATTTCATCCAGAAATTGCTTATAATGCAACGAATAATGAATATCTGGTGGTATGGCAATCAGATGATAATACAGCACCTCTGGTAGATAATGAAGTGGAGATTTTCGGACAACGTTTGAGCAATGTAGGGGCAGAAGTAGGAACCAACGATTTTAGAATATCAACGATGGGTAACGATTCCGAAACCATAGCAGCAACCAGGGATAACTTTAGAGGAGGACAACCCGATGTCGCTTGGAACGCTTCCAATAATACCTATATGGTCGTTTGGGAAGGAGAAGACGATAGTCAGGCCTTGGATGATGGAGAGGTAGAGATTTTCGGAAGATTGATTTCAAACACCAATACATTACTAGGCTCTCAATTAAGAATAAGTAATTTAGGAGGAGAAGGAAATTCTAACTTCGATGCCGGATATCCCAGGGTAGCGGTAACAGGTACAGGTAGTGCCTTAATTGTTTTTGAAGGAGAAAACGACACAGGCTCATTAGCAGATGGAGAAGAAGAAATCTGGGGGCAACGCTTTACAGTTTCTGTAAGTAATTCTGCACCCATAGAAATTTTCCCGAACCCTCCAACTATCGAAAGTGGGACTACTTCAGGGACAAAAATTTCAGATCTTTTTGTAGTAGATGCAGATCAATCAAATACGTTTACATATACATTGGTAGCTGGTGCTGGAAGCACAGATAATGCATCTTTTGCTATTTCAGGCACAGAACTACAAGCAAATACAACTTTTGATTTTGCAACGAAAAGCACCTATAATTTAAGAATTCAGGTAAGCGATGGGACCACGACCTATCAAGAAGCGCTGGTAATGACGGTAAATGCACCTGTCACAACATTAGTAGGAAACGATTTTAGAATTAGTAATATGGGGCCTGCATCAAATACAGATTACGATGCCAATGCTCCTGATGTTGCATTTAACAGCACCGATGATCAGTTTTTAGTCGTTTGGCATGGAGACAATGGGACAGACAATAAAAACGAAATTTATGGAGAAATCCTTAAAGGAAGTGATGGAACCACGGTGGTCAATCAATTTTTAATTAGCTCCAATGTAGCAGGAAATGCAGACTATGACGCGTCTTCTGTAAAAGTAGCTTACAACTCAACCAATAACCAGTACTTAGTAGTATGGGATTCAGACGACAATACTGGAGGCATGGTGAATGATGAATATGAAATTTTTGGACGTATTGTAAATGCGAATGGAACACTTTCTGGAAGTCAAATTAGAATTAGTGATGCAGGTGGAAGTGGAACTACGACAGCAGCAGCAAGTGACCCAGATGTAGCCTATAATGCAACCAACAATGAATATTTAGTGGTTTGGGATGCAGATGATACGGATTCTGGTGTTGCAGATGATCATAGAGAAATCTATGGACAACGAATTAGTAATGTAGGAGCAGAAATTGGAACAAACGATTTTAGAATTTCAAACTCAACACTTACGGCAGATTCTGATGCCAACGACCCGGCAGTAGCGTGGAACTCAACGAATAATGAGTATTTGGTGGTTTGGGATGCTGATCCTGTAAATAGCCATAATGATATTATTGGACAGCGTATTAGTAATGTCGGTGCTGAAATAGGTGCTGATTTCGTTATTATTGATGCCGGAGCAACTACTAGTTTTGATGCCGATGTAGCAGCAATAGTATACAATGCTACGAATAATCAATTTTTAGTAGCAGCAGACGCAGATACTGCTTTAGATGGTAAAAATGAAATCTATACGCAACTGGTTAGTAATACAGGAACATTAGTTGGTTCTATAAACAAAGCAAGTGATCACGTTGCAGGAGATGCTCTTTATGATGGAACCGATGTTGCACTAGCCTATTTACCAGACGCTGGAGAATATATTGCGGTTTGGGAAGGAGAGAGCAATACCGGAGGGCTTATTGATAATGAGTTTGAAGCCTATTTACAAAGAATTACAAACCTCAATGTAGATACAGGAATAGATGACGAAAGAGTCAGTGCTGTTGGAGGTACAGGAAGCAATCTGACAAGGGTATTGGCTGTAAACGCTGCATATAGTACAGTGTCTTCTAGACTGTTAGTTGTATGGCAAGCGGATGATACCAATTTTACGGTGGTAGATAATGAAAATGAAATTTTTGGACAGATCTGGAAAATTCCAAGTGCAGGCGACACCACCGCTCCAGTTTTTGAGAATAGTACTCCAAGTTCATCCTCAATTACACAAACAGGATTTACCTTAGGAACCGATATCGACGAAGCGGGAACAATTTATTATGTAGTTGTTGCCGATGGAGCTTCAGCTCCAAGTTCAGCAGAAGTAAAAGCAGGTACAGGTTCAGGAGGTTCAGGACAAGTAACAACTGGAAATACAGCCGTAAGTACAGGAGGCTTTACCAATAATTTTAGTGTTACAGGTTTAACCGTTGGGACTGCTTATGATGTATATGTGGTTGCTCAGGATGATGAAGGGTCTCCTAATTTACAAGCAAGTCCTACAAAAGTAGATGTGACCACGACCTCTTTAATAGCGTTAACCATTACAGGCCTTACAGGAGATGATAAAGTATATGACGATTCGACATCGGCCACAGCCACAGGAGTAGCCATGCTATCAGGAGTTTCGGGATTAGATGATGTGAGCTTAGGGGGATCCCCCGTCTTTACTTTTGCCTCAGCCAATGTAGGCACAGGCATTATGATCAACACCACAGGATATATATTGTCAGGAACCGATGCAGGAAAATATACCTTAACACAACCTACCTTATCAGGCGATATTACGGCAAAGGAGCTAACCATTACAGGACTCATTGGACAAGATAAAGTGTATGATGATGCCACTGCAGCCATTGCCACAGGAACGGCGACTTTAGTCGGAGTAGAAACGGCCGATGATGTGGTCTTAGGAGGAAGTCCAGTATTCACTTTTGCCAGTGCGAATGTAGGCACAGGCATTACGATCACAACAACAGGATATACCATCTCAGGAACAGATTCAGGAAACTATACGCTTACTCAGCCTATATTATCAGGAGATATTACGGCAAAGGAGCTAACCATTATAGGACTCACCGGACAAGATAAAATGTATGATGATACCACAGCAGCCACTGCTACAGGAACGGCGACTTTAGTCGGAGTAGAAACGGCCGATGATGTGATCTTAGGAGGAAGCCCTTTCTTTACTTTTGCCTCAGCCAATGTAGGCACAGGCATTACGATCACAACAACAGGATATAACATCTCAGGAACAGATTCAGGAAACTATACGCTTACTCAGCCTATATTATCAGGCGATATTACGGCAAAGGAGTTAACCATTACAGGACTCACTGGACAAGGTAAAGTGTATGATGATACCACTGCAGCCATTGTCACAGGAACGGCGACTTTAGTCGGAGTAGAAACGGCCGATGATGTGATCTTAGGAGGAAGCCCTTTCTTTACTTTTGCCTCAGCCAATGTAGGCACAGGCATTACGATCACAACAACAGGATATACCATCTCAGGAACAGATTCAGGAAACTATACGCTTACTCAGCCTATATTATCAGGCGATATTACGGCAAAGGAGTTAACCATTACAGGACTCACTGGACAAGATAAGCCTTATGATGGCACTACAGCAGCATCCGCTACAGGAACGGCGACTTTAGTCGGAGTAGAAACGGCCGATGATGTGATCTTAGGAGGAAGTCCAGTATTCACTTTTGCCAGTGCCAATGTAGGCACAGGAATTACAATCACTACAAGTGGTTACACCATTTCAGGAACAGATTCAGGAAATTACACACTAACACAGCCTACTTTATCAGCAGATATTATTGGATTTCCGTTAACTATCACTGGTATTTCAGGTGCTAATAAAGTATATGATGGAACTACCGCAGCGAGTGCTACAGGAGTTGTTAATCTTTCAGGGATTCAAGGAGGCGATGATGTGAGCATATCAGGTTCACCTGTCTTTACTTTTGCAAGCGCCAATGTAGGTACTGGAATTACCATTAATGTAACTGGATATACATTGAGTGGTGCAGATGCAGGAAAATATACCCTAACTCAGCCGACTTTATCAGCAGATATTACCGCAGCAAATTTAACGATTACTGACTTAGCAGGAAATAATAAAGTATATGATGGAACTACTGCAGCAACTGCTTCAGGAAAATCAATTCTGTTAGGAGTCATTGGAGCCGACGATGTTACTGTCGGAGGGTCGTCCCCAACGTTTACATTTGTGAGCCCAAATGTAGGCACAGGAATTACGATTAATACAACTGGGTATGTTCTCTCAGGAACAGATTCAGGAAACTATAGCTTAACCCAACCGACTTTATCAGCAGATATTACTGCAGCAAGTTTAACCATCACAGGTCTTGTCGGAGATGATAAAGTATATGATGGAACTACCGCAGCCAGCGCTACAGGAGTGGCAACCTTATCAGGAGTTATTGGAGCCGATGATGTAAATGTAGGAGGAAGTCAATTATTCACTTTTGCAAGTACTAATGTAGGCACTGGAATCACAATCACTACAAGTTGTTACACTATTTCAGGAA
>JAGDZT010000014.1:0-2293 GCA_049115635.1 Flavobacteriaceae bacterium
GAGATGATAAAGTATATGACGGGACTACCGCAGCCAGCGCTTCAGGAGTGGCAACCTTATCAGGAGTTATTGGAGCGGACGATGTGATCTTAGGAGGAAGTCCAGTATTTACCTTTGCAAGTGCTAATGCAGGCACGGGGGTTACAATCACTACAAGTGGTTACACCATTTCAGGAACGGATTCAGGAAACTATAGCTTAACCCAACCGACTTTATCAGCGGATATTACTGCAGCAAATTTGACCATCACAGGCCTTACCGGAGATGACAAAGTATATGACGGGACTACCGCAGCCAGCGCTACAGGAGTGGCAACCTTATCAGGAGTTATTGGAGCCGATGATGTAAATGTAGGAGGAAGTCCAGTATTCACTTTTGCAAGTACTAATGTAGGCACTGGAATCACAATCACTACAAGTGGTTACACCATTTCAGGAACGGATTCAGGAAACTACAGCTTAACTCAGCCTACGTTATCAGCAGATATTACTACAGCAGAATTAACGGTAACAGGTTTAACAGGAGATGATAAAGTATATGACGGGACTACAGTAGCTAGTGCTTCAGGAGTGGCAACCTTATCAGGAGTTATTGGAGCGGACGATGTGATCTTAGGAGGAAGTCCAGTATTTACCTTTGCAAGTGCCAATATAGGGACAGGAATTACAATCACTACAAGTGGTTATACCATTTCAGGAACCGATTCAGGAAACTACACTTTAACCCAACCTACATTGTCTGCAGACATTACCTTACCCGTTCTTGGCTTTACTTCTACAAGTAGTAGCGCAGACGAGAGTAATAGTTCAGCAAACTTAGCTGTGAGCCTATCTTCGGTATATACCTCAACAGTTACTGTAGATTATACAGTTACAGGAACAGCAACAGGTAATGGTTCAGATTATACCTTAGCAGATGGGACGTTAACGTTAAACATAGGAAGTTCTAGTGAAGACATTATTATTGCAGGAATTGTAGATGATTTAATTTTAGAAGCAGATGAAACGGTGATTGTTACTTTATCTAATCCTTCAAATGCAGTTTTAAGTAGTAATATTTCGCATACGTATACAATTCTAAATAATGATACTGCATCAGTAACCATTGCTGATGTAAGCGGAAATGAAGATGATGGAGCTTTAACATTAACGGCTACATTAGACAATCCAGTTCAAGGGGGGTTTACCGTAGATGTTAGTACGTTAGATGGAACGGCAACCACAGCAGATGGTGATTATGGAGCAGTAACTTCTCAAACGTTAACCTTTACTGGTTCTGCAGGAGAAACACAAACTTTTACTGTGACACCAACACCTGATAATAAAGTAGAAGCCAACGAAACACTTACGGTAAGTCAAGGTAATTTATCAGCGACTAGTTTAGGAGTCGTCATTACAGATCAAGCTACAGTAACGATGAATAATGATGATTCAACTGAGATTACTTTAGCAGATATTACTGTAGATGAAAATGATGGAACTATTAATGTAATTGCTACTTTAACAAATCCAGTTCAAGGAGGTTTTATTCTGAATGCTTCTACAATGGATGCTACTGCAATTGCTCCAGGCGACTTTACCGCCTTAGTAAATCAGCCTATTGCTTTTACAGGAACGGCCGGAGAGACACAGAATATTGCTTTATCTATAACAGATGATACTGTTGGAGAAGAGACCGAAACCTTAACGATGGTACAATCATCGATAAGCGGTACTACCTTAAGCAGTGATATAACTATTACCGCTACCGCTACGATAACCATTATAGATGATGACGCTCCAGTAGTAACGATGGTAAGTGTTCCCACCGATGGGAATTATGGTATAGGATCTCATTTAGATTTCACAGTAACTTTTACCAATGCGGCAACCACTACAGGGAGCCCATCGATTCCAATAACTATAGGAAGTAGTACTGTACAAGCAGTTTTAAATGGAGCGATTACAAATAGCCTTACAGCAGATTTTAGATATACAATTGTAGAAGGCGATTTAGATGTAGATGGTATTAGTGTAGGTAGTGATATTCTTTTAAATGGAGGCACAATTGTAGGAAGCACCAATATAGATGCAATTCTTACGCTAAACAATGTTGGAAATACGAGCAATGTAAATGTAGATGGCATCAAACCAATTCCAACCATTACTTCAGGAGTTCCAGATCCAACCAATGCAGCGTTTGATATCACAATCACCTTTGATGAACCTGTTACAGGATTTACGATAGATGATATTGATGTAGGAAATGGAGTAGCAGGAAACTTTAATATAATAAGTACTACAGTTTATACAGC
>JAGDZT010000015.1:0-21754 GCA_049115635.1 Flavobacteriaceae bacterium
TAAACTTGTCTGGCTCTAGATTGTATTCGCTGTATAAGTTTTGTTGCGTAGAAATAGCATCTCTTTGTGCTTCACTCTCAAAAGAGGCATCAATGGCACTGGCATTTTCAAAATAACCTTTATAAGATTCATCTGCACTTCCTCTTGTTTGTCTAGAGAATGAACCCCCGTAACTCAGCGCCCAACCTAAACCTACTCTAGAGGCTACCTCTGAAACTTGTACACCTCTGGCATGATAACTAAGCTGAATAGGAACACTAATGCCATTGGCATTTATAGTATAAATAGGAATACTAATATTAGGAACGCCCGTATAATGGGAAATAGGAACTTCGGTAAACTTACCCAATGAAGCCGCCTCTGGCGAAGGCGGAATAATCTCAGGTAATTCTTGACCATAGACGCACAGCGTCATTAGCGCCGTAAAGGCACTTAACAGAACTCTTTTCATAAAAATTTGTTTTAGTGATTAGCAATTGTTTTATAATTTTCTTTAGCTTTTGCAAAGAAAAAAACAAACAAGAACAGCAGATGATACCCCTAAAAACTCCTCGTATATCTTATGATAAGACCGAAATAGTTTTTAGCATATAACAATGCCTTCTTTCTTCTTTTTAAAAAAATTATATGGGATATAGCAATCCTTTTTTATAACAATTTTTTCTTCTTCTTTGCCCTACTAAAGTATAAAAAATTATAATCGGTGTCAATAAAAGAAGTCCCTTTTTTTTGTTAAATTTTTAAAAACCCAGTAAAAACAAGTGTAGGTGCACTCTTTTTAAATACTAAAAATGAGATAGATAACTTATAATTCAATAAAAAAACAAGCTGATAGCTTGTTTTTTTATTGTGTTCTATCTAAGAGATAACTAAATTCTTTTCATTTGTTGCTTCATCATTTGCATTTGCTCTTTGAGCATTCCGTGCTTATCTAGTTTTTTAGCTTCTGCCATTAAATTTGTGGCTTCACGTTTGCGCCTTTTGGTCATTGCAATCCCAGCCAATTGTAGTTTTGCCATGGCTAAATCATGATTCATAGCTAGACCTAATCGAACAGCTTTACGCAAATATTTTTCTGCTTGTGTAATATTGGTTTGACTCAACATGATGCCATGTAAATAATTATAATAGCCCTCTTGCTTTTTTGTTAACGCAGCACTTGGGTTTTTAATATACGACAGCCATTTTTGAGCACCAGGAAAATTCTGCTTTCTTAACTGCAAAAATGCTAATAAGATAAATTCGTTTTTAAAGTATAACAGTACAAAAATACCTGCCAATAACAGGATAGAGATTCCATTCATAATATGTCCTTCAGAAAACTCATATACCGACCAAGCAAGGATGATTACCGCTAAAACTAATTTTATATTTTTATGAAACATGTTTAATTTTTTATGTTAAATCCCTCGAGTAAATCAAAAGGGAAACGTGTACAAAAGTACATTTTTCTTTTAATTTTTATTCACCATTTTTTTACGAATACTTGCTACTATTGCTAATAAAACGATACATGCAAGATAGATGTAAGCCTCTTTTGGCGTAACTGCCTTATCGCCACTTGCATAGGAATGTAATCCAGATAAATAGAAGTTTACACCAAAGTAGGTCATCATAATCGATAAAAATGTAAATGCAGACATAAAGTTAAAAGCCAATTTGTCTCTTAAACCAGGAATCAATCGCATATGTAAAACAAAAGCATATAACATAATAGATATTAAAGCCCATGTTTCCTTGGGGTCCCAACCCCAATAACGACCCCAACTTTCGTTGGCCCACATACCTCCTAAAAAGTTTCCTATAGTTAGCATTACCAAGCCTATAGTCATTGCCATTTCATTAATAATGGTTAGCTCCTTAATATGAAGCTCCATTTTTTTCTTATTCTTTTTGGTAGTAAATATCATCAGAATCATAGAGATGATTCCAAGAATCATCGCTAAAGAAAACGGACCATAGCTTGCTACGATAATAGATACATGTACCAATAACCACCAGGAGTTTAAGACAGGTTGTAAGTTTGCAATTTCTGGATCTAACCAATTTTGATGCGCAAAAGCTAGAAAAATAGCAGTCAAAAATGCAGCAGCTCCAATGGTTAATGCCGATTTCCTTCCTACATAGAGTCCGAAAAGCATAATGGCAAAGGCAACATAAATGATAGACTCGTAAGCATTACTCCAAGGAGCATTTCCACTAATATACCATCTGCTTCCTAATCCTGCGATGTGTAGTGCAAATAAGAGTACGATAATTCCAATTAGACTTTTAATGATATAACTTAAAGCTTTATGGTTAAAGAATATTTGAATCATCACAAAAATAATTAAGAGGACACTTATCAATCCATAGTATTTAGAAAGTTGTACAAAGATTCTTGCTTTGTTGTATTTAATTTCTAGATCTATTTTACTTTCAGAAGGATATACAGCAGCTCCATTTTTCTTTTGAAATCCTTTGATAAGCTCAAGTGTTTCATTGGCACTTTTATAATCCTTGGTCTTTTTTGCTGTTTGTAAAATACCTAGATAAATTCTAAATGCTTGCTGAACAAAAATGGAATCTTTACCTTTAAAATTAGACCTCTCTGCTTCTAATAACGAAACCCATTTGTTGTTTTCATCACCAGGAACAGGATAAAACCTAAAGATACTTCCACCAATAGCTTGGTATAATAAACCAACTCTGCGGTCTATTTTAATAATGTCTTTTTGAAATTTATTTTGAATCTTTTCTTTCTGAGCTTCATCTATTTCTCGACCTATTTTTGAAACCCCTTCTTTTGTAAAGAAATCAGAAAGCTTTGCATACTTGGCATCTTTTGCAACTCCTAAAATTTCTCTAATTTGAGTATTATTTTTTTCTAGATAAACCATAGGAACCTCAAACCAGAATCTAGGATTGTCTAAAATTGACAATACAACTTGACTAGGCTGCATTCCATTAAACGTTTCTGATTGAGTTACCTTTCTTACTAACTCTGAAGAAAACGTGTGTAAAGGCTTCATTCTACCTCCAGCATCTTGTACTATTAGTTTGTTAAATTCTTCAGCATGTGCAAGATCTACAACATTGGCTTTTAAAATAGAATCTATCTGTTGATTGGTAAGAGTGTTTCTACTATGGTCAGCGTGTTCTTGGGCTGAAACAATACTGGTAAAAGTAAATAAAGCTATTAAAGATAATGCTGCTTTTTTCTTTCTGATTTTTGACAACGATTTTTTAAGAGCATCAAAACGAGTATGCTTTGCAAAAAAGATACATATCAAACCAAAATATAAAAATGAGTACCCGATGTATGTAATGAGTGTTCCCCAAAAATCGTGATTTACAGACAAATGTGTTTGTTCTACCGGACCAGAAAGATCATAACTAGATTGAAAGAGTTTATAACCTTTGTGATCTAAAATATGATTCATATAAATACGATAATCAAAAGTCTCTTCTGGGTCGATTACTGTAACCTCACTTGCATAAGAAGCGGCACTTTCCGAGCCTGGATATTTTTCTAATTGAAAGTCGTTAAGCTTCACGTTAAAGGGGGTTTGTAGGGTTCTAGCGCCATACCACATTCTAAAATTTAAAGAACCTACAGACAATTCTTTTGCGCCACTGGAGTTAAATTTCCCTCCTGTTAATGCAATGGTTTCTGTTTTGTTATCTACCGTAATATCTAATACAATCTGATCAAAAACCTTTTCGTTTTTAGGACCGCTTATAGTCTGCTTTATTCCTTTTACTGGAGGATTTGGAATCACAAAAGGCAATCCAGCGATATTATATAAAGACCTTAAGTTAAAAACTTGTAAGCTATCTTTTGTTACAGTTCCTTTTTCTTGAGTAGCCATGACCTGAAATTCGCCATTATTCTTACTAAAAATTCTTAAGGAGTCATTTACATTTTTGATGTTAATATTTGCATTATTGTTAGGAACATCATATCCAACTAAGATTCCATGAATATTTTGAATCTTTCCTTGTTCTATATAATGTTCATGTCTGCTTCCACTAGATGATTCTACTAAAAACAAATACTCTTTACCATTCTCATCTTCCACAAACTCCTCTTCAGCCCAAGGAATATATTTCTTTAAAGTAACTTCATAAGGCTTTCCTTTAAATTCATTACTAAAATTCCAAGTGTTTTTACCCCATGCAGACAGCATTATTTTTGGATAATATGCTTTTTGTTGTTTATTATCATCAACAATAATATTTACATAGGTCGTTTCTGATAGAAATTTATTAGTGGTTTCTCCTTCATTAATTAACATAATTCCCTCATAGCCAATATATCTTGTGATACCCGCTCCTAGAATGATGAAAATAAAAGATAAATGAAACATTAATACTGGCCATTTTTCTTTTTTATGTAGTCGGTACCTAAAAATGTTTCCAAAGAAATTGATGATAAAAAAAATCATAATGGCTTCAAACCACCAAGTATTATATACCAATGCTTTTGAGGTTTGTGTTCCAAAATCATTTTCTATAAAAGTGGCGACTCCCATAGCTGTGGCAAATAAGAAAAAAAGGACGGCCATTAAACGAGTAGAGTAGAGTATATCTAATATTTTTTTCATCAGAAAAATTGTGTTTTAAAAAGCATTGCAAATTTAAGCATTAAAGCTTAGAATCTTATACTTTTTAGATGCAAAAAGCCCCTATTAATTGTGGTATTAATAAGGGCGATTTCTTTATTTTTTATTTGTTGGAATTGGAGGTGGACCTTCAGGGATAATTGCTTTATAAATTTCTTTTCCTTTTCGTTCTTTATACTCTGCTTTTACCTTACGAACTAAATCAGGGTTTTCAAATAAATCTAGCATAGTCATTGACATTGCTTTAGAAGCATATAGCATTCCTTTGTGGCCTATACTCATACCACCACAGGCAACAACTGCCCATGAATGCCAAGGAGTATCTTTAGGTGCGGTAGTTACTCTTAAATTAATGTTTGCTACATTCCAACTAACATCTCCTACATCTGTTGATCCGCCACCTGGATTTTCTTTAGTATTTGCTAAAGGATTGATCTTTGCGTCCATACCTACTTGTTTCTTTTTAGTGACTTCCTGTATTTTTTTTCCAAAAGCAATCTCTTCATCTGTGTAAGATATTGGGCCTAAGATTTCTAAGTTTTTTTGCATAATTTCTCCACCTTCTCTGTTGACTAGTACTTCATAAATCCCAGAAATTAAGGATACTTTATACTCTACATTGGCCATGATTGCAGCTCCTTTAGCCATTTCTTTTACACGTTCATAAACAGGCATCATACCAGAACGTTTTGTATCTCTTACGCGAACCCAAAGTCTAGAGTAATCAGGAACTACGTTTACAACTTGACCACCGTCTTGTATGTGGTAATGCATTCTAACACTAGGTCTTACATGTTCTCTGTAATAATTTATTCCAGCGGTATAAAGTTCTAAAGCATCGGATGCGCTTCTGCCATTCCACGGGTCAGCTGCAGCATGTGCTGCTTGTCCGAAAAACTCTACTTTAAAATCTATTAAAGCCAGAGAACTTTGTACATCTGCCTCCGTTTTAGCTGCAGGATGCCAGCTAATATTTACATCGACATCATTCCAAAGACCAGCATTTACCATCCAGATTTTACCAAAGAATTTTTCTTCAGAAGGAGTTCCGAAAAATTTTACTGTTCCTTTTATCTTTCCTTTTTCAATCAACTCTTTAATTGCAATAGCAGCACCTAAACTACCAGCGCCAAATAGGTTATGCCCGCAACCATGCCCAGCGGCTCCATCTTTTAAAGAGGCTTTAGTGGGTTGCGCTTTCTGAGAAATACCAGGAAGAGCGTCAAACTCCCCTAAAATACTAATTACTGGAGCTCCAGATCCATAAGTAGCTACAAATGCCGTAGGCATTTCTGCGACGCCTCTTTCAACTTTAAAACCTTGTTTTTCGGCATAGCTTGCTAAAATTTCTGAAGATTTAGTTTCTTCAAATGCAGTTTCTGCTAGACTCCAAATTTGATCACTAATTTTAATGAGTTCGCTTTGGTGTTTCTCAATAGATTTTAATAATGCTTTTTTGTTTTTTGTGAGTCCTTTTTGCCCGTAAGAAATTGTACAAAGGAATAGAACGATTGTAGTGAGTGTATATTTTTTTATCATAAGTAGTTAGTTTCTTGGTGAAAAGATACTAAGAATCTACTACAGAATCAATTAAAATAGTAATCATATCAATAGCAGCTTGAGCTATTTTGGTTCCAGGGCCATATACGCCTACAGCTCCGGCATCAAAAAGAAACTGGTAGTCTTGAGCAGGAATCACCCCTCCAACAATAACCATAATATCTTCTCTGCCATAATTTTTTAATTCTTGCATTACTTGTGGGACTAAAGTTTTATGCCCCGCAGCTAGGGAAGAAATTCCTAAAATATGAACATCGTTTTCAATTGCTTGCTTTGCAGCTTCTTTAGGGGTTTGAAATAATGGACCAATATCTACATCAAAACCTAAATCAGCATACCCAGTAGCGACTACTTTAGCTCCTCTATCATGTCCGTCTTGACCTAATTTAGCAATCATAATACGAGGTCTTCTACCTTCTAATTCAGCAAATTTATCTGCTAATTGGATGGCTTCTTTAAATAATTTATCATCTTTTATTTCTTTACTATACACGCCTGAAATAGTTTTATGTACTGCTTTGTGTCTTCCGAACACCGACTCTAAAGCATCAGAGATTTCACCTAATGTAGCTCTTTCTCTTGCAGCTTTTACAGCCAAATCTAATAAATTTCCATTACCTGATTTTGCACAGTTGGTTAATTCGTTTAAGCAAAAGGTAACGTTATCTTTATTTCTTTTAGATTTTAGGGCATTCAATCTTTCAATTTGAGAAATTCTAACTGCTTCATTATCTACCTCTAAAATATGTAGTGGGTCCTCTTCTTTAAGTTGATATTTATTAACACCGACTATTACATCTTGGCTACTATCAATTTTTGCTTGTTTGATGGCCGCAGCCTCTTCAATTCTCATTTTCGGAATCCCTTTTTCTATAGCTTTGGTCATTCCCCCAAGCTCTTCTACTTCTTTAATAAGTCCCCACGCTTTGGCAGCAATATTTTCAGTTAATCTTTCTACATGGCGACTTCCAGCCCAAGGGTCTACCGTTCTAGTAATCTGTGTTTCTTGTTGAAGGTATATTTGAGTATTACGGGCAATTCTTGCCGAAAAATCTGTAGGCAATGCGATGGCTTCATCTAAGGCATTTGTATGTAAACTTTGTGTCCCTCCAAAAACAGCAGCCATTGCTTCTATGGTAGTTCTTGCTACATTATTAAAAGGGTCTTGTTCTGTTAAACTCCAGCCGCTAGTTTGACAATGTGTTCTTAATGCAAGAGATTTTGGGTTTTGAGCGTTGAACTGTTTAACAATTTTTGCCCACAACATTCTTCCAGCTCTAAGTTTTGCGATTTCTTTAAAATGATCCATTCCAATAGCCCAAAAGAATGATAATCTTGGAGCAAAACTATCGATATGCATTCCAGCTTCTATTCCTTTTCTAATATATTCTAAACCATCAGCTAGTGTATATGCTAATTCTATTTCTGGAGTAGCTCCTGCTTCTTGCATATGGTATCCAGAAATTGAAATTGAATTAAATTTTGGCATGTAATTACTGGTAAATTTAAATATATCAGCAATAATTTTCATAGATGGAGTAGGTGGGTAGATATAGGTGTTTCTAACCATAAACTCTTTCAGAATATCATTTTGAATGGTTCCTGAAAGTAATTCTTTAGATACTCCTTGCTCTTCGGCTGCTACAATATAAAACGCTAGAATTGGCAAAACGGCTCCATTCATAGTCATAGAAACAGACATTTTATCTAAAGGAATCTGATCAAATAAAACTTTCATGTCTTCTACAGAGTCTATTGCAACTCCTGCTTTTCCTACATCTCCTTGTACTCTTTCGTGATCAGAATCATATCCTCTATGTGTGGCTAAGTCAAAAGCAACGGAAAGTCCTTTTTGCCCAGCAGCTAAATTTCTACGATAAAAAGCATTGCTCTCTTCAGCAGTTGAAAATCCTGCATACTGCCTTATTGTCCATGGTCTTCTAACGTACATGGTAGAATATGGTCCTCTAAGATTGGGTGCAACACCAGCAACAAATCCTTCATGGGATAACATTTTTGAAGAAGATGTACTTTTTTTAAGTGTTAGATTTTCTAGACTTTTTCTCACGCTTTATTTTTTGAAACTAACTTCATTAATTTATAAATATCACTATTAATAACATTTATTTCTTTTTGAATTTTGTTAACTATAATCTGAATAATAAATAAATAAATCCCGATTGTAATTGCTATAGCGATGATAAAGAAATATATAAATGATTTACTGTTTGAAAAGAAACCTCCAATAGCATCTTCAAACCAATATACAAGAAATAATAGTGGCATTATGATTAAAAATAAATCATTAAATCGTCTTTTATGTATGTTTTTTATAGCTTGCTTTTTAAGGGCATGCTTCTTCTTTAAACTTTCTAATGTTGGTTCTTCACTCATTTATCCTATTCTTTTTCTTGGTTAATTCTATCAACTTCATAGGCTTCTGATAGACGTTTAATTAATATAGGGGGGAGTAATGTTTTTAGATGTTTCTTTTTTAAAAAAGGATAGATTTCTAAATTGTCTTTCATACTATCTTCAACATTAGGCAAGACATTTGTGCCTAGTAAAACAAGTTCTTTTTTGTCAAATTTCTCTTGTTCTTTAGTACTGCTTTTCTCAATCTTTTTTTGAATGATTCCATTTTTTAGATTCTTTAAGAATCCGCCAGTTTTTTCTAATCCTTTTAGTAAATCTAGTGATTTTTCTGCTAATTGATGTGTAATGCTTTCAATATAATAAGAACCTTCGGCAAAATTTTGAGCCTCTGCTAAATAACTTTCTTGCTGTAAAATTAATAGTTGATTGCGTGATATTCTCTCTCCAAACTCATTAGACTTATGGTAAATCGCATCATAAGCAATATTTGAAATAGTATCTGATCCGCCTAAAATTCCACTCATACACTCACTGGTTGTTCTTAACATATTTACATTATAGTCATATAATGTCTTGTTTCTAATACTTGGTGTTGTAAATATATGGGGGGTCAAATTTTCAACTTCATATACAGAAGTCAATCGATCCCACAATAATCTAAAAGCTCTAAGTTTAGCAATTTCGAAAAAATAATTACTCCCAACAGAAAAAATAAAATGCATTTTAGAAGCAATTTTTCCAGAAAAATGGTTTAAATATTCGTTTGCGTGTGCCAAGGTATATGCTAGTTGTTGAGTGATATTTGCACCAGCATTTTGATATAAGCTTGCATCTACTACAATTGAATACTCAACTTTAGTAGCAATTTTTTCTAATTCAGAAAAATCTTCTTTTAAGTTTGTAAACCAATTACCTGTTTTGGCAAGGTTTCCTATAATATCTATTTGGAAAAACACGTTTTTAGAAGCTATGTATTCTGAGAGTTCAATAACAAAATCGGCATTTAAAAATTGTAACTTAAAATATAGAATTGTCTTCTCTGTATCTATTTCTTTAAGAACCTGTATATAGTTAAATTTTTGATTGGCTGTAAATTGTATTGCATTAGCTCCTCTTTTTAAAGCATCAACAGCAAGAGTGTTGGCAATTTTTTCATCGTCTATAAAAACAGATTGACAAATATTAAACCCTTTTTTGGGCATTTCTATTTTTGAAGAGTATCTATCTTCACTGGTATAAAAAGGTTTTACAACAATCCCTTCGTCAGAAACGTGTAGTAAAGATGCATTATAGTCAGCTCCTTTAAGATCTACTTGGATTTTTTGCTTCCAAGCAGTCGCTGAAACTGGATTAAATTCATCAAATAAAAAATCTGTCATTATTTTTTTAGAGTATCGGGTTCAATGATATAAACATCTTCGTTTTTTCTTTTTAAAAGATATTGTTCTCTTGCAAACTTTTCTAGCTGCGAACTATCTTTTAAACTCTTTATTTCCTTTTTGTTTTTTTTTGTCTTTTTAGTATAAAAATTATTGACGTTTTCTAAGTCTTGGATTTTCTTATCAAACTCTTTGTTTAAGTAATAGTTTTCATCAAAAAACAGCATCCAAATAAAGAAAATAATTAATATTAAGACATACTTGTTAGTGATGATCTTATAAAAAATAGTTTTCTTAATTTGTGTAAGATTCATTATTATAACCTTTCATTTATAACTGTTCTAACAATATCTATTGCCACAGTATTATATCGATCATTTGGAATGATAATATCGGCATAGGTTTTTGTAGGTTCAATAAATTGTTGATGCATTGGTTTTAGTGTGTCTTGATACCTATTCAGGACTTCGTCTATATCTCTGCCTCTTTCATTAATATCTCTTCGTACTCTTCGGATTAACCTTTCATCTGCATCTGCATGCACAAAAATCTTAATATCAAATAAATCCCTTAGTTCTTCGCTATTAAAAATTAAAATACCTTCTACAATGACAACCTTTCTTGGATGCGTAGAAATGGTATCTTTGGTTCTATTATGAGTCACGAAAGAATAAATAGGCTGATCAATTACTTTACCTGCTTTTAAATCTTTTAAATGCTCGATGATAAGCTCAAAATCTATAGCTCTTGGATGATCGAAATTAATCTTAGTTCTTTCTTCGTAACTAAGTTCGTTGGTAGCTTTATAATAAGAATCTTGAGAAAGCACACAAACTTCATCTGCGGGAAGTTCATTAATAATTTGATTTACAACAGTAGTTTTTCCACTCCCAGTACCTCCAGCTATTCCAATTATAAGCATAAGTATATGAATTTATTTGACATACAATCAGAAACAAATTTAGAAAAAATAAAGGGGATTCTCTAGATAAAAAAACTCTAATTTTATGATGTCAACCCTGAATATAATAGTCTTATTAAGCTATTACATGAGAGATAAAAAAGGGTCCAACTAAAAATATTGACTAATATATGAAGTAACCATTTTCTATTACTAGGTTTGATTTTTTGTTTTCTAAAGATGAAGAGGATAAAGATTAAGTGTATCCATGAACTAAGTCCAAAGAGTACTATTGATAAGAGAGTGATGTAAAACATTAATAAATAGCATCTTTAACTCATTAAAAAAATAAGAAGTAGTCGGGATGAGAGGATTCGAACCTCCGATCTCTGGTCCCCCAGACCAGCACTTTAACCGGACTAAGCTACATCCCGAATTTGTGAAGCAAATATAAATTTACATTTAAAAACTGACAAGAAATTTTAAGCTAAAGCAGATTTATAGGTTTTTAAACACCGTTCTCTAGCAAATTTATGATCTACAATAGGGGCAGGATAGGTTAACTCTTGAAACTCTGGCACCCATTTTTTTATGTAAGCTAAGTTTTTGTCAAACTTTTGAATTTGAGTAGTTGGGTTAAAGATCCTAAAATACGGAGCGGCATCTACTCCACAACCTGCTACCCATTGCCAATTGCCAATATTACTAGCCATTTCATAGTCGTGTAATTTTTCGGCAAAATAAGCTTCACCCCATCTCCAATCTATTAATAAATGTTTGCATAAAAAACTTCCCACCAACATGCGAACTCTATTATGCATAAAACCAGTTTCATTTAACTGACGCATGCCAGCATCTACTAACGGGTATCCAGTATTGCCATGGCACCACTTCGCAAACTCTTCTTCGTTATTACGCCATGCTACTCGTTCATATTTTTGTTTGAAACATTTATGAGCTGTCTGTGGAAAATGCCACAATATTTGCATAAAAAATTCTCTCCAAATAAGTTCTTTTAAAAATGTATCGTTATACTGTTTAGCAGCTTTTGCAACCATTTTTCTTACACTAACCGTCCCAAAACGTAAATGAGGACCTAGCCTAGATGTTTGGTCTAAGGCAGGGAAATTTCTAGTAGCCTCGTATTCGTCAATTAAAAATGAATCAATATGAAATCCTTTTACTATAATTTTTGAAGCTGTAAAACCAATATCTTTAAGTTGTAGGGTTTCTATTTTTTCTCTCTTGTAAAGTTGGTCTAATAGGTTTTCAGAAGTATAGCTTTCTATATGTTTTTTAGTAAAGCCTGCAAGCCATTTTTTCGAAAAAGGAGTATAAACAACATAGGGAGATCCGTCTGCTTTTACAATCTCATTTTTTTCAAAAATAACTTGATCTTTAAATGTTTGAAACTGTATAGATTTTAAATTAAAAAACTCTTTGATGATGGAATCTCTTTTAACAGCATAAGGCTCGTAATCATGATTTGCATATACCTGCTGTATGTCATATCTATTAGATAATTTTTGAAAAACAGCTAATGGCTTTCCGAAAAATAAATCGATTCCAGTATTTTGACTCTTAAGTTTCTTGTTTATTTTTTCTAATTCGTTATGAATAAATGTTACTCGCGCATCTTCTTTGGGTAATCTATCGAGAATTTCTGAATCAAAAATAAAGATAGGTAACACTGGATGTTCTGCTTTTAGAGCATTGTAAAGACCTACATTATCATCTACCCTTAAGTCTCTGCGAAACCAAAATATCGAAACTTTTTTCATCATTATTTATAGTCTCCAAATAACTCGATAAGTTTCTTTTGTCTGTAACTAAAAATTTCTTCTAGTTTTGGTTTTACCAATATCGGATGCATCATTCTACCAAGTATTCCGAAAGGAACTTTATAATCTATAATATCTTCCATTTCTACCCCACCATCTATCTCTTTTATAAAATGTTTGTGATGCCATAAAGCATAAGGACCAAAACGTTGCTCATCTACAAAATATTTTTTATCCATTACATGTGTAATTTCTGTTACCCATTTTGTTTTTATACCTAAGACAGGGGTAACTATATACTGAATTATTTGTCCAGGATACATAGGTCTATCTATGTTAGATAAGATGTCAAAACTCATGTAATCTGGAGTAATCGTTTTAAGATTTGCCGGGCTTGATAAAAAATCCCATGCCTGATCTATTGTAATTGGTAAACTTTGTTTTTTGTGCAGGGTATATATTTTCATATCAATTATGAATTAAAATGTATAGATTTAAAGAAGTTGCAATGCAGAGCCATATCATATAAGGCAACAATAAAAAACGATATTTTTTTATAACTCCTTTAAAAGTGAAAAAGAAATAAAATAGTAATGAGGTTAATAAAACAATAACAATGAGACCACCTAATATTTGATGTTGATTGAAAAATATATAATTCCAACCTACATTTAGAACTACTTGAAGTATGTATAAAAATAAAATATTTTTAGCATAATTTTTCTTAAAAAGTTCTGCTAAGTAAAAAGAGAAGCAAATCATTATAATTGTCCAAGCGGCACCAAAAACCCAACCTGGAGGCGTCCAAGGAGCCTTTGATAGATTTTCATACCAAGGAGTATCAGGGCCATCGTTCATTAAAAAGCTTCCTATGGCTAGTCCGCCAAAATTAACAACCAAGAAAAACACAATTAGTGTAATTTTTTTTACGTGCATTTTATTGTTCTAGTGTTTCAATTTGATCAAGAATATCTTGAGCTTCTTTATATTTTGCATCGCTAGCTCTTCTGTTTACAGATTGTAAATCATAACCTTCTTTCATCAATTTTTTATATTGAATTTGAAGTTTTTCTTTTTGTGTTTTACTTTTAAATAGTCCAAACATTAGTAAGATAGGTGTTTTTTTATTTTAGAACTTGTTGGTGAAGTCATGGAGTAATAGTAATCTATAAGCTCTCCATTTTTATTGACTAAATATTTTTGAAAATTCCACTTTACAGAAGAACTTTTTTTACCATTTTCTGATTTATTAGTCAACCAATTGTATAAAGGGTGCTTACTTTTTCCTTTTACTTCAATCTTTTCAGTAATTAAAAATGTAACACCATAATTAACTTCACAAAATTCTTGAATTTCATTGGCTGAGCCAGATTCTTGTTTTCCAAACTGATTACAGGGAACTCCTATAACCATTAAAGATTCTTTATAGGTGTCATATAGCTCTTGAAGCCCTTTATACTGAGGAGTAAAGCCACATGCCGATGCTACATTTACAAATAAAATGTATTTGCCTTTATAATCAGACAAATTAATAGGTTTCCCTTGGAGACTATTAATAGAAATAGTGTAGATGCTCATTGTATTATATTTTAAAACTGACGATACCGCAATCCATTTCAAATATCTGCCCAGAGATTGAAGCAGCTTTACTAGAGGTTAAAAATGCTGTCATTTCTGCAACTTCTTCTGGGTTTAAAAATTTCTTAAGAGGGTGACGCTGTTCAATAGCATCAATCATTTTTTCATTTCTTAAGATTTTTGCAGCTAGTGTTGTATTGGTAACTGTAGGAGCTATAGCATTTACTCTAATTGTTGGAGCTAATTCTGCTCCTAATGATTTTACAAGACCTTCTACACCGGATTTAGCGGTAGCAATACTCGCATGATATGGCATGCCTAATTTAGATGCAACAGTACTAAATAGTAAAATAGAAGGAGTATTTCCTTTTTTAAGAATTGGAAGATAACTTTGAATAGCTTTAACAGCACCTAAGACATTTACTTCAAAATCATTTTTAAAATCTTGTATGCTTAAGCGTGTAATAGGCTTTAAGTTAATGCTACCCGGGCAATAGATTAAAGTGTTAGCCGCCTCAATTTCAGGTAAGTTATCAACTAACACATCACAGGTGTAATGTGTTAGATTGACAGACTTTATATTAGGAGTAGTTCTACTAATATTGATGACTTTATGATTACTTTGAAGTAAATTTTTAAGGATAGCATTCCCTATACCTTTACTGCCTCCAATAATAATAGTTTTGCTCATTTCTATGCCGCAGTTGGCCTACCTTTTAATCTTTTCTCGATTTTCTGTTTGATGACAGTTAATCTTTTCATGATATCCATAAGGTTAGCATCTTTGGTTTCCTTATAAATTTCATTTATAGAAAGGATTAAACCTTTCACTTCTCTTGATGCCAAAATACGATCACTAGTTGTAATAAACTTGTGCTTTCTGTTTTCAAATTCTAGAGCTTTTTCAATGATATCCATAGATTAATTATTTATATGGTTTAACAATTCGTTTATCTTGGCGGAGGTATTAAATTCGCCGCCATAAAAAGAGGTTACAGTAGATGATGTATCATCTTTAATACCTCTGGAAGATACACATAAATGTTTAGCATCAATAATAACTGCAACATTTTCTGTATCTAATATCTTTTTTAGCTCATTAGCAATTTGATTTGTTAATCGCTCTTGAACTTGTGGTCTCTTAGCATAATACTGAACAATTCTATTCAATTTAGAAAGTCCAATTACCTTGCCAGATGAAATATAGGCCACGTGAGCTTTACCTATAATAGGAACAAAATGGTGTTCACAATTAGAATAAAACGTAATATTTTTTTCTACCAACATTTGGTTATATTGGTATTTGTTGTCAAATAACGCAACTTTTGGCTTATTATTCGGGTTTAAACCAGAAAATATTTCATCAATGTACATTTTTGCAACTCTATCTGGTGTTCCTTTTAAGGAATCATCTGTTAAATCTAGCCCCATTACATCCATTATCTCAGAGAACAAAAAAGATATTTTTGATTTTTTTTCTTCATCTGATAAATGAAAAGCATCTGCTTTCATAGGAGTCTCTAATCCAGTATATAAATGATCGTCCCCAACCTCTTCATTAGAGAAGCCGTCTAATCTGTATCCGTTTTTTTTCTTTTTTAGTAATGTTTCTGTACTCATTTGTTTGTCTTTTTTTAGTGCTGTTTTTAAGTACTCTAAGCTTAAAACAAAGCACTGTTTTTACCTTTTTGATATAGAGTTGTTCGAAATTTGTCTTTGTCTAGTGCATTTAAACCTTCCACTTTCAAAATCTCTCAGTTTACTATGTTTTGTTTTTCTACCCTGAACTCTTTTTCTCCAGAGCTTAAAACTTTTAGGTTTCATTTCTGTTCTCATAAGTGAAATCACTTCTTGTTCACTCAAACCAAACTGAAACTTTATGGCATCAAACGTGGTTCTGTCTTCCCATGCCATTTCAATAATTCTATCAACTGAGCGATCTGTAAAACTATTCATGCCCAGTTTTCAAAGAAAACGCTCTTTTAGACCCAATTCCATTCATTCTTAGTGATTGGAAAAAAATAAAAGATTTACCAAGTAAATAATTGGCGATATCTGTTACTTCTCTATTTGTATAAGTCGTATTGAATGTCATTTCCTTAATTTGTTATATCAAATATAGTTTTGTTTAATCAGAATTAAAAATAATTAAACAAAAATTAACATTTAATTATAATATGCTAATTATTAAAAGTTTAAATCTATTATAAAGTTAGTTGAAGTATGTATAAGCTAAGTATATCTTTAAGTTTTTTCTCTTATGATTCAATAGAATAATCTTATACAATTACTTTAAAGGAGTAATAATTTGAAGGAAAAAATAATGCGATAAATAAGGTTTTATTTTGGTCGCTGATATTTGAATCGAGTATTTAACGTAGCTACAGCATAAGCATCTAAACCATTAATAGCTGCTACATTTCCTTTTGATAAATTGATAAAGCCATCATCCTGTAAAAGCTCATCATTAATATAAAGATCTTCTATTTCTGCAATGATGTGAAGAACATCATTTGTTTTAATGAGGTATTCTTCTTTGTATTTCATTTTTAATTGAACAGGACACCCTTTTACAAATGGAGCAATACAAGTTTTTCTGTATTCAGTTTCCAATCCTGTGATATCAAACTCAGAAACCTCCTCTGGATATTTTGCAGAAGTATGATGCGCATCAGCTAAAATTCCTTCATGAATATGATTGATGGTAAAAACCCCCGTTTCTTTAATGTTCTTATAGGTGTCTCTTGGAACAGTAGTTGGTCTTAAAATGAATCCTAGTGTCGGAGGGTTTGATCCTAAATGTGTAACAGAACTAAAAACTGCGACATTAGTAATTCCTTCTTTAGAAGTAGAGCCGATTAGATTTGCCGATTTGTAACCAGAACAGGAATTGATTAAGTTAATTCTATAGATTTGATCTAGACGTTCTATTTCTTGCCTTTCTATATGCATCTATAAGTTTGAATAATTATTGATCTTTACATCCTTTGCCTTTAAATCAAACATTAAGTTATACAATCCGAAGAAAGTTCTGTTGATATAGATAAAATGCTTAGAGCCTCTATTTCCATTCATTTTTCTTAATTCAGTACTCTTACTATAGCGCTCTCCTAGTTCTGTAATTTTGTTAAAGAAAACTGGATCAGAGAAATCAAATACTTCTTTGTTAAATGGCTGCGTGAATAAGCTTAATAATTCATGAAACATATCTGTAAAAAACTCAATTTCTTCTTTTGAGTCGTCTTCACGTAAAATCTCTAATTCATATAATTTTTTAGTAAAGAATGATAGATTTTTTAAATTCTCTTCTTTTGCTAATTCAAAATAAGGCACATAGAATTCGTTAGGAATGGTTTTCATACAACCAAAATCTAAAGCGATTAAATCTCCTTCTTTTGAGATTAAAAAATTTCCTGGATGAGGATCAGCATGAACCTTTCTTAAATTATGAAGTTGATGCATGTAGAAATCCCATAAGGCTTGACCTAGCTTATTTGAAAGTTCTTGATCTTTGTTGTAAGCTGTGAATTCTGAAAGGTGTTCTCCTTTCATCCAATCCATAGTAATAATTCTATCTGAAGAAAGTAAAGGGTAATACTCAGGAAATTTTAAATTGGGAATGTGTTTACATTGATTAACAATTTCTTGACTTTGTTCAACTTCTAAAACATAATTTGTCTCCTCTACCAATTTGTCTTCTACTTCTTTGAAATATTTATCAGAATCTTTTCCGCGGATATTAAACATTTTAATAGCAATGGGTTTTACTAATGATAAATCAGAAGCAATACTTTCTGCTACTCCTGGATATTGAATTTTTATCGCCAATTTTTTACCAAATTTCTCAGCTGCATGTACCTGACCGATACTAGCTGCGTTTACAGAAGTAGCATTAAAGCTATCGTAAATAGCATCTGGGTGCTTACCAAAATACTTCTTGAATGTTTTAATAACTAAAGCAGGGGATAAGGGAGGAACAGAGAATTGCGCCAAAGAAAATTTCTCGACATAAGCTTGTGGTAAAATACTCTTTTCCATACTAAGCATCTGAGCAACTTTTAAGGCACTACCCTTCAGTTGCTTTAATCCATCATAAATATCTTCTGCGTTATTCTGATTGAGTCGCTCTTTGGCTTCTTCTTCAGTTTTAGTGATTTTATCACCATAATATTTCAAATAATTTACACCAACTTTTGCGCCCGTTGTCACAAGTTTTGTAGCACGTTGAATTTTTGAAGTAGGGATGTTATCTATTGTTTTCATATATACTTGTTTCAGTACCTCTTATTTCATTTGCATTTTTTCTTTGAAAATAAATTTCCCTAAATCTATAATGCTTTTAAGAGGAGTAGTATCAATCAAATCAAAGCTGGCCTTGACAGATTTTTCGATAAAAATATCTGTTTTTTCAAAGGAAGGAGAAGTGTCGTCTAGCCAAAATTTAATGCTAATTAATAATTGAATCCAAGCAGATTCTTTAATCCCACGGTCTTGAAATTTTTGAAACCTATCTTCTTTTAAATCGATGGTCTCTATACCAAGACTTTCTATATATTCAGAAAAGGATTTCTTTAATTCAGTAAGCGATTGAAGCGACTTCATTTTGTCTTTGCTTCCTTCCAAAGCATATACAACATAACTTCTATTAGCGGTTAAATTTTCAAAGAAAGTATAATAAAAACTGAGTAGCTTGTTGCGAGCATCAAAAGATTCGTAATCTCCACTTTTACCTAATGGAATCATAGTGTTATCAAAAAAGGCTTTGAATATTCCTTTTTCGACAGCATTAAAAGATCCGAAGAATTTATAAAATAAAGCTTCGTCAAAATTATGATGCTTTGCGAAACTAAATACTGACTTAGGTTGTTCGTTATGCTCTAAAACATATTCCATGTACCATGAAATAATGTCATTTTTGGTAATATTTTTCTTTTTTGCCATGACCTTTAAATTACAGCATAAAGATACAAAATGTTTAACCAATAATAATAATTGTTAAACAAAATGATTTGTTAAATTTTTGGTTTTAATAAAAAATCTAAAAATCTATAGGAAGAATCTTATTTTTATTAGAAATTTTAAGACTGGTCACTTCAATTGCTCCAAGAAAACGATAGCGAATTCCCGCAAAGTCACCAATAGACTCATTATAAGCCCCAGAGAAAATTTCTCTTTGATTTATTGAAACACGAACTTGTTTATCTTGAATATCTATTTCAATGTTAGTATCTTTTGATAAATCGACTCCAAAGGCTGAGAGATCATTTTTCTTACCGTTTAAGTATTTGTCGTTTAAAAGTAAGTTGATGTCAGAGATGCAACCTGGAAGTGTAAAAGGTATAATGTGAGCGCCTGTTGTACCAAGAATCACAATTTTAATTGTTTTACAGACAGCCCAATTTTCGTCCATTACATTTTTAACTCTAGTTTTTAAGTTGAAGTTATCGCCTGAAAACCCTTTAAAATCTTTAATTAAGTGAAAAGAAGAAACCAATTCTGATGTACTTGACTTAATTTCATCAACCACCTCTCTAGAGAACGATAACTTGCCATTAACAATTTGATTGTTTTTAATATACTTTGGAACTGGTTCATAATCCAAAGTTCCCAACCAACCATCAGATTCAATAAATAAATCATGCTCCCTGATAATCTGACCTTCTACAACTAGTTTGGCGGCAAAAGGACCAGGGTAGTAATAAATACCTGTTGCTTGCTTTTGATTAGAATTTATTTTGAATGTCTTAGTTTTGTCCCAGAATTGCTGGATGTAGATACTATCTGATTTTATATTGCAAAGATTAAAATCAAAAACAACAGAATTAGGCAATCCTTTGGTAATAGGTCTACTGCTAAATTTTATTTTTGAAAAATCGACATTCTCTAAAGGATCCTTTTTACTTGTAAGTGAGAATAACGAAAGGATTACAAAAGTTAAGACAACAGCAGAACCAACAATAACTCGGAGATTGGGAGTGATTTTTTTATCGAACCAAGTAGCCTCTCGAAAGTTATTTTTAAAATCTCTCCAGTTTTCATAATCAGAAAATTGAGCTAGTGTGTTTAGTGTACTAATACTTGGGTCACTATTGTAATTTACTCTTCCCCAAACTCTTTTTAAGGTGGTTGGACTTAAAAGAACATTGGTCTTTTGATGAATCTTTTCGCTTAATTCTATGAATACATCATTATGCCATTCATTTGAGTTTCCCCAATTCAATTTTTCCTCAATTTGCTTGAGGCATTTCTTTACCAGTTTGTATTCAGAATAGTGTGCATTCATAATTCATAACAAATGTTATAAAAATATTTTGAATTGAATGACATTGAATGAACTTGAACGAACTTGTTTTAGCTTCTTGGTCAAAAGAATAGATATTTATGGACTTAAAATTATCATTATGAAGAAATCAATCATGACTATCTGCTTTTTTTTGCTGGGAACTTTTATTACAAAAGCTCAAAACATAATTCCGCTAGATACTACACATTGGGAAATAAGTGCTAGGGCACATCTTTTTGAGACCTTTAAAGGAAAGGATGCCATTTATATTCAAGGCGCAATTATCCTTAAAGACCAAACTTTTTTAAATGGAACCATAGAGTTTGATATATATCTGAAACAGGAACAATCATTTCCTGGCGTTAACTTTAGAGTTAATGGTTCAAATTTCGAGCAATTCTATATAAGACCACACCTTCCTGGGAAACCAGATGCAAATCAAGTAGCACCTTCTACCAATGGAATTAGCCCTTGGCAATTGTATTTCGGACCCAAGTATTCATTTCCATACAAGTATACATACGATGATTGGACTCATGTGAAAATTGTAGTGAATGGGAATAGGGCACAAGTTTACTTAGATTATGCTGAAAAGCCTCATTTGTCTTGGAATCTATTTCACGAAGCCAAAGAAGGAAGAATCGCTTTTAAAGCGGGAGGGAGATTTGGAGCATATCATTTAGCAAATATCAAGATAAATAAAAACGAAACTGATATTGTAGATTTTAAAGCCATTGAAAGAAAGCCGATTGAGAATTTAATTCCCACATGGAAAGTGTCAGATAAGTTTGAAGAAACATTACTAGATGATCCAAATAAAATTTCCGCTGTAATTAAATCAAGAAAATGGAATCATACAATTAAAGTAGAAGAAGGAACAGCTGCAAACATTTCAAGAAAATTAGTCAGATATGATGGAAAAAAAGGAAACACAGTATTTGCAAAAGTGATTATTCATTCTGATAAAAAACAATGGAAACTATTAGAGTTTGGTTATAGTGATCGGGTAGTGGCAATCTTAAATGGAAAGCCAATGTATAGAGGATCTAACAGATGGAGATCTAGAGACTATCGCTATTTGGGAACTGTAGGCTTATTTGATGGAATTTACTTGCCTCTTAAAAAGGGTAGGAATATATTATTAATGGCTGTTTCAGAAGACTTTGGTGGCTGGTTAATTACAGGAAGGGTTAAAAACAAAAAAGGAATTAGAATTGAATAAAATTATTTTTACTTTGAGTATAAAGTAAGTTCTCATTTAATTATAACAAAAAGCCAAGAAATTAATTTCT
>JAGDZT010000016.1:0-4200 GCA_049115635.1 Flavobacteriaceae bacterium
GGTTCTCTTTAAAATTACCTGTCCGTTCTTGTTTTTAAACTCCTCGGTGGTTTTATTTAATGCATCTGAGACACTCCAGTTTTCGTCTTTGGTCACTGATTTAGTCCGCTCTCCTGCTGGATAGTCAGTAGTCCCGCCGGTAAGACTAGGCGTGTAAGTATTGTTTGCAAAACTAGTGCTTACTCCATACTTTCTTACCTCATTGGCTGCATTGGCTAGGTGTTCGAACTTAATGGTATGTCCATCTGAATAGTCTTTGCCAGTCACCAAACTTGTTGTTTTCTTCCAATCGTTCCCTGGTGCCGTTTGCTCATAGATTCTACCTAGTGGTGAAGACTCTAGAACTTTCTCTGAATAAGGGTTTAGGGTGTTTTGATATTTTGTGGTATTATAAAAAGTTTCTGTTGCGGTAAGCGCTCCCGATTTATAGTATCCATCATTGGCTGTGCTTGCATAAGGAAGGTAATCTTTGAGTTGTCTTCCGTATTGGTCATAGGCTACATGGGATACAATATCCTTCTTGGTAGGACTCTGCCTGATTCCAATACTTTGTATAGGTCTTCCCAGACCGTCAAAATAGGATACATTCTCTACCACATCATCTCTGTTGTTTTGTAGGGTAGTCTCAATATCTGTGGTGGCTACTTGTGCTACGATAGAATACACATAGTTATAGTCTGACAGGCTTTGTGTACCTGGACATCCTGTAGAGCTTCCATTCCCGTTTTGACCAGGGCACTGATCATCGCTATTGGATACGTAATTTGTAGGCTGAGTACATTGTGTTAAAGAATTATTAGGGTCTCCTAGACCATCGCCATCGGTATCTTGATACCAAGTAGGAGCGCCTGCGCTTCCTACGGTAACCAAAATAGAAGTCCCTGTACTCCATAAGTTGGTTGATAAATCCTTGGCTCTAATATAATAGGTTCCCGTAGCAGTTACCGTATAGGTACTGGTTGCAGGTAGGGTGGTGCTGGTTCCCTTCTTTAGGGTTCCTTGCCAATACCACATCACTCCTGAAGGAATGTTTCCTGTCTTTTCTAAGGTAACACTGGTACAGGTCTGACTCTGAATAGAAGGGGGTGGTGGAGCTGCTGGAGTCCACATTGTTTTGTTCTTATCTTTCTCTCCAGCATATAATGCTGTGCCGGCTAATAAACAGATTGCCAACAAAATCTTCGGTAATTGATATATCTTTTTCATAGCAGTTTAGTTTTTATAGTGATACTCATTCTTACTTAGGGTATTCCCATCATGATCTTTTACGTATTCTAGTCGATTAAAACTGTCATATACATAATACATCGTTCTCCCTCGAGGATCGGTAATGCTGGTCACACCAATTAAGGGATCATAGGTAAACGAAGTTACTTGCGCATTGATTAGGTTTGGACTTAGTGAGGTACTTCTGAGTTTTGCCAACTCAGCTCTAAGCGCTCCCTCATTTCCTGAACTGCCTTGTGTACGGTCATTATCTGCGTTAGAGGCATTGATAATGCTATTGTAGATACTTGTAGGAATGTCCGAGTAGGTAGCATTCTCTATTTTAGCAATCGGTACGGTATGGTTATAGCCCCAGATATATACAATCGGAGTGCCATCTTTTTTACGTACCTGTTGTACATTTCCATTGGCATAATAAGAATCGTAAACAATCCGCTCTTCTAATGGATTACTTGTAGCGTTGTAAGTCCCTTTTAAGGTTTCTACATTTCTTGGTAATATCTGCCCTAAGGTGTCTATAAAGTTAGTACGAACCGTAGAGAGTAATGTAGTCCCGTTATAGGTTTCTACCTGAACGGGGGTCGCTATACGGTGAATACCAGTTGGATTGCCTGTCGTGGGAGCTTTTAGCTTATGAATCGCATTATACTCTAGTGTTGTAAGGGCTCTTAATCCTAAAGAATTGACATTCCCAACATCTATAGGGTAGTAATTAATGGTTTCTATCACATCGCCATTACTATCGGTCATTTTACTGCCTTTTTGTTGGTAGTGTTTGGTGTAATCATAACTGTTGGTGGTGGTGGTAGTATGTACAATCCCCCCACCATAATAATCCTTAGTCGTCGTTTTGTGTAAGTTTTGAGTACCTCCTGTTAGATGATAGACTTTATAAACGATAGGATTCATTTGTGATGGCGTGCCATCGGCACCTTCTTCATGAAAAATCTTGATAAATGGGATACGATACTTTTCCTCGTCTTTATTATGTGATAGCGAACTCACCGTAGAAAAATCAGTAGCCTTTGGAATATTGGCAACTGTGAGCACCGAAAGGTTGGCAAGACTTGTGATTAGGTTGGCATACAGATAGGTGTTTTCTACTTCTTTGACCAAACTATAAGTTCCGTTGGTGTTTTTATAATGTTTGGTCTCTAAAGGCTTTCCTCTAAGCCATTCATTGTCTAAAGGAAGATGATACGGATATTTATACCATTCTCCATCATCGTTAAAGGCGGTAAATTCATATTCGGTCTTTCCTACATTATTGTTTTTCTCTCCATAATATTCAGTTACATATTCATAGCCTGTGGTATTCCCCTGAGGTGCTGAAAGAGGTCCTATAGTGGTAGATCCATTGTATTGTAATAAAATGGCCCCTCCGATTGTTTGACTTTTACGAATCGATAAAAAGTTAGGAAGCCCAAAGAGTTTTCCTGAGGTGGTTACTCCATCAGATTTTAGGTATTCATATTCTTTAAAACTCACCAAACTGTTATCAGAATCTTTAAACTCAATTCTCTTGATACGCTTGCCTGAGGTATATAAAAAGTCTGGCTGATCGTCCTCATGCTCCAACCAGTTCATCTGTACCGAAAACCCTTGATTTGGGTCGGTATATACATAAGGATTAAACTTTGGCTTGACAATTAAGGTATAGGTGCCTGCTGGTAGGTTTCCTAAGGTGGTATTGGCGCCTAAGTACAATGCAATATTATAACCATTGCCCACAAAAGAGATATCAAACTTACAAGCGGGTTCGTCTCTAGTACAACCATTGGTATCTTGAAAAGTAATATCTACATCTACCTCATTGTTATAGATGTGATTGATGACTACCGTTTTTTCATATTGATTGGTAGAGTTGTTATAATCAAATGCATAGTTAAGCTGTGATAAATTCTCATTTCTACTCACAATAGGGTTGATACTTCCAACTACCACTTGTTTCATATCTACACTTGGAATCGCTCTGTTATGTTCATAGATAAGATTTGTGCTTCCTCCTGTAGGGTAGGTAATCTTTTGTAACATCCCAGCTTCTGATTTTAAAGTATCTACCGTTCTATTAACTGGGTTGGTATTGTAATTGAAAAAAGTTAGGTAATGTCCATTACTTGCGCCATTATAATATCCCCATGCATCTTGTGAGTTAGAGAATCTACTAGGGAGTTCTTCGCTGCTATAAGTAAAGCTATGTCCTGGTAGATCATTTCCATTGGTATCGACTTGTTTAACCGTCTTTAGATACAATCTTTTGGTCCCATTGGCATCATTTGTTAAAAAGAAAGGATGTTCATTTCCATTGGTGGTGGCTGTTTTATACTCGTAGCTAAGCTGAACTTTTTTAATAATGCTATCGTTTCTATCTAAGACCTCGATATAGTCTAAGGTATGAGACCCTGAAACAGTGATGTCTTGTCGATTCGCAGTGGTCTTTACAAACTTTACTTTGCTAGACTTATTGGTAATCGGTTCTTTGTTAAAGATGATTTCTTTAATGTGGTATTGATCACTTCTTATTTTTGAACTGAACATGGTCACATTACTAGTGCTTCCATCTTTCTCATCTTTAGAGCGTCTAAAGTAGGTCATCTCCTCTTTCTCATAATGAAACTCTATCAGCGATCCATCCAGAGCTTCTATATCCATCAATTGCCATGCATTGGGAAAAGGACCATCGACACCTCCGCCTGAGGTTTGACTCACTCCATTGACACTATGATAGGCGTAGTTTATTAGTACATGGTCTTTATTCTTTGCTACTCTAGTGCCATCTTTAGATTTACCAAAGTAGTATGTAATGCCATTGGCATCTATCACCTCAAAACGATCGATCTCTCCACTGGCCATAAAATGCGTAATCTTAACATCGCCATACTGCTGTAGCACGGGCTTTAAGGTTTTATAATCAAAAATGAAACTTCCACCTGTTCCATTGGCATTAAACATAAACTTGTCTGGCTCTAGATT
>JAGDZT010000017.1:0-1322 GCA_049115635.1 Flavobacteriaceae bacterium
AATTCTTTATATTTACTCAAAAAATACACAACTACGTTTAGCAGGTCTGTTACCCAACATTTGAAAATTACCCCAACAATAAATGGAAACAATAAAGTCTGCTATTAATATATTTAAAAAGCACCCTATTTTTATTTTACCGTTATTCATGACGTGGATAGTAATTGCGACAGGAGTAATCTATTTTAAATGGCATTTCCCTTGGAGTGATTATAATACTAAAGGGCAACTGACTTTCGCCTATTTGTTTTATTTCATTGCTTCAGGCACTGTATTATTCTCATGTTCCATATTAGTTGAACTTATTGAACAAGATGAAAATGGAATAAAAATGAGCATTTCAAAAGCCATCAGTGATTCTTTAAGTAAAAATATTGGACATTTATTTTATTTAACACTGATTTGGAGCATCACTTGGTTTTTGCTAGTCCTTCTAAAAGTCCTTTTCTCAAAAAAGAAAAACAATGGAACTGAAGAAGAATCAGCCGAAAATATTGCCAGAACGTTAGCAGGTTCAGATTCATTTTCCTGGTCTACATTTACAATCGACATGTTAATTCAAGCACTACGAATGATAATGTTTGTAATAATTCCTGCATTTGCATGGGAAAATAAAAGTTTTTCAAATTCATTCAAAAGAGGAATCGCAATTATTGGCTCCAGAACATCAAATTTTATTGACGGCTTTGTAATATCATTAGGGGTGCAATTTATAATGTATTTACCTCCTTCAATTATGTTTTATTTAAGTAATAAAGCTAAGGTTGAATTTGATGACATTTGGTGGTATATATGTATAGTTTATATAGGTTTTGCATGGAGTTTTACATTATATGTAGAACAACTTTTTGGAGCTGAATTATACCTTTGGCAAATGAAATATGAAAAGGAATGTAATATTGCTAAAAAAAATAACCTACCTATTCCAAAATTTAGTGATATAGAAAAACCATTGCTTTTAGATGAAATAAAAGACTTAAAGGATATTGAAGAGTTTAAATCAAAAGAGGTTGTTGAATCAAAGAAGGAAAAGTTTAAACCGAAAACTAGAACTGAAAAAATGAAAGAAAACTTTAAGATGAAATCTAATAGCGAGTTGATTTACATTATTGAAAACAGAAATAAGTATCAACCAATAGCAATAAAATTAGCTGAAAACATTTTGACCGAAAGAAACGTTGGGTAACAACGTATAAAATTTATGCTTACATTTAAACAAAAATTGAAAGACCAAAACAACCAAGAAACATTTGTACTAGGCTGAAAATCCTACGGATTTTAAGCCGCACAAATCTTATACAAACCGTTGAAGCACATTCAGC
>JAGDZT010000017.1:1413-2316 GCA_049115635.1 Flavobacteriaceae bacterium
CTACGTTTAGCAGGTCTGTTGTAACCAATGCGCGAAAAACGATGAACAGAATTTTAATAATTGTCTTTCTACTTTTAAACTTGATTGCTTGTGCTCAAATTCAAGTTGATATTCCGAAAAACCTTGTCGAGACTGAAATACCAAAAGTCAGTACTGACAAATGGAGAGAATTGAATTACGCTCGAAATGAATTTGGAGTAAAAATCATAGACAATAAACTGAATATCGAAAAAGTAAAAGAAAGAAATACAGCGGAATTAAAAATAGATGGTGGAAATTTAATCGGAATTAATCGTGGAGAATGGGGCGGAAAATTATCATTCGTTCCGAACGATAAAGACAAAAAAGAAATAGAAATAAAAGAAGGAAATATCAAATTCGTTTTTGAATTTAATGACAAAATTTATTTTATAGAAGGACTTGCCCATTTATCGTATAGTGGAGGGGCAATTTTTGAATTAAAAAAAGACGGAGAGAATTTTACCTACAAAAATATAATGGAATTTGACGATGCACCAGAGGCTTTTACGATTTATGGAAATAAGTTATTGATAGCCACTCATCAGAATTTTTATGTAGTTGAGAATTTCAAAAAAGAATTGATTTTTGAAAATACATTTTGGTCAAGTTTATATCCGAATTCAATTGCGGTAGTTGATAACGAAAATGTATATATGGGAATTAGAAGCGGATTAGTAAAATTAGATTTGACTAATGAAAATATAACATTTTATAAATACATTGAATAAAGCACTAGTTACAACACCGTGTATAATCAATTGCTTGGTTCTAGCCTACTTACGAAAATTCCGCTGGAATTTTCTATCTGTGATTAGTTTGCTAACTTAGTTGCTTAACCACGCAACTAATCATACACAAACCCGATGGAATACATTCAGCGAA
>JAGDZT010000018.1:0-457 GCA_049115635.1 Flavobacteriaceae bacterium
AGCGCTACAGTAGAAGACCCAGTGTATACCCCAACCGCAGCAGATTTAACCGCCGGAAGTGTTACACTAACGATGACAGTAACAGGCACTGGCGCAGGCTGTACTTCGACTACGGCAACAGATACCATTGTGATTACCTTAAGTGATGCACCTACGGCTGATGCAGGAGATGCTACATCTACAATTTGTGAAGGATCAAGTTACAAACTGGTTGCTACAGCTACAAATGGTAGTATAGTATGGACAGCCAATAATGGATCAGGAGTAGGAGTCAATACTGGTTCTTTTAGTGATGCAAATATTGAAGATCCAACTTATACTCCAAGCGCAACCGACATCGCAGCCGGAAGTGTTACTTTAACGATGACAGTGACTGGAACAGGAGCAGGATGTACTGGCGAAACTCCTTCGGATGCTATAGTTGTTACAATATCACCTACAAGTGTAGGAGGTTCAA
>JAGDZT010000019.1:0-900 GCA_049115635.1 Flavobacteriaceae bacterium
TGCAGGAGCTGCTACAGCAGATGTATGTAAAGGCGAAACGTATACTTTAGACGCAACAGCGAAAAATGGAACAATTGCATGGACAGCAAACAACGGATCAGGAACAGCAGGCTTCTCCAATGCTACAGTAGAAGACCCAGTCTATACCCCAACCGCAGCAGACCTAGCTGCAGGAAGTGTTACACTTACCATGACGGTTACGGGAACCGGCGCAGGCTGTACTTCAACAACGGCAACAGATACTATTGTAATCACCTTAAGTGATGCACCTACAGCTGATGCAGGAGATGCTACGGCAACAATATGTCAAGGAAGCGATTATACGTTAGTAGCTACAGCTACAAATGGTAGTATAGTATGGACAGCAAATAATGGAGCAGGAATAGGAGTCAATACAGGTTCTTTTAGTGATGCAAATATTGAAGATCCAGTATACACTCCAAGTGCTGCAGACATAACTGCAGGAACAGTTACCTTAACAATGACAGTAACTGGAACAGGAGCAGGATGTACTGGCGAAACTCCTTCGGATGCTATAGTTGTTACAATATCACCTACAAGTGTTGGAGGAACTGTTTCTGGCGGAGCCACCGTTTGTTCAGGTACAAATAGTACAAATCTATCATTAACAGGAAATACAGGAAATGTAGTAAGGTGGGAAAGTTCAACAGATAATTTTGCAACTGCAGGAACACCCATAGCAAATACGACAACAAGTTTAACAGCAACCAACCTAACAGCAACAATATATTATCGAGCGGTAGTGCAAAGTGGCGCTTGCACAGAGGCTAGTTCTTCCAGTGCTACAATAGCAGTTAGTCCTACAAGTGTAGGAGGTTTAACATCAGGAGGTGCTAGCGTTTGTTCAGGTACAAATAGTACAACTCTATCATTAACAGG
>JAGDZT010000020.1:0-2869 GCA_049115635.1 Flavobacteriaceae bacterium
CCTTAGAAAATAAATATGTGAAATTCTATAAATTAAAACGCCTACACAATGTGTAGGCGTTTTTTATAATATATAATCATAAAATCAATATCTATACGTTAACATACTATTAACAGATTTTAGTACCTTTAATGCCTTATATAGAATCATATGAAAAAAATTATCTTTTTACTATCATTATTCTTTAGTATATATTCTTTCTCACAAGGGCAGAATGATATAAAAGTAAAAATTAAAAGTAAAGATGTTAAATCTTCTTTAGTTTATAGTATAGAAAGTAAAACTCCTAAAGATTTTGAAGTTTATATCACCAGCTTACAGAATGACACAAAAATTATCAAAAAGCTCATAAAAGGAGTAGTTGGTATGCAATATTATAAATTAGACATCTCTACCTTACCAAAGGTTGAATACTATTTTTATGTTAGGGACAAAAATACAGTCATTTTTAAAGAGAAGATTAAAAATAAATAACGATGACAAAGTACTCCAATTATAAAATACTATTCTTTGCAACCTTATTACTATTTAGTATTCATACTTCTGCACAAGTTTGTGATGAATTAATTGCTGTTTGTGGTAACCAAACACAGCAAGAGCAGAACGCAACTGATCCATCTCCTTTTACTATTGATACTGGATGTTCTACCCCTTTTTCAAGCCAAAGAACGCTATGGTACAGAATAAAAATTGCTGCTGGAACTAGATTAACATTCACTATAAACCCTTTGGTGCCAGCAGATTATGATTGGGCATTATACGGACCTAATCCTGACTGCTCACTTCTAACTCGAGAAACGGCGATAAGAGCCTCATATGCTGGAGGTGATACAGCAACAGGGGCTAGTGTAGATCCTGCTTATACCGATACTTGTGAGAATGCTGGAGGTGATCGTTTTGTAAGATATGTAGATGTCAACCCAGGAGAAGAATACATTTTAGTAGTAGATAGATTTAGTGCTACTGCTTCAGAATTCGATTTGATATGGAATATTGATGAAAACGGTGATCCTTTAGCTGGTAGTCAATTAGACTGCTCTATTGTTGATACAGCTCTAGGTCCAGATCAAGAAGTTTGTGTTGGAACGCAAGTAGATTTAGATGCAACACCAACTAGTGGAGTTGCTATATCGTATGTATGGTCAGTAGATACAGGTAGTGGCTTTTCAGTTTTATCTGGTGAAGTTGCACCAATTTTATCCATCACTAATAACCTATCTGGAAATTATAAGGTTGAAATTACAGATGACAATGGGAATGTTGCCGAAGATGAAGTATTGATCACCTTTTTTGAACAACCTGTCGCCAATGCATTAGCAGACCCTAATTACGAAATTTGTGATGATGATTTTGATGGAGTCGTCAGCTTTGATCTACAAACTTTATTCGCAACAGAAATATTAGGAGGACAAGATCCAACTGTTTTTGAAGTACTCTTTTTTGCAAGTCAAGCAGATGCAGATGGAAATATGAATGCATTACCAAACCCATATACGAATACAAATCAAACCGAGACCATATATGCAAGAGTTCATACTATTTTATCTCCTACAACTTGTAATATTGCAACAACAAGTTTTAATATTTCCGTAGATCCCTTACCTGTAGTGCAAAACCCAACGGATTATGAGTTTTGTGATGATACTATTGATGGAGATGATACCAATGGAATTGTACAAAACTTTGTTCTAGGAGATAGAGATGTTCAAATTTTAGGAGGCTTATCAGCATCTGATTATGATATTGCTTACTACTTAAATGCAACAGATGCCGATACTGAAATGAATGCTATCGATAAGATAACTCCATATCAGAATTTGTCTAGAGAACAAGAAATATTTGTAGTAGTAACAAATATAGCAACTACATGTAAACGAAAATCTGTTTTAGGAAACCCTAATTTTGGAACACTTACTTTACGTGTAAATGAACTTCCTGTTGTTACAACTCCTGTAAGTCTGAGCTTATGTGATAATGATCAAGATGGAATTACAAGTTTTGATTTAACCACTGCAAATTCATTAATTTCAACGGATTTTATCAATTTAAACTTCAGCTATTACCCTTCATTAGTAGATGCACAAAATGAAACCAATCTTATTGTAAATTTTAATGCTTATCCAAATGTAACTCCTAATACAGATAAAGTTTGGGCTAGAGTAACTACCATAAATGGATGCTTAAGAATTGCCGAAATAGATTTAATTGTTTCTACTTCTGTTATTCCAACAACATTTCAAAGATCATATAATAGTTGTGATGACTACGATGGAACTGTTGGTAGTGACTTAGATGGAATTACAAACTTTGATTTTAGTGCAGTAAATGCAGAAATAATAGCTGAGTTTCCTGCGGCACAAGCATTTACTATTTCTCATTATTCTACCCTAGGAGATGCCCTAGCTAATATTAATATGATTACAGATATTAGTAATTATAGGAATATTACCGCAAACACACAACAAATATATACACGTATTGATAATACTGTAAATACAAGTTGCTTGTACATAGGAACTCACATCACATTAAATGTAAATCCTGTCCCTACTGCTACGGATGTTAATAATATGCAACTATGTGATGATGATTTAGATGGTGATGATACGAATGGTATGGTTAGTTTTCCTTTATCAAATCAAACCGCTACTATCTTAGGAGGACAAGATCCTGTTAACTTTACGGTTACCTATCATGCCTCTGCATCTGATGCAAATTCAGGTTTGAATAACCTACCAGATTCATATTCCAATACAGCTGCAAACCAACAAACAATTTATGTTCGAGTTACAAATAATTCAACTGGGTGTTTTACAGATCATACTACTTTTGATTTAATAGTACATCCATTGCCAGTGATTAGCAATGT
>JAGDZT010000021.1:0-1046 GCA_049115635.1 Flavobacteriaceae bacterium
CTGTTTTTTTTGCTCTCAATAATCAGAATTTGGCAAATAACGATAACTCATTTATCTATTTGATAAACAATTATAAGAGTTTTATAGGAAGTCTGCTCTCTTATAATTGTTGCCCAAATTCTTTATATTTACTCAAAAAATACAGAACTACGTTTAGCAGGTCTGTTGGCAACAAGCAAAAAAAATGACAATAGAGATTGAAAAACTTCCTGAAATTGGAAAAGTCAGAGAACTTTTAAATAAAAACGAAGCTTTATTGTTTATTGTGATTGAAGAAAAATTAACCCGAAATTACATTTTAGAATTACAGAAAGAATTCCCTAATCATGTCGTAACTCAAATTGGGTGGTTGAATAAACTTATTATTAGTAAAAGCATATCAACCAAAACAGTTTTTGAAAATATAACACTATTTCATAACTGTATAGAATTGTTTGACAAAACAGCTCACTACCTTATGAATTTAATGGCTAAGACATTTGATATAAAACTTAATAATTCTAATGAAATTTATGAATTAAAAACAAAAAGAAGCGAAAATCAAAGAGGAAAAATAAATAGTGAATGGATATATCATTTTCACGGAAAAGGTTGCTCATTTACAAATACCAACACTGAACAATTTTTAGATATTCAAATTAACAATGGAATCGAATTTGGAGAATTGGACAACCATTATTTGATGAAATTTATTCAGACAACAGACTCTTTAAAAGAAGCAAGTCTAATATTAGACAATAAACCCGAAAATATGAGAAAAGTAATTGAAACGTTATGGAATTCTGATTATCTAGTAAAATTACCTAATGGAATGAATAGTGGATTAATATTAAATCGGAATAAAAAGCCAGTTGCCAACACCGTATAAAAACAATTTGGGCTTGGTTTCTTGCTCAATGTTCTGTACTTTTAAACTAACTCAAATCAGCACGCTCGAAAAGGTTCTGCACTTTTCTCCCAAACTGATTTTTATACAAAACCGATGGAATACATTCAGCGAAAAGCTGGCCAAAGTAGCGACATAGCTGCGCTATTCCCACTACTTT